>NZ_FWXF01000046.1 GCF_900176285.1 Desulfacinum hydrothermale DSM 13146 | reverse complement strand
CTGTTCCCCACAAGATGACGGTCAAGGCCGTAACCAACCATCGGTTTCTTTCTCCCATCTTCTGCCTCCTTTACGAGTCATCGCATTCGGTCGGATGGGCTTCGTGCCGTCCGATGGTCTCTTCGTGAGGCATCCGCTTCGCCACTCTTTGCACTCAAAAGCCGACTTCGGCTCCCGGCGTTCCGAAATCCTTCACCATGTCTTGATACACGGGAGTTCCCACAAAGAAGGAAAAGATTTCGTCCGCCTTGAGGGCCAGGTCCACGTGGGCGAAGCGATCCGGATAGAGAAGCTTGCCCACCACGTAGGCATCCACCAGGGCCGTCTCCACATTGGTGGTATAGAAGTTGAAAGGAAAAAGCCGGTAGACCTTCCGCTTCCTGAAGGCTTGAAGGGTTTTGTAGAACACGGGGTGCTTGGCCAAGTCGTCCAGCACCAGATCCTGCCCGCCCCCGTCCAGGAAGATAACGTCCGGGTCCAGTTCCAGAAGCTTTTCCCGATCCAGAAAGACGTGGGTGCCCAGACGGGTCGGCACCTGTCGCGCGGCATTGTCGGTGTGGGTCCATTCAAAGGGCAAATAATTCAGTTCCGTGCTCAAAATACCTCGGCTTCCCCGGTAGCCGACCCCGCCCACATAAGCCCGCGGGCGCCGTTCTTTCGGAACACCGCGGGTCCGTCGATCCAGATCGGCCCGGAGATCGTTCACATAAGCCACCACTTGCCGAGCCCGTCTCTCACGCCCCAGAATCGTGCCGGCAAGCTTGAGCGAATCCAACACCGCCTCATCAAAGGAGGCAAACCGCCCGTAGCTCAGAAGCACCACTGGCACTCTCAGTGCGGCCTGCACGCGGTCCGCCAGCTCGGCGTCCATGTAGGTGATGAAGACCACCTGCGGGCGCGCCGCCAGAACCCGCTCCATGTCCGGCCTTTTGTTGATGGCAGCCGCCCCGCCGGGGCCCACCGCCGGAAGCCCTTTGAGCTTCTGTCCTTGGGCCAACCAGTAGGGACGGCCGCGGGGATTTCGCTTTTCCAACTCTTCCACACCCGTCACCAGGTCCTGGGCCTGAAGGTAGACGATGAGGCGGAGCGCGCCGGGACCCAGGCAGACAATGCGTTGGGGTCTCAGCGGCACGCGAACCACTCGCCCTACCATATCGGTCACCGAAACAAAATCCGTCGCTGCCGCCACGGGACTGGTTCCAAGCCACATCATCATGATCCACAGAGCGCAGCATTTCTTCATGGCCCCCTCCCTCTGATCTACCCGCGTCCTATTGCGGGATCACCACCCAACGGCCGTGGATCCTCTCGATCTCCGCATCCACCCCGTACACCTCCCGGATGAGATCCGGCGTCACACCCGCTGGCTCCACGGCTCCGTGGATCTTCCCAGCCTTGAGAAACAAAAGGCGGTCACAATGCCTCAGGGCCAAGTTCAAATCGTGAATGGCCGCTACCGCCGCCAAACCTTCCTTCCGAGCCACCTTCTCAATGAGTTCCATCATGGCCAGCTGATTTTTCAGATCCAGGTGGTTCGTGGGTTCGTCCAACAACAGAACCCTCGGATCCTGTGCCAGGGCCCGGGCCAAGAGAACCTTTTGAGCCTCGCCGCCGCTTAGGGCGCTCAAGGGGCGATGGGCCAACGGGGCCAGGTTCATTTCCTCCAGGATTCTCTCCACCCGCGACAGGTCATCCCTTGACGGCCCCCATCGACAATGTGGCAGCCGCCCGAGCAGCACCACGTGGAAGACCGTCAGTTCCGTGCTGCGCCCCTGTTGCGGAACGGATGCACAGCGCCGGGCCACCTCCTTGCGACTCAAAAGCCCCACGTCTTCCCCATCCAGGAGCACCGTTCCCACACGGGGCCGGAGAAGGCCGTTGATGCACCGGAGCAACGTGGATTTCCCCGCCCCGTTGGTTCCGCACAAAGCCACGAATTGTCCAGCCTCCACCTGAAAACGAACGCCGCGCAAGACATGGTGACTGTCGTAGCTGAACAGGATATCTAAGACCGAAACGATCACGATCTCCCTCGCATCAGCAGGTAAAGGAAGAGGGGGGCACCGAGAAAGGAGGTCACTACCCCCACAGGAAAGGAGCCGCTTCCCAGGATCAGCCGAGAAAAGGTATCCGCCGAAAGCAGCAGCAAGGCACCCAGAAGTCCCGACATGGGGACCAGGAAGCGATGGTCGGCTCCCACCAGGCGCCGCGCCGCGTGAGGGGCGATGAGCCCCACGAAAGCGATGACGCCGTGAAAAGCAGTGGCCAGGGCCGATACCAGGGCAGCCAACACCAGCCCCTGCCATCGCAACCGTTCCACCGAGACCCCCAGGCTTTTGGCCGATTCCGCACCAGAGTCCAAGGCGTTCAGGTGCCACCGCCAAGAGACCGAGGCCAGCCCCAAGATCCCGGTCGACACCGTCACCATGGCGATCTCCTGCCAGCCGGACCGGGCCACATCACCGAAACTCCACACCACGGCCATGGCCAGCTGCGTCTCATCGGCCAGGTAGTGGAGCAGCACCGTGGCCGCTCCGAAGAGCGATGCAAGGGCGACACCGGCCAGGATGATCGCTTCAGGGGAGAGATCCCGGAGTCTGCCAAAAAATACAATGAGTATCGTGGCCCCCAGGGCGCCGGCAAAGGCAGATGCCGTGACGGGGAAAAACCTCCCTTCCCAGGCGATGATGGCAAGTGAGGCCCCGAAGGCCGCCCCCTGGCTGATACCCAGCGTGGATGGCGACCCCAGGGGATTTCGCAGGAGTGCTTGGATGAGCAAACCCGAAAGCCCCAGTCCTCCGCCCACGCTCAGAGCCGCTGCGATGCGTGGAAGTCGGATGTTCCAGAGAATCACCGAGCCCACACCGTCACTTTGCCCTAAGAGGCCCGAAAAGAGCTTGGCCAAAGAAAGTCCATAGGAGCCGAAGCCCAGGGCGATCATACCCAGCAAAAGGGTGACGAAGGCCACGGAAGCAAAGAAGCGCTGTGTTTTTCGTCCCCGCTCCACAAATTCCCCCGCCAGGCCGCTTGCCATATTTGGCACCTCCTTTCCCATAAGAAAAGCCACGAAAGCACTCCTCTCCCTTTCGGGAAAGCACAGCCTTCGTGGCTCTCTCGTCTATTGCGATCGCTTTGTGGGACAGCCGACGCCTGGGAGCTTGTCTGAGAACGCCCAGATTACTCCCTGTGGGCCCGTGTGCTCGAGCTGGCCAGGCCGCCGTAGGGGCGGG
>NZ_FWXF01000042.1 GCF_900176285.1 Desulfacinum hydrothermale DSM 13146 | reverse complement strand
TCAATGTCAGATCCAGGGACAATTCTGGAATCCCCCGTCAGATGAACGTATGGGAGCAGGTGATCACGGATCCAGTTCCAGCCATCAAGGCTGCCATGAGCGAGGCCATCCGGACCTGTTCGTTGTCCAGGGACCAGATCGTGGACGAGATGAATCGCCTGATGAGGCAGCTAGGCTGGACAACAAACGGACGTGGGCAGAAGGTGACCACCGCTCTGCTGGATAAGTGGGTTGCTCCGGCGGCGTCTCACGTTATCCCGCTTCGTTTGCTTCCTCTCTTTTGCCGTGTCGTTCAGTCGAATCTGCCTCTGGAAGCGTATGCACGGAGCTTTCAGTCCGTCGAAGTCATCAGTGATGAGGACGGGAAGATACTCCAGTGGGCCAGGTCCGAGCTGGAGTTGAGAAAGGCGAAAAGGCGAGCCAAGAGGCTCGCACAGGAGGTTGGACTGTGAAAAATCGCAGAAGAATTGAAATCAAGAAATGGTTGCTCGACGCAGGGATGACACAGGCCAAAATCGCCAAAGAGACAGGGGCAAGCCCTGCCATCGTCAGCCGTGTCATATCCGGCGAGAGGGGTAGACGTCGAAAAGGTCTGAGCGCCGCCGTCATTGATTATCTCGAACGGCGAGGATGCCCAATATTCTCCGAGGAGAGTAATGCATGAATGTCTCGGCTAGGGAGATAGCAGAGGCGCTGGGCGTCTCTCTTCAGGCCGTACACAAGCGGGCTCATTCTGAGGTCTGGCCATGCAAATGTGAAGCTGGTCTTGGCCGAGGTGGCCAACGGAAGCTGTTCCCCGTTAAATCGCTGCCTCAGGATGTGCAGGATGCGCTGGCGGCTCTGAAGGCACGGAAGGCGTTGGAGTGCGCCTGTCCGGAGGACGGCGGCACCGTGGTCGCCCAGGCGACGCCTACGGCGTTGTCGGATGAGCAAAGGCGGAAGGCCCTGGCCAGGGCCGACCTGGTCCGTCTTTATGTGCGCCACCTGGCCAAGCATCCGCATGGTCGCAAGGTGGCGGCGCGCGAAGAGTTCGTGCGCGCCTACCTGGGCGGCGCCTGGCCGGAGATCCTGGAGGTCCTAGGGAAGGTCAGCTGGAAGAGTATTGAACGATGGAAGAGGACGCTGCATGAATCCGGCGATCCGTTTCGCCTCGCGGATTTCCGGGGACGTCACCGGCGGGGTGCCGTCTCGGTGACGGACGAACAGCGCCGCATACTGATCCGGTGTGCGCTGCATCCGGGCGCCCCCAGGATCAGCGAAGCCATCCGGAGGGCCCGCGCCGTAATGCGGGCGTCCGGCATCGAGGACGGCCGCAGCGATTCCACCTACCGACGCGTGCTCAAAGAGTATAAGGATCATCATTATCATATATGGACCTTCACCCGCCGGGGCGCCAAGGCCTGGAACGACGAATGCGCCTACTACATCGAGCGGGATATGTCCGTGCTCAACGTCGGCGACGTTCTGGTCGCCGACGGGCACATCCTCAATTTTGAAATCCTCAACCCGTGGACCGGCAAGCCAAAACGGATGGTGCTGATCGTATGGTACGATATGCGATCCAACTATCCCTGTGGCTGGGAAATCATGCCCACGGAAAACACCCAGGCGATTGCATCGGCCTTTCGCCGCGCGGTCATCGCCCTGGGCAAGGTGCCGGCCGTGGCCTACCTGGACAACGGCAAGGCCTTCGGCGCCAAATACTTCACCTGTGACCTGTCCCAAGCGGGCCTGGGCGGCCTCTTCGAGCGTCTGGGCACGCGCACGATCTTTGCCTGGCCGTATCACGGCCAATCCAAGCCGCTGGAGCGTTTTTTCGGCACGTTTGCGGAACTGGAGCGCTGGATGCCGTCCTACACAGGGACGAGCATCGACAATAAGCCCCCGCGCCTGAAGCGGGGCGAGCGGTTGCACCGCGCCGTTTGGGACAAGCAAGCGGGCCGCGCCCTGACTATGGAGGAGGCCCACTGGGCGGTGGCGGCGTGGTTCGACGAGTACGCCCGGCGGCCGAGCCGGGCGAAGCACCTGGACGGTGCCGCTCCCATCGACGTTTTCCGCGCTGGCCGCGGCGACGGCGTGGACGAGGCGGTACTGCGCGATCTCATGCTAGCCGCAGAGATTCGCACAATCGGCCGCAACGGCATCCGGTGGCGCGGCTGCAACTATTACCATCCGGAGCTGTATGGCCGCCGTCATCCCGTGGTGATCCGCTACGACTGGCTGGATCCGGACCGCATCCATGTCTACGGGCAGGACGGCGCCTTCATCTGCACGGCGGAGCGCGTCCGGGCCGTGCACCCTGCCGCGGGCATCCTTGGCACCGATGAG
Source organism: Desulfacinum hydrothermale DSM 13146 (assembly GCF_900176285.1). GTDB lineage: Bacteria > Desulfobacterota > Syntrophobacteria > Syntrophobacterales > DSM-9756 > Desulfacinum > Desulfacinum hydrothermale. The sequence goes on along the minus strand of NZ_FWXF01000042.1, from coordinate 2,295 downwards.
GACCGGGCTCTCCTGGAGGAGCAGATCGCGCTCAAACGCCGCCAGGAGAGGGAGGCGTCTACGATCTGCCGGGAGATGCTCGAACGGCAGGTGCTGCCGGAATACCGTCGCCTGCTGGCGTCCACGATCCCCGGAATCGACGGGAACGGCACGACGGCCAGTGGCAAGCCACTAGGACCGCGCACACCTGCATTGGAGGGCCCAACGGATGCCGAGATCGAGCGCATTCGGCGCGAGGTGGCGGAACTGGAGGCCATGCAGCCGGCCACGACCTGCGGCGCAGAGGACGAGGCATCGGAACCGGGTCCGGAGGTGGTGCGGGAGGACGCGCGGGATGTGTTCCGGTCCGACGATCTGGCCAGGTATGAGCGGCTGGTGCGCCTGGAGGTGAGCGGACGGACGCTATCCGAGGAGGACCGGGTGTGGATGCGGATGTTTGAGCTGTCGCCGGAATACAGGAGGCATGAGCAGTGGTTTGATGATCTGAGGCTACAGGCTGCGGTGGACGTCGTATCGTCATCATAAAGGGAGGTGTTGGATGAGAAGGGTGCGTCTCAAGCCGGTGTTTATCGTGACTCGCAATGTGCGCAATTTCGAGGCTGCAATGGACGGACTGGCCCTGGCACATGGTGAAGGCCGGCTGGGCCTGGTGTGCGGCCGGGCGGGCCGGGGCAAAACGCGCACCAGTCAGTGGTGGGCCGCGAAGGAGGGTGCCGTCTATCTGCGGGTGGTCACGGTGTGGACGGAGTTGGACTTTCTCAGGGCGCTGTGCCGTGAGGTGGGTATTCCTCAGCCACCGAAACGCCGTGGGGCGTGTTACGCCGCCCTGGTGGACATGCTGTCCGCTTCCCCGAGGACGGTGATCCTGGACGAAATCGAGAAGATGTCCTCCAGATGGCTGGATGTGGTGCGGGATGTGAGCGACGTGACGGCTTGCGCCGTGGTGCTGGTGGGCGAAGAGGAGCTGGCCGGCGCGGTGCGGCGCAACCGCCGGGTGTGGAGCCGCATCTACCAGCAGGTGGAGTTTGGGCCCATAACGGCAGCGGATGTGGTCGTTTACGCCAGGGAGGCCGCCGGACTCGAGGTTAGTCCGGAGGCCGCCGCGGAGATCCACCAGCGCAGCGGTGGAGACTTCCGCCTGGTCCGGCGGGACGTGGTGGCCCTAGCCCACGTGGCCGCGGCGCAGAAGACCCAGGACGTGGACCGAAAGATGGCGCAGTCCATCGAGGGCATGCACGCCTACGGTGCGGAGAAAGTGAGGGTGGCCTGATGCCAAAGCGAGGAGAAGGTCTTGCGGGGAGGTGCCGTGCGGTTTGGACCAAGATGGGGCCGCAGAGGATCTGGACTGCAGATGAATTGGCTGATGCAGTAGGGATCCAGTCGTATGCGGACAAGAAGATGATTTGGACGGTGCTGCGGGATGCGCGGCGCCGAGGCGAAATCGAGCGAGTCGATAAAGGCAAATACCGGGCCAGGGCCGGCGCCGGTCGGCGGTGCGGAAGGGATCGCATGTGGAGTGTGATCCGGATGCGCCGGCGGATTACGGCCGATGATCTTGCGGAGCTGGCCGGCGTGGAGCGCTCCTATGCCAGTAGCTATTTGAGAGATCTGGCACGGACCGAGGTGGTTCGGGCCAGATGGCAAGGCAGGCAGAGGGTCTATGAGTTGGCGCATGGCTACACCGGGCACATGCAGACTCCGCCCGGGGACAATGCCGAGAGAATCAGGCGCTTTCGAGCCAAAAAGAAAGCAGCGATGGAGGCGCTGGACAAGGCGATGGGGGCCCTGCAGGAGGCCAGGGCAGCGTTGGCGGACGATTGATGGGGAGGTGGAGCATGGCGAAGATAAACGGATGCATGGTCTGTCTCGATTGCGACGAGGTGTTCAGCGGAGCGCAGTCCTGTCCCAAATGCGGGTCCAGCGCCTACTGGCCGTTGGGGCGGTGGGTGCGCAGCGCGGAGCGCGGCTGGTACGGGCGGCGGGATGATGCGTGGATGTCCGGGGACACTGGGGACACGCCCCTGGAGTATCGCTGGGAGATGGCCGGATGAACGCGGAGGAGTGGCTGGCGCGGAACACGTTTCAGTGCGCGGTGGGTCGGATGACGCCGGCCCAGTGCGAGGCGTTGCGGGCCAGGCCCAGCCTCCGGGAGGTGGTGGCCGGTGGAAGCGGTCCGCGCACGCTGCCCAGGCCCGGGCAGTGTGAGACGTGCCGTGGATGGGAGGACTACGTGTCGGGAGGAGATGAGTCGGTGATGTCTGAGGCCACGAAGACGTGCCGCGTGTGCGCACGGGA
>NZ_FWXF01000033.1 GCF_900176285.1 Desulfacinum hydrothermale DSM 13146 | reverse complement strand
CCCCTGAAAAGCGGGAAGGGTGGATCAAGAACGTTCTGGCGAAGCGCAATGTGGACGTTCTGCTGACCAACCCCCGCCTGGTGGAAACGGGACTGGATTTGATCGAGTTCCCGACGATTGTGTTTTTCCAGCCCGGATATTCCACCTTTACGCTCCGTCAGGCTTCGCGGAGAAGCTGGCGAATCGGTCAGAGTGAGCCTGTTCGCGTTGTTTACCTGGTGTATTCCGACACCTTGCAGGAGTTGGCCCTGAAGCTGATGGCCAACAAGATGCAAGTAGCGCTCCTCGTGGAAGGAGAGCTATCGGATAAGGGTCTCACGGCCCTGGCCGACGGCGAAGCGTCGATCCTGGTCCAAATGGCGAAAGCCGTCCTTGGCGAGGATGACGATGCTGTTGACCAGAGTCTGGACCAGGTGTGGGAGTCCTTGCAGGCGACTTCCAAGCATGTGTTGGAACACTTGAATACGGCACACGATACGGCCCGAACAGGAAAAAAATCCTGCAACGTCGTGGCCCGACCGAAGCAGCGCACTCGGCGTCCGCAACGGACGGCGCTGGGAGTTTTGCGAAAGGCCCGAGGAGTATATCGGGGCAAGTTGCTGGGACATACCGTTTCCGTGCGGAACGGAGCGCTCCTGGCGCACGACGGCGTTGCTGTTGGGCAAATCCGCCAGGCGGTCGGTGTCTTTCGGTGGGTAGGCGATTTGTTCGGGAAGCCTATCGAGGTTGTGCCTGACGGCAACCGGTCGTTTTTGGTGTTCGAGCTTGACGAAGACATTGATTGTGCTGCCTAACAATCAACAAAACCGCCACACCATGCGAAGGGTGGCGGTTTTTTTTGTTTTGCGTATCTTTTTATTGACTTTTGCATGCTATCATGCTAGTATGCAAATGAAAGATAAATAAGGAAGTGGCTTTTAGTTGGAAAAACATGGGGGGCACAACATGAAGTTTGAAATCCCAAAAAAAGATCTCCTTTCCGTTGTTGGTAAGTTGGTAGGGATTACAAATGAAAAGACGGTGCATCCAATTCTTAATGGTGTACTTATTGATATTGCGGATGAACAGCAGGTGTATTTAACTGCTACAGACCTGGAAATTAGTTTGAGGGCAAAAGTCGAGGCGCAGGTGAGTGTTTCAGGGGGAGTAGTCGTTCCGGCACGAAAGTTTTTAGATGTGGTTAAGATGTTGCCTGGTAAAACGGTATCATGCCGTCTAGTTGACAATCAACTGAAAGTAGCTTCTGGAAAAACACAGTACAAAATAGCCACTTGGCCTGCGGAAGACTTTCCTAATGTGTCAATCGAATTGCCTGATTCCATGATTGACGTAGAGGTGGAATCCCTGAAGAGGATACTTAGCAGAACCGTGTGTTCGGTGGCTTCCGACAAGGATTGCTTTGACAATGTTCTCGCCGGAGTATATCTACACTCGCCCGGAATAGATGGACTTCGCGTGGTTGGGTGTGATGGCCACCGTTTGTCATACGATCAGATCGACGACTTCCCCGCTCTGCAATTGTTAGGGGAGCAAGAAGGAATTATCGTCCCGAAAAAAGGCATCCGGGAGACTCTGCGCCTGTTGGAAAATGCAGACCAGGTGTCCTTGGGACTCCTCGAAAACCGGCTTTGTATCCAGGTACCCAATGCCCTTCTATCCATGCAGCTTCTTGAGGGCAACTATCCGCAGTATGAGCATGTCATTCCGGACCATACAACCAGCATTATGGTTGATGTGGAGCGCCAGGTCTTGTTGGGAGCGCTCAGACGCATGGCGGTGGTTACGGACCAGGTACACAAAAGCATACGGATGACGGTTTGTTCCGACCTATTATGTCTGGAAGCTGGAACCGAGAATCCAATGACAGGAACAGCGAGGGAAGAAATTCCCGCTTCCTATACTGGTGAAGAATTTAAGATGACCTATAATATCAACTACGTGATGGAAACTCTACAAAATATGCAGACAGACAATGTTCGCATACATTGGGTGGACAAGAATCACGGCGGCCTATTTTTGGAACCGGACAACCACAACTACCTGACCATGATTATGCCGATGAACGAGTAACTTCCTTCCGCCCTCGAAAGAGGGTGGAGGGTCTGTATTCAGAATCAGGTCGCAGGCTTTGTATCGGGGGGGGGGGTGACATTTTCTCTTGGTGCCTCCAAAACCGCGCATTTTCTATCCAGGGGACCGTAGTGACGCGTTGGTGGCAAAAGCTCCTTTCGCCTGTCGATAAGTAGCCCGAAATTCTTTTTTCCCTGTCCGGGCAGAAGAGGGGATTTCGGTGTTGTTGGGAACCGAAGAGAAGGGATTCTCCTAATGTGTGGGTTGCAGTTGGTGTTGGTACTTTCGCGGGGACCTTCGCTTGGGATTCGTCTTGTCCCGTATTTTTCGCAAATAGAAGGCTATTGCCGCTTTCTGATCTCGAAATTCCCACTTTCGCTGATCCCAAACCGTATTTCCCCCTCCGCTCTCCTTCGTAACGACATACCTGAATGTGGCATTTTGCTCGACTCGTATGTGGTAGAATGCCTTCTTGGGACTGTTTGGGGCAATCAGGTATGATTGAGCTAGGATTTTCATTTGGCACTCCTTTCTACTTATTGTAGAATAAAAGTGTCCAATGTGGTTTTCAAGCCCAAAATGTACCTTATTGACTCAAAGGTGGTCAAATGTATCAGTTGAACGTTTTCGGCATGGTGGATAATGGCGTGCCTTGAGGTTCCAGGAGGCTTTTGAGGGTGGGGTTGCGGGATGGAGTGTCCTTTCGGGAGGCGATTTGCCCGCAAACATGGCGCAATAGATACATATTGCGCCATGTTTGGCCCCCAAAAGGGGGGTGTCAGCCCCTGCGTCGCTGTCCGATCGTGCGTTCTGGGGCAGCGAAGTATTGCGCCATGTTGTGGTTTTACAAGGAACAGGCGACGCTTTTCCCGTAAAGGGGATATCAGATCGGGCCTAAAATTCAAAAAAGAGGAGAAAAAGCAATGGCAAAGCGAAACCGAACCATTCCTGAGACAAGTCGGATAAACATCACATTGGATCGGAAGCGCATGAAAGAAGTCAAAAAGCTCGCAATTGATCTCGAAATTTCCGAAAAAGAAGTGGTCATGCTTGCGGTTGAATCCATCCTGCAAAAGTACCGCAGCCTTTCCCCCGATGAAGTTTATGCAAAAGGGCGTCAATGTTTCGTGAATGCAAAAACGTCTGCAGAAATGATCGAATCCACCAATCGGGAGAGTTAATAAAGGTGAGGTGTGCCATATGGGGATTGCCGGACATTTTTTCCCGCTTCAGTGGCAGGAGCTTTCCTGGTATGTGAAAGATCCACACACAGGATCTGAGTGTTACTCCCTCTGTCATGTGCTTGTCAGTGAGTACGAAGGTCAACCTGTCGTTGTGCTGAACAACGGCGCAAACCCGGGCACAAATCTGAAGGAAAGTGCCAACATCGTAATTTCGCTCGTGGCGCTTATCTTGGAAAACAGCCCGGAAGAAGTTGTTTGGTTTGAGTACGTTCCGGAAACAGACAAATTCTATAATTTGTTGATTCCGCCTGAAGATTTTGAGCCTGAGGTAATCTGGCAACCTGCGGATCCGCAAGTGGTAGAGTGGCTTCACGGAATACTTCCACCCTTGGACAGCGTGGTAACGGATTACGATGACGTTTTCGATTTAGACAAAAAGCCGTCTTTTTATTATCCCCTTGGTCAGTTCACGATACCTTGGATTCCAGGACGCGATTTTGTGATGCGGGCATACAATGGGCGGCGCTTTTTTAATTTTTCGCATCGGATTGTCAAACATTCACCAACCGGCATGGCATGGGGATACCGGGGCAGCGGACCTACGGATTGTGCACTAAACATTCTGGCACATGTGGCCGGCAACGACATTGCAAAGTACCCGCATATTTACACTGCGTTTAGAGATCGGTTCGTTGCGGGCCTCCCCGAAGCAGGAGGGAAGATTCCTCTTGAGACTGTGGTGGTGTTCCTGGAGGAGAAGGGTTTTCCGGCAAAAAAGGAAACGCTTACCTGAACACCATGGAAAATCTAGCGAAGGAGGGCCCCCGGATTTAGGGGGTGGCAGCTGACACACTCTTCGCAGTTTCAATCTCCTTTCGGAACAACAGGAGTTTGCAATCACCTTCAGCAACTCCTTGAACGACCTGATCGAGACCCGGTTTCGATCTCCTTCCGGCAAGGCCGGCAAGGCCGGCAAGGAAGGAGCTTTCAAATACCGCCTTCTGGACAGATCCGCCGCGGTAGATGCCCTTTTTATCTCCTCTTGTTAAATGAGGAGCTTTCAACTAGGTCCTTTCGTTGGCAAGATTTGCGTAGGCGCGCACCTTTACATCTCCTTTTTTTTTAGAATAGGAGATTTCGACCTTCTTCTGTAGCCGCCCCCAAACCCGCACGTTCTATTTTCAATCTCCAGCAAAGGGAGTTTTCAACGTTGCCTGGCGATCGGAAATACCTTTCAGCCAGCCTCTTTCAATCTCCTTACCGCAACAAAGGAGCTTGCAATACTCCCACTACTCGACGAGTTTCACGGAGGTCAGGTGCCTTTTAATCTCCTTCCGGCAAAGAAGGAGCTTTCAATCGGGATTTGCCCGCGATCGTGATCTCGATCTCGCGGTTTCGATCTCCTTCCAGCAAGGAAGGAGCTTTCAACATAGTGCGTGGCCAATACTATCTTGGCCGCATTGTATGTTTCGATCTCCTTCCAGCAAGGAAGGAGCTTTCAACGCCTCATTTGTGTGTGGGGCATAAGTAAGGTATACGGGTTTCGATCTCCTTCCAGCAAGGAAGGAGCTTTCAATAATTCCTTTCTTGGCCGTGGATTGATGCGGGCTGCCAGACCGCTTTGCGAGAGGTCCTGCTTCTGGTTACCCAATTTGTCTTTCCCCGCATGCCCAGATCCCCTTTGCCCTACAGCAACCCAACGCTACAACTATGTATTCCCACCTGCGAGCGCTCCAGGGATTTCCGTCACCACCTCAGCCCTCGCACGATTCCGGCAGGGACGTTTCAACAGGAATAAGGCAACGCCCGGCGCATCGGCGCTCCCAATAGGGCGGACGCAGGGGAGACCACGCCACGGCATATCCTTCTGGTATCGGTTCCATATGTGACGACTCTCCCCGCTAAAGCAGGGAGCTTCCCAGGCTACGCACGCCGCAACCGGCCACGTTCACGCCTGGCGGCCCCGTCCGGGCCGACTTGACCGCAAGGTCCAAAATGTTACGGGCGGCATTCACGTCGCGGTCAGCCGTGTAGCCGCAGGAAGGACAACGATGTATTCGCACTCCCAACGTCTTTTCCACCAATTCGCCACAGGACGAGCACACCTGCGAAGTGTGGGCCGGATTTACGGCAACCACCCGCACACCGGCACTCTCAGCCTTGTACGCAAGCAGTTGCCGAAACATGCCCAACCCCGCATCGTGCGCGCTCAAAGCCAAGTGACGATTACTGGTCAAAAAATTGAGAGTGAGGTCTTCTACGGCAATCAGTCCGTAAGTGTCCACGAGCCGACGGGTCGTCTTGTGCCAGAAGTCCAGGCGCTGGTTGGTGATGCGCTCGTGCAACCGGGCAACCTGTGCGGCTGCTTTGCGGCGGCGCGCGCCGCCCTTTTTGCGCCTGGAAAGACGCCTCTGGGCCACACGCAGTTTTGCAAGCGACTTTCGCAGCCAACGCGGATTTTCAATCGTTTGCCCGTCAGAGGAGGCCAAAATACTGTGCAGGCCCATGTCGATTCCGACGGCGGGACCCGAGTGTTCGCCCACAACCGGATCAGGCAGTTCGATCTGAAGACAGATATACCATTTGCGGTTTTTCCGCTTGAGGACGACGTGCTTGATCCTGGCCTCATCGGGGATCGGCCGGTGATATTTGACCTTAACGTCGCCAACGTTCTGGATGTAGAGCAGGGCACGATGTTTCGCATCGAACTTCAGTTTGCAGCCGTCGCCGTGACGATATTCCAGGCTGTTGAACCGGGTCCGTCCCTTGTAGCGCGGGAACCCGGGCTTTTCTCCGGCTTTCAGGCGTCGGAAAAACGAGCGAAAGGCTTTGTCCAGGCGGCGGAGAAGTTGCTGAACACTGGCTGCGTTCAGTTTCCCAAGCGTATCGGGATTTTCGTGCCTCTGGTCACGAAAATACGCCCACTGCTGAGGGTAGGTAACGCTCTTACCATCGTTCTTATATGCGTTGATGCGCTGCTCCAAGGCCGCATTGTAGAGCAGGCGTCCCTGCCAAAGCAAAAAGTCCAAGGCACGATCCTGTGCGTTGGTGGGATAAAGGCGGTATTTGTACGTGCGGATCATCGGTCACCGCCCCTTTTGTGCATCAATGTAGCGTTGGATCGTGGCTGCGCTGACGTTTCCGGCTGTTCCCACATAGTAGCTGCGCGTCCACAGCGACGGCAGGCGGCTTTTGAGATGCGGAAATTCCTTCCGAAGCTGTCGGGCGCTTGCACCTTTCAGTCGATACACGATCTGGCTGATCGCCAGGTCGGGCGGAAACGAGGCAAACAGGTGAACGTGGTCGGGCTGCACAACCAGATCTATCACCTCTCCGTCGAGGGCACGAACATATTCCGGCAACAGCTCGGCAAGGCGTTTTCCAACGTCTCCGGCGAGAACCGGACGCCGGAACTTGGGACACCAGACCAGGTGATAGTTGGTGTTGTATGTCGCATGTCGTGTTCGTTTCGCCATAGCAATCTAACGATAAACCAGTAGAAGGGAGGTGTCAAGCGCCATTCCCCACCGGGCTAAAGCCCGGTGTCCCCTGGCGCGATTCTTATAGAGAACAGAGTACTGTGGCAAAATCCAAACGCAATACCGCCTTGGGAGTATCGAAAACTACGACGCTATCCAGGTGCGACCCGTTCTTTTTGATGCCGTGCTTCTTCCCAATCTTGAGAAGCACCCTTCGAGTTGCTTCTCAAAGGCGGCCCGGAGCGCCCACACAACGTGGGGGCCGGGTTGCGCTCCGAGCTCCAGGAGATCGCGCCCTCTCACCACCGAGGCTGTTCCGGCTTGCTTGCGAACTTCTCGGCGAACTGGAAACCTGGCAACGTTGCCCGATCAAGGCGAGAAAATTCTTCTGAACGACGTAGTGCACTTCTTGAAAGAGAGGGGATTTTTCGGAAAACAGGAACGGGAAGACAACTTGATGGCAAAAACCCAAGTTGTTTGTCTCCTAATAGGTTTTTGTTTATTTTGTTTTGTTTTCAATTTATAAAAAACAATCTACTTG
>NZ_FWXF01000045.1 GCF_900176285.1 Desulfacinum hydrothermale DSM 13146 | reverse complement strand
CACTTTCGGCTCCCGCGGTGCGGCCACCTCCAATTCGATGATCTGCAGCGGCCGGCTTTGCAAGTGCCGGGAAACGACCGTAAGCACCCACCCATGCACCAGAAGGGAGACCGCCAGAAAGGACCAGAGCAACCCTCGGCCCCGGTTCCTTACCAAGACCGCGGTTTCCCCCCTTTCGCTGTCTGAACGCTGCGGTCTCATGGGCTTTCCCTTTCGGCCCTTTCCGTGGCAAGGCGCAACCGGGACGCCCCCGCCGCCTTGATCACGTCCATCACCTGCACCACCCGGTCCAGCACCAGGGAGCGATCGGCCTCGACCACCACCACCGTTTCCGGATCGGATGCCAATCGTTCCTGCACGGTCTGAAACAAATCGGCCAGGGCCGCAGGAGTCCCCCCCACATACACGGCGCCGTCCGCATCCACCATCACCGTCATCTCTTTTACTTCCTTGGGCGCAGCGGATGTGGCCCGAGGCAGGTTCACCTGGATTCCTTCTTCGGCCATGAAGTTGGTCGTGAGCAAGAAGTAGATGAGCAGGAGGAATACGATGTCGATGAGCGCCGTCAGGGGCGCCTGGGGCGTGTAACGGGCTCTTTTCTTCCGATGCACCAACATGGCGGCTAATCCTTCGAAGAAACGGCCAGACTCTTGATGAAACGCACCGCTCCCTTCTGAAGCCGCGCCTCGTAGCGGTCCACCTGGCTGGTGAGATAGCTGTGGGCGACGATGACGGGCAGCGCCACCGACAGGCCCAGGGCCGTGGTGAGCATGGCCTCCCAGATACCGCCCGCCAGGATGGATGCGTCCACCTTGCCCCCCAGTTCCTGGATGGCCATGAAGGCCTTGATCATGCCCAGCACCGTGCCCAGGAGCCCCAGGATGGGCGCGATGTTGCCGATGGTGGCGAGCGCTTGCAGATAGCGCGACAGATCCCGCACCTCCTCTTCAATGCCGTGCACCAGGACCGTTTCCACCGTCTCCCGGTCCGCCCCTGCCACCTCCAACACCTGAGCCAACACCCTGCCCATGGGAGAGCGGCTTTCGGCGGCCACCCCGCGCGCTTCGTCCACGCGCCCTTCCCGAACCAGCCTCGCCACCCGCTCCGCCACGTTCCGGCCCCGGCGGCGCAGCACCGCAAAGCGCACGGTGCGCTCCAGAAACATGGCCAGTGCCAGAACGGAACACACCACGATTGGAATAACCAGTATGCCGCCCTTGGCCAAAAACTCCATCACTTGACGATCTCCCGCTTGTCGATGTCCACCGTGCCGTCTCCGTCCACATCCCGGAGGATTCGCGCCTCAGCTCCCGCGCCGTTGTATTCGGTCCAGGCGTCGGGCCGACCGTCCTGGTTGCGGTCTTGGGCCAGGCGGAAAAGACGTCCCGCATCGTAGTCGCCCCAGAGATCCGCCCGGCCGTCCCCGTTTCGATCTTGCACGAAAGACAAAGGTCGTCCGTCCTCATCATAGATCCAGATGGCCCACGGACCCCGATCCGTCCCTTTTTTCCTTTCGGTCAGCATGTAAAGGCGCCCTTGGGCATCGTAAGATTCCACGCGGGTCCAATCCCCCGTGGCCTTGTCTCGGATGATGCGTTCCCGGAGCGTCCCGCCCGCATAGGAACGCCGCTCCTCAAAGAAGCCGTCCCCGTCCTCATCCCCTTCTTCAACCAGCGGCCAGAAGGGATCCAGATAGGTGCGGATCCGGTCCCAATGGCCATCCCCATTGTGGTCTTCCCATTCCCGCAGCCGCCGTTCTCCGCGAAAATCCACGGCCGTCTCCACCGCCCCGTCACCGTCGGTGTCCATTTCCACTCGGACCCGAATCCCCTGGTCATAGCGGACACGGGTTTCCCGGCGGCCGTCACCGTCCGTATCACTTTCCAGCCAGTCCAGTTCTCCGGACCGGTAGTGCTGCACGGTTTCAAAAAAACCGTCCCCGTCCCGGTCCACCTCCAAGCGCAACGGCCGACGTCGATCATCCAAATGGACGACCTGATCCACTTTTCCGTCTCCGTTGGTGTCTTGTCGGACCGTTTCGGCCTCCCTCGCCGAAGCGGCGCCGGCCGCGCAGAGGATCATCGCGAGCACCATGGAAAGCGCTCGTCCCCAGAGCGGAGCCAACCGAAACGGCCCATGTGCGAAGATCATCGATTCCGCCTCACAGACGCTTTCTCTCAAAAAACCGAAAGCCTGTTGTTCCCGGTCCGCCACGTATTCCTCAGGCCCATGCGCCCACAAAAAAAACCACGAAGCCGGTCGGGCCCCCCGGGAGCCCACGGCCTTCGTGGCCTTTTCGATTCTTTCGCGCCTCGCCGCACGCTGCGGCCGCTCTGTCGTTTTCATGGCCGGGATAACGCCTTCGTGGCGTGGCCGGTTTCCTGCTTCTAGCGCGACGGGCTCTTGGATGTCAAGGACCATCATCTCAGGTGCCCCCGTGCGCCGGCCTCGAAGAAGGCGGCTGTTTTCCCGCTTTCAGTCAAGATCCCGGGGCCCCTTGCCCTGCCCCTTCTCCGTCCGCTTCCCCTGCACCTTGACCTCCCGACTCCCGGGCCGCCGCCTCCAGGTACCGGCTCGGAACGGGGGTGACCCGCGGGAAGGGCCCCAGGGGGCTCTCGTCCACCAAAACCACGCAACCGTAGGCGGCCTCCAGGGATTGGAACGTGAGCACCTGGGCCGGCGGGCCCTGGCACACCGATCGGCCGTCTTTGAGCAGCAGGATCGTGTCCCCGTACATGGCCGCCAGGTTGATGTCGTGGGACACCATGACGATGGTGATTTCCCGGTCGCACCGCAGTTCTTCCAGCAGATCCATGAGACGCAACTGATGGGCCAGGTCCAAAGCGGCCGTGGGTTCGTCCAACAGCAGCAGGCGCGGTTCCTGGCAGAGCGCCTGGGCCAGAAAGACCCGCTGCCTTTCCCCTCCGCTCAGCCGGTCGATGGGCCGCCGGGCCAGGTGGGCCACATGGGTCCTCTCCATGGCCTCCTGGGCCTTTTGTATGTCCGAACGGCCTTCCAGGCGAAAAGGGCCCAGGTGGGGGGATCGTCCCATGAGCACCACTTCCGCCACGGTGAACGGGAAGTCCAGGGGGATGGTCTGAGGCAGATAGGCCACCGTATGCGAAAGGCGGCGCCGGCCGTAGGACGCCAGGGGCCGTCCGAAAAGCGCAACACTTCCCCGGCTCGGACGCAGCAGACCCGCCACGGTCTTGAGCAGCGTGCTTTTGCCCGACCCGTTGGGGCCGGCGATAACGTAAAATTCCCCGCACCGCACGGAAAGGGAAAGATCTCGGATCACCTCGTTGCGGTCGTAGGCAACGCTCACATCCTGGACGACAACGGCATCCCTCATCGAACCGACCTTCTCAGGAGAAAGATGAAGAGGGGGGCACCGATCATGGCCGTCAACACACCCGCAGGCATCTCCCCTTGGCTGGGAATCCAACGGGCCAGAGCGTCGCACACCACCAGATAGGCCCCGCCCCCCAGCACGCAGGCGGGAACCAGCACCCGATGGTCCGGCCCCAGGATGAGCCTCAGTAGATGGGGCACGGCCAGGCCCACAAAACCCAGCAGCCCGCTTCCGCACACGGCGGCGCTCACCATCAGGGAAGTCACCACCAAGAGCCCCCAGCTC
>NZ_FWXF01000040.1 GCF_900176285.1 Desulfacinum hydrothermale DSM 13146 | reverse complement strand
GAAAGGCATTTCGGATTTTATCTGCTTTGTCTGACCGGCGTGTTGGTAGCTGGGTGGTCGGCTTTTGGAGGAGGGTGCGCAATCGGCTGCAGTGTGATTCACGATGCAGTTGGACGCCAAACATATCGGCTTTTTGCAGCGACCGGCATTTTGTGGTGGATAACTGTGATGCTGTGTTGTGTTGGCGGATGGGATGAAATAATGGATGTGGTCCTTTGGGGCGGAATGGCTGTGGAAGGAATGCTCGTAGGCTACCAGGCTTATGCTGCCCGCACGTTCTGTGCCTTGTGCATGCTTTTTGCGCTGCTGGTTGCAGTTGCGAATGTGGTGCGTGGACACCGGCACGCTTTCCGTGCGGTATCGTTGTTTTTGTTTACGCATGCGGCAATGTGGATACTGGCTTCCACCGTTGCAACGGAAACTGTCTTACGGTCACAAATTTTGAAGATGTTCGATTAGAATGAATGATCAGGGAGGAAGAATGAGGTGAAGCGTTCAGATGTGATTGCGCTGCTTAAAAGGAAATATGAGGACTCGGTATTTTTGGAGTCACTTTCGGACCATGATATTGTAAGGAAACTGGGTTTTTCCCTTCCATCCGAAATCCCTCGGGGCTGGGGCAAGGGTAAGCTCACGATTTACGCCCGGGGTTATGTGCACGGTAGCGCAGACACCTGCAAGGCTGTAATGAAAACCATAATGCAGGATGAAGAAAATGCTTGCGAAACTGATACAAATGTTGGGTCTGAACAGAAAACAGAATGACAGGCTTTGTATCGGAGATGCAATTGCATTGGAGGATATTTATCAGGTTCTTCCTCGCATACATGCAGTGTCCCTGGGATATGCCGACAGATTGCGCCACTGGATTACGTTCGGGACAACCGGCTGCGGTAAAACACGCCTGGTGGAATACCTGGTGGAACAGGATATTCGGGCTATGCGAAATGTGTGTGTTATAGATCCCAAAGGAGACATGGATCTGATTGCCAAAATCATCAGTACTGCAAAGGAAACGGGAAGGGAGAATGAGGTATGTTTTCTGTCTCCGGTATATCCGGAGATTTCAATGAGGATAAATCCCTTTTCACACTATTACCGTCCTGAAGAGATAGTACAGCATGTGGTTGCAAGTCTCCCAGTCTCAAAAGATGAATTCTTCATTGAGGTTGCTAAGGAAATTACGCTTATAGCGGTATTTTCCTTGCACTATTTGAATGCTAAGATTCGTTCCGGCAAAAGTATTACCATTGACCAACTGAGGGAACAGGTAACGCGTGAGAAACTGGAGGCGCTGAATAAAGAACTGGAATACCATCTTGGGGATCCGGAAGTCGATCATATCCATTCGGCACTTAAGCAGGTAATTGCATCCCCCGCGGACTACTTTTCGAAGATTACGTCCACCTTGCGGACAACTCTGAGTCAGCTGTCTGTGGGTTCTATCGGACAGGTGATAGGAACAACGGAGGAAAACGAGTTTATCCGCAAGCTGGAGGCTGGCGAACGGATTATCATGGTCATTCATACCGGAAGCCTTATGTTCCGGGCTCCCGCGCTCTCTCTTGCACGCATCTTTTTGTCAATGGTGCAGGCGCTTGTTGGGCGTTTGTATGCCAGCCAGCGGGCCTTTGATCCTCCGCTGATGGTATACATTGATGAAGCATCCAATGTATTTTATCCCGGTATTGAGGATTTGTTCAACAAAAGCCGCGGTGCGGGGGTAGCCATACATGCGCTTACGCAGTCTTTGTCGGATCTGGAGACATTTCTTGGCGAAGCCAGAACAAGGGTTATTATTGACAACTGCAATACTAGAATGTTCTTCAAAGTAAATGATCCGGCAACGTCAAAATACGTGTGTGACTTGGCGGGACATCGAGCTATATACAGCCCGATCTTTACTCCGGAAGGGGACATGCGCTACACCTCCAAAGAGGAAACGGTATTGGATGAGGCATCAGCGCTTAGACTGCGTCCACGGCAGTTTATCCTGTTTACTCAGCACCGCGCCTATAGGGGGAGGACGCGTGATGTTAGGCCATGCACACTTGAGCTTAACTTCAAAGAAATTATGGAAACGAATACTGTGCAGTCTCCTGCTGCCGCTGTTGATGTGCCTAGCGGGATGTAACAACATTACAGAAGTTTTTTCGCGAATTGTTGGCAGCGGTAACAACAGTATGGCACAGCTCGTACAGCAGGCCATTGCACATGATCCGAATGCGCTGAAAATGCTTAAGGAGCTTGCGAAACAAAATGACAGCGAAGCCATGCTGCATTTGGGGTACCTGTATGATAACGGATTGGCCGGTCTGGAGCAGGATCCTGAAATAGCCGTCAAGTATTTCCAAAAAGCAGCCGAGGGGGGGGTTGCTCTGGGCTGGTACAATTTGGGCATGATGTTCATGCAGGGTCGTCCACCGTTTCTGGTACGCAATCCCGCCAAGGCGAGAGAGTTTTTTCTCAAAATTGTCTCAGATCGGCATCTGGGCGGGTTGGCGTGCGTACAACTTGGCAGAATCCACGAATCAGAGAAGGATTACCAGGCGGCTTACATATGGTATTCACAGGCAACACGGAAGGGGGAGAAATGGCTCGCTCCAACTAGGCTTGGACTGTATCATTATAAAGGATTAGGAACGGTTAAGGCCCCGAAAAAGGCTGTACAGTGGCTGAAAGAGGCGTCAGAACACTGGAACAGGGAAGCCCAGTATTTGTTGGGCGTGTTATACTCCGACACCAACGCAACCTGTCATAATCCCATCCTTGCAGCACAGTGGCTTGAGATTGCAAGTTCGGGCGGGAACCCTGAGTACGTTAAATGGTATAAGGCTTATGTAGCAAACATGGACGAAAAGGAGCGTCGTGTTGCACACCAGAAAGCCAGTATATGGATAAACGGACATAGTTACCCAACTAATATCCCCAATTATGACGTTACGATAAACGTGGTTCCTATGCATAAATAGCATGTGTCCGGAAGAGGAATCGCGATGCAATCTTTGGTGCGTTCTATCATAGTATTCGGAATTTGCGGTCTTGTTGCAATAATGGCAGCAATTATGCTGCAGTATGGGGATGTTTACGGCTTTATTGTAAGTCACCTGAAGTGGATTGTGTCCTTGACATTGTGGGGTAGTTCGTCGTCTGCCTTTTTGGTGCATTATCGTCCGGTATTGGCGTGCATTTTAAGTATTCTGGCAATTGTACCCCTGCTTTGGTAAGTGTGGTGGGATATGCTTAGACAGAAAACACCAGACGGTAAAAAGTCTCTTGCTGAGTTGCCATCGCTTGCTACCGTTATGGAGATATTGAGGCGCTTGGTCATTATTGGTTCTGATCTCCGCACCGCCGCATCTTTCGAAATTACGTCAGTGGTTCGCAACATACAGTTGTTTTCCGCAGGTGTGAAACTAGCGTTTGTGGAGATTGTGCCCATACTGTTTCTGGCACCTGTTACTCTTGCCATGTTTCACGGACATGTCCCGATTGCCGGGAACATGTCCGATTCACTCGCAGTAAGACTTTATCCTATCTTGCTTCAAGTGTGGATGACATGCCTTGTTTGCATACTGATGATCCGTGAAATTCTGCGGGGAATTGGGGATCCGTGGACGCAGGGATTTGTCCGTTTCCTGGTCGGGAGAACGGTCGTGTTGTGTTTGGCCGGGATAAGTCTGTCCCTGCTGCTTTACTTTGCAACAAACACTCTCGAATTTTCAAAGGGAGTGGGTTGGCTTCCAAATTTTATTCCTCCGAAGTCAAAACTTGCCATTCACAGAATGATTTCCGGAAGTGCCTTTTGGCTTGGTTATTCTTCCACCTGGGTTCTGTGGGTAACATTCTGTTCCTCCGTAATCCCGTGGGGGGTGTATGCAATCCGAAAAGCCTTTTTGGGGTGGCGTGCCACAAAGATTGCACTTATTCGGGACTGATGCGCCTTATATGTTCCACCTTTTGGTCGGCGGACGGTTTGTTGTCGATGCCGGTATTGTCCTTTCGTACAATGTCCAGTAACGCTTTCACGTACTCCCGCATGCGCTCGGCCTGATGGTTGAGTTCGTTGGATGCGGACGCCGTCTCCTCTGCATGGGCGGCATTTTGCTGAACCACGCGGTCCAGCTCGGAGACGGCCTTGTTGATCTGCTCAATCCCTTCTGCCTGCTCGTTGCTGGCTGCGGCGATCTCTTCCACCAGCTCACCGATCTTTCGGCTTCCGGTTTCCACCCTGGCAAAGGAACTGGTAGTCTTGTCTGTCAACGAAGAGCATCTTTCGACCTTCTGCACGGTATCCTCAATAATTTCCGCCGTGCTTCGGGCGGCTTCCGCCGCGCGCATGGCCAGGTTTCGAACCTCGTCCGCCACCACGGCGAATCCAGCTCCCGCTTCGCCGGCCCTTGCGGCTTCAACCGCCGCATTGAGTGCCAGCAGGTTGGTCTGAAAGGCGATCTCATCAATGGTCTTGATGATTTTCTGCGTCTCCTGACTGGCGCTGGAAATGGCCTCGATGGCCTGGGTCAGTTCCTCAATGGCTTCCTTGGCCTCGCGAATGTCTTGATCGGACTGGTGCACAATCGACTTGGCCTGGTTGGCATTGTCCGCGTTCTGCCGCGTCATGGAAGACGTTTCTTCCAGTGCGGAGGACGTCTCCTCAATGGAGGCCGCCTGCTCTGAGGCACCTTCCGCAAGGGACTGCCCCGCCGCCGAAACTTGAGCCGCGGCCGCAGCCACCTGCTCGGAGCTGGTGTTCAAGCCGTCCGCCACCATGGTGATGGGCTTGGTGATGGACCGGGATACCAGCCAGGTGCCGACCAGTGCCAACGCAGTCAAGGCCGCCAGGAACAACAGCATCGTGAGACGGATGGCATTGACCTGGGCCTTCACATCATCCACGTAGATGCCGGATCCCACGATCCAGCCCCAGGGCTGAAAGAGTTTGACGTAGGACACCTTGGGCACCGGTTTGTCGGAACCGGGCTTGGGCCACATGTAATCCACAAACCCCGCGCCCTTTTCCCG
>NZ_FWXF01000036.1 GCF_900176285.1 Desulfacinum hydrothermale DSM 13146 | reverse complement strand
CACATTTTCATCATAGGCCCTGTATTCCGGGTCATAGATATGAAAAATGCGGCGCATAAATGCAAGATATTCCGGAGGTTCCATCCGGTGGAGCGATTTTATGCCTATTGTGCCAAGCGCTTCCTCCAGACGGATAACATGATTTTCAGCATTCGCCACTTCCTCTTCCTTGGGTATAACGTCTACCGGAATCTTAATTGATATGATAAGATATTGAGTATTAAAGAGAACCTTATTGCTCAGAAGGGATTCTTTGCTTCCCTTATGTAGGTATTCAATCCGCCGCCGGCACAAGTCACCCACAATTTGCGCCTGTTTTTCATTATAGAAATCCTGATTCCAAGATTGGTGTGCCTGTTCGTAAAAATTCAGCCACGGAGAAATGTCCGGAATGGATAACAATGAGAACTGAATAAATGTTCCGGCCGGATATCCGGAACTTAGAATGCTCTTGAGCTGTTCCGTGGTGGTATCGTCCGCACCGGGCATGGGGGACCCAAGAAGTACGGCTCCGGCATAGCTGCACTCGTTACCTTCTACTATGTACATGCCGGTTTCTGGATCCCATGCCAATACCGGGAATGTTTCTTCCGCTCGCGACCTTTTTGCTGCATCTACTGGATTCATCGACATTGGTTGGACCTACCGGTTGGTTTTTCCCCGAACAGTTTTTCTCCTGTTCGGGGGAAAATATGCTACATAATAACTGCGCTCACGATACCGTCGATAACGTCCGGGCCGTAATAAATCCCAATGCCCATGGCAATGCCCAACACAACGGCCATCATGCTTTGTCGCACCACGCCCATACCAAGGCCGACACCCAGGGCTGAAAGTGCGATCGTTTTGCCCAAGGTTCCGCGGAACCATTCGCTAATTGTCTGGTACACTTGCCCGAATTCCACTTCTCCGCCTGTACCAGCAAATACAAGCGAGGGAAGCATCATAGCTACTCCAAACACCATGGCCAACATCAGACTCTTTTTCATTTTCGTTTCCTCCTTCATACCAAAAGCATTGTTGAATGTTAGAAGCCCCTTTCGATGCTGTCTTTGTATTATTCACCTCCTTTCTTCGTGGCATTCTCTACATCTGTTCTCCGCTGTATCTGCAACGGTACAAGCGGAGCGGAATTAAACATTTCATCTTCGCCAATGGTCCACTGACGTGGTGTAACTTCGGTATACAGGTATCCGGGCCAATGCAAATCGGACCGTTCGTCTATCCAAGGTGCTATCCATATTCGTACAATTTGGGCTGGTTGCAGAATTGGTTTAGGACCGTATTGGGGAGCTAACAATTTCGGTAGTACATTTTCCGTTTCGGACTGTTCGGCTTTTTCATTGGCGTGTTTCCCATTCATAGATTGTAAAGTTTCTGTTACTTCGTCGGCGTTTTCGGTTAAATGGTATACTTGGATCGGATCCTTGCATATCACACCATCCGGCATTCCAGGGCAGGCATACTTACTGGATCCAGTAGCACAGCCTGTAGCGCTCAACAGCAGCCACACCACAACCACATGTGCCCATGCAATCATATTGGATTTCTTGGCCAACATACTTCCCTCCATCATGAATATCGGTGGATATTATAGTGTCGTTCGACAAAACATTCCAATTGCTCACATAGAAAAACAGCCCTCTTGGTTCATTTTTTTCTCTCTTTTGGACCAAAAAAGCTCTGCGGACTGGTGTACCCCTGAAATGTCTGGTGTATGTCATCCGGGGTTACCGTTACAGCGTAAGGCACTCCGGATATATTGTATTTGGCTAGGTAATTTAGATTTCTTTCCAATGCGGAACTTCCGGCGGCCAGAACCCTTTGTTTGGCGGGGGTTTTCAGTATATCGGTCAGTGTTCCTGCCGACGGTAATGCGTCCAAGTAAAGTGATATGAATTGTTCCAGACGTCCGTTTGTGGTTCCCAAAAGCAAGCTTACCGCAGTAGTTGCCCGCGGATTTCCCAGAGATATCGGTACCCATCGCACACCCGTTCCACCGAGCTCTCCTTTTTCAATGGCATTTTTCATCTCCCTGACTTCTCTTCGGCAGTGGGGGCATGTTGGATCAACAAAGAGATATATCCAGCGACCATTGCGTGAAGGCTGATGTTCTACATATGCCAGTGTGGCCAGTTCACTAGCTGTCGGAAGTTTTCTGTCGTGTTCCAAATATGTTGCAGATGCTTCTGCAACAAGGTTGCGCCTTTCTTTCAAATCTATAATTGCTCCGGCAATAAGGTACTGCCCGGTGGGATCAATATAGTAAATTATGCGTTTGTCTGCACCGGGAATCTTTATTTGCGGATTGGATACCTCTGCGACAATGCCAGTAAGGCTTATGGGACCTTGGAAATAATTGATTACTTTAATTCCAAACTTACTCATTTGTTTCATTGTGTTCAGAACGGGTTGGGGTGGTGTGTATTTTTCTGCTACAGCTACCCCAGATAGTACAAACATGGTAAAAATCAGTAACATCATTCTGGAGACGAAACTCGCAAAAATCCGCATCCTTTTCTCCTTCTGTTTATTGGAAGCAAGTTTACACAATGTGTCATTTTGCTTTTTCTCCACATTGAAGAGATATTATCCCGTTAGCAAGTTTGATAAATGTGGACATGTCTCCTTCTGTCATAGAAGGCGAAATCACGTATTCTCCTCCGAGAATAAGTGTGGGTACCTGCCTAATCCTATATGTTCGGATAATGTGCGCAGCCCTTAACATGCGATTTCTGACTGCAGTAGAGTTCCATGCGCTCGCAAAGCGCTTTATGTCCATGCCTGACTGTTTAGCCGCAGCAAAGTATGTATTTTCCGAAATCAATTTCGATTGATCCTGTCCAGTACCAAGGTTAAATAATATCTTCTTCATAAGCGTCAATCGTTCTGGAACGGCTTCCATCGCTGCGTAGTATGCGCGTGCAAGTAGCAATGTGGAACGGTGCGGAGTAACGACAGGAATCTGTTCATACTGTATTGATCCAGGCAGGGTTCTGCTCCATTGGTCAAATAGGGGATCATTGTCCCTGCAGTGGGGGCAGGTAAAAGCAAACACTTCGTATACCGTATTAAGGTTTTCGTACTTTACTCCATTGGGAACCGGATGCCGGAATAACTCAAGTTCCGGCATTCCCGCCTGAGCTGTGCCTGCAATCAACATTAACGAGAAAAGTAATGCAATGTGCGTCTTCTTAAATTTCCGCATCCCGGATTACCCTCCGTATTTCCTTTAGACTGGTTATACCGGATATTGCCTTGGAAATTGCACCGTGAATCAGTGGTTGGTACTGCGGTTGTTTCAGGGCGACCTTCTGCAGGTTTTCTCTGTTTCTCGTTTTTATTGTCCGTCGGATTTCAGGCGTGATTTCCAGATATTCAATAATGGGTGTCTGTCCTACAAAACCGATGTTATGACACTCTTCGCATCCTACCGGATAATATACAGTCATCTGCTGCGGATCGTATCCAATGCGTTTCAGCCACAACGCTTCCCCGTTTTCCGGTGGTCCGGGCTGTTTGCATTTCGGACAAAGTACTCGAACAAGCCTCTGAGCTATTATTCCAGATAGGGTAAGCTCAAGCAGATAAGGATCAGCTTTCCGACCTTCTGCGTCTTCCATCAGGTCCATAAGGCGAGTAATTGTTGTGGGGGCGTCATTCGCATGGATTGACGACAACACCAGGTGGCCCGTCATCGCTGCCTGGATCGAAACCTTGGCCGTCTCGCTGTCCCGAATCTCGCCTACCAAAATAATGTCCGGGTCCTGTCGCAAAACGGCGCGAATTGCCCTGGGAAAACTGGTATTGACGGAAACGGGGATTTGACAGGCGTAGGGCAGACGGTATTCCACCGGATCCTCGATGGTGATAATTTTTTTGGTCGGTTCGTTGAGTTCGTGGAGCACGGAGTATAGTGTGGTTGTCTTGCCGGAACCGGTCGGTCCGGATGCCAGCAGCATACCGTCCGGACGTTCCATTGCACGGCGGATGGCTGCGCGTACTTCCGAAGTCATTTCTATTGCCTCGAAGGGCATGCCTGCATTCTGCTGATCCAGCAGCCGGCAGACGATGGATTCTCCGTGGCTGGTGGGTACTATCGACACACGCACGTCCACATATCGTCCTTCAATGTGCAGTATTATTCGTCCATCCAACGGCGTTTCGCGATCTGACAGAGGAAGTTTGGCCCGCGCCCGTATTTTGGAGCCCAGTTCCCGCCCAAAATGCTTGTCCAGATTTTTGTACTGCTCGACAAGGAGGCCGTTATGCCGAAGGCGTATTCTTACGCCATCCTCGTAATCTTCAATGTGGATGTCCGAAACCTTCCACCGGACTGCCTGCACAAATAAATTGTTCAGAAAGTTCGCTACTTCCTGATCCCGAGTTCCTGTGCTTACAAATAAAGGTGGTTTGTTCATTATTTTTTCTCCTTGTTCGTCATTTTTTCCGTTGGCTCAAATGATAACAGACTGCACACATTTGTCCGACTCCAGAATAATCAAAAGTGTGCGCCTTTTTTGTGTTATTTATCTCTTTTGGGGGAGGGGTGTTTTGTGCGCCAGGAGGTGAGAAGGGGATAGTGGTCGCTGACGCACGAGATTGCCTTCTGTTGCACGATCTTCCCGGAGGGCATACCTCACATCAGCTTTCGGGGGGATCGTTCGTTCTGGGGCAATCTCGTGCGTTAGAGGGGCTTGTACACGTGTTGCCGGTAGTATTCGCGGCGGTGGACATCCCACATCGCTCTGGTTTTGTTCGTCGAGTCGATTTGCCGGCGTTCGTCGTCTGACAGGGAATGCCACCAGACGAGAAAAGAATCCTCGAAGTGCTGTTTCTCAAGCTCCCTGATGCGCTCCGCCTGTTTTCGCAATTCCTTGGCCACGCGCTCTTTTCGGGACAGGTAGCCAGGGGGTGGTGATGGGATGCCGTTTTTAAGGCTGCGGAAAATATACCCCAGGGGGCGGTCCACTCCCTTCAGGCATTCTTCCGGATGCGCCGCCATCCACTCGGCTCTGTCTAGGGCCTCAGGAAGTCCGTTCAGGTCCAGCTCACGCTGGGTCCAGGTCTCTCGGATTTGGGCCAACTGGCCTGGCCCGAAACCTAGTGCGGTAAGGTGGGGGTAGAGGTCGGGATCGAACGGAACGGTAACACAGTCGGCCTTGGGGGCAGATCCTTCGCCGCTGTCGCCTCGCGTGCGCGCGCGCGTGTGTGAGATAGATAGATTGCCTAAGATAGATCTATCTATCTTAGGGAGACTCAGAAACTGGGCCTTTTTCAGCCTGGCGGCCACCGCATCCGGATTCGGGCAGCAGTATTCTACCTCCCTAATCCGGTAGGAGGTGTATAC
>NZ_FWXF01000032.1 GCF_900176285.1 Desulfacinum hydrothermale DSM 13146 | reverse complement strand
GGCGTTTTTGATGAGATGGGGCAGGTCGATGCCCGCCGGGCAGACCGCCTTGCAGGCCTGGCAGTTGAGGCAGTTTCGGACCAGCGCCCGGGCGTTTTCCACCCCATGGTAGAAGGCGGTGAGGATGAGCCCGATGGCGCCGATGTACACATGGCCGTAGTTGTGGCCCCCCACCAGCCGGTAGATGGGGCACACGTTGGCGCAGGCGCCGCAGCGAACGCACCGGAGAGCCTGGGAAAAGACGGGGTTTTTGGCCAGGGCGCGTCGGCCGTTGTCCAGAAAGACGATGTGCAGCTCTTTGCGACCCGACGGGGCGGTGGCACAGGGCACGGCGCCCGTGATCCAGGTGACGTAGGTGGAGATGGCCTGCCCCGTGGCGTTGCGGGGAAGGGCCTTCAGGATGGTGAGGGCCGTCTCCAGGTCAGGCACCAGCTTGTCCAGACCCACCAGGGCCACGTGGATCCTGGGCAGCGTGGTGACCAGGCGGGCGTTGCCTTCGTTGGTCACCAACCCCAGGGTGCCCGAATCGGCGATGGCAAAGTTGGCGCCGGAAACGCCCATGTCCGCTTCCAAGTAGGCCCGGCGGAGGGTGCGGCGGGCCACCTTCACCATCTTTTCAATGTCGTCGGGATCCATGGGCTCCCCCGTCACCCGGGTGAACAGTTCGGCCACCTGGTGGCGCGAAAGATGGATGGCGGGCAGGACCATGTGCGACGGCCCTTCACGGCGCAACTGAATGATCCATTCGCCCAGGTCCGTTTCGGTCACCTGGAGGCCTTCCCGCTCCAGGTGCTCGTTCAGGAAGGTCTCTTCCGCCGTCATGGACTTGGACTTGATCACATGGCGGACTCCCCCCTCCCGGGCGATCCGGGCAATGATCTCGTTGGCCTCCTGGGCCGTGGCGGCTTCATGGACCACGGCCCCCGCCGCTTCCGCCCTTTTCTTGAACGCCGCCAGCAGCTCATCCAGCCGGGGAAGGGCGGAATCCTTTCGGGAGGCGATGTCGGCGATGAGGGATTCCAGGTCCATGCCCTCAAAGGCCTTGGCGTGCGATTCCCGGTAGGCGGCGGCGAACTGGTCCAGGGTTTGTCGCAGAAAGGCGTTTTGCAGTGCGTCCCGCAGTTCCTTCCGGTAGGTCTTGACGTCGCCGGGCGTTCGTATCATGACGCATCCTCCTCCAGGATGAGCACGTGGAGTTCCTGGGGCCCGTGGACCCCGATGGTGAGCACCCGTTCGATGTCCGCCGTCCGGCTGGCTCCCGAGATGAAGGCCAGGTAGCGGGGCCCGTCCTTTTGGAGCGCGGCCATCTCGTGGCCAAGTTCCAGCGATTCCTCCCGGATGCGGCTTGCGGGTAGAACCGCCACGTGAACTTCAGAGAGCATGGTGGCGATGCGTAGATCTTCGGAGGTGGAATCGAGCACCAGGGTGCCCGTTTCGGCGATGGCCCAATCGGCCGGGGTGAGGCCCGTATGGATGTCTTCCAGGTGGTTTCTGAGCGGCGGCTCCAGCAGCCGCACCTGGTGCGAGGCCCCCTGTTCCACCAGGGCGCTCAGCGCCTCCTTGGGAACACCCACGGGCGCCAAGGTGGCCCCTGCCCGATGGGCCGTGAGCTCCAGGGCATAGCGAACCGCTTCTGCCCAATCGGCAACGCGGTGCACCACGGTCTGAACGGCCTGGGCCCTTTCCTCAAAGTGTTGCAGAAGCTCTGTCCGATTCATGGCTTCATCCTGCATGCGGGCTTCAAGGGATGGGAAAACACCGACGGTCGGCATGCTTAGAAGCGGGACGCGGCATCCCGCGCCCCGGCCCCATGGGTGAGGATCACACCATTCCCATACCATGGGCTCGAAAAAGGAGGAGCGGTTTCGAGAAAATAAGGGCCGACCCAGCCCACGCATCTGCCCATGGAGAAAAAGAGAGCCGGGCGATCCATCGCTTCGCAGAGCAAAGAAGGGCACTCGGCGCGTGCAGGTGCCGAATGACGACCGATTGAATCGAAGCCTACGAAATCCCTGAAGTGAGTGTCAAGGCCAACAATCCTGGAGAAGTTGAACTCTTTTGGGGTTGCTGTTAGCTTGAACTCCCAATGATGAACGCCATGTTGGCACTAATGGTTGGTCGTCAACTTCATGGTCTGTGATCAGGACCCCAATCGGCACGGAGGGGGCGGAAAGTCCTCAACCAAGGAGTACGTCATGATATCCAAGGCCCTTGTCAAGGAATTCCAAGAAGTGGTGGGCGCCGACGGGGTTTTCGTCGACGAGGCGGATCGGGCGGTCTATTCCTACGATGCGGCCGTACTGGAACCGGTGGTGCCGGCCCTGGTGGTGCGGCCCACCACGGCGGAAGCCCTCGCCCGGGTGGTTCGCCTGTGCAACGAAAACCGCCTGCCCCTCACGGTGCGGGGCGCGGGGACCAACCTGAGCGGCGGCACGATCCCCAACCCCCACGGCGTGGTGGTGCTCACCAACGGACTCAACCGAATCTTGGAAATCAACACCGAGGACCTCTATGCCGTGGTGGAGCCGGGCGTGGTGACGGCCAAGTTCGCCGCGGCGGTGGAAGGTCAGGGCCTCTTCTATCCTCCGGATCCCGGAAGTCAGGCCGTTTCCACACTGGGAGGCAACGTGGCGGAAAACGCCGGGGGGCTGAGGGGTCTCAAATACGGCGTCACCCGCGATTACGTGATGGGTCTGGAATTTTTCGACGCCAACGGGGACCTGGTGAAAACCGGCGCTCGGACGGTCAAGTGCGTGACCGGCTACAACCTGGCGGCCCTCCTGGTGGGATCGGAAGGCACCCTGGGGGTGATCCACAAGATCATCTTGAAGCTCATCCCGGCGCCTCAGCACAGAAAATCCATGATGGCCGTTTTCGACCGGGTGTCGGGGGCGTCCGAGACGGTGGCGGCGGTCATCGCCGGTCGGATCGTTCCCGCCACCCTGGAATTTCTGGACAATTTCACCATTCGGGCCGTGGAATCCTACAGCCAGGCGGGCCTCCCCGTGGATGCGGCGGCGCTGCTGCTCATTGAAGTGGACGGTCATCCGGCACAGGTGGAGGAGGAAGCGGCCAAGGTGGAAGCCATCTGCCGGGAAAAGGGTGCCTCCAGCATCCGGGTGGCCCAAACGGACCAGGAACGCAACAAGGTCTGGGAAGCCCGGCGCGCGGCCCTTTCCGCTCTGGCCAAGCTCAAGCCCACCGTGGTCCTGGAAGACGCCACGGTGCCCCGAAGCCGCATTCCGGACATGGTGGCGGCCGTGGAGGAGATCGCCCGCAAGTACCAACTCACCATCGGCACCTTCGGCCATGCCGGGGACGGCAATCTGCATCCCACCATCCTGACCGACCGGCGGGACCAGGAGGAATGGCATCGGGTGGAGCAGGCCATCGACGAGATCTTCGACCGGGCCCTGGCCATGGGCGGGACCCTTTCCGGGGAGCATGGCATCGGTATCGCCAAGACCTCCTTCATGGAGCGGGAGACGTCTCGGGCCACCCTGGACTACGCGCGCCGGATCAAGCGGGCCCTGGACCCGCACAACATCTTGAATCCCGGAAAGATCATAGGAGACGCGTGAGATGGCGACCATCAAGGAACTGGCGCATCTGGTGCGTGAGCTGGAGGACCAGCTGGTGGTGTGCATGCGCTGCGGCATGTGCCAGGCGGTCTGCCCGCTTTATGGGCAGACGGGCCGGGAGGCGGACGTGGCCCGGGGCAAGCTGGCCCTGCTGGAGGGACTTTCCAAGGAAATGTTTCGGGATCCCTCGGGCGTCTCTGAGCGGCTCAACCGGTGCCTCTTGTGCGGATCTTGTGCGGCCAACTGCCCCAGCGGCGTGAAGGTGCTGGACATCTTTGTCAAAGCCCGGGCCATTCTGGCCGGTTACCAGGGCCTGTCTCCCATCAAAAAGGCCGTCCTGCGGGGCATGCTGGGAAATCCCCAAATCTTCGATCGGGTGACGGCGTGGGGGGCGCGATTTCAAAAACTGCTCACCCGTCCGGTCAACGAAACCTTGGGAACGTCCTGCGCCCGCCTGGGGGCTTCTTTGCTGGGGAACCGTCACATCAAACCCCTGGCGCCCAAGCCCTTCCATGCGCAGCTGCCGTCCCTGGACGAAGCCCCTGGGGCTTCGGGACTGAAAGCCGCTTTTTTTGTGGGTTGTCTTATCGACAAGATCTTTCCGTCGGTAGCCCGGGCGAGCCTCAAGGTGCTGCGCCACCACGGCGTGGGGGTTTACCTCCCCGACAACCAGGCTTGCTGCGGCATTCCGGCAGCCTCCAGCGGCGATCTGGAAACCTTCAAGAAGTTGGTCCGCCACAATCTGGAGCGCTTCCCCGCGGATCGTTTTGACGTGCTGCTCACGTCGTGCGCCACCTGCACCTCCACCATAAAGAAGATCTGGCCGGTGCTTTTTCAAGACGACGATCCGGATGTCCTGGAACGGGTCCGGACCCTGAGCGACAAGGTGATGGACATCCATGCGTTTCTGGTCCATCGCCTGGGCGTGGCCCCTGATCCCGCGCTTCCCAGGGACGATGCCCTTCCCGTCACCTATCATGATCCCTGCCACCTGAAAAAATCCTTGGGAGTGTTTGCCGAACCGCGCCGCCTGCTGCGTGCCAGTCCTTCCGTGCGCCTGGTGGAGATGGCCGAACCGGACTGGTGCTGCGGGCTGGGGGGCAGTTTCAGTCTGGAACACTATGACCTTTCATCCGGCATCGGGCGTCGCAAGAGGGATCAGGTGGCGGCCACGGGATGCCGCGTAGTGACAACCGGGTGTCCTGCCTGTATGATACAGCTCCACGACCAACTGAGTCAGGCAGGCGATGCCGTCCAGGTGCGCCATGCCATCGAAATCTACGCGGAGAATCTCGACTCGTGAAGGCCCTTCCTGTCAAGCCCATCAAGCCGAAACGGATCGCCGATGAGGTGGCCGATCAACTCACGGAACTCATCTACCGGGGGGTTCTGAAACCCGGTGATCGCCAGCCGGTTATTCAGCATCCGTTTCCAGGTAACCTTCGATCCAGGGAATCAGCTCCAGGAAATGGGCCTTGTGCGGGTCGTCGGCGGAGCCGATGCGGTGGTGGATGGTGATGCCGCGCTCGGCGCAGTAGCGCTCCAGGGACGGCTTGGGACGGCTGGCGATGAGCAGCCCCTGCTTCTGCGCGGCCCACTGAAAGTGGGGACCGTCCCCGCCGCTGTCCCCCATGACGATGATGCGCCCCGCTCCAATGCCGAACGCCTCGGCCACGGCCTCCGAATTGGCGGCCTTGTCCTGGATTTCCCGCAATGGATGGAAAACGGGCGGGTCCGTGGGCCCTTCCGGGTAGTGGATGAAGGGGTGGGCGGAAAGGGCCGCCAAGGGCGGCAGCAGTCCCTTGGCCAGGATCCGCTGGTAGGTACCCTGAAAGCCCGTGGTGTTGAGCATGAAAAGAATCCGGTTTTCCCGGCACCAGTCCATGAGTTCGGCCGCGCCCGGGTAGGTGGCGAAGGATGCCTCCAGGTAGGCGTCCATCATTTCCTGTGTCACGGGGCCGGGCAGGAGCTTCTCGATCCGCCGGATGGCCTCACCCAAGGAGATGGCGTTGGACGTGTACTGGCGGAAGACGGCGGTGAGCGGGTCCCTGAGATTCGGGTAGTTGAAGAAGATGCAGTCGAACGGCCCGCCGGGCGACAGGCATTCACTCCAATCTGAAGAAAAGAGCGCTCGGTATCTTGGGGTTTCATCCGCCATGCTTTCCTCCTGTTTTCCATTCCGTTTCTACTGGGTGTTCTGGAAATAGTAGCTGATTCCGTCCTGGTAGCCGTTTCCGAAGCCCAGCATGTTGTTGCTGAAGGAAACGCCCTTGGGATCCAGGCTGAAGGTGAGCGCCCGGTCCAAAGAGACCGACGCCGAAGGAAGTCCTCCCACCGGCAGCCCCGCGTAGTCGTTTCCCACGCTGAAGTTCTTGGCCAGGCCGCGGGCGAAGGCTTCCGCTTCTTTCACGATCTGGTCGTAGTCTTCCAGTTCCAGGCTGAAGGCCGAAACGGACCAAAGCGATGCGCCGATGCCCACGAAGGCTCCCACCAGGTAGCTCGTGGCCTGTTCATACAGGTTTCCGATGAGGCTTTCCACCAGGGCGCCTCCCGTCTCGTCGTCCAGCACAGCCCTTAGGTCGTAGGTTTCCGGATCCACTTCCAGCCAGGCCCAGCGCACCCGGCCGTCCACCACCCCGGGGGAGCTGGGAAAGAGCAGGTACCGGTCGGTCTCTTCCAGGTAGCGAACCAGGCGTTGGGGATAGGACCGGGCCTGGAGCTGCTCCAGAAAGGCTTCCCGGTTGTCGTCGGCCACGAAGAGAAGGCGCGTGTCCGGCGGACAATGGCTCCAGATTTCCCACAGGCCGGTACTCCGCGGGGAAAGGGCCGCGGCTTCCAATTGGGCGGCGGCCAGTCCGCCCAGGATTCGAAAGGCCCTTTCGGCCCGCGGGTCCGGGGCCCGATGCACCTGGGCAAAGGGGGCCAATAGATCCATCTGGGCCCGCAACGGTCCTTCACCGTTGTCTTTGCTGAGTATCACTGCCAGGCAGCGGGCCTGCGTGGTGCGCCCCGCCACCAGGCCGAGCTTTTGGGCCGTTTGCCGTTCCCAGGCCGACTGCGCCCCCAGGAACCGGCCTGCCAGGCCGTGGGCGTACCAGCGAAGGCCGGAAAAGGCGTCGGGAGGCACCGGCGCGGCTTTGCGCATCTTCCGGCGCGCATCCTCCAACACCTGGAGCGCGGACGGCGGAAGATCCGGCAGGTTGATCCCCAGGCTCAAAAAGACGCCGGTGATATCCGTTTGCGCAGGCAGCAGGAAACGGCGTTTGTATTCACCTTCCGGAGGTTCCAACCGGTAGTACCAGCCGACCACTTCCACCCGGGTGGCGTCCGGAGCGTCCTCATCAGAGGTGATCTTCCGACCTTCCGGGCCGTTCAAAACCGCCTTGTAGACCACCGTGCCCCGGGCCGGGACCTGGGTGAAGCCCACATCGATCCAATCCAGGCTCGAACCGGCCAGACCCAGCGACGTTTCCAGCAGGGCCACCTCTTCCGGCTCTTCGGTTTCGCCGCCCGCCAGGGCGCCGCTCATGCGTCCCGCCTGCGCGTTCCGGTCCTCCTTTTGGGAACGCACCAGAAGCCCCACCTCCAGCTCCGCTTCCACCTGCGGGCTGTCTTCCAGCGTCTCCACATGGTAGCTCACCAGGCCCTGGAGGGATCGAAGGTCTTCCAGGAAGGGCGACACAAGCACCCGTTGCGTGCCGTCGGCACTGCGGTAACCAAGCGCCGGCAGCCGTTCCAGTTGGATCTCCTCAAGGCCCGCCCGCCGGGCCAGCTCTTGACGTCCCTTGTCCAAAAGCTCCACCACGGCCCGTTGGGTGCGCAGGCCGGAGCGGTTGAGCACCTGTTCGGCGAGGGCCGCCAGGTCCGATTCCGTGCCCCATCCCTGGGTGAGCACCGCTTCCGGCGCGTAGCGCACCGCCCACGGGGTTTTTCCGGGAAGCCAGTGCAGGGTTTGGGCCCGGCGCCGCAGGGTCTCCAGATCTTTCAGCTCACCCAGGGATCGGGCTCCCGCCACCGTAAGCCCCGGAGGATCCAGCCGGGGGCCCACCTCCGCCTTCAAACCCGGGTCCACCACCCGCAAAGGGACCGCACCGGGCTTTTTCCATCCCGAGGCCGCCCGCCGGGCGGACAGTTCCCGGACCTTTTCCGCCACCCGGCTCCAGAAGTCCTCATCGCCGTCGTCGGGCATCTCCAGCCTGGTGAAGGAAAGCAGGGGTTCTTCCACAACTTCGGGGGAAAGGGGAATCGAAAGATCGTCGAAGATCAGGGATCCCACGCGCCACTTTGCGAGATCCGAATCTTCCGGGAGGGAAAAGAGGAGCCAGCCGCGCCGGGCCTGTCCCGCCGGCAGAACGGAATCGGAATCCAGGGCCAGCGGCAGCAGGTCTTCGGCGCTTTCCGGCAACAGGGTTTCGGAAAGTGCATCGGGGCGCGGTGATAGGCGCACCGATGCAAAATGGGCCAGGCCCCGGTGGGCCGACGGAAGCGCCTTTTGACGTGCCTTTTTCACGCGATCCATTTCCTGCCCGGCCTTTTGGGGATCAAAGCCCGGTCCCTTCAGGACCAAAAGCTCACCCACCCTCAGGTGCCCCTTTCCGGGCGGAACCCGGAAGGTGGCGTCCACGGCCACCAGGGGATCGTTCCTTTCCGGAACGTCCGTAACGCGCGCCACCCGGTGGACGTAGATTGCCACGTCCTCGTTTCGGGCCGCGGGAGGCCCGCCCAAATCTTCCGGCCCCAGGGAGCCCACCACCGGAACCGTCACGCTTCCGCCCGCCAGGTCGAACCAGAGGGCCATGGGCTTTTCTTCTTCCACGTAGCGGCGGGGG
>NZ_FWXF01000030.1 GCF_900176285.1 Desulfacinum hydrothermale DSM 13146 | reverse complement strand
GGGAGGCGTGGAGCGAATTGTGGAGACTGGGAGATCACGGGATTTGAAGTTGGTCGTAGGTTTTGTGTGTTTTGTTTAATTCAACATTCAATGCGCGTCCTTATTTGCCCCATTCACGGATCTCCGAGACATTGGAAGTGGAAGACCGAGGATTAACTGTGCGGGGGTGAAAGGGTGTGGGGTATCCGGGAATGATCCGGTCGGCACGGCGGGGGAAGACACCGGCACA
Organism: Desulfacinum hydrothermale DSM 13146; assembly: GCF_900176285.1. Classification (GTDB taxonomy): domain Bacteria; phylum Desulfobacterota; class Syntrophobacteria; order Syntrophobacterales; family DSM-9756; genus Desulfacinum; species Desulfacinum hydrothermale. Next base: position 11,330 of record NZ_FWXF01000030.1, on the reverse strand, counting down.
GGGTCGGATGGAGGCGGGTAAGGGGGATTGCGCATGGGCATGCGCAATCCGGTCGGCACAAACAGGGTAGCGGCTTGGGGAGAGGTTGCAGGGCATGTGTTGTGTGGGTAGCGGTCACGCTCTTGGGGAGGGAGGATACAGGGTAGGGAACAGGCCGCTCGGCTTGTGAAATTTTTCGCATATAAGGGAAAACGTGTTTTGCGGCCACATGGGCCACGGTCCAGCCATCGTTATCGGCCTGGTCCCACCGATCGAACCCCTCTGGCAGGTTGCTCCGTTTGCCGCGCAACGAAGAAGCGATTAGCTGACGGGTGGGAAAAGGACGCCCCTGGGTTCGGCGCTTCCCGGATCAAGGAGGGAAGGCGTACTGCCAGGGGCGGATCAAGGGGGAGAGGGACAAGGAGAGAAACGCTGATGCCTGGCCGCCTACTGGCCGGCCTGCTTTGCCGCTTGTCTGCGTGCTTCCTGGTACTCTAGGAGTTTTTGGGGCAGGCCCCTCTTTTTTGCCGCTTTACTTCGCGTTTTTTGCAGATTCCGGCAGGCAAGGGAATCGCGCACCCTAAATCCCCACTTTTTCTTGTACTCACGGGGAGTGAGGCCGTGGGTTTTCAGGTGGTTGGCCGTAAGCTGGGAAAACGTCTTTCCGCATTCCAGACAAACGACATGCGAATCCTGGATGGATTTTTCCGGCTCCACCGGCGGGCCTTCTTTTTTGGCAACGGGCTGGATCCCTTCTGCAGAAGCAGCGGATTCCAGTTGTGCCAGCGTTGCGCATACACGCTGGAGTGCCTCTTCCACGTCCTCAATGGACATCGGATTTTGGGTTCGGGTTGCAACCATGTTTTGTACGATGCTGCTGGCCATTCTGAGGATTTCGGAATCCATGTGTGTCTCCTTTCCTTGCGAATCTGACAGTATTTGTTGGCATGTTAAAAGATAACGAACAGTCGATAGATTGGCAAGCAAATAAACAGCATGTGTGGCAGGCAAGAGTTGGACTACCCACGAGCACCAGCTACGCAAAAATGCGCATTTTGGCGAGAAAAAGAAAGAAAGCCTTCCCGCTTGATGTACAACAGGGCGGGAGTGTTTAGGCGGTAAAGCCCACAAGATCCCTTCAGTATTAAGGGCAAAAAACCGCTTTAAGCTGGGACACCCAAACGTCTGTAAATCGCCCCTAAGAGGCGTTGACGGCAAACGAGTGGACGGCGCACTATAAGCGCTTGCATGTACGCCGAGCAAAAACACGTCTCGGGAGGCTTAGGACAGGATGCTTAAAGAGTGGGAAGCGGTACAAGAAGGGCTGAAAGAAGGCCTTTCGCGGGGGCAATACGACCTCTGGGTAGCCACGCTCCGTTTTCTCCAATTCGATGGGCACGAGTTGGTCCTGGGCTGCCGGAACGCGCTCCATAGAGATTGGGTTCAAAGCCACCTTGTGCCCAGGATCGTGGCCGTGGGACGGGACCGGTTTTCCGGGCTGAAAAAGGTCCGCCTGGAGCTGGTCAGACAAGACCCGCTCCAGGAAAAGGACGATGAGGAAGAGTGGCAGCCACCGGAAGAGGCCCCCCGGCAAATGTCCTTTGCGGACATTGGCCAAAAACCGCGATCGCCTTTTAATCCCAGATTCACCTTCGACCAGTTCGTGGTGGGCCGGTCCAATCATTTCGCCTATGCCACCTGCCTGGCCATGGCGGGTCAGCAAAACCTTTTCAACCAGTCGATCTACCTCATGGCGGACCCAGGTTTGGGTAAGAGCCACCTGACCCATGCCGTGGGAAATCTCCTGACGACCAGTCGGCCGGACATCCGGGTACGGTATGTGACAGCGGAGCAGTTCGCCAACGAAATGATTCGAGCGCTCAAACGGGATCGGATTGAAGATTTCAAGCGCCGGTACCGGGATGGCTGTGACGTTCTCTTGCTGGAAAAGGTGGAGTTTTTCAGCGGGAAGAGAAAGATCCAGGACGAACTGGTCTACACCCTGGACGAGCTTCTGGATCGGGGCCGAAGGATCATCTGCACCGGGAAGACGGCCCCCCAGGACATCCCGCGGCTCAACCATGAGCTGCGGTCTCGCTTGGGAGGAGTCCTGGTGGCTCCCATCGAGCGGCCCGACTTTGCGACCCGCAAAGAGATCATCCAGCGCAAGGCGGCCCATGACGGTGTGGAGCTTCCCATGGAAGTGGCCGAGTTTCTGGCGGATCGGATTACCTCCGACGTGCGCCAGCTGGAAAGCTGCCTGGTGGGCATCTTGGCCAAGAGCAGTATCCTGGGCATTCCCATCACCCTGGAGTTGGCTCGCGAAGTGACCCAGTCCATACTGGACTCTCTCCCTTCGCTGGGCATTCCCCACATTGCGGAAGCCGTCTGCGCCAACTTTGGCGTGAGCATGGAAGAGCTGCGGTCCAGGGCACGCCACAAGAAGATCTCGGAAGCCCGGCAATTGGCCATGTATCTTTGCCGAAAATACACGTCCGAACCCCTCAACGCCATCGCCCAGGCATTCGGGCGAAGCCACAGCACGGTCATCTACGCACTGAAAAAGATGGATCGGGAGCTGGCACGCAAGAACAGCCAGTTGAGAAAGCGCGTGGAGCACGTGGCTCACCGGATTGAAACCCGGTGTTTGGACGGCTGAGCGCATCCCCGACCTCCTGGTTTTTCCCCTGTTCGGACTGTTAAGTGGTCGGAAGTGCTCAAAAAAGTGTGGCATTCCGGCAAATGTGCAGCGCCAAGAGCCTCGAGCGGGCCCTGGATTACATGGAATCCCTCGGCCTCAAGACCGGGGCGGCCACACCGCAGGACGCGGAGCTGCTCTATCTCCACAAGCAGGCCTACCTGACCAAGGTGGACCGGGATCCGGGCACCAGTACCGTTTCGACATCTCGGACGAGGGCCTGGAAAGACAGATGAAGGGCTACGGCCTCTACCACCGGCTTAGCAACGGTGACGACCTGCCGTCCTTCATCGACACGGTGCTGGAGAACAACGGCGCGATGGTGAGCACGGTGGAGAAGCTGCGTGCCGGCATCCCCGCCGGGGGCATGTCGCCGGAGGCGGACATAGACACCGGCGGGGCCACGTACTTCTCCGCAGCCAGCGCTTCCATGTGGAGCTCGTGTTCCCCGACCAGGAACCGGACCTGGCTTCAGACTGGAAAAGTTGGCGGCAGTACAAATCGGAGAACCGGGACCGGTTCGAGCGGATCGACGCGGACCTCCTAGCTGAGCACGTGAGGATCGCGGAGGAATGGGAATGAAGCTGCGCTATATGGTCGAGTACGCCCTGCGCGGCCGCATCCGGGAGCCCCGCTACGAGCCCGTCGGAGTCTGGGTCCAGGGTCCGGGGCCCGGTCTGGATCTCGTGATCGAGTTCCTGCCCGGGAACACCGAGGCCCGCAAGGAAGCCGAGTGGATCGTCAACCGCCTGGTGGAAAACGACGTCAGGACCTTCCCGGACGACTTCCTGGCCTACCATCAGGCCAGCCTTTCCCCGTACCGCAGCATGCGTGGCCCCGTGTTCGAGGCCGATGAGTACCCGTCGGCCGCGAGGCCTGCGCCCGCGCCGTCCTCGATAGTATCAAGATAAACAACCTATTTCGTTCTGAACTCTTTTAGGCGGGTATTTTCTACGAGGTGATCAAGCGTCTTTGCGGTGAAAACCTTGCCCCTGGTGGCGATAAGCAGTTTCTTCATGTCTTCCCGACGAACGCCGAAACCGCGGCCGCCGATACAAGCGATGACCTCGTATTTGGGATCATCCGGAGACCGCCCTGCGAGACTCAATTCGCCAAGATGCTGTATGCGGGTGACCTTGTCTCGCGCTGTCCCGTCGTCCTCTGTGATCTTCGCCTCGATAATCACCTGGGGATTAAATTCACTCGGTATGATAAAGTCTGGTGCCTGATCGAATCCTTCGATCTTCTCGGCCCGCTTGGTCTTGCGGAAGCTAATCCCTGCCTTACTCAATGTCTCCTCGATCGCGGATTCAAGGCTATCTCCGATAAGTTCACTCACGGAATCCCTATGCCCGGCGAAAGGTCTACCCAGAAACCTCTCGTACAGCAACATGGCATAGGGAACGCCCATTCCGGCGAGATTCCTAACGCTTTCCAGTCCCCTTTTCGTGTCAGCTTTATCCAGCCTGTGGATCTGATCCTTGCGGACCTCGGGAACCCCTTCGACCAATAATTGACACGCCGTACGGATTAGTGCTTCCAGACGGGACTTCGTAACACCGTTAATATTCAGCGGAGTTTCCGGGGCCATCCGAACCTTGCGGTCAAGGGAACGTATGAAGCCTTGTGAAACCTCAACCCCTGTTCTCTGTGTCGCTACATATCCCCACTCGGGTGGCGTAAATCCCAACATGGTCCGTAGAACGACAATTGAGATGGGCTCATCGACCGTTACCGGAAACACCCGCTCCGGCAATATCTCCGTGAAGTTTCTGGTTGCTGCCTTCAACGCTTCGTATCCCCGTTCGAAGACAGCATACTCGACAAAGCCTGCCCCCTTGGGCATAATGAGAAATTCCGACTCCAAACAAGAAAAGACTGCGTCAACAAACTGTTCCGAGTCCTTCAGAATCTCTTCAAGCGTGGCTTCAAAAGGAAACTTTGGCATGTTCCATTCCGCATTTCGCCATGGATTCGTCGCATGCAAGGCGCCATTGCCCCGTGTTCGTCCTCGTGTCCACGTCAAGACAGCGCCTCACCTCCTCCCAACTGCCGAATTCGTGAAGCCACGCTTCGACCTTGGAAAGTTTTTCGCCGGTCCCGCTGGCACTATTCCAACCTTGTCGGAGATCCCAGATCGCCAATCGGATCAGATGGCCATAGACGATACAGCGTAGATCCCCTTCGGTTGGTTTCACACCGCCAGTCTCAAGTGCTTCCACGTCACGTTTCACCAGGACGGCGACCTCACGGGGGGTTTCCACTAGGTCCCCTTTGGAAATCCATCCTGTGGAACGGCAGACAAAGACCGTATCCACAATCGACGATCCAGTTCCATTGATATGTATCGAGGCGCCCATCTCTGCCGGGCACGGGAGCGAAGCCGTGCAGGTTAGTCCCGCATCGAGGATGGCGACAGCTACGGGGAGATAGGCTGCTATGTCGTTGTGATGGTAGGTGAACGCGAGAGGCGCTCCCGGTTTCAGTGCCCTCGCCATCTTCCTAAAAACTGTGCTAAGGCCATCAGTGAAATGTTCCAGATCTCGGCCCATATCTTCGTTGACCGTCAACTCTTCCGGGCGCCGCGTGGAAGACTGCATGAACGCGGAAGGCACATCCTTCGCAACTAACCGCCGGAGCCAGACGTAACAAAAATCCATTAGTTCCGCGTACTGCACGTTCCCAAAATACGGTGGATCGGTCAGGACCGCATCCAGACTATTCTCTGGGAGTTCGGCTTCGGCAGCGTCACCGCAGACGAGTTCGATTTTTCTCTTTTCCCCTTCCCGTGCACCGTGGCGGTAATCGCCGATCCATTCGCCGGGAATGGGAACGATTTCCTTCCTCCGCCCCTTATAACGCACTTCGAAGGGTGCGTCGCAGTATGACTTTGCTTTCCTGAATTTTTCGGTGATGTTCACCCACCCACCGCTACCGACGATTGTTCCCTTATCCGGATCGACGATGCCTAGCATGTTAGATTCGCACTGGATTAGACCGACCGGAAACCCGTGAACCGAGAATATATCAAGTGATTTCAGGGCCATGGTGTCATAACGGCATAGCATGTTCTGGTAACGAAGAAGATCCGAGAGGTTGGTGGCCAACGCGCCACGCACCCGTTCATCCGTTATTCTCGAAATGAAACGCGCGGCTGCCTCCAGACCAAGCAACTGCCTGCTGTTGAACATTTCTCGGTAATACCGGTATCCCCACCGGTGAAGGCGGTTTGTTTCGTTTCCGCTGGGTATAGGGTCCTCCGGCACGAATCTGGGATGGATCTTCTTCCACTTGGCACGAGCCTCTCTTATCCTTTCTAAATCCTGTAAGTCCGGCTTCTTGAAGAATCTTCCCTGGTGGTTGGGCTTGCATGAGGGACAGTAGTATTCGATGGCAAACAACCTGTGTTCGGGGCGCTTATCCGGTGTGGGAAAATGATTATCGGTCCCGCAACTTGGGCATTGGCACACCCCCCGCCTCGCGGGTCCTTCGAGTCGGAGTTGCGAGCGGCAGGAGTGGCATTTACCCGGCTGGAGCCTATCTTCGACTTCGTTAAGTTCACCACACTCCGGGCAGACAAAAACATTCTTCGGGTGTCTGGCATTTCGAGCCACCAAAAAGCCCGGGAACAAATCGATTTTTTCACCGCACTCTGTGCAAGGTCGTGTCTTGACCCAGAGGAAGTACTTGGCATGTGCATCCTCGGAACCGCAATGAACACACCGGGTCTTGTAAAGATGGCCGAGTTCTTTCTCCAACGTCTCGCGTAACCGATCCGCGGTACGTTCATATGCGGCAAGGTCGAGATGTTCGATCTCCTGCTTGACAATCCAATAGGACATCGGATTGATGTCGAATCCAACACCTTCGCAGCCCACTCGGTTAGCTTCCAACAGCGGAGTTCCCCCGCCCATGAACGGGTCCGCGACGCGAATACCGGAGAGATCGTTGGACTCGAAGAAGGTTTGCGCAAGTGGTCCGCTACCGAACTCAGACAACAACAAGCCACGGAAAAGCGTTCCGGGACGGCGGGCGAACCATTTGTGGACAGCGATGACGGGACGGTAGTTCTGCTGAATTTGCTTTTCGCGCAACGCAAGCCCGGCAATAAAACCGATATCAAAATCGCGTTCAATCATGAGTGTCCTATCTTGTTGCCTTTGGTGGCGGCAGGTCGTTGTAATTTCATCCATTCGTCGATTTCCTCACGGTCAAAGCGCCACTGATTGCCAACCTTGGAGGCAGGGATTACACCCTCCTGAGCCATGCGATAGAGCTTGGTCCGCCCCACTTTTAGGTAGTCAGCTAACTCGTCGATAGTGAGCCACTTGTCTTGATCCATAAAAACGCCTCTTCACCTATTAGGCTCCGATACGCGCCAAAATCCGATAAAAAATGATAACATTCGACACTCTTCACATCAAATCAAAAACTTGCGGCATGCGCGGCCCCGTGGTCGAGACCGACGAGTACCCCTCGGCGAGGCCTGCGCCCGCGCCGTCCTCCACAAGATCCACTCCAGCCGGATCTCCTGATTCCCTTCCCGACACTTTTTAGCGGCCTCCGGTAGGTATCCACCGCCGCCAGGCTACGTATGCCGCAAAGAGCGCGTAGCGAGGGAGCTACGGGAACAGGCAGACCGCATTAGGGAGCTCGAAAAACAGCATTTCGAGGATTCTTTTCTCGTCTGGTGGGCATCTTGGCCAAGAGCACATGGAAGAGCTGCGGTCCAGGGCACGCCACAAGAAGATCTCGGAAGCCCGGCAACTGGCCATGTACCTGTGCCGGAAATACACGTCCGAATTCATCAACGCCATCGCCCAGGCATTCGGGCGAAGCCACAGCACGAACCGCCCGGTTATTTTCCTTCCTGTTCGGGCCACAATTTTGGAATCGGACGTTTACCTTAAAACGATGCCTAAAAAGGGGGGGGGGCAGACTTTAAGGTCTGCCCCCTTCCTAATAATCCTAAAATATCCTAAAGGCCCCGAGCTTTTGCTCCACGCCCCGAGCTTTTGCTCCACGCCATCGAGCTTTTGCTCCACGCCCCCGAGCTTATGCTCCACACCAGGGGTGTTTAAGCGTTTGCGACGGGATTTTCCTCAAATGTCACAGTGTGACATCGGGGGATTTTCCTCAAATGTCACACTGTGACATCGAGAGAGAATGTGAGGGGGGGTGGGTTGGTTTTGGAGTTATTGGCAGATTTTGTATGTTTTTGCCACATGGGCAACAGTTGTGCCGTTTTTATCCTTCAAATTCCAAAATCTAAAGCCGTAAGGCAAGCTTTCCAGCTTGGCGGCCACATGGGCCAGAGTTGTGCCTTCATTGCCAATTTGTCTGGCCCACACCCCGGAATCCGGTTCTAGCGGGAAAGTTTTTAAGTACACATCCAAAACTGTCTGCCCTTCCAAATCCTCCATGGTCCAGTTCTCGGGCGTAAGTTTTGTCCAATCGTATGTGTTAAGCACACCTGTTCGCGCTGCCTCGTGGGCTACGGTCCAACCGTTTTTGTCCGCTAGACGCCACTGCCATTGCGTAAAATCCGCGGGAATGTAGCCGGTACTTACAGCCTCATGGGCATAGGTCCAACCGGTATTTGCATCTACAATTTTTTCCCAAAATACCACACCACACCAGTAATTAGCTTCCATAATCATCCTCCTTGTTTGGTTTGCACCCGTTTTGCATTTATATGCTATCATGCTAGCATATAAACGTCAAGTCTTATTTGTGTGGTCACCCGATCCGCAGACCACCCGCTGCCTTTTCGCATCATGCCGCATCACTTTTGTAGTAAATGCGCTGGGTATTCAGCTCCAGCACAATGCCCAATTTGGCCAGGTATTGTGCGTCAGCACGCACTTCCCGTCGTCTGTCCCGGAGCTGTCCCGGGGTAAGATGGCCACAGACTTGTTGTAGCAGCGTATCCAGTTTCCATCCGTTTTTCGGCAATTTTTGTGTGTTGTGGCTAAGTACCATGCGTGCCACTGCCTGGCTTATGCCGTGTCGCAGGCGGGCGATTGGGGCCGGATTGTAATACAGCCGCAGGTCTTGTTCGATAAGCCGCATGGCCGCCTGGCCTATTATAACGCGCCACATTTCCCTTTCGCCGCCGAGGGGGTTGGGGCGTGTTATGTGGGTGCCGTCCCGCCGGGTGGCAATATCCACGTGGTCGATCAGGTGGCCAATGCAACGCAGTTCTTCGGGCTCCATTATTTCAATAAGGGCGGACATAAGTTCCTGGAGTATGCACTTAAGGGTCGAGCCGCTTCTTTGTCGTGCTGTTTTTTTGGCTTTTGCGGGGTCCACAAGCAGTTTTATGCGGGTATTGCCGTCCGTATCGTGTACAAAGGCTTTGCGTTCGGCTTCTTTTAGCATTGCTTCCAGCAGGTCGGCGTGTGTTTGTCCCAGCTTACCGACGACACGCACTTTTCCCCATGCCGTAACTATTTCCCGGGAGATATGTTTGGGGCGGCGTGTAGCTTGGAAAAGGCGGAGTCGGATTTGGTGCACGGTAGCGGTAGGCATTATTTGTTGTTTTGGATTTTTAGAAATCATCGTAAGCTCCGTTGGCGGGCTGTTGTACTTCACACGCTTCGGTGTTATATGTGTAAATATGCTCACTTTCGGGATCGACCGGTCTCAATACTCCTCCCTCGTACCGTTTGTACCACTGGTCGGGTATTGGCGGACCGTAGTTTTGTTTGGCAATCCCAAAGCGCACGTAGTATCCGCGCAAGGCTTCGGGTATTTTATATTTTTTTGCTTCGGATTTGGACATGCCGACAAGGTAGCTTTGCCAGCGTACGTTATCTGTAAGTACACTGCTTCCGCGGCTGGCTTGTTGCACATCACCAACGTTGTTAAGGGCAGACATTTTATTGGTATGGTGTAGGAAAATTATGGTAGTATTATTTGTTCTACATATTTGCTTCATGTATTCTACAAGCAATGTCATTTCGCCACTGCTGTTTTCTTCTAGTCTATGAAAACATCGAAGGGTATCAAATATAACAAGTCTGGCATCATAGGTTTCATTTAGTATGTAATCTTTCCAAAACCGGTTCATTATGTCAACGCCATATCCGTCCAGTGGAGCGATATACAAATTTTCGCAGATGGTGGTAAGTTCGGAGGAATTAAGGAAGGCACCTATACTTTTTAGTCGTATACCAAGTATGTCTTCTCCGTCTTCAGCGGTAAGGTACACCACGCGCCCGGTGGTATGTTTCCAGCCGGTACGCGTAAGGGCAAGCAGGTCGGGGCCGCCGGCCACGGTTACGGCGGCTTCCAGCGCAAACATGCTTTTGCCGGATCCGCCGGGGGAAACCAGTGTACCCACGGTGCCGCTTTTAAGGCCGGGCAGCACGTAATCCAGGGGTTTTGCGGGTTCCGTTATGGCTTTTTTAATGTCAAGCCATGGTAAAATCGGTTTGGTTGTGGTATATGTCATGGGCACTCCTCTAGTAAACGGGGGGGAGATGCACAACAGTCCGGTATCGGGGGGCAGCCGGTACCGGGCTTTATTTTTTCGTTATTGTTTGCGTTTACAATTTTGCGCCATAATGTCCAGCAACAACGTGTTAAGGCTAACGCCTTTGCGTTTTGCACGCTGTTTAAGTTGTGCATGCAGCTCGTGCGGAACGCCGCGCAGCAAAATGTCTACGCCCTGTGGGGGGGCGGCCGAGCCCACTACATGCAACCATTCATTTTCCAGCATTTGCACCTCATCCACAATTTCCTCGGGTAGGGTTTGCAGTTCCTTTTTTGCTATGCGCACTGCAGCAGTACCGGCCTGCCGCAGCAGGCGGGTTTTGCTTATATACCTGGCATTCAAATGCCTTTCCTTTAGGCGTTCCGTAAAGTATTTGGCCTTTTTGGGTCCCATAACCAACGCTACGGTTTGCCACGTGGTACCGTATAATACCTGCACATAGTATTCATGTTTCATTTTCCCAAAACTCCTTGTACATAACCGCTTCCCTAGGGTCGGCAAGCGGGAAATGGCCGTATTCCTTCGCCACGTCCTCGACGGTGCGGCCCTGGTTGTCCTTCAGGTGCCACTGGTCGAAGTCGGAAGGAAGATGACCGTGTACAGCTGCCGCATGGGCAACCGTCCAGCCGTCCCAATCAGCCAAATCCCAGCGACTAAAGCTGCGAGGCAGGCAACCGCTTACGGCTGCCTCGTGGGCAACTGTCCAACCCTGCTCTTTTTCGTTTCGGATATCCCAGTAGGCAAAGTCAGGGGGCAGGTTCCCTTTGGCCGCAGTAACGTGCGCCCGGGTCCAGCCGTTTTCCACAACCACTTCTGCCCAGTATTCCCTATCCATGGTTGCCTCCACTGCGTTACTTTTCTTAAACTTGCATATGCATGCTAGCACGCTAGCACAAAAAAGTCAACCACAAAAACCCACAGCTCGCACACGTATAAAAAAGGGAAACCAAACATTTCGGGAAAAGTTGGCCCAGTACTTATGTGCTGGGCCAACCTTGCGTACCGTTACTGCGGCGGCAAGTTTGCCACACACCATTCCCGGCTATAGCCGCACCTTACCCCCACTTCCCGCAGTGTCAGACCTTCCAGCAAATCCTTTTGCTTAAAATTGTGTGGCAGGCAAAACCCCAACATAGCCACCTGCGCAACATTTAC
>NZ_FWXF01000056.1 GCF_900176285.1 Desulfacinum hydrothermale DSM 13146 | reverse complement strand
TCCAAACCCGCCCCTACAAAGCTCAAGAAACATCACATGGCACAGTTGAATTGCATTTGTCAGAAAGGCCAAAAGGGCCACGAGGCCATTACCAGACAGGCTCCTCGTCCCCATCCGTCCGGCTTCAACCGACTTTTCCTGGCACGGCCCGGCGCCGTCTTATGGACTGACCACGCGCCCGGTCAGGGCGGCGTGGCCCCAAAAGGCCCCCTCTCGTGGGGCGATGCCAAGTTCACTGCTCGAAAAGGATCTTGTGATCCACCAGGTTCATCTGCTTGATGCGTCCCTTGATGGTCTTTCGGTCCCCGAAGATCCCCACCAGACGCCAGGTGTCGTCCGATTCGGGCTCGATCAGGTCCACCGATTCCATGATGAGCTCTTCTTCACCGTTTCGCACGAAGTAGGCATTGGCTTCACACATCCTGGATCACCTCCTTGATTTTCCCTTCCACCGCCGCCTGCACCAGATGGGGCAGGGGCTCCTTGGTCACGCCCACCACTTCCACCCTCTCCTGGGAAAGGGGGATGAGCACCTTGAGGGCGGGGCTGGAAACGACGGCTTCGGCGATTTTGGGCGTCACCTCTCCCAGCATGCTGTTGGCCCACGTGACGGCAATGGGACCGACGATGCAGTCGGCCGACCGAACCGTCCAGCAAATGGCGCTTTCCCCCGTGGCCCCCCGGTTGGCCCCCGCCTTGAGCATTTGGGAGGTGGCGATGGCGTTGGTCCCTAGGGCCACGACCTCCACCGATTCCCCGAAGGCCTCTTTCAGGTACTTGATGAGGGTGGCACCGATGCCGCCGCCTTGTCCGTCGATGACACAGATGCGTTTCATACTGTCTACCACCTTCCAGCTACGTCCACCGTCCGTCCTGGCCGCACCAGAACGGCCCCTTGGGATGGTACCACATTTGCCTCAGGTCAGATCAAAGACAATTCCAATCTCCACATTCACTCCCCCCTCCCGGACCTGGGACGGAACGGCGGGGAAGGGGGCCGCCTTCCGAACGGCTTCCAGCGCGGCCCGGTCCAATGGGGAAAATCCCGAGCTTTGCACCACGTTGAGCCCCCGCGCGGAACCGTCCGGGTAGATGGCAAAGCGGACCGTCACGCGCCCTTCCATGTGCCGACGCCGCGCCGCCAGAGGGTAGTGCTTGTGGCGTGCGATGCGCCGTCGCACCTGGGCCAGAAACCGCTGCAGGGCGTCTTCCGTTCGGGCCTGCGCCGTGCCGGAGGGAGCCCCCTGCGGGATGCCCGCGGAAGCGGGCGCCACGGCAGGAGGCGGGACGGCCGGAGCGGCCCGTGGAATCGCGGGTCTGGGCGCCTTCGCCTTCCGGGTCTTTTTCGGAACCGACTTGCGGGTCAGCTGGGGGCGGGGCCGCGGGGCCACCGACGGCACTTCCGTGGGCCGAAGACGATCCACGGTACGAACCGGCTTGGGCGGCACCGGAGGTTCCGGGATGCTGGCAACGGCCGGCTGCACGTCCGGCACGGGCAAGGGCCGCACGGGCTCCCGGCGGACCACGCCCTTGGGGGGCGGCCCGGGGG
>NZ_FWXF01000029.1 GCF_900176285.1 Desulfacinum hydrothermale DSM 13146 | reverse complement strand
GGCGTGGAGATGTTCCGCAAGACGCTGGACCGCGGTGAGGCGGGCGACAACGTGGGTTTGTTGCTTCGCGGGATCAAGCGCGATGAGGTGGAGCGCGGCCAGGTGGTGGCCAAGCCTGGGAGCATCACGCCGCACACGAAGTTCAAGGCGGAAGTTTACGTGCTGAAGAAGGAAGAAGGTGGCCGTCATACGCCGTTTTTCCCCGGGTACCGTCCTCAGTTCTATTTTCGGACCACGGACGTGACGGGTGTGGTGACGCTTCCTGAGGGCGTGGAGATGGTGATGCCGGGCGACAACGTGAACATGGAAGTGCAGCTGATCGCCCCGGTGGCCTTGGAAAAGGAGCTTCGCTTCGCGGTCCGCGAAGGCGGACGCACCGTGGGGGCCGGCGTCGTCACCGACATCATCGAGTAGGTGTGGGTTCAAGGAAGAGAAGGTGAGCGACAATGCGAGTATTGGTCACCCTTGTGTGTCAGGAATGCAAACAGCGCAACTACACGACCACAAAGAATAAGCGAACGACTCCGGACAGGCTGGCCTTTCGGAAGTATTGCAAGTTTTGCAATGCCCACACAGTGCACAAGGAATCCAAGTGAGCCTGCGGGGGGAGCACCGGCGGCCTGTTCGGCCTCCGGTGCATCGGCAATGGTCCTGGGCTACAGGCGTGAAACCCGGGACAAATCCAACTCAAGGTGATCGATGAAGACTGCAAAGGCAAGTTCCAATCAGGCGGCCAAAGGGCCTGTGACGGACCAAAAGGATAGGAAGCGGGACAAGCGCCAGAAAGTGGCCAAGGCCGGCGACAAGAAGCCCGCGGCTTCGAAAAAGAAGGCCCCTCGCAAGGTCGAGTCCTCCAAGCCCGGCCTTTGGGCGCGCTTTCAGGCCTATCTGCGAGAGGTCGTCTATGAGCTGCGCAAAGTCGTATGGCCGTCGCGCCGCCAGACCATTGGCTCCACTTCCGTTGTGCTGGTCATCGCGATTCTGTGCGGGCTCTTTTTGGGGTTCGTGGATCTGATCCTCAGCCGATTTGTGCGCCTATTGATCGGATGAGGATGGATGAGGGCTTGAGCCGAAGCGGGGGTGATCGCGTGGCGAAGCAATGGTACATCGTGCACACGTACTCGGGATTCGAACATAGGGTCAAGGCGGCCTTGCAGGAACGGATCAAAGCGGCCGGCAAAGAAGAGTACTTTGGCCAGATCCTGGTGCCCACGGAAAAGGTGGTGGAATTGGTCAAAGGCGAGCGGAAGTCTTCGTCTCGCAAATTCTATCCCGGTTACATCGTGGTGGAGATGGAACTCAACGACGAGACATGGCACCTGGTCCGCCATACGCCCAAGGTGACGGGCTTCATCGGAAGTCAGGAGCGCCCCATTCCTTTGTCCGAGGAGGAGGCCAACGCGATCATCCAGCAGATGGAAGAAGGCATCCAGAAGCCCCGCCCCAAATACCAGTTCGAAAAGGGCGAAGAGGTGCGGGTGGTGGATGGGCCGTTCGCCAGCTTCAACGGGGTGGTGGAGCAAGTGATTCCCGAAAAGGGTAAGGTGCGGGTTCTGGTGACCATCTTCGGGCGGTCCACACCCGTGGAACTGGACTTTGTGCAGATTCAACGCCTTTAGAAAGAGACGAGGGCGGCGTTTGCCCGCGGGACCGGCCGCGGTAGCGTGCCGCCTTGTGATAAGAGACCGCGAGTGGTTCAGGGAGTGAGTACATCATGGCAAAAAAGGTGATTGCGAACATTAAACTCCAGATTCCAGCCGGACAGGCGAATCCGTCTCCGCCGGTGGGCCCTGCGCTGGGTCAGCACGGCGTCAACATCATGGAGTTTTGCAAGGCGTTCAATGCCAAGACCCAAGGCCAGGACGGCATGATCATCCCCGTGATCATCACGGTATATGCGGATCGTTCCTTCACGTTCATCACCAAGACCCCGCCCGCCGCCGTGCTGCTCAAAAAGGCGGCCCAGATCGCCAAAGGTTCCAGCGAACCCAACCGGGATAAGGTGGGCAAGGTGACCAAAGCGCAGGTGGAGGAGATCGCCAAGCTGAAGATGCCCGACCTCAACGCTCGGGATTTGGAAGCGGCTGTGCGCACCATCGAAGGTACGGCGCGCAGCATGGGGATTGTGGTCGAATAGCGACTGGCCTGTGGCCGCAACGGGCCATCAGGGAGACTCGGTTGGAGAAAAGGACATGCCGAAACGAGGAAAGAAATACCGCGCTGCGCTGGAAAAAGTGGATCGCACGAAGCGCTACAGTTTTGAGGAAGGCCTGAGTTTGGCCCTCGAATGTGCCTACGCCGGATTTGACGAAACGGTCGACATAGCGGTTCGCCTGGGTGTGGATCCCCGCCATGCGGACCAGATGGTGCGCGGAACGGTGGTGCTGCCCAACGGACTGGGCAAGGAAGTCCGGGTGGTGGTCTTTGCCAAGGGCGAGAAGGTCAAGGAGGCCGTGGATGCGGGTGCCGACCAGGCCGGAGGCGAGGAGCTGATCGAAAAGATCAAAGAGGGCTGGCTGGACTTCGACAAGGCGGTGGCCACTCCCGACATGATGGGCCAGGTGGGCAAGATCGGTAAAATTCTCGGCCCGCGGGGCCTCATGCCCAACGCCAAGCTGGGAACGGTCACCTTTGACGTGGAGAAGGTGGTCAAGGAGATCAAGGCGGGTAAGGTGGACTTCCGGGTGGAAAAGACGGGAATCGTCCACGCACCCATGGGCAAGGTTTCTTTCGGCCGCGAGAAGCTTCTGGAGAACATCACCACCTTTTTGGAGACCTTGATCCGGCTGAAGCCGGCCGCCGCCAAGGGTACGTACCTGAAGGGTATCGCCATATCGACAACCATGGGACCCGGTGTGCACATCGATCCCCTGGCTGTCAAGAACATCCTTGGCTGATGCCTGGGATGAGCGATCAAAATAACTGCCGTTGGGTGCTTTCACGCATCGGAGACCGTAGGTGCACGTTGGAGGTGTTTAAATCCACCCGTAAATTTTCGACCGGGTGGGACCTACCGAGGTGGTGAAAAGACCAACGGGTTGACGGGCTCGCCATTGTCGAGTTTGAAAGCACGCCGGCAGAGGAAAGGGGGGAAGAAGAAGGTTGGATAAGGCAAAAAAAGAGCAATTGGTCGCCGAGCTGCATGAGAAGCTCCAGCGCGCAAGCGCCGCCGTCCTGACGGATTTCAAGGGCCTGACGGTTGCAGAGATCACGGCACTTCGCGACAACTTGGCCGAGCAAGGCGTGGAGTATCGGGTGGTCAAGAACACCCTGATGCGCATAGCTGCCAAGGGAACGACGGCCGAAGTGGTGGAACCCCTGCTGACCGGGACCAACGCCGTGGCCATCAGCTACGAGGACCCCAGTGCCCTGGCGAAGGCCTTGAAAAACTTCGCCAAAGAAACGGACAAGTTCCAGATCAAGGGCGGTGTCCTGGGGAGCAACCCGTTGAGCCCGCAGGATGTGGAAGCGTTGGCGGAACTGCCGTCCCGCGAGGAAATGCTGGCCACGTTCCTGGGAACCCTCAACGCGGTGCCCACGGGGCTGGTGCGCGTCCTCAGTGGTGTGCCCAGGGCCTTTGTTGGCGTGCTTGCAGCCATTGAAAGAGAAAAAGAACAAGCATCGTAAGATAAGGGAGGAATCTCGCAATGTCGGAAATCACCAAGGAAGATGTGATCAAGTTCATTGAAAACATGACCGTGCTTGAGCTGAGCGAGCTCGTCAAGGAACTGGAAGATCGCTTCGGCGTGAGCGCTGCGGCGCCTGTGGCCGTGGCGGCCGTGGCGGGTGCAGCGCCTGGCGAAGCGGCTCCTGCCGAGGAAAAGACCGAGTTCGACGTGGTCATCACTTCCGCCGGCGACAAGAAGATCCAGGTGATCAAGGAAGTGCGTGCCGTGACCAGCCTGGGCCTGAAGGAAGCCAAGGAGCTGGTGGAGAATCTGCCCGCCGCGGTCAAGGAAGGCATTCCCAAGGAGGAAGCGGAAGAGATCGCCAAGAAGCTCACCGAGGCCGGCGCGACCGTCGAAGTCAAGTAACGCCCCACGCCCCGCCTGTGGCGGGTCTTTGTCGGAAGTCCCGTCTGTGGCGGGATTTCCGATTTCCTTTTTTGGGTGAGTGCCACCCGGCAGGCCTCGGTCGGGGCGGCCGGGTGGCTTTCTCGCCATGTGACCGCAAGGTTATGAATTCCACCAAGTTGCAGGAGACATCATGGCAACTGCTCTGAGCCAAGAATACCGGGTCCGGAAAAGTTTCGGGAAAATCAAAAAGATCGTGGATATCCCGAACCTGATTCAGATGCAGAAAGAGTCCTATGCCAACTTTCTGCAGATGGATGTCCCGCCCCAAGCCCGTGCCAAGAAAGGCCTGCAAGAGGTCTTTCAGGGTGTCTTTCCCATTGAGGACTTCAGCCAGACCGCGTCCCTCGAATTTGTGCAGTACAGTTTCGGTGATGTGAAATACGATGTGGATGAATGCCTGGCCAGGGGCATGACCTACGAGGCGCCGCTGAAGATCGTCGTCCGTCTGGTGGTCTACGATGTGGACAAGGAGGCGGGGCAGCGGGCCATCCGGGACATCAAAGAGCAGGAGATCTATTTCGGAACCCTGCCGATGATGACCGAAAACGGCACTTTCATCATCAACGGAACGGAACGGGTCATTGTCAGTCAGTTGCATCGCTCGCCCGGTATCTTCTTCGATCATGACCGCGGAAAGACGCATTCCAGCGGCAAGATCCTCTATTCTGCCCGGATCATCCCGCTGCGCGGATCCTGGCTCGATTTCGAATTCGACCCCAA
Source organism: Desulfacinum hydrothermale DSM 13146 (assembly GCF_900176285.1). Lineage (GTDB taxonomy): Bacteria > Desulfobacterota > Syntrophobacteria > Syntrophobacterales > DSM-9756 > Desulfacinum > Desulfacinum hydrothermale. Next base: position 9,041 of record NZ_FWXF01000029.1, on the reverse strand, counting down.
GGATATCCTCCATGTGCGCATCGACCGGCGAAGAAAGCTGCCGGCCACCGTGCTCTTGAAGGCCCTGGGCTACGCCACGGAAGAGCTTCTCAACTACTTTTACAAGCGGCAACGGGTTTTTCTCATCGACGCCCAATGGGCGGAAAAGGAACTGAGCCAGGAGACCCTGGTGGGCACGAGAGCCCCTGAAGACATCCTGCACCCGGAAACGGGCGACGTGCTCGTCAAGAAAAACCGCAAACTGGGAAAGAAAACACTCCAGCGATTGGCCGACGCGGGCGTCCAGGGCCTGCGCATCCCCGTGGATGAACTGATCGGCCAGGTGCTCGCCCACGACGTTATCGACTTTTCCACCGGCGAGATCCTTGCGGAGTGCAACGATACGATCACCGAGGAACTGTTGGAAGAGCTTGTCCAACGGGGTATCGGGGAATTGGAGCTGCTCCATCTGCAGGGTCGGGACGTGAGTCCGGCGTTTCGCAATACGCTTTTGCTGGACAAAGTGCACGGCCGAGACGACGCCCTGCTGGAGATCTACAGGCGCCTTCGGCCCACCAACCCTCCCACCCTGGAGGTGGCCACCGAGTTCTTCAACAACCTCTTTTTCAGCCCCGATCTGTACGATCTTTCCGAAGTGGGGCGGCTGAAACTCAATGTGCAGTTGGGCCTGGATGTGCCCTTGGAGACGCGCACCCTCACCAAGGAAGACATCCTGGAAGCCGTGAAGAAGCTGATCCACCTGAAAGAGACCCAGGGGCCCGTGGATGATATCGATAACCTGGGCAACCGACGGGTGCGTGCCACCGGCGAGCTGCTGGAAAACCAGTACCGCATCGGGCTGGTGCGCATGGAACGGGCCATCAAAGAGCGCATGAGCCTCCAGGAGATCGAAGCGCTCATGCCGCACGACCTCATCAACGCCAAGCCGGTGTCGGCGGTGGTCAAGGAATTCTTTGGAACCAGCCAGCTGTCCCAATTCATGGACCAGACCAACCCGCTGTCGGAAGTCACCCACAAGCGCCGCTTGAGCGCTTTGGGCCCCGGCGGCCTGACCCGGGAGAGGGCCGGCTTTGAGGTCCGGGACGTGCACCCCACCCATTACGGGCGGATCTGCCCCATCGAGACGCCGGAAGGTCCCAACATCGGTCTCATCGTGTCGCTGTCCACCTACGCGCGGGTCAATCCCTATGGGTTCATTGAAACACCCTACCGGAAGGTGGAGAATCAAAAGGCCAGCCGGGATGTGGTCTATCTGACGGCCATGGACGAGAAGGATTATCCCATCGCCCAGGCCAATGCGCCGCTGGACGAGGAGGGCCGGTTCGTGCGCGACGAGGTTTCGGCGCGCGTGGCGGGTGAATTCATGCTCCTGCCGCCCGACGAGATCAAGTACATGGACGTCTCGCCCAATCAGCTGGTGAGTGTTTCCGCATCGTTGATCCCCTTCCTGGAGCACGACGACGCCAACCGGGCGCTCATGGGTTCCAACATGCAGCGCCAGGCCGTTCCCCTCCTCCAGAGCCGTGCGCCGCTGGTGGGCACGGGCATGGAGAGGATCGTGGCGCGCGACAGCGGTGTGGTCATCGTGGCCAAGCGCGACGGAGTGGTGGAGTACGTGGACGCCTCTCGCATTGTGGTGCGCGCCCTGGAAACCGAAAGCTCCATGGACAGTGGGGTCGATATTTACAAGCTCATCAAGTTCAAGCGTTCCAACCAGAACACGTGCATGAACCAAACCCCCCTGGTGCGGGCCGGTCAGAGGGTCCAAAAGGGCCAGATCATCGCCGATGGGGCCTCCACCGATCACGGTGAGCTGGCTCTGGGGCGGAACGTGATGATCGCCTTCATGAGCTGGGGAGGCTATAACTTTGAAGATTCCATCCTGGTCAGTGAGCGCATAGCCCAGGAAGACGTGTTCACCTCCATTCACATTGAAGAATTCGAGATTCTGGCCCGGGACACCAAGCTGGGCAAAGAGGAGATCACGCGGGACATCCCCAACGTGGGCGAAGAGGCCCTGCGCAACCTGGATGAAAGCGGCATCGTTCGCATCGGGGCCTACATCCGCCACAACGATATCCTGGTGGGCAAGGTGACCCCCAAGGGGGAAACCCAGCTGACCCCCGAAGAGAAGCTGCTGCGGGCGATCTTCGGCGAGAAGGCCAGCGACGTCAAAGACACCTCCCTGAGGGTTCCTCCGGGAGTGGAGGGCATTGTCATCGACGCCAAGGTCTTTTCGCGCCGCGGTGTGGACAAGGACGAGCGGACCCGGATGATCGAAGACGAGGAAATCGCTCGACTCATGAAGGACCAGCGGGACGAGCTGGACATCATCCGCCGAAGTGTGGCCAAGCGTATTGCGGCGCTCTTTGAAGGCAAGACCTGCGCCGCCCCCATCAAAGACGGCAAGACGGTCTATGTGAAGAAGGGCGAGCCCATCACGGTGGATGTGGTTCTGAATCTACCCAGTCGACTGTGGTCCCACCTGGCGGCCGTGGAGGACCCGGCCCTGTCCATGGAGGTGGAGCATATCTATGAGCACTACCGCGAGCAGGTGGACCTGGTCCGGTCGCTGTTCGAAGAAAAGATCAGCAAGCTGAAAAAGGGCGACGAGCTGCCGCCGGGCGTCATCAAGATGGTCAAGGTCTACGTGGCGGTCAAGCGCAAGCTGCAGGTCGGGGACAAGATGGCCGGCCGCCATGGAAACAAGGGTGTTGTTTCCAGGATCCTGCCCGTGGAGGACATGCCTTACTTTGCCGATGGGACGCCCGTGGATCTGGTGCTCAATCCCCTGGGCGTGCCTTCCCGTATGAATGTGGGGCAGGTGATGGAAACCCACCTGGGCTGGGCCGCCAAGGGGCTCGGCGAGCAGCTGGCCCGCATGATCGAGGAGTATAAGGAAAAGGAGACGCTGGAGCAGAAGCTGCAGCGCATTTACAACCAGTTGGAATGGGACACCTACCTGAAGGGAGCGAGCGAAGAGGAGTTGAAGTCCCTCGTGCCGCACCTGAAGGAGGGCGTTCATGTGGCCTCACCGGTCTTCGATGGCGCCGAAGAATCCGAGATCCGGGCTTTTCTCAAAGAAGCCGGACTGCCCGAGACGGGGCAGGCGACCCTCTACGACGGGCGCACGGGAGAGCCCTTTGACCAGCCGGTGACCGTGGGGATCATGTACATGCTGAAACTCCACCACCTGGTGGACGACAAGATCCATGCGCGCTCCATCGGCCCCTATTCGCTGGTGACCCAACAGCCCTTGGGCGGCAAGGCCCAATTCGGCGGCCAGCGCTTGGGAGAGATGGAAGTGTGGGCGATGGAGGCCTATGGTGGCGCGTATGCGCTCCAGGAGTTCCTGACGGTGAAATCGGACGACGTGGCCGGAAGAACCCGGATGTACGAAAAGATCGTCAAGGGGGAAAACACCCTGGAGGCCGGGCTGCCGGAGTCGTTCAACGTGCTTGTTAAGGAGCTTCAGGCCTTGGCTCTCGATGTACAGCTCCTGGGCGAGGAAGAGGGCGAAGGCGATTAGTGTTGCGTCAGGCGAAGGCGCACGGGCGAAAGGACGGCCTTCGCCCGCCGCGCAACTCGCCGGGGCGTTCTTGGGAACGTGACGCATAAGGAGGATCCTTTGAAAGAGCTCTATCCCTACTTTATGAAGCCGAGCGATCCGCTTCACTTCGATGCGGTCAAGATCATGCTGGCCTCTCCCGAAAAGATCCGGGAGTGGTCCCATGGCGAAGTGAAGAAGCCGGAAACCATCAACTATAGGACGTTCAAGCCGGAACGGGACGGCTTGTTCTGTGCCAAGATCTTCGGCCCCACCAAGGACTACGAGTGCAATTGCGGCAAGTACAAAAGGATGAAACACCGCGGTGTGGTTTGCGAAAAGTGCGGTGTGGAGGTGATCCAGTCCAAGGTGCGTCGTGAGCGCATGGGCCATATCGAGCTGGCCGCGCCCGTGGCCCACATCTGGTTTCTGCGCAGCCTGCCCAGCAAGATCGGCAACTTGCTGGATCTGACCATGCGGGAATTGGAAAAGGTTCTCTACTTCGATTCTTTCATCGTCTTGGATCCGGGCGATACCCCGTTGGAAAAGGGCGAGCTGCTCAGCGAAGAACGCTATCGGGCGCTGGTGCAGGAATACGGTGCGGGATTTCGAGCCGGGATCGGGGCGGAGGCCATCAAAGAGCTGCTGGCCAGCTTGGATTTGGAAGCGCTGGCTCAGGAGCTGCGCCAGGAGATGATGGCAACCGGATCGGTGGCCAAGAGGAAAAAACTGGCCAAGCGCCTTAAGGTGGTGGAGGCTTTCAAGGACTCGGACAATCTCCCCGAATACACCATCATGGATGTGATTCCCGTCCTGCCCCCCGATCTGCGTCCGCTCGTTCCCCTGGACGGGGGGCGTTTCGCCACCAGCGATCTCAACGACCTGTACCGGCGCGTGATCAACCGAAACAACCGCCTGAAACGGCTCATGGAGCTCAATGCGCCGGATATCATCATCCGCAACGAAAAGCGCATGCTGCAGGAGGCGGTGGACGTCCTGTTCGACAACGGGCGCCGTGGCAAGACCATCACGGGCGCCAACAAGCGACCGCTCAAGTCCCTGAGCGACATGCTCAAGGGCAAACAGGGGCGTTTCCGCCAGAACCTGCTGGGCAAGCGCGTGGACTATTCCGGTCGAACGGTGATCGTGGTGGGCCCGAACCTGCGTCTGCACCAGTGCGGGTTGCCCAAGAAGATGGCTTTGGAGCTCTTCAAGCCCTTCGTCTACAACAAGCTGGAAGAAAAAGGGCATGTGAGCACCATCAAGGCGGCCAAGAAGATGGTGGAAAAGGAGACGCCGGAGGTCTGGGACACCCTGGACGAGGTGGTCAAGGAATTTCCGGTGCTTCTCAACCGGGCTCCCACCCTGCACCGCTTGGGGATCCAGGCCTTCGAGCCGATCCTGATCGAAGGAAAGGCCATCCAGCTGCACCCGCTGGTGTGCACGGCCTTCAACGCCGACTTCGACGGGGACCAGATGGCGGTCCATGTGCCTTTGTCCATTGAGGCCCAAACCGAAGCCCGCGTTCTCATGATGTCCACGAACAATATCCTCAGCCCGGCCCACGGCGGGCCGATCATCGTGCCGTCCCAGGATATCGTTCTGGGCATCTACTACATGACCCGGGAGCGCCCGTTCGCCCAAGGTGAAAACCGCGTCTTTTCCGGCATCGATGAGGTGCGTTGCGCTTACGATGCGGGCAGGGTGGATCTCCATGCCAAAATCAAGGTGCGGCTGAACGGCGACCTGGTGGAGTCCACCGTGGGCCGGACCCTCTTGTGGGAACTGATCTCCAGCATCATGCCGGACAAGATCATGAAGGATCCCGACCTGCTGGCCAAGACCTTTTCCATGGTCAACAAGGTTATGAACAAGAAGGCCCTTTTGGAGCTCATCGATTACAGTTACCGCACCGCCGGCGAGAAGGCCACGGTCATCCTGGCAGACCGTCTCAAAGACCTGGGTTACCAGCAGGCGACCCGCTCGGGGATCTCCATCTCCATCAAGGACATGATCGTCCCTGAAAAGAAGGCGGAGATCATCTCGGACGCCTTCGACCTGGTCCGTGAAATCGAGCGCCAATACAACGAAGGCCTCATCACGGAAGGCGAAAAGTACAACAAGGTGGTGGACATCTGGGCCAAGGCCACCGAAGACGTGGCGGGCGAGATGATGAAGGAAATGGCCGTGGAGGAGGTCTCCAGTCCCGATGGCCAGAGCGTGGAGTCCACTTCCTTCAACCCGATCTTCATGATGGCCGATTCGGGCGCCCGCGGCAGCAAGGATCAGATGCGGCAGTTGTCAGGCATGCGCGGCCTGATGGCGAAGCCTTCGGGCGAGATCATCGAAACGCCCATCACCGCCAATTTCCGCGAGGGCCTCACCGTGCTTCAGTACTTCATCTCGACCCACGGTGCCCGTAAAGGCCTGGCGGATACGGCCCTCAAGACCGCCAACTCCGGGTATCTCACCCGCCGGCTGGTGGACGTGTCCCAGGATGTGATCGTCAGCGAAAAGGACTGTGGGACCATGGACGGCATCACCGTGGAGGCGCTCACGGAGGCTGGAGAAATCATCCAGCGGCTGGGTGAGCGGATCCTGGGTCGCGTGGTCCACGAAGACGTGGTGGACCCGGTGACCGGTGATGTGCTCATTCCCGCCGGCCAGGAGATCGATGAGGCGGGTCTGAAGAAGATTGAAGAGGCCGGCATCGAGAAGGTCACCATCCGTTCGGTCCTGACCTGTAAGAGCCGCCGGGGCGTGTGCGCCACCTGTTATGGCCGCGACCTGGCCCACGGACGCAGGGTTCAGATCGGCGAGGCGGTGGGGATCATCGCGGCCCAGTCCATTGGAGAGCCGGGCACGCAGCTGACCATGCGCACCTTTCACATCGGCGGTACCGCCAGCAAGCGCATCGAGCAGACCTCCATCACCAACCGGTATCCGGGACAGGTGAAATTCATCAACCTGACCACCGTGCGCGACCGCCAGGGCGACCTGGTGGCCATGAACCGCAACGGAGAAATCTCCATCGTGAGCGAGACGGGCCGTGAGCGGGAACGCTATGTGATCATCTACGGTGCCAAGCTCAAGGTGCAAGACGGCGACTGGGTTGAGCCGGAGACCTTGCTGGCCGAATGGGATCCCTTTACCATTCCCATTCTCACGGACGTACAGGGGACGGTGAAGTTCGGAGACATCATCGAAGGCCAGAGCATGCAGGAACAGCTGGACCCCGTCACCGGCAAGTCCAGCAAGGTGATTGTGGAGGCCCGGGACGGAGACATGAGGCCGCGCGTGTCCATCAAGGACGAACGGGGCCGGACGGCCCGGGTCGGTGACGGCGGCCATGCTCGCTACTACATGCCGGTGGGGGCTATCTTGATGGTCAATGAAGGCGACATGGTCTCGCCCGGTGACGTGCTGGCCAGGATTCCCCGGGAGACCACCAAGACAAAGGACATCACCGGTGGTTTGCCCCGTGTGGCGGAGCTGTTCGAGGTGCGCAAGCCGAAAGAGCATGCGATCATCTCCGAAATCGACGGCGTGGTCAGTTTCGGCAAGGACACCAAGGGCAAGCGCAAAGTCATCGTCACCCCCGAGGTGGGAGATCCCCGCGAGTACCTGATCCCCAAGGGCAAGCACATCAGCGTCCATGAGGGGGATTACGTGCGAGCTGGTGAGCCGCTCATGGACGGTTCGCCCAATCCCCACGACGTCTTGAATGTTCTTGGGGAAAAGGAGCTGGCCAAGTACCTGGTCAATGAAGTCCAGCAGGTCTACCGGCTGCAAGGCGTCAAGATCAATGACAAGCACATCGAGGTCATTGTGCGCCAGATGCTGCGCCGCGTGAAGATCACCAACCCCGGCGATTCCGATTTCCTGATTGGGGAACATGTGGAAAAGCGCGTGTTCGAGGAAGTGAACCAGAAACTGGAGGCGGAAGGCAAAGTGCCGGCCGCGGCGGAACCCTTGCTCCTTGGGATCACCAAGGCCTCGCTGAGTACGGAAAGCTTCATCTCAGCCGCCTCCTTCCAGGAGACCACCAAGGTCCTGACCGATGCGGCCGCTTCGGGCAAGGTGGATCACTTAAGGGGTCTCAAGGAGAACGTGATCATGGGCCGATTGATCCCGGCTGGGACCGGGATGAAGCCCTATCGGAAGGCCTCGTTCGCGGTGGAAGCGGCTCCGGGTCACTAGAGGATCCGGGCCGCCCCCACGGCGGGGTCTTAAATATCTTGACAAGCCCACGGGTTATCAGTAGATAGAGGAGATTTCCGAGCCCAGACGGAAGGGGCGAGTTAAGTTTTTGAAATTAATATGGTCTGAAGCAGGTGGAGTAACGAGGATGCCCACGATCAACCAGCTAGTGCGAAAAGGCAGACAAAAGGTCCGCAAAAAACCAACGACACCCGCTCTTCAAAGTTGTCCCCAGAAGCGGGGGGTGTGTGTGCGCGTCTATACCACAACGCCCAAGAAGCCCAATTCGGCGTTGCGCAAGATCGCGCGCGTGCGCTTGACCAACGGCATTGAAGTGACGTCTTACATTCCCGGTGTCGGCCACAACCTGCAGGAACACTCGGTGGTACTCATTCGCGGTGGCCGTGTGAAGGACTTGCCCGGCGTTCGCTACCACATCATCCGCGGAACCTTGGATGCCTTGGGGGTGGCCGATCGCAAGCAGGGGCGGTCCAAGTATGGGGCCAAGCGGCCGAAATAAAGAGTAGGGAAATCCAGGATGGGCCATGGTCTTGGCAGGGGCCATGGCTTCTCTTTTGCCGTCAACGATCACAAGAGGTTGAGGTCGGGAATGCCTAGGAGAAGAGAAGTACCAAAGCGCGAAATTCTTCCAGATCCCAAGTACAACAGCCGGTTGGTGGCCAAGTTCATCAACAATATCATGCGGGATGGAAAAAAGAGTGTGGCTGAGCGGATCCTGTACGGCGCCTTCGATTTGATCGAAAAGCGCTCCAAGACGGATCCTCTCGAGGTCTTTCACAAGGCCATGGACAACGTGCGGCCCGTCATTGAGGTGAAGTCCCGTCGGGTGGGCGGTGCCACCTATCAGGTGCCTGTGGAGGTGCGTCCGGCACGGCGTGATGCCCTGGCCATGCGGTGGCTGATCGGCTACGCCAAGAATCGTTCGGAAAAGACCATGATGGAAAGGCTCGCGGGCGAACTCCTGGATGCGTCGCAAAACAGGGGGGGTGCCATCAAAAAGCGCGAGGACACACACCGAATGGCGGAAGCGAACAAGGCCTTTGCCCACTATCGCTGGTAGGCGGACCCGTTCTGTCCTGTGCTGGGCGAAGGGCCGGTGCCTGGGCGCGACCATCAAATGGGCATCCTCGCAGGTTGAGCGTATTGTGATGAATGGAAGCTTTATGGGATCCAGTTTTTGAGGAGGAAGTGCGATGTCGAAGAAGAAGTTTGAGCGGACGAAGCCGCATTTGAACGTGGGGACCATTGGTCACATCGACCATGGCAAGACGAC
>NZ_FWXF01000027.1 GCF_900176285.1 Desulfacinum hydrothermale DSM 13146 | reverse complement strand
GACGTAATAATATACCGCCCCACCTGCTGTTGGTTGACATACGTTTTTAGATTAGTGGGATCGGAAAGTAATTCCTCAAAGCTCGACAGCGGATTCATCGCAATTTCGATTGGAGGCGGTTCTTCCACTATCAAAGTGACGGTATCACTATATAGTAAATGTTCCACATTGTTTGCGTCAAACATTACCACTTCGGCAGTCAACGAATACGATCCCTCTGTTTTTGCGTACCCGGTGAGGTGCATGGTATAGGGATTTGGTTCAAGACCTTCCGGAATGTTTTTCCACCGAACCAGTCCTATGGTTCGATCAATCCGGTTTTTTTGAGCCCGTTCTTCGTCGGCTGTGAATGTAGTATGGGCAGTTGTTAGGGATATCTCAATATCTGCTTTTTCTGCTAGTTTGTGAATGTGTAGCTCATCTTCATTGTTAGCTATCTGCACATTTCCCAATTCCCACACACTTACCTGTAGCCTCCCCGCATGAGTTACGTTGGGGTTGGTTCCGTAGAGCCATATTTCAGCATTTCCCGCTACGTGTTCTTCCGACACATACAACGGCATTTGCACAGGGTTGTCTCGTACAACATTTTCGGCTACCACCTTACGTTCGCCCGGATTTATGCGTACTCCGTTTATGGTCAGGGGTACGTCTCCGGTAACATACGCCATGATATCGGTAGGTTCCGTAAGTGTTTTGACCAGGTTCCACGTACTAATTGGCCATTGACCGCTCATGTTTTTCAGCGGTCCGGCAATGGGCGGTAGATAAAATATGCCAAGGTTGGTGGTGTAGAGTTTTCGTGCCGTTAAATTTATGCGCACTTCCTGTTCGTCTGGGTCAGTAGTGTGCAGTATGGCATAACCGGAGTAGTCGCCACCCGTACCCGATAGCGGCTCAAACTTAATCGTTATGTCACATTGTTCTCCAGAAGCTAGCGATGTACATGTGTTTTCCGCAACACTATAGGCATCTGATACGAATTCTACATCGGTAATGTCGAAGGATTCTGTGCCTGCGTTACTCACAGTAAGGCTTGCGTACGTAGGTGCATTTATATACGGTTCGAATTCGAGTTGCCTTGGGGTCACCACCACATCAGGATCAACTCCATTGGCCTGCAGGGAAGCCGGGTGTGTTTCTATGTTTTCATCCGAAACCGTTATGATCATTTGACCTACTGCAGGGCCAGTTTGTGACGGGGAATACCGTACGGTCACGGTGCAGGTCTCATCTGTTGACAGCACCTTTCCGCTGCACGTGTCATCCTTTACAACAAATTCCGGGTTATCAATGGAAATGCCCCCCACTAATCCGTCTGCCAATCCGGTATTCCGGATGGTAATGGTTTGGTCTGCACTCTGGTATAGGGGAACATTTCCAAAATCTACAGTATCCGGTTCCGGCTGCAGTGTGGCAGATATTGCCTCCACGGTCAGCGGAACAGTAATTTGTGAGTTGTCCGGAGCACTCAAGCTGATTATTGCATTGGCGCTATGCACGCCATTTTGTTTCGGTAGTGCCCGTACGGTAAAAGAGCACTGGTCTCCGGGGGACATGGGTACGTCCATTTGGCAATTTTGTTCCGTTATCCAAAAAACTGTTCCATCGTCAAGCGCAATGTCACTTAACGTGGCTTCTCCGGTTCCGGTGTTTGTTACGGTAAATACTGCCTCGGAAGAAGAATTGACCGGAATGCGGCCATAATCCTTACTGGCCGGATCTACTTCCACCGTTACGGTAACCGGAGTCCCGCTGAGGTGCACGGTAAGGGGATTTTCGTCTGGATCGTTGGATGAAATGTGTATGTTTGTTTCCGTTAGACCCTGTTCGGCAGTTTGTGGAGTAAAACTCACAAGGATTTCACAGGTTTCTCCGCCTTGCAGATTTGCATCCTGGCACTGGTTATCCATCGAAAAGTTGATAGAATCTTCGATTTGTACGTCCGTAATGGACAATATGGCGGATCCGGCATTCATTACTGTTATGATCTGTTGTGGCGGATCAGTTCCAAAAACTACATTTCCGAAGTCCACGTTATCCGGATCAACTTCAATATCCTGTCCAGATCCATAACCCGTAAGTGTAAGGGGTTCAGTTGTATATATCTTGTCGATTACGTTGCCATTTTCATCATATACTTCCACGAAGGCATTACTCGTAATCTGTATTGGCGCTTCGTGCAGACCAGGCGTATCAGGAGCAAAACTGACATAGAAGCTGCATGTTGTACCCGGTGCCAGAGTGGCGGACGCACAATGGTTGGGATCGCTTAATTCAAAATTGCTGTCGGGAATTTGGAGATTATCAATTCTCAAAGTTCCCGAATCGACCTTGATAATAAATTCCACTTCATCTGAAATGTCGCCAGCGTTTACTGTTCCAAAATCATATTGCCCACACGTCATGGGGTCATAATTGTACTCACACGAACTATTTGTTGCAGCAAATACCTGATAGTTAATGTATGTTGCATGTGCGGTTATGTGCACTTCGGTGGTATAGGTGTCAGTTATGCACTGCGGGCATTCCACATATGCGTAATAGTTAAGCTCCTGCCAGGTGGGGTCCAGCGTGACCACGAAATTACATGTTTCACCTGGCTGTAGTTCTTCTGGACATTGTAGCTCACGGGAAGCGATCCATTCAGGTTCCCCTACTGTAATGGTATCATAGAAAGTCAGATGTGCAGGTGCTGTTCCTGTATTTTGCACCGTGTAAGAATACGTTACGGGCTCTCCTATGTTCAGATCTCCCTTATCTATCGTTTCCCATTCTGGCCCAACCGGGAGCAATATCGGCATGTCATCACTTATGACATTCCCTTGCATGGGATGCGAATATGTATAGGTTTTGTCTGGTTCATTGGGATCAATGAGATGTTCCTGAACGTCGAACTGCAGATATTCATTAACCACACCTGGATTGGCATCGGAACTAGGCTCGAATTTAATAACAACTTCACACCCTTCTCCATATTTGTATTCCTTATTTGGATCACATGTAGTGCTAAGTATGCTGAATGGTGAGTCTGCTGAAGGTATATTGAAATTACTAAACTTGAAATATCCTTCATCGCCATTGGTAAGAGTAGGGTTCTCCAGCGTTACTGTGGCATAATAATATCCCCCCGGAGGAGCCGATATGGTGAATGGTGTGGGATATATATAGAATGATGGATCCTCTGCAAATACTGCTGCACTATGCGCGACACATATTACCATAACTACTGCTGCCCAGAATAGCGCTTTTTTCCCGCACTTCATGTCTCCATCTCCCATCATCGAAGCTTGTCCTGCATCCTAATATACCATTCCGGATACTATCCTATACAAATATGCCGGAAATGTTCCAGTCCGTATGATAGAAAAATGGAATTATTGGTGGGATATTTATCTTATTTTGATGCCCACCCGATCTGACCAATCAAAGCCAGATCGGGCTGCAGAACCAGAAGCCTTTCCAATACCCCGACGAAAACCACCGAACTAATGCCCGATGTTTCCTGGTGCAAGTTTTACAGACGTGCCGTTGATGACAATAATGGTGGCTTTGCGACCGGCGTCAATCTCCACTACCGGAAATAATTCTTTGGCCATGTCGAGATAAAATTGGGAAACGTTTCCAAATGCCTCACTCCCGCCTCCCAGCAATGCCTGTGCTGCCGCGGGAGCAGGATTGGGAAATTGATAGTCCTGTGTGTTTCCCGGTGTAATGTCCAGCGTGGTGATCTGGCTGGGACTCATCGCGTTCGAAAGGCCGGAGAAAAATCCGGCGATAAGGGATTTAGCAATCATCTGACCTTGCTTCGTAACCAAACGGCCCCTAATTCCCACCTTGCCGTCCTGGCCAACCAGGTAGCCGTCTATTGGCGTTTCAATCACACCTCCATCCTGTCGTACGCAGGACAGCTTTTCGGTACGCAACTCCGCTCTCTCCGTGGACATAACCCCATAGCCACTGGCCAAAATAAAACATTCCCTGATGTCCATCCGATATCGGTTTGGTAAAATGGCCTCGTGCTTGATACGCAGGATCACCGGTACTGGATTTTTCCGCGCATAATTAGATGTGGGCGCATCCATGCCATTCAGGAGAACACCCTGAATTAGTGCGCCGGCGGGAATCCAAACGGATTGGCTCTTCCCTGCTCGTTCTTTCCTGATGCTGTCGTCCCTGCGGTCGCGTGCCGTTTTGCCCCCACCCATACCATTGCTGGTTGCACTGGCTTTTCGCGTTTGTGTTAGACTATCCTGCGTTTGCGCAGAATGTTTTTCTGCTGCAGTACTTCCCCTCCCATCATCGTCTGTTGCAGAAATCAGTCGTAGTTGCGGTCTATCAACTTCCGGCAGGACCGTTTCCTTGGAAATGTCATTGGTATCCGTTGTTTCAGGAACGTTTTGCCGAAATTCCGGTATCGGGGGAATTTGGGGCTGCACTTTTCTTATAGGTAGTTGTTCTTCTGGTTTTTGTGTTTTTGCAGCTTTTTCTACCATTAGTTTTTCGAGAGTTTTCTCGATATTTGCTATGCGGCTTTCCAAGTCCTCACCCATCCGATGCTGTTCCAGTTGTGTCAGTCTTTTTTCCCACTTTTCCAGCATCGGCATTTTTGTTCTTTGGGTATTCTGCTCGATTTTTTTTAATCGTTTTTCCAAGTTCAGCAACTGTCCGGACAGATCCTCGATAGTAGCATCACGCTGTTGAGGAACCATTACATGCGTATCCAGATGACTGGTGGTTTTGGTTTTTGTTCGTTCCGTTTTGTTGATTTGTGTAATAAGTGCCGATGTGCCTATGATCGCACACAACATCAGAGCAAGCGTAATTTTTCTTCTTGTTGTCGGAGGTATATTAGTCCACTTTTCCTTGAAGTCCATTTCCGCCTCCTAGTTTATTGTATTTTGCTTGCCCGCCATGATATACACGCATGTTTTCTGGGATGGCTCCAGTTTTATTGCGGGATAGAGAGCAACCGCCTTGACACCCTTTTGATAGAACGATGCTTCGTTCAGTTCCACTGTTGTCTTACTTGTGTTGGTAATCTCATATACGTATATGTCCACATTCTGGCCAGAATATCTTTTTAGTGGAACAAATTGCAATCCATCCACATTTGCAGAGTGCTTTTTCATTTTGTGCACGACGAACCCAGACGGCATCTCGTTTTTAAGAACAGTACGGTATAGATTACGAATCCAGTCCGTATATGAGTCTGCCGTTTCGATATTATTGTCGATATCATCTGCACGAGACGGAACATCATCCAACTGTACAATTACGGTTTGCCCCGGAATGCGTGAGGGAACAAGAGTCAAGGACACTACCGGCGAATTGACGGATCGCTTGTCCGATATGTATATACCAAAAGGTTCTTGGGATTTGGGAATTACATACACATTGCCGCCGGACGTGATAATGTTGGAATTACTGCTATCAACCACCTGCGCTTCATAAAACGGAGTGGCAATGCGGTTGGGCATGCAGCAGCTAATCTTGGCCACGTAGTTCACGCCGTCCCTGGCGTGTATCACCATGGGCGTAACAGGCTTTTTGGCTCCCGGCATCCGCCCCAGAACCGGCAATGCTGTTGCTTCCGGTGGAATCGTTCGAGAAATACCGTACAATAGTGGCATCTTGCGCGAAAGTGTATTAACGGCTTCCACATCTGCCTTCTGGGCTTTTGCCTTCTGGGCTTTTGGTTGTGCGGAAACCGCCGTCGGCACCGTAGTTGTTTGGCGTGTGCCGGTTTTCGGTAGGACCCGCACCCTATCCTTATCTTTTTTAGTCACATGTTCTTGGTTTTGTGTTCCTTGTGGGATAACGGGAGTCGGCAATTCAATGTCCAATCCATTTGTTACTGGGACAAAAGGCTCCTTACCGGCTGCCGTTCCCACCGTCCCCACCATTAACAAACTTACCACCAGTATCATGCCTGTAATGCGATACATGATTTACTGTGCCTCCGTCGTCCTGTGTTGTGATTGCTGCCATTTCAGCGTATGTGGTTCGCTGCCTTCGTAGCTAGTGAATCCCGTAATAAGCGGCAATCCGTTCTCTATGTGTATCTCCATTTCGTAGACTACCGGCTTCCTTTCGCTTACAGAACGGAATCCAACCGTAACCAGCTCCCCAACAACAAATACCTTTGATGTTTCTTCTTCAAAGACTACCTTTCTGGGCGAGAAATAGCTTGCATTAGTTGATGTGCTAACAAAGGAATCTTTCGCCAAAGCTATTAGCTGACTCCTTACATTTGGATATATACGGGGAGACATGAACCTGCTTACCGAATCCGCGACGAATTCAACATTCTTGGGAGTAATGTTCCCGATTAGAGTGGCTACGTATAGACCAAATGACTCATAGTATTGCCGGTTTGCAGCACTCCAGGATATGTGGGCTTTTTCGCTAAGGTTGGGCGGCACAATAACTATCCGGTCATGCTGGTGTGTGATGCGCCATGTGAGGAATGTAATGCTGATGGCCATCAGTATATTAGACACCAACAAAATCCTGTTTATGTTGATTGTAGTTTTCCACGTCGTTTTAAGTTTTAGCCACTTCATTGTATTCCTCTATGTATTGTATTCACGGATAACACCTACATCATGCGTGTTGTTCAACTTCATTAAGCCGTGCCAGTAGAACAAATGCAGCAAAATTCCATCCATCTGATTATGTTTGTAGCGGGAGAAGATATACAATACCACCAACCCGCACAACATCAAAGGAAACAACATTTCAAATATTATTCCTAACGCCATACAGGAAAAAAAGATTGCCACCTCGTCTATTTCCCAGAATAGCACCTGAAATGGAGCGTCAATATACTTAGGCATCTCTACCGGTTTCACTCTTCCCTCCTCCATGCCGCCTGGTAACGTATACTTCTACAACATCCTCCACCGGTTCCCGGCCCTGTATACGCACCGGCATGGTGGCCCCCACACTTATCATCCTGACATCCGGATGATTCAGGCTACCGAACCGCTCCAGTATCTGTCTGCGCAACGCATCGGCCTTAAGAAGCATGTCTTCTTTAGGGACCGATCTGTAATGCACAACTAGGCGAATCAGATCGGCACGATACCGGATTGCCATCTGTGCTGCCAAAACATCTAACTGGCCGACTACCAGGCGTTTTGTACCTGAATCCCATCGCGCCAACCCATAAAATACAGTTTCCTCTCTATACCGCTCCCGCTTTGCACTACTGTTACCTGTTCTAGCATAGTCCGTCTTTGCCACTTGGCCCGACTTGCCAGATGCCGATGAACGGCGCTTTTTGTGGTGACGCTTGCGAACCCGCTCATAGGATACCCACTTGGGTTCGCCCAGCTCCTTCACTATCCTAGCCGCCACATCTGCCGAATCCATCAATACGATTTCATCATGAGCAGGAAAGATAGCAATCTGCGTATATGGCGACTCCAAATACTCCAGTTTCTGTACGTGTACTTCCGCCGGAGAAACCGGTTTCGGAATCGGAACCGGAGTCGGCGGAGAATGTTCAATCTCCCTGGAAGCACAACCCATTGCTCCCGTTATAACCACCACCGCCGCCAAGCACTGCACACACATATCCCGAACAGAATGTATCCAATCCATCGCCACACCTCATATATGATGATATTATATCTATATACATAGCGGAATGCATCAACTCCCATACTGTGCTGGATACTGTCCCGTTCATCCCCGCTTTGCACCTCTACCATATCGTCGCAATAGTATCGCGGCCACCTCCCTAGCGATATTCCTGCAAGAAGTCCCGTTCTAACTGGATGCAAAAGCTGCTTACTGTACACCAGCCCCGAATCCGGAATGGATACCTGCCCAACCGTACTGAAAGCAGTATCCAGAAATGCAATCAGTAGAAGAATGCCTAGAAGTGCCAGACATGCTCCTGATCCAGTTCGAGATATTTCCGGTGTGCTCATCCTTGTGTTTCCTCTGTCCATACATTGCCCCCCGTGGCGAATATCGTTTACATTATACACCTCTTTGCGTCGCCCCCCACACTTGAAGAGAATAAAAAGGTACCCTATATACCGTTTTTTTAACTCTTTTGAAAATCCGACACCCGAATGTCCGATTGGCCCAACCAGGAAAAGACAGAAACTCCCGCCGCCCAGCAGCCCGCACGCGAACCGATTGCGTTACGGTGGCACGACGCAGGGCTATTCAAACAAGATAATTACCAGCATAAAAACATCTGAAGTGGTCTCATCTGCACTAGCCAATAGGTGGGTGATGTGTTATAATAACTAAAAAAGCAAAGCAGGGGTGGCAAGACGAATCCATTTCTCTGCAGGAAGGAGGGCGGGATGTTTGTGAAGACGAATAGTAGAAGAAACATTGGGGACATGAAAAGAGAAGCAAAGGAAGCCCTAGAAAATGACGATCTGCAGAAATACAAGAGTCTCCTTTGTATGCTCCAGGAAACATATCCGGCTGACCTGTGGGCCTTTCGCAAAGAGGCACTGCTAGCAGCTAGGGAACGGGATTGGAATACCGTGCTTGCATGTACTCGAAAGGTGTGCACTAAAAATCCGCAGGATTTTGACATGCGCATCCTCATGGCCAAAGCCCTGAGCAAACAGGGACTGCATGCGGAGGCGGAGGCCCAGATGCGCTGGTTGGAACGTCAGATGAAACCGGAATCCACAGGCAACGCAAGATACGTTTCCTTTTTGTTGACATACTCCGGGATTTGTGCCGACAGGGGAAATCTCCGCAGAGCGGCTGCGTTTCTACAAGAGATCCTGGACATTTGCCCGGATCACGGCGAAGCCGTGATCCACCTTGCTCGGTGTCTTCGCAAAATCGGAGAAACGGACAGAGCACTTCGAGTGCTTGCACAACACAGCGATTACTCCGATCCGTACTGGCTGATCGAGCAGGCGTACTGTCTGGCACGAAAAGGAAAACCCTCCAAGGCGGAAAGCCTGCTCCGAAGGGCAGGGAAACTGGCCAGCTCCCACCGAAACAGGGACAGCCTTAAAAACCGGATTCGAGAGGTGATCTCCCGTGAGTTCTCCGGCACACAACTTCCCAGTCTTGCGTAGGATTATGAGGTGATAAGGAAATAAGGATGTCTCGGCATAAAAACAGAAAAACAGGGAGGTGATTCCAATGTTTGGAAATTTGTTCAAAATTTTCTCCGATCGGAGCTTTCACAACTGGAGGAGGCTCCTGCCCCTCGGTCGTGATTTCAACGATGATGATTTCGAGATTTGCACTCCTTCTGTCAACCCGGCAACCGGCTCGTTGATGGGGAGCAGCGATGTCATTGATGTTGATGACAATCCCTTTGGATTCGATTTTAGCGAAACTGATCTTTTTACTGAAAATACGTTTGATTCTGACAGCAATCTCTTTGAAACAGACGACATGTTTCACAATGATCTGTTTAGTAGCGATGACAGCGGAGACTTTGATCTTTTCGGCGATGATGCCTGTGAAAACGACTTGTCCGATTCAGACATTTGGAGCGACGATTTTGGTGTTGGTGATGACCTTTTTGGTTCGACCGGCATGGGCATTGATGACTGGTAATAACCCTGACCCGGAAAGGGGGTGATAGTGATGTAGAACAACGGAATCGGTGCTTGCAACAGAGCGGGCGTTGTACGGTGGTAGCCCAGTAGACGACAAACCTCGTCGAAACCGAACACCTCTCAGGATCGTGGCAGGATCTCCTGGCCGAAAGGCGAACGATCTAGCCGGACAAACAGAGTAAAACCCCAACTCATGTCGGTAGAAGGCCGGGTTTCCACCTGGCCTTTCTTTATTGTCTTTCTGGTCGCATTCTTGCATATTCCAACCTGTTTCCCCCGTATTCCAAACAAAAACCTTTTACTTGCCTGATCAGATTATCTCTGTGGAAATTGGCACCATTATGTTTCCAGACTATAACCAGAATGGTTCTTTGACAATTTTTTTAGGTTTTGCCGACGTTGCATGAATCGGGCGGAAACAGCAAATACACGGGTTTCCGCATTGTGCTTCATGTAACCAATTCAACCCCTGACCGGGGGGATGCGCACATGTGTCCCCCCGAAAAGGGGTTCCATGCGCATCCCCCTGCTGCAGAAAGGAGGATTGTCGCATGGAACAGGCAGTAGCAGATCTGTTTGGTGTCAACATTCCCAAATCAATAACCGTCAAGTGCTGGGACAGCTCCGACAACCCGTTTGTCCCGCATGCAGAAGACTACAAATTCAGACTGGACCTTCTGCGTGACTACCTCGCCTGGTGGAAAATCGGGGAGAACGAGGGCCTGTACCTTACAGGTCCGACGGGATCAGGCAAGACCAGCCTTGTCCTGCAGGCGGCAGCCCGAATGAATGTGCCCGTATATCGGGCTACCGGACATGCCCGCCTGGAGCTGGCCGACCTGGTCGGTCACTATGTCGTAAACGACTCAGGAGGAATGGTGTTCGAGTACGGTCCTCTGAGTCGTGCCGTCAGAGACGGCGGAATCTTTCTCTTTGATGAGATTGACGCCGCTGATCCCTCGGTCCTCGTCGGACTAAATTCCATCCTCGATGGAAGTCCATTGCAGATTCCGGAAAAGGGAGGGGAAATAATCCCCGTTCATCAGCAGTTCCGGTTCGTAGCTACCGGCAACACCAACGGCGGCGGCGACGAATCCGGCGAATACGCAGGAACGCAAAAGCTGAACATGGCGTTCCTGGACCGGTTCTGGATGCTCACCGTGTCCTACCCAGACAAGCAAACGGAAGTCGATCTGCTTGAGAGCCTCGGCATCGTCCCACAAATAGGGGAGAAATTCGTCGAGGTAGCCAACCTTATCCGACAGCAATTCCTATCGGATGAGTATGAAACCCGGATCAACATCACGATGAGCACGCGGACTCTCGTGCGATGGGTTAAGCTCGCGCTCTTCTTCAAGAAGCGCTCGGACTCAGTGTACTACGCGCTAGAGCGGGCGCTTTTGATGCGAGCCTCAGCCCGAGACCGAGAGGCCGTTCAAGAATTGGTTCAACGAGTATTCGGCAACTAACCCTGTAGGGGGAGACCGCATTCCACCCCCTACAGGGGGTTCGGTCTCCCCCTGCGAGGAAAACAGGAGGAAGACCATGATTGAACAACAGCAAATTCACCTGGAACTTTCAAAAGTCGTCCTGGTCCGTGCAGACATCTGTATCTGGTCAGGAAAGAAGCGACTCACGGCGAGGGATCTTGACCTCGAAGATTTGCCCGAGGATCTCTTTGAACTCGGGAACAAGCGCCTCATTGATAAGGCGCATTTACGGCCATTCGAGGCCATCCGCAAAAGGACTGAGCGCACGCTCAGGACACACGGAACCAAATTCCTCGGCGCATGGATGGTGCCGTTGGACCGTTCCCAGGAACTGTGCCAAGCGCTCGATGGACTCAAAGAGGAATTCATTCAGAAGAAAACGGATTTCCTCGCCAACCTGGAGTCCTATCTGGACGAGTGGCGGCAGGCGCACCCCGAGTGGGCAAAACTGCTGCACACTATTCCAGAAGAGATCAGTGACCGCTTTTCCTTCTCGTGGCAGGCGTTCCAGATCATCCCGGGGGAGGGCGTGGAAGAGTCCTTCCGGAACACACCCTCTACGTTCCTCCGTGAGATAGCGGAGGACACCAAGCCCGTCTGGGAGCGTATCGTCAAGGAGAAGGCACGCAAGGTCGCATCGTTGCGACCTCTGAAGAAGCTGTTACCCAAAATCACGGGTTTTGCGTTCCTGGATCAAACGATCCACACAATCGGCACCGACCTGGAAACGGTCCTGAGCCCCATTGATTGGAGCGTCCCAAACCAGCCGGTTAGTCCCAGACTCTTGGCAGAACTTCGGAAAATCCTGTTCATCCTTCAGAACCCGAACATGGCCCTCCGTTACAGCGAGGCAATGAAGGAGCTGAAGGAGTCAACACAGGACGACGAATGGGACGAAGGGCCGGAGTCAGAGCAGCAGCCAGAGGTCGTAGAACCCGTACCCAAAAAAGTACCGCTCATCACGCCAGATGAATGGTTCTAAAGCCAACCCCGAACAGGGAAGATGTGTCTTTTTCTCCCTGTTCGGGGGAGGCATGTCTTCCCTCCGATTGGAGGTATTCCATGACCAAGAGCTATCTTCCGGTCGTAGCTTCGGCTCTGGCCCGAAAGTACGGTGTCAGGGTCCAGTTGGTGGATCATCTCGATGCAAGAACTGACGGGAATACCATCATTCTTCCCGCAATTGCGTCTGAGATGAATCCACGTCTCAGGACCCTCTTGCGAGGGTTGCTGGATCACGAGGCAGGGCATATCCGTTATACGGATTTCTCTGTGCCGATCTCCGATATGCTGAACGTCCTTGAGGACGTTCGCATCGAACGTCTGATGATTCAGACATTCCGGGGGTGCAGAGACAATCTTCGAGGGGCTGTTGAGGAGTTTCTAATTCCTCTGAACCCAATCAAAGCCGCGTCCCGCCAGAACGCAAGGATGAACGTCGCCATCTACCTCTCGCTGTACCTACGTGAGAGGCTTATCGGCTTTTCCCACGTTCTGGATGCGCCGGTGAAGGCGTGGAGGCGCGTAACCGTACAGCGAATTGGCGATGGCCTTCTCAGGACAATTGAAGACCTGGCCTTGTCGGGTCTTCAATCCGCTCAAGATACCTGGGCTGTACATGAGTTAGCCCAGAAGATCGAGGCGCTCTTGAAGGAGCCAGGCACCGGGGATGAAGAGAAGACCGAATCGTCGTCCGGGGACTCTGGCAATGATCAATCGGATTCCCAGTCTTCGCCCGAGTCGGATTCTGGTGAGGATGAAGGCGGTAATCAGTTGGGCACCGGTGATGAAGACGGAACCGACTCGTCGTCATCTAGGGACTCTGGCGATGATCAATCGGATTCTCAGTCTTCGCCCGAATCGGCAAGTGTCGAACCTGGACTTGGCGAAATACTTAGACAAGCCTTGCTCGGGGAGATCGCACCGAAATTCACGGGCGATATGATTCTTCCCCGTGTAAAGCTCGTAGGCCAAGTAGATTGCTGGGATCCCCAGGAAAAGGGGCAGGCCGAAGCGATCGCAGAACGCCTGCGCCATCAGCTGCTTTCGTACTTCCAAGGGAGGACATGGAGCCGAGACGGGAATAGGCGATCCGGTGCCCGCTTGGATTATTCCAAGCTCTCGAAACTCCGGTACGCGAACCCAAGAGTATTTAAGGGGCCGGAGATTCGTCGCAATCCAAGCGCAGCGATTTATCTGGTCCTTGATGCCTCCGCAAGCATGAAAGCTGAAGGACGTTTACACATAGCCCGACAAACGACATACGCCTTGTGTCGGGCTCTTACTTCAGGGTGGCAGACGGAGGGGATTCTATTAAAGTCCGTTTGCTTTCCTTATCGTAGCAGCTTACAGCTTGGGCTTCTATTTGACTCTCAAAATAATCAGAAGCCCATCCCAGAAGTCTTTGCTAGTGTCTCGGCCAGTGGGGGTACGCCTCTTCATGCCCCGCTGAGATGGATCGGTATGGATGCCCAAATGGATCCAAATGTGCGAGACAAGGAAAAAAGGATAGCCATTATTGTAACGGATGGTATGCCCAACGACATTAACCTGGCCCTCTACGCCATAAATTTTGTGCACGAATCCGGTGTGCAGACCTATGGCATTGGAATCGGGGTGAGGCTATCTCATTTGTTTCATCATTGGTGCACCATCCAAGACATTCGGCAGCTTCCTGGGGTAATGGTTGAGTCCCTCAAAAGGGCGCTCTCAACTCCAGCTCTCCGGTAGCATGCACTTTATTAACTCCGAACAGGGAAAACAGATCTCCCTTCCTCCCTGTTCGGGGAAGAGGAAGGCATGGAAGGATTGCGAAATCCTCTGACTCCAACAAAAAACGGGTTGTGTTGTCCTAACGGACACCAACCCGTTTTTTTTATTTCCGTCGAATTGCGAAGCCATCCACAGCGGTTCGGATTGCCGCAGCCGTTGTGTGGACATATCGGCTAGTTGTTGAAAGGTTGGAATGGCCCAAAAGTGCCTGGATTGTTTTAATGTCCGTACCGGACGCCAAATAAAAGCTGGCCCCGGAATGGCGCAGAAGGTGGGGTCCCATGTGCCGTTTAACAAACCCCGCATGCTCCAAAGCCCTGCGCACCACGTTCTGTACCTGGCGGACACTCAACCGGCTTCCGCGTGTCGAAACAAACACCCAAGGGCTGTCGGTTGAGGCCCACTGTTCTCGCTGTTCCAGCCATGTATCCAATAGATCCCGGATTTTTTCATTGAGCGGAAGCCTGGCTTCCTTTCCCCCCTTGCGATGTACGCGAAGAGCTCCGGGCGTCGAAGTCAAGTCCAGGTTATCCAAGCGGAGGCTGCACACTTCGGAAACTCGGAGACACAATCCGGCCAGAAGAGAAACCACAAGCAGATTTCGGTCGACAACGCATTCCCGGGATGTGTCCACAACGGACTGAAAGAATGCTTTCAGTTCCGGTTCGGATAGAAAATCCGGTTCCGGCATCCGTAGTTTGGGTCTTGGTAGCGATTCTAACGGGTTTTCCAGGACCAGGTCCTCCTCAACGAGGTATTCGAAAAAGGCCGACAGGACAGCAAGGACAGTCCTCCTGGTTCCGTTGGATATCCTCAGATGTCCAAGGTATGCGGTTATCAGGTTTCTGTGTACCTTGTGCGGAGCTGTAATTCCCTTTTCGGATGCAAACCTGGCGAAACGTTCCAGTTCGCGTCGGCGGTTGGCTGCCGTGGACGCCCGAAATACGCCTAGTGCCGTCTGATGCTCAATATATTCCCCTACTGCCTGACGAAGGTTGATGTCCCTGCCGGGAGTATAGGTGCACCGCATTATGCGCCTCTCCTCTTGGTGGTTGCGAACATGCCGAAAAAAAATAACACAAACAAAAACCAAAATGAAGAATAATGTGCCCCCAACGCCACACGTTTCTATCCTCTCGCATGGACAGGAATGGAACAGGATGTATATGCTAAAGCAGCTCTTTGAAAATTTGCTTTCGATTTTTAGAACCGTGCTGTGTCAGCACAGCACCAACCCAACCCCCCTGCAGGGGAGGCCGCATGTCTCCCTGCCGGGAGGGAACCATGTGGCCTCCTCAGCTCGGGAAAAGGAGGCTGTCATGAAAAGTATTACCCGTTCCATTCGTACCGGTTGCGGAATGTTCCCGTATGTTGCCGGGACGAACGGAGAATTTCTCGTACATCTTTCAGCAAGCGACACATATCCTGCCGCCGTAATGTCGCACCGTTATCCGCATACTCAATCCCGCACTTCGTCGCAAAGTTTCCCTTAAAAAGCGTACAGGGAAATTGCGGGAAATTGAGTGCCCCAATTCCATCTGGACCAATGAACAAAAGGTGACGTTCTGCATGGTCGCCATTGGAATGCAACGGGGAGGTGTGTCATGTTGCTTGAGCTACTACAGACACCCGTTCGGCGGGTAGCGGCAACGTACGGCGGTGAATATGCAACCGCTTGCCCATTCTGTGGCGGTAGAGATCGGTTCAGGGTCTGGCCCCACAAGCATAACGGCAAGGGCAGATGGTGGTGCCGCCAGTGCGGTAAAACCGGCGATACCGCCGACATGCTCATTGCCCTGGGAAAAGCCAGGGACTTCCGCGAGGCCTGCGCCATACTGGGAAGAGATACCTGCAGTAATCCCATTTCCGCATCTCCTGTCAAACGGGAACGCAAGGAATTTGCTCTTCCTAATCAGACATGGCGTGCCAGAGCGGAAATCTTCATTGCCTGGTCGCACGAAAAAATAAAACATGAACTGCTGAGACTCAGGCAGACAAGAGGCATCAAGCCCGAAACTGCCATGAAGTACAAACTCGGCTGGAATCCCACAGACTGGCAGCGTCCCCGAAAACCATGGGGACTTCCGCCCAGACCAGATGGACGCGATACGGTGTGGATTCCGTCCGGCTGGGTCATCCCTGCAAGCAGGGACGGAATGGTGCACCGCGTGCGCATCAGACGAAATGCCGGCAGACAGGACGCCCCCTACGTGGCCATTGAAGGATCCAACGGCGCACCAATGCTTGTCCGATCCGGACTCCGTACTGTTGTCGTAGAGTCCGAGCTGGATGGCATCCTGCTGGCGCAGGAACTGCCTTCCGTTTATGGCGTGGTAGCCCTCGGATCGGCCTGGGTACGTCCCGACACCGACCTAATTAAGAAGCTGAAGGCAACATCAGAAGAAATTATCGTTGCACTTGACGCCGACAAAACGGGAGAAGCCGCCGCAGAATGGTGGTTGCAGGTCCTGGACCATCCTGCAGTACGGCGACTCCAACCCAGGGGCGGTAAGGACCCCGGCGAAATGTTCCGCAACGGATTTTCGCTGGTACAGTGGGTTCAGACCGCCAGTACGCATTAACCCATCACCCCTGCACAGGGGAGAGACACATTCTCTCCCCTGTCGGGGAGAAAATCGTGTTTCTCCCTTCTGTGCAGATGCAAGGAAAGGAGGAACACGAATGTTGCAAACAACTGAACTGAAAAACCTGGCAAAAAAACGGCTTCTGCAGCTTGTGTGTGGAAACGGGCAGAAACCAGTCCTAAACCACGAAAAAAGCCAACTAGAGGCAAAACGCCTTCGCATGCTTGGCCCCAAAATAATGCGGGAAATCGGAACGGTTCCGATTCGATTTGTCGGCTGATACCCTAACCTGACCCCGTACAGGGGGGGGAGAAAGACATTCCCTTCCTCCTGTACGGGGGGAAGTCGTGTCCTTCTCTCTGCTCCCCGTACGGTACCGGAACAGAAAGGATGAGGGACATGGTACTGACGGCAGGACATCTTCGGCTGGTGGATGATTACAAAAGGAAGGAATGGCACGAGGAACGCAGGAAAGGCATCGGCGGATCCGATGCTGCGGCCGTTCTGGGTATTTCTCCATACCGGACCCCAATGGAAGTCTGGATGGAAAAAACCGGTCGAAGAGAACCCGAGTTTTCGCCCCAAGCCGAAGAAAGAATGAGGTGGGGAACGCTTCTTGAGGGGGTTGTGGCGGATGAGTATGCGCGCCGGTACAGAGCCGTGCTTTGCGAAGTGCCGGAAACCCTTTGGCATCCCGACTATCCTCATGCCTATGCCCATCCTGACAGGGTACGGGTACCCGGACAGGAAACAAAGATTGTCTGGGACGGCAGGAAGCTCCATGGAGCCGACCTGCTTGTCGAAATCAAGACGACCGGGGAATACTCGCCCCACTGGGGTGATCCGGGAACGGACGAAATCCCCGATCCGTACCTGGTTCAGGTACAATGGTACATGGGTATCACCGGCCTGCAGAAAGCTCACGTGGTTGTGCTCTTTGGCGGTCGGAAACTTGACGTTTACCGGGTGGAACGGGATGACGAATTCATCCAAACTGCCCTGGAAACCGTCGAAAAATGGTGGGAACGTTATGTTGTTGGGGACGTTCCGCCGCCGCCGCAGACGGAAGCCGAGGCCAAACTGTTGTGGCCACGACACCGTGCAGGTAAAACCGTCGAGGCAACCACCGAGATCGAAGAAACCGTCCGCCGGCTGAAGGAAGTGAAAAAGCTGGCAAAAGAGTTGGAAGAAGAGGAAGCAAAGCTCCGCAATGTGCTCACAGCATATATCGGCGAAGCCGAAATCCTTGCGTCTTCCGACGGTACTAAGCTGGTTACCTGGAAAGCCAACAAAGACAGAAAGGTAACCGATTGGAAGGCACTGGCACAAGCATGCGGTGCCGATGAGGAACTGATTGCACAATACACGCAGGTAAAACCGGGAAGCCGGGTCCTGCGCATCCTCTAACGTTCATTCCATCCCCGGATCGGGGAGAGGCATTCTTCTCTCCTCGATCGGGGAGAGAAGTGTGCCTCCTTTTGAATGCCAAACAAACAGCTTAAAAGGAGGTACAGGGTATGAACGTGATCAGAACTTTGGACGATTGCATTCGGCTTGCTCAGATCTTGGCGGTGTCCGATTTCGTTGCTCCGGAATACCGTGAGAAACCTGCCAACGTAATGGCGGTAATCATGTGGGGAGCCGAAATGGGACTGGGACCTGTTCAGGCACTTAATGCGGTAAAGGGAATAAAGCTGAGACGGCAGGACACCGAAAGCGATGACCGTCGGTCAGGTGCTGCAGATAGCCCGCGCCCCGCTACCCGAATGGAAGCCGTTAAGTCCAAACTGAACAGAATCCGCCTGCTCCAAAATCAGGAAAAGACGGAACCGCCCGAGGATAAATCCGAAGCCCTCACTCCGGGTACTCCCACAGTAGAGGAAGTAATCGGAATTATCCGATCGGCACGGAACGAACGGGAACTCCGAATGGCCGCCGATCTGGCAGCGGAACTCAGTGACGAAACGGAAAAGAAGATTGCGCGTGCCGTGTATGCCGAACGCAAGCAGGTCCTCTCCGGACAACCGGTAGCGCTTGCCTCCTAAAAGAGAAAAACCGCAGGGAGGTGACTGGTATGAATTATTTTTCAGAATCTCAGCTGAAGGTTTTGGAAGAAGCCATGACAATACTGGAGGAAGCGGCGCAGTATGGTAGCAACGCCCTGTTGCTGAATAACCCGGCGACCGCTTCATCTTACTTCATGATGCGGCTTGCACATCGGGAACAGGAGGTCTTTGCAGTTGCCTTTCTGGATGCCAAAAACCGTCTGATCGAATGCAGGGACATGTTTTTCGGAACTGTGGATTCCTCCCGGATTTACATCAGGGAGGTTATCCGAACCGCACTGCTGCTTAATGCGCGTTCCATTATTGCAGCCCACAATCATCCGAGCGGAGATCCAGAACCGTCGGAACAGGACATGAAGATTACCGAAGACCTGAAAAAGGCCTGTCTTCTCCTGGATATCCGTCTTCTGGATCATATCGTGGTGGGTTGCAATAGAGTTGTTTCCCTAACGAAAGAAGGACTGCTTTACGGAGCGGTCGCGTAAACACAAAAAAAAACCTTCCGGTTTCGGAAGGTTTTTTTTTGTTGTTTGTTGTTACCGAACAGCCGCCAAATTGTTCTGGATAACAGAGACTCTGGAACCAGTGTACATCATAATTTTAGAAAGTTCCTCAAACATCTCGTCCTCATCCAGAACGTAAACGTAGTCGTCATCATCCTGCAGAGATGCGTCGTCGTTCAGGATGGCTTTGGAGCTTTTACAAAATGCCTCATAAAGCTCCTCGGGCGTTTCCTTAACTTCATCCAGAACGTAAACGTAGTCATCATCATCCTGCAGAGATGCGTCGTCGTTCAGGATGGC
>NZ_FWXF01000003.1:2500-244026 GCF_900176285.1 Desulfacinum hydrothermale DSM 13146 | reverse complement strand
AATCGCAAGCAACCTTTTGGGAGGATAAGCTCTCTGCCCAATAAAGCTGTAGCCCTCTTCCGCACTGGATACGTCGAGTTGTTCCAGGATTTCGTCAAAAACGAAACAGGCGTGATCCTTCGGCAAAAGATCAAATACGGAACTTGGAAACAATTGCCGTTGGCGAAACTGAGTTGGGTCGTATTTGAAACGAGCCATGACAGATTCCCCCATGCGCGCATGCTAGATTAGGTGTATTCTTATCACAACGGCATGGATATGTCAAATGAATATAGACTTTATAGATCACATGCAAATACAGTTGACATGAATTCTCGGACAAGCTCCTAGGGTGTTGGCGGATGCCTTTGAGGCGTATTGGAAGCGGGACCATTCTGAACAACCCCGGAAAGGAGGCAAGAAGAATTCAGGGTTAGAAAGTTTGTCACCCTTTGGGGGACGATCGGAACCGACATCAGTAAGCTTCGGGCATCGATTGTGGAGCCCGTCAGAATCTCCACTCTGAAGTGGTTCCATCAAGTAGATGGACTCGATCGTCACTTTCTAAACGACGAAGAATCGCCCTGGCGCCACTTTATAGAGTGGACCAGTGTGGCTGACAATCGGTGGCCCCTTTACGGGCGACAATTGACACCTCCGCAAAGGCCTGAAGGCTCCTTTAGCCATAAGGGGGATGAGGTGTGCCCGGAAATGTCTGAGATGGCATGGTCATGAGGGCTTTTCAGCGCTTGAAAAGGCGATGCCCCGTAAAAGTGGCTGGATCAGGGAATGGGTGAGCGCCAAAACGGGATTCCCAATCCATGCGGTCAGTCCACCGAAACGCATTTCACGGATTCAGGTTTGCGGTATTCGCATCGGGCCTAGCTGACGGCCAGGATGTGGTTTTCGTTGAAACTGGTCTTGAGCGAAGATGCCGCGCCGCAAGCCGGATCCGTCCGGTAAGCCCGCAATCGTTGTTTTCTATTTGGAAACCACCGGGTTTGCCTGCGGGTCGAAAGGATTCTGCCGGACCGCTAAGGAAAACAGATACGGATAATGAACCTTGAGGTGCATGAGATACACCAGCCACTGTTCCAGCAGTTTCCGGTAGGCGCGCTTCACGTCTCCGGCCAGATGCTCTCGATCGGTTTGCGGGAGGTCGACGAGATTTTCCCGGCAACTCAGTTCGTCCGCAAGATGGAACACGGCCAGCAGCACATCGCTGAATTCTTCCTGTTCCACGAGCACAGGATTTTCCAGTAGATCGATCAGCAATTTTCTCTTGCGCTTGAGAAAACCGAACAAAGCCTCGAGATCAGCTTGCCTCAGGTCGACGTTCATTTTGTGCTGCCGCACGACCTGCTGCGAAGCAAAGAACTGCGCCGGTTTCCAGTTGGGTTGAATCAGGAGGTCCGCTCGAATGGTGTCGATGGATCGGTCGTAGTCGGAAAAGATCTTGAGGAGGCCGAATCCCACTTCGCTAAAGAAGACGCCGAGGAGCATGTTCACCTTTTGCATCCGGCTCCTGGTCTCCCGCCTCAGCATGACCAGTTCGGTGCCGTTGGCGACCAGGCCCACAAAGGCCGCTCCCCCCATCACGATCAGCAAAACGGCGAACATCCGGCTCGCTTCCCGTGTTGGGTGAATGTCCCCGTAGCCCACGGTCGACATGGTGACGATGCAATAGTAGAAGGCTTCCACAAACGACAGATCTTCCAGCACCATGAACCCGACGGTTCCGGCTACCGTCGCCAAGAGGAAGAGTACGATAAAGATTCTCAGCCTTCGTCCCACATCCTGCATCGGGATTCCCTCGTTGCGGGGAAAACACCCGCCTGGAGCGTGTTAAGACTCCCGGGCATTCCATACCACAAACCATGCCTTACCGGAACCACCCAGCCGGTCTCCTGACCGAGTCACAACATGGGAGAGCACATGGTGAGCTCATGAAAATGTGCGCTTTTTGTATTCATGTGAACTCGCAAGGAACGAAGCTGGTGCTGACCCTGTTTTCCTTCAGAGGGAAGTGGAATTTTCCTCTAGGTCTGCTGACTGCACCGGGCAGGGAGGGAGAAAACGAGATGGCAAAACGACGAGACTCTTTCACGGCTAAGAAAAAGGTGGCGATCCTGAAAGGATATCGGCTGGAAGGGAAACGTCGCTCCCTCTGGGCCGATGTGCTTGGAACACCTATCCCTTGTTAAAGTTGGACAGGGCGGGTAGGAGAAGAAATCGGATGACATCGGTTCAGAATCGGGGAAGAGGGGGAGGCGTGGGGTGACGAAAGGGGCCCTTAGGGCGCCTGGAATTGCCCCCATGGGGGTGAATCGCAACGCACGGGATCCGGAGGTCATGGGAAAGAAACGCCGCCGCAAATTCACGGCTGCTTATAAGCTGCGCATCCTGGAGGAAGCCGATGCCTGCAGATTGCCCGGGCAGATCGGCGCCCTTCTTCGCCGGGAAGGCCTTTATTCATCGAATTTGACCACCTGGCGCAGACAACGGGAGGAGGGGCAGCTCAAAGCATTGTCTCCCCGGAAACGGGGCCGAAAACCGAACCCGGACCGCCATCTGGCAAAACGGGTGGCCCAATTGGAGCGGGAAAATCAGCGCCTCCGAGACCAGATCAAAAAGGCGCAGAAGATCATCCGGGTCCAAAAGGAAAATCTCCGGCCCCGCGCGGATTTACCATCCCAAGCACGGAACCGGCGGGAGCAACTTATAAGGGCGGCGGTGCAATGGCGAACCGAGGTGGGAACCGCCCCGGCTTGTGATGCCTTGGGCATAAGTCGAGCAACCTTCTATCGTCGGCTGAAATCCGCCACGAAACCGGCGAATTCCCCGTCTCCGCCGTTGGCTCTTTCGAATGAGAAAAGGCAAACGGCCATGGACCCGCCCCATTGCCGGTAGATTTCAAGGGGATGCGCCTCGCCAGTTCCACCCTTGTGGGCCTGTAGGGAGAGGGAACCTATCACGGCGGGGCGGGCCCGATGTATGCAATTTTCAAGGACGAACAAGGAAGCGTCAAGGAGCGTCGCCGGCAGGTGCGGCGCCCAGAGGCAGCGTCTTGTTACGGGCGATGTGCCATGTCGCTTGCCAGGCCGGCCAATTTTCAGCTGATCGGAATGGCAAATGAGGCCAATCGAGTGGAGCGCGACAGCAACAAGCAATGCGCCCTAAGGCCCTGCCACCCGGCCCCAGGAGAATGCGAAAAAGTAGCTTATTGGAGAAGAGGAAAATGCCATTTCTCGCTGCACCAAGACACCCCCATGCCTACCCCTTTTTCCCGGTTCTGAACTGATGTTATCTTATCCTTTCCTCTACCCACCCCCACTAATTGAACAAGTGGTATGTGTCTTGGCCACATTGGCAGGGAGGGTGTGGTTTTACACACGCGGCAGCCGACCCGCCTGTGCTACCGCAACGGGGGTCGGCTGAGCTTTATTGTTAGGCCGCTTTCTATGCCGATTAAGGTTTCCACACCTCGCAGACCTTGCCTACCAGGTCCGGACCGGGCGTGAGTGTGGTCTGCCCGGGCTGCCACCCCGACGGTGTTACCTCTCCCGTTGCCCGCACGTGTTGGAATGCCTTGATTTGCCGGATCAGCTCATCGGGGCTCCGGCCCACCTCCGGTGTCAGAACCTCCATCGCCCGGATCACAAAATCCGGATCGATGATGAACCGTCCTCGAATATCCACTCCGGCAGCTTCGTCGTACACGCCGTACAGCGCGCCGATCTTTCCGCCTGCGTCAGAAAGCATCGGAAACGGTACACCACCGCTGAGCATCTTGGACAGCTCTTCTTCCTGCCATATCTTGTGGACAAAGCGGCTATCGGTGCTCATTGCCAATACTTCCACCCCCAGTTCTTGTATTTCCGCGTAGCGGGCGGCGACCGCCGCCAGTTCGGTTGGTCAGACGAACGTAAAATCTCCGGGATAGAAGCACAGGACAATCCATTTGCCCTTGTAATCAGAGAGTTTGATCGGTTGGAAGCCCACACCTTCAATGTAGGCGTTGGCTTCAAAATCAATGGCTTCTTTCCCAACGCGCGCTTGCATTTTACTTCCCTCCTGTAGTTTTGCATCCACGTTCGCCGTAGCGGGTTCAACTGTAGGCACAATTGGCCCGCGTGCCGCTTTGACGCAACCGTCCTTCATTTCTGGCATTCTGACCTCCTTTTTGAGATTTGGGCGGGCTACTGATACTTTCAACGTAGCGGCCTAACAACAAGTATATGTATTCTACATCCTATCTTTAGGTTCCCACGTCCCAGGATAAGCCCCCTGTGGCACATCGTGCCAAAAACCTGCACTCCCAGGTCCGGCGGCGCCTGCTTCAGGGTGCGACCCGAAATCCTCTTCCGCCGGTGTCTTTGCTGCGAGGTCCTGGTGACAGCCGCCAAGCGTTCCGCATCGCTCACGCCCAATGGCCGCCCTTCAGGCGTCAGCAGACGCTGCGGTCAGTGACGCCGGATCTCAACGGCCGGGTCTTGAAATCCCGGATCGCGGTCTTCCGATCACCCATAACGGGCCTCAGATTTCCATGCTCACGCGGTTGCGCCCTTCGTCCTTGCTCCGATAAAGCTGCCTGTCGGCGCGTTCCACGGTCTGGTCTGCCATCTCTTCCCGGCGGGAGAGGGCGCCCCCCAGGGAGGCGGTCACCCGGATCTGTCGGCCTTGATGATCGAGCCAGCTCTTTTCGATGAGCATGCGCAGCCGTTCGGCCAGGGTTTCCAGACCTTCGGCGGTAATGTTTCGACAGAGGATGAGAAATTCTTCCCCGCCCCAGCGGCAGGCCGCGTCCAGGTTCCGGAGGCAGCGATCCAGGACTCCCGCCACCATGCAGAGCACCTTGTCTCCCACGCCGTGGCCCCAGGTGTCGTTCACTGCCTTGAAATGGTCGATGTCCAGAAACAGGACGCCGTAGGGCACGCCGTATTTCCGGAAGTCCTTTTCGCATTCCCGCAGACGTATCTGGGCGTATCGCCGATTGCCCACGCCGGTGAGCGGGTCCGTGAGCACTTCTTTTCGCAGCTTTTCGATTTCTTCGCGGATGTTGGACCTGCGGGGAGTCGTTCTGAAGATCTCCACGCCCCCCACCACCTTTCCCGATCCGTCCCGCATGGCCGTGGCCCGCACCTCCACGGGAATGCGGTGGCCCGACTTGTGGCGCATGTAGACGTGGGCCTCTCGCATACTCCCATCTTGGACCACGGCCGCCAGGGGACATCCCTCCACGCACAGCTCTCTTCCCTGCTCATCCACGTGCCGGAGGAGATTGTCGGCGCAGGACTTGCCCAGAACCTCCGGGGCGGCAAATCCGCTGATCCGCTCTGCCGCCTTGTTCCAGAAGGTGATCCGTCGATCCCCGTCCACGAAATAGACCCCGTCGCCCATGGCATCCAACAGGCTCTTGTAGAAGCTTTCGTCCATGGATTTCCTCCCCCTCTTTGGGCTAGCCGTCCAGGTCTTGCTGGGCTTCGGCAGCCGACTCGCCGCAGCGGGCCAGAAACGCTTCGCGCTTTTCCCTGGGCCACTGGGAGCAGAAGGCGGGTTTTCCCTTCATAACCCGCTTCATGCACAGGGAGCAGGTGGGTTCGCAACGCACCATGGGTTCCGTCACCTCACCCTTGGCCTTTTTCGGCCAAAGGGGGTCGACGAAAAGGACACGGGCAAGCCCAATGAGATCCGCCTTGCCTTCGCTGAGAACGGTTTCGGCCGTCTCCGGATCCTGGATTCTTCCGGCGGCGATGACGGGGGTGGTGGGCACCGCGCTCTTGATCCGGGCGGCAAAGTCCACCATGTAGGCCTGTTCCTTTTCCTTGGCCAGGTAGTCCGGAAGGAAAAAGGAATCGTAGGTTCCGGCCATCACGGACAAATAGGCCACCCGACGCTTTTGAAGCTCCGCGGCATAGATGGATGTCTCATGGAGGCCGATCCCGTCCGGAAGACACTCGTCGGCCAGAAACCGGTAGCCCAGCGGGTAGCTGGGACCCACGGCGTCGCGCACTGCCTCCACCACTTCCAGGGGATAGCGCATGCGGTTTTCCAACGATCCGCCGTAAGCGTCCCGGCGCCGGTTGGTCCGCTGGGACAGGAACTGAACCAGCAGGTATCCCGTGCCCCCGTGGATTTCCACCAGGTCGAAGCCGGCGTTGCGGAGCCTTCGAGCCGCGTCGGCATAGGCTTGTCGGACGGTGTCCAAATCCTTTCCGTCCATCTCTTGGGGGACCACCTCGCCCGTCGGAAAGGGGGACGGCGCCAGCCGCTGGGGCGTGTGGGCGTAACGGCCGGCGTGGTTGATCTGGGCCGCCGCCACGGCGCCTTCTTCCTTGATGATCCCAGCCAGCCGTTCCAGACCGGGGAGATACCGGTCGTCGTCGGCCCGCAGCATGAAGGGGCTTCCCAATCCCGTCTCGTGAACGCCGATGTTTTCCACCACGATCATGGCGGCCCCCGATCGGGCCATTTCCCGGTAGTGATCCAGAAGCAGGGGGCTTACCGTGCCGTCCCCATGGGCGTAGCCGGCAAAAAAGGGCGCCATGGTGATGCGGTTGGGCAGGTGAAGGCCGTCCAAACGAAAGGGAGAAAAAAGGGTGGAAACGTTGCTCATGGAGCACCTCCTCCCATTAACGGTGTCCTCCCCACAAACCCTGTTGGTCGCCCGGACGTACGGACCAGGCGGTTTGTCCTTTGGTGGGTTGACTGGGGCACAGCGCCAGGGCCCAGGTCGTCCTACGGTGTAGGGGCACGGCGGCGCCGTGCCCCTACAATCCGTCATGTCGATGCACCAAGGGATGCCCCGGTGTCGCGTTCTTACCATACATTTCGCACGATTTCCCCCAGGGCATGCAGCCGCATTTTTCATCCAGGACGTCACCGAACACACGCGCGATCCTGGGTGCAAAGGATGATTAAACAGGCTTGGGCCCGCCCATACTCGTTCCCTTTCAACCGAAGGGAACGACGACGGCATTTCTTTTCCATAAGCTTCGGGTTCGGTGCGTTGAGATTCGTTTCGATGGAGGTACTTCCAGGGGCCCTGCGTATTCCGTTCGCTATTCCCATGCCGGTCTTAGACCTCTGCTTCCGTCCGGCTTTTAACTGTTCTTTTCTCCTAACCTACCCGACACCAATTTTACAAGGGGGGGCAGGGCGGCGCCGTGCCCCCAAATCCTGCCGAGTCCGTACATCAGGCCCCCCACATCCCGGCCTCGGACACCCGCCCTGCGGACTGGATTGATTCGGCCCGAGTAGTTGATATAGTTGGGCACAGTGGCCTCAAACCAGGCGCTCCGGTTATCGAGGATGCCGTGTATCGTGATCTCGTTTTGAACGTTGCTTTGTTGGTGGCTTTGAGCGCCACCTACAGTCTGATGGGCTGGCCGCGGCTTGCACGGCAGGGTGTGCGGCGAGCAGCGCTGAAGAGGCTCTGCGGCTTGTGGAAGAAGGCGGGTTTCGAATCCGCCCCTATCAAAGCTCAAAAAACATCACATGCATATTTTATTTGCATTTGTCGGAAAGGCCAAAAGGCCATTGTCAGACAGCCTCCCAGCCAGTACGGATCACGATATGAATCAGAGACGATCGGCATTGGCAGCTGGATCCCGACGCGATCCGCTCCAATCCTTCATGAGGCGCGGGTGGTCGCCCTCCCCGGCGGGGCCTTCGGCCCCGACGGGAGGGACACATTCGGCTGCCCTTCGGTGGTTCCGAAGTGGAACTGGACGAAGCCATGGATCGGCTGGAGGAGTGGTTCCTCAAAAACGGCTGAGGTCCTTCCTACGCCCGCGGCCCCATCCATCCGCCATGGCCCCTTTCGCCGCCCGGGGAAAGGGGAGGCGAAGGGGGCATCGCATCACGCATTCATCTCGTAGGCGCCCTTCAGCGCATAGACGTGGTCGTTCCAGACGGTGCCGAACCGGGCCGGATCCACGTGGGGCTTTCGGATCATCTTCTGGCACAGTTCCATCTGTTCCGGCGTGCTGTTGGGCTTGGAGTAGATCTCCAGGGCGAACTTGGAGAAGTCGCGGACCATGACGTCGAAGATCTGGTCCACCAGGTTCTTGTCCACGTCGTCCATGGCGGCCTTTTCCAGGATAAGCTGACCGTAGGCCACCAGCGTGAAGAGCTCGCCCAGGCTCAGGAGGAAGTCGATGTCGCGGCTCTGTTCCTTGCTGGGCGGAGCCGCCATGAGGAAGCGCTTGAAGGCTTCGATCTGTTCCTTGAAGACGGCCAGGTTGGGCAGGTCCATGCTGTCGTAGGCCAGGCGGTAGTCGTGGAACAGCACCTTGCTCAGGCCGCCTGTGGGGCCCTGGTTGAAGAGAAAATCGTCGTTGGCCGGATCGTCCCGCTTGGGGATTTCCGGGAACTGGCCGGGGTTGAAGAGGAAGTTCTTCATGAACTTGACCACCAGGGCCATGTTCACGTGCACGGTGCCTTCCAGCTTGGGCAGGGCCCGGATTTCGCGGGCGGCCATTTCGAAATAGACGTCTTTTTCGAAGCCGCGGGCGGCGATCACATCCCAGAGCAGGTTGATCACGTGCTCGCCTTCGGTGGTCACCTTCATCTTGACCATGGGGTTGTAGAGCAGGTAGCGGCGGTCTTCCAGGGAGGCGGAGCGCATGTAGTCGATGGCTCGCGTGGAAAAGAGCTTCATGGCCGCCAGGCGCGCATAGGCGTCCACGAAAAGCTGGCGGATGTGGGGAAAATCGGTCACCCATTTGCCGTAGAGGTTGCGGTTGGCCGCGTGGGTGATGGCTTCGTAGAGGGCGTGGGTGCAGATTCCGATGGATCCCCAGCCCAGGTTGAACTTGCCCACGTTGACCGTGTTCAGGGCCGCGTTCCAGGCCTCCTGGCCCGTGGACAGGATGTCGTCTTCGGTCAC
The DNA here is from genome assembly GCF_900176285.1 of Desulfacinum hydrothermale DSM 13146. Taxonomy (GTDB): domain Bacteria; phylum Desulfobacterota; class Syntrophobacteria; order Syntrophobacterales; family DSM-9756; genus Desulfacinum; species Desulfacinum hydrothermale. Next base: position 235,157 of record NZ_FWXF01000003.1, on the reverse strand, counting down.
GGGGTAGCCGTTCAGGGCGTATTCGGCCACGAATCCCTGCCAGGCCACCACGTTCTGGACGCAGTCGTAGGCCTCGTGGCGGGAATCCACGGCGAAGAAGACGTATTCATCCGTTTCGCTGTTCTTGCCGAAGGTGGACACCATGGCGGCCTCATTGCCGTTGCCGATGTAGTACTTGCCCCCGTCGGCCACGTAGCGGCCGTTGCCCAGCGGGGTGAGGGCCATCTCCGTGGAGTAGAGGTCCGCGCCGTGGGCCCGTTCGGAGAGGCCGAAGGCGAAGATGTGACCTTCTTTGAGCAGTTGGGCCGCCTTCTTCTTGGCCGTTTCGTTGGCGCTCATCCAGATGGGGCCCAGGCCCAGAATGGTCACCTGCCAGGTGTACCAGTAGGGCAGGCCGTAGAAGCCCAGGATCTCGTTCATATCGCAGATGCGCCGGGTGTCCCACCGGTAGGCCGGATCGCCGCCGCCGTAGGTGGACGGGGTGAGAAGTGGCGCGAAGAGTTCGTTTTCCTTCACGAAATCCAGGAAGTCCTTGTACCACACCATGTTGTGGTAATCCGCCTTCAGCTTGGCCTTGCCCTTGGTTTCGAAAAACTCGATGGTCTTTTGCATGATCTCCTTGGACCGTGGGTCCAGATGGGCGTAGTCCTCTTTTTTGGGATGCAGCAACAACATGATCTTTCCCTCCTTAGGTTCTTGTGTTGGTCGCCTTCTCCAAGGCCCGGGACGGATCTCCCGGTCGGGGCGCGCCGCCCCTTGCTTCGCATACAAATCGTACGGTCCAAAAAACGGCGCACGGGGGCTCCGACGGTCGGCTTCAGCCGATGAGGTCCCGAAGGAGCCTTTTCAGCAGCACCCGTTCTTCCGTGGTGAAATCGGCCAGCAGCTCTTCGTTGGCCTCACGGCGTTCCCGGATGAGCTCGTCTTTGAGGGCGTCGGCCTTTTTCGTGGTGTAGAGGCGCATCTGGCGCCGGTCTTCGGGATCCGGGCGTTTTTCGATCCATCCGGCCGCTTCCATCCGATCCAAAACGCCTGACAGGGTGGCCTTGTCCAGGATGAGGCAGCGTCCCAGTTCGGTGGCCGTCATGCCTTGGCGGTACCAGAGCCCTTCCAGGACCAGGTGCTGCATGTTGGTGAGCCCATAGGGCTGGATGCGCGCCTTGAAGTCCGCATGGGCCTTCTGGTAGGCCTTTCCCAGCAAGAAGACGAGGCATTCTGGAAGATCTATGGGGAGCGTGGGCATGGGTTGACCTCCTTCGCATGCGAACCATACGGGCAAACCGGTTCCGAGTCAATGGCCAATTCCTGGCCCAAAGTGGTCTGGCGCCATGGGGGTCGAGGCAGGGGTGGGGGCGAGGGCGCCCTGGGCGGGGGCTTGCTTCAGGCGGCCAAGGGCAAAAAAAGCCACGAATCCCGCTTTTGCGGGAATCGTGGCCCATGGATCCATGGAAACGTTTTCTAGTAGCGGGGGCCCCTGAAAGAACGGGTGTTGTTGCGGGGCTTCGCCTGGTTCACCTTGATGGGACGTCCCTGGAGGCTGGCGCCGTTCAGGGCCTTGATGGCCTTGTCCGCCTCGGAATTGGACGGCATCTCCACGAAGCCGAAGCCCTTGGACTGGCCCGTGTAGCGGTCCGTAATGATGTTGACGCTTTCCACTTCACCGTGTTCGGCGAAGGCGGCTCGGAGTTCATCTTCGGTGACGGCGTAGGCGAGGTTTCCGACGTACAGATTCATTCTTCTTCCTTTGCAAGCGTGGTTTCTTTGTGAGGTACCCCCCGTTGACAACCACGAGAACTCCCGGGGAGCAGACCGCGTCACGGCGCGGCCGAAATCGGACGCATCCCCAACACCCTTGCGGACCGTGGGTTCCTCCAAAGTCGCATCTTGCTCCAGGAAGCCGATGGGACGGGGGCCGAATCGATCGGAAGGATTGTTACAGGATGTGAAATGAAGCATGGCACAGACCGCCCCGGGAGTCAAAGGAAATCTGGTGGGGGGCGCACCTCATTTTCTCACGATCTCGATCACGGTCAATTCCGGCGGAGCCAGGACGCGGATGGGCGGTCCCCAGGTTCCCGTGCCGCGGTTGGTATGGAGAAGGGATCCGCCGCCCAGGTCGTAGGTTCCGTTCTGGTAGCGATACATGAGCGCCACAAAGAGGGTGAAGGGAAAGATCTGGCCCCGGTGTGTATGGCCGGAAAGCTGCAAATCAAACAGCCCCACCGTTTCCGGGCACACTTGGGGCCGATGTTTCAGGTAGAGGGTGAAGAGGGATTGGGGAACGGATCGCAGCAGTTGGGTTTCGCGTTCCGGGCGATTGCGCCAGGTGTCGTCGGATCCCACCACGTTGAGAAGGCTTCCAACGGTGACGGCCTGGTCCCGGAGGACCGTGAACCCGGCGCGGCGCGTGAGATCCACGGCGGCCTCGATTCCGGCGTAGTATTCGTGGTTTCCCACAATGGCCACTTTCCCCAAGGGCGGCTGGAAGGATTGAAAGAGGGGCAGGAGGTGTTCCAGCGAATGGGTGGCACCGTCCACCAAATCCCCCGTGGAGACGAGAAGGTCGGGTGATACGGAGCGGGCCGCTTCCAGGATCTTGCGCAGGCGTGCTTCGCGTCCCACCAGCCCCAGGTGTACGTCGGAAATCTGAGCCACCACCAGGCGATGGTGCCCGGGGGGCAGCTTGTCGGTGGGCACCTGGATCCGTTCGATGCGGATGCGGCCCGCCTCCAAGGCTCCATAAGCGGTGAGGGCGCCCGCCACAGCGATCACGGCCAGCGCGGCCCCCCGGCCGGGAAGGGCGTTGAGATGGACGCCCAGCAGGCGGTTGAGGGTCCAGGCACCGCCGTTGACGATTCCCACGGCGATCGCTGCCCAAAAGCCCAGGAAGACGAACCCCATCCAGGTGTAACCCACATAAGCCAGGGTGCGTGCGGCAAGATCGTGTCCCAGTCGTTCCAGGACCCGGCACACCACGGGCGCCAGGACCATCAGCCCAAGGAACGCCAGCCAGAGGCCCAGAAGAAGATTTCGATCACCGAAAAGAACACGCACCCGGTAGTGGAAGACCGCGTGCATGGTAGTGTAGACGGTGAGAAAGAGGATCAGGAAGGTCCACATGGGTTTGTGCCGCCATGTCCTTTCAGCTCATTGACCGCTGTTGCGGGCCGGCTGCCGGCACCGCCGGCCAAGTTCCTCATTCGCCGGCGCGTTCCTTGGCCACTTCTTCCGGGCTCAGGGTCCAGAAGGGGGTGCCGTCCCGAGTGAGGCGCACCTTGAACTGGAAATGATCACTCTTTTTCACCTTGGAGGCGATGAAAACGTCCTTGTCATCCAGTTCGGCCCAGGCCCCGTACACCTTGACCTTGTCGCCCACACGGATGCCCATGGTGTTGGGATCGATGAACCATCGTGGCCCCAGGTGCACCAGGATCTCTTCCCCGTCCCGGTCCTGCACCACCAGAGCCACCCCGGGGCTCATGCCCTCAAGGGGCACCACTTCCTTGATGGCTAGCACCGTGGCCTTGAACTTGTCCCGTTCCTGGGGATCGTAGAGCCGATCGTAAGCGCCCCCCTTCTCCCAGCCGCCCATGTCCAGCGGAGTCTGGGCCCAGGTCGGCGCGGCACCCATCCAAAGGCTGAGCGCCAAGAAGATCCACAAAACCCGAATGTGCTTGCATCGTTCCATGGTCTTACTCTCCCTTTCCTGTTCCGGTTTGCGTCAGTGGTTGGATGTGAGACGTCCGTTGTGAGAGGCGAGTGGTCCCTCTCTTCCAGGTTTGGCCCACTTCTCAATCGTCACCCATCGCATCCCGCGCAAGGCGGCCTTCTGGAACGGTCCCATGGCCGACTTTCTGCCGGTCCAAGAGGATGAGGTGATGGTAAAGGCCTTTTTTTTCCATCAACTCCTCGTGGGTTCCCTCTTCCACGATCCTACCTCCGTCCAGCACCAGGATCCTGTCCGCCCGTCGAATGGTGGACAGCCGGTGGGCGATGACGATACTCGTTCGGCCCGCCATGGCACTGTGGATGGCGCGCTGGATGCGCATTTCCGTTTCCGAGTCCACGTTGGAGGTGGCTTCATCCAAAATAAGGATGACGGGGTCTCGTGCCAACATGCGGGCAAAGGAGAGCAGTTGCTTCTGGCCCGCTGAAAGGTCGATGCCGCCTTCGCCCAACGGGGTGTCCAGTCCGAGAGGAAGGGCTTCCACCAGGTCGGAAAGCTGAGCCAGTTCCAGGATGTGTCGGAGCCGGGCTTCGGTCGGGTCCGCATCCAGGCAGACGTTTTCGCGAAGGGTGCCCGGTACGATGAACACATCCTGCATCACCAGGCCCATGCGGCGGCGCCACCACGCCGGGTCCAGGGTCCGCAGGTCGCAGCCGTCCACCAGCACGCGTCCTTCCAGGGGATCGTAGAATCGTTCCAGCAGGTTGATGAGGGTGGTCTTGCCCGCACCGGTGGGGCCGACGATGGCCAGGGTCCGTCCCGGATCCACATGGAAGGAGACGTTTCGAAGGACCGGCCGGTCCGGATCGTAGCCGAAGGTCACGTCTTGAAAGGTCACGGTGCCCTGGAGCTTTTCAAGACGCTTGGGAGCAGGCGGTGCGGGGAGATCGGGGCGGGTGTCCATGAGCTCGAAGATCCGCTCCGCCGAGGCCAGGGCCGACTGGACAATGGAAAATTTCTGACTCAATTCCCTGAGGGGCCGAAAGAAGAGGCGGATGTAGGAGATGAAGGCCACCAGCACCCCCAGGCTCACGGCCTGGCGCAGCGCTTGGCCGCCCCCGTACCAGATGATCACCGCCACCGCGGCGGAGTTGAGCACTTCGATGAAGGGGACGAACAGCCCGAAAAGATGGATCTGATGCAGGGCGGCCTTCCGGTGGGCCTCGTTCAGATCCGCGAAGCGCCGCAGAGTGTCTGCTTCCCGGCCGAAGATCTGGAGGACGGAAAGGCCGGCCAGTACCTCCTGCAGAAAGGCGTTGATTTGGGCCAGGCGGGTTCGAATCCGCCGGAAGGCTTCCCGGGCGAGCAGGCTGAACTTGAGGGTGGCGCCCAGCATGATGGGGATGAGGCCGATCAGGATAGCGGTCAGGGATGCGTCCATCCAGAAAAGAACGCACAGGATCCCCACGATGCGCAGGAGGTCGTTGAAGACCGTGACGATCACGGAGGTGAACATCTCGTGCATGTTCTGGATGTCGTTGGTGAGGCGCGTGACCAGCTTTCCCACGGGGTTGGTGCGGAAAAAGGGCAGGTCCAGTCCGATCACGTGGCGAAAAAGGTCCTGGCGGAGTCGGTGCATGATCCGCTGCCCGGTCCATTCCAGCAAGAGAACCTGGAAGAATTCGGCGGCAAAGCCCACGGCCATGAGTGCGCCGAAGAGGGCGGCGAGCTTGGAAAGCCCTTGGAGTCTCTGGGCCTGGGGGACGGCCTGGGCTGTGATGTAGCGGTCCACGCCCAGGCGCAGCAGGTAGGGCAGGGTCAGGTCCGCGGCCGATATGAGCAGGGAAAGGACCACGGCCAGGCCGATCTCCGATCCATGGGGACGCAGGTAGGGAAAGAGGCGCTTCCACAGACGCAAGTCCTGGATCTTGCCCAGATGACCTTCTTCGAAGTAGCCGTAGCCGTAGTGCATCGCAGCGTTGCCTCGGATTCCGTGCTATTGCGTCTGATGAAGCGCGATGGTGCGGTAGAAGAGGTTCCGTTCCATCAGCTGGTCATGGCTTCCCTGATCCGCCACCACCCCGCGATCCAGCACCACGATGCGGTCGCAGCCCGCCAGGGCCGCCACCCGATGGGAGACGATGAGACAGGTGCGGCCTTCCAGGTAGGGCTTGATGGCGCGCAGGATGGCGCGTTCCGTTTCCAGATCCACGGCGGACAGGCCGTCGTCGATGAGAAGCACCGGCCGGTCCAGAAGGAGGGCGCGCGCCAGGGCGATCCGCTGGCGTTGGCCGCCGGAAAGCCGCACGCCCTTTTCTCCGATCCGTGTTTCGTAGCCGTGCTCCATGGCCGTGATCTCGTGGTGAATGGCGGCCGCCCGGGCCACATCTTCGATCTCTTGGCGGGAGGCTTCGGGGCGGCCCAGGGCGATGTTGGCGGCGATGGTGTCGGAAAAGAGCGTCCCGTCCTGAGGGACGTAGGCGATGAGACGGCGCACGTCCGCCACGTTGAGGCGGTTTACGTCCGTGCCGTTGATGCGGTAGGCCCCGTCTTCTATGGGATAGAGCCGGGCCAGAACCTGGCAGAGGGTGGATTTGCCCGACCCGGTGGGCCCCACAAGACCTGTCACACCCACGGGAAGGGTGATGTGAACCCGGCGAAGCGCCGGTTCCGATCGCCCGGGATAGGCGAAGGTGAAGCCGTGCACCTGGATGGTCACCGGCGGTTGCGGGGGCGGCAGGGGGTTGGGGGGCTCTTGCAGGGCCGGGCGTTCTTCCATCAGGCCTTGGATGCGGCCCAGGCTGGTGAGGCCCCGCTGGAAAAGGTTGGCCACCCAGCCGAAGGCCATCATGGGCCAGGTGAGTAGATGCAGGTAGGCGATGAAGGCCACGAAATCACCCGTGGTGATGACGCCCTGGAGGGTAAGGCGCCCGCCGAAGAAAAGAACGAGAAGCAGGCTGGCATTGGCGGTGAGTCCCGCGAAGGGAAAGAGGGTCCCCTGGACCAGGGCGACCTTCAAGTTGTTGCGGATGTAGGCGCGGCCCACGGCGTCGAAGCGGCGGCATTGGGCTTCTTCCTGGGTATAGGCCTTGTAAAGGTGGATGGACGAAAACGTGGACCGGGCCCGCTCGGTGAGCTGGGAAAAGAGCTCCTGGACCCGCATGAAGCGCCTGTGAAGACGTGCCGACAGGAACCGCGTGGCGAAAGCCAACAGGGGCATGGGGGCCGTGGCCACCACCGTGAGGACGGGGTGGATGTAGGCCATGAAGGCCAGGGCCGCCAGGCTCATGATGACGGCGTCGGCGAAGGCCACCAGGCCCATGCCGCACGCCAGCTGTACCGAGGCCAGATCGTTACCCGAAAGGGCCATGAAGTCGCCGGTGCTCCGCCGGGAAAAGACGGTCCGGTCCAGATAGAGGATGCGCTCCACCATCTGATGGCGAAGATCCCGTTCCAGAAGACGGGAAAAACCCAGGAGCAAGATGCGCCACAGGTAGCGGAAGACGGCGATCAGCAAGGCCAATCCCGCGATCTCCGCCCCGTAGAAAAAGAGCCTGCCCTGGGTCATGCCCGGCCGGGCCAGGGCGTCCACCGCATGCTTGATCACCCGGGGGATCCAGACCTGGAGAAGATCCACGATCCACAGGGCGGCAAATCCCGCTGCCAGGCGCCCGGCCTGGTGGCGCAGGAACGGCTTCAAGACGTGGAGGGCGCCTGGGGACGCCCGGGATCCTGGAGAAGGGGGCATGGAGGGGTCCGTCAGTCGTGGTCCCACAACAGAGAACCGGATACCGAGAACAGAAACCCGCGATCCGGACGGCACCGGGTGCCGGCTCTGCTTTTGCTACCGAGCGCCGGCCGTTTCCGCCGCGGCTTGGACAGGGGCCCACTGCCGGGTGCGCAGCAGCCAGATCACCGCGTAGATCACCGGGGTGTCCAGGGCCGCGATGGTGAGCTTAACGACCCACTGACCCAAAATCAATGGCAGCACCGGCATGGAACCGTAGAAGGCGATGGTGACGAAGACGACCGTGTCGATGAGCTGGGAGACGGCGGTGGAAGCGTTGTTTCGAAGCCACAGGTGCCTGCCTCCGGTGAGCCGCTTGAGCAGGTGAAAGGCCCACACGTCGTGGTATTGGCTGAGCAGGTAGGCGGTAAAGGAGGCCACGATGATGCGCGATGTGCTGTCCAGGATCGTTCGGAAGCTCTCGTCATGGGGCCAGAAACCGGCGGGCGGCCAGGCGATGGCCAATCGCACCAGCACCAAGGAAAAGAGGAGGGCGAGAAAACCTCCCAGAACCGTGGAGGCCGCCCGCTCGCGCCCCCACAATTCGCTGATGACGTCCGTGATGACGAAGGTGATGCAATAGGCCAGAACGCCCGCGGGCACCACCAGCCCGAACACGGTGATGATCTTACTGGCAAGAACCGATGCGATCACCAGACTGCCCACGAAGAGGCTGTTGAGTACCAAAAAGGCCTTTTGATCCTTGCTTTCCATGACCGAATTCCAAGCTCCTTTCATTTGTCTGACGGTGACCGGTCCGCGGGATCCGGCGATCCGGGCGGTACCTGGCCGTGGAGGGACCGGCCCGTTACGCCTCCCGCAGGAGGCGGGCGAACTTTTTACCCTTTTCGTGGGCCACTTTCAAGTGCTCGGGGTGCTGGAGCACGTCCCCTTCGGCGTCCACGCCCCGCACAAGGAGCGAATCCCAAAGATCGGCTCCCAGTGCGTCGAAGAAGTACCGGGCGGTCAGCACCACCCCGTCGAAAAGCTTCTTTCCCCGGGTGGCCCCGGCGGCGATGAAGAATCCGCGCCTTTCGTATGCCTTGGATCCGAAGGGGGTTCCGTCGATCCAGTAGCGCTTCACCCACAGAGACTGACATCGGTCCATGAAGATCTTGGTGTGAGCGGAGACGGTGTAAAAGAAGACGGGCGAGGCCAGGATCACGCCTTGGGATCGGCGGATCGCATCGGCCACCTGATGAAAGTCGTCGTCGATGACACATCGGCCACCTTCTTTGCAGCCGTAGAGTTCCAGGCAGGGGGAGATCTTGAGGTCCCGAAGGTAAAATTCCTCAACGCGAGCGCCTTCCTGGCGTGCGCCTTCCAACGCTTTGCGGAGCAGCAACGCCGTGTTGCCATCTTTTCGGGGGCTGCCGTACAGGGCCGTGATCGTTGCCATGGTTACCTCCCAAGGCCGTGATGTGTATTGGGTTGGAAAATTTTGACACCAAACCCGTCCCGTGTCACATAAAAAGCGCCGACACCACCCATCACGGATTGTGGATGACGAAAGCGGGCGAGTCATGACGGATATGCGGGGGCGCCATCATCGTCTATCCCTGGGAAAGAGAGTGAGACGCTGCCGTTCGTTTCATTGTCTCGGCGTCCATCCCAACTGGGACGACTATGGGGACGACGAAAAGCGGGCGATCCGGCAAGCACCCACCCTCTATTACCCCAGCCGACTCTATGAAGAACTCTTTCGGGCCGGGGGCAAGGAGGTCTTTCCCCGAAACTACTACGCCTTCATGGGAAACAAGATCCGCCAGACCCAGCTCTTTCAGCTCCTGGACGTGCCCCACCCCCGCACGGGCATCTACTATGGACGGGACCGGGAAGAAAGGATCCTGGCCGACTTTTCCTTTCCGTTCGTGGCCAAAACCCCGGTGGGTTCGTCCCAGGGCCGGGGGGTGTGGCGGGTCGAGGACTCTTGCGCCTTGACGGCCTATGTGTCGGAACACAACCCGGCCTATGTCCAAGAATATCTGCCCATCGATCGGGATCTGCGCGTGGTTTTGCTGGCCGGACGGGTGGTGCACGCCTACTGGCGGATCGCCCGGCCGGGCGATTTCCGAAACAACGTGTCGTGCGGGGGGCGCATTTGCTTCGATGCCATTCCGCAGGCCGCCTTGGACTTTGCCCGGTGGGTGGCGAACGTGTGCCGGTTCGACGAGGTGGCGTTGGATCTCTGTCGGCACCACGGCCGGTGGTGGGTGTTGGAGGCCAACATGGCCTACGGCTTGGAGGGCTTTCATCGACGGGGTCTGGATATCTACCAGATTTTCAGGGAGCTGGACGAGGGAGGCTGGCTATGACCCGACCGGAACAGGCGGCTCAAAACCTGCAGCGGGTGAAGGAAAAGGTGCGCGAGGCGTCCCGGGTGGTGGTGCTCACCGGAGCGGGGATCAGCGCCGAATCGGGGGTGCCCACCTTCCGCGGGGCGGGCGGTTTGTGGCGTCAACACAAGGCCACCGATCTGGCCACGCCCGAGGCCTTCGCCCGGGATCCTCAACTGGTCTGGGACTTTTACAATTACCGACGCGAGGTCCTGGCGCCCTTGCAGCCCAATGCCGCCCACAAGGCCCTGGTGGCGCTGGAGGCGGCCAAGGAATCCTTCGTGCTGTTGACTCAAAACATCGACGGATTGCACCAGGCGGCGGGAAGTGAAAACGTGTGGGAACTGCACGGCAATATCTGGCGCGTGCGCTGTTCCCGGTGCGGGCAGCGCCGGGAAGACCGCCGGGTGCCGATTCCTTTTCCGCCGCTGTGCCAGGACTGCGGCGGTATGTGGCGCCCCGACGTGGTTTGGTTCGGGGAATCCCTGGATCCGGATCTGCTCCGCCGCGCCTACGAGGCCCTGGAGGAATGCGATGTGATGTTGGTGATCGGTACCTCCGGGGTGGTGCAGCCCGCGGCGTCCATGGGCCTATACGCCAAAGAAAACGGGGCGTTCGTGGCCGAGATCAATCTGGAGCCCACCCCGTACAGCCGGGCCCTTTCGGTGAGTCTGCAGGGAAAGGCCGGCGACCTGGTGCCCCGGGTGGTGGGCTGAAGGGCCCCGGCCTTGGCGACTGTTTGAACGGGTGGGCGCTTTGCGGCGCCGGCCCTTTTCGGGCAGGCCCTCAGATGTGGTCCAGAGATGCTCGCAGTTCCTGGAGGCGGCGCTTCACGGCCTCCAGTTGCTTCCATTGCGCATTCAGTTGCTCGGTCATCTGATCCAGCTCCGTGGCTCCCGCCTTTTTCATCTCCACGGCCTTTTCCAATGCCTGGCGAATACTTGCCGCGGTGGCGTCGATCTTTCCATTCAGGTTCCAGCGGAAGTCCAGAAAACTCTGCTGAATGCGGTATTTGAAGTCGCTGCGCACCCGCCCGCAGTTGGCATCGATCCGCTCCGGCAACTTCTTCAAGATATCCTTGAGCACCTTCGCCTGGGAAAGGCTCTTGGGCAGCAGTCGATGGGACAGGAACTCCAAGGCCTTGCCGATATCGAAGAAGCGGGGGCGGTCTCCCAGCAGGTAATAAAAGCGCGTCTCCGTGCTGATGGCCTCGTCGGCCGTTACCTGCTCGAAGGTCAAATCGAACAGTTTGGCGGAGGCCGCCTGCAGGTTGGCAATGATCTCATTGGCTCGGTCGGAAAACCGCTTGGAAATTTCCCCGTAATGTTCATTGAGGCGCTCTTCCTGGCGCACGATCCATTCGTCGAAGCTACGAACGATGCCCTCGCGCAGGGCGTTTTCCATCAGCTTCACATACTCGCCGGCCGGCAGGTGGCGGTTGCTTTCGCCGGTCTTTCGCAGATCTTCCAGCAGTTCCGGAATCGTCTCCTTGCGGAATCGGTCCATGTCCCGATCCAAAAGGTCCATGAGCCTCTTGATCTCGCCTTCATAGAGGTAGTCGTTATCGTGCTTCTGGTCGAGGATCCGCTTGAGTTCCCGGTCGAAGAGCTGGATCTTCTCCTCCAACTCCTGAAGGGGCGTGGCCGCGGCTTTTTGTTCCAGCTTGATGGCAAACTCTTCGTCCGCCAGATACTTGAAACCGCTCTGCAAGACCGACTGAAGCAACACCTTGCCCTTTTCCCGGGTGAGGAATTGGCCCAGCACCTGGTCGAATTCGGGCAGACGACTTCGCTGCAGCTTCTCCTCATCTCCGGTCAGCTTGCCTTCCAGGGCCAGCTTGGCCGACAGGGGGTGGATCTCGATGGACGTGTTGCCCAACGCCTCCTGGATGACCGCCTTGGAAAAAGCCATGGATTCCAGCAGGTCCGCTTCGTCCACATGATCGATCTTGTTTTGGATGAAGAAGATCTTTCCGACATACTCCCGGATATCCTTCAGGAAATCGATTTCTTCCTGGCTGATGGGAGGATCCGCCGCGAAGAGAAACAGGGCGGCGTCCACTTTGGGCAGAAAGTTGTAGGTCTCCTGGGTGTTGTTGGAGAAGATGGAGCCCACCCCCGGGGTATCGATGATATGGACGCCATCCTTTAGATAGGGCGAGGGATACGTGATCCGGACCTGCACCACCTGCTTTTCGTTGCCGGGATTGCCCTTTTCGGTGACGTAATCCGCCAGCTCTTCTCGGCCAACGGATCGCTTGTCTCCATTTTCGAAATGGACTTCCATGTGCTCGTCCTCTCCATGGCTCAGGACGGTAACGATGGAGGTGAGCGGTACCACGGCGGTCGGCAGCAGCCGGGTTCCCAGCAGGCTGTTGATAAAGGTGCTCTTTCCCCGTTTGAACTGGCCCAGCACCACCAGATAGAATTTGTTTTCCAAAAGCTTGCGCCGCAGAGCCTCCACGTTGTCACCGACGGCTTGGTCCGCGCGAAGTTCGGCCAAGCCCTTGAGATCCTCCAAGGCGGAAAGCAGATTCTCCGATTCGTGTCGAAATCGTTCGAGCATCATGGACAACCCTCCTGGAAAAACGCGACAAAGTCTCACGATAGGGGCTTTGTTTGGATCTCCAAAAACAAAAAACCCCATCGGCCGTGGCGGATGGGGCTCGCCCCGTCCTGCGATACAGACTTCCCCCACCCGCGTGAGTAGAAGTCATCATCCCAGAACGTGAGGGCGTTTCAGGCAGACTTCATTGCCTTTCGTTTTTCGACTTGTTAGCAGTCGCATGAAGGGATGTCAACTTGTTCGGTGTGCGCAAGGGCCTGTGGGCCCGTACCGCCATGCCTAGCTTTGCCATCAGACGGGGGCCCATGAGTCGCCGGCGGGGGAGAGGGCCGCCTGGGGGGTGTGGAATAAAGGGCGGTGTTCAGAGTTTTATGTGGCGCCGGTTCAATTCTTTCCAGTCCAGGCCGGCCTCGGTGACGATGCGCATGGCCCGGTTCCGGGGTGGAATGTTGTAGAAAAAGAGGCTCACGGCCAGGATCATGCCGAACCATTTGGCCTGTACCGTGCGATGGAAGAGGGTGACGAAAGCCAGGTAATAGAGCGATACGGCCAGATACATGGTGCGCTGGTAGGCGGTGGCCAAAAGGCCCTTCAATCGTTCCACTTCCGCCGGCTCAAGCTCCGGGAGGGCGGTCCGGTCGATCTTGGCCAGGCCGCGTTCCCGTGCCAGGTAGATGCCGGTGAGCACAACGGCGGCAACCAGGTAAAGCGCTCCTTGAAAAGTCATCTGCATGGATCCGGGCCTTCCGGTTTTCTTTTTGGGGTGGATGAGCCGCCTTCACCATGGCCGGCTCGCTTGGGGTGAGATAAGGGGGCCCCCGGCCGAACCGGAGAGGTTCGGCCGGTGCCGAGCTCGCAGCTTACGGTTTAGCGTACTGGGCGATGTTGGGAATCTGCATCCCGTGATGGAACAGATAGGCGATGATGGCCGCCACCGGGACGATGAACAGGAACAGGGCAACGAAGTAGACCCAAACCATCTTACCGAACTGGGCTTCCCTGAGCTTTTGGAAGTCGGTGATGACGCCGAGGCTCAAGAAGGTGAGCATGAAGAAGAGCTTCCGCATGCCCTTCTCGATGGGAACCGCTCCTGCCTTGACCGACTTGAGGAAAGGCATGGCTTCCGGAGCGCCGCTCTTTCCAGGTCCGAAGTAGATGGCCAGAAGGAACAACCAACAGAAGAAGTAGCCCAGAACGAATTTGGGAAACCGGTGCCACACTTCCGATGCGGGCACCGTCTCCCCGGGAACCCGGTCGATCTTATACACCCACACCATGGCCAGCACGAAGGCCCAGATGCCGATGAACATGTCGATCCACACCTTGGTCATCACCGCACTGGAGGTGATGATGCCCGAGGGCCACTGCACCTTGCCGTTGGAGTCCGCTTCGATCTTGTTGCGCATGAGTTCGTCCATGAGCTCTCCGGCTGCGGCGTCCGCCCCGTCGGTCTTGACCGACATACCCATGGCGGCTCCGGCCACCAGCGGATCGTTCGTGGTCGGCCACACATGGGTGAACAATCCCGGGAGCACCACCAGCTCGATGACGGCCCAAACCACCACCAGGGCGGAGACCATGATGGAGACCACGGGTCGGGCCCGCACCGCCCCGCCGGTGGCCACGGCCGCCGACACGCCGCAGATGGAAATGCCGGAACCCAGGACAGCCGCGGTCTTACGGGGCAGCTTGAAGATCTTCCGGGCGATAATGTAAACGCCGGGCCAGAAGATCATGTAGGCCACGATAGTGGCCATGCAGCCGGCCAGGAAGAGATCGAAGGTCAGCCCAGCGGCCTGCTTGCCCAGGTGTTGGGACATGGAAGACATCTTGATGGGCAGGTATCCCAGCTTGACGCCCAGGGTGACGATGGCCGTCTTGATGTACCATTCGGGCTTGGCCGCCTCCGTGAGAAACTCGGCGAATCCCTTAAAGAAGTTGCCGATGATCAGACCCACGATCAGGGCCAGGATAAAGGAGCCGCCGCCGCCCAGCGACAAGGCGAAATTGAGCCCATACTTGTGCATCTTCATCTTGTTGGCGGTGATGAAGGCATGGTGACCGACGAACCAACAGGCTATGGTGAGGAAGTAGATGATGGTCCAGCCGGCAAAGAATCTCTTGAGGTTCCACTTCATGCAGGCCGCGCCGATGCAGGTGGCGATGGTGAAAATCACGTAGGTCCAGATCACACTCCACCAGCCCAAGCCGGCGTAGAAGTCCTTGGCCGTCACGCTGTACTTCTTGCCGAGGGCGTAGAAGGCCCCGCTGATGGCCCCTTTCTTGCCCTCCGGAGAGAACACCCAGCTGGTGGGGTACGTGATCCACCCGACCAGATCGATGCCCGCGATGTTGACTAGGGAGAGGAAGAAAAACGCCAGACCCAGCCAGACCGCCCACCAGTCCTCCTGGGTCAGCATGCCCGTGTACCATCTTCTTTGGTCCTGGGTCATGTTGCATCTCCTTTCAAGATAAACGCTTCGTCGTCTTATGGTTCGCCTAGCCGTTTACCCAGATCACCCGATTGAAGTAGTGCTGAGAATATTGTCGGATCCACTGGGGAATGGTCGACATGTCGAAGGCCATCCAAACCTTGGCCTTTTCCCCCGAGCTCACGAGGCCCTGCTCCGTCAAGGTTTTGCGCACCTTGGCGTCCAGGTCTTCCAGCTCTGGAGCCGACAGGGTGATGGCCCGGTTGGATGCGACCCATTCCCGCCCATTGTGGGTCAGGGAGAATTGGATGGTTTTCATGATCGCCTCAATGGAAAATCGAAGTGGGAACGATAAGCAGCCCGATGATGAGTGCGACTGCCGCAATGGCAAACGACCACAATACCAGTTTGGTTTCGATGGGCGCCCATTCTTCCGCCCCGGCCAACACGTCCTCGGCTTCCAGGGCCGATCCGGTGAGGGACCCGGTCCCTGCGCTCTTGTCCATGGGATCTTTCGTTCCGGTTTGTGCCATGGTTCGACCTCCTTTTCTGAATGTTGTTGAATCCGATGACTCACCTCATTGCCTGCCCCCCGCCTTGTGGCAGCGCCCCAACAGACGGGTTTCGGCCATCCCGCCTGTGATGGAAACAGCCCATGTCCTGCCTGTTGGGCCCGGTTGAAGGCTCGGGGCGTCCCCCAGGGTTCTAGCCCTGGTCTGGATCCGGAACATGGGCCGAGACCCGGCCCGGATCTGCAAATGGGCAAAGAAAATGCCAGAAAAGGGGGCATGGGCAGGAATCTTGCAAACGGCTGTTTTTGTGTGAGAAAAAGAACGGAAGGTCCCATGCCCTGGGACGGGGACCCACGGGAAAGTGCCTCCGGGCGTTGGCACTGCCTCCGAGAGTTGACACCTCAGGTGCTTCCATCTTTTCTGCGGCCTGCGTTCGCTATAGAATCCCGCGCGGACTTGCGGTGGGGGTGGTCCTGGCGGTGGACGGGCCGTTGGGGTTCTCGGTAAGAAGGGCGTGCGCCCTGGGGGAAGGGGCGGACGGATGGTGCCGGAGGGATCGACCACGGCCGTGATCCCAATCGCCCGCAAGACGGCTCCTGTGGAAAGCCCCTGGGGCCGTGTCAGACAGCCTTCCAGCTCAGGAGTGGCCCATGAACAGTCCCGAACATCATGAAACGAGCGGTCGCTCGGTCTCCAGGCGTTGGTCGCTGAGTATCCAACAAAAGTTTCTGATCGGCACAGCGCTGATCCTGCTTGTCTTCTGCGTGCTGTTAGCCGCGCTTCTCTATGTCCAGGAAAAGAACTTGCTGGCGGAGACGGCCTACAACAAGTCCGAAATGGTGATGGCGGCCGTGGAGGCCAACCGCAATTACGTTCGCCACGTTCTCCGGCCCAAGATGTATGAGGTCCTGGGTGAGGATGCCTTCGTCCTGGAGGCCATGTCCACCTCCTACGTGAGTCGGGCGGTGATGGACCGGTTCCGGAAGACGCTTCCCGAATATGCCTATCGGCGAGTGGCGATTAATGCCCGGAATCCCAGCAGCGAAGCCAATCCGTTGGAACGAGAGATGATCCGCTATTTCGAAACGGACCGTTCCCGAACGGAGTGGCACGGAATCGTCAAGTTGAACGGGATCTCCTACTTTTACCGCTTCAAGCCGGTCTACTTTCAGGAGAGCTGCATGCACTGTCACGGGGACCCATCCCAGGCCCCCCAGGCCCTTGTGGACCGCTACGGGAAGGACCGGGGTTTTGGAAGAGAGCCGGGGGACGTGGCGGGTGTGACGGGAGTGGGAATCCCGGTGGAAGTGGCCATGGCCAAGATCAAGGGCATGGCCTTGTCCGTCGGCATGGTGGGCTCTGTTTGTGTGGCGCTGCTCTATGCCGTGCTGAGTTTCTTTTTCAACCGGGTGGTGGTCCACAACCTGAAAGACCTTCTGGGTATCTTCCAGCGGGGGCTGTGGACCGACGCGGAACAGAGGGAATTGGCTCAATCCATGGAGACCCGCGATGAGATCCAGGAACTGACCATCCTGGCCCGGACCATGGTGGGCCGTCTCAACGAAGCCCGGCGCCGCCTGGAACTCCACTCCGAAAACCTGGAGAGCATGGTGGCTGATCGGACTCGGGCTTTGCAACGATCCCAGGAAAGGCTCCGCCGGCAGGTCATCCAACGGAACCGGGAGTTGAAGACGCTCAACAGCATCGCCGAAATGACCACCCAGGCCAGGCGTTTGAGTGATATTTTGCCGGAGGTGCTGGAAAGGACCCTGGAGATCGTTCCGGCCCACGGGGCCGCCATCTACCTGCTCAAGGAAAACCCGGACCGCCTGGAGCTTCAGATTGCCAACAATGTGGACGATCCCCTTCCGGTCCTGCAATTTGACGCCGATCGATGCGCGCTGATTTTGGAAGAAGACCACCCGGACTATCCCACATCGCTCAATGAGGCCGCCTGCGGTCAGGTGAGCTTTTGCGAGGAGGCGGAGGGGGCGGCCCACCTCAACATTCCCCTGTGCTGCCGAGGCCGGGTGCTGGGCGTCATGACCTTCCACCAGGTGGATCTGGATGGTGTGAAGCCCGAAATGCAGGAGCTGCTCTTTTCCATCGGCCGCCAGATCGGAGTGGCCCTGGAAAGCCTGAACAACCTGGAAAAACTGCTGCAGAGCAAGGAGCTTTTGCAGACGGTGGTGGACGGCATCACGGATATGCTCGTGCTGCTGGACCGGGAAGGGCGTATCCGCATGGTGAACAAGGCCTTTCTCCAGCGGTTCGGCTTGGACATGGAGCAGGTGACGGGCCGGCGGTGCACGGAGGTGCACGTGGAGGGAGGGTGTGCCTTTTCCCCAAGCAGTCTGGAGGAGGTGCTTCGCACCGGCACACCCAAAACGGAGGAGGCTCACAACCGGCAAGGGGAGGTGTACCTGATCCACCTCTATCCCGTTTTGGACGAATCGGGGCGAGTGGATGGGCTGATCCAGTATGCCAAGGACATCACGCATCAGAAACGGGTGGAGCAAAAGATCCAACAGACGGAACGGCTTGTGGCCCTGGGCCAGCTCACGGCGGGATTGGCCCACGAACTCAACAACCCGCTGGGCGTGATACTCTGCTACACGGACCTTTTGAAGCGGCAGATGGCCGACTTTCCCATGGGGCTCAAGGACGTGGGAATCATCGAAAAACATGCCCTCAATTGCCAGAGGATCCTTTCCGATCTGCTCAAGTTCGCCCGGGGCCAGGCCGGCACCGAGCCCCGGCCCGCTTCCCTGAACCAGGTGGTGGAAGAAGTGGTTCAGATGATGGGCCACCAGTTTCGAAAGCGGGGGATCCGGGTGGAGCTCCACCTGGCCGACGATCTGCCGGAAATCCCTCTGGATGTGGAACGGATCAAGCAAGTTGTGGTCAATCTGCTCATGAACGCCCGCCAGGCCGTGAACGGTCGTGGGCTGGTGCGCGTTACCACCCGTCGCGATGGGGATGACCTGGAAATGCGCGTTTGGGACGATGGCCCTGGCATCGACCCGGCCATTCGGGACAAGATCTTCGATCCTTTCTTTTCCACCAAGAGTCCCGGGGAGGGAACGGGCCTGGGCCTTTCGGTGAGTTATGGGATCGTGCAGGACCACGGGGGAGACATCTCCGTGGAGAGTGAACCGGGACAGTGGACGGAATTCATGGTGCGCCTGCCGCGGGAAAGGAAGCCATCATGAGCAACGTGCACAAGGCGAGACTGCTCATTGTGGACGACGAAGAGGATATGCTGACGGGCCTTCAGCGCCTTCTGGGCTACGAGATGCCCCACGTGACGGTGGAGACCACGTGTCGCCCCTCGGAGGCCGTCGCACAAGTGGACGCGGAACTCTACGATGTGGTGCTTTTGGATATTCGCATGCCGGAAATGGACGGCCTGGAGGTCTTGCAGGCGCTTCGCCAAAAGGACCCGTGGCTCACGGTGGTCATGATGACCGCTTATGGAACCATCGAAGTGGCGGTGGAGGCCATCAAGAAGGGGGCTTACGATTTCGTCACCAAGCCCTTCGACAGGCAGGCCCTGATCCGCGTTTTGGAAAAGGCCATCGAGCGGAATCGCCTGATCCGGGAAAACCTCAACTTGCGGCGGCGGGCAGAAGAAAAGCCGCCTCTTGGGCAGTTCGTGGGCCAGTCGGTCCCCATGAGGCGTCTGTACGAGCGCTTTCAGGCCGTGGCCCGCACCGACTACGCGGTCTTGATCCGGGGAGAAAGCGGCACGGGAAAGGAGCTGGTGGCCCAGGCCGTGCACAGCCTGAGCCGACGTCGCCGGCGCCCGCTCATCTCCATCAACTGTCCGGCCATCCCGGAACATCTGCTGGAAAGCGAGCTCTTCGGCCATAAGAAAGGTGCCTTTACCGGGGCGGACCGGGATCATCGGGGCATCTTCGAAGAGGCCCACGGCGGAACGCTCTTCCTGGACGAAATCGCCGACATCCCGGTGAGCGTGCAGACCAAGCTGTTGCGTGCCCTTCAGGAGGGCGAGATCAGGCCCCTGGGGGACGTGAAGGCCAAGCAGGTGGACGTTCGCATCCTGTCGTCCACCAACCAGGATCTGGAGCAAAAGATCCGGGAGCGCACTTTTCGTGAAGATCTCTTCTACCGCCTGAACGTGGTGACGATCCAAACGCCGGCGCTTCGCCAGATCCGGGAGGACATCCCGCTGCTGGCCACCCACTTCGTGCGCATGGCCTGCGATGAAATGGGCGTTGCGATGAAGCGCTTTTCCGAAAACGCTCTGGAGGCGCTCATGGAAAGGGATTGGCCGGGCAACATCCGCCAGTTGCAAAACGTGGTGCGCCAGGCGGTCATGTTTTCTCCTGAAGACGTGATTCGATACGAGGACTTGCGACGGCTGGACGCGGCCTCCGAAGGCTGCCACGGCCAAAGAACGGACGCCTTGGAACCGGACGACGGGCGGTTCATGCCCTACAAGGACGCCAAGGAACGGGTTGTGGAAAAGTTCACCGTCCGGTACGTGAGGGATGTGCTGGAACGCACGGAGGGCAACGTATCGCGGGCGGCGGAGATGAGCGGGCTCACCCGGGCCGCCCTTCAGAAGATCATGCGCCGGTACGGGATCCGCTCCGAAGACTACCGCGCCCTTTCCAGCCACTCGCGGGCGTGATCCAGCGTCTTTTCCGTGATGGTGACGCCTCCCAGCATGCGCGCCAGCTCCTCCACCCGTGCCCGGTCGTCCAGGCGGGTGACCGAGGTGCGGGTGGAGTCCGCATCGCTTTCCTTGTGGACACGGAAATGGTGACGGCCGAAGCAGGCGATCTGGGGTAGGTGCGTGATGCACTGCCTATTGAAAAAAGACCGGCAGGGCGGAGATGGTGTGGAGACCAAGCCCTTCGGGGGCACCCCCAGTCTTGGGAGCGACCTTACCCGCGGTGCTTTAAAATCAGGCCGACGGCGAGAGGATGGCTTCCTCCGGCCCCTAGCTCAAGGATGCCAAGCGCTGTTCACTGCCTCGGACTCCACCATCACACCTTCCGTGCCGTCCAGGTGCACCTTGGCCGCCATTGGAAGGGGTGAAGAGGCTTTCGGTTACGGACTCAATCCATGGTGACGCCGAAGACGGAAACATCATATCTGTGGAACAGGCTGTCGCGGGTGACGATGCACAATCTTTCCAGTTGAGCCTGGGCGATCATCATTCTGTTAAAGGGGTCGCGATGGTGCATTGGGAGAGCGCCAACCGCATAAGCATGATCAGCGGTGATGGGCAAAAGCTCGAAGCCCTGATCTTTGAGGACGGGGTAAAAATCAGCTGGAATTTCCAGTTTTCCAAGCGCCTGTTTGATCCGTATTTCCCAGATCGCGGCAGCACTCACAACGACAAGGTTATCGGGATCTGCGATAGCGTTTCGTTCGGCATCGGATAGGGAAGGGTTGTCGTCCAGCCACCACAGAAGCACATGCGTATCAAGAGCAGATTCATTGGTTCACCATGCCGAAGGCTTCGGCCATATCATCCGGGAGCACGTCGAAGTCATCCGCGATTTTAATCTTTTCCTTTAAGGCGCCGGGACGGCGCGGCTGGCGGCTTTTCTCATACTTTACAAGGCGGGCCACCGGCTTTCCGGCCTTGCCGATAATCACTTCTTCTCCGGCCATGACTTTTTCAACCAATGCCGACAACTGCGCCTTTGCCTTGGAAATATCGGTAATCTGCATCGCAAGACCTCCTGCTCCTTTATATAGCCTGACCAGACCAGACCACTTTGTCAAGCGGGTTTCATAATGATCAAATGATAGCGCTTGCGGATTCTGGCTATCACGTGGCGAACCCTCTTCTCGACCGTATTGTCGTTGTTGCTATGTGAATCTCCAAGGCGCCGCCGTGCCCCTGTTCACGGATTTCTCATCACGGATAATGTGCGCGTAATAGTTGCGTTGCCACACAACACCCCCCGATGTGCCCTGCCGGCCGTTGATACGCCGGGTAACGGCGGATTTGAACGCACGGATGATTGTGGGGATGGAACCGGGCAACGGTTTGCCGGATTGTTCCACGGTAGGGGCACGGCGCCGCCGTGCCCCTACATCTCGTTTTCCTCCTCTCTGTCTGTGCAGTTAACAGATTCAGAGGAAACTTCTAATTCCATCTGAAGTATAACACGATCTACCTTTTGGGTTAAAAGCATGCAGTATGTGTTGCATGAATAACTTCACTAGACCCTACCTTTAGCTCATTAGGTGGGTTGTTTTGCTGGCAAACCGCTCAGTTTAGGCAAAGCCGACTGTCCTCGGGACTCCGATGGTGTCTGGGGCGCTATGGCGCGATAAAAGGGTTGTGGAAAAGTTCACCGTCCGGTACGTGAGGGATGTGCTGGAACGCACGGAGGGCAACGTATCGCGGGCGGCGGAGATGAGCGGGCTCACCCGGGCCGCCCTTCAGAAGATCATGCGCCGGTACGGGATCCGCTCCGAAGACTATCGCGCCCTTTCCAGCCACTCGCGGGCGTGATCCAGCGTCTTTTCCGTGATGGTGACGCCTCCCAGCATGCGCGCCAGCTCCTCCACCCGTGCCCGGTCGTCCAGGCGGGTGACCGAGGTGCGGGTGGAGTCCGCATCGCTTTCCTTGTGGACACGGAAATGGTGACGGCCGAAGCAGGCGATCTGGGGTAGGTGCGTGATGCACAGGACCTGAAACCGTTCCGACAGCTGCTGGAGCTGACGTCCCACCAGCTCCGCCGTGCGTCCTCCGATGCCCGTATCCACCTCGTCGAAGACCAGCGTTTCCGCTTCCCCCTGGTGGCTGAGAAGCGTCTTCAAGGCCAGGAGAATCCGCGAGAGCTCGCCGCCGGAGGCCACTTTGGCCAGGGGCTTGAGGTCCTCACCCGGGTTGGCCGACAGAAGGAATTCCACCCGGTCCACGCCCCGGGCCGTGGCCGCCGTTTCCCATGCCTTCAGGTCCCGGTCGGGAGGCGGCTGGACGGCGGCCTGGAAACGGGCCCGAGGAAGGTCCAAACGGGCCAGAACCCGCTCCACATCCTCCTGGAGGCGTTCGGCCGCTTCTTTGCGTCTGTGGGAAAGCGCCCGAGCCAGCTCCCGGTAGGTGTGGAAGGCGGCGGCGATCTCCTTTTCCAGCTGCGACTCTTCCCATTCCACCTCCCCATCGGAGGCCAGTGCCTGGCGCAGTTCGTCTCGCTTTCGGATCATGTGCGCCACCGAGGGGCCGTACTTGTTGGCCAGGCGGCCCAGAACGGCCAGCCGATCTTCCACCTGCGCCAACCGCCCGGGGTCGAACCGAATGGAGGACAGCACCTCCTGGAGCCCGTGGCTGAGTTCTTCCATGTGGATGCGAGCCTGTTCCACGTATTCCTGAAGGCTTTTGCGGCTGGGGTCGATGTCCACGATGGTTTGCAGATGCCGGTCGGTTTCGTCCAGCCGCTCCAGAACCGCTCCCTGGTCCCGGTAAACAAGGCCGTAGGCGGCGGAAGCCGCTTCGTGGAGAGTTGCTGCATGTTTCAAAAGCCGTCGTTCCGCCTCCAGGGTCTCGTCTTCGCCTTCCTGAAGTTGGGCGGCTTCCAGTTCCTGGAGTTGGAAGCGCATGAAATCCAGTTGCTCTTGCCGTTGGCGCTTCATCTGGCGCAGCCGCTTCAGAGCCTCTCTCTTTGCGGCCCACCGCTGGAAGGCCTGGGCCACCTGGGCCGCATCGTCGCCCAATTCCCCGTAGCGGTCCAGGAGCTCCAGATGGACCTCTGGATCGAGCAGGGTCTGGTGTTCATGCTGGCCGGAGATGGAAATGAGGCCCTGGGCCAATCCCTGAAGCTGCTGGACGGTGGACAATTGACCGTTTATAAAGACACGGTTTCGACCGCTGCGTGTGATGGTGCGCTTGATGAGAAGTTCCGTGGCGGGTTCCAATCCTAGAGGTGCCAGACGGGAGCGCAGAACCTCGGGGCTGTCGAAGGTGAAGATGGCCTCCACCGTGGCTTCTTCAGCGCCCGTTCGGATCATCTCCTGGGAGGCCCGGCTTCCCAGAACCAGGTTGACGGCGCCCACCAGGATGGATTTGCCGGCCCCGGTCTCGCCCGTCAGAATGGTCAGCCCCGGGTCGAGGGAAAGGTGCAGGCGGCGGATGATGGCAAAGTTGTGGACGATCAATTCACTGAGCACGGTGGGAGCTCTCTTGAACGATGGGGAAAGACGTTTTCTCTCGCCTCAACATCTGCTAAGTTCACCTCTTTTGCTCAATCCACAGCAGCAACGCCGGAGAAAGGACGGATGTCATCATGGGCAACTGGCTGAAGAGAGTCAAGGAGCGATTCCTTCCGGCCCCCCAGGAAGGATCGAGCCTCAAGGAGGATCCCTTCGGTTTTTCCGTTCCGGGACGCCCCCAGTTCCTGCTTCGTCCCCTTTTTGAGAAGCTCATGGCCAAGACGGCCATCCCCCAGGACCAACAGGAGATGCTGGAATCCTTGGCACGGAAGGGGACCGTTGTCTATGCCCTCAAGTACCGGTCCCAACTGGACTTCGTCTATGTGAACCTGCGGCTGCACCAGCTGGGCCTTCCGGCCCCCACCTTCCTGTTCGATCTGCGTCCCTACTTCTGGCAGAAACGCTGGTACACCCTGAAGCTCATCGCGCACAATTTCGCCCGGTTTCTAACCCGGGACGGCATCCCGGACCCTTACACCTCGGGCCAGTATGAAAAGCTGGTGAGACAAGGCCGTTCGGGGATCTTCTTCCTTCTGGGCGAAAAGGGCTATTACCAGCGAACGGTCATGGTGCAAAACGACCCGCTGGAGCACCTTTTCGATATCCAGAAAAAGATGGATCGCCCCATCTACGTGGTGCCGCTCATTCTGCTCTACAGCCGGGATCCCGGCAAGCAGCGGCGGGGGTTGGGGGAGATTGTTTTTGGCAACCCGGAACGGCCGGGCCTTCTGAGGAAGCTGGTCTCCTTCATCCGGAGCTATTCCTACGCGGTCATGGAAATGGGAGAGCCGGTCAATCTGCAGGAGGTGCAAACGGAGCTCTCCGAGGATCTGTGGGAACGGCGAAAGCAGATCTTTGAACTTCGGCGCGGGCTCATTGAAAGCATCGACGAGGTGCGCCGAGCCATTGTGGGGCCCCAGCTCAAGACCAAACTGGAACTCAAGGAGATCATCCTCCACCATCCCAAGCTGGAAGCCTTCATGCGCCGCCGGGCCAAGTCTTCGGGCGAGCCCGTCTGGAAAATCCGAAAAGAGGCGGACGAATACCTGGAAGAGATCGCCGCCGATTACAGCTATACGCTGATCCAGATGGGCGAGAAGGTGCTCACCTGGATGTGGAACAACCTGTTCGACGGGATCGAGGTGGACATGGCGAGCCTTAACCGGGTGCGAAAGGCCGCGCGCCACAACACCCTCGTCTACGTGCCCTGCCACAAAAGCCACATCGACTACCTGATCCTGTCTTACATTCTCTTCACGAACAACCTCTATTCCCCCTTCATCGCCGCCGGAAAGAACCTTTCGTTCTGGCCCCTGGGGCCCATTTTCCGCCGCGGAGGCGCCTTTTTCATCCGGCGCACCTTCAAGGGCGCTCGGTTCTATGCCGAGGTCTTTTCCCTGTACGTCAAGACCATGGTGCAGTGCGGGCACAACATTGAGTTCTTCATTGAGGGAGGCAGGAGCCGCACGGGGAAGATGGTTCTGCCCAAGCTGGGACTCCTGTCCATCCTGATCCAGGCGGTCCAGGAAGGCTTCTGTGACGATCTGGTCTTCGTGCCCACGGCCATCTGCTACGATCGCATTCCAGAAGAAGAGGTGTACGTCCACGAGATCAAAGGAGGCGCCAAGCAGGATGAAAACCTGGGGCAACTGGTTCGGGCCCGCCGTTTTCTCAAGAAGCGATACGGCCGGGTGTATGTGCAGTTCGCCGAACCCATGTCGTTGCAGCGCTATCTGGAACGGAACCGCTACGACCTGGAAAAGATGAGCGGCAAACTCCGCCATGCCATGTACCGGGATTTTGCCTATCGGATCATTTCCGCCATCAACGACGCGTCCCTGGTGACTCCCCATGCCCTGGTGTCCGCGGCCCTCTTGTGCCGATCCCGGCGCGGGGTTTCCAAAGGGGAACTGCTCACCACGAGCCAAAGCTTCCTGCGGTATCTGGAACAGAACAACGTGCGTTTTTCCCGCACCTTCCGTCTTTCCGAGCAGGTGCTGGACGAGACCATCCGGGATCTGGTCAAGAGCAAGATGCTGGAGCGCCTGAAAGACGAGGACGACGATCTGGAAGATGAAGTCTACACCTTGGAGGATTCCAAGCGGCTGGCGCTTGAGTACTACAAGAACAATGTGATCCACTTCCTGCTGCCGGCGGCCTTTGTGTCCACGTCCATCCTGAGCCAGGAGACGTTCCGGTTCAGCCTGAGCCAGATCCTGGAAGACATGGCCTTCATGAAGGATCTGTTCAAGTATGAATTCGTCTACGACATGGACGTGAGGGATACCCAGCTGGGCAAACGCGTGCTGGACATCTTCGAACGGCTCGGATGGTTGCGCCACCTGGAGCCCGCCGAGGATCAGCCCTATCTGCTCACCCACCGCGGTCTCACGGCCGCTCACGCCTTGCATGGGCTCATACGAAACTTCTTCGAAACCTACTGGCTCGTGCTCCGGTGCATGCGCTACGTGGAAAAGAAGCCCTATACCGAAAAGGATTTCGTCAAGAAGATCCTGGCGGCCGGGGAAAAGAACCTGAAGCTGGAACTGATCGAAAGACCGGAATCGGTGTCCAAGATCGTCTGCCGAAACGCCATCACCTACTACGTGGAAAAAGGCCTGTTGGAGCGGCGCGTCCACGAGACGAAGGGGCGGGACAAGACGGTGGAAAAGTTTGAGTTTGTAGGGGATCGGCAGTTGGTGCAGTTTTATGGACGTCAGATCAGCCGCCTGATGCGCGCCCCGCATCTGGCCCTGCAATAGGGGACCGGGAGGCTCGGCATCTTCGGGGCCAGCCGTACCGGCAAGGAGAGCGCTCCAGGAGAGGATTCCTGCTGAAAGAAAACGTGCGTCCGCTCTTCGTCTGGGAGGCTATCCTGGAGCGCTGCCCAGGCCTTGCCGCAGTAGGGGCGGGTTCTGAACCCGCCCCTCCAAGGCTCAAAAAGAGCCGCAGCTCAGCATGGCGGTCAGCCCCGCCCGCAAGGCCTTGTCTTCAGCGCCGGCCACATCGATCGCTCCGGCGGGACATTCCGCCGCACACACGCCGCACCCCTGGCAGACTCCCGGGTCCACCCGAGGGGGCCCCAGCCCGCGCACCTCGATGGCGCGGGCCTGGCAAACCGCCACGCAGCTCAAACACCGGCTGCAACGGCTCGGATCGATGGCGGCCACAAAGGCAGGCCGTTCCAGCTCCCCGGCCCTGAGGACGGCCAGCATCTTGGCGGCGGCCGCATCCCCTTGAACCATGGCCTCGGGGATCGTCTTGGGCGAATGGCACTGCCCGGCGATGAAGATCCCTTCCACGCTCGTTTCCACAGGGGCCAGTTTCACGTGTTTTTCCAAGAAAAAGCCGTCGCGGGTGAGCGGCACCCGAAGCAGGGCGGACAACGTCCGGTTCTCCGGCGAGGGCACGGTGGCGGAGCTCAAGACGAGAAGATCCACCCGGTCGTGAAGCCGCCGACCGGATCCCGGATCCCGCCAGCGGATATCCAGCGTGGATCGGCGCCCGAAACGCGTGGCCGCCACCTGCGGGGGATGGTCTTCCTCGTAGCGCAGGAATTGGATCCCCCTCTTCCTGGCCTCTTCATAAAGGAGCTCCGCCGTGCCGTAGGTGCGCACGTCCCGATACAAAATGGAGATGTGGACGTGGGGATGCCGTTCCTTGATCTCCAGCGCGTGGGAGACCGCCTGCTGGCAGCAGGAACGGCTGCAGTAAGGGCGCTCGTCGTTGCGGGATCCGACGCACTGGATCATGGCCACTCGCCCGGATCTGCCCAGGTCCAAGTCTCCCCGGGCCAATTGATCGGCCAACTCCGCCTGCGTGACAACGGCGGGATGGGTGCCGTAGCCGAAGAGCCCTTGGGGCTTGAGCGGCTGGGCTCCCACGGCGATCAGGACCACACCGGCCCGGTGATGCAGCCGGCGGCGGCCACTCTCTGGATCCGGAGACTGGACTTCCCATGTGAGGTCGAATCGGCCCAGGGATCCCGTGCAGGACAGCAGGCGGGCCCGGGTGAAAACCTGGATCCGGGGGTGCGTGCGAACCCGGCCGAGAAAATACCGGTAGAGCCGGTCCAGGTTGAGTTCGGGGCGGCAGCAGAGGGCGTGGCGTAGACGTCCTCCCAGCTGCTCCTCGGCTTCCACGATGAGGCATTCGTGGCCCGCATCGGCCACGTGGATGGCTGCGGTCAGTGCCGCAACGCTGCTTCCGAAAACGACCGCCGATTTGGCGATGGGCAGGTGTTGTACGGGCGCCGCCTGACTTGCCGTCACCTGGGCCACCACGCCCTCAATCAAGGCCTGGGCCTTGCGAAACGCCTCCTGCGGCCGTTCCTTGTGGACCCACGCACACTGTTCCCGAATGTTGGCCATCCTCACGTAGCCGGGCGGAAGCCCCGTCTTGGCAAGAACCGCCTGAAAGACACCCAGGTGGGTTCTGGGCGAACAGGAAGCGACCACCAGGCGGTTGAGTCTCTTTTGGATCGCCGTTTCAGCCATTCGGCGGGTGACGTCGGTGGAGCAGCTGAAGAGATTTTCTTCCGCATGGGCCACCCTGGGAAGGCGAGCCGCCCATTGGGCCAGCGACGCCGTGTCCAGCACGCCGGCGATGTTCGTTCCGCAGCGACAGATGAAGACACCGATCCGGATCTCCTGGTGCCCCCCGCCTTGTTCCGGCGTCCGGGAAGCGGCCCGCTCCGCTCCTTCTCGACCTTGTGCTTGTGGCTGGAGCGACGGCCCGTGATCGTGCCGGCTTACCGGCAGGCCGTTGAAACGGAGCCGCTTGGACGCGACGATGGCTGCGGCGCAGGCTTCTTGGACCGTGGTGGGAATGCTCTCGGGTCCCTTGATGGTTCCGCACACGTACACGCCGTCCCGGGGGGTGGACACGGAATGGTGTGCCTTGATGGCTGCAAAGCCCAGGGAATCTCTGGGAAGTCCCAGTCTGTCGGCCGTTTCCTGGGCTTCCGCCGACGGGCGCATGCCCATGGCCAGGACCACCAGGTCCGCTTTGGCAGTCCACGGACGGGCACCGTCGCTTCCCTGCAGTTGCAACCCACCGGAATCTCTCAGTGGAACAATCTCGCCCACCTTGCCTCGAACGATCCGAACCTTGTCCAAGGCCTGCACGCGGCGGAAGAAGGGTTCGCACTCGCGGCCGTGGGCTCGGATGTCCATGGCGCAGATGGTGACGGATTCCACATGGGGCATCCCGGCCAGGATCGCAGCATGCTTCAAGGTGGCCGAACAGCAGTAGCTGGAACAATAGGGGACTCCATGCACGGGATCCCGGGATCCCGCACACTGCACAAAGGCGATGTGCCGCGGTGGGCCGTCGAGCCCCGGTAGATCCAGGATGCCGCGCGTGGGCCCCGTGGAACTCAGATACCGTTCCAGGGCCACATTGGTGATCACCTGGGGCAGTTCCAGCCACTGGGGCGTGGCCAAGCTGTGGCGATCCAACAGGTCGAATCCGCCGGCCAGAATGACGGCGCCGGCCTCCAGCTCCAAGAAACGGGGCTTCTGGTCGAAGTCGATGGCCTGGGCGGGGCAGGCCTTGACGCACTTTTGGCACACACCGTGGGTGAAATGCAGGCAATGATCCGGGTCGATGGCGTGCACGCTGGGAACGGCCTGGGGATAAAGGGCCCGGATGGCCTTGGTGGTGCCCAGATGCACATTGAAGGGATCAGGGACCTTCACCGGGCATTTCCGATGACAGGTGCCGCATCCGATGCATCGGTTCGGATCCACGTATCCGGGTCTTTGTGTGATTCCCACGCGGAAGGAACCGGCACATCCGGTCACCACGTCGACGCGCGAGCGGACCAGCAGCGTGATGAGCGGGTGGCGGTTGATGGCGTAGAGGCGCGGGGACAGGATGCACATGGAACAGTCCAGGGTGGGATAGGTCTTATCCAACTGGGCCATGTGCCCGCCCAGGGCCAAATCCCTTTCCACCAGGACCACAGGATGGCCCAGGTCGGCCGCCTGGAGCGCCGCATGGATTCCCGCCACGCCGCCGCCCACCACCACGATGCGCTGATGTGCACCGGCGGATGGAAGATCGGTCCTGTTGAGACCCTCACCCATTCATCTCCCCCAGTGAGTGCTGAACCATGTCTTCGAATTCACAGGAATCGGAGGGATCCTGAGCCATGCAGCGTTCCAGCACGAGGATCCGCAATCGCCTCAGATGCCTCTCGCTCTGTTCGATCCGTTGCGCCGTGGCGGGATCCAGGTGCCCCGCCTCTACTGCCATCTGGCGGAGCACCCTGTCGATGTCGGCAAAGCGAACCCCCTGGGGGCAATGGAAGGAACACCGGTGGCATTGCATGCACAACCAGATGAGCCGCGATTGGAGAACCGTCTCCTTGAGTCCCATGCGCACCCACTGGACGATACGAGCGGGACTGAACTCCTGGTCCACGCTGCTCACCGGGCACGTGCCCGTGCAGATGCCGCACTGAAAACACAAAGACAGGGTATCGCCCCCGGGGCTGGCGCACACCTCGTCGGCAAAGCTCCTATCCCCCTTGTGGAGGTCCAGATCGAGCACCTGTTTTTCCATGATCGCTTCCGCTGTGTGCTGTGGTTAGGGTCATCACACCAAGACGATCGCCTGCGTGGGACAATGGTCCTGGCACTTGCTGCACTTGTCGGCCGCCTGCAACAGGCGCGTACACAAATTTTCATCGGCCAGGACAACCTGGCCGTTGACGACCCGCAGGGCCACCTTCTCGTCCGCAGCCGGACCTTTGCCCAATCGGCAGGCGGCGCTGTTGGCCAGGTTGTATTCGCAGACGATCACGCAAATGCCGCACCCGTTGCACCTGCTCACGTCGATGAGGTGCCCGGACTTGGCGCGCCGGGCCAGTGAAGCCAACAGCTCCTGCAAGGCCGCCGCCTTTTCCGCGTAGGCCGGCTCCTGCAGGACCGGGCATTCGGCCGTCGTGAGGTCTCCGGAAAGGAGGAAGCCGGCGAAGTCGGCACAGGTCATGCCGCACATCTGACAGTCCGTTTGGGGCAGACATTCCACAATCTTCTTCAGCACAGAACGTCCCCTTTCCACGGCCCGGCGAAGCGTTCAATGGTCCGAGCCCGCAGGCTCATACCGTCTTCGAGAAAGGCCAGATCGGCGTGGTGGGCCGATTCCGCCGGTTGGGGCCAAAAGCGCCCAGGGCGGGAAGGATCCAGGCCCCGATCGTCGCGATAGACCGTTCGGCCTCCGATGAAGAGCCGATGACAGCGGCTCAGGGCGTCGGCCCAGTCGGCCGGCGTGTCGTCGCAGGGTTCGGGATGGAGAGCGATGTTGGCGCGGGCGCCGGGCTTCAGGTGGCCCCGGTCCTGGAACCCGAGGGCCCGGGCGGGGTTGAGACGTGTGAGGCGAAACCAGCCTTCCACCCCCCAGGTTTCCACCACGGCCTCCACCAAGCCTCGCCAGTTGGCAATAAGGGCCAGGTTGGCATGTTGGCAGGACAGGGACGCCTGGTGGATCGTCCTATCCGTCACCCAGGAAAGGATGCGGGCCTCATTTCGGAAATCCTTGGGTTCCGTGACAACGGCTTGCAGCAGGAGCGGGGCTCCCACGTCCCAGCACCAGGGGCCCAGGGGGCCTTCCGGAGTCGTCCAGGTGAAGGCCAGACCTGGATCCGGCCAGGGGAGCCCCAGGTCGAAGGTGAAGGGGAGGGGAC
The DNA here is from genome assembly GCF_900176285.1 of Desulfacinum hydrothermale DSM 13146. Lineage (GTDB taxonomy): Bacteria > Desulfobacterota > Syntrophobacteria > Syntrophobacterales > DSM-9756 > Desulfacinum > Desulfacinum hydrothermale. Next base: position 203,969 of record NZ_FWXF01000003.1, on the reverse strand, counting down.
CCTGGTGCCCATGCGCCACATCATCGAAGGGGGACAGGTCCGAGCTGGACGCGAGCCGCTGCAGGTGCACGCCGGGAAATAGGCCCGGCATGTGGTCTTTTTCCATCTGGGCGGCCGGGATGACGAGCGGTCCGGGCATGCCCTCGAGAACTTCCTGGAAAAAGCGGAGGGCTTCGGCGGGCGATTTTTCCTTGAGCTTGTAGACCTCCAGCCGGTAGCGGATCCCCGGTTCCGGAAGAAAGAATCCGCGGCCTTGGAGCCGATTCGTCAGGCATGCAAGGGCCTGGCGGGCGCCGTCCGGATCCTTTTGTTGCACCCAGATCGCCAGATCGTAGACAGGCAGGGCGAGCCCGATGGAACGGTCCAAGGCCGGAATCCGCTCCCAGTCGCCGCGCACGGTTCTAAAAGAAACGGGCATGGCCCAGGGCTCATGGACATGGCCGTATCCCCTCTGGGCATAGCGTTCGGCCAGCGAAAAGGCGTCGGGGATCATCCCGGCGGCGCACAGCGTCCAGGCACCGGGAACGGCCATGTGGGCGCAAGGGTCCATGGCGGCGGCCGTGACCAGAAAACCGCGGGCGTCGATCTCCCGGTCCACCGATGGCGCCTCTTTCGGGTCCGCCACCCGTCCGTCCAGAAGGACCACGTCGGCGCGTTCCCCGTAACGGCCGCTTGCGGGGTCATAGAGGGTGCCGGATCGAAGCAGGATCGCCCCTTTGCTCATAAGCGCCTCACGGTCCCAAGCGAAGCCATTGTTGAAAGATCTCCACGTCCGAGGGCTGATCGGCGGTGCGGATGTGCTCCACGCACACCCCCACGCCGTCCATCCGAACGGCGTCCCCTGATGTGTCGATTCCCAGAAGTCCCACGTCCATCACCACTTGAGCCTCGGCCGTGGTCTGGGTTTCGTAGGTGGACACGGCCACCGTGGGAATGGACAGGCGCCCGATGGAGTCCTTCTGCTGTTCGGTCAAAAACCAAAAGCAGTCCCCCGAAACGGACAAAAGCACGTCCCCCGGTCTGGGTTCCCAGCGGCGCACGTCTCCCTCCAGGGACCATTCGGGACGGGACAGACCACCGCAGGTCACGAATTGGCGGATGAAGCCCAGGGTGTTGAAATCGGAAGCCAGGGGCATGAAGAAGGTGGGGGCCTGGCGATTCAGTTCCTCCACCCAGGAACACAGCTCTTCCAAAAGAGCGCCGCCCGCCTCGTTATGGGTCGTTCCCCGTCCCGCAAAGAACACCCGATACGAACTCTGTTCCAGTGCCTGGAGGACCTTCTTGACCTCCTTTGGAGAAACGCCGCTGGGCCGCGGGTCGGACCGCCCCTCCCAGGCGGCTCGAAGCCCCGCCACCAGCTCGGGCTCCTCTTCGGGGCGAACCACCAGCAGCGGGGTGATGCGTTCCATTTCCGTGTGCTGAATGTCCACAGTAAACGCGCGACGATCCTCCTGGCCCCGTTCCGTAAACCGGCCCCTTGGAAACAGGGCGTAGCGGGCCGGCAGCCGCGGGCAGCTCCTCAGGGGATTGGCTCCCCAAAAGAGCACGAAATCGGCTTGGTTCCGCACTTCCTCCAGGGTTGTCATGGGAACAGGGTGCTGGCCATAGATGTGCAAGGCCGTTTCCCACAGGGGGCCTTCGGAAGGAATCCAGAGAGTCGGCCGGCCGCGGCGCAGGTCCAGAAGGGCCGAAATGGCCTGCTGGGAGAGCTGGCAGAGTCCATAGACCACCACCCGGGAGGCCTTCGCCAGGATCTCCGTGGCGGCATCCAGGGCGCCTTCCAGGTGGGTAGGCGACCAGGAGGTTGCGCCCGTGCGGACGCGAGGGCCGCGGCATCGCTTCCTGGGAAGCCCTGCGCCATACTTCTTGTCACCCGTAAATCGCGCCAATCCCCACTGGCAGACGTTCGCCGCCTCAACCACCTGCCCGTCGCGCACGACCAGGTCGATGTCATCACAAAGGCACGCGCAGCCGCAACACACTTGGGATGTCAACCGTTGCTCACCCATGGTTCCTGCTTCGGTCGGTCCGTAATCCGTGATCCCTGTTCCAGGGCCGTCTTTGCCCGGACTCGGGACTGCTGACCCCACGGTAACGTCTTGCGCCGATGTGGTGCTCAACTCTGCGCTTCTTCTTTCCGCCGGGCCGCCAGGGCCCCCGTCTTGCGAAGCCAACGCGCGGCTTCCCCAGCGGCGGCACCGGCCTCCGTCACCGTCTGGGTGATGTCTCGCGGGCCGTGGCAGCTTCCGGCAAGGAAGACACCGGGGGTGGTGGCCGCCACCATGCCCCCCCAGTGGTGGGCTTCCTTATAAAACCCGTAGCGGTCCCAGTGCGGAGGCCGGCGCAGCACCCAATTTTCTTGGGCCTCGGCCGCTTCCAGACCGACGGCCAAAACGGCCAGATCCGCGCTCCATTGCTGGCGTCCTTCGCCGCCCGGCGCCTCGTAGTGGATCCGGAGGCGCCCATCGTCACCGCGTTCGATCCGATCCGGAAGGCTCTTGATGAACCGGATTCCCCTCTGCCGAGCCCGTACATAGAGGCCTTCGAAGTTTTTTCCCGTGGCCCGAACATCGTTGTAAAAGATGGTGACCTGGGCGGAGGGTTGGTGTTCCAGAACCAGCATGGCCTCCTTGATACTGGCCGTGCAGCAGTAGCCTGAGCAGTACGGCAGGTACCGTCTGTTCCGGGAGCCGGCGCACTGGATGAAGGCCACCGCGGCGGGCGAGTGGCCGCTGGGGGTGATGAGCCGTCCCTGGGTAGGCCCCGTGGAACAGACCAGGCGTTCAAATTCCAGGTTGGTGAGCACCTCCGGGTAATGGTTGTAACCGTAGGGGCCCAGCCGGGCGGCATCCAGGGGCTGGGCTCCCCGGGCCACAATGATCGCTCCCGCGTTCAGACGCCGTTTCTGGGGGGCCTCGGTCAGTCGGATCGCGTCCCGCTCGCACGCCTGCTCACACAGCCCGCAATCGATACAGTAATCCTTCTGGATGGCGGATCGCAAGGGAACCGCTTGTTCAAAGACGATTCCCACCGCCTTGGAAGGCCGAAGGCCGGCATTCCAGGGACTGGGAATGACCACCGGGCACACTTCGGTACAGGTCCCGCAGCCCGTGCACTTGTCCATGTCCACGTGGCGAGGCTGCTGCACGATCTCCACCAAAAAGTTCCCCGGGGTCCCGCTCACCCGCCTGACCCGGCTGGAAGGGATCACCGTGATGAGGGGGTGGGAGATGGTGTCCACCAGGCGGGGGCCCAGGATGCAAATGGAGCAATCCAATGTGGGGAAGGTCTTGTCCAGCTTGGCCATGAGCCCGCCCAAGGACAGATCCGCCTCCACCAGGGTCACGGGAATGCCTATGCCGGCCAGATCCAAGGCCGCCTGACACCCGCCCACACCCCCACCGATCACCACAACCCGTTGGGGGGGCTTGGCCCGAAACCTTTGGGGGAAAGGCCCGGATCCGTTGGGCAGGGGAGGGCGGCAGCTGGGCTGGGACCGCCCCGACCGGGAGTGCCAATGGGACTGAACCACGCCCGCCAAGGCGGTTTCGTCGGACACCTGCTTGAGGTCCAGGATCATCCATCGAGCCTGGGGGTTGTCTTGGAAGTAGAGATCCAGCACTTGACCCAAGAGGAAACCGGAACAGGCGCCCACCAAAACATCCACCGGGCTGCTGCGAAAGGCATGGAGATGTCCTTCCAGGGTGGAAAGGTCACAGAAGTGCTCCACCACCTGGGTGGGGACTCCCGAAGCGTTGAGCACGGACGCCGCCCGGGCCACATCCACGTGGGGGTGGCGTTCCGGGCATCGGCACAAGATGACCTTGGGTGCATTCATGCGTTACGCTCTCCCGGGATGCGAACTGGGAAAGGGTCCGAGAAAGGGCGGTTCGTCCTTTCCATCACCGTTTTCGCCTTGTCGTGCCGGGACGTTGTCCGGCAACAGCCAACATCCCTGAAACCATACGAAATGCGTGCTGTCTTCACTAGAAGCGCTCATCCCCAGTGTTTTCCTGGGGGCGTGTCCGAGAACGCCCAGATTGCTCCCGGCGGGCCCGTGCGGTCGGCCTGGCCAGGCCGCCGTGGGGGCGGGTTCCGAACCCGCCCCTACAAAGCTCAAGAAACATCACATGGCACAGTGGCATTGCATGTGCCAGAAAGGCGCAAAAGGCCAAGAGGCCATTGTCAGACAGCCTCGTGGGACGTCTCCTCCGTTTCCACAGCCTCTGCCAATCGGCGGATGGTCTCCTGGAAGACCGGGCCCTCCGTGGCCGAAATCCACTTCAAGGAGAAATGGTCCGGGTTGTGGCCTTTCTTGGCCAGCAGCCGCCGGATGCGCGGCACCCGGCTTTCGAAGCGCAAGTTGCCATTGATGTAGTGGCAGTCGCCGGGCGGATGACAACCCGCCACCAATACCCGGGCCGCTCCGCAACGAAAGGCGTGGAGAACCAGGCGCGAGCTCACCCGGCCGGAACAGGGAATCCGGACGATGCGCACGCGTTCCGGATAGGACAGCCGCGCCACGCCGGCCGCATCGGCACCGGCATAGGCGCACCAGTTGCAACAGAACGCCAGGATCTTTTCCTGGGGCCTTTCGGCCAGCGCCGCTTCCACGGCCGCCCGCAGCGCCGCGTCGGAATAGCCCAGATGGTCTGCAGCGCCCGTGGGGCAGCTCCCGGCACAGACGCCGCAGCCCTTGCAAGGGGCCGGCTCCACCCGCGCCTTCTGCTTCCCATCGGCCGTTTCGTAAAGCTCAATGGCCTGGTAGGGGCATTGGGATACGCAGGTGCCGCATCCCACGCACGTTTCCGGATCGATGTGCGCCACCATCCCATCCAGGCGCAGGACGTCCTGGTGCACCAGTTGAAAGGCCTTGGCGGCGGCCCCCACGGAGGAAGCCACCGATTCCCGCACGTCCTTGGGGCTCTGACAGGATCCGGCCAGAAAGACCCCTTCGATGGCCGTCTCCAAGGGATGCAGCTTGGGATGGGACTCCAGGAAGAAGCCGTCTTCGCTGGAGGCGATCCGGACCTGGCTTCTCAAGGTCTCCGCATCGCTCTGAGGTCGCAAACCCACCGACAGGACGAGACGATCCACATGGTTGTGGGTCACGAGCCCCAGAAAGTCGTCCGTGGCTTGGACCACCAGTCCGCCGTCTCCGTCCGGGGAAACCTCCAGTACCTGCCCGCGCTGGAAGAGGACGCCTCGGCGCCGGGCCTCCCGGTAGAGGTCTTCTTCCTGGTCCTTGTCGTAGAGGCGGATGTCCTGGTGGTAGACCGTCACCTCCATGCCCAGGGAGCGGAGGGCCAGGGCCTGCTTTAAGGTCACGGCGCAACAGATCCTGGAACAATGGGGGTAATCCGATGGCAGGCGGGATCCCACGCATTGCTGGAAGGCCACCCGGCGCACGCCGTCCAAAGGGGCGGGGCGCTTCGTGGGGGCTTCGGCGGCCTCCTTGAACATCCTTTCCAGTTCCACCGTGGTGAGAACCTGCTCCAGCGCCGCGTGGGGATAGCGTTCCTCTTCCGGGCGGTAGGGCTCGAATCCGGACGCCACCACCACAGCCCCCGTTTTCAGAACCGCTTCCTGGGAATGATGGCGCAACGTGGCCTGAAAGTTTCCCACGTAACCGGCCAAGCTCTCCAGGGTCCAGCCCAGGCGCACATCCACCAGGGGATGGAGCAAGGCTCGACTCACCAACGGGCGGATGAAACAGGCCAGGGGATCGGTGCCCGGCACCCCGATGCCCCAGTCCAGTGCGCGGCCTCCCAGGCGCTGTTCCCGTTCCAGCAGAACCACCGGAACACCGCAGTCGGCCAGTTCCAGCGCGGCGCTCAGCCCCGAGACGCCTCCCCCGATCACCAAGGCGTGGCGCGTGACGGGCACCAGCCGATCCTCCAGAGGGGTCGCCAGACGAAGTTTGGCCAATCCCATGCGGATCAGATCATAGGCCTTGGGCAAGGTCTCCCGGCCGCTGTGCACCCATGAGCAGTGCTCGCGGATGTTGGCCATTTCCAGTAGATAGGGATTGAGCCCTGCTTGGGTGATGGTGCGACGGAAGGTGGGTTCATGGAGGCGAGGAGAACAGGCGGCCACCAGGACCCGCTCCAGACCCCATTGGCGAATGTCGTCTTGGATCTCCTTTTGTCCCGGTTCGGCACAGCAAAACATGTTGGTCTTGACGAGCACCTGGTCTCCCAGATCCTGCTCCAGGCGCTCGCGCAAGGCCTCCACGTCCACGACACCGGCAATGTTGCGGCCGCAATGGCAGATATAGATCCCGATTCGACTCATGACATCCCCTCGAGGGTGTGTAGGACCATCCCCCGGCACCACTTCACGAGGCGCTCGCCAGAAGGCTTTGTTTCAATCGATCCCAAAGGGCACATTCCCTTTCTTGGATGAGGCAGATGTCTTCCCGTATCACTTGGATCGCATCCTGATCGCAGATATTGGCGCAGGCTCCGCATAGGGCGCATCGATCGCGCAGCAGGGTCACGTGGCCGTCCCGGCGTTCGATGACCTTTACCGGACAGATATCGATGCACAGGCTGCAGTCCGCGGGGCACTTGTGGGCATCCAGGCGCACCCGGCCGCGGAAGATCGGATGAACCTGGATGGACCCGTACTGGCACGTGTCCAGGCAGTGCATGCAGCGGAGGCATGCCCGGGGATCCGGCGCCGTTCCTTCCGGGGTGGCCTGGTACACTCCCCGGGGACACGTTTCCACGCAACGGAAACAGTACTTGGGGCACTCCTCCAGGCGGTTTTCCACCAGGCGGCGCTGCTGCCGACACCAGTGTTCGGTTTCCTCCGCCACGATCTCACATCGATGCGGGCACTGGTCCACGGCCACGTGCAGCTTGGGGGGTATGGGGGGCAGCCCTCCCGAGCCGCGGAGAAGCTCCTTCGGTTCGCCGTCGTAGCGCAGAGAAATGGCCTCCACCGGGCACACGTAGGCACAGACTTCGCAAAGCACGCAACGCCGCTCGTCCAGATGGACTTCCAGGCCGTCCTCGTCGGCCTCCACCCAGATGGCCTGGTGGGGGCACGTCACGGTGCACAAATCGCAATGGATGCATTGCGTGCGATCGATTTCCAAGGACAAAGTGTGGTGATAAAAGCGGAGGCTGTAGAGGATCCTGTGGGCGTCTTCTCGTTTCATGGCCTCTTGGGGGCAGCCGGCGGCGGTTGAAGTCTCATCGGCGACGTCTTTTTCTAGCACACAAACAGTTCTCATGGGAAGGGCGACCTGGAAGATTCCCGAGGCTTCGTTGGTGCTGGGGGCGATGATCCCGAAGGCCTATTCGCTTTCCTTCTCACACCAGCGGCCCACGGCTTCCACCCAGGCCTCCAGCTGGTCCCCATAGGCATCCAAGCGCACTTCCATTCCACAGGCCCTGCAGACGACTCGGGCGTTGGCTCACCGGCCTTGGATGCGGGCGTCGCCGCCGCAAAAGAGGCACGTCAATTGGAGAGGCACCGGGTCGTTGCTTTGGTGTGCGTCCATCCCGTTGATCCTCGCTCATGTTTGGCGCGGGCTGTCCTCAAACAGTCCAAACACCGCATAGCACCGGGGCGTAGCTTCGTGGGAGCTTCCCGAACAAAGGGCTTTCGAGCCTGTCCGAGAACGCCCAGGTTGCTCCCTGAGGGCCCGTGCTGTCGGCCCAACCTTCGGCGGTAGGGGCGGGTTCCGAACCCGCCCCAGCTACAAAGATCAAAAAACATCGCCTGGCACAGTTGAATTGCATTTGTCAGAAAGGCCAAGAGGCCCTTGTCAGACAGCCTGCTTCCATAAGGAGCCGAAGAAGAATCCGCTCTGTTTCGCATCCCCGGCGTTTCCGGCACGCGGGACGGCGCGCACCGAAGCCCGCCAAACGGCCTCAAAGATCTATTTGGACAGCGGCAAGTTCTAGATCACCACCAGGTCTTCCGGGGTGATATTGAGGGAATCCAGCCCGTCCCGGGTGACCACGTAGGTGTTTTCATAGCCCACGATACCCAGGCCTGGAAAGGCCCACTTGGGCTCGAAGGCCAGAGTCATTCCTTCCTGCAGCACCATCTTCTGACCGCGCGCGATGAAGGGAAGTTCGTCCACTTCCAAGCCCAGACCGTGGGCCAGAAAGGAAACCCCGCTGTCCTCGGGGCCCATGAAATGCCGGCGCTTGCCGGCCTTTTCCACCAGGGCCACGGCGGAATCGTAAAGCTCGCCTGTGACGGCGCCGGGCTTCGCGTTTTCCCGCAGCCACTGGTGAAGATCCCGGCACAATCGGTAGGTGTCTCGGAGGACAGGGTGGGGCGCCCCCAGGCTGAAGTTGCGCGTCTGATCGTTCAGGTAGCCGTGGTGGTTCATCATGGTGTCCACGCTGAGAAGATCGCCCCGTTTGAGAGATCGCCTGCCCGATCCCTGGCCGAAGGCGGGGCTGATGCCGGCACCTCCTGTGGGGGCGTCGGCGTAAGACGGCGTGGCCGCTTCCGGCCCGGAAAGGATGTGACCGAAAAAGATTTCCAGGTTGAAAGCCCGCACCCGTGAAAAGCCCAGATGCCCGTTGAGAAGCGCCACCCGCTGGAGCTCCGCCATGAGCTCCCATTCGCCCATGCCTTCCCGGGCAAGATCGGGAACGGCCTGAGCCACCGCATGGGAAATTCGAGCCGCCTCGCGCATCATGGAGATTTCCCAGGACGACTTGACCATTCGGATCTGTCGGATCAGTCCCCCCACGTCCACCAAGTGATCCTTGGGCAACAGCTTCTCATCGAAGAAAAAGAAGGTGGCGGCGGGAAGAACGTCCAGTTCCAGGCCCAAGGTGCGCGGCGCCGGGACGCCCACGGCTTCTTCCACCAGGCCGGGAAGTTCCTTGAGACTGCCGAGGGGAAGAATGGGACGCAGGGGGGACTGTTGTTGGGCGCGCTGCACATCCCGCCGAACGGCAAAGATGGGCTGGCCTTCGGCGGGAACGATCAGGTAGCCGTCCTGGACCGTCCCCGTGAAGTAGTAGAGGTCGGTGTTCTGGCGCAGGATGGCGGCGTGGACGCCAAGCTTTTTGAGACCTGCCTGAAAGGTCACAAGACGTCCGGCGATCTCTTCCGACGGAACGATCCGCATGGTCTCCTCCCTCAAGGTCCTGCTCATGGTCGCACTCGCCCCGTGTCTTGGGCGCCTTGACGAAACCTCAGGTCGTTCGGGGACTTCCCGCACACGATCCGGGCGGTCGGCGATCCGATTCGCAGCCCCGACCGCCCTTGCCGCAGACCGAGGCCTGATTCCCGATCGCGCCAGACGCATCGCCTTGAACGAATCATGGATCCCGGGCCTTCTCAATGAAGGATCGCAAGAGATCCACGGAAAGATCCGAAACGGCGGGAACCACCTGGTCGGCTTGCCCCAGGTCGTCTTGGGAAAACGAATGGGCCACCCCCACCACAAAAAGCCCAGCGGCTTTGGCGGCCTCGATCCCCGTGGGGGTGTCCTCGATCACCAGGCAGCCGTTCGGAGGGCCTGAAGAGGTCGTTGGCAGATCCCCCCGGTCCCTGAGCCGCTTGACGGCCAGGGTGTAGCTTTCCGGGTCGGGCTTGCTGTGGGCCACGTCATCCGCCGTTACCAGCACGGGGAAATACTCCTTCAGACCCAGGGTGTGGAGCATGAGTACAATCTCGTCTCTCACGGCTCCCGATGCGATGGCCAGGGGCAACCCCTCCCGGTGAAGGTCGCGCACCAGACGGTGGACGCCGGGAAAGGCTTGGAGGTCCTGGGAGACGAGACGCTTGAAGGCCGCCTGCTTTTCCTGGAGCAGACGCTCAAAGAGCTCCGGCGAAAGCGGGCGCCCGGCATCTTGGAAGACGGCCCGAAAGGCGTCCCGGTCGTCAAAGCCGATGTATCGCTCCGTGTACACAGCATAATCGTGCGTCAGGCCGAAGGGGGCCAGTACCTGCATGAAGGCCTTGTAATGGAGGGGTTCGGAATCCACCACCACGCCATCGAAATCGAAAATGACGGCCCGCAACGGATGCATTGGAGAGGGCACGTGGAAAGCTCCTTTTGTCCAAAAACTTGCATGGATTGGGAAAACAGTCCAAGAGCGTTCACCGGGGCCATGATACCAGAAGACGGGCATTTTGCAATTGAGCCCGGACGCGCCATCACGAGTAGGAAAAACGGCCGCTCTTGCAGCCCATCAGCTGTCCGGTTCCCATGGGTCGTAGGGGCACGGCGCCGCCGTGCCCCTACATCTCGGCCCGATTTCGCGATTTGAATTCTCATGCAGCCTTGTAGGGGCGGGTTCCGAACCCGCCCCTACAAGGCTGGCCAGGCCGACCGCACGGGTCCGCAGGTGGCAATCTGGTCGTTTTCGGACAGTCTCCCGGGGTGGGGGCGCATGGGTGGGGGGCTGCACCAGGGGAGGTGCAAGGATCGCTGGAAAAAGGGGCAGGGGGAGCGCCACTCGGCCCGTCTGCCCCGCGCTTGGATCACCAGATCTCTGCGCTCAGGCGGGATTCCAGCACGCTGCGTTCTTCTCCCGTGAGCGTTCCCAGGCGCTGTTCGAGCCAGGCGATGTCGCCCGAGAGGATGGCGCACCTTTCCGCCGTGGTGAGTCGCTCGGGCAGGGCCTTGGAGCCGTCCTGAAGGAGCGAGCGGGCCTTTTCATGGTCGTTGGCCGCCTGGGTGAGCACCCGCTCCACTTCATAGGGGTGGACGATGGGGTCGGCGCAGAAGGGATGATCTTTTCGAAGCCCCACGGCCTGTACCACCGCGTCGATGATCTGGCGGGGGGTGAAGGGCTTTTCCAGGTAGTTGGCGGCGCCCGATTTCATGGCGTCCACCGCCGAGTCCACGGAGCCGTATCCCGTGATGACGACGACCGGCACATGGGGCTTGGTCTGCTTGATCCGCTTGAGCACATGGAGGCCGTCCATCTCCGGCATGCGGATGTCCGTGAGGACCACGTCGTAGTTTCGGCGAAGCGCACGGTCCAGACCCTGACGTCCGTCCCGGGACAAATCCACGGAAAAGTTTTCTCCCCTCAAAATGGAGGCGATGGAATCCAACACAATGTGTTCATCGTCGATCACCAGTGCGTTCAACATAGCCCGTTCTCCTTTCTTTTCCGCCCGAAGGCGAAAGTGGGTTCCGATTGTCATGGGTGGAGGCGTTGCGGCCTCTCTTGGTGGCCGACCTTAGAAGCATGATGTGTGCCAAAATGCCGAACCACCTGGCCCGAGGCGCTGAAAAAATCTTTCACATCCCGGTGCCCGAAGGGGCCGAACCGCGGAAAGCCTGGCCCACACACCTGGTGGGAAGCGTGGTCAAAAAGGGCCTGGTGAAAGGGGGTGCGGGCGGGCGTCGGCTGTCCAGGGCCTGCAGATCGGAAGAGAAGGGGACGGGGGCGAGGCCCAAGGATGTGGGAAAACGCCACAGGAGGGCATCCCTAAAGGTCTGCCGTTCTGTGCAGCGGTCCATGGGGCGAGGCTCGGAGGGGAAGGTGTGGCGATGCACCACAGGGGTGGCGAAAGACCTCCATCCGGGCGGCCGGAGGGCTTCAGTCCGTATCTTTTGATCTTTTTGTGCAGCGTGGTCCGGTCGATTTCCAGGACCCGGGCGGTTTGGGAGATGTTCCACTGGAGGCGTTGCAGCATCTTGTGGATGTGGCGCTGTTCCACTTCCCGGAGGCTGAGCGGCTCGGGGTCCTGGTGCGGGCAGGAGGGCTCCCGCGGTTCTTCCGGAAAGGGAAGGTGCCAGTCTTCCAGGGTGGGACCGGCTTGCAGGGCCACGGCTCGAGCGATGGTGTTTTCCAGTTCGCGGACGTTACCCGGCCAGGAATAGGCCTGCATGCGCTCCACGGCGGCTGGGGAGATCCTTTGAAAGTCGCGCCCATACTCATCGCTGAACCGCTTCATGAAGGCGGCGGCCAACAGAGGCACGTCCTCGACCAGGTGGGAGGGGATCCCCGGTCCGGAATCCTCCACCAGAATCCGGGCGCTGGCCCCGGCCGTACCCCATGCGATGGAGATCCGGGCAGGGCGTTTCCCAGGGGTTTCCTGGACGGCCTCCACGGCGTTGGTCAGCAGCGCCCGCACCGCCCGAAGGAGCGGGCCGGGGCAGGCCAGGATCGTGGTCGGTTGGCGGGGAAGGTCCACATCCACCTGGAGCGGGGCGGGATCCAATGGGTCTGGTCGGGATAGGGACTCTTTCAAGGATCTTTCCACCAGAGCGGTCAGGTCCACCGCCTCCCGGGCCAAGGGGGTTTGGGGCAGGTAATCCAAGAGGGCCTTGGCCAAGGCTGCCCACCGTTGGGCGCTGGGTTCCAGCTGGGTTAACAATTCCAGAAACTCCGGGAGTACGGGGGGAACCATGGAGGTGGTCTTCCTGGAAGCCAGTTTGGAATAGGTGTCACGCCGGTGAGGGCGTTGTTGATTTCGTGCACCAGCGGCCGGGAGATGGCCATGTGGTGTTTCTGAAAAGTTGTGGTGGTTCCGCCTTTCATGGGATAATCTCCACCTATGGTGGATCCTTATCCCGTATGGGGCCGCCACGGCCGCACGATCGGCAGGGCCTTTTGTCCACGCAGCGGCGGGATGAAGTGGCCGTGGCGAGTTAGGAGAGATGCTTTCGTGAAGATCTTGGAAAAGACGCGCACCAAACTCATCGTGAGCTTTCTGGGGGTCTCCTTCCTGGTCGGCATGACGTCGCTCATCGTGGGGGCCCATCTACTGTACCAGGCCTATGTGAGCGAGGCTTCGGGACGTATCGAGACCGATCTCAATGCCGCCCGCCTCATGGTGGACGACCAGGTGCACCAGGTCCAGCTGGGGCTGGAAGCCGCCCTCGGGGACATGGGCTGGACCATGTCCGCCGATGACGAAAGACCGGTGCGGTTGTTGCGCCTGCTGGAAAACCTGGCGCAGAAGGCGGACTTGGATATGTGCGGGGTGGTGGATGTGCGCGGTCGCGTGGTGGCGCGGATCGGCCCCGACCCCTTTCCCGTGGCGACCGACTATACGGATCATCCCCTGGTGGGCCCGGTGCTCAGAAATGAACGGGCGGTGGCCGGGCCGGTGGTGATCCCTGTGGCCTGGCTTGCGGAAGAGAACCCCATGCTGGCCCATCGGGCACGGGTTCCCATCTTTTCGGCGGGAAAGGGCCGGCCTGGGGAAAACGGCCAGGCGTTCGTGGAAGAGGGGATGCTCCTGGCGGCGGCCGTTCCCGTCTTCCACGGTGACGCCCTTTGGGGGGTGGCCTATGGGGCCGTCCTGGTCAACGGCAATGCGGAGCTGATGGATCGCATTCGAGACACGGTCTTTCGCAGAGCCGAAGGCGGCCGGCCCCAGGGTACGGTGACCCTTTTTCTTGGCGATCTTCGCATCGCCACCAACGTGAGGCTGGCCGATGGAGGGCACGCTGAAGGAACCCGAGCCCAGGAGGACGTCTCCCGGCAGGTGCTGGAGGAAGGGCGATCTTGGGTGGGGCGTGCCTGGGTGGTGGGGGATTGGTTCATGACCTCCTATGAGCCCCTGACGGATGCCGCTACAGGGGACCGCATCGGCATGCTCTGTGTGGGTGTTCCCGAACGGCCTTACGTGGATGTGCGCAACAAGGCCTTGCTCACCTTCATGGCCATGAGCCTGTTGGGGATTAGCACGGCCATCGTGATGGGATCCATCCTGGAGCGTCGGATCATGTGGCCGGTGCATCAACTCATCAAGGCGGCCCGACAGGTCTCCCAAGGGGACCTGTCGCCCCAGATCGAGCCCGTGTCCCACTCCGAGCTGGGGGTGCTCCAGAAGACCTTCAAGGACATGCTGGCGTCCATTCGGGAGCGGGAAAACCGCCAGCGCCAGGAAACGGAAGACAAGCTCTTCTTGGCCCAGAAGCAGGCCAGCGTGGGGCGTTTGGCAGCCGGCGTGGCCCATGAAATCAACAACCCCCTGACGGGTGTGCTCACCTTCAGCCACCTGTTCATGGATCGCCAAGACCTGCCGGATGATGTGCGTGAGGGGCTCAAGACCATTGCCGACGCCACCGAACGGGTTCGAAAGATCGTCAAGGGCCTGTTGGACTTTTCCCGCCAGACGGCGCTGCATCCGGAGCCCACGGACCTCAATCGGCTCATTCTTTCCACCGTGGCTCTCATGGAGAACCAGGCTCTCATCAAAGGAGTGGAATTGAAGTGTCTGCTTGCCGAGTCCTTGCCCCCATTGGTGGTGGATCCGGAGCAGATGCGCGGGGTCTTCATGAACCTGTTGATCAACGCCCTGGATGCCACGGCAGCGGGCGGGACCATCACGGTGACAAGCCGCACGGAGAGCCGCCCGGACCAGGACGGCGGGGAAAGGCCGGGGGTGAGCGTCAGCGTGGTGGACACCGGTTGCGGGATCCCCGAAGAGCACATGGGAAAGCTCTTCGATCCCTTCTTCACCACCAAGCAGGTGGGGCAGGGAACGGGCCTGGGCTTGTCCGTGTCCTACGGGATCGTGGCGCGGCACGGCGGGCGGATATTCGTCAATACAGCGGTGGGCAGCGGAACGACCTTTACCGTGTGGCTGCCTCTTCAACGGGATGATGCGCGTGAGTGAAAAAGACTCGATCCTGGTGGTGGACGATGATCCCATCGTGCTCCAAAGCTGCCGGATGGTGTTGGAGACGGTGGGCTATGACGTGGTGCTGGCCGCCTCCGTGGACGAGGCGCTGGAAAGGCTTCCCGGCCGGAGCTTCCGGGCTCTGGTGCTGGATCTCAAAATGCCGCGCCGGGATGGGATGCATCTGGTGGGATGGGTTCTGGAGAATCGTCCGGATCTGCCCATTGTGATGATGACCGGCTTTTCCACGCCGGAAACCATCGAGGAAGGCTATCGCAAAGGCGCGTCGGTGCTGCTTGCCAAGCCCTTTACGCCGAAGGAGCTGCTGGCGGCGCTCAACACCGCCCTGGGCGGCCGATGAAATGGCGTGGAACATGGACAGGCTGGTGCCCCCGGCAGGATTCGAACCTGCGACACCAGGATTAGGAATCCTGTGCTCTATCCTCCTGAGCTACGGGGGCGGGAGTTGAAAAGCAGACCGTCCATAGCACAGCCTGGGGGTGGTGTCAATCGCGGCGGGAAGATGTCCAAGGCTGAGCGCCATCCATCGTTTCCTGGGCAAAAGCCCCATGTGCCAACACCTGGACCCGCACAACGCAGGATGCCACCGGCGCACCGATCCCTGGGGGCGTTTGTGGGTCTGCGACAGGGGGAGGCCACGTCAGGGGCTGGGCGCTAAGGGACCGGCTGAGGTATATTGTGAGCATTCTGGGTTGAAGCAGGCTGCAGGGGCAATGGCAGGCATCTTATGATGGTGTGAATGCAAGCAAAAGTGGTCCTGACATGGGGGCCGCCCCAGGATCCCCTTTTCCGGCGCTGTGCGTGGGGGATACCTGGAAGAGGCATGGAAGAGATGGATTGGAGATCTCCGGAAGAGGAACGGGCGTCGAGGGCCAAGATCCAAGCGGAGCCCCTTCGCGCATTCGTTAAGGAAGTCCTTGCGCGCCATCCGTCCTTCGCTTCAAATCCACTGGGCGACTGGAAAGATCTGGTGGGGGAGCACGTGGCCCGGCACACGGTGCCACGATCCCTCAAGAATGGACGCCTCGTGATCGTGGCCCGGGACGGTGTGTGGAAGCACCACCTGGAAATCAATAAGGAGGCTCTGCGCGAAAGAATCAACGCCTTGTGGAAAAAGGAGGTGGTCCGGCAGATCGCGGTGCGAGTGGGCGAGGTGGAAGAGCTGAATCCCGAGCTGGACGCGAACTATCGGCGTCTTCAGAAGATCAAGTCGAAGAAGGTGCCCCGCAGACGGAAAAAGCCCACGTTGCGTCCCCTGACCCCTGAGGAAAAGAAACTGCTGGCATCGCTTTCAGACCCGGAACTGAAAAAGATGGGCGAGCGCTTGCTCCGGCTCACCCCCGCCGAGGCCGACTCCGCCAAGACGTGACGAACCGTTCCAAGGCCGCAGGCGCTCATGAAAAGAGCGTCGTCCAGGCTTGCCACCCAGCGACTCTTCACCTCCGAAGGGTGTCTGACAATGGCCCCTTGGCCTTTCTGACAAATGCGATGCAACTGTGCCAAGTGATGTTTTTTGAGCCTTGGTGGGGCGGGTTCGGAACCCGCCCCACCAAGGCTGTCTGAGGATTCAAAAAGCACCACGGGGCCAGTGAAATTTCAACTGGTCAGAAAGCCACAAAAAGGCGAAAGGCCATTTTCGGACACGCTCCTCAGGGGGCTTTTCCGGCTCCGTGGAAGTGGCCGTGGATCCTTTCCGCCAGGCGGCGCGGCATGCCGGGCACCCGGGCCAGTTCTTCCAATCCCGCACGGCGAATGGCTTCCACATCGCCGAAGTGCTTGAGCAGGGTCTGCCTTCGCTTGGGGCCCACGCCGGGGATCTGGTCCAACTCGGAGGAGAGGAGCTCCTTTTGGTGGCGCCGCTGATAGCCGGAGATGGCGTAGCGGTGCGCCTCGTCGCGGATCCTTTGCAGGAGATGGAGCACCTCCGGATGGCGGGTCAAGAAGAGGGGGTCTTTTCTCCCCGGCAGGTAAACCTTTTCGTAGAGGCCTCGGCCCTCTTGGCCCAGGTCCTTCTGCCTTTCCTTGGCAAAGGCCGCCACGGGGAGTTGCTCCCTCCAGCCCTTTTCATCCAGAAGGGCCAGGATTCGATTGAGCTGGCTCTTGCCGCCGTCGAGCAAGAGCAGATCCAGGCGCCGGGCCAGCGCTCTTTCCTTTTCCAGGAGGCGCTCCACCGTTTCGGCCATCATGGCCGGATCATCCGGTTCCGTCTTGGTCCGGATCCGGAACCGGCGATAGTCTGCGTAGCGCGGTTGCCCCTTGAAGAAGACCACCACCGATCCCACGGCGTGGCGTCCCTGGAGGTTCGAGATGTCCACGCAAGCGATGGTGTGGGGGATGCGGGGCAGATGAAGGCGGGCCTGAAGGCGTGTGAGCAGGGCGTGGGCGGCTTCGGGTGCGGCCGTGCGGGCCTTGGCCCGCTCCATGGCGTTGCGCTGGGCCAGGTCCAAGAGGGCGCGGCGGCTTCCCCGTTGAGCCGCCCAGATCCGAACCTTGCGGCCCGAAAGATCTGAGAGCCATTCGCTCAGGACCTGATGTCCGGCGGGCAGGGACGGAACCAGGATCTCGCGGGGGATGAGTCTTCCCTCGGCGTAGAACTGCTGAAGAAAGGTTTCCAGAAGTTCTTCCGGCTGTTCCTCCACCTGTCGGAAGGAATAATCCCGCTGTCCCACGATGGCTCCATGACGGACGAAGAGAACGGCTATGTGGGCGGAATCGTTCTGAAGGTGAAGCCCCAGCACGTCTTGGTCCACCATGCGCTCGGAGACCACCACTTGGGCCTCCAGCATCTCTTCCACCGCCTGGAGGCGATCCCTGTAGAGAGCGGCGCGCTCAAAGTCCAGGGCCTCGGCGGCTTCCTGCATGCTTTTGCGGATCTGTTTCTGCAGCCGATCCGTCTTTCCCCGCAGGAAGAGGATCACCTCGTCCACCATCCGCCGGTATTCCTGTTCCGTGACCTTTCCCGCGCAGGCTCCCAGGCATCGCCCGAGAGAATAGTTGAGACACGGCCGTTTTCTGGCCAGGAGCTTCTTGGACTTGCACTGACGCAGAGGAAAGATGCGGTTGAGCACCTTGAGAGTCTCCCGCAGGGAATGGGCGGAGTGGTAGGGGCCGAAATAGAGAGCTCCATCCTTCTGAAAGCGGCGCACGATTTGAAGCCTGGGAAAGGGCTCCCGAAGGTCGATCTTCAGGGCGGGATAATTCTTGTCGTCCCGAAGGATCACGTTGTAACGGGGCCGGTGCCGCTTGATGAGGCTGGACTCCAGAAGGAGGGCCTCCTTTTCCGTTCGGGTCACCACGAAGTCCAGCCGGGAGGCCCGGCGCACCAGGGCCTGGGTCTTGAGGGGCAGGGAGTGTTGGGGGCGGAAGTAGCTGGCCACGCGCTTGCGCAGGTCGCGGGCCTTGCCCACGTAGAGCACCTGTCCGGTGGAGGCCTTGAAAAGGTAGACACCGGGCAGATGGGGAAAGGTCTCAAGGTCCACCTGGAGGGGCTGTTCCGGGCTGTCGTCCTCCCCGCGGTGTTCCGACTCCAGGGTCCGAGGCTCTTTCCGGGTACTTTCGATTTCCTCTTCCTGCTTCACTTTCATGAGATCCGAAACTTCATTTCTACAGACCGGGTGGGCATCTTGGTTCCCGTGCCACGCCGTTGTGCCAGGATGAAGAAGGCCCCCGCGCCGTTTCCTCACGGCCTTTCCCGTCGGGCCGTCGGGTGGCTTCTCGACCACGATCCTATAACACTTCGGTGCCAATCCGAGAAGGGCGACCGACCCGGGAGCAGCTGCGGGCGTTTAGCGTGAGCGGAGGCGGCCTGAAGGTGGGTTTGAAGGCAGGGGCGAAAAGACTGGACAGGCGAAAGCTTTTTTGCTAGAAGGGCTCCGTCGGTCGGGACGTGGCTCAGTTTGGTAGAGCGCTGCGTTCGGGACGCAGAGGTCGCTGGTTCAAATCCAGTCGTCCCGACCAGAGAATGGGAAAAAAGCCGCCCTGAAACGGGGCGGCTTTTTTGTTGTGCCCGGGCCGTAGATGGTGGATGCACGCGCCGGTATCTTTTGATGCGTCCAGGATCTGCCTTACCTTCCGGGCCAGATCCGCCGTGGAGGAGAAGGGGACCTTGCCCGCTACCTTCGGGGCCATGCCGCGCTCGATGTCCGCCGCTTTCAGCAGCCCGAAGTGCCGCGGCGGATCTTCCGATCGGTCATGAAGGGGGCCCCATCGATGGACTCGAAGGCTGTCCGGTTTGAGATAAAGGGTTATGGCGGCCACCGCGGCCGGGCAACTTGTCCGAGAACGCGGGGGACGGGCGTTTTTTCGTGGCCCGGTCCTTTGGGTCTGCGTTAGAAGTTCGGAGGTGGCACGGGGCGGCGGGTGCTGTCCGCCACTTCCTGTACCCACGCTTTTTGCGAATGTATCAGCGGGTGGACGGGCCATGGGACAATTGATCGTTTCTGTGGGCTGGAATGGCATGGCGTTGGCCGCCGACGGTCGCGCCGTGAGGGTCCACCAAGATGGCCAAAAGGAGGTGGTGGCCGTCCGGAGACTCTATCCGCTGGGGACGCACGGCGTGCTGTTGGTGGCCGGGGGGCCGATGGCGGTGGGGCGTGTGAGGAGGCGGGTTGAAGGGGCCCGTGGGCAGGACGTGCAAGGCCTGAAAGATGTGGTGGGCGCCGCACTGCTTGAGGCGGCACAGGGCGGGGAGGTGTTCCGACGCGAAGAAGAGGTGAACGGCCCCTTGATCGTTGTTCTGGCCGGATGGGATGTGGGCGGGGAACGTGACGGTCTGAGCGCGTGTGCTGTCTCATGGTCGGAGACGGGGCTCACGTGGGAGCCCATCCTGGATGCGTGGATGTTTCCGCGAAGAAGGGTGCAGGAAGCTCGCCTGAAAAGGATGGCACGCCGAAATCCGTCCGCCCAGGAGATGCTCCAGGAGATGCGCCTGATCCTG
Source organism: Desulfacinum hydrothermale DSM 13146 (assembly GCF_900176285.1). Lineage (GTDB taxonomy): Bacteria > Desulfobacterota > Syntrophobacteria > Syntrophobacterales > DSM-9756 > Desulfacinum > Desulfacinum hydrothermale. The sequence continues at coordinate 184,438 of NZ_FWXF01000003.1, read as the reverse complement.
CACAACCTGACCTGGCTCAGGCAAGAGGTTGGCCCTCCCCATGCCTACGGGTTGCTGACCCGCGAAGGTTTCAATGGCCTTGGCTGAGGGCGTCGCGCTGCACGTATTGACCTTGGTGGACTTCTTGGCATAAAACAACCCAAAAGCGCATCCTTTGGCTAAGCGATGGTACATTCCGAATCCGAACGTCGAGGTGATGGTGAAGATCACGTGCGAAGGATGTAAGTCCTCGATCAATGTGCCGGATGAAAAGATACCGGCGGGCAAAGCGGTGCGGGTCGTCTGCCCCAGATGCCAGCATGCCAATCTGGTGAAATCTTCCAAGTCCCAGGAACGGGCCCCCTTGGAGGTGCCTCCGCAGGCCCTGGAGCCGGAGGACCTGGACGAAGATCTGTTCCTGGATGCTCTCCACGAGGGAGGCAGGACCGCGCTTATCTGCACCGGAGATTCGGATCGGGCGGGGAAGCTGGAACAGCTCGTTTCGGAGATGGGATTTGGGCCCATTACGGAACCGGATCCGGACCGGGCGGTTCGCCGCCTACGCCATGGCGGCTACGATTTGGTGATCCTGGAGGAACCCACCGGAGCGGACGACCGAGCCCGCGTGCTGCTGGGGTTTGTGCAACATCTTTCCATGGCTCAGAAAAGAGAATCCTTCTTCTGCCTGCTCACGGAGCATGAACGGAGCATGGACTCCTTTGCCGCCTTTCGCAGGCAGGTGGATCTGGTCATTCATCCCAACGATCTGGAAAGGGGCAAGATGCTCCTGGAGCGGGAGCTCAAGAGCAAGAAGAAATTTTACCGCGTGTTTCAGGACGCGCTGAACGAAAGGGGGCAGATCTGATCGGGCCAAAGTGGAAGAAACTCTTCAAGCGGAGCAAGAAGGACGGACGCTCCAAACACTTTCGGGCGCGTATCGAAAGCTGCGTGACCACGATCCTGGAGCTGGATCACAAACTGGGCGAGGGCAAGATTCGCCCGGAAATCATTCAGCAGTTTCAGCGCTTGAAGGAATCCCTGCGGCATGTATCGGACGATACGGTGGACGAGAACGACATCTTCCGCATTGAACAGGCCACCAACCAATTATTGGAAGAGATTCGAATGACATACGGAAGCGAGAAGCCCCTGAGCCTGTTCAACGGCAGCCCCCATTGAAGACCGCGCTCTTTTCTCACCGCCTTTTCCCCAACCCTGCCCTCGTCTCCATCCGGGGCGCCTATTTGGCCGGCTGGCCTGCCGCCAGAGCGTGTGAACGTGAAGAAGAAAGGCGCGGAAGCCCCCCGGCCATAAGCGGCAAGCCCCTTGCCGTTCTCCCTTACGGTTGCTCCCCGGCCAGCTCATGGAAAAGGGCCACGGCGGAACGGATCCCCTTCCTGAAGTCTTCCAAGGAAAACCTTTCATTGGGTGAATGGGCTCCGTCGTCGGGGCGTCCCCATCCCAAGAGCAAAATGGCCTCCAAGCCCAATTCTTCCTTGAACAGGTTGACGATGGGGATGGATCCCCCCTCGCGGATGAAGACCGGGTCTTTGCCGAACCCCGTGCGAATGGCCCGGGCGGCAGCCTGCACTTGGGCAAGATCCCTGGAAACCAGCACGGGCTTGGCGCTGTGCAGGTGGGTGACTTTCACCTGCACGCCGGCTGGGCACACCTTGGCCACATGGGCCCGAAACAGTTCGGCGATTCTGTCCGGATCCTGATTGGGCACCAGCCGCATGCTCACCTTGGCTCCCGCCTTGGATGGGATCACCGTCTTGGCCCCTTCGCCCGCAAAGCCCCCCCACACCCCGTTGATGTCCAGGGTGGGTCGCGCTGTCTTGCGTTCCAGCGGGGAGTATCCGTCTTCCCCGTAAAGATCTTCCACGCCCAGATATTCCTGGAGCTGGTCCACATCCAGAGGAAGCTCGGCCATCGCTTTCCGTTCCCACTGGGCCAAGTCCACCACCTGATCGTAGAAGCCGTCGATGGCCACGCGGTCTCCGTCCGTCTTCAAACTGCACAGGATGGTGGATAGGGCCTGAATGGGATTCATGACCAGGCCGCCGAAGCTTCCCGAATGGAGGTCCACCCGGGGACCTGTCACATCCAACTGCATATAGGCCAAACCGCGAAGGCCGTAGGTGATGGCGGGCACGTCCGGGGCAAACTGGGCGCCGTCGGAGATGGCGATGGCGTCGGCTTGCAGCAGTTTCTTGTGTTGGCCTAGGAAGGCTCCCAGATGGGGACTGCCGATCTCCTCCTCGCCTTCCACCAGGAGCTTCACATTGATCGGCAGTTCTCCTCGGACGGCCATCAACGCTTCGATGGCCTTGAGGTAGGTGAAGACTTGCCCTTTGTCGTCGCTGGCCCCGCGGGCATAGACGAATCCATCCCGAACGGTGGGGCTGAAGGGAGGCGTGACCCATTCATCCACGGGTTCCGGGGGTTGCACGTCGTAGTGCCCGTAGATCAAAAGGGTGGGGCGGTCCGCATGGGGACAGTGGGAGGCCAAGATTACCGGGTGGCCGTCGGTGGGGTAGAGCCGGGCATCCAAACCGAGCCGCTGGCACATGGCCGCGATCCATTCGCCGGCCCGCTGTACATCGCCCTTGTGATGGGAATAGGTGCTGACGCTGGGAATGGAAAGGAGTTCCACCAGCTCCTGCACGTATCGTTCGTGATTGGAATCGATCTTTTCGAAAATATCGTTCAAATTCATGAAGGCTGCTCCTTTGTGAAGATCTTTCCGGCTACGGCTCTATCCTGACGCCCCTAGCATACTCCCTTTTGTGGTTCGTTCCTAGGAGCTTGTCCGAAAATGGCTCTCCGCCCCAAGGTGCAGGTGCATTTCCATTTCCTCCGTGGCCGCGGGGATCGGCTGCCCGCTGCAATGATAGCAAAGCGCTTTGGGCGCCTGTCCGGGGAACTTGGGATGCGATTGGGATCGGCGGCAATCCAGCTGCCACCCCATGGTCGCCCCTCGTGTGATTCCTTAGTGCCTTGGCGCGCCCCTTTGCATGGGACAAACGGGCACCCACGCGTTGACCGGACGTGGCGGGTGCTTTAGGATCGGTCCAGCTTCAAGAGAAGGTTTTCAGCGAAAGGATGACCATGGCGGTACGTTTTGAGATCGTCTCCGGGGTGGATCGTGTGGACCCGGACCTATGGAACCGGCTGTGCTGGAATGCGCCTCCCATGATGGAGTGGGAGTATCTCTATTGTTTGGAAAAATCCGGTGTGTTGACGGAAGAGAGGGGCTTTCGTCCGCGGCATGTGTTGATCTACGAAGGGCGGGACCTGATCGCCATCGCCCCGATGTACGAGCGGCTGCGGCCCTGGGTGGAATTCGGCGACGGAGGCCTGCTGCGGTTTTTGGGGGAATTGACGGGTCACCCCTACCACGTTGGGCTCATGGCCACCGTGCCGCTGACTCCCGTGCCCGCCTACAAGGTGCTCTACGGCAGGAGCCAGGATCCCAGGCGCCTCTATGCGGTGCTGAGCGATTACATCGATTTTCTCTGTGATACCAACAGCCTTGCCACCTCACGGATCTATTTCTTCGTGGATTCGGCTCCGGGAGTTCATGACGTATTGCTGGAAAAGGGTTATGTGGGGATTCGGAGTGAATACTGTCTGTGGACCAATCGGGGGTATGGATCCTTCGACGACTTTCTTCAATCGTTTCGGTCCAGCCGAAGGCACAAGATTCGGCGGGAATTGAGAGACATCAAGGCCCAGGGCGTCGGGATTGAGATCCTGCAAGGGGACCATGCCCCGGACGCATTCTACGACAGGATGTACGATTTCTATATCCATACGTGGCGCAAATACATGGGCCGGGATATCCCGCCCTTCCTGAACCGAAGGTTTTTTCACCTACTGGGAGAAAGATTTCGGCATCGCACCCTATTCTGTGCGGCCCGACGCGATGGGGATCTCCTGGCATTGGCCGTCTTTTATCGCAAAAAGGACTTTCTCTACGGTCGTTATTGGGGAACGTTTAGTTCCGTTCCCTTTCTGCATTTTGCCACCTGTTACTATCAACCCATCCGTTATGCCATTGAAGAGGGCATCCAGGTATTCGATCCCGGATTCGGCGGGGAGCACAAGTCGTACCGGGGATTCGCCAAGGCCTCGGCCCAGCACTACATCAAGTTCTACGGCGACGAGGAAGCCCGCTTCGCCCATTCCATCCTGGGCCGTCTCCGTGGATCGACGGGGCAGATTCCGCCCCGATGAGGTTCCTCAAAGAGACAGTCACCGCCGGGCCCACTGCGGGATGGGTGAGGAAGGTGTGAGGCTTGCGCCGCTTGGCGTCCTCGGCCCGTGATCCATCTCCTGGTGGCCATGGTGGTCCCAGGACGCATGCAAAGGCTGGATGCTACGGGGACTCGCCGGAGGGTGCTTCCTTTTGGATCACCAAGGCCTCCAGGTTTTGTTCCCGGTTGAACCGGGCTGCAAACTCGAGGGCTTCCTGGCGGGAGGCGAAGGAGCCCAGGGTCACCCGGTACCAAACGTCTTGGTCTCCCATGGAAACACGCTCCACCTGGGGCTGGTAGCCTTCTTTTTTCAGACGATCCGCCATGGACAAGGCGTTTTCCCGGTGCCGCATGGACGCCACCATCAGCGCGTAGGTCCCCTCGGACGATTCCGGAGCGGGGGTTCCGTTGGCTTGCCCCTGGGTGAGGGCCGACGAGCCGTCCTTTTGTGCCGGCGCGGGCTGGGCGGAGGGGCCCGGAGATACGCGCGGCGCTTTGTTCGTCTCTTGCGGAAGGGTCTTTTCAAATTGGAGGGAAGCCAGGATCTTTTCCGGCGGCAGCCAAGTGTCCGCGGCGTGGGGATCGGGCGCAGGGGGTGGGCGGTCCAGGCCCAACAGATGGGCCAGGGGCGGGGGCATCCAGGAGACGTCAGCCCCCTGGGGTGAGCTGGTTCTTCCCACCAGGATCCCCGCCACAAAGATCCAAGCCAGGCACACCAAGAAGACCAGGGCACACACCACGCATTGGCCGAGGGTCAGCTGTAGGGATAGGCGGACGCGTGGCCGGTCCCTCTGGGTGCCGCGTTTGGATGCTTGTGCCTTGTTGCGGGCCATGAGTGCACCTCGCCCTCACAGGCAGAAGACGACTACATCTTTTCCGGGGCATCCACCCCCAGGAGCCCCAGGGCGTTTCGGATCACCGTGCGCACCGCAGCCGCCAGATAGAGGCGGGCCTGGGTGGTCGCTTCCTCTTCTCCCAGGATCCTGTTCTGGTTGTAGTAGCTGTGAAAGCACGAAACCAGCTCGTTCAAGTAGTAAGGGATCCGGTGCGGCTCCAATTGGAGCGCCGACGCCGCCACCACCTGGGGATATTCGCCCAGTAGTTTCATCAGTTCAAGTTCTTTGGGGTGGGTGAGGGGGGAGAGGTCCGGTGGAACGCTCCAGGAGCAGGGAACCCCTTTTTCCCGGGCCACCTGAAAGACGCTGCACAAGCGGGCATGGGCGTACTGGACGTAGTAGACCGGGTTGTCGTTGCTCTGCATCTTGGCCACTTCCAGGTCGAAGTCCAGGGGGCTGTCGGAGCGGCGGGTGAGGAAGATGAAGCGGGCCGCATCTTTTCCCACTTCGTCCACCACCTCTCGGAGGGTGACGAACTCACCCGCTCGGGTGGACATGGCCACGGGCTTTCCTCCGCGCAGCAGGTTCACCAGTTGCACCAGGATGATCCGCAGGTCCGACGCCTTGCGCCCCAACGCCTGGATGCCTGCGCTCATGCGCGCCACATAGCCGTGGTGGTCGGCGCCCCAGACGTCGATGACCGTATCGTAGTCCCTTTCGAATTTGTTCTTGTGGTAGGCCAGGTCGGCGGCAAAATAGGTGGTCAAGCCGTTGGCTCGAACCACCACCCGGTCCTTCTCGTCGCCGAAGGCGGTGCTCCGGAACCATTTGGCTCCGTCCTCTTCATAGATGTAGCCGGCTTGTTCCAGGGCCTCGATGGTCTTTTGCACTTCCCCTGCATCGTGCAGGCTTTGTTCGCTGAACCAGACGTCGTGGCGGACGCCGAAGGCTTCCAGGTCTTGGCGGATGCCGTCCAGGATGTGGTCCCCGGCGTACTTGGTAAAGAAGGGCAGGGCCTCGTCCTCGGGCGTGTCCTTGTAACGATCCCCCATCTGACCCACAACCTCCCGGGCCAGATCCTTCATGTAGTCGCCCCGATAGTGGTCGTCGGGAAAATCGATGGGAACTCCCAGGGCTTCCAGGTACCGCAGGTAGAGGCTTCGGCCCAGGGTCTGCATCTGCTTTCCTGCGTCGTTGATGTAGTACTCCTTGTCCACCTGGTAGCCGCATGCGCGGAGGATGTTGGCCAGCACATCGCCGATGGCGGCTCCCCGGCCGTGGCCGATGTGCAGCGGGCCCGTGGGATTGGCGCTCACGAATTCCACCTGGAAACGCTTCCCCCCTCCCAGGTCCTGCAGGCCGTAGGCGTCGGCCTTGGCGTGGATGTCTCGGACCACATCCGCCCAGGCCTCCGGGCGGATGAAGAAATTGATGAATCCCGGGCCGGCGATCTCCACGCTGGCGAGCAGTTCGTGGCGGCCTTCCATCCTGTCGATGATCGCCTGGGCGATCTCCCGCGGGTTGCGTCGCAGCGGCTTGGTCAGGACCATGGCCGCATTGGTGGCGTAGTCACCGTGATCGGAAATCTTGGGAATTTCCAGCTCCACCCGCAGGTCTTGCTCATTGGAGATGCCGGAATCCCGCAGCAGGTCCTGGACGGCGCGCTGCAGCATGTGCGTGAGTCGTTCGCGGATCAATGCCATGTGTGGGTCCTCCCATTGGGTACGTTGGTGACAAAGACACGCTTTATAGACCCGCCCGAATCAGGATGCAAGACCGGCGCTCGCATTGACAAAGAGGCGCTGTGGATTCTTGCCCACATTGCAGTAGATCTCGTAGCTGATGGTGCCGCAAAGGGCTGCGATTTCGTCGGCGGTGATCCGTTCCGATCCCTGGCTTCCCAGCACCACCACTTCGTCGTCTTCCCGCACCTCGGCGATGGCGCTGACATCCACCGTGATCATGTTCATGGAGACGCGTCCCACGATGGGAGCGCGCTGCCCGCGGATAAGAACGGAACCCTTGTTGGAAAGGAGGCGCGGAAGCCCGTCGTCGTATCCCACGGGAACGGTGGCCAAGCGCATGTCCTGGGGGGCGGTGAAGGTTCTACCGTATCCGATGGGATGTCCTTGGGGGACTTGTTTGACCTGGACCACGCGGGCCTTGAGGCTCATCACGGGCTTGAGATGTGCCGGGTGATGAAGCTCATGGGAAGGAGGCGATCCGTAGAGCATGATGCCCGGTCGCACCAGCTGGTGGTGGGCTCCGGGCAGATCCAGTGTCCCGGCGCTGTTGGCCATGTGGGCGTAGGTGAAGGGGACGCGGTGCCTTCGGAAAAGATCCAGCGCCCGGGAAAAGCGCTCCATCTGCAAAGCGCTGTAGTGTTTGTCCCGCTCATCGGCGGTGGCGAAATGGGAAAAGACCCCTTCCACCTCCAGGTGCTCGAAGCCTCCCAGTCCTTTCAAGAAAGATTCCAGCTCCGACAACGGCACGCCGAGCCGTCCCATGCCGGTATCCACCTTCACATGAACCTTGGCCCGGGTTTGCAGCTTGCGGGCGGTGTCATTGAGCCTTTGCGCGTGATCGAGCCGGTACAGAGCGGGCCGGATGCCGAGACGAATGGCGTCTTCGCAGTCCTGGGCCTCAATGCCGACCAGCACCAGGATGGGCTGGGTGATGTGCGCATCGCGAAGGGCCATGGCTTCCCAGAACTTGCTCACGCCGAAAAAACGAGCGCCCATGGCGGCCAGTTCCCTTGCCACGGGAACCATCCCATGCCCGTAGGCGTCCGACTTGACCACGGCCAGGATCGCCGTGTCCTTCGAAATTCTGTCCTTGGCCTGCTGAAAGTTGTGTCGCAAAGCCGCCAGATCGATTTCCACCCAGTTGAGTGCCACTGCATCCTCCCTGTCTTCGACTCGTGAAACCGGATCGGCCGTTCTTTACAAAACAAAGAGGCTATGATAGGGCATCGGCGCTTGATTGCCAAGAAAATCAAATGGATTGCAATAGGAAAGGCGGACCCGAATGGACTACCTTCTCACAGCGTTGGGGCTTGTGTGCTTTCTGGAAGGGCTTCCCTATGCGGCCTTTCCGGATCGGATCAAGCAGTGGCTGAAGCACATCGCGAGGCTCCCTTCCGATCAGCTGCGGCTTATGGGCGGTGTTCTCATGGCGGTGGGATTGGGACTGGTCTATCTGGGACGCCGGCACGGAGCGCCTTGAATGGCCTACAACCTGGACGATTACGACTACGCGCTACCCCAGCACCTGGTGGCGCAGCACCCGGATGCCAGTCGGGATGCCTGCCGGTTGCTGGTCCTTCACAGGACGACCGGGGCTGTGGAACACCGGTCCTTTTCGGATGTGAAGGACTATCTTCGCCCCGGAGACCTGCTGGTGGTCAACGACACCCAGGTGGTGCCCGCCCGGCTGTTGGGGCGAAAAGAAACCGGGGGCCGCGTGGAGCTGCTGGTCCTGGATCCCTATCAGGACCCGGAAGCGGGCCGGCGGGAAGGCTACACCTGCCTTGTCAAGGCATCCAAGCCGCCCCGCAAGGGAATGCGCCTCCGGCTGGAAGAAACCCTGCAAGTCACCGTACTCTCCGATCCAGTGGACGGCCGGGCGCGGGTGCTCTTCCATTGTGACGATCTCTTGGACGCCTTGGAAAAATGGGGCAGGGTGCCGCTTCCGCCCTACATTGAGAGGGACAATCGCGCGCAGCTGCATGAGGACCGGCACCGCTATCAGACCGTCTATGCACACCGCCCCGGGGCCGTGGCGGCTCCCACGGCGGGACTGCACTTTACGGAGGAGTTGCTCAGGGATTTGGAAGGCGCTGGGGTTCGTACGGCCAGGCTGACCCTCCACGTGGGCTATGGCACCTTCGCGCCCATTCGCGTCCGGGATATCCGGGAACACACCATGCACGCCGAATACGCGGAGATTTCCTCCCAGGCGGCCGAGGCGGTTCGTTCGGCCCAATTGGAGGGACGGCGGGTGGTGGCGGTGGGCACCACCGTCGTGCGGACTCTGGAATGGGTGGCCGCCCGTTGCGGGGAGGTCCGGGCGTGGTCGGGCCTTTGCCGCCACTACATCTATCCCGGGTATCGCTTCCGGGTGGTGGACGCCATGATCACCAACTTCCACCTGCCCAAGACGTCGCTCATCCTTCTGGTATCCGCCTTTGCGGGACGAGAAAGGATCCTGGCGGCTTACCGCCAGGCGGTGGAGCGGCGCTATCGATTTTTCAGCTATGGCGACGCCATGCTCATCCTGTAACCCCTGGGAAAGGACATGCTGGTGCATTTTGAACTCATCTGCCGGGACAGGGAATCACACGCCCGCCGAGGGCGCTTTCGCACCACCCACGGGGTGGTGGAAACCCCCGTCTTCATGCCCGTGGGGACGCAGGCCACCGTCAAGAGCCTGACGCCTCAGGAGGTGGAAGACCTGGGGGCTCGCATCCTCCTGGGCAACACATACCACCTCTACCTGAGACCCGGGGCGGAACGCATCGCCCGGTTGGGCGGTCTCCACCAGTTCATGGGTTGGAAAGGCGCCATCCTGACCGACAGCGGCGGGTTTCAAGTCTTCAGCTTGGCAAAGATCCGCACCATCGAGGAGGAGGGGGTCTCGTTTCAGTCCCATATCGATGGATCCCGCCATGTCATCACGCCCGAAAAGTCCGTGGAGATTCAGGAAGCCCTGGGATCGGACATCGCCATGTGCTTTGATGAATGCACGCCTTACCCGGTGACCTACGCATATGCCAAGGCCTCCATGGAGCGGACGGTGCGGTGGGCTCGACGCTGCCTGGAGGCGCATGGGAGGGAGGACCAGGCGCTGTTCGGGATCGTTCAGGGTAGCACCTTTCTGGATCTGCGCAGGGCGTGTCTCGAACAGCTGGCGGCATTGGACTTGCCCGGCTATGCCATCGGGAGCTTGTCCGTGGGGGAGCCCAAAGAGGAGATGTTGGCGGTCCTGGAAAACGTAGCTCCGCTGCTGCCTGCCGACAAGCCTCGGTACCTGATGGGCGTGGGGACGCCCGAGGACTTGGTGGAGGGGGTTCGTTGCGGCGTGGACATGTTCGATTGCGTCATGCCCACACGCAATGCCCGCAATGGTATGCTCTTCACCTCTTGGGGATCGATCCAGATCAAGAACGCCCGCTATGCCGATGATCCGCGTCCCATCGAAGACGGATGCGGGTGTTACACCTGCCGCCACTTTTCCAGGGCGTACCTCCGCCACCTGTTCATGGCGCGCGAGCTCCTGGCCTATCGGCTGAACACCCTTCACAACCTGCACTACTATCTGGGCCTCATGGAGCAGATCCGCCACAGCCTGGAAGCGGGGGCCTTTGCCGAGTGGCGGCGCCGATTCTACGCGAACCGCGACGGGGGTGGGACCAGCGATTGACAAAACGGGGAAAATATCGTTTAAGGGTTCGATTGCCCAATGGGAAGCGTTTTCTTGTGGAGCAGTGAATTAAATGGAGGAATCGATGGATCTTTTCAGTGTGGCTCACGCTATGGGTAGCGCAGGACAGGGAGGCGCAGGACAGGCGGCCGGAGGCGGCTTGGCGGCCTTTGCACCCTTGATCCTCATGGTGGTCATCTTCTATTTCCTGCTGATCCGGCCCCAGCAGAAACGCCAGAAAGAGCACCGCAACATGCTGGCCAACCTGAAGAAGGGAGACGTGGTGGTCACCCAGGGCGGCTTGCAGGGGAGGATCACGGGGCTTACGGATGCCGTGGTGACTTTGGAAATCGCGGACAAGGTCCGCGTGAAGGTTCAGCGAGGCTACGTGGCTGCGCTTCTGAGCCGCGGGGAAAACAAGGCGGAAAACGGCGCCTGATGCTCCATGGCAGCGGATCGGCCGGAAGGTGATGCGGCTGTCGGAAGGGATCGTTCCTTCTGGAAACGGTCGTGAAGCGGAAAGCATCCTGGGAAGTTGGCTGACAATGGCCTCTTGGCCTTTGGGCCCTTCTGACAAATGCCATTCGACTGTGCCATGCGATGTTTTTGAGCTTGGTAGGGGGCGGGTTCGGAACCCGCTGCTACTCCCGCAAAGTTAGGCCGACAACACGGGCCCGCAGGGAGCAACCTGGGCGTTATCGGACAGGCTCCTAGGGGCAGCCCGCTTGGGCTCGCTCCGGACTCAGGGCGCTCCCAAGGGAGTGTTCACATGTTTTGGCGGGTCACGACCACGGATGGGACGGATCGTGTGTTGTATTAAGGAGGACGTGGATTGAAGGACTTACGGTGGCGAGCCATTCTGATCGCTGGGGTGATGCTGGTTGCAATCGTCTACCTGCTGCCGTCTCTCAATGCCTCCTTGCCTGCGTGGTGGAAGGAGACATTGCCCAATGACAAGATCCATCTGGGCTTGGACCTGCAGGGAGGGATGCACCTGGTTCTGGAAGTGCAGGCGGACGAAGCTGTGCGCACGACGGTGGAGCGCCTGGTGGATGAGATGAAGGATACCCTGCGCAGTGAGCGGATTCCCTTTCGGACCATCAAGCGCACCAAGGGCGGGGATATCCAGGTGGAGTTGGCCGACGCGGGCGCTCTGGACTCCTTGAGGTCTCTGGTCGAAAAGCAGTTTCCGATCCTGGATTGGGTGGCGGCGGCAACGGAAGAGGGTGCCACCACCGTGCTTTGTCGTATTTCCGAAAAGGAAGCGGCCCGCATCCGGGATCTGGCTGTGAAGCAGGCATTGGAGACCATCCGCAACCGCATCGACCAGTTTGGTGTGAGTGAGCCGGATATTCGGCCGCAAGGTGAGGACCGTATCTTGGTGCAGCTTCCCGGGGTCAAGGATCCCCAGAGGGCCATCGATCTGATCGGAAAGACCGCCCTGTTGGAATTCAAGCTGGTGGCCGAAGGGGTGGATCCCAACGCCAAGTCCCTGCCGCCCGGTGTCCGCGTCCATCCCATGAAGCGATTCGATCCCAACACGGGCCGGACCTTCGAGACCAAGATCGCCCTCAAGGACCGCACCCTCATGACCGGCGAATACATCACCAACGCCAGCGTTCGGATCGACACGCAATACAACACGCCGTACGTGGCACTGGAGTTCGATCCGCAAGGCGCCCGCCTGTTTGAAAGGATCACCGGGGAGCATGTGAAGGAACGGCTGGCCATCGTGCTGGACGGTGTGGTGTATTCGGCCCCGGTCATCCAGGAAAAGATCGGCGGAGGGCGCGCCAGCATCACGGGGTCCTTCAGCATGGAAGAGGCCCGGGATCTGGCCATCGTCCTGAGAGCGGGCGCGCTGCCGGCCCCTGTGACGATTCTGGAAGAGCGGACCGTGGGCCCCTCCCTGGGCGCCGATTCCATCCATCAGGGCTTTCTGTCCATGGTGGTGGGATCTGTGCTGATTCTGCTTTTCATGGCCGTTTACTATCGGGTCTCGGGGGTGATCGCCAACGTGGCCCTTGTCCTGAACGTGGTGCTGATCATGGCCGCCCTGGCGGCGTTCCGGGCGACCCTCACCCTGCCGGGCATCGCGGGTATCATCTTGACCATCGGCATGGCGGTGGACGCCAACGTGCTCATCTTCGAGCGCATCCGTGAGGAGCTGCGGCTGGGCAAGACGCCGCGGGCCGCCGTGGATGCCGGGTTCGCTCGGGCCACGCTCACCATCCTGGATGCCAACATCACCACCTTGATCGCCGCCGTGGTTCTGTTCCAGTTCGGAACCGGCCCGGTCAAGGGCTTTGCGGTGACCTTGAGTATCGGTATCGTGGCCAGCCTTTTTACGGCCATCATCGTCTCGCGGCTCATCTTCGATTACCTGTTGGTCCAGAGGCGGGTTCGCTCCATCAGCATTTAACCGGTCCGTTTGGGGTGCGAGAAGGAGAAGAAGACGACGACCATGGAACTCATCAAGCCGGACATCAACGTCAATTTTGTGGGCATGCGTTTCAAGGCCATCACGCTTTCGGTGGTGGTGATTCTGCTGGGTCTGGCCGCTCTGGTGTGGCGCGGCGGATTGAACCTGGGCGTGGATTTCGCCGGGGGAACGCTGGTTCAGGTCAAGTTTCAGGAGACCACGACGCCCGAGCAGATCCGGGGAGCCCTCAAGGACCTGGGGATCGGCCGCAGCGCCATCCAGCAGGTGGGCGCCAGGGAAGACAATGAATTTCTGGTGCGAGCGGACGTGAAAAGCGCCGAAACCAAGAGCGTGGGCGAGGCCATTCAGGAACACCTGGACAAGGTTTTCGGCCCAGGCAAGTCGACCATTCGGCGCGCGGAAATGGTGGGGCCCAAGGTGGGCAAGGACCTTCGCCAGAAGGCCCTGTTGGCCATCTATTACTCCCTGCTTTTCATCGCCCTGTACATCTCCGGGCGCTTCGAATTGAAGTGGGGGACCAGCGGCATCATGGCCGGCGGTCTCTTGGCGGGGGTGTACGTATTGCGGCTGTTGGGCATGCCTCCCACGTACCTGATCATTGGGGCCCTGCTGCTCACCGTGGTGCTCTGTTGGGTGCTGCGCCTGCCCTATGCCTTGGCTGCGGTGCTCGCCCTCATCCACGACGTGCTCATCACCCTGGGGGCCTTCGCCATCACCAACAAGGAATTCTCCCTGACCGTCGTGGCCGCCCTGCTCACCATCGTGGGCTACTCACTCAACGATACGACCATCGTCTTTGACCGCATCCGCGAGAACCTGAGGTCCTCCAAGCGGGAAGACTTCAAGGTGCTGGTCAACCGGAGCATCAACCAGACCATGAGCCGGACCATCCTCACGTCCGGAACCACCCTGGCAGTTGTTCTGTCGCTCTTTGTGCTGGGGGGCACGGTGATTCACGATTTCGCCTTTGCGCTGCTCATCGGCGTGGTCGTGGGGACCTATTCGTCCATCTTTATCGCCAGTCCCCTTCTCATCCTCTACCAGGACTGGGCCCCTGGAGGGCAAGCTCGAAGGAGCCGGACAGCCGCCCGCGCCTAGGATGTTGGCTGACAATGGCCTCTTGGCCTTTTGCGGCTTTCTGACAAATGCAATTCCACTGTTCCATGTGATGTTTTTTGAGCTGTTTAGGGGCGGGTTTGGAACCCGCCCCTAAAAGCATGGCAAGGCCAGCAGGACAAGCCTGCTTGAAAGTCCCAACCTTCCGTCCGCACAAGAAGGGGGCATCCTGGCCCCTTTGGGACTAGGTCCAAGCGCTTGTCCGAAGTCGGCCTTCTTGAAGTGGAGGCCGCTGCGCGCGGCTTTTGTAGGGACAACCCGCGGGATTGTCCCTATTTTCGTTTTTTTTAAGGGATAACGGTGGCACGTTTCCCTGCGACGAACGCCCCGCGACGATGGATGCACCGTGGAATCATGCCGATCCAGGGCCGTCCCCATTCAATCCGGCATTCAGCAGCCCATGGGGTGATGGGTTCTTTCGTTTTCCTTTCCTCTTGAGGGAGGCGGGCTGGGCTGAGGGTGTAGTTCGTCAGGCAGATCGGGCCCGTGGGGGACCAGGGCCCGATCGCTCTTGACAGCCATGTGTGGGCATCCCTTATTGGTTGACCCAGACGGCCTGATGACGAAAGTCGGTGAGGATCTTCTTGGTGAGCGAGCTTTTGAGAAATCCCCAGGTGCCCCCGGAGCCACCGTGGCCGAGCACCAAGATGCCGGCACCTGCCTGGCGGGCGTAGGCGAGGATTTCCGCGGGAAGCTTTCCCCGACTGGGTTGCACGCAGATGCGGATGCGATCGGGGGCCACCTGCGCATCCAGGGCCATGACCTGCGCCTTTTGAAAGAACGTGGCATATCCCGTGCCGCTGGTGCGGATCCAGCGTTCCAGGGAAGGCTCCAGCGGGTCCAGGGGAGAGGTGAGGGGCTGGGAGGCCTTCTTGGAAAAGTGGACGATCTCCATCTGGGTGGGGGTCTCTTCGAGCATGAAAAGCGCGTGGTCCAAGGCACGCAGGGAGGGATCGTTGTCCGCCAGGAGAACCAAGGCCTTGGACGGGTCCACCTCGTCGTCCACGAACCAAATGGGGCTGATGAGGCAGTGATGCAAGAGGGCGGACGTGTGATCTCCCTTGAGGAAGCCTTCCAGTCGTGAACTCGTCTGCTTTTGGAGAACGACGGCGTCCACCCGCTTGATGTCCGCCAGGCGGCAGGCGTGGTGGGCCACGCTCAATTCCTTCTCCTGGACGAATTCGTGGATGACCTCCTCAGTGAATCCGGAATCCACCAGCACCTTCTTGGCTCGCGCACAGGCCTTGCGAGCGGCCTCCTCGCGCGCCGCCACAAAGGCCTTTTTCTGAGCGATCTGTGCATCGGTGCGGTTCTTTTCCTTGTAAACAGGGGGGAGGGGAGGCGTCAGGTAATGGAGGGTGAGGCTGATGTGGGAGCGGTCGGGATAGAGGCGTGTCAGGAAGCGAATGGGCCTCAGGGATTCTTCGGTATCGTCAATGGGAAGGAGAAAGGCCTTGGGTAAGAGTTCCATGGTGACCTCCTGTCCTGGCGACGTGGTGAACGGATGTGGGCTCGCCTTGAAGGGCCACTTCGAATTGGGTTGTTTCCAGAATGGCAGGTTCCAGGCGGTTACGCAATGTTTGTTTCACAAGATCCGGGTGGTTGTTCACTTCACTCAGGTGGGCCAACACCACCACCTGCAGCTCCACGTGGTGGATTTGACCAAGCAGTTGGCAACTGTCCTCGTTGCTGAGATGACCGTGTCGACTGCGGATGCGTTGCTTCAGGTGCCAGGGATAGGGTCCCTGGAGCAAACGGTCCATGTCGTGGTTGGCTTCCAACACCAGACCATGGCAGCGTTGCAGTCGGGTGCGCACAAGCTGGGTGGCGGTTCCACAGTCGGTGCAGACGCCCAGCCGGCAGCCACCCTGTTCCAGGATGAACCCCACCGGGTCCGCCGCATCGTGGGGCAACGCGAAGGGATGGATTGTCAGGTCGCCGATGGAAAAGGAACGACCCGGCTGAATGAGGTTGGTGTGTGCCAGTTCCCCCACGGAGCTGGGCATGGATTCCAAGCTGCCTTGGGTTAAATAGACGGGCAGGTCGTAGCGGCGGCTGAGCACCCCCACGCCTCGCACATGGTCGCTGTGTTCGTGGCTGACCAGCAAGGCCTGAAGGCTTCTGGGGCCGATGGGGCTTTGGGAAAGGCGCCTTTCGATCTCCTTGCCGCTCAGGCCGGCGTCCAGAAGGACCCAGGTGGTGTTGGTTCCCACCAGGATCGCATTTCCCTTGGATCCGCTGGCTAGCGCCTGGAAGAAGAGGGCCATGGGTTCCTCTCAAAAGCTGGTCAATGAAAGCGGCGATCCCAAGTCCGTAAATCCCGCGTCCTGTGACAAGGGATGGGGAGCGCCAACGCATTCGGGCGGTCTGGGTCGTGATGGGCCTTGTCCACGTGGCGGGGCCGGTTGGAAATCCGTCCCACAAAGACAAGCAGGTACGGCGCCTTGCATCCCGCCTTGGGCGGAGACGCCCTGTTTCGTGCCCCGCCCTTCACCGTGTATTGCTTGCGGCTTTCCTGGGGTTGGGAGCGGTTGCTCCTTTCCCCGACCACGAGGGCATGGGGGCCGTCCGGCTGCAGGAAAGAAGGGCATTCGCCTCTCCACGAGAAGGCCTCAGGAGGATTGGGCGACGGCCTCAAGCGGCGGGGCCGGGAAGCACCTGTGGAGAACCTCTTGGGTCACCGGGCCCAGGAGCGTGACAGCAGTGCTTTCCGGGCGATAGACGCTTTGCAGCCAACGGCGCACGTCCTCGGTGGTGACGTTGTCGATCTGTTCTTCCACTTCCTGAAAAGAGACCCAGCGACCAAAGACGATTTCGTTCTTGGCCAGCCGGTTCATGCGTGAATCGGTACTCTCCGCATTCAGGTACATGCTTCCCTTCAGGTACTCCTTGGCGGCGCTCAGCTCTTCTTCCGTGATGGACTCGACGACCAGGCGGGCCATCTGGTCCTGGATCACGCGGGCGGTCTCCTCCACCTGGGACGGGGCCACGGCCGCGTAGATGCCCATCAGACCCGTATCCTCGTGGGAATTGGCGAAGGAATAAACGGAATAGGCCAGCCCTCTCTTTTCCCGGACCTCCTGGAAAAGCCGGCTGCTCATGCTGTTGCCCAGGACCACGTTCAGCACATGGCTGGCGAACCGGTCGGGGTCCGAATGGGAGCACCCCGGAAAGCCCAGGCACAGGTGCACCTGCTCCAGGTCCTTGGCCACCACCTGCCTGTGGGGGTGCAAGGCCGGCGGTCGCCTCTGGGCAGCCGATTCGGATCCGGGCAGATCGCTCAGGGTCGGGCCCAGCAATTCCACGAAGGCCTGGTGTTCCACAAGGCCCGCGGCGGCCACCACGATCCTGGGGGGCCGGAAGCGGCGGGTCATGTAGTCCAAGGCCTTTTCCCGGTCCAGGGCCCGCACCGTCCCGGGAGTCCCATAGATCGGGTTGGCCAGTGGGTGGTCCTTCCAAAATTCCTGTTGAAAAAGGATGTGGACCAGATCCTCCGGGGAATCTTCGATCATGCTGATTTCCTGGAGGATCACCTGGCGCTCCCGCTCCATCTCGTCGGGCGCAAAGGTGGAATGGAGAAAGATGTCGGTCAGCACATCCACCACCAAGGGCAGGTGGGTGTGCAAGACCTTGGCGTGCACGCAAACATTTTCCTTGGATGTGAAGGCATTGGCGAAGCCGCCAACGGCATCCAATTCCTTGGCGATATGGAGCGCGGAACGCCTCTGGGTGCCCTTGAAGAGCATGTGCTCGATGAAGTGGGTGATCCCTCTTTCCGGGCCCCGCTCATCGCGGGACCCCACGTTCACCCAGATGCCCATGGCGACGGAGTGGACGGACGGAATCCGTTCCGTCACCAGGCGGATGCCGTTGGTCAGCGTCGTTTTTTGAACCAAATCGCCCTCTCAGCTCTTCTTTCGGCCCTGAGGTTTTTCCAGCACGGCCTTGCGGCTCAAGCGGACTCGGCCTTCCCGGTCGATGTCGATGACCTTGACCAAGACCTCGTCGCCTTCCTTCACCACATCCGTCACCTTCTGAACCCGCTTGTGGTCCAGCTGAGAGATGTGGATGAGGCCATCGGTGTTGGGCAGGATCTCGGCAAAGGCGCCGAAGTCCGTCACCTTGGTCACCCGGGCCATATAGACCTGTCCCACCTCCGGTTCCTGGGTCAGAGCGCGGATCTTGTCGATGGCCTTCTGGCAGGCCTCCTTGTCCGGGCTCATGATCACCACCCGGCCCGAATCCTCGATGTCGATCTTGGCCCCGGTTTCGGCCACGATGGATCGGATCATCTTGCCGCCCGGCCCGATCACATCGCGGATCTTGTCCGGGTTGATCTGGATGCTTTCCATCCGGGGCGCATAGGGGGACAGTTCCGAACGGGGTTCGGAAAGGACCTGGCGCATCTTGCCCAGGATGTAGAGGCGGCCGTCCCGTGCCTGGGCCAGGGCTCGCTTCATGATCTCGCGCGTGATGCCCGGGATCTTCACGTCCATCTGGATGGCGGTGATCCCACGCTCATTGCCGGTGACCTTGAAGTCCATGTCCCCCAGGTGATCTTCATCTCCCAGGATGTCCGAGAGGATGATGAAGTCGTCTCCCTCTTTCACCAGCCCCATGGCGATGCCGGCGACCATCTCCGAAACCGGCACTCCGGCGTCCATGAGAGCCAGGCAGGCGCTGCACACCGAGGCCATGGAACTGGATCCGTTGGATTCCAGCACCTCGCACACCACACGGATGGTGTAGGGAAACTCTCCGTTGGAAGGCAGGATGGATCTGACGGCCCGTTCGGCCAAGGCCCCGTGGCCGATTTCACGCCGGCTCGGACCGCGCAGCGGGCGAACTTCCCCCACACAATACGGGGGAAAGTTGTAGTGCAGCATGAAGGACTTGAAGGTCTCCCCGGTCAGCGCCTCGATCTTTTGTTCATCGCTGGAAGAGCCCAGCGTGGTCACGGCCAACACTTGGGTTTCACCGCGCCGAAAGAGGGCCGATCCGTGGGTGCGGGGCAGGGGACTGGCCTCGATGCTGAGCGGGCGGATCTCGTCAAAGGCCCGTCCGTCGATCCGACGTCTTTCACGGACCATCATACCCCGCACGATCTCCTTTTCCAGGACCTCCAGGACGTGCTCCACATCCTTGTGCTGCTCCGGGAATTGCTCGGCCACCGCCTCCAAAACCCGCTGCTTCAGGGCCTTTTTGGCGTCCCTTCGTTCCAGCTTGTCGGCGATGGTCATGACGTGGGCCATTTCCTCGGTCGCCAGCTGCCGCACGGTTTCTTCCAGGTTGGAATCCACGACCGGTTCAGGAATCTCGTCCTTGGGCTTGCCCACCAGGCGGCGCAATTCGTCCTGTGCATCCAACAGGGGAAGAATCGCCTTGTGCGCCACATCGATGGCTTCCAGCATGTCGTCTTCCGGGACGAACTGGGCCCCGCCTTCCACCATCACCACGGCGTCGCGACTGCCCGCCACCACCACGTTCATGTCGCTTTGTTCCAATTGGCTGGTGGTGGGGTTGACGATGAACTTTCCGTCCACGCGGCCCACGCGCACCGCGGCGATGGGACCGGCGAACGGGATGTTGGAGATGTGCAGGGCCGCCGACGCGCCGGTCATGGCGGCCACGTCGGGTTCATTTTCCTGGTCCACGGACAGGACCGTGGCGATCACCTGCGTCTCGTAGAAATAACCCTTGGGAAAGAGGGGCCGGATGGGCCGGTCGATGAGGCGCGAAGTGAGCGTCTCCTTCTCGCTGGGCCGACCCACCTCGCGGCGGAAGAAGCCCCCCGGAATGCGGCCCGCGGCGTAGCTCATCTCCTGGTATTCGACCATCAAGGGGACGAAGTCGATGCCTTCGCGCACCCGATCTTCCTTGACGGCCGCCACCATCACCACCGTGTCCCCGTATCGCACGAAGACCGATCCGCTGGCTTGTCTGATGGCGTGACCGGTTTCCAGAATGAGCGGCCGTCCGCCCACTTCCACTTGCACTGTCTTTTTCATAAATGACTTCCTTTGTTGACTCCGTCGAACTCACACATACCGGCCGCTTAGCGGCGCAGGCCCAATCGCTCGATCAGAGTGTGGTAGCGATCGATGTTTTTCCTTTTTAAGTAGTTGAGCAACTGGCGCCTCTGGCCCACCAGTTTCAAGAGGCCGCGTCGGGAATGATGGTCCTTCTTGTGGACCTTGAAGTGCTCCGTCAGGTACTTGATCCGCTCGCTGAGAATGGCGATCTGCACTTCCGGCGACCCCGTGTCCGAAGGATGAATCTTGAAATCCTCGATGATCTCCTTTTTCCTTTCAGGCGTCAGAACCACGGTTGTTCCTCCTTTTGCGTTGATGTGCCTTGTCAGGGTTGGTGAAAAATCCTCAGACGACGCTCTCCGGGTTGTGCGGCGGGCCACCAAAGGGCCAGCAGCGCGTTGTCGGAGCCCATCAAACGAACGGGGCCAATCTGTCCTTCCACAACCGCCGCGTGGGTATCCAGCCACTGTTGAGAGAGATGTCCGCGTTGTAGCTGTTCCCGTAGGGTCGGTTCCTCGATCACCAAAGCAGGCAGATGGGAAAGGGCCGCGTGGAGCGGAATCAGATGGGATGTCCACTCCATGGCGCCGCGCCAACCCTTGAGCGTTTCCAAGGACAATGCGTCCTCCAGGGCGAACGGCCCGCTGGCCGTGCGCCGAAGAGCGGTGACGTGGGCGCCGCAGCCCAACTGCGCCCCCACGTCCTCCGCCAATTGCCTCACATACGTTCCTTTGGAACAGGTAATGTCACACTCCACGTCCGGCCATTGGTACCGGATCACTTGCAGGCGATGGATGATCACTGGCCGTTTGGGCCGTTCCACGGCGACGCCGGCCCGGGTCCATTCGTAGAGGCGCCGGCCCTTGACCTTCACGGCCGAAAACTTCGGCACCTGCTGGAGCTGCGGGCCTTCAAAGGCTCGAAGCGCCTCCACCAGGGCCTGGTGGCTCACCGGGGGGCCGTCATAACGACCCGTTATCCGGCCGGTCCGATCCAGGGTGTCCGTTTCCACGCCGAGCCGCATGGAAAACCGGTAGCTCTTGTCTTGACCCACCAGTTGGTCCGCGATACGCGTGGCCTCGTTGACGCACACCACCAGGAGGCCCGTGGCGAAGGGATCCAGGGTGCCGCAATGGCCGGCCTTCTTCCATTTGAACCACTTTCTCAACCGGTGGACCACGTCATGGGACGTCCACCCTTCGGGCTTGTCCACCAGCAAAAGCCCGCTGGGCATGGGCTCCCTTTTGGGGGCGTGGCCCACGGTCTGGGCCCCCGTACCGGATGAGGCTCCGCATCTCATCGCAACGCCTCTTGATTCGCCGTACGCTGTAGCAACCGGACGGCCTCTCGCGTCACGGCATGGCGCACCTGCTCCAGGGGTCCCTGCATGCGAAACGCCGCCGCGTGCCGGTGCCCGCCGCCACCGTGGGCTCGCGCGAAGGCCGCCACATCCACAGGGGACTTGGAACGAAGGCTCACGTGGACCACCTGATCCACGTCTTCCCGGAACAAGACGGCCATGACCACGGTCTTAACGCTGCGCAGGTGATTGATGAACCCTTCGGCGTCCTCCCGATTGGTGTGGGTTTGTCGGAACATGGCCTGAGTCAGCTGGGCCGTGGCCAGGCGGCAGTCCGCATGGTATTCCACCGTCTCCAACACCTTGGCCAGGAGGTGCAGCCGTCCCGGGGACGCGGAGTCATAGACGCGGCCGGCGATGAAGGCCGGTTCCGCCCCACGCGCCACCAGCTCCGCCGCCATCCTCAACACTTTGTGGGTGGTGTTGGAAAACCGGAAGGATCCCGTGTCGGTGAGAATGCCCGTGTAGAGCTGCTCGGCCATGTCCTTGTCCGGTTCCACCCCCAGATGGCGGCTCAGGGTGTAGAGCATCTCACAGGTGCTGCTGGCCTGAGGGTCCACCCAGGCCACGGTGCCGAAGGGATCGTGGTTCACGTGGTGATCGATGTTGACGATCACAGGTACCCTGATGATCTTTTCGGCCAGAACGCCTCCCACCCGCTGCAGTTCGCCACAGTCCACGAGGAAGGCCGCATCGTAGTCCGCATCCGGATCCCACGTGTGCCGGATGGATTGGACGCCTGCCAGGAAATCATGGCCCGGCGGGGGAGGGTCCTGGCAATAGGCGTCCACCTGTTTGCCCAGCTTCCGAAGAAGGGTGGCGGCGGCCAGCAAGGCCCCCACGGCGTCGCCGTCCGGGCGCACATGGGTGGCCACGGCACATCGCTTTGCCTGCCGGATGGCCTGCTGGATGTCGTGCAACACGGAGACCCTGTTCTCATTCATCGTGGCGCAACTCATGCAAAAGCCGCTCGATCTTTTCGCCGTAATCGAAAGATTCGTCGTAAAGGAACGTCAGGGTGGGCAAGTACTTCATGTGGACCCGTTGCCCCACTTCCCGGCGGATGAAGGGCGTGGCCTTGTCCAGGGCCGCCGCCGCCTGGTCGCGTTCCTCGACTGTCCCCGTCATGCAATAGAAGACCTTGGCGTATCGCAAGTCGTCGCTCAGCTTCACGCCGGTGATGGTGATCTTGGTCAGTCGGGGATCGCGCACGCGCCGATAGAGCAATTCGGCAATGGTGCGTTGCAACACATCTGCCACGCGATCCGCTCTTTTGTATTCCATGGTTCCTCACAGACCTCCGCTCATAGGGAGATCAATTCAATGTCCGAATCCTCCAGGTCCGCCAACCCCAGGGATTCCATGTAATCGATGACGCGGTCCAGGAGGGAGTTGAGCACGCGGGAGTTGTTCCCGATGACGGCCACTCCCAGTGTCGCCCGCTGGTACACGTCCAGATCTTCCACCTCGGCGATGGAGACCTGGAACCGATGCCGGCTCTTCTCGATCAGGCTCTTGACCACCTTGCGCTTGCCCTTGAGGGAGTGGTTGTCATGGAGCCTGAACGTAATACGGGCGATCCCTACGGTCACCGACATGCGCGTTTCCTTCAATGCCTGGCGTTCGCCATCCCCGGCGCCACGCGTCGTCGTGACAACGGAGATCCGGAATTTCAGCCCGCGCTTGAGGGCTCCCCCTCTCGGCGCAAGCGACGCGCTTGGAAAGTCTCGCACAAGGCCTTGGAGCCTGTCCCACAATGGCCTTGCGGCCTTTTGGGGGATTTCTGACCGGCTGAAATTCCGCTCTGCCTTCTGGCTCCGTTTGCGCCGTGTGGGGGCGGGTTCGGAACCCGCCCTACGGCGGCATGGCCAGGCCGGCGGCACGGGCCCGCCTGGCAGTCCCAAGCCTTCGTCCGTACAAGAAGGGAGCAACCTGGCGTTTCCAGGCAAGCTCCTACGCGTTTCCATCCTCCGGACCGAGGGTCGGCTTCACCTCCACCATCTTGTACACTTCGATTTGGTCCCCCACCTTGATGTCATTGAAGTTCTCGATGGTGATGCCGCACTCGAAGCCCGCGCTGACCTCCCGGACGTCGTCCTTGAAGCGTTTCAGCGAGGCCAGTTTGCCGTCCCACACCACCACGCCATCCCGAATGAGGCGGACCTTGGCGTTGCGCTCCACTTTGCCGTCGGTCACATAACAGCCGGCAACGGTACCGATGCGGGAGATGTGGAAGGTCTGACGCACTTCGACCCGGCCCAGCACCTCTTCCCGGTAGTCGGGCTCCAGAAGGCCCACCATGGCTTCCTTGATGTCGCTGATGATCTGGTAGATGACGTCGTAGTAGCGGATGTCCACCTGTTCCTGCTCGGCCAGCTCCTGTGCCTTGGCGTCTGCCCGCACATTGAAGCCGATGATGATGGCGTTGGACGCCGAGGCCAGCATCACATCGCCTTCGGAGATGGCGCCGGTTCCGGCATGGATCAAAGAAACTTTCACCTCCTGGGTGGAAAGCTTCTGGATCGAATCCCGAATGGCTTCCAGGGAGCCCTGAACGTCGGATTTCAGGATGACGTTGACTTCCTTGATCTGGCCTTCCTGGATCTGTTCGTAGAGTCGCTCCAAGGTCACCTTGGTGGACCGGCTCAACTCCTTTTCCCGATGTTTCATCTGGCGGTGTTCCGCCACCTGTTTGGCCTGCTTTTCGTCGGCCAGCACGATGAAGTCATCTCCGGCGTTGGGCACTCCCGACAGACCCAGGACCTCCACGGGCACCGACGGGCCGGCCTCCGAAATGCGCCGGCCCTTGTCGTCGAACAGGCTGCGCACCCTGCCGAAGTAGGTGCCGCACACATAGACGTCGCCTTCGCGAAGCGTGCCTTCCTGGACCAGCACGGTGGCCACCGGGCCGCGGCCTTTGTCCAGCTTGGCCTCAATGACCCGGCCCCTGGCGGGCTTGTTGGGGTTGGCCTTCAGTTCCAGGAGCTCGGCTTGGAGCAGCACCATCTCCATCAGCTCCTCGATGCCCATGCGCTTCTTGGCCGAAATCTCCACCATGGTGGTATCGCCGCCCCATTCTTCGGGAATGAGGCCGTGTTCGGCCAGCTCCCTCTTCACCCGGTCCACGTTGGCGTTGGGTTTGTCGATCTTGTTGATGGCCACCATGATGGGCACCTGGGCCGCCTTGGAGTGGTTGATGGCCTCGATGGTTTGCTGCATCACGCCGTCGTCGGCGGCCACCACCAGGATGACCAGGTCGGTGACCTTGGCGCCACGGGCGCGCATGGCCGTGAAGGCTTCGTGGCCCGGCGTGTCCAGGAAGGTGATGCGCCCGCCATCCATCTCCACAAAGTAGGCGCCGATGTGCTGGGTAATGCCGCCCGCCTCTCCGTCGATCACGTTGGTATGGCGGATGGCGTCCAGCAGCGAGGTTTTTCCGTGGTCCACATGGCCCATGACCGTGACCACGGGGGGACGGGGCTGCAGGTCTTCGGGCTTGTCTTCCGTGGCCTGCAGGATGTCTTCTTCCTCGAATCCCGCCTTTTCCACTTCATAGCCGAACTCGGAGGCCACCAGGGCCGCGGCGTCGAAGTCGATGGCCTGGTTGATGTTGGCCGGAAGCCCCAGAAGCAGCAGCTTCTTGATGATCTCCGTGGCCTTGACGCCCATCTGCTTGGCCAGATTGGCCACCGTGATGGCCTCATCGATGCGGATGCGGCGCTTGGCGGCTTTGGGGACGGTGGCGGCCGGCTTTGGCGCCTCTTTGGGCGCTCCCTTCTTGGAGGCCCCGCGGCCCCTTTCCGCCTGGGCCCTCAGCTCTTTTTTGGAATAAAGGTCTTCGCGGCCCACCACTTCCTTGCGGGCCCGGCGCGGGCGTTTGCCTGCATCCTCTTTGTCGCTTCGGACCTTCTTCTTTCGCAAAGGCTCGCGGCTCACCTGTTCGTCCGGAGCGAAGCGGGCCGCGGGAGCGGGGATCTCCGGTTCTTCCTCCGCCTCACCCGGTATGAGCTCCGGCAAACGGATGATCTTGGCCGGCTCGTCTTTACGCCGCTTGCGTTTGCGCCGCTTGCCCTTCTTCTTTTTGGCGCGGTCCTCCTCCTCTTCGGCAGGACCTTCTTTTGCCGCCTCTTGGGGCGCCTCTTGGGCCGGCTGTTCTTCCGGGACCGCTTCCTTGTCCGTTGTCGGTTCGGGCGCTTCCTGTGGTGGCGCTGCCGGCTCCGGGGCCGCCTCCGTTACCGGCGGGGTATCGGCCGGCATGGCCTCTTCCGGGACGCCTTCCGCGCTCGGCTCGGCGGGTTCGGGGGTGGAAGGGGCCGGTTCGGGTTCCGAGGCCTCTGGGGTGGCGACTTGGGGGGGGGCGATCGCCGCGGCGTCCGTTTCCTCCGCAGTGGGGGGGGCTGCGTGAGGTTCGGGCGCTACCGGCATCTCCGGTGCTGCCTCCGGCGCGGCTGTCTCGGTGGAGGGAGCCTCTTCAGGCGCGGGGGGCGTTTCCGGCTCGGCTTCCGCCGGGGAGATTTCCACCGCCTCTGCCGCGGGCGGTTCCTCCCGGCCGTGCTCCTGGATGGGCGGCGCCTCTGCGGAGACCTCCACGGGTTCAGGTTGCGGTTCGGCCGGCGCCGGTTTGGGTTCTTCCGCCTTCTTTCTTCTGCGGATGACACGCCGACCGATACGCTTTTCTTCCACCTTCTCGGGAGTTCCCGCCTGAAGATGCGCGCGGATCTTGGTCACCGCCGAATCGTCCAAGGCGCTCATGTGGTTCTTGACCGGGATGCCCAGTTTGAGGATCCGATCAATGAGCTCCTTGCTGTTCATTCCCAATTCTTTTGCTAATTCATGCACCCTGACTCGTGCCATGCAACCGTCCCCCCTGTGTCCAAACACTTTCTATGCAAGCCGCCTAGCGGCCTGTTTCCATTCCGTTACGCGTTCATGGTTGTGTGTCCTCCTGAAAGCCGCCGTCCGGGGGCGTCTCGTCCCGGTCTCCAATCCAACGTTGCAGGAGTGGAGATAGGCTGGTGGCCCGGCCCCGGAAGGCCCTCTGGATGCGCCTGTCAAAGGCCAGACCTCCCAGACAGTCACGGCACACATAGGCGCCCCGGCCCGGGTGGACCTGGCGCGGATCCGGAACCACCCGGCCCCGCTCGTCCAGCGCCAGGCGCAGGAGCGTGGCCTTGGGCTGCCGGGATCGGCAAACCAGGCAGGTTCGATGAGGGATATGGTGCGTTCGTCCCACACTCAGTCGCGGCTCCCGTCCTGCGAGGTTTGGGACTCCTCGGGAATCTCATCGCCCGGGTCGTCCATGGCTTCCTCTTCCATGGGAGGAGCCTCCGCCGGCTCGGCGGATTCCTCCACCGTCTCCTCTTCCTCCACGGGGGCTTCCATCTCGTCGTCCCACTCGTCTTGGTCGTGGAATCCGTACTCCAGAAGCTCCCTGGCCTGGGTCTGCATGGCCGCCAGAGCCGCCTCGGAAAGGTCGATGATGGACTGGAGCTCTTCCAAGTCCGCTTCGCAAAACTCTTCCAAGGAGGTGATGCCCGCCTCGTAGAGCCGATCGGCCATCTCTTCGCTCAGATCGTCAACGTGAAGGAGCGACTGGTAGCCTGCCTGCTTTTGTCTCTCGTAGCGCGCTTCGCTCTTCACGTCGATGTGCCAGCCGGTGATCCGGGAAGCGAGCCGCACGTTCTGGCCGCGCCGTCCAATGGCCAGGGACAGCTGATCATCCGGCACCACCACTTCCATGCTCTTGTTTGTCTGATCGATGATCACCTTGGTGATGATGGCCGGCGCCAGCGCGTTCACCACGAACTTGGCGGGATCCATGTTCCAGGGCACGATGTCGATCCTTTCACCGCGCAGCTCCTGGACCACCGCCTGGACCCGAGATCCCTTCATACCCACGCAGGCTCCCACCGGGTCCACGTTCGGGTCGCGGGAGACGACGGCGATCTTGGCGCGGGAGCCTGGTTCCCGAGCCGCCGCCAGAATGCTCACCGTCCCGTCCGCCACTTCCGGCACTTCCATGCGGAAGAGCTGGATGAGAAAATCCGGATGGGTCCGGCTCAGAATGATCTGGGGGCCCTTGGTGATCTTTTTGACATCGAGGATGTACGCCCGGATTCGGTCTCCCTGGCGGTAGATCTCGCGGGGGATCTGTTCCTTGACGGGCAGGATGGCTTCGGCACGGCCCAAATTGACGATGATCCCGGAGCGATCCACCCGCTGCACGATGCCGGTGATGATCTCCCGCCGGCGGTCCTTGTATTCTTCGTAGGTGGCCTCCCGTTCGGCATCTTTCATCTTCTGAATGATGACCTGCTTGGCGGACTGGGCCGCGATGCGCCCCAGGGTGTCCGTGTCCATGCGGATGCCCAGCTCGTCGCCCAGTTCGCTTTCGGGATCCAGCGCTTGAGCCTCCGCCAGGGAGATCTCCTTGTCCGGGTCGGTGACCGTTTCCACCACTTCCTTGAAAAGAAAGGCCTCCATTTCCCCGAACTCTTCGTTGAAGCTCACTTCAACGTCGATCTTGGACCCATAGCGCTTCTTGACGGCCGATTTGACGGCTTCCTCCAAGGCTTCGATCAGAACGGTGCGGTCGATTCCCTTTTCGCGACTTACCTGGTCGACCAACCGCTTGAGAGGTTCCCTGTCCATAATCTGTTATCTCCCCGAAAGGTCCTTTCTTCGCACGCCCGGTGCCGACCCCGTGAGTGGGTGCGATGGTTCGCGTGGCCTTCAAAGTCTCTGCGAATCGAAGTAGCGCAGCCGGGCCCTTTCTATGTTGTCTATGGCAATCTCATGAACGGTCCCATCGCATTCCACCTGAATCGTCTCGGGGCAGGCATTCCGGAGCGTTCCTTTGAAGTTTCGTCGCCCTTCCAGTGCCTCGCGGGTTCGTACGGAAACGACTTGACCCGTGTGATCCCGAAAGTGCTCCCACTTTCGCAAAGGGCGGTCCAGCCCGGGCGAAGAGACCTCCAGGTGATAGGGGCCGGAAATGGGATCTTCCACATCCAGAAGATCGCTCACCACCCGGCTCACCAGGGCGCAATCTTCCACGGTGATCCCTTCCTCCCGGTCCACGAAAAGCCGCAGCACCCAGCCGTGACTCTCGCGCCGGTATTCCACCTCGATCAGGTCCATTCCTTCGGCCCGAATCACCGGCGTGGCCAGGGACCAAAGGCGCTCAACAACCTGCCGGGATCTGTCCTCCGCTTTTTTTGTGCCCGTCATCCATGCTTTCCCATCGCCGGATCTGCTACAAAAAAAAAGTGGGCAACTTGCCCACTTCCAGTAGCAGACGAATGATCAGTGGAGATCCGGCTTTAGTGCAAAACCCAACTGCGTTCGCAAAAGACCGAGTTGAACATCGTCATCCACCAATCGAAGTCAGCGCGTGCCCTGCTTGCCGGGCCCAACGCCAACCTCAATAAGGGAAGCCTTCCGCTTCTGGAAGGGTGAGCGCCTTGTGGGCTGCTGGAGCGGGCAACGGGACTCGAACCCGCGACCCCAAGCTTGGGAAGCTCGTGCTCTACCAACTGAGCTATGCCCGCCCATCCGCCACAGCATGCGAAGTGTAATGATGAGGCCGCATGAAGTCAAGGGATAATTGCTCGGCCTTGGGACCATATCCGCTTCTCTTTTTCCCCTCCAGTTGATAGGGATTCTTGGGTGCGGGTCACGGTCCGCCCATGACGCGTGGCCCGCATCACCTGGGGACGGCTGGGAGCTTGTGCCGGAACGCCGTGAGTCAAAAAAGGCATCGGGAGGAAGGAGGCGGTCTTGGATAGAAGGCATCCACGGGTATCGGCCGGTTACGAGCTGTTGGACCATACGGCGGATGTGGGACTGAGGCTTCGGGCCCGCAGCCTTGAGGAGCTCTTCCAGGTGGCGGCGCACGCCTTCTATGAACTCATGGTGGATCGCACCCGAGTGGAAGACCGGGAGCGCAAGGGTGTGGCACTGGAGGCGGCGGCTCTGGACGAACTGCTGGTGGCATGGCTTTCCGAGCTCCTCTTCTTGTTCGAAACCGAGGCCTTTTTAGGGAGGTCCGTTCACGTCCATCTGGAAGAGGGGAAGACCTGGCGGCTTCGCGGACAAATCGGCGGCGAACGCCTGGATTTTGATCGTCACGAGTTACAATTGCTCTACAAGGCGGTTACCTACCATCAACTGAAAGTGGAACAAGACGCGCACGGGTGGCACGCTCAGGTGATCTTCGATGTGTGAACCTTCGGTCCGGGAACGGGCTTATAAGTTGGGAGGAGGCAACATGGCGGCCAAGAAGGGATGGAATGTGGAGCGATTGGACCCGTGGCGTTGGAAGATTCCGCGCCAGGGGAACATGAAGACGGACGGTTTGGTCTATGCCACGGAAAGGATGATGGCCTCGATCCGGGAAGAACAGGCTTTGGAGCAGGTGAGCAACGTGGCCTGTCTTCCCGGGATCGTGGGCTCGTCCATGGCCATGCCGGACATCCACTGGGGTTACGGCTTTCCCATCGGCGGGGTGGCGGCCTTCAGCGTGGAGGAGGGCGTGGTTTCCCCCGGAGGAGTGGGCTATGACATCAACTGCGGTGTCCGGCTTATGACCACTCAGCTCACATTGGACGAGGTGGGAGGCGAAAGGATCAAGGACCTGGTTTGCGCCCTTTTTCGAAATATCCCTTCCGGCGTGGGTTCCTCCCGCAAGGATATGAAACTCAAAGACGCCGAACTGGATCGCGTGCTGCTCCAAGGGGCCGCCTGGGCGGTGTCCAAGGGCTTTGGAGACCCTTCCGATCTGGAAAAGATCGAAGAAGGGGGATCCATCCCCTGGGCCGATCCGTCCAAAGTGTCCCCCAGGGCCCGGGAACGGGGCCGCTCTCAACTGGGCACCTTGGGCTCGGGAAATCATTTCGTGGAAGTGGGAGTGGTGGAAGAGGTGTTGGATCCCCAGGTGGCTCGGGTCTTCGGACTCCACCTGGGCCAGATCACCGTCTTTGTGCACACCGGATCCCGGGGTTTGGGCCACCAGGTCTGTGATGATTACATTCGACTGCTGCTCAAGAGCGCCTCCAAGTACGGCATTTCCCTGCCCGACAAGCAGCTGTGCTGCGCACCGGTGGAATCCCGGGAGGGGCGGGACTATCTGGGCGCCATGGGAGCGGCGGCCAATTTCGCCTTCGCCAACCGCCAGATGATCACCCATTGGGTGCGCGAGACCTTTGAGCAGTTCTTCGGTGCCTCGGCGGACCGGCTGGGACTTCGACTGCTCTATGACGTGTGCCACAACATGGCCAAGATCGAAGAGCACCACGTGGAAGGGCGCCTGCGCAAGTTGTGCGTTCACCGCAAGGGAGCCACCCGGGCCTTTGCGGCGGGCCATCCCCAAGTGCCCGCCACCTACAGGGCCGTGGGCCAGCCCGTGCTCATCCCGGGGGACATGGGCCGTTACAGCTATGTGCTGGTGGGAACCGATCGGGCGATGGCGGAAACCTTCGGAAGTACTTGCCATGGGGCCGGCCGGGTGCTCAGCCGCCACCAGGCCATCAAGTCTTCCAAAGGCCGGAGCATTGCCCAGGAGATGGAACAAAGAGGGGTGTTTGTGATGGCGGCCGGCAAGGCGACCTTGAGAGAAGAGATGCCCGAAGCCTACAAGGACGTGAGCGATGTGGTGGCCGTGGTGCACGGAGCCGGCATCAGCCGGCCGGTGGCTCGGCTGAGACCCCTGGGTGTTATGAAAGGGTGAAGAAATCAGCGGTGGGCCCGTGGCAATGGGGCGGTCTGGGAGCCGCCCCTTTTGTCCTGTGGGCCCCAGGGGAACAGGGTTCCAAGCAAGTTCATCGGGCTTTCCCCGACAGCTCCTCAGGCGCGATGACGCCGTCAGGGTTGAATCTCCAGGATCTGGTAGTTGCGTTCTCCCGCCGGCGTGAAAACGGTCACTTCATCGCCCTCCGTTCGTCCCATGAGGGATCGGCCCACCGGGGAATGGATGGAGAGCCGGCCGTTGGCCACATCGGATTCGAACGGGCCCACCATTTGAAAGCGATGGGTTTCTCCCGTGTCCACGTTTCGGACCACTGTCCAGGTGCCGAAACCCACTACCTTGGAAAGAAATTTCCGACCCACAAAGATCTCACACCGGGCCAATTGGGTTTCCAGATCATGGATCTTTCGAACCAGGACCGAATGGTTTTCCCGGGCCAGAAGATATTGCTGGTTGTCCGCCTTGACCCCATACAGCCTGGCCTCTTGGAGTTCTTCCAGCA
This sequence comes from Desulfacinum hydrothermale DSM 13146, assembly GCF_900176285.1. GTDB lineage: Bacteria > Desulfobacterota > Syntrophobacteria > Syntrophobacterales > DSM-9756 > Desulfacinum > Desulfacinum hydrothermale. The sequence goes on along the minus strand of NZ_FWXF01000003.1, from coordinate 152,745 downwards.
CCTGGGGCCTGACCACGCGACGCAGGTGCATGAGCTTCTGGGCCAGGTGCCGGTATCCGTTTCGGGTGATGGGTACCTTGTCCATGGTCCGGCTCTCTCAGGTGAAGAAGTCCTGGGGCACCGCCCCCCGGTCCAGCAGACTCTTGAATAGGCTCAGGGCGATCACGGTCTTCCCGTCCGTGATGGTTCCCCCATGGACCCTATGCCACACATCGTCCCACGGTAGGATCTCCACCCGTGAGATCTCGTCCGTATCGTGGCGCCGGGCCGTTTTGTCCAGTCCCGATGCCGCATAGATGACGATCTCCTCGTTGGAATAGCCGATGGCCGGATGGTAGCGGAACAGGGGGAGGAACCGCTGGGCCTCATAGCCCGTTTCCTCCATGAGTTCCCGTTTCGCGCAGACTTCCACGGATTCGCCGGGATCCACCTTTCCCGCGGGAATCTCCAGGGTTTCGCGTTGGATGGCGTAGCGCCACTGGCGCACCATGAGCACGTGCCGACCGTCGTCCACAAAGGGAAGCACCGCGGCCGCCTGCGGGTGATCCATCCGAATGCGTTCCGTGATGCGCCCGGTTCTCAACCGAACGGCGTCCAGATGGGCACTGAAATGGTGGGCATGGATGCTGCCCAGGGTCCGAATGCGTTCTTCCATGGTCGCTCCAAGGAAAGTGGGTTGTGGTCGGATCCAGTAAAACATCCTTTTCGCTTTCGAATCAAGGTCGATCCAGAAGACCGGGGGAGGGTTGCTTTGGAGATCGTCCTGAAGGGGGCTAAAAGGAAGCGTCTCGGCGGGATCGTCTGGCCTCGGGCATGGGGAGACGGCCCGCCCCCCGTGGCGTGTCCATGCCCTTGACCGGAACAGCCTCGGCACAATGTGCGTGGGATTCCGGCAAGGCCCTGAAACGAAAAACCCATCCTGGCAGGCGGGAGGCAGTCTGCGCCCTCGCTCCAGGGACGGACCAGACCTCTGGCCGTTGGCCTTGCGCGCTGCTTCGCGCCGGTTGAACGGTCATCCCGCCCACGGGTCCAGGCCCGCGGGAAAGGCCGAGGGTGTTGCCCCTTTTTCGCCCGCTCGAATCGGGCCAAGCGGCGTCGCATAAAGACCGGGATTCCGGAGTTGATCTGTCGGGCAGGGCGCGTGATCCGAAGCGGCCGTCGGCTGAAGCTGCAGTTGGGTCGGCATTGTCCCGCTTTTGAGGCTTTTCGAAGTGTTTATCTCAAATTTTGCCCAGCGTAGAAATCGCCTCCGCAAAGGCTTGCAAGCTCCTTTGGCCATAAGGGGGTGCGGTGTGTCCAAAAATGTCTGAGATGGCATCGTCATGAGGGCGTTTCAGCGCTTGAAAAGGCGATGCCCCAAAAAAGTGGCTGAATCAGGGCGTCGGTGACCCCCCAAATGGGTTTCGAATCCATGTTGGGCGATCCACCCCATCACATTTCACTGATTCAGCCTTGACTTGTGGAACAATAGTATGCTAGTTGAGCTATCCATGAATCGTTTCAGGTAAATGGCGATTGTGCGGAATAGGCTGTTATGTGCTGAATTTAGTGGATACTTAAAATGAACGAAAAGAAGTTTGATCCTAAAAAATTACAGAAATTGAATGATCCTAGGAGATTGGAAGATATACCTCCAGGTTATGTTTGGGAGAGGTTGAACATAACAAAAGCAGATGTACTTGTAGAAATAGGTGCTGGAACAGCATTTTTTGCTATTGCTTTTCTTAAGCACGCCAAAGCTTCGAAAATCTATGCCTGTGATGTGTCAGAAGTAATGATCAACTGGGTAAAGGAAAATGTTGTTCCAAGGTTCCCCAATATAATTCCGGTAAAAACTGAAGAGCATTCCATTCCACTTGATGATGCAATGGCAGACTTGGTGTATATGATCAACCTCCATCATGAATTAGATAATTCAACTCTGACACTTGAGGAATCCTATAGAATATTGAAACCTGGTGGGAAGATTTTCATTGTTGATTGGAAAAAGGAAGATATGCCAGAGGGGCCTCCAACGGAGATCAGATGTTTGCCGGGTCAAGTCAAGGAAGAATTAATGAACTCCGGATTTAACCGTGTGAACATTTTTGGTGAATTACCAAAACATTTCTTGTTAATCGGGGAAAAGACCATTGAACCACATAACAAGGCGAGTGCAGCCGACGCAAAAAACCGCGCTGCTGATTAGCGATGTTATGCCTAGGTGAAAGGAGATTGAAATGGAAAAAGTGCTTAAGGGTTTTACGCTAGATTATTTTGGAAGTGGAAAACATAAAATAACACCGGAGAAATTCTTCGATATGGAGGAAGTTGTTCTATTGGATGTTCGGTCAAGAGAAGAATCGGATTCCATCTCTATAAAATTGGGACATCACTCTAATGTGACATCACTAAACATACCGATTAACGAAATTCCTGACAGAATTGCTGAAATTCCAAAAACTAAACTGATAGGTGTATTTTGCCCTGCACAAGTGAGATCTTCTATTGTCTATGCCTATTTACTGTCAGAAGGATTCCCGGAAGTCCGAATTATTGAAGGTGGATATTCTGCTTTGACCGAAGCTCTGAAGCCGGGGAAGGTTCTCAAGGCCATTAAAAGCAAAAAGTGAAAAGAGGTTGTCTAGATGGGACATCTTATCATAGTAAGTTCTCTCATTTTAATTGTTGCTGTTGCTATGACAATGGTCGGTAAAGGCGGAGGGAACTTCTATGTTGTGATTTTAGCCATTGCCAATATCCCAATGCACGAGGCCGCGACAACCGGTCAGTTTATTCTTTTTTCGGCTTCTGTTGCGGCAATGATTGTTTTCCAAAAAAACAAGTCAGTATCATGGTTATTGGCTGTTCTGATCGGAACATCCACCGCCCTGTCGGCGCTCGCAGGAGGATATTTTTCACACTTGTTCAGCGGTTTTGCATTGAAGATTATATTTGCTATTATGCTTTTCATAGCCGGGATAGTAATGCTGATTCCTGTCACAGAGAAAACAAAGACGTCCAATAAGAAGCAATTGGGAATTATAAAGATCAAATCTGGTGATGAAATTTATCATGTAAATTTATGGTTTGCTTTGCCGATCACTGTTTTAACAGGTTTTGCTGCTGGAATGGTCGGAGTTTCAGGAGGGTCTTTTCTGGTTCCGCTAATGGTTTTGGCTTGTGGAGTACCAATGCATACAGCGGTCGGAACAGCATCTGCGTTAATTGCAACGACGGCTTTCATGGGATTTGCCGGACATGCCGTCCAAGGCGATTTTAATCCGTTATGGGCTGTCCCACTAGCCTGTGTTACAATAGTGGGAGGAATAATAGGTGGGAAATTTGCTTTGAAGTCAAAACCAAAAAACTTAAAAAGACTCTTTGCTTATACAAACTGGATTGCCGCTCTCTTTATGATTTTTAACGCACTTCATACAAAGGGTATGATATAAAGTGGGCATAACCAATCACTGCACTGAATTTATACTCCGCTGTGTTCCGTAAAAACCAGTGAGTTCAAACGCTAGCCCGACAAGCGGAGCTGCGAACAGTGCAGGAGCCAAGGACATGCGTACGTACAATGTGATCGGCGGACGGGATCCCGGCACGGGGGTTTAGGTCGGTTCTTCGGTTCCGGGCCGGCCTTGGGCCCACCGCCAGGGAGCCATTTTCGATGAGCTTGAAAAGAAGAGGTCATCGAGATGCTTCTCGAAGACGATGATCTGAAGCTTCAGTTCGAGTTTGTCGCCCTTCAGATTGTCCAGGTCGCGTGACCGATGGTTTTCCTTTGCGGTCCTGAAGCCCTGCGAGGTGGCAACCCTGTTGGTCTGCCTCGGCTTTCGGGAGGTTCGACAGCGCGGGATCCCTCGTTCGTACCGGCGCCCTGATGGACGCGCCACCATGGTTCCTTTCAGCGCGGGTCGTGCCATTTCACAAACGTTGCTTCTCAAGATTGCTTGGGACATGGGCATCACCGTCGACGAGCTACTGCAACGTGACGGAGGGCGGGTTAACAAACCGCTTCAGCCGAGCGGCTTTGCCGGCGGCTGGGCGACAATCCGTTCTGCAAAAGAGAGGATCTAGGCCTATGCGTCCTCCAAACGTTATTAAAGAAGCTCAAGACGGATGTTGATCGATGCGCCGCACAACGAGAGGCCTGACTGCAATTGTGATTTTAGTCGTGTGGCTGAGTGTCGGCACGGGTGCTTTTGCTGGCGGTGATTTCGTGTACCGACCGAAGTTTGCCTTGTCCGGGCCAATTGCTTCCAACTTGCGGTGGACGGGCTCACTGGAGCCGAAAATCACGAGCGACGCACAACAGGCAGGCGAGATTTCTCTTGTTGGCGGCCTGTGGTGGAAACCGATGGCTCATGTCACAGTTGAGCCGCAGTTCAAGTATGTGACCAAAGGAAAAGATGGCAACTCCAATGAATCACGACCGCGGATCTCATTGGAACTGGACGACAAGGCCGGACCATTCAAGATCGCGGTCAGAAACCGTTTTGAATATCGCATGAAGGAGCACAAGGACGCATACTGGCGCTACCGGGCCCGTGCCAAAGTCAAGTTCCCAAAAGTCGCGAGAGTGACGCCCTTCTTGTATGAAGAGGTGTTTTACGAGTTTGGAGACAAAGACGAGCTTGACGGAAACGAGGCCGGAGTCGGTGCCGGCATCCGCCTCGGGAACCGACTGGCCTTGGACGTAGATCTCCGGTGCCGCCATTCAAAACATGGCGGACGGTGGGGAACGGGGGATATCCACCTTCTGACGGTCCTCAAGTACGATTTCTGAACAGGCCGAGATCAACATGATTTGCAGAACAACGGCGTGAAACGAGGGTTACGCCGGACGTTAAACAACTACCTTTCCTTCTTTCTTACGCGTTTCAACCGTTTCCTGCTGGGCCTTCTTGGCTGGTTCCTGGGGCGGCGGCCTTCATGAGGGAACTGAAGAATTCCTGTATGTTTATGTTCTTGAGTTGGCCGTTGTGGTGTTTGTTTTTGGCCGCGATGAGGTCCTTGCCCGAGGGATTCGTCAGGTTGGTACCCGGATCCAGCGCGTCCAGGAAATCCTCCACGGGGGAGGCCCTGCTGTCCGGGACTTTCTCACAGCGAGCTGGCTGCTCTCGAAGGTGCTCCTGACTTTGGCTTCCTCTCTTGCCTCCGCCTGGTCTTCCATGGTCTGCGCGGTAGGAGGTATGCTGCGTCTGTTTGTGCGTGAGCGAACGCAAGATAGATTCGATGCGGCAGAAAGGGGTTGGGCCGGTGCCTTGGCGCCCAGCGCTTCGCCGAAAACACTCAAGGGACAGCTACGCTGGTGCTGCGGCGTTTGGAATGCGAGGGCTGCGCGGGGAAACGCTCAGTGAGAAAGACCTTGGCGCCCAGGAGGCTGCTCAGCGCGCCTCCCGGGCCGTGAACGTACGTGTCTCAGTCCTTGGGATCGCTCGCATCATCTTCCGAAACTGGGCGGGCCGCTTTCTGAGCCCTTCCGGGGCGGCCAGCTGGTTGTCCGGGAGAGGAGAGGCAGGGGCTCGGGCTCCGTCCCTTCAGGCGCGGAAAGCTCCTCCGGAGAGGGGCCGTCCGGGCCCGTATCCCCTCGCTCTTTTTGTTCCGACCAGGAGCTTTTCAGCGGCCTTGCGACTTCTCACCAACTCCAGGAGTCCAAAGACCAAGGCCCGCATCTGGTCGGCCTGGGCACTCAATTCTTCCGCAGCGGAGGCGGATTCCTCCGAATTGGGCGCCGTCGTCTGAACGGCGCGGTCCATTTCGGCCACCGCCCGGTTGATCTGGGCGATGCCTTCGGCTTGTTCCCCAGAGGCTTGGGCGATTTCTTTGACCAGCTGAGTGATCTTGGCGGTGTTTTGGGTCAGCTGGGCAAACAGGGCGTTGGTCTCCTGCAACTGATCGGAGCTGTCATTGATCTGGTCCAGGGTCTTGTGCAGGAGGTCTCCCGTTTCCTTGGCCGCATCGGCCGCGCGCAGGGCCAGGTTGCGAACCTCGTCGGCCACCACGGCAAAGCCCGCTCCCGCCTCGCCTGCGCGGGCGGCTTCCACGGCGGCGTTGAGGGCCAGAAGGTTGGTCTGGAAGGCGATCTCCTCAATGGTTTTGACGATCTTTTGGGTCTCTTCACTGCTGCTTGTAGCGCGGCCCATCTTGACGATCAGCTCGTCCATGGACAGGTCGGCCTTGCGAACGATCGCCGACGCGCTGTCCATCAAATCCTTGGCCTCCTTCGCATTTTCCGCGTTTTGACGGGTCATGGAGGCCAGTTGTTCCAAGGCCGACGATGTTTCTTCCAGGGACGCCGCCTGTTGGGATGCTCCTTCGGCCAGGGACTGGCTGGCGGAAGAGACTTCATGGGAGGCGGCGGCCACCTGCTCCGCCCCTTTGTTCAAGCCGTCGATCACCCGGGTGAGGGGAGCAGTGATGTGGATGCTGACAAAATAGCCGATCAGCCCGGCGATGAGTCCCAGGGACAGGGCGTGTTTGTTCGGCCACATCGTGGATGGCGAAATGCGACTGAACGCCTATGGGAAAATCGTCTGCGCGAAATGGTTCCAAACCGCCCAGGTACGGCCATATGTGGTGTTGTACGAAGACGAGTTCGTGGTGATGCCCAACCCCATGGCATCATTTGGATTGTGGATGATGTAGGGGCACGGCGGCGCCGTGCCCCTACCGTGGAACAATTCGGCAAACCGGTGCCCGGTTCCATCCCCACAATCATCCGTGCGTTCAAATCCGCCGTTACCCGGCGCATTAACGGCCTGCAGGGCACATCGGGGGGCACTGTGTTGCAACGCGATGATTACGCGCACATTATCCGTGATGAGCAATCCCTGAACAAATGATGGAGAGCGCCGTCGAGGACGGGGCAATGGTCCCGCCCACGGCCCCTGGCCCTTTTGGATCTATGTATCGGCACGGGCCCGGAAGGAGTTGGAATTTTTTTTAATCGCCCGCCGCTTGGGCAGACGGGGGAGCAAAAAGCACAGTCAGTCCAGGACTTTGTGAAAAATTTCTTGACGCGGGACGCCCCACGAGGCATGATGGTGCCACCGTTTGCTCCTTCTCGCTCCCGCGGCGGCGCGTGCTCGTGTGAGATTGGTTCCGGCGAAAATGAGACACAGGCAGGTGTCCTATGAGGCGACCGGCGGTTTTTCTCAACCCCACCAAAGATCTTAGCCCGCAAGAAACGGCCCGTCTTCGCCAGGTCATTGACACATACGCCGGCAAGAAGGGAACGCTTCTACCTCTTCTCACGGAAGCCCAGGCCGTCTGCGGCAACTGGCTCCCGGCCAATGTGCTGGCCGAGATCGCCGATGCCTTGGATGTGCACTTGAGCTATCTGTACGGCATTGCCACCTTCTACACCATGTTTTCCCTTCAACCCCGGGGACGGTTCATCATTCGGGTGTGCGCATCGCCGGCCTGCCACATCCTGGGGGCCGAAAACCTGATCCAGGTCCTGGAGGAGGTCCTGGGCGTAAGGGAAGGGGAAACCACCCCGGACGGACTCTTCACCCTGGAACGGTCCTCGTGTCTGGGGGTGTGCGAAGTGGCCCCCGCCATGCAAATCAACCAGGTGGTCTTCGGCCATCTCAGCCGGGAAAAGATCGAGAAGGTGATCGCCGACTACCGGGCGGGCTCCCCGGTCGATTTTCGAACGCTTCCCGGATCCGGCGGTCGGGTGCGAAAGGACCTGGACGTGCACCGCAAGGCGGTGCTGCTCCAGGGCGTGGGTGAGGTGGATCCCGAAAGTATCGACGACTACCTGAAACTGGGCGGCTATGAGGCGCTGAGAAAAGTCCTCACCTCCATGGCTCCGGAAGACGTGGTGGAGGAGGTGAAGGAGTCCGGACTGCGCGGACGGGGAGGAGCCGGCTTTCCCACCGGACTCAAGTGGTCGTTCACCCTGCCCATCAAGGCTCCGGAAAAGTATGTGATCTGCAATGCCGACGAGGGTGAGCCGGGGACGTTCAAGGATCGGTACATCATGGAGGGAAACCCACACCGGTTGGTGGAGGGGGTGATCATCGCCGGTTATGCCATCGGAGCGAACAAGGGATTTATCTACGTTCGAGGCGAATACTACCTTTCCATGTATCGCTTGCAAAAGGCGGTGGAACAGGCCCGGGAGCGCGGCTTTCTGGGACAACGCATCCTGGGATCGGATTTCAGCTTCGATATCGAGATTCGGGCCGGGGCGGGCGCCTATGTGTGTGGAGAGGAAACGGCTCTGATCGAGTCCATCGAAGGACTTCGGGGCAACCCGCGGGTCAAGCCCCCGTTTCCCGGGGTAAAGGGCTTGTGGGAAAACCCCACGGTTGTGAACAACGTGGAGACGCTGGCCAACGTACCGGCGATCCTTCGAAACGGGGCCGCCTGGTACCGTTCCTTCGGTACGGAGGATTCGCCGGGTGTCAAGCTTTACCAGATCTGCGGCCATGTGAACGAGCCCCAGATCGTGGAGGCTCCTTTGGGACTGACGCTCCGCGAGCTCATCGAAGGCTACGGCGGCGGGATGCGGGACGGCATTCCCTTCAAGATGTGCCAGACGGGCGGAGCGTCTTTCGGCTTTTTCACCGCCGAGCATCTGGACACGGTCATGGATTATGCGTCCATGCAGCAAAAGGGCGGGGCGCTGGGGTCGGGCACCATGCTGGTCATGAACGAACAGACCTGCGTGGTGGATGTGGTGCGGAACATCATGCACTTCTTCCAGCACGAGTCGTGCGGGTTCTGCACGCCGTGCCGGCGCGGCACCCGGGTTCTCTACGACACGCTCACGCGCATCGCCACCGGCGAAGGCCGGGAAGGCGATCTGGATCTCATGATCGATCTGGCACGGACCATGTCGGCCACGGCCAACTGCGCTCTGGCCATGTCTCCCATCTTTTTTGTGAAGACCTCCATCGAGCGGCTCAGGGAGGAGTATCTGGCTCACATCGTGGACAAAACCTGCCCTCTGGGGGTCTGCCCCGCCTGAACATTGCGGAGGTGATGCATGACGGCTGTCTACATTCCGGCGCTTGTCTATCTGGGGGTGACCATGGGAGTCATGGCGGCCATCCTGTTTCTTTCCGCCCGCGTGGGCCGGCGCCGGATCACCCGGGAAAAGATGCTCCCCTACGAGTGCGGCATGGACCCTCTGGGAAGCCTGGAGATCCATTTTCCCATCAAATTCTACGTGGTGGCCATGATCTTCATCATTTTCGACATCGAAACGGTCTTCCTCTACCCGTGGGCGGTGGTCTTTCGTGATCTGGGCTGGTTTGGCTTCGTGGAGATGGTGCTGTTCACGGCGGTGCTCCTCATCGGCCTGCTCTACCTCTACCGGAAGGGGGCCTTGGAATGGGAATAGAAGAACGGATCCAAAGCCAGGTGCTCACGTCCACCCTTGAGCGGTTTGTCAACTGGGCCCGCAAGTCTTCCGTGTGGCCCGCCACCTTTGGCCTGGCGTGCTGCGCCATTGAAATGATCTGCACGGCGGCCAACCGGTTCGATATCGCCCGGTTCGGCATGGAGGCCTTCCGGGCGTCGCCCCGGCAGGCGGACCTGATGATTGTGGCCGGCACGGTCACCAAAAAGATGCTTCCGGCCGTGATCCGGATCTATGAGCAGATGCCGGAGCCCAAGTGGGTCATCGCCATGGGGGCGTGCGCCTGTTCGGGGGGAATCTTTCGAAGCTATGCGGTGGTTCAGGGCATCGACCGTCATCTTCCCGTGGATGTGTATGTTCCCGGGTGCCCGCCGCGGCCGGAAGCGCTCCTTTATGGAATTCTCAAGCTCCACGAAAAGATCCAAAAGGATCCCTTCCTCACGCGCAAGGAAGGGCCGGTGCACGTCCCGGCGGAGGTCCAGGTGGTCGCGGAGGCGCGCTCATGAGCCGACCGGAAGAGAGCCGCTTGTGGATGGAACAGGTTCTGGAGGACTTGTCCTCCCATGGGGTCCTGGAAAAGGGGGTCTTTCGGGACCAATGGTGGGTGGCGGTGCCTCGGGATCGACTGCGGGAGGTCATGGAAGCACTTCGGGACCGGTGGGGCTTTCGGTATCTGAGCGATGTGACGGCGGTGGATCGCTTGCCCAAGGAGCCCCGATTCCAACTGGTCTACCACGTGTGGTGTCATGAACAATCGGCCCTTTTACGGGTGAAGACGTGGGCCGCGGGGGATCCACCCGCGGTGCCTTCGCTCACCCCCCTGTGGAGCGCCGCCGATTGGCTGGAACGGGAGGTTTACGATCTGTTCGGAATCCACTTCCAAGGACATCCGGATCTACGCCGGATCCTTCTGCCGCCCGACTGGGAGGGACATCCTCTGAGAAAGGACTATCCCACGGAAGGGCCCGACTGGGATTTGGACTGACCCGGTATAGGTCTTCGGAATCCATCAACCCGGCATCGAGCCGTTGTGGAAAGGCCCATGAGTCAACACCCGGAACGTCTCATTGTCAATGTGGGACCCCAGCACCCCAGCACCCACGGCGTGCTCCGCGTGGTGGTGGAGTTGGAAGGCGAGGTGGTGGTGCGTTGCACGCCCGACATCGGCTATCTGCACCGGGGCATCGAAAAGCTCATGGAAGCCCGCACCTACCAGCAGTGCCTGCCCTTGACCGACCGCATCGACTACCTGGCGGGATCGGCCAACAACCTGGGATTCGTCCTGGCCGTGGAAAAGCTTCTGGGGGTGGAAGTGCCGCCCCGGGCACGTCTCATCCGGGTGATCATCGCCGAAATGACCCGGATCGCCAGCCACCTTTTCTGGCTCGGCACCCACGCCCACGATCTGGGTGCCATGACGCCGCTTTTCTACGCGTTTCGAGAGCGCGAACAGCTCATGGACCTTTTTGAGGCCGTGGCCGGTGGACGCCTCTTTCCGTGCTACTTTCGCATCGGCGGACTGGCCCGCGATCTGCCGGAGGGATGGACCACGGAAGTCCGCCGGTTCTGTCGCACCTTTCCGGAAAAGATGAAGGACTACGAGACGCTGCTCACCCACAATCCCATCTGGATCCGGCGCACCCGGGACGTGGGGGTGCTCACCGTGGACGAGGTGCTCGATTATGCGTTGAGCGGACCGGTGGCCCGGGGATCGGGCATCGCCTGGGACGTGCGCAGGGCCGATCCCTATTGCGGCTACGAAGAATTCGATTTTCAGGTGCCCGTGGGACAAAACGGGGACACCTACGATCGGTACATGGTGCGAATGGAGGAGATGCGCCAGAGCTGCCGGATCATCCTCCAGGCGCTGGACCGCTTGCCCCAGGGGGACATTGCGGTGGACGACCCCACCGTCACCTATCCCAAGAAGACGGATGTGTACACCAAGATCGAATCCCTCATCCAGCACTTTCTGCTGGTGGAGGAAGGCATCCGGGTCCCCGAAGGAGAGGTGTTCCACCATACGGAGGCGCCCAAGGGAGAGCTTGCCTTCTATATCGTGAGTGACGGCACGTCCAAGCCGTTCCGGGCGCGTGCCCGCACCCCCAGCTTCGTGAACCTGCAGGTGTTGAGCAAACTGGCCGAAGGGCGTCTCTTGTCCGACCTGATCGCCCTCATAGGGACCATTGACATTGTCTTGGCGGATGTGGATCGGTAGCGATGATTACGGTGACCATCAACGGAAAGGCCTATGAGGCCCAGCCGGGCATGACGGTGATGCAAGTGGCGGACGCCAACGGCATCCGCATCCCCAGACTCTGTTACCACAAGGCGCTGAGTCCCATCGGGGCCTGCCGCATCTGCGTGGTGGAGGTGAAACCCGGACCGCCCCGTCCCGTTCCCGCCTGCACCACGCCGGTGGCGGACAAGATGCAGGTGGTCACGGAATCGGAGACCCTCACCCACTATCGGCGGGAGCTGCTGCAGCTCTTGCTGATCAATCATCCCCTGGATTGCCCCATCTGCGATAAGGGCGGGGAATGCGAACTGCAGAACCTGACCCGCGAGCTGAAGATTTCCCAGCAGCCCTACCAGGCGGCCAAACTCACGCCCCAATACGACAGTCAGTCCCCCTTGATCGAGCGCTATCCGGATCGCTGTGTGAACTGCGAACGGTGCGTGCGCGTGTGTCGGGACTGGGTGGGAGCGGCGGCTCTCTACTTCGACAACCGGGGCTACCGCACGGCGGTGACCGCCGGCGGCCGGGTCATGGACTGCGAATTTTGCGGGTCCTGCATCGGGGTGTGCCCCACGGGGGCCATCATCGACAAGACCTTCAAGTATTCGGCGCGTGCCTGGCAGCTCCAAAAGGAGGCGGCCGTCTGCCCCTACTGCGGCGGAGGTTGCCACCTGGTGCTGGAAACCAAGAAGGGGCAGCTCAAGCGGGTGACGGCCTCTTTCGACGAGCCGGTCAACGGCGGCATCATCTGCAGCCGCGGCCGCTTCAGCCTGGACATCGTCCAGCACGAAAGGCGTCTCACGGAACCCCTGATCCGAAAAGACGGGGAGCTTCGGCCCGTGGCATGGGAGGAAGCCTTGGACTTCGTGGCGGACCGGATCCGTGAGATTGGAAGCCGTCACGGACCCTTCGCCCTGGCGGGAATCGGATCGGCCCGGGCCACCAACGAGAGCAACTACGTGTTCCAGAAGTTTTGCCGGGCCGTGCTGGGCACGGCCCATGTGGACACCACCGCGGCCCTGGATCACCAAAAGATCCTTCGGGCCTTGGTGCACGTGCTGGGACGGCCCCGGGTGACCTGGGCCGACGGCGAAGGCACGTCCCACCGGGCGATCCGGGAGGTTTCCGGGTTTCAGTTGGCCTTGGGAACCCTGGACGACTTGGATCGGGCCGACACCGTTCTGGTGGTGGGTTCCGACGTGAAAAAGGAGATGCCGCCCCTGGTATGGCGCATCAACCAGGCCCAGAAACGCAAGAGCCTGCGGGAGCTGCTGATTGTCAGTTCGCGGCACACCCGGTTTCGCTCGTCGGCTCGATGGAGCGGAACCTGCCGGCCGGGCGGCGCCGGGTTCGTGATCCTGGGAATCCTCAAGGGGCTCTTTGAGACGGGTGGCGAGAAACTGCGAGGGCTGGGGGACTTTCGCAGGGAAGAGGTCCTTCGCCGCCGCCTGGACGCCACAAAGTGGGATCTGGTGCAGGACGCCACGGGACTGGACCGGGAACGGATGGTCTTCCTTGCGGATCGCTTGCTGACGGCCGAACGGCCTTCTTTGGTGGTGGGCTACGATCTGGCGGGGCTTGGAGACGGCTACGACGCCGCCTGCTATGTGGCGGACCTCCTGCTGGTCCTGGGCAAGAAACTCAAGCTGCACCTCACCGCCGAAAAGGCCAACACCCAGGGCTGTTCGGACATGGGCGTGAGTCCCCACTGGCTGCCGGGATATGCACCCCTGGAAGACGCGGACCGCTTTGAGGCGGTCTGGAAGATGGAGGTTCCCCGGGATCCCGGCCTGACCTTGGCGGAAATCGTGGCGGCCGCAGCCGGCGAGGGCCCCAGCCCGATTCGGGGCCTGTGGATGGTGGGCACCGATCTTTTCGGCACTTCTCTCAACCGCTCGGCGGTGGAAGCGGCCTTGGAGCGCCTTGAGCTTCTCGTGTGTCAGGAGGCCTTCCTGAACCCTACCGCCGCCATGGCTCACGTGGTCTTTCCGGCCCGTCTGGCGGTGGAAACGGAAGGGAGTCTCACCAGTGGGGAACTGCGTGTTCAGCGCCAGGAAGGCAAGACCTTCGCCTCGGGGCCCCGGGACGACTGGGAGATCCTGTGCGAAGTGGCCCGAAGGCTGGGTCGGCCCATGGAGTATGCCTCAGCCGCCCAAATCTTTTCGGAAATCTGCCAGGTGTTTCCCCACTACGACCAGTATGGCCTGCCGGACATCCCCGCGGAGGGGTTCTGGTGGAATCGCCTGTATCGGACCAAGTACGGATCCATGGGCTGGCGCCGAGTGCTGGACCCCAGCCTCAAGGCGGTCATCCCCTGGCTGGAGATGCCGCCGCAGGTTTCAGAAGAGTATCCCTTTCTGCTTCTGGTGAGCCGGTCGCTTTTCCAGTCGGGAACCCTCAGCCGTTACGGGCTGGGTGCTCGAACCCTGGAGCCCCAAGGGCTTGCGTGGCTCCATCCCCAAGACGCCCGTGATCTACAAGTGAAAGAGGGGGAAAGGATCCGGGTGGCATCGGCCTCGGGCTCCATCACCGCTCCGGTGGGGCTGGACCGGCGGGTACCCCGCCGAACGGTGCAGGCGAGCTTGCATTTCCAAGACCTGCCGGTCCAAAGGTTGACCGACGGGGGGATCGTCTATCCGGTGCGCGTCATCCCAACGGCCGAGGTGGAGCCCGGGCAAGGATAAAAAGAGGTCGGTATGGATTGGATCGTTTACGCTGTGATCACCCTCGCCAAGACGGCCCTGCTGCTCTTTGTGCTGCTCACGGCGGTGGCCTACGCCACCCTCATGGAGCGGAAGGTGCTGGGGTTCATGCAGTTGCGCCTGGGCCCCAATCGGGTGGGGCCGTGGGGGCTGCTCCAGCCCTTGGCCGACGGCGTGAAGCTCTTTTTCAAGGAAGACATCTCCCTGCCGGTCGGTGAACCCCGCTTGTATGCCGTCGCCCCATGGGTGACGGCGGTGGCGGCCATCACGCCGTTTTTGGCCATTCCCTTTGCGGACACGGTGGCACCGGAAACCGTGCAGATCTTTGGGCACACGGTGGATCTGGCCCGATACGGGCTGCACCGGGGTGTGGTGGCCGACCTTCCCGGTGCGATCCTCTTCATCCTTGCCATCTCGAGCCTTTCCGCCTACGGCGTGGTGCTGGGCGGATGGGCCTCCGACAACCGCTACTCCTTGCTGGGCGGAATCCGCGTCACGGCCCAGATGATCAGCTACGAGCTGTCCCTGGGGATGGCGGTGGTGGGGGTGCTGCTGGTGGCCGGATCCATGAGGCTCACCGAAATCGTGGACGCCCAGGCCCGGATGCCCTTCATCGTCTATCAACCGATGGGCTTTATCCTCTACCTCACCGCGGCCTTTGCGGAAACGTGCCGCACGCCCTTCGACCTCATCGAATGCGAAAACGAACTGGTGGCCGGCTACCATACCGAATACAGCTCCATGAAGTTCGGCCTGTTCCAGCTGGCCGAATACGCCCACATCATCACCGTGAGTGCCATTGCCGTCACCCTCTACCTGGGCGGATGGCAGGGGCCGTGGTTGCCCTCCGGTCTTTGGTTCGTCCTGAAAACAGGGGCGCTGGTTTTCTTCTTCATCTGGGTTCGGGCCACCTATCCCAGGGTGCGCTACGACCAGCTCATGACCTTCGGCTGGAAGGTTCTCTTGCCCTTGTCCTTGGCCAATATCCTGGTGACGGGATGCGCCGTGGCCATGTGGGGATAAACGGGGAGAGCAACAAGCTGAAAGGGCCAAGGGCCGGGGAAACGGTGCTCGGGTTGCCGCGGGGAGCGAAAGGAAGGCCATGATCGGACCGTTGCTCAAAGGGCTGGGAAAAACCCTGGAACAGATGTTCCGAAAGCCCATCACCATCGAGTACCCGGAAAAGAAACGGGAGGTGTCGGAGCGCTTCCGGGGCCACCCCCGACTCCTTCGGGACGAAACGGGGCGGATCAAGTGTGTGGCCTGCCACTTGTGCGAAACCATCTGCCCGTCCAAGGCCATCACCGTGGTGCCGGAAGGCGGCCCGCAAATGCATGACAAACATCCACGGGAATTTATCGTGGACCTGGCCCGGTGCATCTTCTGCGGTTTTTGCCAGGAGGCCTGCCCCAAGGGGGCCATCATGCTCAACCGCAAATACGAACTGGCCCAATACCGGCGCGATGTCTTGATCTACGACAAGGAAAAGCTCTTGGAAGAGTAGGGGGCAAGGCGGGAAGGACAAGCGATGGAACTCTTTCTTTTCGTGATCTTTTCCCTGTTGACCGTGGGCAGTGCCGCGGCGGTGGTCTGGCATCCCCATCCGGTGAAGAGCGCGCTCTTTCTTATCCTGTCCTTCTTTTCCATGGGCGGATTGTACCTGCTGTTGCAGGCCGAGTTTATCGCGCTCATGCAGGTGCTGGTCTATGCGGGCGCGGTCATGGTGCTCTTTCTTTTCGTCATCATGCTCTTGAACCTGAAGCCGCGTGGAGAAGACCGAACGGCCTTCAAGGTGCGCATCCGCTGGGCCGGCCCCCTGGCTCTCCTGTTTGTGGGAGGCGTCCTGACGGCCATGACGGGAGCCTTGGCGCGCGTGGCGCCCGCTGGCGCTCAGGGCCCTGAATGGGTGGTGGCCCAGGGCGGCAACATCCGGGCGCTGGGACGCCTTCTTTTCACCCGGGGACTGCTGCCCTTCGAGGTGACCTCCATCTTGCTGCTCGTGGCGGTGGTGGGGGTCATGGTGTTGGCCAAGAAGGAAAGACGCTGAAAGAAAGGCGGGAAGATGGTGCCGCTTCATGGCTATCTGGTGGTGAGTGCCCTGTTGTTTGTGATCGGCGTAACGGGCGTTCTGGTTCGACGAAACGCCATCGTGATCCTCATGTGCATCGAGCTGATGCTCAATGCCGCCAACCTCAGTTTTGTGGCCTTTTCCCGGGAGCTGCAGAACTTGAGCGGTCAGATCTTCGTCTTTTTCGTCATGGTGGTGGCGGCGGCGGAAGTGACCGTGGGCCTGGCCATTATCGTGACCCTGTATCGCAATTGGAAGACGATCCACGTGGATGAGATTCGAATGCTGAAAGGATAGATCCTCCCCGGAACGGACAAGCGACCAAGGAGCGAAGACATGGACAGTGCGTGGCTCATTCCAGCATTCCCCTTTGCCGGGTTCGTCCTCAACGGCCTGTGGGGACGGCGGCTGTCCAGAAAACAGGTGGGGATGGTGGCCTGTGGGGCCATGGCACTGGCCTTTGCCACGGCCCTTGGACTCTTCTGGTTGCTCCTGCGCCACAGCCCCGATCAGCGGGTCTGGGAGCCGGTCTACTACACCTGGATGGCGGTGGGCGATTTCTCGGTGAACGCCTCCTTTCTACTGGATCCCCTGACCATGGTGATGGTGTTGGTGGTGACGGGGGTGGGCTTTCTCATCCACATCTATTCCACGGGCTACATGCACGACGACCCCGGCTACGCCCGATACTTCGCCTATCTCAACCTGTTTGCCTGCGCCATGCTCATCCTGGTTCTGGCCGGCAACCTGTTGGTCCTGTTCGTGGGCTGGGAAGGGGTGGGCCTTTGCTCCTATCTGCTCATCGGCTTCTGGTACGAGAAACAATCCGCGTCCGATGCCGGTAAAAAGGCCTTCATCGTGAACCGCATCGGCGATTTCGGCTTTCTTCTGGCCATCTTTCTCACGTTCTGGACCTTCGGAACCCTGGATTTCCGGGAGATCTTCCACGCGGCCCTGCTGCGGTTCCAGCCCGGCGATGGGGTCGTGACCGCCATCACGCTGCTCCTCTTCGTGGGGGCCGTGGGCAAATCGGCCCAATTGCCTCTCTACGTGTGGCTTCCTGACGCCATGGAAGGCCCCACGCCGGTTTCCGCCCTCATCCACGCGGCCACCATGGTGACCGCCGGAGTGTACATGGTGGCCCGCTGTTCGGTGCTGTACGCCCTGGCCCCGCTTTCCATGGGGGTGGTGGCCGCGGTCGGCTGCGCCACGGCCGTCTTCGCCGCCACCATCGGGCTCGTGCAAAACGACATCAAGCGGGTGCTGGCCTATTCCACGGTGAGTCAGCTGGGCTACATGTTCCTGGGCTGCGGCGTGGGGGCCTATGTGGCGGGGATCTTTCACCTGATGACCCACGCCTTTTTCAAGGCGCTTCTCTTTCTCGGTGCGGGCAGCGTGATCCATGCGTTGGGCGGAGAGCAGGACATCCGTCGCATGGGCGGGCTGCGTCGGCAGCTGCCGGTGACCTTCTGGACCTTTCTTGCCGCGTCCCTGGCCATCTCGGGGATCGTCCCCTTCGCCGGTTTTTTCAGCAAAGACGAGATCCTCTTTGAAACGTTGGTGACGGGCCACGGCGTCCTTTACGTTCTGGCGCTTGGCGGTGCGGCTCTCACGGCGTTCTACATGTTCCGGCTGGTGTTTCGGACCTTCTTGGGCGAAAGCCACGTGGATCCTGAGTCGGCCCACCACGTCCACGAAGCACCGCTCAGCATGGCGGTCCCGCTCATGGTTTTGGCCGTGCTGTCCCTGGTGGGCGGCTGGGTGCAGGTGCCGATGCTGGAAAACGGGAAGCGTTTGGGCCGTTTCCTTGCTCCCGTCTTTGAGGACGCGGAAGGCCTCCTGACCGAGGGGACCGCCCATGGGTCCCACGCGTCCCTTTGGACAGAAGGGGTCTTCATGGCTCTTTCCGTGGTGGTGGCCCTGGCGGGCATCGGGTTGGCCTACCGCTGGTATGTGGCCGACCCGACGCGGCCGGAAAGGGTGGCGGCCAGATTCTCTCGGGCCTACCGGTGGCTTCTGAACAAGTACTATGTGGACGAGTTGTATCAGGCCGTTGTGGTGGAGCTGCTGAAGCGCCTGGCGGAAACCGTCCACGAGTGGGTGGACCGGGCGGCGATCGACGCCGTGGTGGACGGGGCCGGCGCCTTCTTCCGCCACGCCGGAACGCATCTTCGCCGCATCCAGACGGGACTGGTCCAGCACTACGCCCTGTCGATCCTGGCGGGAGCATGTCTGCTGATTCTGGCGGCCCTGGCCGTTTAGACGGCCCCTGCAAGGGCGTTGCGGGCCAAGTACAAGGGATGAGGTTATGGACAACGTCTTCTTTCCCATTCTGACGGCCATGGTGTTCACGCCGCTCCTGGGCGCGGCGATCCTGGTCTTCGTGGACCGGGAAAACCCGACGCTCCAGCGCTGGGTGACCCTGCTGGCCATGGCGGCCGTCTTCGTCTTCGCCTTGATCGTCTACGGAGGCTTTGACCCGACTCGCACGGGGATGCAGTACGAGGAATGGGCTCCGTGGGTTCCGGCCTTGGGCATTTCCTATCATCTGGGAGTGGACGGCATCAGTTTGTTGCTCGTGGCGCTCACGGCCTTCTTGGGGCCCATCTGCGTCCTGGCCTGCTGGCGGGACATCCAGGAACACGTGAAAGAGTTTCTGGTTTGCTTGCTGCTCCTGCAAACGGGCATGCTGGGGGTCTTCCTGGCCCTGGATCTGGTCCTTTTCTACCTCTTTTGGGAGGTCATGCTCATCCCCATGGCCTTGCTCATCCTGGTCTGGGGCCATCCGGCCCGGCGGGTCTATGCGGCGGTCAAGTTCTTCCTTTACACCATGGCCGGATCCGTCTTCATGCTGGTCGGCATCCTGGTGCTCTACTTTTACCAGGCCAAGACAACGGGAACCTATTCCTTCGACCTGATGGACTTCATGGCGCTGCGCCTTCCTTTCCGACTCCAGCTGTGGCTCTTCGCCGCCTTCGGGATCGCCTTCGCCATCAAGGTGCCCATGTTTCCCTTCCACACCTGGCTTCCGGACGCCCACACCGAAGCGCCCACAGTGGGAAGCGTGGTGTTGGCCGCCGTGCTCTTGAAGATGGGCACCTACGGCTTTCTGCGCTTCAACCTGTCCCTCTTTCCGGAAGCCTCTATCTTTTTTGCCCCGCTCATGGTGGTGCTGGCCCTGGCCGGGATCGTCTACGGCGCTTTCATGTGCCTGGTGCAGAAGGATCTCAAGCGCCTCATCGCCTATTCCAGTGTGAGTCATCTGGGCTTCGTCATGCTGGGGCTCTTCACCTTCACCCTTCAGGGCCTTCAGGGAAGCCTCATCCAGATGATCAACCACGGGCTGAGCACCGGGGCCTTGTTTCTGCTGGTGGGAATGATCTACGAGCGGCGCCATACTCGGATGATCGCCGACTTTGGGGGCCTGTCCACCCCCGTGCCCCGGCTGGCCGTCTTTTTCATGATCGCCACGTTGGCCTCCATCGGGCTGCCGGGCTTGAACGGGTTTGTGGGGGAGTTCCTCATCCTTTTGGGCACCTTCAAAGTCAAGCCGCTGTGGGCTGCGGTGGGTGCCACGGGGGTCATCTTGGCCGCCTGGTACATGCTGTGGATGGTCCAGCGGGTCTTTTTCGGGCAGGTGCAAAGCGATGAAAACCGTCTCATGGCGGATTTGGTCCCTCGGGAGGTGGCCCTGCTCGTCCCGGTGGTGGCCTGCATGGTGTGGATCGGCGTGGCGCCCACTCCCTTTTTGAAAAAGTCGGAACCTGCCGTGGGCCGGGTTCTCGCGCGGGTGCAACGGGTGCAGCACACAGCCCACCTGAACAGCACGTGGAACCCGGAATGTCTCGTTTCCTGGTACCTGGCGGATCGAAAGTGAGGCGACGTCCATGTCGGTGGTGGAAGCCCTATACCAGTGCAGCGGCCTTCTGGCGGTCCTTGTTCTCTTCGCCACGGGAGTTCTGATCCTGCTCCTGGACGCTTTTTCTCCGCTGGGGCGCAAAGGGCGTTTGGGAAGCGTGGCCGTCGCCGGGACGGTGGCGGCTTGGTTTGCGGCATGGCAGAGCCGGACCACGGGGGAAGCCCTCTTTTCGCAGATGGTGGTGTGGGACCGCTATGCGCTCTTCGTAACGTCGGTGATCCTGGCGGGGGCGCTCCTGGTGCTCCTATTGTCTTTGGACTTCCAACGCCGGGAGGGAGCCGAAACGGGAGAATACCACGCCCTGGTCCTTTTTGCCGCCACGGGCATGATCCTGATGGCCCAGGCGGTGCACTTCATCATGGTTTTCCTGGGCCTGGAAATCCTTTCCATCAGCATTTACGTGCTGGTGGGGCTCCCACGTCACGAACGGCGGGCCAACGAGGCCGCCTTGAAGTATGTGCTTCTGGGCGGCTTCGCCTCGGGGTTCTTCCTCTACGGCCTCACCTTCCTCTACGGCGCCACGGGGTCTCTGACCATGACGGGCCTGACTGCTTATCTGGGTACCGGCGGGCCGGTCTTCAACACCTATCTCCTTCTGGGGACGGCCCTGGTGCTGGTGGGATTTGCTTTCAAACTGGCCCTGGTCCCGTTTCACCTCTGGACCCCGGATGTGTACGAGGGCGCACCCACGCCCGTCACCGCCTACATGGCCGTGGGGGTGAAAGCGGCGGTGCTGGCGGCCTTGGTGCGCACCTTCTGGGAGGCGATCCCGGCTGTGGCGCCCCATTGGAACACGGCCCTGTGGATCCTGGCGGCCGTGACCATGACGGTGGGAAACGTGATGGCGCTGAACCAGCCAAGTGTCAAACGGATGCTCGCCTTTTCGAGCATCGCCCATGCGGGATACCTGCTGGTGGCGGTGGTGGCCGGGTCCCAGTCGGGCGTGACGGCCCTGCTGGTCTATCTTCTGGCCTACACCGTGATGAATGTGGGCGCCTTTGGTGTGATGGTGGTGGGTCAGAGGAAGGGAGTGGCTGGGGAGGCCTTGGTGGACTTTGAAGGGCTGGGCTTTCGGTCTCCTTTCCTGGGGGCGGCCATGGCGCTCTTTGTCTTCTCCCTGGCGGGCATCCCGCCCACCGCCGGCTTTCTGGGAAAATTGCTGGTCTTTTCGGCGGCCGTGGAAGCGGGTTATACATGGCTTGTGATCGTGGCCGTCATCAATTCGGTGGTTGCCGCCTACTACTACTTACGGGTGGTGATCGCCATCTATAGAAGGCCGCAGACCGCTGAGGCCGGCTCCATGGAGGTGATCGAGCTATCGGGAGGGGAGCGGGCGGCCCTGATCCTGGCCGGCCTGCTCACCCTGGCAGTGGGGGTGCTGCCCCAGCACTTTTGGCAGATGGCACGGCATGCCGCTCTGGTGCTGGGCTGACGGCGGTCGCGCGGCATGATTCTTTCTTCCGGCAGACCGGGACGACGGAGGTGAAGAGCCAGCGTGAGGAACGGGTGATGGGTGACCCTGGACGCCTCACTCCACTTTCTTACAAAGGATGGACTATGGAAGAGCAAAAGAACAAGGCGCAGGTGCAGAAGGCGTTGACCCTGGTCCTGCAAGGTCTTTTGGACAGCCTGGCCGAGCCGCAAGTGGCCGAAATGGTGGTGGATCGCCTGGCCAAGAAAGTGCAAGAGAACGGCTGCTGCCCTCTGAACGTGCAGGACGTATCGGATTTGGAAGCGTGTCCTTTCACCGCGCTCAGCCTGGAATGCTTTCAACGTCAGGCCTTTGTGGCCGGGGACATCGACGAGGAAAGCGTGGGCATGCTCCGGCTTTTCAAAAACCCTTATTTACAGGGGTTCATGAACATCAGCCGGACGGTCACTTCCACCCTGGAATACCGAAAGGTGCTCCAGGTGATCGTGGAGGAGGTGACCAAGATCTTTCAGGCCAAGGGCTGCACGCTTCTTTTGCTCGACAAGGACAAATCCCGTCTCGACCAGGCCGCCGCCTATGGGCTCAGCGAGAAGTACCTGGAAAAAGGCCCCGTGGATGCGGCAAAGAGCATCGCGGAAACCACTTCGGGAACACCCGTTCAGATCTACGACGTTCAAAACGACCCGCGGGTTCAGTATCCGACCGAAGCTGTTCTGGAAGGGATCGGGTCCATCCTGGCGGTGCCCATCGTCATCCGCGACCGGGTGATCGGCAGCATGCGGATCTTCACGGAAAAGAAGCGGCGTTTCCACAAGTACGAAGTGGAATATGCCATGGCCGTGGCGGAGCAGTGCGGGATCGCCATCGAAAACGCCATCATGTACAGCAAGGGAAAGGAAAAGTACCGCTCGCTCCTGTCCGAAGTGCAAAACTGGATGGAGTATTGTGCCTATCGCCCCGAATAGGCAGGGTCACCGAAGGCGGTGGACCTGTTCGGTCCAGTCGATGGCTTCCAGGTAGCGGGACGTGAGGACTCCCGGCTCGATCTTGAGGCCGCTGCAGATGCGGCTGACGGCTTCCCAGTGGGCCTTTTCATATCCTAGGACGACCTCGTAGAGAACCCGGTAGCGATTGAGGGTTCCCAGCAGCGCATCCTTGATTTCATCCTCCAAGGGCACGTCTTCCAGGGCTTCCGCCATGGGCCGTCCCAACAGGGTGTCCACCACCGAAAAGATGCCCATGAGAAAGAGCTGATCCGCCTCCTTGGCCATACCCACCAAAGGTGCCAGCAGTTCCAAGAACCGGGCCCTCACAAGGGAAAGGCGCAGCAGCTCTTGGGGGTCTTTGGTGGTCAGGCGGGTATAGACGGAAAGCGTGGCCCACTTGCGAAGTTCCCTTTCTCCCAGCAACGCCACCGCGTGGCGTACCGAGCCCACCTTGTGCCGGAAGGCGAAGAAGGCGGAGTTGACATAGCGCAGCAGCTTGTAGACCAGGGCCGGGTCCTGCTTGATGACCTTTTCGAGAGCGTCCATGTCCAGGTCGGGACGGTTGAGCTGCTGGATGAGGCGCAGGGCGTTGACCTTATAGACGGGGATGTCCTTGCGGGCGATGATGACCGGTCGACTGAAGAAATACCCCTGAAAGAGAGAAAATCCCGCCTCCAGGGCCTCCTGAAACTCCTGGCGGGTTTCCGTCTTTTCCGCCAGAAAGCGCCCCACACGGTCTCCGAACCTTTTTATGATGTGCCGACGTTCTTCCGGAGCGGTGAGGCGCACGTCCACCTTCAGGATGTCCGTCAAGGGCAACAGGGGAAGGTGCTGCACGTTGTCCAAGACAAAGTCGTCCAGAGCCAGGGTATAGCCTTCCTGCTTGAGACGACGACAGGCCTCCACCACTTCCGGGAGCGGCTCCACGCTTTCCAGGATTTCGATCACCGCCCATTCCCTCGGAAGATAAAAAGGCGCTTCCTGGAGCAGCAGGTTTTGTGTGAAGTTGACAAAGGCCTTGGCCCCGCCGGTGAAGGAATCGGTGCCGCTGAGCATCAGGAGGTTTTGGATGACGGATAGAGTCGCGCTGTCGCCGTCCACGATGTGACTTTCCGGATCGTCTGGGTTGGCCCTGAAGAGGATTTCGTAGCCGAAAACCCGAAGCTTCCGGTCCAAAATGGGCTGGCGGGCGATGAAGGTGTTCTCTCCGGGGAGATCGTGGGGTGCGGAATGTTGGGGATCCCGGGAGTTCGGTCGGGAAGAGGGCTCTGAGGCTTTGTTCCGCATAGTCATCCGCTCGTGACGTGGCGTGCGTAAACGATTCGCTACCCTTGCACCGGAGGCGTTCCCATGAAGTGGGTGGTTCTTTCTCTTCTCACGGCGGCCGCGTCGGCCTCCACGGATGCCTGGACCAAGAAGTTCTTTGGCCGCCGCAGCGCCATGGAAATGGCCGTTTTCCCCTTGGCTTACAGTCTTCCGCTCTTTCTGGGAACGCTGCCCTTCGTGACGGTGCCTCCGTTGGACACCGTCTTTTGGTGGAGCTTTGCCGCTTCCATCCCGCTCAACTGCGTCGCCTTCTACCTGTACATGGCGGCCATCCGACAGTCCCCTCTCTCCTTGACCCTTCCCTTTTTGTCTCTTACGCCGGTCTTCATGATCGTGACCGGTTTTCTGGTCCTGGGGGAGGTGCCTTCCCCGGTGGCCGTGGGCGGAATGCTGGCCGTGGTCGGGGGCGGGTATCTGCTGAACGCCCCTTCCATCCGCCGGGGCCTGCTGGGGCCCTTGGCCGCAGTCCGAAGGGAACGGGGCACCCTTCTCATGATCTCAGTGGCCTGCATCTACAGTTTCTCCGCCGTTGTGGGAAAGAAGGCGATCCTTCATTCCTCACCTTTCTTCTTCGGCATGTTTTTCTTTCCACTTCAAAACTTTCTTCTCCTCGTGTGGGCGTTTGCCACGAAGAGCGTGGACAGACGTTTGCTCGTTTCCCGAAACGCCGTGACGAAAGGGGTCTTGGTGGGCCTTTTCTACTATTGCCACGTGCTGTGCCATGTGTGGGCCATCTCCCTGACGCAGGCCTCTTATATGATCGCCCTGAAGCGCCTGAGTGTTCTTTTCGGACTGGTCTATGGCGCTCTTCTTTTCCGGGAAGAACATCTCCGTTGGCGGTTTGCGGGGGCCGGTGCCATGGTTGCGGGAGCGGCTGCCATCGCGTTGGCTGGGGGCCATTGATC
Organism: Desulfacinum hydrothermale DSM 13146; assembly: GCF_900176285.1. Taxonomy (GTDB): domain Bacteria; phylum Desulfobacterota; class Syntrophobacteria; order Syntrophobacterales; family DSM-9756; genus Desulfacinum; species Desulfacinum hydrothermale. Next base: position 127,804 of record NZ_FWXF01000003.1, on the reverse strand, counting down.
AGGGGCGGTAGAAGGGTCGTGTGATCCCTGCCGGCGGTGTCGTGGTGTGGGGAACCGTTCCGGTCTCCTAGAAATTTCACAAATTCCTACTTTTGTGCTCAAGATTTGTTTCGCGCCTGCCGACCCAAGAGTTGAAAGGTGATCTAGACCTATAAAGGGAGGGTAGCATCATGAGTGTCAAGGACGGAAGGCAGGGCGGAAGACGTTTCAAACTGCGCACGAAGATTCTTTTCGTGGGCTTGTGGAGTGTGGTGGCCATCGCCGTGGCGCTCACCTGGGCGGCCTGGAAGATGGAATCCGTCATGATGGCGGAAAAAAAGATTGCCACCCGGCACGCGGTGGAAGTGGCCTATTCCATGTTTGAAAAATACCACGCAGCCGCCCAATCCGGGAAGCTCAGCGAAGAGGCTGCAAAGAAAGCCGCCCTGGAACAGATCGCGGCCATGCGGTACGAAGGCAAAAATTATTTTTGGGTCAACGACATGGCCCCCGCCATGGTCATGCATCCCATCAAGCCCGCTTTGAACGGCAAGGACCTGAGCGGCTTCAAAGATCCGAACAACAAGCTCCTCTTCGTGGAGTTTGTCAAAGTCTGCCGGGAAAAGGGCGCGGGGTTTGTGGATTACATGTGGCCCAAGCCCGGTTCCGACAAACCGGTGCCCAAGGTGTCCTACGTCAAACTCTTTCAGCCTTGGGGCTGGATTGTGGGATCCGGCATCTACGTGGATGATGTGAAAGCCCAGGCCAATGCCATGCGTCTCACAATGCTGTTGTTCCTGGCGGCCTTGGCTGCGTTGGCACTGATCGGCACTTGGCTGGTTTCCCGATCCATCACCAAGCCCATCCACACGGTGGCGGACGGCCTGAACACCGGCTCCGAGCAGGTGGCGGCGGCCGCAGCTCAAGTTTCGGCGGCGGGGCAGTCCCTTGCGGAAGGTGCGTCGGAACAGGCGGCCTCCATTGAGGAGACGTCCTCCGCGCTGGAAGAAACGTCTTCCATGACGCGTCAGAACGCGGACAACGCCAACCAGGCCAAGTCCATTGTGCGCGAGTCCGATCAAGACATTCGCGAGGCCAAGGAAGCCATTGAGGAACTGACCCGGGCCATCGAGGCCATTTCCAGCGCCAGTCAGGAGACGCAGAAAATCATCAAGACCATCGATGAGATCGCCTTTCAGACCAACCTGCTGGCACTCAATGCGGCGGTCGAGGCCGCCAGGGCCGGCGAAGCGGGAGCGGGGTTCGCCGTGGTGGCGGACGAGGTTCGAAACCTGGCCATGCGCGCGGCGGAAGCCGCCCGAAGCACGGCGGGGATCATCGAGGATACGGTGCGGAAGGTGGAGGGCTGCTCTTCGCTGGTGGACAAGACCAACGGTTCCTTTGCCAAGGTGGAAACCGGAAGCCGTAGGATCGGGGAGCTGGTGGAAGAGATCGCCGCCGCCAGTAACGAGCAGGCGGAAGGGATCGAGCAGATCAACAAGGCCGTCTCCGAGCTGGATCGCGTGGTTCAGCAAAATGCCGCCCATGCGGAGGAGACGGCGTCCGCATCCAATGAACTGAACCACCAGGCCGAGCGCATGCGGCGGTTCGTGATGGAGCTGCTCACCATCGTGGGAGAGAACGGGGATCATGGCGGCGCTGGTCACTCCAAGCCGCCGGCGGCTGCATCCCGCGCGTCCCAGCAGATTCCTGCCAAGCGAAGCGAAAAGAAACCGTCGAAAAGGAAGACCGCGCCGGCAGCGGTGCGAAAACCCGAAGAGCTCATCCCCTTCGATGAAGACGGCGATTTTGCGGATTTCTGATGCTCGAACGCGGCACGGCACAAAAGGGGGGCGGTTCCCACAACCGCCTCCTCCGCCGATTGCCGGGGAGACCATCCGGGAAAACGAAGAGCCCCATGGGAATGCGCTTTCCGGCAGGGCATCCGGGGCATCCAACCCATCCGCCTTTGGGAGCGCAGACTTTTGTGACAATAGAGCGCTAGTCCAATACTTGAATCCTGGCTCCCTGTCCTGATGGAGGCGTGGTATAAAGAAATGGATGGCTTGCAGGTTGGATGGGCAACTGTGGAGGGGACGCCGTGGCAGGGACGGGTGTGGAAAAGCGCCTGGATTGGCTCCGTCAGATTCCTCTTTTTCAAGGGCTGGCGCAGGAGCGCCTTTTGGGCTTGGCCCAGATTTCCACGGAAAGGGTCTTTTCCAAGGGCGAGACGGTCTTTTCCCAGGGGCGAAAGGCCAAAGGCTTTTTCGTGCTCGTCGACGGCCGAATCAAGGTCTTCAAGGTGTCTCTGGACGGTCGCGAGCAGATACTGCACCTTTTTGAAGGCGGGGAGATCATCGGCGAGGTTCCCGTTTTCGCCGGGGGCAGCTATCCCGCCCATGCCGAAGCCATTTCCCGGTCCACCCTGATCTATGTTCCACGAGACGGTTTCGTTCGACTGATCCGCGAGGATGCGGATCTGGCCATGGAGCTTCTCGCCGTTTTGTCCAGACGCCTCCGCCGATTTACCGCTCTGGTGGAAGATCTTTCCCTCAAGGAAGTTCCGGGCAGGCTCGCCGCCTACCTCATTTATCTGGCCGAGCGAAACGGCGGCGACCGGATTCAGCTGGACATGACCAAGGCCCAGTTGGCGGCTCTTCTGGGCACCATCCCCGAAACCCTTTCCCGCATCTTTTCCAAGCTTTCCGGAGCCGGGCTTTTGGCCGTGGACGGCCGGACTCTCACCTTGTTGGATCGTGAGGGGCTGCAGGCTTTGGCACAAGGAGAAAAGGTGTTCTGAGGCGGGGCCGCAGTCCAGACGCCCTGTTCCATGCCGAGGTGATCACAAAAGGCCTACGGGGCCACTTCCTTTGCCATGGCCACATGAGGGCCAGAGGAAATGAGGGCATCTATTGCCGGAATCGCTCAGTTAAGGTTGCAAGTGAAGGATCCGAAGGGTGCCGAAGAAATACGGGGACCGTGGAAGGGGTTGCACCAGGGTCCGGGGTGGGTGTCCCACATATGACACGGCAAAAGGAGTTTGAGATGCAACGCAGGGAGGACGAAGACAAATACCGTCTTCTCGTGGAACATCAAACGGACCTGGTGGTCAAGGTGGACCGGGAAGGGCGGTTTCTTTATGTGAGTCCCTCCTATTGCGACCTCTTCGGCCAGAAGGAAGAGGATCTGCTCGGCCGGAGCTTTGTGCCCCTGGTCCATGAGGAGGATCGAGAGAAGACCCTTAAGGAAATGGAAAAACTCCATACTCCTCCCCATACATGCTACATCGAACAACGCGCCATGACCCGCCATGGGTGGCGATGGCTGGCCTGGTCGGATATGGCCGTCTTGGATGCCCAGGGGCAGGTGGAGGCCGTCGTGGGGGTCGGCCGGGACATTACGGATCGCAAAGAGGCGGAGCTTGCCCTGGCGGAAGCGGAACAGCGGTACCGGTCTCTGGTGGAAAACACCCTGGACGGCTTCTTCGTGGCGGACATGGAAACCTGGCGCCTGATTTTCCACAACCAGCGGATTTTGGAGATCTTCGGGGCCGAGGAAAGCGAGCTTCCGGGTCTGGACGTTTGGAGGCTTCTCCATCCGGGCGATCGGCAACGGGCGGCCCAGAACTTGGAACGAACGATGCGTGGGAAAAGTCCCCCCCAGGCACCTCCCAGAGTGTACCGGTTGAGGAGACGGGACGGGAGTTACTTCTGGGCCGAAATATCCACCTCCACGGTTCTCCATCAGGGACGTTGGGTGCTCCAAGGGGTTTTGCGGGACATTACGGAAAGAAAGAAGATGGAAGAGCGTCTGATGCATGCCCAGAAGCTGGAAGCCATCGGCGTTCTGGCGGGGGGCATTGCCCACGACTTCAACAACCTGCTCCAGACCATTCAGGGTTTTTCCGAATTGTTGCTCATGCGTTGCGCAGAGGATGAGCAGGTGCGTAAGAGCGCCGAAAGGATCCAACAGGCGGCACGGCGGGGAGCCGAACTCACCCGTGGATTGCTCACCTTCAGCCGGCGCATGGAAACGCACCCGCGCCCCACGGACCTGAACCACCTGGTGCTTTCTTTGCGCGGAATCCTGGAGCGGACGCTGCCCAAGACGATTCACATCCGTGTGGCACTGGCTTCGGAACTGCCGCCCGCTCTCATCGATCCCACGCAGATGGAGCAGGTCCTCATGAATCTGGCCCTCAATGCAGCGGACGCCATGCCCGACGGGGGGGAACTGGGAATCGAGACCGCCTTGGAAGAGGTCTTGGATCCGGTAGATTCAGGGGACGGGGATGCCCTGCCACCCGGGCCCCATATCCGCCTGACGGTATGGGATACGGGCCATGGCATGGATCCGGAGACCCTGCAGCATGCCTTCGAGCCCTTTTTCACCACCAAGGGGGTGGGTGAGGGCACCGGTTTGGGGCTGGCCATGGTCTACGGGATTGTTCGGAATCACCGGGGGCATATCCGGTGCACCAGTGAAAAGGGGAAAGGAACCCGGTTCCACATCCTGGTACCGGTGGCTACGGAGGCTGTGGCGGAAAGCGCACCGAGGCCGCTCGGGGCCGACTTGCCCGGCGGGACCGAAACCGTCTTGGTTGTGGATGACGAGCTAGCCATCCTGGAACTGGCCGAAAACGCGTTGCGGGAAAAGGGCTACCAGGTTTTGACGGCCTCAGACGGGGCTTCGGCCCTGGATGTGCTGGAACGGGAAGGGAAAAGGATTTCCCTGGTGGTGCTGGATCTTGTCATGCCCGCCATGGGAGGGGAGCCGTGTTTGGAAGAAATGGGCCGTCGGGGCATCTCCTGTCCCGTGGTGATCGCCAGCGGCGCCGGGTTGGATCCCGCAAAGAAGAAACGCCTTGAAAAGGCGTGTCACGCCTTCATCAAAAAGCCCTATGACCTCCAGGAATTCCTCACGACCGTCCGGCGGGTCCTGGACGCTTGCGAAGAAAATTCCTCCCCGTGCAAGGGACCCTGTCGCTCCAGGGAGAGCGGTTGAAAAGCCTATTTCCCTACCAGTAGCGCCATGGGAAGTCCGGCTGCGGCACAATGTGGCAGGGTTCTGGGCCCCTCACGCTCTCCGGGATCCCACTTCCCCACGGGTCGGGATCGCAGATAACGCAATGGGGACGACGATTCACGTGGCCATGAAAAAAGCCCCCGCCGGAGCGGGGGCTGCGGGGTTCCACCGTGGATGGGTGGATCAGCCGATGGCGTTGTAATAGGCGGCTTCGGAAACCGTCCCCCACGCACTCACCTTGGCCTTGAAGGCCTTGAAGGCCTCATGGACCTTGCGGGCCATGGGATCTTTGTCGGCTTCTTCTTCAATCGTTTCTTCCGCCAGTTTCCGAAGGGCTTTCAGGACTTCGTCGGGGAAGCGCACCAGCTGGACCTTGTGTTTCTTGACCAGGGTCTGGAGGGCGGCACCGTTTTGGGCCTCAAACTCGCACAGACTCCACAGGTTGGTCTCCGCGGCCGCTGCGTCCAGCACGGCCTGCAGATCCTTGGGCAGGCTGTCGTAGGCCTTCTTGTTGAACATCACCTCCAGGGTGGTTCCGGGTTCGTGCCAGCCGGGGTAATAGTAGTACTTGGCCGCCTGGTAGAATCCCATGCGCAGGTCGTGCAGGGGACCCACCCACTCGGTGGCGTCGATCACTCCGCGCTCCAGCGAGGTGTAGATCTCGCCTCCCGCCAGCAGGACCACCGTTCCTCCGGCCTTACTCACCACCTTGCCGCCCAAGCCGGGGATGCGCATTTTGAGGCCCTTGTAATCGTCGATGGTGTTGATCTTCTTGTTGAACCAGCCGCCCATCTGGACGCCGGTGTTGCCCTGGGGCCGGGACACCACGTTGAAAGGAGCGTAGACTTCTTCCCAGAGTTGCAGACCGCCGCCGGAATAAAACCACGCGTTCATTCCCTGTGCGTTCAGCCCGAAAGGTACGGCCGAAAACCACTGGGCGGCCGGTGTCTTGCCCGCCCAATAGTAGGAAGCTCCGCTACCGCATTCCACGGTGCCCTGGGAGACGGCATCAAAGGTGCCCAGGGGTGGGACCAACTCTCCGCCGGCGTACACGTCGATCTTGATGCGCCCCTCGCTCATCTCTTCCACGCGCTTGGCGAAGCGCACCGCGCCGTCCTGGAGCACCGGGAGCTCAGGCGGCCACGTGGTGACCATGCGCCACATGTACGTCTTGCCCTTGGCCCACACGTAGGGGGCGTTGACCGTGGTGGCCGCTGCAGCGGTTGCTGTTCCGACGCCGACCTTTTTCAGGAAGTCTCTTCGGTCCATTCGTTCCTCCTCTTCTGTGAATGTTGGTTGGATAGGGCCTCCATATACCGCGAAGTGACAAGACTCTAGGAACGCCGTAGCCTTCCAAGGGCACGGGAACGACGGAATCAGGCCGATCCTGACCGTGCTGGCACTGGCGTGGGTTCTGGTGCGGTGGAGTGAGCGTGAAAAAGGGCACCGCGGGAGGACGGCGAAGTGTGAGTTCTGAGAACATGCCGAGTGCCGCATGTACGAGGCATCTATCTAGCACGGTTGTTTTGAAATGGCAAACATTGTGCCCCAAAGCACGACTTTGTGGCCATGGGGCGGTCCAAAGGGCCCAGCATAGATGATGAGGATTGGACGGGTCCTGCCGGAGCAGCGGTTCGATTGTCAGATCCTTAGGATCCGAAGACCACTCGCGGCAGCCACGTGGCAAAAGAGGGGAAAAAGACCAGGGTGAGCAAGCCCAGTAACTGCAAGATCACGAAGGGGATGATCCCGCGGTAGATGTGGCCGGTGGTGATCTCCGGGGGGGCCACCCCTTTGAGGTAGAAAAGTGAGAACCCGAAGGGGGGCGTCATGAAAGATGTCTGGAGATTCACGGCAAAAAGGATGGCGAACCAGAGCGGATCGAAGCCCATGTGTTTCATGATGGGAGCGAGCACGGGGATGTGGATGAAGGTGATCTCGATGAAATCCAGGAAAAAGCCGATCACGAAGACGATGCTCATGCAGATGAAGAGCACGCCCCACTTGCCGTAGGGGATGTGCTGGATGTAGTTGCGCACCCAATGGTCACCGCCAAGGCCGCGGAAGACGAGGCCGAAGGCGCCCGCCCCCACCAGGATGATGAAGACCATGCAGGTGAGCCGGGTGGTGGTCTGCATGACCTGGCGAAGCATGTCCATATTGAATCGCCTGTTGGCGGCGGCCAGGATCATGGCGCCGGAAGCGCCCACGGCGGCGGCTTCCGTGGGAGAGGCGATGCCCGCAAAGATGGACCCCAACACGCTCACCATAAGAAAAAGCGGCGGCACAAGGGCGCGCATCACGCGCTTGAAAAGGCCGGCTTCCAGGATGTCCTCCCATTCCTGACGGGGGATGAGGGGAGCCCAGTCGGGTTTGATTCTCGCGATGATCACAATATAGAAGATGTAGAGCAACACCAGGACCAGCCCGGGAATGACGGCCCCAATGAAAAGATCCCCCACCGACACGCCGATGATGTCTCCCAAGAGAACCAAGACGATGCTGGGGGGAATGATCTGCCCCAGGGTGCCCGACGCGGAAATGGTGCCCGTGGCCAATTCGGGCTGATAGCCGCGTCGCAGCATGGTGGGGAGGCTCAAGAGCCCCATGGTGACCACCGTGGCGCCCACGATGCCCGTGGAGGCTCCCAGCAGGGCGCCCACCACCACCACCGAGATGGCCAGCCCTCCCCGCAGGCGCCCGAAAAGGAGCGCCATGGTTTCCAGGAGCTCCTCGGCGATGCCGCTTCGTTCCAGCATGACCCCCATGAAGACAAACAGGGGCACGGCCAGCAGCGTGAAGTTGGTTATCACGCCCCAGATGCGCAGGGGCAGCAGGTTGAAGAAGTTCCATCCGAAGCCGATGAGACCGAAACCCAGGGCGGTTCCAAGTAGGGTGAAGGCCACCGGAAAGCCGAACATGAGCAGGATGGTGAGAACGAGAAACATGATTCCGGGAAGGGATTCCATCATCAGTGCGCGCCCTCCTTCCTTTCGGGATTGAAATCCGATTCGATGCCCAAAATCACCATGAGACTGCGAAGGGTCAGGGGAACCCCTTGGAGGGCCACCAGGACAAAGCCGATGGGGATCATGGCCTTGAGGATGTAGCGGGCGGGAAGCCCTCCCGGGTCGGGGGAGCCCTCGTTCACGGCCCAGGAATTCATCACAAACCGCCAGGACGTGGCGATGATCAGATAACAGCCGGGGAACAGGGCCACCAAGGCGCCGATGAAATTGATCCAGGCTTGGGTCTTCTTGCTGAAGCGCTGGTAGAAGACGTCCACGCGCACGTGGTCGTCATAGAGCAGGGTATATCCGGCTCCGATGAGGAAGAGCACCCCGAACAGATGCCATTCCAATTCCTGGACGAAGACGAAAGTGGTTTTGAAAAGATAGCGCATGATCACATCCACGGTGACCACCAGCACCATGATGAGCGCCACGTAGGAGACCCCGCGGCCCACGGCCCTGTTCACGGAGTCCACTCTGTCGCAGAATCTTGCCAGCCAATGCATGGGTTCTCTCTTCCTCCTTTGCTTGCCGTTGCTCAGAGCGCCAAGGCACACGACGGAAAGACGGCCCCCCGATGTCCCCTGGGGTCGGCTCCCGCTTCCAACAGCCCGGCGTCTTCGCGGGCCACCGCACAGATGAAACCCAGGATCCAAGGCTCGGTGACCTGGATCAGGTGGCCTCGTGCTTCCAGTTCCTTTCGCGTGGCTTCCGGGATGCGACATTCCATCCGCAAGGTTCCCGGCTGAGCCTCGTGGGGATGGAAGGTTCCCGGAAAATGATCGGAGCAGACCTTGGGTGTTTCCAGGGCTTCCTGAATGTCCATGCCGAACACCGTGCGATTCAGGAAAAACTGGAGGGTCCACTGGTCCTGCTGGTCGCCGCCCATGGTGCCGAAGGCCATCCAGGGGCGTCCGTTACGGAACGCCAAAGACGGGCTCAGTGTGGTGCGAGGGCGTTTGCGGGGAGCCGCCACGTTGGGGTGGGCGGGGTCCAGATAGAAGGTCTGAAGCCGTGTTCCCAGGGGAAAGCCGAGGGAAGGGACCACCTCGTTGCCCGAGATCCAACCGCCACTGGGGGTGAGGGCTGCCAGGTTGCCGTCCCCGTCCGCCACCGCCACATGCACGGTCCCGTAGCCCCAGCTGTCCCAGAAAAAGATGCGGTCGGGGTCCAGCAGGGCCTTGCCGCCAACCGGGTCGCCGGGTCGATGCTCGGAGCTGGCACGACGCCGATCGATCAGGGCCCGGCGCTTTTCCGAATATTCAGGGCTCAGCAGCCGGTCCAATGGTACATCCACGAAACGCGGATCCGAGTAATACTGCTCCCGATCGGCGAAAGCCAATTTGGCCGCTTCCGTCCAGATGTGGAGGTAGTCGGCGCTGTTGGGCTCCAGGGATTCCAGATGGAAGCCTTCCAGCAGGCGAAGCATCTGCAAAAAGACAGGACCCTGGGACCAGGGGCCGCATTTGAAGACCCGGGTGTGGCGGAAATCCACGAAGATCGGCTCTTCAAACAGGGTCTCATATTCGGCCAGATCCTCCATGGTGAGAAACCCGTCCCTTTCCCGGACGAACCGCTCCATCTCCCGGGCCATGTCTCCCCGATAGAAGAGGTCCCGGGCGGCTTGAATCCCCCCGGGCCGATCCCGGCCGTGGGACGTAGCGGCCTGGGCCAGTGCATCCAACACCTGAGCGTAAGCGGTGTTGGTGAAGCGGGAGCCCACCTGCAGGGGTTCATCATTGGCGCTCAGGTAGAGACGGGCGGAGGCGGGCCACTGGTCGGCAAAGAGTGAGGCGTTTTCTTGGATACCGAACTTGGGCATGTGGACCAGCCCCAGGTGTACGGGGAAACCCTCCGATGCCAGCTGAAGTGCCGGCTGGACAATGACCTCCAAAGGAAGACGCCCGAACCGGGCCAACATGTCCAGAAGGGCTGCCACGGCCGCCGGCGTTCCGGCCACCTCCACGCCTCTCGGCGGCAGGAGATCCCATCCCCGTTTCCGGTAGGCCTCCAGGGTCGCTCGCCTGGGGGCCTGGGTGTTGCCGTTGATGGAAAAGACCCGGCGGTCGGCCGCGGAGTAGACCAGCATGGGGCATTCGCCGCCGAGGGTGAACATGTGCGGGTTCACGAGACCTTCCACGAAGGTGGCCGCAGCGGCGGCATCGAAGGCATTGCCGCCTTCGTGAAGGATGGCCGCAGCCGCCTGAGCGGAAAGGTAGTGTTCGGTGGCCACCGCCCACCGAAATCCCTGAACGGGCTGCAGGTGGGCCTTCTGGACCGATCCGGAACCGAACTCACGCATATCTTCCCCTTCGTCGATCGTACGCCGTCGTTGGATCCCTGCCGGGAAGCCCCGAATCAGTCCCCATGGGAGGGCATGACCGGGGGGCGGCCGTGTCCAGGAGGTTGTCTCACCATGGCCTCTCGTCCTTTTGTGGCTTTCTGGACAGTTGAAATTCCACCGGCCCCGTGGTGCTTTTTGCATTCTCAGACAGCTTTGTAGGGGGGCAGACCCCGCCCCTACGGCTGAAACGCCAGGCCGCCGGCACAGGCCCGGCTGGTAGCCCCAAGCTTGTACAACAAGAGAGCAACCTTGGCGTTTTCGGACTGGCTCCTAGCCACGCGCGACGGGGTGGAAGCGGGGAATGGGAAGTGAAGGTTTCTCCGTCACTGAACGTGGAACGGGAGATGGATACCCCGAAGCCTGCTGTGCGCCCATCGCAGGGTGCTCGAACCGACCCTGCGCCGCCCACTCTAAATACGGGACTCCTTTCAAAAATTCAAGAGTGGACTCATGGGGATTCTTCGCCTATAGATGCGGTCTTGAAAATTGAGCGGTTGGATGAGCCGCTACGAACGGAAAAATCCCAGTAAGAATGTAGGAAGAGCGAGAGGGGAGGCGGGCGCGGTGCGATCCTTTGTCAAGAAGTATTGGTTTCTTACGGGGCTGATCCTGGCATCGGGCGTGACGCTTGCGGATGGAACCGGGATGGTGGCCCAGGCGGGTCGGTGGCTCCAAGCGCACCGCGGGCCCGATCTGGTGATTTTCGCCATCTTTTTCTTTTCCGGCACGGCCCTTCAGACCGAACAGGTCCGTTCCGGACTTTCGGACTTTCGAGTGACCGCCGCGGCCCTGGCGGTCATTTTCCTGGTCTCCCCCCTGTGGGCCAGGGTCCTGGCCGAACTGCCGCTGCCCCCGGGCTTGATGATCGGTCTGTTCTTGGTGGCGGCCATGCCCAGTACGCTGAGCAGCGGCGTGGTGATGACCGGGGCTGCGGGCGGGAACATGGCCAGCGCTCTCATGATCACCCTGCTGGCCAACTTTTCGGCCATCTTCACGGTGCCCGTGGTCCTTACCTTGCTCGTGGGCGACGGCGCGGGAACCGCTGGAGTTCTCATCGACAAACAGGCCCTCATGATGAAGATGGCCATGCTGGTGGCCTTGCCCCTGGCGTTGGGAATCGGAGTGCGCCCCACGTTCCAGGACTTCTACAAACGGTGGGGTATCCAACCCAACGTGGTCAATGGGTGTTTCATTCTGGTGATTGTGTGGATCGCCGTCTCCAAATCCCGGCCTACCATTGTGGGTGGGTTGCAGCTGCTTCCGTGGGTGGTGGCTCTGGTGGTTGGATTTCATGCGGGCTTGCTGAGCGCGTCCGCAGGTTTGGGGCGCCTGCTGGGGCTCGGGCGTGGGCGGATGGAATCGCTCCTTTTCATGGGCAGTCAAAAAACCCTACCCCTGTCCGTCCTCATTCAGACGGCGCTCTTTCCCCAGTACGGAGAAGCCCTGGTTTTTTGCGTGTGCCACCATGTGATCCACCTCATCATGGATGGCTATCTGGTGGGACGACTTCAGAGCGGACGAACAGACGAGAAGGAGTAGAAACAAACATGTGTCACGTGGTGTTGGGTCGAGACGGCATGCGTCTGGAGGATCTGGTGGCGGTGGCCCGGGAAGGCGCCCGGGTGCGTCTCGATGACGAATCCTGGGAGAGGCTGGAAAAGGCCCGGGCTCTCATCGATCGTTGGGTGCAGGAAGAGAGGATCATCTACGGGGTCACCACGGGATTTGGAGCTCTGAGCGATGTGATCATCTCCAAAGAGCAGGCGCGGGAACTCCAGCGAAACATCCTCATGAGCCACTCGGCGGGGGTGGGGCCCGAACTGTCGGCCGACGCGGTGCGGGCCCTGATGGTACTGCGACTCAAGGATCTGGCCCGGGGACACTCCGGAATCCGACCCGAGACGGCCCGCCGTCTGATGGAGGTGCTCAACGCGGGGATCCTCCCCGTGATTCCGGAGAAGGGTTCCGTGGGAGCCAGCGGCGATCTGGCCCCCTTGGCCCACATGGGCCTGGTGCTCATCGGCCTGGGGGAAGCGGACTATGACGGGAAACGAATGTCGGGGGCGGAGGCGCTGGCTCGGGCGGGCCTGGAGCCTCTGGAACTGGAAGCCTGCGAAGGATTGGCCCTCGCCAACGGCACGCAGCTCATGACGGCCATCGGCGCCCTGGCCCTCCATGACGCGCTCCTTCTTTCCAAGGCCGCCGATATCGCCGCCTCCATGAGCCTGGAAGTGCTCATGGGCAGCCGCACGGAATTCGATCCCAGGATCCACCAGGTGCGCCCCCATCCCGGCCAAGCCAAGGCGGCGGAAAACATGCGCCGGATCACCCAAAACAGCGACATCATCTCGTCCCACAAGGACTGTTCCCGCGTCCAGGACGCCTACACCCTCCGGTGTTCCCCCCAGGTGCACGGGGCCACCAAGGACGCCTTGAACTACTGCCGGACCGTGGTGGAAACGGAGATGAATGCCTCCACCAACAACCCTCTGATCTTTGCCGACGATGAACAATTTCTTCTGGGCGGTAACTTCCACGGCCAGCCCCTGGCCCTGGCCCTGGACTTTATGGGCATGGCCGTGGCGGAACTGGCCAATATCTCCGAGCGGCGGGTAGAGCGGCTGGTGAACCCCCAACTGAGCGGCCTGCCGGCCTTTCTGGTGGATCAGGGAGGGCTCCATTCCGGGTTCATGATTGCCCAATACACGGCGGCGGCCCTGGTTTCAGAAAACAAAGCCCTGGCGCATCCGGCCTGCGTGGATTCCATTCCCACCTCGGCCAACAAGGAAGACCATGTGTCCATGGGGACCATCTCCGCTCGGAAAGTCCGCGATATTGTGTGCAACACGGAGCATGTGATTGCCATCGAGCTTCTGTGCGCGGCCCAGGCCCTGGACCTGTTCACCAATATGAAGCCGGGGGAGGGAACCTGTGCGGCCTACCAATGCATCCGGCGCGTGATTTCCCACCTGGACAGGGACCGGGTTATCTCGAAGGATATCCAGGCCATGACGGGCCTCCTTCGGGACGGATCCTTGATTGAGGCGGTGGAAAGCGCCGTCGGCCCGCTCCATCCGTAGCCAGGGCGGCGGGCCGTGCCTGGGAGGCTGTCCCAGAACGCCCAGGTTGCTCCCTTCTTGAGCGGACGGACGCTTGGGCCTACCAGACGGGCCCATGCTAGCGGCCTGGCCTTGTGGAGGCGGGTTTGGAGCCCGCCCCCGCAAGGCTCCAAAAGAGCCACAGGGCGCAGTGGAATTTCAACCAGTTGGTATCTCCCAAAAGGCTGAAAGGCCATGGTCGGACAGGCTCCTCGTGGGCCGTGAACGGCTGCACGCCCGCCGCTCAAAGGGAGGAAAGGGCGAGGGGCGGATCACGATCGGCGCTCTTCATGCCAGGACTTCCGCCAGGGCCGCTTCAATATCCGGATACCTGAAAGCGTAGCCGTGTCTCAGAAGGACTCCGGGAAAGACCCGCTGGCCCTCGAGAAGCACGGATCCGAATTCTCCCATCACGAGCCTAAGGACCAGACCGGGAGTGCGCAGAAAGCTGGGGCGACGCAACAGCTTTCCCAACACGTGGGCCAGGGTCTCGTTGCGAACCGGATTGGGGGAACAAAAGTTGGCGGCCCCTTGAATCTCCGTTCGCGCCAACACAAACTCGATGGCCCCCAGAAGATCCTCCATGTGAATCCACGAAAACCACTGCCTGCCGTGGCCCAGGGGGCCGCCCACAAACCGTTTGAAAGCGGGAATCATCTGTCCCAAGGCCCCTCCGGTCTTGCCCAGGATGATGCCAAAGCGCATGGCGACCACTCGAGCCCCTTTATCGGCCGCCTTGGCCGCTTCCGCTTCCCAGTCCACGCAGACCCGGGCCAGAAAATCCGAGCCGGGCGGATCCTCTTCCTGGAGAAAAGCATCCCCGTGCGGACCGTAATAGCCCACAGCCGATGCGTTCAGCAGATGGACGGCGCTCGTGGAGGGGAGGGCGTCCACCACGTTTCGCGTGGTGAGGATCCGGGAGTTGTAGATGAGTTCCTTGGTCTTGGCATTCCATCGGCGAAAGATGGAGGCGCCGGCGAGATTGATGACAGCATCGTGGCCGGCGATCGCTTCCTGCCACGATCCCGGCCGTGTGGTGTCCGCCGACACGTAACACACCTGGGTCGGTGTGCGGGGGTGGGGGTGTGGCGCATGGTCCACGACGGTCACCTGGTGTCCTGCCTTCAAAAGCCTTTGACTGAGCTGGGTTCCCACAAATCCGAGGCCGCCTGTGATCAAGACCTGCATAGCTCCTCCTTGCTTCATGGTACGCGTCTGGGACTACGGCGTACTGCGTGTCGGCCGGCGGCGATTACGTTGCGCCGCCGGTGGCCAGGGGTGGGTTCTGTTGCCTTGCCTGTCACGACGGAACCCCATTCTGGCATCTTTATCTAAAATAACCATGAAGAGAAGGCTTGGGGAGCCGAAACCTTTCCAACCATGGCGTGTGGGCCCCATTCGTTCCATAACGGTCCAAGGGATATGGGTTGAATGGCTGCGCGCGATCTGGTATGCTTGTTCGCGATGAAACAATTTCTTCTCTAAGAATGGAGTCGTATTGGCAACCCTTGGTTGAGGAGGGGACCATGAAAGACAAGGCCCATCATCCGCTCATCCCCGAGCTGAAGGCTGAGATGGACCGAGGCGGTCTGAGCCGTCGGGACTTTCTGCGTTATGCCACGCTGCTGGGACTTTCGGCCACGGCCGCCGGCCGCCTGGCAGGCCTGAGTGCTCCCCAAAAAGCGTGGGCGGGTTCCATTCAGCGGGGCGGAACCATGAAGATTTCCAGCCAGGTGCACAAAGTGACGCACCCGGCCCAGTTTTCGTGGATCGCTCCGGCCAATCAGCTTCGCAACGTGGCGGAGTACCTGACCCTGACCGACAGTGACAACATCACCCGCCCCTATCTGTTGGAAAAGTGGGAGGTCAGTGACGACCTCAAAACCTGGACCCTCCATGTGCGCAAGGGGGTTACCTTCAACAACGGCGATCCGTTCACGGCCGATGATGTCATCTTCACCATGAACCAGTGGCTCGACAAGGATGTGGGTTCGTCCATCCTGGGCTTGATGAGCGGGTACCTGGATCCCAACGGCATCGAAAAGGTGAACACGCATCAGATCCGGCTGCATCTGAAGCGCCCGGAGATCGCCGTTCCGGAGCATCTTTTCCATTATCCGGCACTGGTTCTCAACCACCGCACCTTCGAAGGGGACTTCATCAAGAAGCCCCACGGAACCGGTCCCTACACCCTGGTGGAATACCGCGAGGGTGAGCGCTGTGTGCTCAAGGTCCGCTCGGACTACTGGCAGAAGGGGGCGGACGGAAAGCCGTTGCCCTACCTGGAGGGCTTGGAATTTGTCGATATGGGCGGGGAAATGGCCCCCCATATCGCCGCTCTCAAGACGGGGGAAGTGGACGTGATCGATCCCGGGGACATGGGCGGCACCGATATCTTCCTGGCCCTGAAGGATGACCCCAACATCACCGTGCTGCCGGTGACCACGGGCCAGACCAGGGTGTTGCGCATGCGGGTGGACATCAAGCCGTGGAACGACAATCGGGTTCGCATGGCCTTGAAGCTGTGCCAAAACCGGGAAAAGATCCTGGCCCTTGCCTACCACAACCAGGGGCTGCTGGGGCAGGACTTCCACGTCTACCCCAAGCATCCCGAGTACTGCCCCAAGCCCGTTCCCAAATACGATCCGGAGCGGGCACGAAAGCTTCTGAAGGAAGCCGGTTATCCCAACGGGCTGGACGTGAACCTGGCCGTGGGAAGCGATTGGTCGGACGTGGTGCGTTATGCGGAAATCCTGAAAGAAGATGCGGCTCCCGCGGGATTTCGTGTCAACATTCAGACCATGCCGGCAAGCCAATACTGGGAGAAATGGACCGAGGTGGATCTGGGCATCACCCCCTGGACGCACCGACCCCTGGGAACCATGGTCCTGAACCTGGGCTATGTGGCCGACGACGAGGGCAAGCCGGTGCCCTGGAACGAAACGCGATGGGTGGACAAGGAATTTTGCGACCTGGTGACCAAGGCCAGCGGCATTCTGGACGTGGAAGAGCGCCGAAAGGTGTTCTGTGATCTGGAAGAGATCATGATGGAGCGGGGTCCCGTGGGCATCTCCTACTGGCGCAACCTCTGGACCAGTGCCCGCAAGTGGGTGCATAACCTGAAGGCCCACCCGACCAACTATCTTCTGATCAACGACGTCTGGATGAGTAAGCGCAAAGCATAATGCTGGTATTCATTCTTCGCAGGATCCTGCTCCTGTTTCTCACCATGCTGCTGGTGTCGGTGGCGGTTTTTCTCATCACCGAGGCCTCTCCGGGCAATGTGGCTCGGAATGTGCTCGGGAGCTTCGTCACCCCGGAACAGGAAGCCTCCTTCCTCAACCAGCTGGGGCTGGATGAACCGGCCCCCGTCCGTTATGTCCACTGGCTTTTGGGAAGCGATTGGCGGGGGCGGCACCTGGTGGGGTTGCCGCTTCAACGCCTGACCACAAAGCAGGGCTTTGTGGAATGGTGGGCGCGCCGTGCGGATGGCAATCTGGTGCGCTGGAAGCTGGACGGAGACAACCTGGTGGCGGAGGTGAGGCGCCCGGACGGGTCGGTGGAGGAGGTGGCCGACAACGGTCGCTGGAAGAAGCGCTCCGACGGTTCCTTCTATTTTTGGGGCGTGGACACCCACAACCGGGTGGTCCTCTGGGAGAAGGGCAAACAGAAAAAGGCTTGGGTCTTCGTGGTGGGAAGCGGCTGGAAGGAAGTGTCCGGGGGCGCCGTGGACTACCTCCCCCTCATTAAGGGGTTTCTGCGGGGGGATCCGGGTGTTTCCCTTCGCACCGGCCGTCCGGTGGCCAAGAGCCTCTTCGTCCGTCTTCGCAATTCCCTGGTGCTGGCGGGCATTGCCTTTACCGTGGTGATGCCCCTGGCGCTTGCCCTGGGCATTGTGGCCGGTCTTCGGGAAGGAAGCGTTCTGGATCGATCGCTTTCCGTGGGGGGGATGGTCTTTTCCGTCATCCCTGAATTTGCCATGGGGATCTTCCTGATTCTCATCTTTGCGCTCTGGCTGGGTTGGCTGCCCGGGGCCACGGTGTTTGGTGAGCAGGCTCCCTGGCAGCGGCCGGACATGCTGGTCCTGCCCGTGCTCACCCTCACCCTGATCGAGCTGGGCTACGTGCTGCGCATCACGCGAGCGAGCATGGTGGAAGTGATGCGCTCACCCTACATCCGGACGGCCTTCATCAAGGGTCTTTCCTACCGAAGGGTTGTCTTCAAGCACGCCGTTCGCAACGCCCTGATCGCCCCCATCACGGTGATCATGCTCCACGTCAACTGGCTGCTGGGCGGAATCGTGGTGGTGGAGGTGGTCTTTGGCTATCCGGGCTTGGGCAAGTATCTATTGAATTCGGCCCTCTACAAGGACATCAATGCCCTGGAAGCCGGCGCCATGATCATGGTGGTTGTGGCGGTGGGAACCCAGCTCATTGCGGACATCCTCTATACCTTTCTCAATCCGAGAATCCGCTATCGATAGGAACGGGCGGGACAAGGTCATGGCGCCGACTGCGGAACAAGCATCTCAAACACAATCGGGTTCACGTTCGGGTCTCCTTTTCTTTCGGGGGCTTCGACAAGTCTTTTCGCTCATCTTCTCTTCCCGGACAGCCACCGTGGGTTTTTTCATCGTGGCCTTCTGGGTGTTGGCAGCGCTCTTCGCTCCCCTTTGGACCCCCTATTCGCCCACCTACCAGGATTGGAAGGCGCCCAACCAGGGGCCCAGTGCGGCCCACCCGCTGGGAACGGACGAACTGGGACGGGATTTGTGGGCTCGGCTCGTCTATGGCGCCCGCATCGTCTTGGTGGTGCTGCCCGTGTCCCAGCAGGTGTGGCTTCCCGGCGGCACGGCCCTGTGGGGCGTGGCCGCCTCCTTGGTGATCGGAGCCTTTCTCGGACTGGTCAGCGGATACAAGGGCGGGTGGATGGATGAAGTGGTCATGCGGCTCTTGGACGCCATGATGGCGGTCCCTGTCATCCTGCTCTACTTGATCTTCGTGGCCGCCATGGGGGCGTCGGCCGTCAATGTGGTGCTGGCCATTGCCATCGTGGGTACGCCTGGAATCGCCCGACTGGTGCGGGGCCTCACCCTGGACATCCGTACCCGGGACTACGTGCGGGCGGCGGAAACGCGGGGGGAGAGCCCCTGGTACGTCATGTTCGTGGAAATTCTCCCCAATGCGAAGGGGCCCATCATCATCGACGCCATGCTCCGGGTGGGTTACGCCATCTTCGCCATGGGCACCCTGGGATTTCTGGGGCTGGGCCTGCCGCCTCCGTCTCCGGACTGGGGATCCATGGTGGCCAAGGGACGGGAGTTCATCCTGGCGGGATCTCCTTGGGCCGCCCTGTGGCCGTCCTTGTCCATCGCCTCGCTGGTCGTGGGGCTCAATCTTTTGGCCGACGGCCTGCGGGAGGAAACCATGAGGTACCAGTAACTGGAAGACCCGTACGGCGACCAGCCGCAACTGGCATCGCCAGCGAAGACGGCTGCGGGGCCGGGAGCCGGGGAAACGAGAGAGGGAGTCCTCTTTGGGCCTTTCCGCTTCAACTCGATGACCGGTGTCAACGCTCCGGTTCGCCGGACCGGGGAGAGGAGGCTGCCTGACCATGGCCTCGTGGCCTTTTGTGGCTTTCTGAGCAGTTGCAATTCCACCGGCCCCATGGTGCTTTTGAATTCTTAGACGGTCTTGTGGGGGCGGGTTCGGAACCCACCCCTCCGGCGGCCTGACCAGGCCGGAAGTACGGGCCCGCCTGGTGGCCCCAACCTTTCGTTCGCACAAGAAGGCAGGAATCTGGGCGTTCTCGGACACGCTCACAGGGGCCACCGACCGCCCATGAGGCGACACCCGCGTGATGGTACAGACTCGGAGCCGAATGCTATGAACAAAACAAACCTTTCGGGCGATCCCGTCCTGGAGGTTGAGCACCTTTCCATCAGCTACAAGACCCGCCGGGGATGGATTCCCGCCGTTCGGGATGTGTCTTTCCAGATCGGTGCCGGCGAAACCCTGGGACTGGTGGGGGAGTCGGGATGCGGAAAATCGACCGTGGCCTTCTCCCTCGTGAACTTTCTGGGATCCAACGGACGGATCGCGGGGGGAAGCATCCGGTTCGAAGGGAGCGAACTGGTGGGTCGTTCACGACGGGAGCTGAATCGCCTCCGGGGAAACCGCATCTCCATGGTGTATCAAAACCCCATGTCGGCCCTGAATCCCACTCTGCGGATCGGGGAGCAGCTGATGGAGGTGCTCACCTGCCATCAGACGGTGTCCAAAACGGAGGCCTGGGACCGGGCGGTGGCCATGCTCCGTCGTGTGTACATGCCCGATGCGGACCAGATCATGGCTCGCTATCCCCATCAGTTGTCCGGGGGGCAGCAGCAGCGCGTGGTCATCGCCATGGCCATGCTGAACCATCCCGCGCTGCTCATCATGGATGAGCCCACCACGGCGCTGGACGTGACCGTGGAGGCGGCGGTTTTGGATCTTGTGGAAGACCTGAAACAAGAATTCCAGACAAGCATTCTGTTCATCACGCACAACTTGGGGGTGGTGGCCCGGGTGAGCGACCGGCTGTGTGTGATGTATGCCGGGGAAATGGTGGAACAGGGGCAGGTGGATACCGTTTTCGCCCACCCGGCACATCCCTACACGCGGGGCCTTCTGCGCTGTGTCCCCCGACTGGGAAGCACCAAGAGGGCCCTTGCGCTCCATCCCATCCCGGGAAGGGTGCCCGCACCGTTGGAACGACCGGAGAATGCCTGTGTGTTTGCTCCCAGGTGCGCCCATGCGGGGGAGGCCTGCCTGCAGGAAAAGCCGGCTTGGATCCGATTGCCCTCGGGCCACGGTGCGCGCTGCGTGATGGCAGAGAACCTGGCCCAAAAGCCGTTGCGGCTCGAACGGCGCTCTGCCTCCCTCAAGGCGCCTGAAGCGGAAGAAACGGCGGAGGGATCTCCGCTTTTGCAGATGCGCGAAGTGAAGGTCTACTACGAACAGCGCAAACCCAGCCTGAAATCCCTTCTGGGGCTGGGGGACAAGGAATATGTGCGGGCCGTGGACGGCGTCAGTCTGCGGGTACCGCGCGGGCGCACCCTGGGCATTGTGGGGGAGTCCGGCTGTGGCAAGTCCAGTCTGCTCAAAGCCGTGATCGGTCTGGAAAGGTTGAGCGGGGGCCGGCTGGAATTCCTGGGCCTGGACATCGCCAAGACAGTGCGGCACCGGGATTTCGAGGTGATCCGGGAAATCCAGATGGTCTTCCAGAACCCGGACGCCACGCTCAATCCCTCCTATTCCGTGGGAAAGCAGATCGCCCGCCCCATTCGCCGATTCCGAACGGTTCCCAAGGGCCAGGTCCGTTCCGAAGTGATCCGGCTGCTCAAGGCCGTGCGGCTGGGCCCCGAGTACTACGATCGCTATCCCAGGCAATTGAGCGGCGGAGAAAAGCAACGGGTGGGGATCGCCCGCGCCCTTGCCAGCCGCCCCGACCTGGTTCTCTGCGACGAACCGGTTTCTGCGCTGGACGTCTCCGTCCAAGCGGCGGTGCTCAATCTCCTCATGGAAATACAGGAGGAGTTGGGAACCACCCTTCTTTTCATCGCCCACGATCTCAGCGTGGTTCGATACTTCACCGATGATGTGGCCGTGATGTACCTGGGGCAGATCATGGAGCGGGGGCCTGCCGAGGCCATCTATGCTCCGCCGTATCACCCCTACACGGAAGCGCTCCTATCGGCGGTTCCCATCCCCGACCCTTCGGCGCGCCAAAAACGCATTCGATTGGGAGGAAACGTTCCCAGTGCGTTGAATCCGCCTTCCGGCTGCCGCTTCCACACCCGCTGCCCGCGGTGCGACCTGTTGGGAGAAAAGAGCCACCTGTGTCGGGAAAAAATGCCTCCCTGGCGGCAGGTGGACGAAGACCACTTCATCGCCTGCCATATTCCCGTGGAGGATCTCAGGGGTCTGGACCCGGTCATCCATCAGGTTTCCTGACGCTTCACGGCTCTTTTCGGGCGCGGATGCCCTTTCCTGATCAGGGATTCCGGGAAATGACGAGGAAGATGATCAGAGGCGCGGGCAGTGCGCGTCCGCCCAGATCCAAGAAAGTTGGAACTTGGGGTGGCATGAAGGCTGGAGATGGTCCGGGGAATCTGGCGGGCAAGGGAGCCAACGGACCGGCGCCACTTTCCGCATCGCTTCGCCGGTGGCCCATGTCAAAAAAAGAGGCATGAAACGAAAAGACCCACCCGATGGGTGGGTCCGAAAATTTCCGATCCGCCGATCGACTGTGGATTACTCTTCATAGTATGCGCATTTGCCGCATGTGAAGCCGCTCCACATGGCCTTGGCGGCCTTGTCCAGGCAATCGTCGTAAAAGAGGCAGTCGAAGTTGCGAAGTCCTTTGCCTTCCTTGCATTTCACTGGGTTGGGGATGGTTTGAGGGGCGGCCGTTGCCACGGCTCTTTGGGGTTCCTCATGCATGGCGATCATTCCTCCTTCTCGGCCCGTATGATTTCCGCTCCGTCCAAATAAGTCCTGATGGCATGCTCCGCAAGGGGTGTCAAAGTCCTACTTCCTATCCACCGACCGGTTGCACAAACATCCCAGAAGCAACAGCCCGGCAGCGGCCAGCAGCCAGCACGCCAGTTCCATAAGAACCTCCATCGTTCTGTTGGCGATCTTTCCCGAGGGCGTCGGTAGATATCCCCATTCGTTCGGCGCGTCAAGAACTTTATGGAGTGGGGCGCACCAAAGAAAAGATCCCACCGTCCACGAACGGCACCAGGGCCCCGGAGGCCAATTGGCAGCTCAAGAGCGGGTGGCCGGAGCTGATGTTCAGCTCGTCCCATGCAAAAAGACTTTCATCGGCCACCAGGCACGCGGGGGCCGTCCGAAGGCCGAAGGGGGCCACCGCCCCCACGCTGTACCCCGTGGTTTCCAGAATCCTTTGCGGCCGCATGAGAGAAAGGCGCAGCCCGGTCTGTCGGCACACGGCCGGGATGTCCAGTCGCCGATCCCCGGGAACCAGGGCGACCACATAGGCCCCGTCCTTGGCCCCAAGAACCATGGTCTTGACCACCTGTGCCAGATGGATGCCGGCCTGTAGGGCCACGTCCTGAGCGGTGAGCGCCGGCCGGGTGTGTTGGATGCGCCGGTAGGAAACCCCATGAGCGTCGAGAAACCGCGTGACCGGTGTCTCGTGCGGGGCTGCGGCCGCAGGAGCTTCTCTATATTTCATGGCCTTTTTCCTGAAAGGTATCGATGATTTCCTGAATGGCCTGGCGAACCGGATCCGGCACGGGGACGGGAAGATGCTTCTCCAGGATTTCACGAACCCTTGCGCGGGATCGGTCGAGCAGCGTGGTCTTTCCCGCCGCCGTCCACTTTTCGTGGCTGCCGCGGTGGATGAGCCTGGGACGCCATTGTGTGTCGCGCAGGTGTTTCAAGGTGTGGGGGTGGGTCAAAAAGTGACCTCCGGGCCCCACCTGAGCGATGGCGTCCACGCCCAGGTGTTCGGGGTCGGTGGGGATTCCCAGGGCCATCCGCCGGATCTGGTCGATGAACTCATCCACCATGACGATCATTTCCAGAGCCCCCGTTCGGCCGAAATCCAGGTAGCCCACGTCGTGGTTGAGGTTGGCACCCAAAAAGGTGGACAGGAAGGTGAGCAGGCCGGCCTCGAAGGTGGCCTGACCGTCGGGGACCTGGGAATCGCTGGTGCCCGCATAGCCCCAGCTGGGTAGATCGTAAAAGTGGCTCATCTCGATCATGGCCCCGTAGGCCATGTAGTATTCCGGTGCGTTGTAGGAACATTGCCCCGTGGCCATGTCCAAAACAGCGGGGCCCATGCCCATGAGAAACGGGGCTCCGGGCCTCTTCAGCTGGTGGATGATCAGACCCGTGAGGCATTCGGCCAGTCCCTGGACCACATGTCCCGCAAGGGTCATGGGGGCCGTGGAGCCCGCGATGGGAGCCGGGGAATAGATGGCGGGAATTTCTTTTTCGGCGCATAGAAGGAGCTTGTTGAGGCTGGGGACCGGATGCTTCAAAGGACTGATGGGCTCGGCGTAGTGAATCAGGTAGGGCTTTTGCCGGAGCGCTTCGGCGCCGCCCCGCACCGCGCAGCCGATCTTCCACATGGCCTCCAGATCCCCACGGTCTTCCGCCGTGCAGACGATGGGCTTTCGGCACGAAAGCGCCATGGCCTCGAAGCTCTTGAGATAGGCGAAGTGTGGGGGGATCTCCGACGGATGGGCAAAGGACATGACGAAATCGATGTTTGGCAAGGCGTCGCAAAGCCGAGCCGCGCGGGTCACATCCTCCAGACGGCACGGGTGGCGTTCTTCGGATTGGGGGTCCAGGTTGTAGATGAGATCCGAGCCGGTCCCGAAATAAGCCCGGCGACCTCCCAGATCCATCACATGGGTGCCTTCCCGGTCGTACACGGCGATGTTGTTGGGTGCCGTCTCCAAAGCCTTGTCCACCAGGGAAGCGGGAATGTACAGGCGGTTTCCTTCCCCTTCCCGTGCTCCGGCTTGGATCAGGAGGGACCGGGCCTCCTCCTGAAGCACTTCCATGCCCACGGACTCCAGAACCTGCAGGGCCTCCTGATGGATCCTCTTCTTTTGCTCTTGGTCGAGAAACTGCAAGCGAGGTTGATACTCCCCGGACTTCATCATGAATTTCTCCATCCTTTCTGGCGGCGTGTCCACCGTGAGAGCCAAGGGCTTGGTTCGGGCAGGGCCATGCGGCGGGGAATGCCCTGCGGCGTCCAGCCCATGAATTGGAAAAACTCAAGGCGCATGCGTTCCAGTATGTCTTTCAGATCCGCCCGCATGCCATCGGGAGCCGGGCGGTGCCGGACCATCTCCGGCAGTGTGTCCTTCGTCGGATCCAGGCCGCGTCCGACATTGGCCAGCTGTTCCAAGTCCAGGATCCTTTTGCCGATGTCCAATAGGTCGTCGGCCTCCAGGGCCAGGCCGGTGAGATGGCGCACCAGTTCGGCTTCGCACTTCAGGTCGAAGCCTCCCGCAAGACTGAGGGCGGGCACCTTGCACAGGCCCAAAGCGTCCATGACGGCACTGACCATCATGGACCGGGCCACCAGGGCGGGCTTGCCCTCGGGCTGGAGCGGGTTTACGGCCAGCGGTGTGCCCACCTCCCGGGCCGCTTCTTCGGGGGACCACCGGTATTCGGGTGTGGCATACACACTTGTGAAATCCGCCCCCCGCGTGGAAACCAGGTATCCGAGAGCCGTGGCCATGGACCCTCCCGGATGGTAGGCGGGCATCTCCAGCCCGTGGACATGGGGAGCGTAGCGCTCCGCGCCGCGGCCGATGGACTGTGCTGCCCGATGGACCCCCTGTCCTAGAAGGGCTCCAAGGCCCCGTGCCTGGGCCATGTCCTCGATAAGACGTTCCATAACGGCCGGGTCACCCCACCGAAGATCTAGGCCGTCGGTATCTTGCGCGGTCAAGATGCCCCGTTCGAAGAGATCCATGGCAAAGGCGATGGCGGTTCCGGCGGATATGGCATCCAGACCCAGCCGGGAACACAGGTTGTGCAGCAACACCACCTGTTGGGGATCGCCCAGGCTGCACTTGGGTCCCAGAGCAATGGCCGTCTCGAATTCAGGGCGTGCCAGGGGCTCCGAGGCTCCCGGCAGGCGCAACTCCGCCTTGCAATGAACCGGACAGCGGTAGCAGGTCTTGCGGCGGGTGGTGAGACCGGACAGGTGTTGGGGATCGAAGGCCTGCGCGGCGGGGAAGGAGTTTTCCCTGAAATTGCGGGTGGCCAGCAGCCGGCGTTCGTGGCACCAGCCCACATAAGCTACACTCCCGTGGGTCGAAAACGTTGAGTATTCCGCCGATTGCCGGATACGTCGGACATAACGGGCGGCGGTTTCCTTCGCCGCGCTGGAATAGCGTGGCGGGCCCGGCGGCGGATCCACCACCACGGCTTTCAAGTTCTTGGATCCCATCACCGCCCCCAGGCCGGTGCGGCCGGCCGCATGGTCCGGGCCGCTCATGATGCAGGCCATGGGCACGGCCCGTTCCCCCGCTGGGCCGATGCACAGCACCTCCACGTCCGAACGGCCCTGAGCGGAGCGGAGCGCCCGGTAGGTTTCGACCGTGTCCCGCCCCCACAAATCGTGCGCGGGCTCCAGTCGCACCCCATTCGCTCCGATGCGAAGGACCACAGGCCGGGGGCTTTTCCCGCAAATCATCAGGGCCTGGATTCCGTGGCGGCGCAAATGAGCGCCGAAATGTCCGCCGATGCTGGAGCTTCCCAAAAGACCGGTCAGGGGAGAGGCGGCGCTCAGATGAAGCCGGGAGGAAGCGGGAGCCGCCGTGCCTGTGAGCAGTCCGCAGGAAAGGATCAGAACGTTTTCGGGATCCAGCGGCTCCGTGTCGGGCTCCGTGTGTTCCAGGAGCAGTCGGATGTTGATGCCGCGTCCGGCCAGATAAGCGGAACTCCAAACAGGGGAGTAGGCAAGGCTCATGATGGACGATTGGGTCAAGTCCACCTTCACAATCCGACCGGGCTTGTCCATCACAAGGAGCACCTCCCGTAGAATCTGGTTTCGCTCAAAGCGCGGCGCTTCGCTTTCCCGCCTCTTTCGGCAGCCCCCTTGCGACGATCTTCATGGGCTGGGAATTGGTTTCCGCGGCGCCTTGAAAACATTGGCTGCATAGGGGCGGATGGCACCTCTGAACGCCCGCTGAACCCAGTGTGGATCCCCGCTCGCGAGAAAGTGGATCGCAGACGCACTCGCAGCCGCCGGCGGCGAGGATGGGGCGTTTCGTTCCTTGCGCAAAGGCGCCACAGCGCAAGGGAAAACGATGTGGGCCGTGCGCGATGCAATAGGCCCGAAGAGCCTTTTAGTCGAGGACGGAGGACCAGGTCAAAGCAAAAGAGAGAGGCCCGGCATGGCCATCGTCGGCCATGGGTCCAAGGGGAGGTTTGCGATCGATCCCGGCCCCATTGGGCGGTTGTGGAAAAAGGGATTGACTTGCATTGAACGAATGTTCAAATTGTGAGGGTTTGTTCAGCGTGCGGGGGCGTTCTCACCGGGGCCGCACCACAGGAGTCCGGGACGAAGAAAGAAGGGAGCCGATGACGGAAAAGCCTTTGAGCCGGCGGCAGCGGGAGATGCTGCGATACCGACAGGAAGTGTTGCAAGCGGCCCTGCAGCTCTTTTCCGCCAGGGGCTACGACAGGGTGTCCATGCGCCAGATCGCGGAAAAGGCGGAGTTTTCCGTGGGCACCCTCTACAATCTTTTCAAAAACAAAGAAGACATCTACCGGGCCATCATCGTGGAGGTGGCCGATCGTTTTGAGACGGCGGCGCGAGGCGCTCTGCAAGGATCGGGAAATCCCCTGGAAAGAATTCGAGCCTTCATCGCGGCCTGCGCCCGCGTGGTGGAAGAAAACTCGCCCGCCATCCGGCTCTACCTCTCTCTTACCCGTGGGATGGCCTTCCACTTCAAAGCCGGCTTCGACGAGGAGGTTCAGGAACGGGATCGAAGGATCCTTCAACTGCTGGCGAGTGTCCTGGAGGAGGGGGGCCGAGCTGGACTCTTGCGCTACGACCTGCACCCGGACCACCTGGCCCTGGCCCTGGACGGCCTTTTGGGCGCGTTTTTGCTCAGGTGCATGGAAGAGGGTGCGGGGTGTCGGCCGGAGATCTACAGCGCCGTGGTGGAAGAGGTTTTTTTGAAAGGGGCTCTGGCGGTCGATCCTTCAAAGGCGTGAGACGTGTGCCGCCCGATAGCCAGGACTCACCAGGCAGGGCGGCTGTTTGGTTTGGTGATACGTCCGGGCGTGACGTGGACTCGTTTGCTTCGCGATGGGAGAAGCCGGAAAGGAGTATGCCGGATGAAGAGGCGTCTCGACACCACCAGAGCGCTGGGGGCGGCGCTACTGGCAACGACTCTGTGGTTGGGCCTTGGGGGGGCGATGTGCCGGGCGCAGACCGCCTCGGAGGTCTTGACATTGGCCGATGCGTTGCAAGAGGCCCTTTCCAACGATCATCTCATCAAGGAGGCCCGCCAACTGGAACGGGCGGCCGCCGAGGGGCTCCTGGGCGCCAAGGCGGCTCTGCTGCCCTCCCTTTCCGCCCACTACGAATACTTTCGCTTGGATGATAATCCCTATGCCATCTTCAAAACGGAGTTGGGCACGCAAAAAGTGGAGGTGGGCCACCACGACAATTTCACCTGGGATCTCACCCTGACCCAACCGATCTTTACGGGATTCGCCCTGGTGACCAAGAAGAAGATCGCCGCGCTGGATGTGGCCCGGGCCCAGGTGCAGAAGGAGCAGGCGGTTCTGGACGTGGCCAAAAGGGTGAAGACGGCCTATTTCCGAGTCCTTCTGGCGGGGCGGTTTCTTGACGTGGCCCGGGAAGAGGAGAATCAACTGGCGGCCCATCTTCGGGATGCGCAGAAGTTCTACAAACAGGGACTCATTGCCTATAACGATGTGCTGAAATCCCAGGTTGCCCTGGCTCAAGCGCGCCAGACCAAGGTCCGGCGCGCAAAGGATGTGGAAGTGGCCACAGCCGATCTCAATCGCCTCCTGGGCCGCCCGCTCACTGCCCCCACCCGGGTGGCCGACGTGGTGCGTTTTTCCCCTGGCTCCTATGAGTTGGAATCGCTCATGGAAGAGGCAGTGCGCAATCGCCCGGAACTTCGGGTGCTCCGGCTGGCCGTGAAACAGGCCCAGGAAGGCGTGCGCCTGGCGGCGAGCGAGTTCTACCCCAAGGTCTTTCTCGTGGGCCGTGTGGAACGAACCGGCAAAGATCCCCTCGGTGAGGAAAACGACTATCAAAACCCCGACACCACCACCGTGGGGGTGCGACTGGAGTGGCCCTTTTTTGAGTGGGGCCGGACGCAGGCGGCCGTTCGCCAACAGCGGGCCAAGGCCCGAAGTCTCCAGGAGCGCCTGGCGGACATCGAAGAGAGCGTGCGTTTGGAGGTGAAAGCGGCGCTATCCGATCTGGAGGTGGCCCAGGCCAATGTGGAGACGGCCAAAACGGCCCTGGAGCAGGCACGGGAAAATCTGCGCATTACCCGGCTTCAGTACCGGCAGCAGGTGACGACGGCCACCGAGGTCCTGGACGCCCGGGCCTACCTGACTCAGGCGGAAGCCAACTACTATGGGGCCCACTACGGCTGGCATCTGGCCCGAGCGGAATTGGATCGGGCCTTGGGACGCCGATAGAAATGCTGAACGGAGGGCGGCCTGTGCCTTCGTGGCCGAGGCCGGGAAGGCGGCGGGGTCTCAAGGCCCTTCCTGGGGCAAGGAAGGGAATGGAAATGTTCCGGGATCTTGGGCCGAAATGCCGTTTTCGGACGAGCACGCGGAGGCCTGACCCCATGTGAAAGGTCCGGACGGCCAGGGGGGGTGCCCATGGGTAAGATCGGGACGGGCGCCGGAGCCGAAAAAGGGTGGTAACGAAGATGAACGCAGATGCTTCCAGAAAAGCGAGAGGATGGGTCACCGTGGCGGTGGTGTGTGTCGCCGTGGGTTTCCTTGTGGTGGCCGGGGTCAATTTCTGGCGCCTCCAGACGCGGCAAGAGCGCCGGGAGGAGGCGGCGGTCAGGGTGCCCGTATCCGTTGTGGCGGCACGTTATGCCAAGGTGGAGCGGAGTCTTCGAACCACGGGAACCCTCAGGCCGCTTCGAGACGTGCGGCTCTATCCCACCGTAAGCGGCAAGGCGGTCTTGGAGATCGCGGCGGAACGGGGAGACCGGGTCCGAAAGGGTCAGGTGCTGGTGCGTCTGGACGATGCGGAAATCCGGGCTCGATTGAGCCAGGCGCGCGCTGCCGTGGCGGCGGCGGCCACCCGAGTGGCGCTTCTTGAAAAGGATCGGGCCCGCCTTGAGGCCCTCTACCGGGAAAAGGCGGTGGCCCGACAGCGCCTGGACCGGATCCGGAGCGAACACGAAGCCGCCGTGGCCCGCCTCAAGGAGGCTCGGTCGGCGCTGAAGGCCCTGCAGGTGCGGCACAGGGATTTTACCCTGAAGGCCCCCATGGACGGCCTGCTCGCGGATCGCTATCTGGATCCGGGGAACTTGACCGACACCGGAAAGCCGGTGGTCCGCATCACCACCGAAGACCGACTCAAGGTGGTCTTCCAGGTCTCCGAGCCGGATTTTCCCCTGATCCGCCGGGGGATGCGGGGGGAATGCCGCGTGGCGGCCTATCCGGACCGTATCTTCCAGGGCCGTGTTCAGGTGATCACCCCCGTGCTGGATCCCATGACGCGCACGGCGGTGGCGGAACTGCACATCCCCAATCCGGACCTGGCGCTCCGCTCGGGCATGTTCGCCCACGTGCGTATCGCCCTGGGGTCCAGGCGGGCCTTGGTTATCGAACGGGACGCCCTACTGCGCCTTCCTGGCACGGGAACGCCCTATGTTTTCGTGGTGCGTGCAGGCCGGGCGGTGCTTCGCAATGTGAAACTGGGCGTGGAGCAGGAGTCCCTGGTGGAAGTATTGGAAGGACTGCAGGACGGGGACCGGGTGGTGGTACGGGGTCAAAATCGCCTGTCCGAAGGCGTGGCAGTGGAGGTCGTGCAGGAGGAAGGGAGCTGAGCCCATGCGACTGCCGGAGTTCGCGGTTCGTCAACCCGTGGCCACGCTGATGTTTCTCTTGGCCGGCCTGCTTCTCGGGATGCTGTCCCTCTTTCGGATCAGTATCGACATGTTTCCCGACATCAGCCCGCCGGTGGTCTCCATTCTCACCACGTGGCCCGGCGCCAGCGCCTCCGATGTGGAAACGGAGGTGACCAAGGTGATTGAGGACCAGGTCAATACGGTGAGTAACCTGGACACGCTCACCTCCAAGTCCCTGGACAACCTGTCCGTGGTGGTGTGCCGTTTCGATTGGGGAACGGATCTTTCGGAGGCCACCAACGACATTCGGGATTGGCTGGAACGGGCCAAGAGGGATCTGCCCCCCGATGTGGAAACCCCCATGCTCTACAAGTTCAGCAGCGCCACGGCGCCCATCTTCTTTATGACCATCACGGCCGATGCCTCCTGGCCGAGACTCTATCAGTTGGTGGACAAGAAGATCTCCGATGAACTCAAACGGGTGTCGGGTGTGGGGGCGATCCAGCTCTACGGAGGGCTTCGGCGCCGAATCAACGTCTATTTCGACCTGGACAAGGTTGACGGCTACGGGCTGAGCCTGGAGCAGATCAACCGCGTCCTGGCGGCGGAAAACGTGAGTGTTCCTGCGGGGAGCATCAAAGCGGGGCGCAAGGAATACTTTGTGCGGGTGCCGGCCCGTTACGAAAACGCCGCTCAGATGGCTGACACCGTGGTGGGGTTTTTCCAGGGCAAGCCCGTCTATCTGAGAGATGTGGCCCAGGTCCAGGACGGCTTCAAGCCCATGGAATTGAACGGCTGGGGGGACGGAAAACCCGCCATCGTGCTCATTTTGCAAAAGCAGACGGGGGAAAACACGGTGGAAGTCTCCCGCCGTGTCCGCCGAAAGGTGGCCGAAATCCAAAAGTCGCTGCCAAGCGACGTAAAGATCCACATCGTGATGGACACCTCTGAAAACATCCTCACGTCCATCCGCAACCTGAGAAACACGCTTCTGTATGGCATTGTGCTGGTGGTTCTGGTCACGGCGATCTTTCTCCGGCAGGTGCGCTCGGCGCTCATCATCGCCCTGAGCATTCCCTTCTCCTTGGTGCTCTCCTTCATCTTTGTCTACTTTTTCGGCTACACCATCAACCTGGTCTCGCTCATGTCCTTGGCCATCGCCTCGGGCATGGTGGTGGACAACGGCATCGTGGTTCTGGAAAACATCGTGCGTTACTTGGAAAAGGGCGGGCGCCGGACCACCGCGGCCATGTTCGGGGCGAGCGAAATGGGGCTGGCCATTACGGCCTCCACCCTCACCACCGTGGTGGTCTTCGTGCCGCTCATGTTCCTCGGTGGGTTGGCGGGCATCATGTTCAAACAGCTGGGATTCGTGGTGGTCGTCACCCTGGTGGCCTCCCTGGTGACGGCGCTTACCCTCACGCCCATGCTGGCGTCCAAGTGGCTGCATCGGTTCCAGTTTGACCCGTCCCGCCACAAGGGACTGGTGGGGGCGGCTCACCGATGGAGCGAGCGAGCCTTTGAGGTGCTGGATAGGCGCTATCAGGCGATCCTGGAATGGTGTCTTTCGCATCGCAAGACCACCTTCTTTTTCGCTTTGGCGGTCTTTGTCAGCGGGCTCTCCCTGGTTCCGTTTCTTTCCACGTCTTTCATGCCGGAGGTGGATTCGGGGGACGTGAGCGTGGACTTTCGGCTGCCCGAAGGTACCCGCATTGAAGAAACCAATAGGGTGGTGGAGGCCATACAGGAGAACATCGAAAAGGTGGTGCGTCCCGAGGAGTTTCGCCATTCCTATGCCTTTGACGGCCAGTCGGAGGAGGGAATCGGTGTGGCCCTGGGTTTCGAGGAGGGGGCCAACGTGGGGGAGATCGGCTTCAAACTGGTGGATCGGGACAAGCGGAGTCGAAGCGCCAAGGAGATTGCGGCCCTGTTGCGCCAGGAGGTGCGGAAGATCCCGGGCATCAGTCGCATCATGGTGAGCGCCGTGGACCCCATCTCGTCCATCCTCAAAGGGCGCGGCAAGGCCATTTCTTTGGAAATCCAGGGCTCGGACATGGACGTGCTCATGGATGTGGCGCGCCGCGTGGAGGCCCTCTTTCTCAATATCCCGGGTTTGGTGGATGTGGAGATCAGCCAGAAGCCTCCACGCCCGGAACTGTGGGTGGAGGTGGACCGGGAAAAGGCGGCGTCCATGGGCCTGCGCGTGGCCCAGGTGGCGGCGGTTCTGCGAAACTACTTCTACGGCAAGGAGGCCAGTCTCTATCGGGACGCCGGAGACAGTTTCGAGATCTTCACCCGGCTGTCGGAAAAGGACAAGAACCGCTTGGAAAACCTGCTTCGGGTCCCGGTGTCGCTTCCGGACGGGAGGCAGGTGCCGCTCAAAAACCTGGTGCGGATCCGCGAAGGGCAGGGGCCCATCGAAATCGAGCGCAAAAACCGCCAGAAGATCGTCAAGGTGGAAGCGGACCTATGGCAAAGATCCTTGGGATCGGCCAGCGCGGAAATCCGAAAGCGTCTGGCGGAGATCAATCTTCCCGAGGGGGTGAGCGTGGGATTCGGCGGAGATGTGGAAGAACAGCAGAAGGCGTTCCGGGAGCTCACGACCCTCTTTGTCCTCGGCATCGTGCTGGTCTACATGGTCATGGCCTCCCTTTTCGGGAATCTGCGGGATCCCCTCATCATCATGTTTTCCGTGCCCTTTGCGGTCACAGGGGTCTTGTACGCCTTTTACCTCACCGGTACCACCCTGGGCATCGTGTCCTTCATGGGAGTGGTCATGCTGGTGGGGATCGTGGTGAACAACGCCATCGTGCTGCTGGACTACACGCACCTATTGGAAAAGAGGGGACGGGATCTCTTCCAGGCGGTGAGCGAGGCGGGAAGAAGCCGCCTGCGCCCGGTGCTCATGACCACGCTGACCACCTTTTTCGGCATGCTTCCCATGGCGGTGTCTCGCAGTGTGGGGGCGGAAACCTGGAACCCGTTGGGCATCACCATGCTGGGCGGCCTCTCGGTATCCAGTTTGGTCAGTCTCGTTCTGGTTCCCACGCTTTATTACCACCTGGAAAGCCGGCATCGCTCAAAACGCGGCCGCTAGAAGGCCTCCCGGGCCCTGTGATCCAGGAGCGCTTTCTGCCCCCAGGTGCTCAAAGATCTGGGTTTGCCAAGGATCTGCGGGTTCTCAGGTCCGCGGGCACACCTTTGGAAACCATCGGGGGCGCCGTGAACATCCGGCGAAGCCGTCTTCTGCACGTGCCCGCTTTCTGCCGATGCCGGGAACCGAACTGCGGATAAGGCGGCTCTCGACTCGTCACTGGGAAGGCCCGCAAAGGAAAGGTGCGGCACCATGCACATGTACTGGATCTTCTACGATGTGGCCTATGACGAAGACGTGATGGAGATGTTGGAACATTGCTGCATCACGGGCTTTACCAAGTGGGACCGTGTGCTGGGAAAGGGTCCTCATGCGGAGCCCAAGATGGACAATGCCGTCTGGCCCGGATTCAACTGCGCCGTGGCCGTCATCGCCGAAACACCCGTGGCGGAAGAGCTCCTTCGGGCCCTGCGGGAGCTCAAGGAGCGAATGGGCCGCCGGGGGATTGAGGTCTTTCGAACGCCTGTGGAACGAATCGACTGACCGCCCGCGGGGATATCTTGCAAAAGCGCCGGCCATGGGCGTCTTGCTGGGATCCCAGCCTTTTAGGGCTGCAAAAGAGCCCGCGGAGGTCGCATGGGCCGTCGGGTGCGGCCTGCCATCCATGGGGTTACAATGGGGCTTCGCCGCAGGGCTCAAGACCCCCGCCTGGGAGCTTATGCGAGAACGCCCAGGTTGCTCCCTTCTTGTGTGGACGGAAGGTTGGGACTTTCAAGAGGGCTTGTGCTGCCGGCCTGGCGTTTGAGCCGTAGGGGCGGGTTCCGAATCCGTCCCACCAGGGCTTTCTGAGGATTCAAAAAGCACCACGGACCCGGTGAAATTTCAACTGGACAGAAAGGCCCCAAAGGCCAAGGGGCCCTTGGCAGACCACCTCCTACGAAGCGAACGGAATTTTGCGCATTTCCTGGGCGTAAGAACCATTCTCGGACAAGCTCCGAAAAGGAATGGGGGCGCATGCCCCCCATTGGCGCCACAGAGTGAGCTTCAACCCCTAGCCGCGAGAGGCGACTTGTGGGGCCGGATCCGGATGGATCCGCGCTCCGACTCCCATCCATGGAGCCAGGGGCTGTAGGATCTTTTACCCGGCCAAGGTGCCTTCCTGGGCTGCCACGTTAAGGCGAGGCTTCGTGCCGGGTTCTTTCTTGTACGCCGTCCTTGTCCACGCGAAGGAAGATCAAGGGGGGAGCCACATCCTCGGATTGAGCCGCCAGACGGACCAAAAAACCCTCCACGATCTTTTCCACGTTGTCCAGATCCTTTTCTTCCGCGGACAAGCGAGCCATGCGCATCTCGAATCCCATGTGCCGAGGGATGGCCACCGCCGGCCCCACGGGCAAGGCAGTCAAGGGTTCTCCGGGTTCGTCGCATCCCAACAAGAGCACGCGAGGCTCCATGCGTCCCGGCCTTTGCACCATTGCCGCAAAGAGAAGGTAGGTGCGGTCCAGATCTTCGTGGGACTGGAAAAAGGCCCCCAGGCGGTTTCGGATGGGGAGCCAATGGGCGGTGCAGAAAGGAAGGGCTTGGTCCAGAATCCCATCCGATTCCTGGAGGCCGCTCTTTCGGACGTGGTCGGCAAAGGCCTGCGCCAGGGCCAGTCCATGACCGGCACCGGCTGCGATGAGAACACAGTGGGAAGAGAGGCGAAGCACCTTGCGGACCACGTCTCTTTGCGGTTCGTTCGTTTGAGGATCAAAGGTGAGGGCCAGGCTGTCTGTGGCCAGCACCGCACCTTCCGGAGTGTGATACCCGAAGACCTGGGTCATGGATGTCTCCTTGTCTTAGTAATTCAAGCGTGGCATACCTTGAACCATTGTGTCATAGGAAGGACCGCCGGACAATACGCCGGGGAAGATGGACCGGTGCCGGTCCGAAACTGCATGGGGCGCGCTGCGGGCCACGATGGCCCGTCAGGCGAGGGGTTTGGTGGTGAGGCTTCACGGGCCTTTGGACCCCCGCCGGGTTAGGTGTTGCACTTGCCGGGGTTTCACACCAGGGGATTGTCGCATGGAAATCCAATTGAAAGAGGGAAATCCGCTGCCCGCCTTCTTTCCAGCGTTGCAGCAGGGCGTGGAGGTGCCAGTGCCCGGCCCCCGGTCCCTGGAGTCGCTCCTTACGAAAGAGTGGGGTCTGGACAGGGAGTTTGCGGCCACCAAGATCGGGACCGTCTTTTTGAACGGCACTCCCGTGGACGACTTGGCTTCCGTCTGGGTCGGGGAAGGCGATGTGGTGGCGCTTTCCGGCCCCATGCCTGGTCTCGCCGGAGCCATCCTGAGAAGAGGAAGCCCCTTGGCGGGGTTGCGGCGCGGAGGACGTCCCGAAAGCCGGGGGATGCCTTCCGGGGAGCCCAACGGTCCCATCCACATCCACGTCAAGCTCTTTAACAGCTTGATCGGTGATATGGGGCCTCGGCTGATCCAAAAGGGCGTGATCCTGGATGGGCAGGCGGCGCTGTCGGTCGTTTCCGCCTTGGGGCAGGCAAAGCCTTGGAGTTCCCATGGCGTGCTCGTGAATGGGCAAGCCATGGACCTGGACCGGCTGCTGCGAGCCTTGCGTGAAGGGGCCCCACGACGTGTGCGGTTCGTGTGGTCGCCCTGAGGGTCCCAGCCGTTTGGATTCATTGAGAGGTTTTCCGACCCCATTCGCCCCCTTTCCCTTCGGCCGCAGGGCTTGGCTCCCCCGTAGACCCAACAAATCCGAGCTCCGAGGTCTTCTGGGATTCCGCCGGTGTGAGGATAGATGCCACCATGGTTGACGAACGACCGCGGGACTGTTTGAATAGGTTGCAACGCCGTGGCCTGTCACCTTGTGGATGGAAGCCGGTGAATCAAGCGTCCTTTCAGCTTCCCACACCGTTTCTGGATTGCCTGTCGGCCCATGTGGCCATCCTGGATGGCACCGGAACGATCCTCTGGGTCAACCGGGCCTGGAAGGAGTATGGTCAGGCCAATGGGTACCGCGGCCCCGAAGGAGCCGTGGGGCTCAACTACCTGGAAGAATGCCGTCGGGCCGTTTCGCGGGGGGATCAGACGGCCCAATCGGTCCACGACGCCCTCCAAAGCCTTCTCAAAACGGCAAGCGGGGAGGTCCGCATCCCCTATGACTGCCATTCCCCGGATCGGAAACGGTGGTTTATGCTCCGAGCGTTTCCGTTGCAAGGCTACCCACTGACCCAGGCCGTGGTGGTGGCGCACGAGGACGTAACCGAATTGATGCTCGCCCGGGAAGAGCTCCAGGGACAGCGGGCGAAGCTGGAGCAGATGAACCTGGTGCTCAGGGAACTTTTGGATCGCCGGGAACAGGATCAGAAGGTCTTGAAAGAGGCGGTGGCCGAAAATGTGAACCGGAGACTCATTCCCCTGGCCGAGTCCCTTCGAGCTCACCTCAAAACACAACCGGCCAGAACGCTTCTGGATCGGTTGGAACAGGGACTTCGGGAAATCGCCTCACCGTTTGTCCGGCGTTTGGGGCTTTCGGCCCGGGGCTTGACCGCTCGGGAGCTGGAAGTGGCCGAGCTTATCCGCAACGGACATTCCAGTAAGGAAATCGCCCAGATGCTTCACATTTCCGAAAAGGCCGTGGCCTTTCATCGCGGCAATCTGAGGCGGAAGCTGGGACTCAAGAATCGGCGCGAAAGCTTGAGAGTGCGACTGCTTGCCCTGGAACGACCTGAATAAGCCCCCGGACGGAGGAGCCCCATGGTGGAACGCATGAAGGCCATCCTGAGAAGCCAGAACCTGTGTGTGCTGGCCACGTGCCACGACAACAAGCCCCACTGCTCCCTCATGGCCTATGTGACCGATTCCAAGGTACGAACCGTTTACATGGCCACCCGTGAGGACACCACCAAGTATCTCAACCTCATGGAAAACCGGGAGGTGAGCCTGCTGGTGGATACGCGTGCGGAGGCCGACACGCAGGACCCCTCGACGCTTCGGGCCCTGACCGTCTACGGCCACTACCAGCCCCTGACCGACCCGGAAAGGGAGCGCGTCATCGGGGAGCGGCTCGAGGAGAAACACCCCCACCTGGCCACCCTGGTGCGCCATCCCAAGTGCGTCATTGTACCCATCCGCATTGTCGCTTTCCTACTCTTGGAAGGTGTGGAAACGGCTCACTACGAAGTCTTGGATTGATACCA
Source organism: Desulfacinum hydrothermale DSM 13146 (assembly GCF_900176285.1). GTDB lineage: Bacteria > Desulfobacterota > Syntrophobacteria > Syntrophobacterales > DSM-9756 > Desulfacinum > Desulfacinum hydrothermale. The sequence goes on along the minus strand of NZ_FWXF01000003.1, from coordinate 90,431 downwards.
GATTCAGACTGGTATTCCGCTTCTGAACGATTGGTATTGCCGGGAAGGCCTCCACTGCTTTGCTTACCTGTGTACCCCGACAGGACTTTAGATCCTTGCGAAAAGGAGAAACGAATGGAAGCAGTGGAGCAGCGAATCAACAACTGGGTGTACGGTCCCGATGCCTTCACGCGAGAGGACGATTCGGACGATGCCGTCTTTTATGAGAGGGATCGATTCGTGTCGCATCTGGATCGAACCGCACTGGACACGGTGGAGAGGATCGTTGGGTCCTTGGTGGTGGAACAGGCGCCGATCATCTTGGATCTCATGGCGGGATGGGATTCGCACCTTCCCGAGGGGATTCGGCCCGGCAAGGTGGTGGGGCTGGGACTCAATGAAAATGAACTCCGGTCCAACACCGCCTTGGACGAATACGTGATCCATGATCTCAACAGGGATCCCCGGCTGCCCTTTGCCGACGGCACCTTTGATGTGGTCGTCAACACGGTTTCAGTGGACTATCTCACCCGTCCTTTTGACGTCTTTCGAGACGTGGGGCGTATCCTGAAACCTGGCGGTCTTTTCCTGGTGGTCTTTTCCAACCGCATGTTTCAGCAGAAGGCGGTGAAGGTGTGGAAGGAAGCGAGCGAAGAGGAGCGGGTCATCATCGTGGAGGATTACTTCCGCAGTGTGCCTGCCTTTGGTGAGACCCAGGTGGCCATCTCCAAGGGGCTGCCCCGTCCCCAGGACGACAAGTACGCGCACCTTGGTCTTCCCAGTGACCCCATCTACGCCGTGTGGGCGGAAAAGCGGGGGGCTCCGGCCGGACGTCGCCCTCGACCCAGGCCCCAACTCGACGCCGGCGCTCCGCTCAGCCGCGACGAGTTGGCCCGGCGCAAGCTACAGGTCGCTCGGACTCTCCAGTGTCCTTACTGCGGCCAGGGCCTCAAGAAATGGAAGGTGCCTCAGACGCCCTTCACCGAATGGGACAATGAGTTCATGTACATCTGCTTCAACGATGCCTGCCCTTACCTGGTCCGCGGATGGGACGTGATGGAGACCCAGGGAAACCGAGGCTTCTCCTATCGACTGATGTATAATCCCGACCGGGATGCCCTCATGCCGGTACCGGTGCCCAACCTGAAGGCACTGCGGGAAAGCATCGTGGAAGAGGACTAGTGTGCCGCATGGCGCGCCTGCCCTGAGAGCGGAGCATAAGGGAGACGGACCTGGTGCTCCGCTCCGTCCACATCTTGGAACAGCCCATGAGCCGAAAGCCTTCGTCGATCCCACCCATGGCCGTTGCCCGGGACCTGAGTCGCATCTACCAGGCGGGGAAGAGCCGTGTGGTGGGTCTGGCCCATGTGGATCTGACGGTGGAACCGGGCGAGATGGTCCTGCTCAAGGGCGTGAGCGGATCGGGAAAAAGCACCCTGTTGGCTCTTCTGGCTGGTCTGGATCGCCCCACGGCGGGTGTCCTTCGGGTGGCCGGGCTGGATCTCACCAAGGTGCCGTCCGTGGAGCTTACCCGGTTTCGGCGCCGGAAGGTGGGCATGGTTTTTCAATCTTTCAATCTTCTTCCCACCCTGAGTGTTTTCGAAAACGTGTGCCTGCCCGGCTTGCTGGCAGGCTTTCGCGAATCGGAGGTTCGCGCAAAGGCTCAAGCATGGCTTGAAAGGATGGGGCTGGGGGCCAGACGGGATCATCTACCCGGTGAACTTTCAGGAGGCGAGATGCAACGAACGGCCATCGCCCGGGCCCTCATCAACGACCCTCCCATCATCTTGGCCGATGAGCCCACGGGAAACTTGGACAGCGACAACGGTAAGACCGTCGTGCGGCTCCTGGCCGATCTCAACAGATCCTATGGCCGCACGGTGATCATGGCCACCCACGGGCACCTGGCGGATCCGTACGCCACCCGCATCGTTCACCTCCAAGACGGCCGGATTGTGTGAAGTGGGAAGCGCTTCCAGCCCCGAACGGGCCGGAGGCGGGCGGATCGAAGGACCATGGGACCAGGGCCGCGGCGGCCGCATGGTTCGGGCGGACTGAGTGGGGCGGTCGTGGCGCCTTGGGGGCTGAGAAGACGTGAATGCGGCCTATTTGCTCAAGCTCTTTTTCTGGTTTCATGTGCGTTATGTGCGCCGGCACCCGGGCCGAGCGGCGGCCGTGGTGCTGGGCGTGGCCCTGGGAGCAGCGGTTTTTACCAGCGTGCGAATCGCCATGCATGCCTCCTTGGATTCCTTTTCCCGGAGCATGGACCGGGTGGCGGGGGCGGCCGACCTGGTGGTCACGCGGCCGGGGGATTTTGTTCCGGAAGAGTGGGTGGCGCGCCTGCAGGCCCATGAAGCGGTTTCGGCGGCGGCTCCCTTTCTCAGCGCCTATGTGCAAGACGACGCCCAAAGGGTATCCCCGTTTCTCCTGATCGGGATCGATCCCTTTCTGGATGTACCGTTTGGAAGGGGGCTTCAGGGAAGGGGCGACGGGCCCGCCGGCCGGGACCTGGTGACCCGACCGTTGACCGTGCTCATGACGGACAGGCTGGCAAGCGCCCTGGGTCTGACCGTGGGGGGGCGGGTCCGACTCCGCCATCCGCGCGGCGCCGCCACCTTTCACCTGGCCGGGATCCTTTCCGGCGGGGGGCTGGCCCAGGTGGAGGGGGGACAGGTTGCCGTCACGGACATCGCCACCTTTCAGGAGTTCAGCGGTCTGTTCGGAGTGGTGGACCGCATCGATATCAAGCTTCGAAATCCCGGGAAAACGTCCGATATCCAAGCCCTTCAAGGCGTTCTCCCGCCTGACCTGGCGCTGGATCGGCCCGGCAGGGGAAAGGCGGCGGGCCAAGGGCTGCTTCGGGCCTACGCGGCCAATCTGTCCGTTCTCAGCTTCGTGTCCCTTTTTGTGGGCATGTTCCTTGTCTACAGCCTGGTGGCGCTCAACGCCGCCTCGCGCCGGCGGGAAACGGCTATCCTTCTTTCCTTGGGCGCCACGGGGCGCACCGTCTTTGTCCTTTTCGTCATGGAAGGGGCCTTTTTCGGACTTCTGGGCTGGTTCCTTTCCCTGCCCTTGGGGCTTCCCCTGGTTGGCTGGATGGTGGAAGGGGTGGGCCGGACGGTGTCGGTCCTGTTTGTTCGCGTGGCGCCGGAGCAACTGGCGTTGAATCCGTGGGAGTTGGCGGTGTCCTTTGCGGGAACGATCCTTGTGAGCGCCTTGGCGGCGTCCCAACCGGCGGCTGAAGCCACGAAGGTTTCGGCCAAGGAAGCCCTGAACAGGCCGGCCGCGGCGGCGCCGTCCCAAGGCACCGGTCGGGGCCCGCTGGTTCCTGCCCTGGGGCTGATCGCGTCCGTGTGGGCACTGTCTCGTCTGCCGGCCGCTGGGGGAGTGGCCTACGGAGGGTACGCGGCCACATTCGCGCTTTTCGTGGGCTTTGCCCTCCTGTCTCCCTTCGTCTTGCGCCTGCTGGGCCGGAGCCTGGCGCCCGTCTTGTCGCGGTTTTTCGGCCCCCCGGCGCATCTTGCCGCCCGCTCCGTGGGCAGGAGCGGAACGCGATTGGCCGTTTCCGTGGGATCCCTTCTCACGGCGGTGGCCCTCTTTGTGGCCCTGACCATCATGATCCACAGCTTTCGAAACACCGTGAACGCCTGGGTGCATCAGAGCGTGAGCGGTGATCTTTTCGTGACGCCCCGCCTCAATGAAGTGAACCGCCACCGAAACATCTTTTCCCAGGACCAGGTGGCCGTGCTGAAAAGCCTGGCTCGCTGGGCGGATCTCGTTCCCTTCCGGCGCTTTTATCTCCTCCACGGGGATCTGCCCTACCAGTTTGAAGTCACCCAATTCGACCGTCTGCTTCGTCACGGCGGCTATCTGTGGGTCAGGGGCGATCCGGACGAGGCCCGCCGCCGTCTCCTGGATGGCTCGGGCTGCATCGTGTCCGAAGTCTTCGCCAATAAGACGGGGCGGTCCGTGGGGGATCGATTTCGGGACCGGGTGGCGGGCCTGGAAGTGGATCTTCCCATTGTCGGGGTGGTGCGGGATTATCGCTCCCAGGGTGGGGTGGTCTTCTTTTCACTGGCGCGCTTTCGGCAGATGCGTCGCACTGCGGGCCTGCTGAGCCGCCAGGAGGAATGGAGCGGCGCACGGTTTTTCGTGCCCAAGGGGGAAGAAGCCCCCGATGCGGTGCTGGACCGGATCAAGCGCACGCTGTTCGAAAAGCTGGGGGACCGGGTCTCCTTTATCGAGGGAAGGCAGCTTCGACGGCGCATCCTCCACATCTTCGATGAGACCTTTGCCGTCACCTTCGTGTTGCTCTTCATCGCCCTGGTGGTGGCCGCCCTGGGCATCGCCACCACCCTGGCCGTGTCCATCTTGGAGCGATCCGTGGAACTCAACACCCTGCATGCCCTGGGAGGCAGTGAAGGCCAGATTCGCTCCATCCTGGGCTGGGAGGCCGCCTTGCTGGTGACGACCGGCGAGGGTTTGGGGCTGCTGTGCGGCCTGATCCTTTCGGTGCTTCTCGTGTACGGGATCAATCGGCAGAGCTTCGGCTGGACCTTCGTTTATGAAGTGAACGGCGCCACGCTCCTGTGGGCCCTGCCGCTCATCTTTGTGGCGGCCCTGGCGGCGTCTTTGCCCGTGTTGAAGCTGGTACTCCGCCCTTCTCCGGCCACCCTGCTTCGGGAACCGTAGGGCGCAAATGCAAACACCCAATCTCCTGCCTCTACGGGGGCGGGGCCTCGAGGTTGTGATGGCCATCAAGGGCCGCCTTGTTCTCACGCTGATCTTGATAGTGGTTTTCTGCGCCTTCCCGGAAGCTGGGGCGGAATCGGACGGCTCTAGCGACTACCGGGCCGTCACGGGGCCCTGCGCTTTTCAGTTTCCCCGAGACCACGGCCCTCATGCCGACTATCGGACCGAATGGTGGTATTATACGGGCAATGTGACCTCCGAGGATGGCCGGGACTATGGCTTCCAGTTCACCTTCTTCCGGAACCGGCTCATTTCCGATGCGGCCAAGCGGCGGTGGCCCGGGCCCTGGTCCCGGTGGCGAAGCGATACCCTGATTTTGCTTCACATGGCGGTGTCGGACCTGACCCAGGGGCGCTTCGTGCACCATCGGGATGCGGCGCGGGCGGTTCCCGGGATGGCCGGGGCCGGCATACGGGACGGGAGGGTGCGGATTTTTCTCAAAAAGAGCGAATTGATCCTGCAAGGAGAAGAACACCGGCTCCAGGGCTCGGGCGACGACATGGAGCTGAAGCTTGTGGCCGTTCCTCAAAAGAGCCCGGTCTTTCACGGAAAGAATGGCTACAGCAAGAAGGGAAACGCCCCGGAAAGGGCCAGTTGCTACTATTCCTTCACGCGCATGGGGGTTTCCGGAATCTTGGAAGTGGCGGGACGCCGCGTGCGGGTGACGGGTTCCGCATGGATGGATCACGAGTATTCCACGTCCCCCCTGGAAAGAGGCATTGTGGGATGGGATTGGTTCAGCTTGCAGCTCTCGGACCGCACGGAGCTCATGCTCTACCAGCTGCGCCGGGCCGACGGGTCCGTCCATCCGGTGTCCCAGGGTACCTTGGTTCGCCCCGATGGAAGCAAGAAGAATCTTCAAAAGGCGGATTTTGAGGTGCGGGTCTTGGACCATTGGACCAGCCCTCGGAGCGGGGCCACCTATCCTTCGGGATGGCGCATCCGCGTGGCGGCTCAGGATCTGGACCTGACGGTGAGTCCGCGGCTCAAGGATCAGGAAATGGCCGGGGAGGGCCTGGATGGAATCGACTATTGGGAAGGAAGCGTCTCCGTGCGGGGACGTGGGGGAGTGGACGGCCGGGAGGTTTCCGGGCTGGGATACGTGGAGCTGACCGGGTATGCCGGGCCCGTTTTTGCTCTGCAACCGGAACCGATGGACGAAAGCGGGCCCTAGATGGAGCCTGTCCGAAAACGCCCCAGTTGCTCCCTTGTTGTGCGGACCGAAGGCTGGGGCTATGAGCCAGGGCCGTGCTGCCGGTCTGGCCAGGCCGCCGTAGGGGTGGGTTCCGAGCCCGCCCCCACGAGGCCGCCTGAGAATTCAAAAAGCACCACGGGGCCGGTAGAATTTCAACTGGTCAGAAAGCCACAAATGGCCGAGAGGCCAATATTAGACAGGCTCCTGGAAAGGGGAAGGGAGCGCCATGGAGATTCAGGCGGCGGTGGTCGAGCAAGCAGGCAGCCCGTTTCAAATCCAGGACCTGAGGCTGGATGAGCCCCGGGAGACGGAAGTGCTGGTCCGCGTGATGGGATCGGGCATATGCCATACGGATTTGGCCGCCGCCAAGGGACAGCTTCCGGTGGTCTTCCCCGCCGTGCTGGGGCACGAAGGAGCCGGGGTGGTGGATCGGGTGGGATCCCGGGTCACCCGCCTCAAACCGGGAGATGAGGTTGTCCTCACATGGGGGGCCTGCGGCGTCTGCGGTGCGTGTCGGATCGGGCGGCCCGCCCATTGCGATCGATTTTTCAAATACAATCTGACGGGCCGCCGACCGGACGGCACCACCCCTCTTCGTGGCCGTCGGGGGGAGATCTCCGGGGCCTTTTTCGGCCAATCCAGCTTTGCGTCCCATGTGGTGGTGGATGAAAGGAATGCCGTGCCGGTTCCGCCGGGCGCCTTGCTGGAACGACTGGGCCCGCTGGGTTGCGGTGTCATGACCGGGGCGGGAGCCGTGGTGTGCGCCTTGAAGGCGGGTCCGGGAAGTTCCCTGGCTGTGTTCGGTGCGGGGGCGGTGGGATTGAGTGCTGTGATGGCGGCGGCCCTTTCGGGGTGCGATCCGATCATCGCCGTGGACGTGCTGGCGATCCGGCTGGAGATGGCCCGAGAACTGGGAGCGACGCACACGGTCCAGGCGGGCCAGAAGGATCCCGTTGGGACGATTCGTTCCATCTGTCCAGGCGGGGTGGATTTCAGCCTGGAATGTGTGGGCGATCCGGAGGTGCTTTCCCAGGCCGTGGCATGTCTTCGCCCCATGGGAGTCTGTGGCCTGGTGGGCATGACGCCGCCCGGCACCCGCGCCTTCTTGGACATGAACACCCTGCTTGCCGGCCGAACGGTCCGCGGCATTGTGGAAGGAGACGCCGTCCCCCATCACTTCATCCCCCGGATGCTCGCCTGGCATGAAGCGGGACGCTTTCCCTTCCACAAGCTGCTCTCGTTCTATCCCTTGAGCCACATCCAGCAGGCCGTAAAAGACATGAGGGATGGCCGGGTCATCAAGCCGGTGCTCATCCCCTGAGGCGTGCGGCCCCAGTCTTCCATTCATTACCCATCATTCAGGGGGGCTTTTGTTGTCGTTCGTTATGTTTGTGTGGTGCCCCATAGAGAATGAAGGGTCAAGTTGCTTTGGGAATCCTTTTGGATATGGCCTTGCATAGCCTCTGAGCAAGGCGATACTCCAACTCTTCGCCTGACCAGGCGCCATCATCCCATCCGAAGACCTATCCAGTCGTTATGGGCCGAAAGCTCATTGTGCCTTCGGACAGGCTATTGAGGTGCGGCTAGGAAGGCGATATGTAACCCGGAGGGGCAAAGTGTTGTGGGAAACGGATTCAATATGAGCGGGGAGGAGATGCCATGAAAAGGAGAGCTGGCCAAGTGGAAAACCGAAGACTTCCTTTTGATTTTATTTGTTGGGTCATACTCGGCCTCCTGCTATTCCCGGCATCGGGAGTGTGCGGCAATCCCGTGCTAAGGACAAAGACTTTGAAACCAGGGCAGAAAGATCTGAACAGCCAAGTGCCCGCAAAACTTGGTAAGGAAGTTCAGAGATTACACCCCTGTACGGGGGGACCGGACTTGGTGCTGAAGAAAATGCGACCCGCTTCGGTGACCCTAGGAAGAAACAAGGGAATCGATATCCATGTCTTGGTTGTCAACGAAGGTGAAGTGGATTTTAGGGCCAGTTCATCCCATACGCCGACTCTCAACATTAAAGTGCATGACACGTCTTCCGGCAGGACAGAACAGATCATGTCCGAACCCATCCGGAATCTCGCCCGTGGAGCCACCTTTACGGTGATACCCAGGTATGAAATCAGAGGATTTCGAGGAATTGGGCATCGGGATCCCCGTCGAGGCGAGTGTAAGGCGGAAAAGGAAATTACTGCTTGGATCCATACCTTCCCCGCCACCTATGAGGACGAGGATATAGCCAACGATGATTGCAATCTGGCCAATAACAGGAAAAGAAAGATCGTTGAGTACATGGTGGAGTGTCCGTGGTAATTGCGCAGGAGAGGGCAAAAAAAGACCGTGCTGTGGGCACGGTCTTTTTTTGAACGATGGAGGCGGCAACCGGATTCGAACCGGTGAATAACGGTTTTGCAGACCGCTCCCTTACCACTTGGGTATGCCGCCGTCTGTGGGATTACTCATTAGCCCAAAACGGCCCGGATGTCAAGGCTGTGTTGATCCGCTCTCCCGCGCGGCCTTGAGCCCTTTGGCCTTTCGGTAGAAGTCCTGGAAATAACCGGCCGCGGACCAGTAGCCGAGGATCACGGAGATCCAGAGGAAAATCGTACCCAGGATCCACAAGGCCTTGCTGAGCACCGGGACGTGGAGCAGGAGAAGGAGAATGGCGATGGTCTGGGAGATCATCTTGTTCTTGCCCATGCGACTGGCGTCCAGGATGAGGCCCTGGCTGGCGGCGATGGAGCGGAGACCGGTGATGGTGAATTCCCGGCCGATGATGAGAAAAACCACCCAGCCGGGAACCTTGTTCAATTCGATGAGCATGATGAGCACGCCGCAGGTGAGAAGCTTGTCGGCCAAGGGGTCCAGGAGCTTGCCCACCGAGGTGACCATGTCGTAACGGCGCGCCAGGATGCCGTCCAAGTAATCGGTGACCGAGGCCATGACGTAGAGGACAAAGGCCACATTCATTCGGTATCCCGTGGTGGGCGGATTCAGCACCACGAGGATGACCGGAATGGCGATCATGCGCAGATAGGTGAGCAGGTTGGGCAGGGCCGTAAGATTTTTCTTGGAAAACTCGTCGCGTGTCATCGCCTTTTGTATCTCATATAGTGTCGAAGTACCCGCCTCAAGTAGGCGTTGGTCTCCTGGAAGGGGGGAATACCTCCGTACTTTTCCACCGCTTCCGGGCCGGCGTTGTAGGCCGCCAAGGCCAGCAAGAGGCTGTTGTTGAAACGGCGCAGCATTGCCTTGAGATAGCGTACCCCGCCGAAGATATTCTCCATGGGATCGAACGGGTTCTTGACCCCCATCTCCTTGGCCGTTTGGGGCATGAGTTGCATCAAGCCCATGGCGCCCTTGTGGGAGACGGCCGTGGGATCGAAGCCCGATTCCGCCTTGATGATGGCACGAACGAGCCGTGGGTCAACCCCGAAAGTGGAGGCGGCCTTGCGAATGGGTTGGTCGAAGGCGTCCTCCGACATGGCCCGCGGTAGGGGAAGCGTGGGCAAGGGGGGCAGATCCACCTTCCGGTAGGCGGGCGATGTGGGTACGTTGGTAAAGTGGACCACGCCCTGATCGTCCACATACTTGTAGATGGATCCGGCATGGGCCGAAGGGATGTGCGTGCCCCACCCAAGCACCACCCAGAGGGCGGCCAGGATGGCACAGAGTCCCACTGATCTCCCTTTTCCGTCCATGGCCGTCCGATCTCCCATTGAGGCGAAGGGCGTCCCCTATTGGCCCTCCACCTTTTCCCAGTCCTTCAGGAACTTTTCCATGCCGATGTCCGTCAGCGGATGCCGCACCAGCTGGTCGATCACCTTGTACGGGATGGTGGCGATGTCCGCACCCATTCGGGCGGCTTCCAGCACGTGGAGCGGATTGCGGATGCTGGCCACAATGATTTCCGTCTCAAAGAGGTAGTTGGAATAGATGTCCACGATCTGTTCCACGAGATCCATTCCCGTCGCGGCGATATCGTCCAATCGCCCCACGAAGGGGCTCACATAGGTGGCTCCCGCCTTGGCGGCCAAAAGGGCCTGCAGGGGCGAGAAGACCAGCGTCACGTTGGTCTTGATACCCTCATCGGCAAGTCGGCTCACCGCCTTGAGCCCTTCGGTGGTCATGGGGATCTTGACCACCACGTGGGGATGGATGGCGGCCAGCTCCCGGGCTTCCGCGATCATGTCCTCACCGGTGGTGCTCACCGCCTCGGCGCTCACCGGTCCCTCGACCCGTTCGCAGATCTTCTTGATGTGATCCAGGAACCCCCGGCGATCGGTAATCCCTTCCTTGGCGATCAGGGAAGGATTGGTGGTGACGCCGTCCAGTACCCCCAGGGCGTGGGCCGCTTCGATTTCCTTGAGGTTGGCCGTATCGATGAAAAACTTCATGCTTTTGTTCCACTCCTTTCCTCAACCATTGGCTGTCAGGTTCCACGGGACTTTCCGTGGGGGTTTCCTTGGCCGGCCAGGTAGGAATCCCGGCACTGGCGACTGCAAAAATAGACATCTTTTCCCCCGATGCGCGCCCGAACTCCGTGTCGCTTGAGGAAGTAGGTGCCGCACTGGGGGTCCTTGATGAGGTCGGCTTGCTGGTCCGCACGTCCCGAATCCTGTTCGGAATCTGTTTTGGACAGCTTGGGCTTGAAATATCGATAAAGAAGGTAGCCCAGCAGGGCATAGATCAGCAGGCGAATCATAGCGGCTTCCACCTTTCCACGGCCTGAGCCTGCACGGACGGTTCCTCCAGGAGCTGACTCACGGTCCGGCCAATCCGGGGATGGCACAGGTCCGGGGCGATCTCCTGGAGCGGCTCCAACACAAAGCGGCGCTCATGGGCCCGGGGGTGGGGGACGGTCAATTCCGCCGTGTCCAGAATGAGCCCCCCGTAAAAGAGAAGATCCAGGTCCAGCGTCCTGGGGCCCCAACGCACGGTGCGTTCCCGGCCGAAACGTTTTTCAATGGCCAAAAGCACCCTCAAAAGGGCGTGTGGATCCAGCCGTGTACGACAGGCCAAGGCGCCATTGAGAAACCATGCCTGATCTTCCAATCCGATGGGCCGGGTCCGGTAAAGGGAGGAGACGGCCATCAGGCGGATTGCTTCCGTACCCCCGAGGACCTCCAGCGCCTCTCGGAAGGTGGTTTCCGGATTTCCCATGTTGCCGCCGAACCCAATGTGGGCCGTTTGCCACTGATCCATCGGCCTCTCCCGCCTTCCAGTGCCCGGCTCCACCGTGGCCGGCTTCCGCGAACCGGCTGCGGGGGTCGCATCTCCGCCAAGGTGCAGGATAGACGTCTATGTGATGACTGTGGGCCTTCGCGGAAGCGCGCAGCACCAGCGCTTTCGCAAACGCCCTCAACGGTGATGAGGTCCCAGCACTTCTTCCAAAAACAGGCTTTTGGGAAGGAGCCTCGTCGGAGCACGCCGTTGGCCGGCGTTCTCCAGGGCGCCCGTACGAGGGCAAAGCCCGTTTCCTTTTATCCTGACATCTGATGCGTGCGGCTTCATGGGCGTGCCACACTGCCAAGGCGATACGAAAAGAGACCAACCCGTCTCTACACCCGCACGGCGGATCCCGCAGCACGGGCCCATCTGCCGGTCCCACACCTTTTATCTGCACAAGGCAACAAGGGAGCGATCTGGGCGCTTTCCGGCAGACTCCTACAAAGAGACTTTGCGGATACGCTCCACCGCTTCTTGAATCCTTTCCTTGCTCACCGTGAGGGCCATGCGCACAAAGCCCTCTCCGGGCGCACCGAAGCCGCTTCCCGGCGTGGTGACGATGCCCGCTTCCTTGAGCAGCAGCGAAGTGAACTGGGCCGAGCTCATGCCGTTGGGCGTCGGGCACCACACGTAGAAAGTGGCCTTGGGCGGCTCCGCACGGAGGCCCACCGCATGCAGTCCCTCGATCAGAACATCCCGGCGTTCCTGGTAGGTGGCCTGCATCTGGTGCACGCAGGACTGATCCCCTTCCAGGGCCGCAATGCCGGCCAGCTGAATGGCGTTGAAGGCTCCCGAATCCACGTTGCTCTTGATCTGAGCCAGGCCCTCCAGCACGTGGGCGTTGCCCACCGCAAATCCCAGACGCCATCCGGTCATGTTGTAGGTCTTGGAGAGGGAATGGAATTCAATGCCCACTTCCTTAGCCCCGGGCACCTCCAGGAAGCTCATGGGTTTGTATCCGTCGAAGGCCATTTCCGTGTAGGCGGCGTCGTGGCAGACGATGATGTCGTATTCTTTGGCAAAGGCAACCACCTTCTCGTAAAAGTCCGCTTCCGCCGTGGCGCCCGTGGGGTTGTTGGGATAGTTGATGAAAAGGAGCTTGGCCCGGCGGGCCACATCGGCGGGAATGGCCTCCAGGTCCGGCAGGAACCCGTTGTCCTGGACCAGGGGCATTGGGTGGGACGTGCCGCCCGCAAACATCACCGCCACACTGTAGACCGGATAAGCCGGGCTGGGAACCAGGGCCACATCCCCCGGGTTGATGAAGGCCAGCGGAAGGTGGGCGATGCCTTCCTTGGATCCGATCAGGGTGATCACTTCCGAGTTGGGATCCAGCTCCACGCCGAAGCGGCGCTGGTACCAACGGGCCACGGCGCCCTTGAAGTCGTTCATACCGCTGTAGGACGGATACTGGTGGTTGGCCGGATCCTGTGCGGCCTCGTGCAAACGGTCGATGATGTGTTGGGGAGTGGGCAGATCGGGATCGCCCACGCCCAGGTTGATCACATCCACGCCCTGGGCGATCAGTTCCGCTTTCAGTCGGTCGATTTCCTTGAAGAGATAGGGGGGGAGTTTTTTGACTCGATCTGCAAACTCAAACGCCATGCCTTCCTCCAATCAGCACCTTAACGCAGTTTCAACACGTCTTGCATGTCGTAAAGTCCAGGGGGTTGCGTCACAACCCATTTGGCCGCATGAACGGCTCCACGGGCAAAGTTGTCCCGGCTGTGAGCCCGGTGGGTCACCTCGATTCTTTCGCCCATCCCGGCAAAAAGCACCGTATGTTCCCCGACCACGTCGCCGCCGCGCAGGGTCTGAACTCCGATGGCCCCTTCCGGCCTCTCGCCGATCAGTCCATGGCGCTCAAAGACGCCCACCTCTTCCAGTCGGCGGCCGCGAGCCGCGGCGGCCGCTTCGGCAAGCCGCAGGGCCGTGCCGCTGGGAGCGTCCTTCTTGAACCGGTGGTGGGTCTCCACGATTTCCACATCGTAGGCGGGGCCCAGCAGACGGGTGAGTTCCTCCACCACCTTGAACAGCACATTGACCCCCACGCTCATATTGGGAGCCAGCACGCACGGGATGGAACGGGCGAGGGAACGGGCCTTTTCCAGCATGGGCGGGGTAAAGCCCGTGGATCCGATGACCATGGCCGGCTTTCTTTCGGCGGCTGCCTGCAGGTTGGCCAGGGAGGCATCTGCGGTGGTGAAGTCGATGACCACATCGACGGGTCCCGGCAGTTCCTGAAAGGATCCGGAGACGAGCAGTCCCGTCGGGGCTCCGCCCGTGATAGAGCTGACATCCTGGCCGACGGCCGGGTGTCCGGCGCGCTCGAAGCCCCCCACCAGCTGGATGCCGTCTTCTTCTTTGAGAATCTGGGCAATACGTGATCCCATGCGGCCCCCAATGCCTGCAACCGCTGCTCGCACCATGGCGGTATCCTCCTCTTATTGGGATCGCTTTCCCTGTGCGCTGAACCCGTAATCCATCAACCCTAACCCGTAATCCGCCGCCCGTGAACCGTCATGGAAGGTGTGGACCGTCCTGGGGCTTCCCTATGTCCGGAGAAATTGGTCATGGGTACACCATCTCCCTCAAAGGTCCTGGAAAATCCAAAGGCGGCCGGGCCGGCTGGGATCAGAGCAAGCCGTATTCTTCCAGGGCTTGTCGAACCTTGGCCGTTCCAGCGTCGCTGGTGGGCACCAGCGGCAGTCGTGCGTGGTCGCTGGCGATCCGGCCCATGAGCTTGAGGGCCGTCTTGACGGGAGCCGGATTGGTTTCCACGAACATGGCATGGCACAGGGGCAGCAACTTGTAGTAAAGCTCGTGGGCTTCCCGAAGTCGGCCTTCCAGAACATGGTTGCACAGATCCGCCATGTCCCGGGGAGCCACGTTGGAGACCACCGAGATCACTCCCTTGCCGCCCACGCACATGAGCGGGAAGGTGATGTAATCCTCACCGGAAAGGACCACGAAATCCTCGCCGCACAGGCGGATGATGTCGGTGATTTGCTTCATGGACCCCGTGGCTTCTTTCACCCCGACGATGTTCTTGATGCGGGCGAGCCGGGCGATGGTCTCCGGTTCCATGTTCACGGCACTTCGACCCGGAATGTTGTAGAGGATAATGGGAAGATCCACGGTTTCCGCCACCGTCTTGAAGTGCCGGTACAAGCCCTCCTGGGTGGGCTTGTTGTAGTAGGGCGCGATCATGAGGGCTCCATCCGCCCCGCATTCCTTGGCATGCCGGGTCAGGCGGACGGCTTCCGCCGTATTGTTGGATCCGGTGCCGGCAAGCACGGGAACCCGGCCCTTGACTTGATCCACGGTGATCTCGATAACCCGCTCGTGCTCCTCATGGGTGAGGGTGGCGGATTCGCCCGTGGTGCCGCATGGAACGATCCCGTGGGTGCCGTTCTCGATTTGAAAGTCGATGAGGTCCCTCAAAGCCGGCTCATCAACGGCCCCGTCTTGGAACGGCGTTACGATGGCCACAAAGGCTCCCCGAAACATAGCAACCTCCTCTTTGGAAAGATTCAAAACCTTTTCGCTCCATCCCTAGTGGCCGCCGGGTGCGGCCGCTCCCATGGAGAAAAGGTGTCACTCTACGTGTGTTTTTGCTGCCGGCGCCGGCACTCTTTCGCGACGGGGACAACTTGTCGTCGAGGCGGGTTCAAAACCCGCCCCTACAACGGCCTGTCCAGGCCGACCGCAGGGGCCCACAGAGAGCAACCTGAACGTGTTCAGACAGCCTTCTAGAGAGTCTCCTGCCATAGACGCCCTTCGTAGGCAACCCGGGCCTCTCCTTCGAGGAAGACGTTCCGGTACTCTCCCGGTCCCATTCGGTCGAAATGGATGGTCAGGGTTTCTCCCCCTTGGGTCACGACCCGCACGGGAACGTCGACCAGGCCGCGCTCGTGGGCGGTGAGAGCGGCAGCGATGGAACCGGTGCCGCAGGCCAGCGTTTCGTCTTCCACCCCCCGTTCATAGGTGCGGATACGAAGTCGGTCCCGGCCCAGCACGGCCACGAAGTTGGCGTTGGTCCCGGCGGGTTGGAATCGTTCATGATAGCGCACGGCACGGCCCATGCCCGCCACATCCAGTTGTTCCAGTTCCGGCTCTTGGGGGAGGAAACAGACGGCGTGGGGCACGCCCGTGTTGATGAAATCGACGGTAACGGAGCGACCGGCCGCTTCCAATGGGATGGCGCCTTGGAAATCGAAGGGATCGGTCATCTGCACCTTGACGCGTCTTCCGTCCACGTGGGCCCGGATGATGCCCGCCAGGGTTCGAAAACGAAGGTCCCGCTCTGTCACGATCCCGGTAAGAAACGCGAAACGGGCGGCGCAGCGCGCTCCGTTGCCGCACATCTCAGCCTCACTTCCGTCCGCATTGAAAAAGCGCCACCGGAAGTCACATTCCGGATCGTTCTCGATGAAGATCACACCATCGGCACCCACCGACAGCTTGCGCCGGCACACCTGGACGACGAAATCCCGACACTTGGGCGCATCGGCGCAAAAGGAACCAGAGCGGTTGTCGATCACAACAAAATCGTTTCCGGAGCCGGTCATCTTATAAAAAAGGATGGGTTCCATGTGTCTCTCTCTCGATTCAACGAAGAAACTCGGGGATTCGTTCCGCTCGCACCAGATCTTCCCACGTTTCCCGCACGCGGATCACATGAGCGGCGTCGCCGCGGACGAGCACCTCAGCCGCTTTGGGCCTGGAATTGTAGTTGGAGGCCATGGTGAAGCCGTAGGCCCCGGCGCTCATCACAGCCAGGTATTCTCCGGGTTCCACCTGGGGCAGTGCGCGTTCTCGGGCGAGAAAATCACCGCTTTCACAGATCGGGCCCACCACATCCACGGTGTCGGTGGGCCGGTCCGTGCTCACGACCGATTGAATGTGGTGGTAGGAGCCGTAGAGGCTCGGGCGGATGAGATCATTCATACCGGCGTCCACAATCACGAAGTGCTTCTTGGGTGTTTTCTTCGTATAGAGAACTTTGGTGAGCAGGATCCCGGCATTGCCCACAATCACACGGCCGGGTTCGAAGATCACCGTGCAGTGGAGGCCCTCCAATTCGTGGACGATGGCCTGGGCATACTCGGTGGGGTGGGGCGGCGTTTCGCGATCGTAGGTGATGCCCAGACCGCCGCCCAAGTCCAGGAAACGGATGTGGATGCCGATCTCGGCCAACCGGGCGACGAGGGTTCGGAGTCTTTTGAGAGCGTCCACGAAGGGCTGAACGTCCGTGAGCTGGCTGCCTATGTGGCAGTCCACGCCCACCACATCCACGGACGGAAGCCGTGCGGCCCGGCTGTAGCTTTCCACCGCTTCATCCATGGTCACCCCGAACTTGTTCTTTTCCATGCCCGTGGTGATGTAGGGATGGGTCTTGGGGTCCACATCCGGATTGACCCGCAGTGCGATTCGGGCCCGTCGCCCCAAGGCGGCGGCCCGCTGGCTGATGGCATCCAGCTCCTGGCTGGACTCGATGTTGAACATGAGGATGTCTTCCGAGAGGGCGTAATCGATTTCCTCTTGGGTCTTTCCCACCCCTGAATACACGATGCGTTCCGAGGCGATGCCGGCCTGGCGGGCCCTGAAAAGCTCTCCACCGGAAACGATGTCCACTCCGGCTCCCAGGGAAGCAAACAACCGGAGGATGGACAGGTTGGAATTGGCCTTGACGGAATAGCAGGTCAGATGGGGCAGCTGGGCGAAGGCCTGGTCGAACACAGTGAAGTGGTGGCGGAGCGTGGCATGGCTGTAGATGTAACAGGGGGTGCCCACCTCTTGCGCGATGTGCTCCACGGGTACGTCTTCACAATAAAGCCGACCGTCTCGGTATTGAAAATGGTGCATCGTTTCTCCTCAAAGGTCCTGTCTGCTACTTGAAGCGAACGTTGCGCACTTCGAACCACCTGGAAAGGAGCCCTTCCCGGTAGGGGGCATCCACGCTGACCGCAGAGACGGCGTAAAAATAGACGTGGTTGGCCTTTGCCTGGGTGTCCACATAGGGCGGTGCCGCCACGGGCTGCACCGTGAGCCGGGTGATCCCTTTGTCGTCCTTGCGATAAACGTGATAGCCCCGGACCGGCACCAGGGATTCGGTCCAGTACACCTCCAGAGCCTGCTCGGTGGGGATGGCCCAGACGGATTCGGGAGGGGGCGGTGTGATCTTGCGGGGTGCCCGTACCGGACCGGATTCGGCCCACGGTCCCCAGATGCGTGCGTCCAAGAGGGTGCGGAAGGGACGCACACGGTATTCATAGGTCTTTTCGGGAACGACCTTGGTGTCGAGAAAGCCGTTTCCGGGGCTGGTCTCTTCCGTAAGAGGTGCCCACGATCCGTCCTTCATCCGGCGTTCTATCCGGAGTGAATGGGAAGCGGCGTCGGAGGGAGCCTTCTGGGAAGAAGCGATGTCCCAATGGAGAAAAATTCCCCGAGGTTCCGTGGTCGCCTGCAACCGGCTCACTGCTGGAGGCGCATGGCCCATCAGGATGCGTACGGGCGGTGAGAGGGAAACCAATGAGTCGTTCGGACCCAGGATCCCGACCCAGTAACGAAGAGCCGGGACGTCTTCGGAAAGAGAGTCTTTCCAGGTAATGGTATGGCCTTCCACCTTCCAGGGGCCGGTGGCCGCCGGATCGATTCGAACGACCGGTACGGTGTCGACCGGGGGGCACTCGGCGCATTGGGCGTCCGTCTGCTCGGTGATCTCCCGTTGCACCACAAAGGTGTAGTCACCGGGCGTTGCTCCGCGGATCCTTTCGGGAATCTCCCACCGAAGCTGGACCGTGCGGCCTTCCACGTCCGCCTCAATTTTGGTGACGCAGGCCGGGGCTTCCGGACTCAACGGTTTGGGAGGCGTCTTCTTGCCGCACGCGCTCAGGGTCATGATCATTGCAAGGCACAGAGCCGCAAAGGTGTAGGCCTTCCGTGCTGGATGGGAAAGGCGCTTCATTGCCAAACGATTTCCTGTTGGGGTCGTCAAAAGGCCTCGATCCTTCCTCTTTATGGGAACACTGGGCGCTGCTTTCAGACGGTCGTCCCATGGAATGGGTCCGTCTCGCCGATCGTTCATCTGTCGTGCGCTATGAAATGACCGGCGCATCGCCATCCGCGGCTCTTCGTCGGGATTCCACGTCGGCCCGGGTGGCTTCAAGTGCCTCCCGAACCCGCTCGGTGGAGGTGCCCCCCAGCGAGCGGCGGCGGTCCACGGCGGATCGAATGTCCAAAATGGAAAAGATATCCTCTTCCAGGGCCTTGTGGAACTTCTTGAGCTCATCCAGGGTGCAGTCCGAAAGGTCCTTGCCCTCCCGGATGCAGTGGCTGACCAGCTGGCCCACCACATGATGGGCCTTTCGGAAGGGAACGCCCTTGAGCACCAGATAGTCGGCCACGTCCGTGGCCAGGGCGAAGCTCTGGGCAGCTGCCTGGACCATCTTTTCCTCGTGGAATTGAAGCGCGGGCAGCATCTTGTTGAGCACCGCCAGGGTGCTCAGCAGGGTGTCGGCCGTGTCGAAGGCGGGTTCCTTGTCTTCTTGAAGATCCCGGTTGTAGGTCAGGGGAAGTCCCTTGGTGAGGGTGAGCAGGGCCATGAGATTGCCGTAGATCCGGCCGGTTTTTCCGCGCATCAGTTCCGGCACGTCCGGGTTCTTCTTCTGTGGCATGATGCTGGAGCCGGTGCAGAAGGCGTCGCTGATCTCCACGAAATCGAATTCCGGGCTGGACCAGAGCACCAATTCCTCGGACAGGCGGCTGATGTGCATCATGGCCAGGGCCCCCGCCGCACAGAATTCGATGAGGTAATCCCGGTCGCTCACCGCATCCATGCTGTTTCGAATCACGCGGGGAAATCCCAGTTGGCGGGCGGTGCGTTCCATGTCGATGGGGAAGGTGGTCCCGGCCAGAGCGGCACTGCCCAAGGGCATCACGTTGGTGCGGTTGAAGCACTGGGCCATGCGCTCTTCGTCCCGCAAGAACATTTCGCAGTATGCCAGAAGATGGTGGGCCAGGAGGACCGGCTGAGCATGCTGAAGATGGGTGAAGCCGGGCAGGATGACGTGCAGATTCTTTTCCGCAAGATCGGTCAGGCCGGTGATGACATCCAGAAGCAGCCGACGGCATTGCAAAAGCACGTCGCGCATGTAGAGGCGGGTGTCCAGTGCGATCTGATCATTTCGGCTCCGTGCCGTGTGGAGCTTGCCGCCCACCTCGCCGATTTTTTGCATCAGGCGCTGTTCCACGGCCATGTGGATATCTTCTTGGGACGGATCCAGATTCAACTCCCCCCGCTCAGTCTCGCGCCGGATCTCTCCCAGCGCCTGGACGATCTGGGAGGCTTCATCGTGGGAGATGATGCCGCAGTCCGCCAACATACGGCAGTGGGCGATGCTCCCTTCGATGTCATAGCGATACAGACGGGAATCAAAATGGATGGAGGCCGTGTACTCTTCCACCATTTTGTCCGTCGGCTGATCAAAGCGGCCTTGCCACAGCTTTTCCGACATAAAGGTCAACTCCTGCGTCGTGCACGAAGGATTCAAAAATCCCAAATGCCCCGGATCGTTCTCACATCACCCAGCCCGATCTATCCTTGCTTCCGGCCCTTTCGGACCAGGGACTGGATCCGCAGCCGCAAGCCCTGCAGCCGGATGAAACCGGTGGCGTCGCTCTGTTGGTAAACGTCTTCCTCCTCGAAGGTGGCCAGTTCCGGATCGTACAGGGACAGGTCCGATTTTCGGCCGGTGACCATGCAGTGGCCCTTGAACAGCTTGACCCGAACCGTGCCGGTGACCGTCTGTTGGGAGGTATCGATGAGACTCTGCAGGGCCACACGTTCCGGCGCAAACCAGAATCCATTGTAAATCAGCTTGGCGTACTGGGGAATGAGCGAATCGCGCAGGAACATCACCTCCCGATCCATGGTGATGGATTCCATGGCGCGGTGGGCGATGCGCAAAATGGTGCCGCCGGGCGTTTCGTACACACCCCGCGACTTCATCCCCACGAAGCGGCTTTCCACCACATCGGCCCGGCCCACGCCGTGGCGGCCTCCGATTTCGTTCAGGCGGGCGAGCAGCGCGGCGGGGCTGAGCTTTTCCCCGTTCACGGCCACGGGATCACCCTTTTGGAATTCGATTTCGATGGTTTCCGGCTTGTCCGGGGCCTTTTCCGGGTCCACGGTCAAGGTGAACATGGACGGATCCGGTTCCTTCCAGGGGTCTTCCAGGATTCCTCCCTCGTAGCTGATGTGCAGCAGATTGGCATCGCAGCTGTAGGGCTTTTCCTTGGTGACCGGCACGGGAATGCCGTGGTGCCGGGCAAAGTCCATGAGGGCCTGGCGGGACTTCAGGTCCCATTCCCGCCAGGGGGCGATCACTTTGATGGAGGGATCCAGGGTCATGTAGGTGAGCTCAAAGCGCACTTGGTCGTTGCCCTTCCCGGTGGCGCCATGGCTGACCGCGTCGGCCCCCTCCTCGTGGGCGATTTCCACCTGTCGTTTGGCGATGAGCGGCCGAGCGATGGAGGTGCCCAGAAGGTATTGGCCTTCGTAGATCACGTTGGCGCGAAACGCGGGAAAGACGAAATCCCGGACGAACTCTTCCTTAAGATCTTCCACCCGGGCTTTCACCGCACCGGTCTTGAGTGCCTTTTCCTCAATGCCGCTCAGGTCCTCTCCCTGGCCCAAGTCGGCGGCGAAGGCCACCACCTGGCACTGATAGGTTTCGATGAGCCACTTGAGAATGATGGAGGTGTCCAGTCCGCCCGAATAGGCCAAAACCACTTTCTTAACGTCCATGATCTTTCGATTCTCCTCAAGATTCCCAGGTTCAGGGCGATGCACAACGGCGACCGAAAGGCGGGACTCTAACGGATTGAAGCCCCTTTTGGCAAGCGGATCCCGGCCGAACAGGGCCGTCGCCCGGGGTTCCCGTCCGGGGGCGGCCCGGGAGGCCGGGGCGGGGCGATGGATCCTTCGCCCCTCCGTGGATCATCCCGCCGCTTCCACCAAGAGCCAATAGATCAAGGCGGCCTGAGCATGCAGGCGGTTTTCCGCCTGGTCGAAGACCACCGACTGGGGTCCCTCCAGCACCTGCTCCGTGATCTCTTCTCCTCGGTGGGCGGGCAGGCAGTGCAGGACCATGGCATGGGAAGGGGCCGCCTTGAGCAGCTCCTGATTGACCTGGTAGGGCTGGAAGATGGACCGTCTCACGGCGGCTTCCGATTCCTGGCCCATGCTGGCCCAGACGTCGGTGTTGATCACATCGGTGTCTTTCACGGCTTCGCGGGGATCGTCAAAAAGACAAATCCTTGCCGCCCCTTCCGTTCGGGCCCGTTCGATCACCTTGGCGCTGGGCCAATAGCCTTCGGGGCAGGCCACATTCAGGCGGAATCCAAGACGTGCGGAGGCGTTGATCCAGGAGTGGGCCATGTTGTTGCCGTCCCCGATCCAGGCCACGACCATGTCGTCCAGGGACCCTCGCTTCTCCCGGATGGTCAAAAGATCGCTCAGGACCTGGCACGGGTGATAGAGGTCCGTCAATCCGTTGATCACCGGGATCGAGGCGTACCGGGCGAGCGTTTCCAGCTCTTGCTGGGCGTAGGTTCGAACCACCAGCGCGTCGATATAACGAGAAAGCACCCGGGCGGTGTCGGACAGGGGCTCGGCCCGAGCGATCTGGGTGTCCTGGACGCTCATGAAGGTGCAGTGACCTCCCAGCCGATGCATGGCCACCTCGAAAGAGACCCGGGTGCGCGTGGAGGGCTTGGAGAAAATGAGGCCCAGGGTTCTTTGGGGCAGGACAGGCGTCAGCTGTCCAGCGGTCCAGTCCGACTTGATCTTGGCGGCCAGATCCAACAGATGCTCACATTCTTCGGTGCTGATATCCAAAAGGCTCAAAAAATCCCGTTTCATCCTTCCAGCTCCTTCAACACGGTGTCCAGGGTATCGGCCACCCGGTCGATCTCTTGCCGGCTCACCACCAAGGGCGGCACGAAACGAAGGACGGTTTCGTGGGTGCAGTTGATGATCACCCCTTTTTCCAGGCAGCGGTCCACCACGGTCTTGCCGGGTCCAACCAGTTCCAAGGCCAGCATGAGCCCCCGGCCTCGGGCGTCGCGGATCAACCCGGAGTGCCTGTCCCGCAGGTCCTCCAATCGTTCCAGGAAGTAGCGTCCTGTATCCCGCACCTGGGACAAAAAGTCTTCGTCCGAGATGATCTCAAGGACCTTGGCGGCGGCCGCTGTCACCAGGGGTGTGCCGCCGAACGTGCTGGCATGACTTCCGGGCGTGAAGGCCTGGGCGGCTTGGGCGGTGGCCAGCATGGCCCCGATGGGAAGGCCGTTTCCCAGCGCCTTGGCCAGGGTCATCACGTCGGGGGTCACCCCCAACTGCTCATAGGCGAAGAGCGTGCCCGTCCTTCCCATGCCCGTTTGGACTTCATCGAAGATGAGCAGTATGTCCTTCGCCGTGCATAATTCCCGCAGGGCCCTAAAGTAGTCCAGGTCCCCGATCCGCACCCCGCCTTCGCCCTGGATCGGTTCCACCAGGACGGCGCAGGTCTTTTCCGTGATGGCCCGCTCCACCGCCTCCACCGAGTTGTAGGGGACGTAGTGGAATCCCTCCACCAGGGGATCGAACCCTTGGTGCACCTTTTCCTGGCCCGTGGCGGAAAGGGTCGCCAGGGTGCGTCCGTGGAAGGAGTCTTCCATGGTGATCACGTGGAATCGGCCGGGTCCGTACTTATCCCGGCTGTACTTTCGGGCCAGCTTGATGGCCGCCTCATTGGCTTCCGCGCCGCTGTTGGCAAAGAAGACCTTGTCGGCAAAGGAGCGTTCGATGAGCATTTGGGCCAAGTGCACCTGCGGGCCGGTGTAGAAAAGATTGGAGACGTGCACCAGCTTTTGGGCCTGTTCGCACACCACGCGGGCCACTTCCGGGTGGCTGTGGCCCAGATTGCAGACAGCGATCCCCGCCACAAAATCCACGTATTCCTCGCCTTCGGTATCCCACAGCCGACAGCCGGCTCCCCGCTCGAAGGTCACCGGGTACCGGGCGTAGGTGTTGCAAACCAGCCTGTCACACAGTTCCATGATAAGTTGGCTCATGCGTGTGTCCTTTCTCTGCCGCCACGACGAGTTCGTGTTCCAACGATCTCCGTTCCAATGCCCGAATCCGTAAAGAGCTCCAACAGCACGCAATGGGGGATGCGCCCGTCCACGATGGCCACCTTGTGGACTCCGGCCTGCACGGCGTCGATGGCGCACTGGACCTTGGGGATCATGCCCCCCTTGAGGGTTTCGTCCTGCATGAGATCCGCGGCTTCGGAGGCCGTCATGGTGGAGATGAGCTCACCCGAGCGGTCCAGCACGCCGGGCACATCGGTCATGAGGATCAGCTTTTCGGCGTTCAGCGCCGAGGCCACTTTGCCGGCCACCAGGTCCGCGTTGATGTTGTAGGTCTCTCCGTCGGTGCCCACCCCCACGGGGGCGATGACCGGGATCACCCGGCTCTGTTCCAGAACCTTCAGGATCTCCGCGTTGATCCGCTGCACCTCACCCACGAGCCCGATATCGATGATCTCCGGGGGCTGGTCATCGCCCTGGTACCGGTAGATGTGCATCTTGCGGGCTTCGATGAGCTGACCGTCCTTGCCGCTCAAACCGATGGCGCGTCCTCCGTGGCGGTTGATGAACGCCACGATCTCCTTGTTCACCTTGCCGGCCAGCACCATCTCCACCACGTCCATGGTGTCTTGATCGGTGACGCGCATGCCGGCCCGAAAGTCCGACTTCTTTCCCACCCGATCCAACATGCGTCCTATCTGGGGGCCGCCTCCGTGGACCACCACGGGATGGATCCCGATGTACTTCATGAGCACCACGTCTTTGGCGAAGCTTTCCTTGAGCGCTTCGTCCTTCATGGCATGACCGCCGTACTTGATGACGATGGTCTTGCCGGAAAAGTGTCGGATGTAAGGCAGCGCCTCGATCAAGAGAGAGGCCGTGTCTCGCATCATGGAAGGGCTCCTTGCGTTGAGCGGCCGTCACAGAATGTAACGGCTCAGGTCCTGGTCCTGGATGATCTCGTTCAGGGTGTCCCGCACGTACCGGCGGGTGATCCGAATCACCTGGCCCCGAAGGTCCGGCGCATTGAAAGACACGTCCGAAAGCAGCTTTTCCATGACCGTGTGGAGGCGGCGGGCGCCGATGTTTTCCGCCCGTGAATTGACCTCGTAGGCGATCTGGGCGATCTCCTCAATGGCTTCTTCCTCAAAGATCAGCTCCACCTCTTCCGTGGCCAAAAGCGCCTTGTACTGGACGACGAGCGCGTTTTCCGGCTCTTGAAGGATGCGCACGAAGTCTTCTTTGGTCAGGGAATCCAGTTCCACTCGGATGGGAAAGCGCCCTTGCAGTTCGGGGATCAGGTCCGAGGGCTTGGCCACATGGAAGGCTCCGCTGGCGATAAAGAGGATATGGTCCGTACGCACCATGCCGTATTTGGTGTTCACCGTACATCCTTCCACGATGGGCAGCAGGTCCCTTTGGACCCCTTCCCGGGACACGTCGGGGCCGTGAGCGCTCTCGCGGCCCGCGATCTTGTCGATTTCATCCAGGAAGATGATCCCGGAGTGCTCCACGCGCTCCAGGGCCTGCCGGGTCACCTTTTCCATGTCGATGAGCCGTTGGGATTCCTGCTCCACGAGCAGGTCCCAAGCCTCGGGGATCTTCACCTTGCGCCGCTTGGTGCGCTTGGGCAGCATGGAGCTGAGCATCTCCCGGAAATTGAAGTCCATCTCCTCCATGCCGGCCCCGGCGAAGATGTCGATCATGGGGACGCTTCGGTCCTCCACCTCCAACTCCACGTAACGGTCGTCCAGGGCGCCCTGGCGCAGCAGGTTACGCAGCTTCTCCCGGGTGGCGTCCGCCCGCTGGGCCTCCTCCTGCATGGTCTGGGCTTCCGGGCCTTCCAGTTGGCGGGCCTGGGAGGGGGAAGGGCGCCGCGGGGGGGGGAGCAGGATGTCCAAGAGCTTTTCTTCGGCCAGCTCTTCCGCCTTGACCCGCACCGCCTCCAGTTCTTCGGAACGCACCATGTTGACGGCCAATTCCGTCAGGTCCCGAATCATGGATTCCACGTCCCGTCCCACGTAGCCCACTTCCGTGAACTTGCTGGCTTCCACCTTGAGAAACGGGGACTGGGCCAGTCGCGCCAGGCGGCGGGCGATTTCCGTCTTGCCCACGCCGGTGGGGCCGATCATGATGATGTTTTTCGGAGCGATCTCATCGCGCAGGTGTTCCGAAACCTGCTGGCGGCGCCAGCGGTTTCTCAGCGCGATGGCCACCATGCGTTTGGCCTCCTTTTGGCCGATGATGAACTTGTCCAGTTCCCGAACGATCTCCGCCGGTGTAAGCGGTTGCTGCATGGGCTCACAACTCCTCTACGGTAAAGACATCATTGGTGTAAATGCAGATGGAAGCAGCGATGCGCATGGATTCTTCGGCCACACGCCGCGCGTCTAAGTCGGTGTGGGCCATGAGAGCCCGGGCGGCTGCCAGAGCGTAGGGGGCTCCGGACCCGACGGCCGCCGCCGCCTCGTCCGGCTCGATCACATCCCCCGTCCCGCTCAGGATGAGGGTCTGGGAGGTGTCCGCGGCGATCAACAGGGCCTCCAGGCGCCGGAGCGCCCGGTCCGTTCTCCAGTCTTTGGCCAGTTCCACCGCGGCCCGGGTCAGGTTGCCGCCGTACTGTTCCAGTTTGGATTCCAGGCGTTCAAAGAGGGTAAATGCATCGGCGGTGGCGCCGGCAAAGCCCGCCAGAATGCTGCCGTGGAACATTTTGCGCACCTTGCGGGCCTGGTGCTTCATAACCGTGTCGCCAAAGGTCACCTGACCGTCACCGGCCATGACCACCTGGTCTTCCCGTCGCACCACCAACACGGTGGTGCTCCGAATGGGAGACGATGCGGACTGAAAGGAAAAGGACATGGGGTGTTCCTCCAGTGTGGACCAATTCAGGTGTTCTAGCGCTTGCGGCTGCGGGGATGGGCCTGGTCGTACACCTTCATGAGCTGGTCCAGGTGGACCTTGGTGTAGCGCTGGGTGGTGGACAAGCTGGCGTGGCCCAGCATCTCCTGGATGCTCCGCAGGTCCGCTCCCGAACTGAGCAGGTGCGTGGCGAAGCTGTGACGCAGCCCATGGGGGCTCAAAGGGCGCCACTGACCCGCTTGATGAAGACGGGCCTTGAGGATTCGGCGGACGGAGCGATCCGTCAGGCGCCCGCCCCGGGTGTTCACGAAAAGGGCTCGATCATGGCCGGCGCCAAGGGCGCGGTCCCGAGCCGAAAGATAGTAGTGGAGAGCCTCCAGGGCTTTGGACCCGATGGGGACGATCCGCTCCTTGGCTCCTTTGCCCAGAACCCGCACCAGGCCCTGTTTGCCTTCCACCGAATCTCGGTCCAGGCTCACAAGCTCGCCGACTCGGAGCCCCGTGGAATAGAGGGTCTCCAGGATGGCCCAGTCCCGAGCTTGCATCCAGGGGGCCCCGGTACGCCGGGCCTGTTGTTCCAGGTGATCGAGAAAGCGCACCGTATCGTCCACACTGAGAAAGCCTGGGACGGTGGTGGGAAGTTTGGGGGAGCGAACCGTTCGCATGGGATCATGCGCCAGGTCCCCGCGATCCACCAGAAACCGAAAAAAGGAACGGCAGGCGGAAAGGACCCGGGCCTGGCTGGTCTTGGCCAGCCGCCCGTGGAGACTCGCCACGTATCGATGCACCACCTCGTCGGTGAGCTCGTGCACGTGAACGTCCCGATCCATGCAATGGTGCTCCTTGGCAAAGCCCAAAAGACGCTCCAGGTCCGATCGGTAGGCCCTCACGGTCTCCTTGCTCAGCCCCCGCTCGTAACGTACATGGTCCAGGAAGTCTGTCAGGGCCCGACGGGCCGATCCATTCTTCATCGGGGTTCCATTTTACCTTGTCGCAGAAGTCCAAACCTGAGAAAAGATAGAAAAGCAGAAAAGCATGCAAAGCGAAAGTCTTTTCTTTCGTGGCTTTGGGGCTGGATACCATGATTGCTGGAAGTTAGGGAGGTGAACAGTCTGGTGGAGCTGAAAGAAAGCAGAGAGCAGGGTGTGCTGGTCGTGGAAATGCATGGGAAACTGGACATCACCACCGTCCCTCATTTCAAGGAACGATCGGCATCGTGGGTTGAAGGAGACCACAGGGCTTTGGTGTTGGACTTTGCTCATGTGTCCTTCGTGGACAGCTCGGGTCTGGGAAGCCTGGTGGCTTTGTTCAAACACATCAAGAGCAAAGAGGGACGTCTTGCCCTCTGTTGTCTGTCTCAGGAGATACAGGGTGTCTTCTCCATCACCAGGCTGGACAGGGTGATACCTGTCTATGAAGATCGTTCCCGCGCCGTTGAGGAGATGAAAGGTCAGCCGTGATGGGTGCTTGTAATTGCGCTCCCCACCCACTGGGCCCGGAACCCAATCGTGCGCCGGACTTGAAATGGTCCGCCCCGGCGCTCCTGGAATATATGGATCGGGCATTGGCCGAGGCGGACCATCTCTTTGAGGCGCACCCAGGCTTGTCCGGCCGAAAAGAGGTGCTCTTTTCTTTGCGCCTGCTCATTACCGAATTGTATTCCAATGCGGTGCGTCACGCCTATGGCGGCCAACCCATCGGGCCTCTTTCCCTTAAGATCTGGTTGGATGAGCGCTCGGCGGTGATCCAAGTGGAAGATCAGGGGGTCGGATTCCGATGGCCTACGGCCCTGCGCTCCTGCGAATGCCTCGAAGAGGGAGGGTATGGCTTGGCCTTGGTTTCCCAGTATGCAAATCGCTTGGAGTTCCAAAGTTCCCCCAAAGGCACGGTGGTGCGCTGCTACAAGTCCTGGTGAACCCGTCGGGAGAGGTGCCAGGTGCCCTGGGACGTGGCATCGCCGCCATACTCCAGGCACACGATGGACACATCGTCGCGGGGCGCTTCGCTTTTGGAAAAGGCTTGAAGGTCCTCCACCAGTGCGTCCACGAGCCCTTGCGGGCTCAGTTGGGCAGATCTTTCAAGGATTCGCCGGAGGCGCGCCTCCCCGTACGGATCCCCTTCCGGGTTCGGCTGTTCGATCACACCGTCGGTATACAAGATGATGCGGTCACCTGGCAGAAGACGCATGCGTCCTTCCTCGAACGGCATCAGTCCCCCCAGACCGATGATGGGGCCGCCCTGGTCGAGACGAGCCGCGATGGTTTTCCCTCGAAGCAGAAAAGGATGGGGATGGCCAGCGTTGCAATAGCGCAGGCTTCCTGAATGGGTATCGAGCAGCACATAGACGATGGAAAAGTGCTTTCCGAACCGCTCGATGGGATATTCCTGGTCCAGGATCTTGATGACTTCTTGGGGGGAGGCCAGAGCGGGATCCCCGGCAGCGTCCTGAGGAACGGGGCCTTGCGTGTCCAGTTTTTCCATGAGCTCGCCGGGGGGAGTGAGCCGATAGTAGGGGGCGGTGGGCAGGGGCGTTTTGAGGATGGTGCCGGTAATGGGCTGCAGCATTTGGGAGATGGAAACGGCCATGAGGGCGGCCGGAACGCCGTGGCCGCTCACGTCCAAGATGTAAGCCGCTGCGTGCCTTTCGTCCAAGCGAAAGATGTTGAAGATGTCTCCTCCTACTTTGGAGCACGGGTAAAAAGCCCAGGCCGCTTGCATGCGTTCGCTTTTGAGAGCCTGCTGAGGGATCAAGGCTTTTTGGATGCCGGCTGCTGCTTCCAGGTCCATTTCCAACTGGCGGTTTCGTTCTTGCAACTGCCGGTTCATCGCCTGCAATTCGTCCAAAAGCCGCTTGACCCGAAGGTGCGTGCGCACTCGGGCCAGGACCTCGGCTTTGCTGGCCCCCTTTTCCAGATAGTCGTCTCCTCCTGCCTCCAGGCCCCGGACTTTGTCTTCCGCGTGGCTCTGGGCCGAAACGAAGATAATCGGAATGGTCCGAAGGGAGGGATGGGCCTTGATGTGCCGGCACGCCACGACCCCGTCCATCTCCGGCATGACCACGTCCATCAAGATGAGGCTGGGGCGATGCTCCAGGGCCATTTCAACCGCCTCGCGCCCGTTGCTAGCCATCATGACGTGGTAGCCCGCCGAGCTCAAGAAGCTTCGCAGCAGCTCGCGGTTTACGCGGCTGTCGTCCACCACCAGGATGGATGCGTCCCTCTTCGGGCCATGGGGATATTCTTTTGCGTGCACGGCTGATGTCCTTTTTCCATGGGGATGCCGGCTTGTCGAAGGTGCCCATTCAGTCTAGCGGCATCCCGGCTGCCCATAGGAGAAGTCTCCAATCCCCTTCATGGTAGCTCGACAAAGGAAAAGTTGAAACCCGTAATGGGCCCCGAGCGCCCACCGCCAAAACGGGCAGCCGTGCCTTGCCCTTTCTTCATTGTCCATCACGCATCACGGCTTTGGGATGAAAGGAGGCGAGGTCCCATCTGGAAGGAACCGGAAAGCGAAGAGATGCTTGACAGGATCCGGCCCTTTTCCTTTACTGCCTGCAACCATAAGTTTTTATCTTCTCGTTGGAAATGGGACGCTCTGATGGGCGCGCCGGCACGTCCGCCCATTGCAGGGGACGAATCGGCCCTCCTGCGGGGGCTGGAAGGGGGAAACATCAAGGCGGGCAGGGAAAGAATCAACTGGAGGGAATCGCAGCGCAGGGTGTGGGCAATGATTGATCAGAGCCAGCACGGACCCGGCGCGATAAGGGGTTGGTAAGGCATGACGCTCAGGCTGGAGTGGCGTCGGATGGCGTTTCTCGGAGTGGAGGTCCTCCTCTCCATGGGGATTCTGGGCGCGCTCTATCAGCGCCAGGCGCTGCCAGGTCCCATGTGTGCCATGGCGCTGGGTTTCATGGCGCTTGTGTTTTCCCTTTTTTACGGCGTTCCGGGATTGCTGGCATCGGCGGTGGGGGGCGCCTTGCTTGGACAAGAGGTGCTGAACCTCCCGTTGAGGGCTTTTCTGGCGGCGCACTTTGTCCAGCTGGGTTGGGCCTTTGCGGCGCTGGCCCTGGTGGCGGTTTCCCGCACCCAGTGGGAAAACAAGGTCGCGAGCACCGCGGTCCACAACCACATCCTGACTCGACGTCTGGAGCGGCTCAATCTGGACTTGGCCCAGAGGGACCATGCCCTTCGGGAGATCTTCGAAAAGGTTCTTGTGGAAACCGAGTCTCCCCGGCTTCTCTACCACGGGTTTCGCCGATTGCGCTTTTCGGAGGACCGGGAGACGCTGTTTCGGGATCTGTTGGAGCTCCTCTATTCCCATTGCCACGTGGAAAAATCATGTGTTTACGAGCCCATCGGTGAGAACAAGTACCGCCGGGTGGCGGTGTTCGGTGCCAGTCAATTGCCGGAGACCCTGTTGTGGAAGAGCGAGGACATGCCGGAAATCCTGCGCGTGGCAGCGCGGGAAAAGCAGGTCATCGTGCCCAAGCAACTGGGGCCCCAGTTCGTCATGGGCATCCCCATTGTGAACCGGGATGGGGGTCTGGTCTACGTGGTGCTCGTGGAAGAGATTCGTTTCGTCAACTTTTCGGAAAACATCATCACCCTGCTCAAGGTGGCCGCCCTGTGGATCCGCTCCCTCATCGAGGACCGGGTGGCTCGGGATCAGTTGATTCCTTACAGTCGGTATCGGTCGGTGGTGGTCATCGCCCCTGAACATGCCGGAAAGATGCTGAAAGAAAGGGTCCGGCACTACGATCGGCTGGGTCTTCCCTACACCCTGCTTCAGTGCCAAGGGACTCTGGACGAAGAGACCTGCCGGATTTTGGAGATGCAATTGCGGCTTTTCGATGGACTCTATCTGATGGACGACACGAACCTGGTCATCTTTCTGGCCATGGTCAGCGAGCCCCACGTGACACGCGTAGTGGATCGCATCGCGGCCCGGTTTCCCACGTTGGGAATCCGACCCGTCCGCCCCCAAGCACTGAAGGCCTGAGATGCACAACCGACTCCTTTTCTACTGGTCCCTGTCCGAGCTTGCCGGTCTGTACCTGCTCTGGGAAGGCCTGTATCGTTGGGACCAAATCGTGGGTTTCTTGGCGGCTCACGGTCTCAGCATGGCCCTGGCCTTGGCCGTGTGCATCTCCCTGGTGTCCACGGATGCGCGATTGCGCGACCGGGTGGTCAATCGCCACTTCCTTGTGATCCTGGGCGCCGTGGGTCTCGTTCCGGTGGTCGGACCGGTTACCGTGCTCATTTGGGGGACCTTCTTGCGTTCCTATCCCATCTATCCAGTTCGCAAGGAAGCCTTCGATGTGGTGGATGCCAATGTATTGGGGGAAATTCGTCAGTATTTCCAGGTCCGTGCCATTCCGGTGGCCGAAGCCTTGCTCATCGGAACCGCCTCGAGGGAGGTGGCCATGCGCATGGTTTCCGTGTTGGAAGAGATGGACTGGTCCGATCGGAAGGCCAATGTGCTCAAATATGTCGTGAAGCTGAGCCCCCACCAGAACGTGGTGTTGATGGCGATCGACGCCCTCACCCAGCGCTTGGACGGTATTTTGCGGGAGCTGGCCGCCGAAGAGGCGAAGGAGGCGCCCGACGCCTTGCGGGTGGCCAGGCTCTACCATGAAATCTGCTATCTGGACCTGTGCGATCCGGCGATGCGGCAGGAATACCTGGCCAAGGCTTGTGACTGGGCCTTGCGGGCCTACCGGGAGGAAGAGACCGAGGAAAACGCTCTGCACGCCGTCAAATACCTGCTTCGACTGAATCGGGTGGAGGAGGCCGAAGCCATCTATCACCAAACCCGGGAGCGGGGCCGCTACTTCCTGCCGCACTGGATCAGTTTTGAACTGGAACTGGCTCTCAAGAAAAGGGATTGGCAAACCTTTGAGAACCTGACTTTTCTCATCGAGCAGGGCAGTGGGGTCTTCATTTCGGAACGAATCAAGAAGGCGGCGCGAGCATGGGAGCGCGTGCGGACATCTGCGTGGTTGTAGAAGGTTGCTACCCGTATGTGACGGGGGGGGTCTCGTCCTGGCTCCACTGGCTCATGACGAACCTGCGGGACTATCGGTTCGCCGTGACCGCCCTGGTGGCGGAAAAGAAGGAGGCAGGGGAGCGCCGCTATGAGCTGCCGGAAAACGTCATTGACTATCGTGACGCGGTGCTACTGGATTTTGCGGAGCTGGAGGAAGCCCAACGGCTTCGCTTGTCCAGGAGGCAGTGGCGTGCCTTGCAAGAAGCCCTTCTTCGGATCATGGACGAATGGAAAACGGGCAGTCTCTCGCCACAATCCCTGGCCTTGATCCGCAGGATCGTGGAAACCGACGGGGCGCGGCTCCTCAAAAACTTCCTGGACGACGAGGGGGCCTTCGAAGTCCTGACCCGCCTCTACGACACCCGGCGACCGGGGGTGGGATTTGTCAACTACTACTACACCGCCCGCAACATCCATCTGGTGCTCTACAAGGCCCTGTTGCTGGTCAAACAGCTTCCGCGGGCGCGGGTCTACCATGCCCCCAGCACGGGATTCGCCGGCTTCCTGGCGTGTTTGGCGGCTCAACTCCACGGGGCCCGGTCCATGATCACCGAGCACGGTATCTACGTGCAGGAACGCGAGATGGAACTTTTGCGGGCGGGATGGCTGGACGAAGCGTACCAGAAGGAGATGTGGATCCGGACTTACCAGGCTCTGTGCACGTGGCAATACCATCAGTGCGACCGCTTGGTGACCCTCTATCATGGCAACAGACAGCTGGAGGAGGGCTACGGAGCTCCCGCGGGTAAGGCCCTGGTGGTTCCCAACGGCATCGACGTGGAAAGATTTCGACCTGCGAGACGCCCTCGATGTGTGGGCCGGGAGCGGACCATGGGATTCGTGGGGCGGGTCACGGCGGTCAAGGACGTGAAGACCTTTTTGCAGGTGGTCTCGCTGGTCCGCCGGGTGGTGGGGCAGGTCAAGGCCTATGTGGTGGGGCCCCATGACGAGGAGCCGGACTATTACCGGGAGTGTCTGGAGCTGGCTCGTATGCTCGATCTTGGAGACGCGGTGGAGTTCACGGGCCCGGGGGACGTACTTTCCTATTATAGCCGCTTCGACCTGCTGGTGCTCACCAGTATCAAGGAAGCCATGCCCCTGGCGGTCATGGAGGCCATGGCCAGCGGCGTTCCGGTGGTGACCACGGATGTGGGGGCGTGCCGGGAATTGATCGACGGCATGGAAGACAATTTCGGTCCGGCCGGTTTCGTGAGACGGATCATGGATGTGGACGCTTTGGCTTCGGCGTGCATCAAGGTATTGAGCGATCCGGAGCTGAGTCGTCAGTTGGCCCTTGCGGGTGTGCGCCGGATCGAAACCTTCTACAACGAGGCTCTGGTGCTGGACCGCTACCGTTCTTTGTACGGAGAACTGTTGCGCGATGTTGCCTGACGATGTGAGACCTGTCCAAAAAGAACGGCGGACCTTGTCCCGGTTTCTGGCCCACGAATGGGCGAAGGCCTTCGAAGCCGTGGGCGGCTGGTTCTTCACCTTCCTGGTCTTGGGCCTCATCAGCCTGGTTCTCTACTGGTCCCTGGGCCAGGCCCCCGTTCTTTTCTTGATCATGGTGACCTATGCCACGGCCATCAGCCTGGTGCTTTCCGCTCCCTTTCACACCTTGCTCTCTCGCTACCTGGCCGACGTGGTCTTTCAAGGAGATTTCAAACGGATTATCCCCAACGTTTACGGCGCTTCGTTGGCCGCTTTTTTTGCCACGTTGCTGGGAGCGGGAGTGCCGGTCTTTGCCTTTTCCCACGTTCCCTTACATCTCAAGATCTGTTTTGTGGGGTTGGCCGGACAGATGGCCCTTCTTTGGACGATCAACACGGTTCTCTATGCCCTGCTTCGCGGCCGGATGATGAGTGCCCTTTTCGCGGGAGGTTTGGCGGTGGTGGCCGTGGGTTTTCTCCTCATGCGCCCTTCGGAAGCGCACCTGCTCATGTTGCTCCTTACGGCGGGCCTGGCCGTGCCCGTGGCGGGCGGCTACGCTTACCTGACCAAAACCTATCTTCGGGATCGCGTGCAAATCCAATGGAGCTTCCTGGCCATCCGAGGCAATCTCCGGGTGGCCCTGTCCCTTTTTCTTTTCTACGCGGGCTTTTGGCTGGACAAGGTGGTCTTTTGGTGGGAGCCTCGGACGAGCGTTGCCCTGGACCCCTTCTTTCGCTACAGCCCGGCGTACGACTATCCTTTTTTCGTGGCTTTCAGCACCATGATGTTCGGTTTCGTGCTCATTTACCGGGATCTGGATGAAACCATCCTGAACCCCTACGAGAGCTTCGTGACCAAACTGGATCGGAACTTTCCTTTCAAGGAACTGGCCCTGGAAAAATTCCGGCTTTATTTGGGGATGCATGCTTCCGCCACCAATCTGACCGTCTTCTATGGGGGCCTGGCCACCATCATTTTGCTGGTACTTTGGTTCAAAGGGCTCGTCGTCCCTTGGTCCAACCCGGTGGTCTTTCACTTCCTTCTGATGGGAACGGTGGCCTACTCGGTGTACCATTTGTACTTTTTGATTTTGCAGTACCTGGACGAGTACGGCTTGCTGTTGGCAATCAACGGTGGGTTCGCCCTGCTCAACGCTTCCGTGACCTGGGTGAGCATCCGCTGGGGCTGGGCCTACTACGGGGTGGGATTCCTCACGGCTTCGAGCCTTTGTGCCGTGTTGTGCCTTGTGGCCACGGAGTGGCGGGTGGGAACCTTGGAGTTTCAAGTCTTCCGGCGTGCCCTGCGCCGATCGGAACGGCCGGAGAGCTCATGAGAGCAAGCAGATCCCGGCAAGACCTGAATGCTTCGTCAAAATATGATCCGCAGGCGAAATTCCAATGTTCGGGTGATTCCCCCCGAAGCCGTGGAAGACTCTGAAGAGTATTCGTAGGAGGCCGTGGCGGAGATGCGATTCCCAAGGCGGAGCTCCAGGGCGGGCAAGAGCATGTAGGAATCGAGGGCCCGGATCGCGTGACGCCTCACGGCGGCATCCAGGCTCAAACGAAGATAGCGGCAGGGCCGAAACTCCGCCCGGGCAAAGAGGGCATGGATGGCTTCCGAGGGGATCATGGCGATGTCCCTTTCCACGCCCTCTTCGTAGTCGAAGAGAGACCGCGTGAAGCTGTAGCCGACCGTCACGTCGGGTGTCTCCCAGAGGCGGCGCCCTCCCAGAACCGTCAGAGTCCTCTGATTTCCGTAGGCTTGAGAGTCGTCGAGGTGGAAGGCTTCGTATTCTCCCGTCAGGGAGAGGAACCAGGGGGTGTCAGGGTTCCAGTCCACCACCGCCTGCATCCGGCGGGACCACCCGCCCCGCGGGGCCGCGTCCGCGGGGTCGGTCCACGGGAGGCCGTCTTCCAGCAAAAGGGTGGAGCGAGTCCGCCAAGGTCCCGAAAAACGGAGGCCGGCTCCCCATTCCAGGCGGTCGTCCGCTCCCGTATGGTATCCCACTTGCGCCCAGAGTTCCATGTCAGCGTTCCAGCGATAGGCGATCCAGGTCCGAACTTGCCGGATGTCTTCATCGATGGCCGGCCCCGCCGGTCCCGCTGGGCGTTCCACCCAGGTGTCCATTGCTTGGATGCGCCATGTGGTTTTGTGGTCCAGGTGCCTGCGGTATTCCAAGGCAAAGGTGTCGGTCCGGGTTTCCTCCGCTTGGAAATAGCTTCGATACTTCGTTTCCAGCCGCGGGCGGTGCTCCCTGAGGATGTCATGAACGGCCTGCAAGGCGGTGACGTTTTCGGGATCCATTTCCAACACGCGGCAAAAGGCGTCCAACGCATTGGCCCAGTCGCCTGCCGCTTGCTGGATCCATGCATAGTCGGCCCACAGGCCTGGATCCCCCCGCCCGGTGCGCAGAAGCTTCTCGAGCCAAGCGGCCGCTGTGCCATAACGTTCCTGCTCCTGGTGGAGGCGCGCCATGAGGCGCACCGTCCGGGGATTCCTGGGATTCTTTTCAAATAGGGCTATCAGTTCCTTCCAGGCCCTATCATAAAGTCGCGCGTTGATGAGGGTTTCGGCATAATCGGCCCAGATGTCCTGATCTTCCGGGTAGGCCTTCCTCAAGTGCTGGTAGAGGCGCAAGGCCTCCTCAAGACGGCCCTCCCGGCTGAGGATTCGGGCCAGGATCTGATCCTGCTGCTTGGGCGTTCCCCGGTAGAGCTGGGCCGACCAAGTAAGGCCCGGCCGCATGGTCCCGGTTCCCAGAAGGCAGGCAAGCAAGAGCAGGAGAACCTGACATCGTAGGATGGAAAGGGCGCGCTTTCCCCTTCCACTGCGTGGGGCCGGTGCGACCTGTTGGCGTCCTCTCATCTTCTTTCTCCGCGGCGCACTCGCCGAATCAATCTCTCGGCCTTACGGTATTCCTGGAAAGCCGCTCCCTGGCGCCCGTTTGCATGGTAGAGCTCTCCCAGTTGATAGTGCACTTCAAAGTCCAACGGGTTGAGGCGATTGTAGTGTTCAAAACGGGCTATGGCGCGCTGGGGGTCGTTGTTCCAGGCATAAATCTGGGCGCTGCCCTTGAGGGCCACCAGGTTGTTGGGGTCCTGCCTCAAGGCACGCTCATAAAAGTCCAACGCCACTTCCATCTGATCCAACCAGAGGGCGTGATTGCCAAGGGTTGCCAGGAGATCCGGGTCGTGGGGGTGTTGGGCGGCAAGAGAGCGGTAGATGTTGAGGGCCAAGTCCGGGCTTCCAGCCAGTTCGTGGGCGGAAGCCAGAGCCAGGGATTCGTTCACCGTCAGTGCGCGCATGGAGGACAGTTCGAGGAGGAGATCGCGGGCCCTTTGCGCGGCTCCCCTGTCCAAGTAGTGAAAGGCCAGGTCCGGGTAGTCTTCTTTGGGAAGGGCCCCGAGTTTGTGGAGGACCTCAAGGTGGCGCATCCGGTCCTTCATTCGCCCCAGCCATCCATAGTAGGTGGCCAGAGAACGACGCAGCCGCACATCGCCGGGGCGCCCCCGGAGAGCCCTTTCCAAATAGACCACGGCGCGATCTACCCGATCCGCCTGAACGTACGCCTTGCCCGCTTCCATGGCCGCCTGCGGATCGGCTGGTCTTTTATCGGAAATCCTGGCAAGCAGATCCGCCGCCTTGCCCGGTTGTCCGTTCCAGCGGTATAGGCGGACGAGCGACTGAATGACCAAGGGATCTGGCCGGCGTGCTGCAAGCTCTTCATAGAGATGTATGGCTTTCTTTCCGGCACCCAACTGGGACAGAGCTTCCTCCGTTGTTTCGATCGACAGCCGGCCTGCAGAGGCCATCTGGAGGATGCGCAGCACGGCATCTTCTTTGAGCTGGGGCTTGCCGGATTGCCGGGCGGCAAAGACCAGGTTGGTGAGCAGGTCGGTATCGTTGGGAGCCGATTCCAGAAGGCGCGAAAAGAGGTCGTAAGCGCTTTCAAAGGCATTGGCTTCCATGAAAAGAAAGGCCGCGTCTCGAAGCATCTGCGGGTCTTTCTCGCCCAGCTTTTCCGCCACTTGAGCCGCTTGCAACAGCTCCTCCCTTCGACCGCTTGCCCTGGCGGCCTGGACCAGGAGCCAGAAATCGTCTTCCGTTCCAAGACCGGCGGCGAAAAGGGAGCGAAGCTTTTTGCAAGCTGTGTTGGGATCTCCTGCTCGCAAGGATACCTGGGCCGACAGGCGGATCCATTGGGGGTCCTCGGGCCTGAGTTGGTCGGCAAAGGGAAGGCTTTCGGCCAGCAGGGTCTGGTCTCCGGAGTCCTGGGCCGCTGTAAGCAATCCTTCGATCGCCTGGAGATTTTTCGGTTCTTTGGCAATCACGGACTTAAAGCGTTTCCAAGCCTCCACCGGCCGCCCCTCATCCATGAGCAAACGAGCCTGGGCGAGAGCGATCTGCGTGTCATCGGGAAAACGTTCGCGTGCCTTTTGAAGACTCAGGATGGCCAGTTCGGGGTCTGGCAATTGGCGTGCCAAAGATGCGATGGCAAGAAACTCTTCTGGATTCAATTGGGGAGCATGGACGAGCGTGCTTAGAACCTGCCGGGCCTCGTCGGCAAGGCCGGACCAGGCCAGAATGTGGGCAAAACGCAAGCGGGCCGCCGCCCCCCCTTGGCGGATGTGGTCCCACTCGGTGAAAAAATCCATCGCCTGGTCCACCAGCCCCGCTTCCAGGAAAGCCTCGGCAGCCGAATCCACCAGGGCGGTGGGATCCACCTGGTAGTCCGCTCCCCTGGCTTCAAGATTGGATTCGTAATTTGTGCGCAGATAGTACAAGGTGCGGAGCAGGAACTGGAATCGGACGTCTTCGGGGTGCGTTTCCATGGCCTGGGTGATTTCCCACAGGGTTTGGCGCAAATGCCCGACCCAGGGGTCTTTCATGAGCTTTTGCCGTACGGCTTCTCCCTCAATCCAGCCATACATTTTTGGGGGAGGTATTTTCCTTTCCAAACGGACCAGTTGGACCAGCGCCCGTGTTTCTTGTTCCCACAGTCCGTAGCGCCTGTAGTAGGCGAGAAGTCGGCGCAGGACTTTAGGATCTTCCGGGGAAAGAAGATGCAGCTGTTCCAGGGTCTCCATGGCTTTCTGCGGCTGCTGGGTCCATTCGTAGAGGGTTATCAGCCGGGAGAGGGTGGTCGTGGGGGGAGCTCCCTGCCCCAAGGCCTTCTGGAGGTGTTGGATGGCTAGATCAGGACGCCCCAACTTCACTTCCAGGTCGGCGGCCAGGAGCAAGTTTTCGCCATTGTGCGGTTGCGCCTCAAGCAAATAGCCCAGGATCTTCTGGGCGGAACGCCACTGGCCCTTTTCCACAAAAAAGAGCACCAGACTGGTTCGGCTGGGAAAAAGAAAAACCGCAGTCATGGCCAGCAGGACCAAAAGGGCGGACAAGGCCCAGAACCTGGCGCTAAAGGCCGTTCGGGTATAGCCGGATGGAAGGGCGTCCTTGTCCAATGCCGTGCGTTCTAACGCCATGAAAGCTTCAGGCTCCCTGTCTGCAAGGGGGAAAGTCGCAGATATCCCGATTCATCTGCGCTGGCCCGCATGGGACCACTGGGGAGGGCGGATCCCTCGGCCTTGACTTCAGCGCCTGGTCGAACACCCGCCCACTCGATCCACCCGCGGCGGCCGAAACCCCGATAGGCTGCCTCCAGGGATTGGGGATCTCTTTTCAACAGAGTGACCCACCCGGTGGCTTTTCGCACGTGGGGCTGACGCGGCGGAGGGGACTCGGCGGGAGCCAAGACGATACGCGCCTTGGAGCCGCCGGGTTGGAGCGAAACATAGAGGCAATGGTCCATGCGAAGATAGCCCACCACGTTTTGGCTGCGGTCCAAATCCGGGACTCGATCTGAACGATCGAAACGGACCGTGAGGCAGTGTCCGTAATTTTCCACTTCGAAGGTATCCGGGGCCGCCTGAAAAATGCGCGCTGTGGCGAACCCTTGAACCATCCGAATGTATTGGGATGTGAAGACGGGGGCGATTTCCTGTGCCAAGACCCATTGGTACACTTCTTTGAGGGCTTGTAAGGAGGCTTCGTATTGGGCGCTGTAATAGTGGTAGTAGATATCGATGGGCTTGAGACGGCGCGGCTTTTCGGTTCTTTTCATGGTTTCTATAACATTGCGATACCCGAAGTAAGGGCCGCTCCAAAGGTTGGTGAGGATGTTTTCGTTGGCCTGGCCGGTGAGAACCTGAAGGTGGTCCCCCAACCTCCAGAAAAAGGGCGACACGTAACTGACCGACGGGTGAGCTGCGTCCCAAAGGGTGTCTCCTCCGTTCATGTTCAGCAGACCCGCTTTGTCGCAGAGCGCCATGTCCTCGGGCCGGGGCCGACAGTTGCCGGTCCACAAAAAAAGACGGCAGGGCTTTCCCTCCGGGGCCAATTCCCGGGAGATGTATGCGGCAGAGCCCACGATTTCCTGTTCCGGGTCGAAGTGATACCCAGGGACCTGCAGCCCGTGCAGCCGGTGATATCGGCTTTTTCCCACGTCCTTGGGGTCCCAATAGAAGGGATGGGAAAAGCTGTGGGATGCCGGCTCCACGTTGGGCAGACGGAAGATCTCCCTGGCAAGGGCCTTGAGGGCGGGACGGCCCAAGGTCTGGGGATCCACTTCGGCGGTGATGACCGAAGCGGTTACCGGGAAGTCGAATGCTTTGAGGATTTCGTCCCGAATGACTTCCGCGCAGTTCTCGTAGCCCTTGATTTCCGTATATCCCCCGAAACCGTCTCCGTCGATGTGCGAAAAGGCCACGCGCAGCCCGTTGAGTGTGGTGGGGTCGGGGGTCGGTAATGTCTCCAGATCCAGGGCCTTGGAAAAGAAGAGAAAGGGATCCACATACCACTGCGTGTCAAAGGTTTCCGGATCCGTCCAGATAAAGGTTCCTGGAAAGGCAAAGCCACCGTTGGGGTGGGTGCCCACGAGCACCGCGGGGTCTTCGTCGCTTCCCTGGACCGAGACGACCAGGTGCGCTGTCAGGGCTGCATCCACCTTTTCCGCCCGGTAAACGGGAGGCGGAAAGGGTGGATAACGGCGTTCCCATTCCACCATCTGGGTATTCTTGAAGACATAACGGCGCTTCCACGCGGGGGTGATGTCCAGGCCGGAGTAGTGGACACCCAGTCTTTTCCAGATGTCCGCCACGAGCTTTCTTTCCGTGGATTCTCCCCTTTGGGGATCCACGCCCAGCAGTCCCAGAACCACGAGCTTGCGGCCCGAGTCCAGTTGATGCTGGAGCCATTGGAGGTAGGAGGTTCGGTTCGATTCCACGGGGTGTCGCAGAGTCACGATGACGGCGCGCACGTTTTCCATCATGGTGTCATCGGGCAGAGGGCGTCGGTTCACATCCCAGTAGTCCATCAGCAGTCCCAGGTGGTGGAGGACCCCTCCGGCGTGGGAGAAAACGGGATTGTCGCGTTCCGATTGCCCTTCGCCGTAAATCACCAGGACGCGCCGGGCCAGCGGCGTGCCTTCGGCCAGACCCGTTTGCGGTGCGGAAAGGAGGATCCACGCGCTAACGAAGAGTATGGAAATAGATCTTGTCCAGTAGGATGGGGCCCACATAGGGGATAAAACCTCTCTTCTTGGAAAAGCGAATGGCTTCCTGGATGAGCTCCGGCTGATCTTCATCGGCATAGTCCAGCGTCAAAACCAGAAGGCCGGGGTTGACCCGCCGGGCTTCGGCAATCCAACGCAACATCTGGTTCTGCCATTCCCGGGGGACGCGCGTGTAACCTTTTTCGGGCCCGGCATAGTAGCTGTATAGGTCTTCCGCAACCACGCCGTCGATCATGGAGGCCATGCGGGCAAGCAGGGGCAGCCCCCGGTTGACGGCAATGAAAGCGCGGGGATGTTCTTGGCGTAAACGGGCCATGATCTGCAACACAGCGCGGTCAGTGCCTTGGAATCGCTCCGGGTCGTCCCCCTGCAGGAGGGCCAGGCTGGAGTCGATGGTATCCACAAAGAGGCCGTCAAATCCCTTGGACAGGACGGCAGGGACCATTTTGTGGAGGAAGAGATCCTGCCAGCAAGGGTTGCGAACGTCCACCACATGCGATTGCCACTGGTCATTGTAGCCAACGATACACGCGCACTGTTTGGCCTCTTGCCACCAGGGGGAGTAGTCGCCGATTTCCCCCAGGCTCACGTAGCCCAGCAGGATGGGGGTCCCTGCCTTTGTCTTTTTGTCCGGGAGCGGCGGCGGATGGATACCGTCCAGAACGACCAGGTCGAATTGTCCGTACACATCAGGGCCCCATTGAGATCCGTAGTAGCACAGCCACGTGGAGGGAAGGGGTGTTTTGTGGAGCGTGCAGCCGCTCAAAGCCGAAAGACAGACCATAGCCATCACGAGAACTCCCTTGGTTCCCATCCAAAGGCGCCGGGTGGGGCCGTTGGGACCCCCCACCGCCCATCCGGCAAAGACTCGTTGGATCATCCCCGTATCTGTCATGGGGTGCACTCCGGCCGGTAGGCCGGATCTGGAGGACTTCTCAGCGGAGGGAACCGCCGGCCATATCCTGGACCATCTCGTGACACAACTGCTGTGCCACGCGATTGAGGGAGTCTTCACACAGCCAGAAGCATCCGCCCGTGCGGGTGCGGCTGTCGGCCCACAGGACACGACCTGTGGCCACGTCCAACAGGCGAACGTTGATGCCCACCACCGGATCTTCGTCCAGTCCCCGCTTGTAACGGTATTCGGTCACGGAACCATAGACGACGGTATCCACTCCGAGAAGACGACCCAGGGATTGGGCCGACTTGCGATCCACCACCTCTCCCACGTCTTGATCCTCGCCCTGCAGGGCTTCCATCATGTGCGATCGGTCCATGAGTGCGAAGTGGGCAACATGGTACAGTTCGGTGGACAGAATCTCGGAAACGATCCGGCCGGCATAGGGATAGGCGGTGAGATTCACCAAGGGAAGCACCGCCACAGATCGGGTCCGGGCATGGATAAGGTCCTGCTGCACGTAAGTGCGTTGGTACGAGCAGCCGCTTGATGCAAGCAACAAGAAGGCAAAGGTCCAGAAGATGGTGGATCTTCTCATGGTGGGTCCCTCCTGTCTATGGGTGGCAATCGGTATATCCAATCGGCAAAGCCAAAGAACGCCTTGAATCGGTCGAAAAAACCACGGGACCATTTCTCAGCTCCAGGGGGCCGCGGTGTCCAGCGTCAAAGACCCGTCCTGTTGATTCCCGTATCAGCGCCCTGGGCCCCGCATCCCAGGAAGGGGCGAAGAAGCGGTGGTGATCGTCAGGGCGTCTGTGTGCGGTAGGCGTGCGTGCTGCTGGAACGGTACCCTTTCGGTCATCGCCTCACAAAAGGCCTGCCGTATCCACGGCTGACTAATGACTAAAAACGCCCGTTTTTCCTGGAGCGGATCGTTCAGAAAGCTCCAGTTCATCCCGCCCATGCCCTCAAACTTTTAGCGGAACAGGGGTATCAAGGTCAAACGGGTCGCGCGGGCCTCTACAAGGGTGCCGGCTAGAAGAAACCATGGGAGGGGAAACGGCCTGGACCCGGGGAGGTTGGTCGAGAACGCCGGAGATGAACCCATTTCACCTTGCACCGTCCTTCGGGACTTTCGAAAAGCCCACGGACTTCGCGTAGGACATCGGGTACTGCCTACCACTTCACGGGGTGACGATACCCCTTTGGTGCGGAGCGAAAGCCCTGCGGCTACGAAGGAAAGGAAAGAGGCGCCTTGGCTGGAAAGACACCGTGGGCCCAGAGTGGCAGCTACGCCAATTCATGGAATTTTCTTGACTTCCTTGCTCCCCTTCATCTAAGAACCTCACTTGTGCTTTTCCTCGTAAACTCCGACGCCCGGGGTGCAATGCGGCA
Source organism: Desulfacinum hydrothermale DSM 13146 (assembly GCF_900176285.1). Taxonomy (GTDB): domain Bacteria; phylum Desulfobacterota; class Syntrophobacteria; order Syntrophobacterales; family DSM-9756; genus Desulfacinum; species Desulfacinum hydrothermale. The sequence goes on along the minus strand of NZ_FWXF01000003.1, from coordinate 46,946 downwards.
CGCAACTTTACGGGCGTCCTCCCATAAACGCGTACGCTGAGATCAAGGGAAAAGAGAGAAAGGGAGAGACATGAAAGACGCTGTTGGGAAGGTCCGTACGTTCGCCATCATTTCCCATGGGGGTGCAGGCAAGACCTCCTTGGCCGAAGCCATGCTCTTTACCGCCGGTGTCACCACGCGTCTTGGCAAGGTGGATGACAGTACGTCCGTGATGGACTTCGAGCCCGAGGAGGTCAAACGTAAGCTCACCATCAGCACGGCCTTCAACACCCTGCCCTGGAAGAAGCATTCCTGCACCATCATCGACACACCGGGTGATTTCAATTTTGTTGCCGAGACCAAGAGTTCACTTCAAGGCGCTGATGCGGTCGTGGTGGTGGTGGATGCCATCGATGGCGTGAAGGTGCAGACGGAGAAGGTCTGCGAATTTGCCGACGAACTGGGCTTACCGCGACTGGTGTTCATCACCAAGATGGACCGCGAGCGTGCGGATTTTGTCAAGACGGTGGAAAACATCCGCCAGCAGTTCGGATCCAGATGCGTGCCTTTGTTGGTGCCGGTGGGCGCCGCGGAAGACTTCAAGGGCGTGGTGGATGTGCTCACGGGGAAGGCCTATATCTACTCGCAGGGCGAAAGCGGCAAGTTCGAGGTTCAGGATGCGCCTGCCGACGCAGCGGATCTGGCGGCCCAATACCGGGAGACCCTCATTGAAAACGTGGCCGAATCCACCGACGAACTCCTGGAAAAGTACCTGGAGGGTGAGGAGCTGACGCCGGAAGAGATCCGCGCGGGCCTGCGAAACGCCGTGATCAACGGAACGGTGGTGCCCATTGCGTGCGGGTCGGCAACGGCCAACATCGGCGTGGCCCAACTGCTGGACATCATCGTCGATCATTTCCCCAGCCCGCTGGATCGCGGGCCCAAGAAGGGCGAATTGCCGGCCGATGGGTCGGAGGTGGAGCGCGCTCCGGATCCGGAGGCACCCTTCAGTGCCTTGGTCATCAAGACCATCAGCGATCCCTACGCGGGACGCCTGTCCGTCATCCGCATCTTTTCGGGCACCATGCAAGCGGATGCCACCGTGTACAACAGCGTCAAGACGACCAAAGAGCGCTACGGGCAGCTGTTGAGGATCAAGGGCAAAAGCCAGGAGGGCCTGAAGGAAGCCGGCCCCGGCGATATTGTGGCCGTGGCCAAGCTCAAGGAGACCACCACGGGCGACTCGCTTTGCGATGAGAAGAACCCCGTGCGTTTCCCCTTCCCGGAATTGCCCATGGCCGTCTACTCGCTGGCCATCGAGCCCAAGAGCCGTGGCGACGAAGAAAAGATCTTCTCCTCCCTTGCCCGACTGATGGAAGAAGACCTGGCGCTCAAGCTGGAAAGAAACGATGAGACCAAGGAGATGATCCTTTCCGGCATGGGGGAAATCCACATCGAGGCCACCATCGAAAAGCTCAAAAGGAAGTTCGGTGTGGAAGTCAACCTCAAGCTGCCCAAGGTTCCCTACAAGGAGACCATCAAGGGCAAGGCTCGGGTGCAGGGCAAATACAAGAAGCAGACGGGTGGCCGCGGCCAGTACGGAGACTGCTGGATCGAAATGGAACCGCTGCCGCGTGGTGCCGGCTTTGAGTTCGTGGATAAGATCGTGGGCGGCGTCATTCCCCGCCAGTACATTCCCGCTGTGGAAAAAGGCATCGTGGAGGCCGCACGGGAAGGTGTGGTGGCGGGCTATCCGGTGATCGACTTCAAGGTGGAGCTGGTGGACGGCTCCTTCCATACCGTGGACTCGTCGGAAATGGCCTTCAAGATCGCCGGTTCCATGGCCTTCAAGAAGGCGGTGGTGGAGGCCAAGCCCACCTTGCTGGAGCCCATCATGGAGCTGGAGGTCATCATTCCCGACGATTGCATGGGCGATGTGATCGGCGACCTCAACTCCCGCCGGGGCAAGGTCCTGGGGATGGACAGCGAAGGCAGCAAGCAGATCGTGCGGGCCCAGGTGCCTTTGGCTGAGGTGCTCAAGTACGCGCCGGATCTTCGCTCCATGACCGCCGGCCGGGGCATGTTCACCATGAAGTTCTCCCACTACGAAGAAGTCCCGGCCCAGATCCAGGAAAAGATCATCGAGGAGGCCAAGGCGGAAAAAGAATAGATCCGTCGCTTCACGGAAGGAAACGATGAGGAGAGAGCGGATCCCCCACCGGGGGTCCGCTCTTGTCTTTTGACACCACATTGTGCTGGAATGTGCTTGAAACCCCGGATCGGTTGGTTGGAAAGCCGGGAAACCTTGGCAGGGAGTTTCCATGGAAGACAAGGATCCAAAGACAGGAAAGCGGGATCGGGCTCCCTTGTCTGTCCAGATTCAACAGATGACAGTGCCGGAGCGGATCCGGTTGGCCATGTTCGGCGCCAAGGAAGCCAGGACCCTGCTCATGCAGGATTCGAACCGGGTGGTGCAGCTCGCCGTCCTGGACAACCCCAAGGTCACCACGTCGGAGGTGGCCGCCTATGCCAATTCGCGCAGTGTGACGGAGGATGTGCTGCGAAAGATTGCCGCGAACCGTGAGTGGATCAAGCTGTATCCGATCCGGCTGGCACTGGTGAAAAATCCCAAGACGCCTGTGGGAATCGCCGTCAAGCTGGTCAACACCCTGCTGGTACAGGACTTGAAACTTCTTTCCAAAAGCAAGGCCGTATCCAGTGTGGTGGTTCAGGCCGCCAAGCGCAAACTTTCCCAGAAGCAGGCATGATGGAAATATCGGAGATTCCTGTGGAAGATCGATTCCGGACGGGTTACGGGATGGAGGGCGCCCCATGGAATGTGTGAAGACCATGGCCATCGTCACGGTCAGCGACAAGGCGAGCCAGGGGCTGCGGGAGGACGCTTCCGGAGAGGCCCTTCGCCGGCGGATGGAAGATGCCGGCTTTGAGCTGGTGTGGAGTGCCGTGGTGCCGGATGAGCCCGAGCGTATCAAGGCAGCCCTGATGGAGGCGGTGGATGGGAGGGCGGTCGCGCTGGTGCTCACCACGGGAGGGACGGGGGTGGCTCCTCGGGATGTGACGCCCGAGGCGACTCAGGAGGTGTGTGAGCGCCTGGTTCCGGGCATGGCGGAAGTCATGCGTTTGGAAAGCCTCAAGAAAACGCCACATGCCATGATCTCCCGGGCTGTGGTGGGGATCCGGGGGCGAAGCCTGCTGGTCAATCTTCCGGGAAGTCCCAAGGGGGCTGTGGAGAACGTGGAGGCCATTTTGCCGGCCCTGCCGCACGCACTGGCCAAGATCCAGGGAGATCCCAGCGACTGCGCCCAGGCATGAGCAAAGACCCCTGACCGTACGTCCGCCTTGGCGCGGCGAAGACAAGAAAAACGGCCCGGAAGGCGAAATCTTCCGGGCCGTTGTGGGGTTTTCAGTGGGGCATCCCGGTGCCTTCTCGGCGGCCACCGGATGAATCTTTACAGTAAAACCCTATTCTTCTTCTTCGGCTTCCGAGGGGGCCTGCTCCGCGGGAGTGCGCTTGGCCTGATACTTTTCCTTCAGTTCCTGGCGCTTGGCCGCGAACTCGTCGTGAATGGCCTGAATCTGGCGGTCCACTTCCTTCACTTGTTCTTCTGCTTCCTGAACGTTTTTCATTTGGGTGCCCACGGCGGGATCTTCCTGGATGGAGTCGCTGCCCTCACGGAGCATGCCGTAGACCACGGCACCCAGGCCGCTATAGGCCTTTTCCAGATGTTTTTGTGCCTTGGCGACCGAAAAGCGTTTCATCTGCACTTTGAGGAAACGCATCTTCCAGTAAAAAACCACCAGAACATACTCCATGGCCAGATAGCCAAGCCTTTTCACCAGCTGCATCACTTTGTCCATGAGTCCCCCCATCACGTCCTCCTTTGTGTCATGGTTTCAACCATCCAACCTGTCATGCGCTCCAATTGCTTGGCCATTCTTTCGGAATGGGACCCGCGCCAGTAGATGCCCGAACAGGCGGGACAGCGCGAGAAAAGATCCACTGTCTCATAAACGTAGTCCGGGACCTGGTGTGCCACGGACGCCTTGGGTACAGTCTGCAAGGGTGCATTGCAACGCAGACAACGCGAGAACAGCCGGACTTCCTCGGGCCCGATTCCCAATTCCGTCACAAGCTCACGCACCTGCTCCGGCGTTTCGTCGGCCGTAATGAAGAAGACCCCCGGCCGCTGCTTCCATCGCGTGTTGCGCGTGACCACGAGACGCCCTTGGGCTCGGTGGTGCTCCAGGTCGGCCAAGGTGTCTACCCGCCGGCAGACCGCGTCGAAGCCGAGAATTCTTAGCCATTTTGCCATCCTTCCCAGCATGCTATCAACCAAAAATAAGCGCGGTCTGCTGGATAACCCACCCATCTCATTCATCGGTGCAGGTGGACCCGCTTGGCCGTCTGGGCGGCCGGCGGAAGGCCGAAAAGGGCCGGGTCCACGGAATCCAAGGGTTTGAACGCGCGGCGGGTCAGTCGCACGTCACTCCGTGGAGCGGTGAAGGAGAGGGCATCGGGAACCAGGGGATAGGGGGCGTGGGGGTCGTGGTGGAGCGTGGCCACCGCGTTCTTTCCATCTGGACTCGAAAGGATAACCCTCTCCAATAGACCGCTCTCTTTACGGATATGGTAAGTCCTTTGAAAGGCTTTGCCTGGATCCTTAACGGTGTGGATCCATGCCCCATCGGATCGGGCGGTGGCCCCGGAAGCTTTCAGGTCACCTTCGGGCGGGCATCCGATGAGAAGGGAAGCGAGCAGATCCACCGGCACCTCCACGCCCACGAGGCGACCAAGCAACAGCGCGCTGTCGTCCGCCGTGTAGACCGTTCCATCCGATAGGATCCACAGGGACGTCATCGTTCTGGAGGCAAGGAGGACACCCTGGGTTCGGTTCATGGGCCCCAAAACCTCCAGCCGAGCCTGGTCCGGAAGATGGACGGTCACCACGGCCTTGGCATGCCAGGTGCGTCCTTGCGGCTCCACGAGACGGACCTTGTACACCGCTTGAAAGGCCTGGAACGCTGCGAGCCGATCTTGGATCTGCGCCTTCCAGGTTGAAAATTGTGACGGCCCGCGCACGGGCCCCAGGGTCGGTCGGGGGGCGCAGGCGGCTCCCAGGACCATCACCGCCAGAAGACAGGCGAAAACGTGGTGGCGCTTGCGGGGGCGTTCAGAGGCAATCTTCACAGCGCCTTCAACTTGGCCCGTATGCTCTCGGGCTTTTCGTGGCCGTGCTCCAGTGCCTTTTCGTAGGCCTTGCGGGCTTCCCGTCGATTCCCCAAGGCGGCCTGAATGTCTCCCAAATGCTCCAAAATGATGGGATCGTCCGGAACGCGGTCCAACGCCTTTTGGATGGTCCGCAGGGCTTCCTTGTAACGGCCCATGCGGTAATAGACCCATGCCAGACTGTCCAGGATGTAGCCGTCGTCGGGTTCGCTCTGCAGGGCCCGCTCAATGAGATCTTGGGCCTCTTTCAGCCGGATGCCCTGGTCCGCGTAGGTGTATCCGATGTAGTTGAGGGCGCCGGCATGGTCGGGCTCCAATTCCAGGATGGATTGCATGACCTGGATCGCTTCCTTTTTCCGGTCCAGTTTGTCCAGGACCACCCCTTTGCGGAAGAGCAGTTGTGTGTTCCGCTCGCTCACTTCCAGACCCCGGTTCAAGGCGTCCAAGGCCTTGGGGTAATCCTTGGTATCCTCGTAGAGATAGGCCAGATAGACATAAAAATCGGCCACATCCGGGTGTTCCTTGATAGCGTCTTCCAGGCATTGAATGCCGGAACGGTGATCGTCCATCTTGGAAAAGAGGATCGCCAGGCGCATCTGGGCGCTGTTCCACAAGGGGCTGGTCTTGGGGATGAGGCGGAGGTTGACCACGGCCTGTTCCAGATCCGATCGCGCGCCCTTTTCCTCGTAGGTGGTGGCCAGATAGTAGAGGGCCTGGTCGTATTCAGGCTTGTCTTTGAGAAGGGCCGTGAAGTCTTGGATGGCCTCCTGGTAACGGCGCTGCTGCAGATGGATGATCCCGATCTTGAGGCGACTCTCGATATCACCCGCATTGCGCTGGGCCAGGGCTTGGAACTGCTCCAGCGCCTTTTGATACAGCTTTTGGCGCATGTACAGGTTGCCCAACCGGGTCTGAGCCACCTTGCTCATGGGATGGAAGGAAAGGATCTGCAAATAGGTCTGTTCGGCCTTCTGAAAGCGGTCCGTATTCTCGTAAAGATAGGCCAAGTCCAGCAGCGCCCGTTCGAAGGTGGGATTGAGTCGCAAGACCTCGCGGTAGGCGGCCTCCGCTTGGTCGTAGAACTTCATATCCAGGAAAATGCGAGCCTTGTAGTAGGCCGCCAGAGGGTTGTCAGGAAGGATCGTGCGGAGGCGATCCAGGATCTGAAGCGCTTCACTGAAACGGCCCTCCTGGGCGTAAAGGGTCCCCAGGAGGAGATAGGCGTCCTGGTTGGACGGATTCAGCTCCAGCACTCGCCGGTAAGCTTCGATGGCCTTGTCTTTCTGCCCGGTTCCCGCGTACAGTCGCCCCAGGAGAACGTAGGCCGCTTCGTTGTCCGGTTCCACCCGGGCCGCCTTCTCCGCCAGATCCAGAGCCTTTTCCACCCTGCCTTGGCGCACATAGAGGGCCGCCAGGTCCACCATGAGCAGAGCTGCCTGAGGATCCAATTCCAAGGCCTTCTCGTAGGCCTCCATGGCGCGCTCAGGTTGATTGACCCGCAGGTAGTGTTGCGCTAACAGATAGGAAGCGTGGGCTTCGGCCAGCGGGGAGACGGGGGCGGGCAGTGCCTGGCCGGGCAACCTCGTGGCCCTGCCTGCGCACCCTGCCAACAGCATCATCAGGAGAAAGACAGCACACGCGCGTTGGATGTTGGACATGGACCTTCCTCTTGCTTGTAAGCCAAATGGAGAGAGCGGCTGGTGGCCATGGACGTTGTGAACTAACACATTTGCCTAGGACCGTCAACGGCGGGGCTGAATCCATGGAATATGTGAAACTGCGCTACGGACTGGAAGCTCATTATGTGCAACACCAGGGAAAACCCTACCTGCTGCTGCGCGACCGTCTGGGCTATTCGGAAAAGACCGTCTTGTTTGCGCCCGCGGTAGGTCGGGTGTTGGCGTTGCTCGATGGCAGTCGCACCCTGCGGGACGTGCAGGCGGAAATCTTCCGCGAGACGGGTGAGCTTCTCTTCAGTGAACAGCTGGAGGAGATCGTTCGGGTTCTGGACGAGAATCTTTTTCTGGAAAACCAGCGCTACATCCAGCACGTGGCGCAGACGGTGGCCCAATTTCGACAAGATCCCGTGCGACGGGCCCATCACGCGGGAAAGAGCTATCCGGAGGAACCCGGCGACCTGAAAAGACTGCTGGAGGGTTTTTTCTCCGGCATCGAGTCTTCAAAAACGCACCGGTCACAAGCCGGATCGGAAATGCCGGGCCGGCTCTGCGCCCTCGTGGCCCCGCACATCGACATACGGGCCGGAGGACCCACCTTTGCCCACGCCTACCGTTGCCTCAGGCAGAGCGAACCGCCCGCCGCCTGGGTGGTCCTGGGCACCGGCCATGAGCCGGTGGACAACTGGTTCGCCGTGACCCTCAAGGACTTCGAAACCCCCTTGGGTGTCGTGGCGTGCGACAAGCAGCTGGGCCAACGGCTGATCCAGAGCGCCCCCATGGACGTGCTGGCCGGAGAATACAACCATCGATTGGAGCACACCATCGAGTTCCAGGCTGTTTTCCTGGCCCACACCCAACCGACCGCCCGCATCGTTCCGGTGCTGTGTTCATTTGGGTTGGAGGAGTGGAAGGATAAAAGATCGGCCATCGACGACTTTTGCGACGCCTTGCGCGTCGTGATCCGACAAAGCGACTACCCGGTGGGACTCATCGCCAGCGTGGATCTGGCACACGTGGGCCCGCGTTACGGGGATTCCATAACCCCCTCGGAGGGCACTATCCGCCAACACATGGCCCGCGACCGCGCTCTGCTGGATGCCCTGAGTCGGTGTGACGCCCATGCCTTCATGGATGAGATTGTTGGCGAAAACAATGCCCGCAAGGTGTGCGGTGTGGCACCGTTGTATGTGCTATCCAGGGTGCTTGCGGGCAGAGCGACCGGAAGGATCCTGGACCACGCCCATGCCGTGGTGGATCCCCAAGGATCCTTTGTCACATACGCCGCCATGGCCTTTTTCGAGGAGTATGCCTAAATCCCGGGATCGGAGAGGTCTGAGCCGCGTCGTGGGGCGGCGCAAAGGCCGAGAGGCCCCCGGCCCTCGAAACTCCCATCGATTCACGGATCACGGTTCATGGTCCGGCGCAAAGGCCACCACGTGGTCCAGGTCGGGAGCGTCGGTGAGCACCATGACCAGGCGGTCCACACCCAGGGCAATGCCGGCGGCCTGATCGAGGTGATCCAGGCTTTCCAGAAATCGCCGGGGTAGGGGAGGGGTGGCGAGGCCCATTTTCCTGCGCTGGTGCAGGGTTTGGAGAAACCGATCTTTCTGTTCGTGCCGGTCGGTGAGTTCGGAAAAGCCGTTGGCCAATTCAATTCCCGCCCAATAGAGTTCGAAACGTTCGGCGACGCTGGGATCCGACGCCTTGATGCGTGCCAGAGCGGCCTCGCGCCGGGGATAGTCGCTGAGAAAGGTCGGAGTGGGGAAGCCCAAGTGGGGCTCTACCTGTTCCACCAGGTCCAGATCGAACCGATCCGGGTCGTCCGCTTCCACCGGATCCCAGCCCGCATAGCGGGTAAAGGCCTGGCGGACGGTGACATCCTGCCACGGGCCGTCAACCCTCAGGCGGTTTCCCCTGAAAGTAAAATGGGGAAAGAGTCCCAACTCCCGACAGAGGAATCGCAACAGATGGCGGCAGTCATCCTTGAGAGCGGTGTAGTCCGCTCCGGCCCGATACCATTCCAGAAGGGTGAATTCGGGATGATGCCTTGAGCCGCGTTCGCCTTTGCGAAAGACGGGACCCATCTGGAAGATCTTTTCGTAGCCAGCGGCCAGCAGGCGCTTCATGTAGAGCTCGGGGCTGGTGTTGAGATACCAGCCTTCGGATTCCAGCGGATCGATGTGGAGTTCGGGGGCGGGGGCCGGAGTGCGCACCGGGGTTTGCACCTCCAGGAATCCCCGGCTTGTAAAAAAGAGCCGCAATCCATGGAGGATGCGGCTCCTCATCTCCAGATAGGGGCGTTTGGCGGCCAATTCCATGGGTGCCATCATGAACCGGCGGTTTTGACCCGCTCCACATAGGTGCCGGTGCGTGTGTCGAGCTTGAGCACGTCACCTTCTTCAATGAAGAGCGGCACCTGGATCTGGTAGCCCGTTTCCAGAACGGCCGGCTTGGTGGCACCGGAGGCTGTGTCTCCCTTCACGCCCGGATCCGACCGGGTGACTTTCAATTCCACGAAATTGGGAAGAGAAATCCCGATGGGGGAGCCCTTGAAAAAGAGCATGTCCACCGTCAGGTTTTCCGTGAGGAAGTTCTTGGCATCGCCCACGGCTTCCTCGCTCAATTCCACCTGCTCATAGGTGCTGGTGTTCATGAAGTGATACTGCGTGCCGTCCTTGTAGAGATATTCCATCTCTTGCTCTTCCAGATCGGCCGCCGAGAACTTGTCGCCGGAGCGATAGGTGCGGTCGAACTGAACGCCGGTGATCATGTTCTTCAGCCGGCACCGGTAAAGCGCTTGGCCCTTGCCTGGCTTGGAGAATTCAAAGTCCACGATGATATAGGGCTCCCCGTCGATTTCCAGCTTGAGCCCCTTTCGCAGGTCGCTTGCGGTCAGAGTGGCACCCATGTTTCATCCTTTCTTTCCAATGAACGTCCGTCGTAGGTGCAAGGCGTACGGCACCGGCGCTTGCCACCCACCCCCTATTGCCCATGGCCCCTCAGTTCCTCACGGCGTTCGAACGTGGTTGTGGGGTCCTTCTGTGATGGAGGGGTCTATGCTCTTTTGCTTGCACGAAGTGCCCGCATAATACAGACTGATTCAGCAATGGGTCAAGACGCGAACCAGCGGGATAAGTCAGGTTTAATGAACGGGGGACAGCCATGAGGATCGTCTTTCTGGGGGTGGGAGAAGCCTGTGACGAGAGGCATTTCAACACGAGCCTCCTGGTGGAGGCCGCGGTGGGGCGTGACCGGAGGAAGATGCTTCTGGACTGTGGATTTTCGTCGGCTCACCGGTACTTTGCCTGGGAAACGGATCCGGATTCCCTGGATGCGGTGTGGATTTCCCACTTTCACGGCGACCACTTCCTGGGCCTGCCCCTTGTGCTTCTGCGTTTCTGGGAGGGCCGGCGCTCCAAACCGCTGGCGATCATGAGTCGCCCTGGAGGCGGGCGCATCGTTCGGGAGGCCATGGAACTGGCCTATCCCGGTTTCTGGGGGCGTCTGCAGTTTCCCGTGGAGGAGGTGACCCTGGAGCCGGGAGCGGACGTGGAATGGGGCGGACTGTGGTGGAGGACGGCCCCCAGCGAACACGGCCAGCCGAATCTGAGTCTGCGTTTGGAGGCCCCGGAGGGAAGTCTCTTTTACAGTGGTGACGGGCGCCCCACCGTAGAAACGACGCGACTGGCCCGAAGATGCGATCTGGCGGTCCATGAAGCCTTTGTGGTGGACGACGGCGAGACGGTACCGGGGCACGGCACCGTTCAGGGATGTCTGGAGTGGTCGGAATCGGCCCAGGTGCAAAGGCTGGCCCTGGTCCATATCCAGCGGGATGTGAGGCACGGTCAGTGGAAGCGGATTCAGGAGGTGGTGGGCGCCGCGGCCCGGACGCCCGTGATGATACCAGAAGACGGCGACGTGCTGGAACTGGGTGAGGAAAGCTAGGGGATGGAAAATTCCCGGCACGTTGATCCGGGGAGCCATTTCCGGGCAGGCTCTTGAGCGGCGGTGTGCCCCAGCACGGCCGGTGGGCCCGCCACAGGCGGCGATGTGTGCCATCCCAAACGTGCACTCCGCACGACGAACATCGCGCGCCCCTTGATCCCAGGGCAGGGCTTAAAGTCCCCGTGGGTTCAAAATTCGATACCCTTCTGAGCTCGCACTCCCTGGGTGTGGTAGTGATGCTTGACGGCAATCATTTCCGTGACACAATCGGCTTCCCGAACCAACTCCCGCGGGGCGCCTCGGCCGGTGGCCACCACGTGACAGGAAGGCCGACGCCGGCGGATGTCGTCCACGACCCGATGCACGTCCAAAAGGCCGTAGGCAAGCACATTGTTGAGTTCGTCCAGGATGATGAGGTCGTGACTTCCGGAAAGGAGGGCCTGGCGGGCCTTTTCCCAGCCCCTTTGGGCCAGCCGGCGGTCCTCTTCCAGGCTTTCCTTCTTCCAGGTGAATCCCCGGCCCAAGGGCTCCAGGGTTACCGTGGGAAGGCGCTTGACGGCTTCCAACTCTCCATAATGCCATGATCCCTTGATGAATTGCAGGATGAGTACCCGCATGCCGTGGCCGGCGGCCCGGAGGGCCTGGCCCAGGGCCGCCGTGGTCTTACCCTTCCCTTCGCCCGTAAAGACGAGAAAGAGGCCGTTGGGGCTCACGAGGGGTTCCTCCCTTCCCCTTAGGTTTCTTCCGCGATCCGGATGCCTCCGTTGGGGTCCTTGTGGAGCTCGAAGGCATCATGGAGGACCCGAACGGCCAGCTCCGTATATTTTTCATCGATCACGCAGGAGATCTTAATCTCCGAGGTGCTGATCATGTGAATGTTGATGTTTTCCTTGGCGAGGCAGTCGAACATGAGGCTGGCCACTCCGGTATGGCTGCGCATGCCCACGCCGATCACCGAGATCTTGGCGATGTGGGGGGTGCCATGCACGGGACCCGCGCCGATCTCCTTAGTCGCCTTTTCCGCCAGGGCCAGCGTCTGTTCGTAATCGGCCTTGGGCACCGTGAAGGAGATGTTGGCCCGACCCGGCACGCCGCTGCTTCCCTGAATGATCATGTCCACGTTGATCCCGGCGTGGGCGATGGGTTCAAAGATCTTGAAAGCCATGCCCGGCAGGTCGGGTACGTCGGTTACGGTCACGCGTGCTTCGTTCTTGCTGTAGGTGACACCAGATACCACCACTTTTTCCATATCGGGATCCTCCGCGGTTACGAGGGTTCCTGGATCGTCGGTAAAGGAAGAGCGTACCCAGATGGGCACGTTGTACTTCATGCCAAATTCCACGGACCGGATGTGAAGAACCTTGGCCCCCATACTGGCCATCTCCAGCATCTCTTCGTAGCTGATCTTTCGGAGCTTTCGGGCCTTGGAGTAGACGTTGGGATCCGTGGTGTAAACGCCTTCCACGTCCGTGTAGATTTCACAAGCATCGGCCTTCAGGGACGCCGCCAGGGCCACGGCGGTGGTGTCTGAGCCGCCCCGGCCCAGGGTGGTGATGTTGCCTTCATCGTCGTAGCCCTGGAAGCCGGCCACCACGACGATCTTACCTTCCTTGAGTTTTTCCTTCACCGGGAGGGTTTCGATCCAGCTGATGCGGGCGTGTCCGTGGTGATGATCCGTGATGATCCCGGCCTGATAGCCGGTCATGGACACGGCTTCAAAACCCAGGTCTTTGACGGCCATGCTGAAGAGCGCGATGGTGACCTGCTCGCCCGTGGCGAGCAGCACGTCCAATTCCCTGGGATCCGGTTGAGGACTCATTTGGTGCGCCAGCTCAAGGAGGTGATCCGTGTCTCCGGCGCGGGCGGACAACACCACCACCAGGTCATCACCGGCCTTGCGACGCTCGATGACCCGCTTGGCCACGTTGCGAATGCGATCCACGTCCGCCACCGACGTTCCGCCGTACTTTTGGACAACCAAAGCCATTTCCTCTTATCCTCCTGGTCCATTCCATGGGCACTTTGCGTGTGAACGAACTGCTACTTCTAGCACAGCCCATAATCGCGTGAAAGGGGCATTGTCATCTCAGGAGGCAGTCCCTGAGAGCCCAGGAGGGAGTCCGAGAACGGCCCAGGTGGCTCCCTTCCTGTGGGGACGGAAGGCGGGGCAAGCAGACGGGGCCGTGCCGTGGGCCTGGCGTTTCAGCAGTCGGGGGGGTCCGAACCCGCCCCCACAAGGCTGTCCGAAAACTCCCAAAAGGCCCCATCGCACCGTGTGAATTCAACTGGTTGGCAAATCCCCAAAACGGCCGGAAGGCCAGTGTAGAAAGCCTTCTAGGTCCAGAAGGGGGAGGCGGGTTGGGCGGTGAGACGGTCCAGGAGGCGCAGGAACCGGCTGCGGGGGATCTCCCGGGCGCCGAAGCGTTTCAGGTGCTTGGTGGTCACTTGGCAATCGATGAGCTCATAGCCGCACTGGGCCATGCGCCGGGCCAAGTGCACCAGGGCCACCTTGGAGGCGTCGGAAACGATGCTGAACATGGATTCGCCGAAAAAGACGCGGCCGATGGCCACACCGTAGAGACCGCCCACCAGGCGATCTTCCAGCCAGGTTTCCACACTATGGGCATATCCCAGCTCGTGGAGTCGGCGGTAGGCTTCGATCATTTCCGGAACCAGCCAGGTGTCTTCGCCTTGTTCGATGCGCACCCGGGCGCAGGCATCGATGACGCGCGCAAAGGCACGGTTGAAAGTGACGTGGAACCGTTTCTTTTTGAGAACCCGGCGCAGGCTGTGGGAGATGTGCAGTTCGTCCACAAAGAGGACGAGGCGCGGGTCCGGCGACCACCACAGGATGGGGGTGTCCTTGGCATACCAGGGAAAGATCCCCATGCGGTAGGCCAGCACCAGTCGTCGGGGGCTCAGATCGCCTCCCAGAGCCAGCAGCCCGTCGGGTTCTGCCAGCTCCGGAGGCGGGAAGGCGATGTCTTTGCTGAGGCTGAAGATCGGCATGGTTCCCGTCGCCGTTCACTCCCCGTCAAAGACAAAGGCCAGATTGTCCGTCTGGACGGCGGCATTCCCGGTGAGCTCTTCGGGCCGGAGGATGCGCACGTGGCCGCCGTTCTTGAGGCGGCCGAAGAGGATCTCTTCGGCCAACGGGTCCTTGATCTCGGTTTGGATGACCCGGGCCAGCGGGCGGGCGCCGAACGCCGGATCGTAGCCCTTCTCGGCGAGCCATGCCCTCGCCGCCTCACCCAGCTCCAGAGTGATCTTCTTTTCCACCAGCTGCATCTGGAGCTCGTCCAGGAACTTGTCCACCACCCGTTCCATGATGGACAAATCCAGCCCGTGAAAGGCAATGATGCCGTCCAGGCGATTTCGAAATTCCGGGCTGAAGAGCTTTTCCACCGCCTTCATGCCCTTGGCGACCCGTTCGTCGCTTCCCTTTTCCTTTCCAAAACCGATGGACGGGCTGCTCATCTCTCGGGCGCCCGCGTTGGACGTCATGAGCAGGATGACGTTTCGAAAGTCGGCCTTCTTGCCGTTGTTGTCGGTCAGGGTGGCATAGTCCATCACCTGGAGCAGGATGCTGAACAGGTCCGGATGGGCCTTTTCGATCTCGTCCATCAAGAGGACGCAGTAGGGATGCTTTCGGATGGCGTCCGTGAGAAGCCCGCCCTGGTCGAATCCAATGTAGCCCGGGGGCGCCCCGATAAGGCGCGCGACGGCGTGTTTTTCCATGTATTCGCTCATGTCGAAGCGCAGGAAGTGCACGCCCAGGGTGGCGGCCAGCTGCTTGGCCACTTCCGTCTTGCCCACACCGGTGGGGCCGATGAGAAGAAAGGAGCCGATGGGGCGTTCGGGCGCCCGGAGCCCGGCGCGGGAACGCTTGATGGCGGTGGCGAGGGCCTTGATGGCCTCGTCTTGCCCGAAGACCTTCCGGCGCACCTCGTCTTCCAGGTTTTTCAGGCGTAGCTGATCGGACGAAGAGACGGTGCGGGCGGGTATTTTGGCCATGCGGGCCACCACCTCTTCGATATCCTTGGGGTGGACCACCCGGCGCACCCGCTGGTGGCTTTTGAGCCGCAGGCTGGCCCCGGCCTCATCGATCACATCGATGGCCTTGTCGGGAAGATACCGGTCATTGATATGGCGGGCGGAAAGCTCCGCCGCCGCTTTGAGCGCCGCCGCGGTGTACTTGATCCCGTGGTGTTCTTCGTAGTAGCTGCGCAGTCCGTGCAGGATCTGCACCGTCTCCTCCACGGTGGGTTCGCTGATTTCGATCTTCTGAAACCGGCGACTGAGGGCCCGGTCCTTTTCAAAGTGGTTCTTGTACTCCTCGTAGGTGGTGGACCCGATGCAGCGCAGACCGCCCGAGGCCAGGACGGGCTTGAGGATGTTGGACGCATCCATGGAGCCGCCGCTGGTGGCGCCAGCTCCCACCACCGTGTGGATTTCGTCGATAAAGAGAATGGCGCCCGGTTTTTCCTTGAGCTCGTTGATCACGGCCTTGAGTCGAGCCTCAAAGTCGCCCCGGAACTTGGTGCCGGCCAGAAGCGCCCCCATATCGAGGGCGAAGATGGCCACGTCCTTGAATCCGTCGGGCACCTCCCCCCGGTGGATCTTCAGGGCCAGCCCTTCGGCGATGGCCGTCTTGCCCACTCCCGGGTCGCCCACGAAGATGGGGTTGTTCTTGGTGCGACGTCCCAGCACCTGCAGGGTGCGAAGGATTTCCATCTCCCTGCCGATGAGGGGGTCGATGAGACCCTGGGCCGCCTTTTCCACCAAGTTCACGGTGAATTTTTCCAGTGCAGACGCCTTCCGGGGCCCTTTCTGTGGGCGAGGGGCCAGGCCGGCGCCCGGCTCGTCAGGCCTCTCGCCCGGGTAGTCGCCCACCTTGGACACCCGGTGGCTGATGTATTCCAACACATCCAGGCGGCTGACGCCCTGGAGCTTGAGAAAATAGACCGCGTGGGAATTCTCCTCGTGGAACATGGCGGCCAGGATATCCCCCGCGTCCACCTGCTGCTTTTCGGCCCCCTGCACATGCAAAATGGCCCGCTGCAGCACGCGCTGGACCGCCAGGGTCTGAACGGGGTCCCGTTCCACGTCGTCGGGAAGCTTCTCCAGGCGCTTGTCGAAGAATTCTTCCAGTTGTTCCTTCAGCCCGTCGATGTCCGCTCCGCAGTGAAAAAGGATCTCGCTTCCGGTGCTGTCGTGGAGAAGGGCATAGAGGATGTGCTCCAGGGTGAAAAATTCGTGGCGGCGCGCTTTGGCCTCCCGCACAGCCGCCGAAAATGCCATCTCCAACTCTCTACTGATCATGCAGGCTCCTTCGTGCCTCCATTAGGCTTCCTCCATGGTGCACTTGAGGGGGAAGCCGTTTTTTCTCGCCAGATGGTGCACCATCTCCACCTTGGTCTCGGCGACCTCTTCGGGATAGACGCCGCAAACTCCGATGCCG
Source organism: Desulfacinum hydrothermale DSM 13146 (assembly GCF_900176285.1). GTDB lineage: Bacteria > Desulfobacterota > Syntrophobacteria > Syntrophobacterales > DSM-9756 > Desulfacinum > Desulfacinum hydrothermale. Next base: position 30,634 of record NZ_FWXF01000003.1, on the reverse strand, counting down.
TTTCGATGAACGTTGAGCATGATCTGGGTCGCCTCCGCGGTGGACTTGTGGAACACCTTTTCCAGGATCTCCACCACAAACTCCATGGTAGTATAGTCGTCATTGTGGAGGAGAACCTTGAATAGGGGTGGTTCCTGAAGATCCTCCTCCACATGGCTTTCCAGGTCTTCCCGTGTGTCGGGCCGATGTTCGCTCATACGTGAAGCCTCCTCCAAGTGCCTTCTTCTTTCTTCACCATATATCGCGTTTGCACTATGGTTGGAAAGGAGGGTTTGGTCATGGTCAAAGATAACGCGCCGCGCGCTGGAGTCAAGGAAGGTGGGGTGTGAGGGACCGCTGAGAAGGTAAAGCGCGCAGGGGCTGGGCTCGAGGGCGGAGTGCCGCGCGCACCCCGTCAATCAGTGTTCTCATGTGGATTGCGGAGAAGGGTATGTCTGGAAACAGCTTTGGTCGTCTCTTTCGCGTGATGACCTGGGGTGAATCCCACGGACCGGCCCTGGGAGCCGTGATCGACGGCTGTCCGCCGGGGATTCCTCTATCGGAAGAAGACATTCAAAAGGATCTGGAACGGCGCCGGCCGGGAAAGAAACTGACCACGGCCCGACGGGAACCGGACGAGGTGCGCATCCTTTCCGGCGTCTTTGAGGGAGTGACCACGGGGACGCCCATCAGCTTGGTGATTTTCAATAAAGACGTGCGAAGCCGCGATTACGAGGCCCTCAAGGACGTCTATCGGCCGGGACACGCTGATCGGACCTATGAGCAGAAATACGGCGTGCGGGACTGGCGGGGTGGCGGCCGCAGTTCAGGGCGGGAGACCGTGGCGCGGGTTGCCGCAGGGGCCGTGGCCCGAAAATTCCTCAGCCAAGAAGGCATTCGCGTCTTTGCCGGCACCGTGGCCCTAGGGGACGTGACCTGCCGGGTCCATGATTGGGAGGCGGCGGCGGAAAACCCCCTCTTCTGCCCGGACCCGGAGGCGGCCCGGGCCATGGAAAAGCAGCTCCAGGAGGTCCGAGCCCAGGGCGATACGCTGGGCGGGATCGTCCAAGTGAACGCGGTGGGCTGTCCGCCCGGCCTGGGGGAGCCGGTCTTCGACAAGCTGGATGCGCGCCTGGCCGCGGCCCTCATGTCCATTGGCGCCGTGAAAGGGGTGGAGATCGGCGCCGGGTTTGCCTCGGCGTGCATGCTCGGGAGCGAAAACAACGACACCCCCACCGCCGACGGCTACGCCTCCAACAATGCGGGCGGCGTGCTGGGCGGCATCTCTTCGGGCATGGACCTGGTGGTTCGAGCGGCCGTCAAACCCATCCCGTCCATCGCCAAGGAGCAGCGAACCGTCACCCGGGATGGGAAGGAAACGTGCCTGCGCATCGGGGGGCGGCACGACATCGCGGCCATTCCGCGAATCGTGCCCGTCTGTGAAGCCATGGTGCTCATCACCTTGGCCGACTTTATGCTCCATCCCTTCCCCGGGCGCCGTTGCCGTTAGATTGGGCCACGGCCCGCAACCGCTGCAGAAGAGAAAAGAGGACACCGTTTTGGAGGAGTTGTTCCCAGATCCCAGGACGGCCTTGCTCGCTGCGGGCGCACCAGCCAAGAAGGGAGCGAAGGGTGCCCAGATCGGCCTTGTGGAGCACCTGGGGATCATGCAAGTCCCGTTCCGCCCGGTGAGGATCCAGGGCCTCGTCGGGCGGGCACGTCCGGGCCACTCGGTAGAAGAATTCCTCCACCAAGGGATGGTAGGCAGGGGTGGCGTAATAGGGCGGATTCCACTGTTCCACATAACGGCCTTCCAGGGATTGCAGCTTGGGTAGATAGGCCACCAGCTCTTCCACGGGCGCATGCGTCTTCGGTTTCGATTCCATGAGAGCGTTCCGTCCTTTGCAGGTTATTCATCCGTCGGTTCCATGGGAGCATTCACCGCAGCCTTGGGAAAAGGCAAGCCCGCTTCTTACACAAGCTCTCCGTCCGATGCAAGGACAACGGCGAACGAATTCCCTTGAAGTTTTCTCAGTGCTTCCATGCCGCGGGGCCTCCGCCCCTTCGCTGCGCCGCATGCCATGGGCGTGTTTTGTTCGTTGGTCGTCACCGAAGGATCGTGACGGCCGCTTAGCGAATGGCTTTGGAAGAGGAGTAGGGCCTTTCTCCGTCTTTTGCTTCATCGGAGGACGGGTGGGGCGCCCCTGGTGCACAAGTGCGTGAACCCCAAGTGAAGACGCGGAGGGAAACATGACCGATTACCAACAAGCGCAGGCCAAAATCATGGAAGCCATCCGACCGCGATCTTTTCCCCTGGCCGTCTCCTTTTTGGCCGAGGGAGAGTCCTTTCCGGAAAAGACACGGCGACCTGGAACGCATCTTCACAAACGGGTGGCCATCTGCCAGGCCATCACCATGGCCAGACTGTACGGCTGGACTGTGGGGGTGACTCGGGACGATGTGGTGTGCGTGCCGGCCATGATCGCCTGGGGGTGGAGCGGGGCCCAAGACGGGGCGTCCGAGCTCCAGGGCCTTTTCGCCACGGTGGGTTTCGCCGAGGATGAAGGTACGGCGGCCGACCAGGTGGCGTCCATGGGGCTTCCTCAGGCGGGCGAAGTGGAGGGGATCCTCCTGTCGCCTTTGGCTAAGGCCCGGAAGGAACCCCAGTGCGTGGTGATCTACTGCAATCCGGCACAAGCCATGCGGCTGGTCCAAGCATTGACGTGGCGAACAGGCGGAGTCGTTCAGGGAGCCTTCGGGGGCAAGGTGGAATGTGTGCAGACCCTGTATGCGGCCCACCGGCACGATGAACCGCGGGTGTCCATCCCCGGCATGGGGGATCGGATCTTTTCCATGACCCAGGACGACGAACTGGTGGTGGCGTTGCCGGTTCGCCTCCTGGCCGACTTGGTTCAGGGATTGGATGAAGCGGGACGGCGCATCGGAGCCCGCTATCCGGTCACGTTCTACCAGAACTTCCAGCCCGTCTATCCAGAACACTATCAGGAGGTGGCCAAGCGCTTGGGGCTTTTCGATTAGGCCCTTGGGCTAGGGAAACGCCAACGACGAGACGAAAGTCTCCTGGAAGTCCGGGTGGCTCGCCAGTTCCACCACGCGGGTGGAGGCGGCTAGACGATCCAGTTCTTCCACGCTGTCCGGGTCCACCAGGGCCAGCAAGGCGCCCAGGCCTGCCGCATTGCCCGCCGCCCGCACCTTTTCGGTCCCCACCGGAGGCAGCATGCCGATGGTAATGGCGTCCTTTGGTCCCAGATGGCTTCCAAAGGTGCCCGCCAGATGGATGAGCGAAGGCGCGTGGATGCCCGCCTTGCGGCACAGGAGATCGATGCCCGTGCGCAGGGCCGCTTTGGCCAGTTGGACGGCGCGCACGTCCTTCTGCGTGAAAAGAATGGGAGTGCCCAAGGCCGTGTGGGAGCCGTCCACGAGGATCACGGAAGGGATACCCTTGTGGTCCAGAAGGATTCTGTGGGGGGCCTTGGAGATGTCAATCCGCCCGTCTTTTTGAACAATGCCGGATGAATACAAGGCGGCAACGGCGCTCAATACTCCGGAACCGCAGATGCCCAGAGGTTTGGGGTCCGGACCGTCATCACGGCGGATAACCTCCCATCTGAGCGTGGCGTCAGGGTTCATCTCCACATGACGGACGGCGCCGGAAACGGCGGGCATGCCATGGCCGATGGCCGCGCCTTCCAAAGCGGGGCCGGTGGCGCAAGAAGTGCCCAAGAGCTGCGTCCCCGCCTTCAAGAGCAGTTCTCCGTTGGTTCCCACATCCACCAGGAGGGTCCCTTCGGCCGAGTGGAGCAAATCGAGGGCCAAAGCGCAGGCCACCGTGTCGGCCCCCAGAAAGCCGGAAAGCAAGGGCAGGGTGGTTACCCGGGTTTTTGCAAAGGAATCCCAGCCCAGAAGAGAGGCCCTATCAGTGCGCAGATCCCGGAAGGCCGGTTCGTACGGATGCCGGCCCAGAGGCGTGGGATCCACCCCCCAGAAGATGTGGATCATGGTGGGGTTTCCCACCACCGTAATCTGACATAGATTGCTCGGGTCCAGTTGGACGGAAGCAGCCAGGGATGTGAGGGCCATGGCCACGGCGTCCAGGACCATCGCCTGCATTTCGCCCAGGACCGCCGGGTTTTGATCCACGGCGCTGATACGGGCCATCACGTCGTCCCCGAAAAGGAACTGGGGATTGCGCAAGCTGGTGGATGCGAGCACACGGCCTTCAACGCGATCGGACAAATAGACGGCGAGGGTGGTGGTGCCCACGTCCACGGCCGCTCCCCAGCGCTCGCGGGGTGAAACCCGCCCTGCCCGGGAGCGCAGGAGCTGTTTCGCCGCCCTTTCCAAATCGGGCTTGCGAATCACTTCCAGAGCGCGGCGGGCGGCGGATGGAATGCGCACGGACAGGTCTTCCGTCACCGTCACCTGGCAGGCGGGCATCCGCTCGCCCGTGTCGGTATCTTGCACGGTGCACTGTCGGCAAACCCCTTTGCCTCCGCAGTCCGAGCGCAAAAAAATCCCATTTCGGGCCAGGGCGAGAAGCAACGTTTCTCCAGTCCGAGCCCGTACGGACCGATGTTCCCCCTCCACGTGGATGGTACACGGCGCTCCGTTCGGTTTGGTGCTCTGGGGTCCCATGAAGGCCTCCTTCGAATGTTCTTCGCCAATTCTTCGGGTTCATACACCACTGGTTGTCCGGTAGGTCAAGTGGCAGCTGGCATCGCACACTCTATGAGTGTGGGTGCATTTAGACGGGCATCCATTCCATCGTGCCGCGAGAAGGGGCTTGGAAGGCGCCAGCCAATCCGTTGGGATCTCCCATTGCGCAGGCATCCGAAGAATGCCTCAAGGAAGGGCTGAAAAATTGTGACTTGCTCGACACCTCTCCGAAGGAGTATTGCTTTTGAAGCTCTCGCGGCGGGTCTTTTGAGAAAACGCTGCCTGTTGCAGAAAGGGCAAACCCAGGAAAACGGAACAAGGGGGAGAGGGCCATGCTCATTGTGGGGGAACTCATCAACGCCAGCCGGAAAGCCATTTCCAAACAGATCGAAACCCGGGACGAGACGGCTATTCGACAGGTGGCACGGAACCAGTTGGATGCCGGTGCCCACTACATCGATGTGAATGCTGGGGTCTTCGTGGGCCAAGAAGGGGACTACCTGAAGTGGCTTGTTTCTACTGTGCAGCAGGAAGTGGAGGCCCCTTGCTGCATCGACAGTCCGGATCCGGAAGCCATCGAACAGGCATTGTCCGTTCACCGGGGAACGCCCATGATCAATTCCATCTCCCTGGAAAAAGAACGTTACGACAAGCTGATGCCTCTCATTGCGGGAACGGACTTCAAGGTCATCGCCCTGTGCATGAGCGACGAGGGCATGCCGGAAACGGCGGGGGCACGCCTGGCCAACGCGGACAAACTGGTCAACAGGCTGCTTCAAAACAATGTGAGGCCGGAAAACATCTACGTGGATCCCTTGGTCCAACCTGTTTCGGTGAACAAGGACTTCGGCATGGAGTTCTTAAGGGCCGTGGAAGGGATCATGACCGGGACCGACGGCATCCACACCATCTGCGGGCTTTCCAATGTCTCCTTCGGACTCCCCAATCGCCCGTTTCTCAACCAAACCTTCATGGTGATGGCCATCGCTCGTGGCCTGGACGCCGCCATTCTCAATCCCTTGGATCGGCGCATGATGGCCGGCATCGTGGCCGCCGAAGCCCTGGCCGGTCGGGATGAGTACTGCATGAACTACCTGAAGGCCCACCGGGCTGGTCAATTTGATCTCAAGTGAGTGATGGCAAGACCTGCGACAGGTCATTGGGGAAACGGTTCATAGGATTTTGGGCCCAGCTTTCGGGGGAAGCGGCCTTGAGCTTCAGGGAGGGCCATTGTGGGCGGTTTCCCGGCGTTGACAAGCGGTTGAACGGCTGGTACCCGTAAAATCGGTGTGGTTATGGGCACCCGCATGGGGGCTGTGGCGAGGCGACCTGGTTCGCCCCCCCTCTGAACTTGCTGCAATAGGCCGTGACGGCATACTTGAGCCTCATGCCCGAAGGGCTCTTGAATCGAGACCAGCTGAGCCACATGTCCGGCATCCCCTGTCCCGCGCTTCATGCCATCACGGACTTGATTTGGGGAGTTGTATGGCGCTTGGCTGCCGTTCGCATGAGACGGTTGCCCCTTCACGGCGAGAAAAGGAGGACATGGCGTGGAGCGACCTTTGATCAAAACGCCACCACCGGGTCCCAAGGCTAAGGCGCACATCGAGCGGGACGCCCACGTGGTGTCGCCGTCGTACACCCGCGACTATCCCCTGGTGGTGGAGCGAGGCCAGGGTCTTTGGATCGAAGACGTGGATGGCAATGTGTACCTGGATTTCACATCCGGTATTGCCGTATGCGCCACCGGCCATTGCCATCCCAAGGTGGTGGAAGCGATCCGACGGCAGAGTGAAAAGCTCCTGCACATGTCCGGAACGGACTTCTATTACACACCCCAGATCGAGCTGGCTGAAAGGCTGGCGGCGTTGGTCTCTTCCCAGGAACCTTACCGGGTCTATTTCGGCAATTCGGGGGCCGAGGCGGTGGAGGCAGCCTTCAAGCTCGCTCGTTGGCATACACGCAGGGAGCTGAACATCGCCTTTTTCGGAGCCTTCCACGGCCGGACCATGGGAGCGTTGTCGCTGACCGCCAGCAAGACCATCCAGAAAAAGCACTACAACCCCTTCGTGCCGGGCATCACGCACATCCCCTACGCCTATTGCTACCGATGCCCGTACAATCTCACGTACCCCACGTGCGAGATCCAGTGCGTACAGTGGGTGGAAGACACGCTTTTTCGCACCACCGTGCCGCCGGAGGAGGTGGCGGCCATCTTCGTGGAGCCGATCCAAGGCGAAGGGGGCTACATCGTGCCGCCGCCGGAATTCCACAGAAAGCTTCGCGACATCGCCCACAAGTACGGCATCCTCTATGTGGCCGACGAGGTGCAGACCGGTATCGGGCGTACGGGCAAAATGTTCGCCATGGAGCACTACGGCGTGGTGCCGGACATCCTGGCTCTCGCCAAAGGAATCGCTTCGGGGTTGCCCCTGGGAGCCATGGTGGCTCGCGCGGACATCATGGACTGGGAGGCGGGTTCGCACGCGTCCACCTTCGGAGGTAACCCGGTTTCGTGCAGCGCCGCCCTGGTCACGTTGGATCTTGTGAGCAAGGAGCTCATGGAGAACGCCCGGGTGCAAGGGGAACGGCTGCTGGAGGGCTTACGAACGATGCAGCGGTCCCACGAGTGCATGGGCGATGTGCGCGGCAAGGGCCTCATGGTGGGCGTGGAACTGGTCAAGGATCGAGAAACCAAAGAGCGGGCCGGCCAGTGGCGAAACGCCCTGGTGCGGCGCGCCTTCGAAAAGGGCTTGCTGCTATTGGGCTGCGGCCTGAATACGGTCCGATTTGCTCCGCCCCTCACCGTGACCGCCGAGCAGGTGGATCTTTGCTTGCAGATCTTCGAAGAAGCCTTGCGGGAGGTGGTCTACCCCTGAAAAGATGTCCTCCAGCCCCGGTGCGTCTCGGCTGGTTCCCATCTGCATGCGCCACTTCCCCTGCGCAGGCGGGGAAGTCCTCGTAAAACCGGGGGCTTTTCGGAGGTTGCCTCGTTCACCCTGCCGAACCCAGACCACCGGCATGCAGGGAAAGGGCGCCCAGATGAGCGGACTCGGTGGCAGTCATTGGACCGTCACCGCCGTTCCGCTGACACTTACCATGAGCATGCTGCCTTGGGAGCCGACGGTCTCGTAGTCGATGTCGATGCCCACCACCGCGTTGGCTCCCAGGTCCCGTGCCCGTTCGCTCATCTCCTCCATGGCGATCCGCCGCGCCTTTTCCAGTTCCTTTTCGTAAGCGGCAGACCGGCCGCCCACGATGTCGCGGATGCTGGCAAAAAAGTCTCGGAAAACGTTGGCTCCCATGATGGCCTCGCCCGTCACGATACCGTGGTAGTGGGTGATCTTTCGTCCTTCGATGGTGGGTGTGGTGGTGAGCATGATCATGGCCGTCTCCTTTCCCGAGGGCGCTTTGCTCAAGTAGGGCACCCTGGCCGAAAAGTGGATGGGATGATGGGCGCCGGAGCTATCTCCGGCTGAGGGTTTCCGTTACCTCGATCTTCTCCGCGCGGTGCCCGCGCCGGAGGCGCCGCGGCGGGGTTTGGATCTGATCGGACCCGCCACCTTTCTATATTCCCAGCCGATTCTGTGATAATCAAGCCGATAATGACAATAGCCCACCGGATGGCAAGGGCAAGGACGGCACCAGCCGGTCCATGAAGCGAATCCGAAAGCGAGTGAGACAGAAACGACTTGGGGTGCGCCCAGAAAGGAGTGACGTGGCATGCTGCAGTGGACGTCCTGGACCGAGATTGCACGTTTTCACAGCCCCCTTCGAGAGGGTCAGTTGGACGAGCAGGTCATCGAAGTGCGCCGGGACCCGCTCACGGGACACCAAAGCATCTACAATCCGGCCCTGGAAGGAAAGGCGTCCATTCTCTTTCCTCCGACGGACATGGCCTACCTGGAAGAACGGATCGCGCAAAGCCGCGACGCGTGCTTTCTTTGCGACGGCAGATGGCGCACCCGGACGCCCGCCTACCCGGAAGATCTGGTGCCGGGCGGGCGGCTCGTTCGGGGTGAAGTCGTTCTCTTTCCCAATCTCTTTCCCCTTTCCGCCTACCATGCGGTGGTGATGGTCGGGGAACGCCATCATCGACACCTGAACCAGTTTGGTGAAAAACTCCTCACCGACGCCCTGGCGGTGGCGCTGGATTTCGTGCGTGCGTGTGCCGAAAAGACGCCGGAGGTGCGCCATTTCACCATCAACGCCAATTACCTCTTTCCAGCGGGGGCCAGCGTGGTGCACCCCCACCTGCAGATCCTGGGAAGCACGCAGCCGGGCACGCATCACCGGCTTTTGCTGGATGCCTCCCGAAGCTACCGGGAACGCACCGGCAGGTGCTACTGGGACGATCTGGTGGAGGCGGAGCGGGACGGCAAGGACCGACACATCGGCCGGATCGGCCGGATCCACTGGATCGCCGCCTATTCCCCCATGGGGGTGAACGAAATCCTGGCGGTGATTCCCGCCGTGCCCACCTTTCTGGCCTGGACGGAAGAAGACGTGCAGGCCATGGCTTGCGGTTTGGCTCACGTGCTGGACGGTTACCACTCCCTGGGCTACTCCACGTTCAATTTTTCTTGCTACAGCGGCCCGCTGGGCGAAAAAGACGGTTCCTTCGCCAGCGTCCTTCGGATCGTCAATCGTCAGAACGTGACGCCCCACTACCGCACGGACGACTACTACTTCCAAAAGCTCCTGAAGAATGAAATCATGATCATGCGCCCGGAATCCCTGGCGGAACACATGCGGCGTCATTTCCCGTGACGGGCGGCTACGCCCGTGCCTTCGGTAGGCGGGAGGGGCGCTTGGCGCACCTTTTCCCGGGGATGGACGAGCCGCCACGGCCCACGCAGCCGGCCTTCCGTCAAGGATCAGATGGGAATCAGAGCCGTGGAGAGGAAAAAGGACCAAATCAAAAGGGCCCAGCCATTGGCTGGGCCCTTTGTCTTCTGGCGGGGACGACCGGACTTGAACCGGCGGCCTCCGGCGTGACAGGCCGGCGTTATAACCATCTTAACTACGTCCCCGTGGGTAATTCTGGTGGGCGGAACAGGGCTCGAACCTGTGACCCCCGGCTTGTAAGGCCGATGCTCTCCCAACTGAGCTATCCGCCCTTCGCGCTTCCGGGGGGATCGTTTCGGCCTCGCCCCCACGCGAGGCCCGTTTGTACAGGATCCCCTCGGTCAAGTCAAGCACTTTTTTGGCTCTCAATGGGCCTGAATGTCCTCGGTAACCGAAGGCTTTTCCGAGCCGAAAAAGACCGGCTGGGCCTCGCCGGGAACCTCCCGGAAAAGGCTGTCCGGATCGTCCAGGGCCAGGGCCTTTCGGAGCACATCGTCCATGTGCTCCACCAGCTCAATGTTCACCTCTTCCAAGATCTTGGCCGGGATCTCCTTCAGATCTTTGGCGTTGTCCTTGGGTATGAGAACCGTTTTGATCAGCCCTCGATGGGCGGCCAGGATCTTCTCCTTGAGCCCGCCGATGGGAAGCACGCGTCCCCGGAGGGTGATCTCGCCCGTCATGGCCACGTCGCTGCGCACCGGTATCCGGGTCAGAGCCGATACCATGGACGTGGCCATGGTGATGCCCGCCGACGGGCCGTCCTTGGGGATGGCCCCTTCGGGCACGTGCACGTGCAGATCCAGGTGTTCATAGAAATCCTTGGGGATGCCCAGCCGTTCGGCTCGGTTGCGCACGTAACTGAAGGCGGCCTTGGCCGATTCCTGCATGACGTCGCCCAGCTTTCCGGTGATGAGAATCTTTCCCTTGCCGGGCATGGTGAGGGTTTCGATGCCCAGGATATCTCCGCCCACCTCGGTCCAGGCCAGTCCGATGGCCAAGCCCACTTCATCCTTTTCCTCGGCGCGGCCGTATCGGAACCGGGGAACGCCCAGGTAATCCTGGATGATGTCCTCCGTGAGCTCCACTCGGGTTTCCGGTCCATGGCGGACCACCTCTTTGGCCACCTTGCGGCAAATGGAGGCGATCTCACGCTCCAGGTTCCGCACCCCCGCCTCTTTGGTGTAGTGGCGGATGATGTAAAGCAGGCTCTCGTCGGAAAAGACCACATTGTCCTCGGTGATGCCGTTGGCTTCACACTGCTTGCGCACCAGGAAGCCCTTGGCAATCTCCAGCTTCTCCACTTCCGTGTAGCCCGGCAGGCGGATGATTTCCATGCGGTCCTGCAAGGGCAGGGGGATGGCGTGGAGCGTGTTGGCCGTGGTGATGAAAAAGATGGAGGACAGATCGTAGTCCAGATCCAGGTAGTGGTCGTTGAAGGCGAAGTTCTGCTCGGGGTCCAAGACCTCCAGGAGCGCCGCCGCCGGATCGCCGCGAAAATCCATGGTCATCTTGTCGATTTCGTCCAGACAGAAGACCGGATTGGCGCTCTTGACCTTGCGAAGGCTCTGGATGATCTTGCCGGGCATGGCGCCGATGTAGGTGCGCCGGTGGCCGCGGATCTCCGCCTCGTCGCGCACACCGCCCAGCGACAGCCTCACAAAGTTACGGTTCATGGCCCGGGCGATGGAACGCGCCAGGGAGGTCTTGCCCACGCCCGGAGGGCCCACAAAGCACAGGATGGGGCCCTTGATCTTCTTCACCAGGGCCTGCACGGCCAGATATTCCAGGATCCGCTCCTTGGGTTTCTCCAGGCCGTAATGGTCTTCGTCCAGGATCCGTGCCGCCGCGTCGATATCCAGCTTATCCTTGGTCTTTTCGTACCAGGGCAGGGATAAGATCCAGTCGATGTAGTTGCGGACCACGGTGGCTTCCGCACTCATGGGCGACATGAGCTTGAGCTTTTTGAATTCCTGGCGCACCTTGGCCGCCGCATCCTTGCTCAACCGCTTCCTCTTGATGCGCCGCTCCAGCTCCTGCAGCTCGGACTTGAAATCGTCCTTTTCGCCCATCTCCTTTTGGATGGCGCGCATCTGTTCGTTCAGGTAGTACTCGCGCTGGGTCTTTTCCATCTGCTTTTTGACCCGGCCCTTGATGCGCTCCTCCGTTTTGATGATCTCAATCTCTGCGCGGATGTAGCCGAAAAGCCTCTCCAGCCGTCGCACCGGATCCACGGTCTCCAGGAGCTTCTGTTTCACCTCGATCTTGAACGGCATGTAGGCGGCCACGGTGTCCGCCAGCTTGGAGGGATCGTCGATTTCGGCGACCGCTTCCAGTACCTCCTGGGTGATCTTCTTGTTGTGCTTGGAATAGGATTCGAAGGCCGACCGAACCCCGCGCCGCAGCGCCTCCATCTCCGTGGGGTCCGTCGTCGCCGCTTCATCAAGAAGGTCTACGGCCACGTGGAACGCGTCCGGTTGCGGCAAAAAGCTCAGGATCCGTCCTCTCCGTTCGCCTTCCACCAGAACCTTGACCGTGCCGTCGGGAAGACGCAGCAGTTGCAAGATGGTGGCCAGGGTCCCGACACGGTGAATGTCCTTCTCGCCCGGGTTGTCGGTCTTGGCGTTCTTTTGGGCGGCCAGGAAGATCTGCTTGTCCGTGTTCATGGCCCGCTCCAAGGCGTTGACCGACTTGTCCCGGCCCACGAAAAGCGGAACGACCATGGAAGGGAACACCACGATGTCGCGCAACGGCAACAAGGGCACGGTGATGTGGGTGTCGAGATCGCTGGGTTCGTCTCTGTGTCGGATTCTCTTAAACATAGCTCCCATCTGCTTCCTTGTTCCCGTCTGAAGGACAGGTTCAGGCCGACTCTCGGCTCTCACTGCGATAAATCACCAGAGGCGGCTCCTTGTTCACCACCGCTTCTTCGTTGATCACGCACTCCTCCACGTCCGTCTGGGACGGCAGATCGTACATGATGTCCAGCATGATGTTTTCCATGATGGACCGGAGCCCTCGAGCTCCGGATTTTCTCCGGATGGCCTCCTGGGCGATGGCCCTCAGTGCGCCCTCGGTGAAGCGGAGCTTCACGCTTTCCAGCTCGAAGAGCTTCTTGTACTGCTTGACCAGGGCGTTGCGGGGCTCGGTGAGGATCTGGATCAGCTCATCTTCCGTGAGTTCGCCCAGGGTGGCGATTACCGGAAGCCGTCCCACGAACTCGGGGATCATTCCGAACCGGATGAGATCCTCGGGCTGCACCTGACACAGGGTTTCGCCGATGTTCTTCTTCTCTTCACTCCTGATATCGGCAGCAAAGCCCAAGCCCTTGACACCCGTTCTGGATCGAATGATGGAATCCAGGTGGTTGAAGGCTCCGCCGCAGATGAACAGAATGTTGGTGGTGTCGATCTTGATGAACTCCTGTTGCGGGTGCTTGCGCCCGCCCTTGGGCGGCACATTGGCCACGGTGCCTTCCAGGATCTTCAACAGGGCCTGCTGGACCCCTTCCCCGGACACATCGCGGGTGATGGACGGGCTGTCGGACTTTTTGGCGATCTTGTCAATTTCATCGATATAGACGATGCCGCGGGAAGCACGCTCAATGTCGTAGTCGGCCGCCTGGATCAGGCTGACCAAAATGTTCTCCACGTCCTCGCCCACATAGCCCGCTTCCGTCAACGTGGTGGCGTCGGCAATGGTGAAGGGAACGTTGAGGATCTTGGCCAAGGTCTGGGCCAGCAGGGTCTTACCCGAACCCGTGGGGCCGATCATGAGGATGTTGCTCTTCTGGAGCTCCACGTCGTCCTTCTTGTCCGGGCGCAGATCGATGCGCTTGTAGTGGTTGTGCACCGCCACGGACAGGATCTTCTTGGCACGTTGTTGCCCGATCACGTACTTGTCCAGGGCGTCCTTGATCTCTGCAGGCTTGGGAATCTGAGTGGCTCGGGACGCCTCATCCCGCTCGTATTCCTCGGCGATGATGTCGTTGCAGAGCTCCACGCACTCGTCACAGATATAGACGGTCGGGCCGGCGATGAGCTTCTTCACTTCATTCTGGCTCTTGCCGCAAAATGAGCATCTGAGCTCGCCCGTTCTGTCTTCTCGCTTCTTGGCCATTGAGAGTCCTCCTGATCTTGGCTCGGACCGCCGTTGCCCCCGATGGGCGGGCTGAGGTCGGCCCGGCTCCTGGTCGTGCTTTCTAAGCGTTGCCAGCCGTTCCAGATGGAAAGCTGCTTAATCATAACGGCTGTTGTGGGCTCCATCAATGGGCAGGTGCTCCTCCGCCCGAAACGTGGTGCCGCCTTCTAGGCGTAAGCAAATTATGCACCATGTCAATGAAGGATGCGTGGAATTTTAATCTTTGCCAGAAAAAAGAAGCGGGGGACCTGCGATCCCCCGCCACGGCCTGGCGCGCCTTGTAACTTCTTGCAGGACACTGGGATCCGTGGGGCCTATTGGCTGCCTTCTGACGGTTCCTCAACCCTTTTGATGATCACCTCGTCCACAATTCCGTAGTCCTTGGCCTGATGGCCCGACATGTAAAAGTCACGGTCCGTGTCTTTTTCGATCTGTTCCAGGGGCTGCCCGGTGTGGGTGGTCAGGATCTTATTCAGCTCTTCGCGCAGACGCAAGATCTCCCGGGCCTGGATGTCCACGTCGGTGGCCTGTCCCTGGAACCCGCCCATGGGCTGGTGCAGCATGATTCGGGCGTGGGGCAGTGCATAGCGCTTTCCCTTTACGCCGGCGGCCAAGAGCACGGCGGCCATGCTGGCGGCCTGGCCCATGCACAGCGTGGACACATCCGGCTTGATGTACTGCATGGTGTCGTAGATGGCCAGCCCCGCGGTCACCAATCCACCGGGGGAGTTGATGTAAAAGTGGATGTCCTTGTCCGGGTCTTCCGATTCCAAAAAGAGCATCTGCGCGATGACCACATTGGCCACCTCGTCGGTGACGGGAGTGCCCAGAAAGATGATCCGATCCCGGAGCAGGCGGGAGTAGATATCGAACGCCCGCTCGCCCCGGCTGCTCTGTTCTATGACAATGGGTATCAAAGACATGACTATTCCTCCGCCTGTTGCGGCTCTTCCTCCTTGGATGGTGCCACCGCCACGGCGTTGTCCTCCAGGAGCTTGAGGACCTTTTCCTCCAGCTTGTGCTGGATCATTTCCTGAACCGCGGCGCTTTCCTGATAGTTTTCTCTTATATCATCGGCCGTGGTCCTGTAAAGCCGGGCCACATCCTGGTAGACGGCTTCCTTTTCTTCCTCGCTCAGCTCGATCTGTTCCTGCTTGGCGATCTGTTCCACGATGAGGCGCCACCGGATATCCCGTTCCGCCTGCGGCCGTTGCTCTTGGCGGATCTCCGGGGTGTTGAACCGAGCGGGATCCAAGTTGATGCCCTGGGCCGAGAACTGGTGCACAAACTGGTTGATACGCCGATCCACCTCCCGATCCACCACCTTTTCCGACAGCTCAAAGTCGGCCTTTGCGGTCAGCTGCTCCACGATCGACTGGCGCACCGCCATGGTGGAGGCCTGCTCGCGGGACTTTTGAAGCCTTTCCCGCACGCTCTCCTTCAACCCTTCCAGGGAATCGTGGTCTCCCCCCTTCTTGGCGAATTCATCGTCCAAGTCGGGAAGAACCTTCTCTTTCAGCTCTTTCAAGGTGACCTGGAAGTGAACGGTTTTTCCGGCCAGATCGGCGTTTTCCGCATCCTCCGGGTAGTCCAGGTCGAACTCGAAGGTCTCGCCGGCTCGATGTCCCACCACCTGGTCGTCAAACTGCGGATGCAGGCTTCCCGTTCCCAGCTCCAGGTTGAAATCGTCCGTCTTGCCCTTTTCGTAGAGCTCGCCGTCGATGAAGGGAGTGAAATCCACCACCGCCACGTCGCCGAGACGGGCCTCCCGGTCTTCCTCCACGGTTCGGATCTCGGCATGGCGATCCCGCAGGTTTTCCAGCTCCTGTTCCACCATCTCGTCGGTGACCGTGGTGTCCGGCTTCTCAACTTCCAGGCCCAGGTAGTCGTCGACCTGGAATTCAGGTTGGACTTCCACCAGAGCGGTGTAGGTAAAGGTTCCGGACTCGTCAAAGGAAAAGTCGTCCACATCCCCTTCCATCAGGGGCTTGATGTCGGCTTCCTTGAGCGCATCGGGATACGTTTCCTGAATGAGCTGATTGGAGACTTCCCCTTCGACGGTCTTGCCGTAGTAGGATTGGAGGATCTTCCGAGGTACCTTGCCCGGGCGGAAACCCTTGATGCGCACCTGCTTGGCCAATTGACGATACCGGCGATCCAGTTCCTTTTGGACCCTGTCGGCGGGAACCACCACTTGGAGCTTCTTTTGGGTTGCGCTCACGTCTGTAACAGAAACCTTCATCTCCACGGTCTAACCTTCCCTCTGCATAGTGTTGTCGTGATAGCCCGCTCGTCCACCCGAAGAGCCGAAAGCCGCTGGAGCGGCTCCCGAGGTGCGCGTGGAGGCGGCATGTACATAAAATGAAACGAAGTGAGCCGCTCGGGGGCCCGACTTCGTTTGCCGGCTTGACCAACGCCGCGTTTCCTGCACGGGTGCGAGAGGGGGGAGTCGAACCCCCAAGCCCGAGGGCGCTGGATCCTAAGTCCAGTGCGTTTGCCAATTCCGCCACTCTCGCACTGCGCCCAGCGAAGCACAGGAACTTGTAAACGCTGGTCCCCGGAGTGTCAAGGGAAAAGGGGAAGATAATCTAAAGCGTTAGCACGTCCGCACAAGCGTGGACGAAAGGGGGGTGGGGCCCACGGGTGGGCGGGCTTCATGGGAATCGTTATAATGGATGTGGATCTGGAAAGACCGCCAACGGGCATGACGCAACCCACAGGGGAAGAAGGAGAAAAGCCATGGTGGTTTATCGCCGTAAAGAGGACAGCCAAACGTGGCACTGGTGTTCCAACTGTTCCCAGTACCCTTCGGGCATGGACGTGGTCAAGCGGCAGAGTCGGCCGGAATATGGAACGCTTTGTAAAGAGTGTGAGGTGAAGGAAAAGACGGGCGATTGCAAGGTGGATTCCCTCTTTTCCGTACGGAAATGAGGGGGGCGAGCATCTTGCTGTGGTGTCACCTGTGGACCCATGGGCGTTCGGGGGCCATGCAAGCCCACCGAGAACGCATTCCGGGCCCCGTTTCAACCCCTTGGGGGCCGCTCGGGGGCGAGGTCGGGGCCACTTCAGACCCTTTGTCTCCCAACCCACAGCGCCTAAGATAACTATTATCAACGATTATGGGTATCCCACCCGGGAATCCGCTCCCAATAGAATGACCACGTGTGGAGATCTTCATGGCTTGGACGGTAACATGGCCAGGACGGCTGCGTCGGCCCGGGAGGTCTCCAAATGCCGGTCAACGATGACGGACGGCACTGACCGGGAAGAGCCCCGGAATCGATCGGAAAAACATGCCGTTTTCATTGACAGAAGCGACAAAGTACCGTAAAAGCGTTGCATATCCGGTTGATGTTGCAAAGAAACTTGGAACAACTACTGAGGAGCTCTTTTCATGAAACCGATCCTTTTCTTCGTCATTAGTTTCCTGGGAATGCTCTTTATCGCGTCACAAACGTCCAAACAAAGATCCATGAACGGCATTCCGGGATCCGCTGAAGCGGCCGAAGAGGCCAAGGTTTCGAAAGAGGAGGGGGGAGGCCAGGAGGCGGCGCCTTCGACGGAATCCGAAGCCAAGCCGCACTTGGAAGAAGAGCCGGAGGAGGTTTCCCCGCCGGAAGGCCCTCCGGTGGATCGACCGCATGGGCAAACAGCGGCAAGCGGCGAAGAATCCATGGAACAGGACTGGTTGGAAAAACTGGTCCACCTGTTTTCGCCGCACCTTCCTGCCGGTGTGGAACTGGTAGGCCGCCAGACCAAGAACTACGTGGCCCTTACCCTGGACAACAACCCGCGACGCTGGGTGTGTCGTCTGTACATGAAGCGTTCTTCTCCCGCCATTGAGATCTACGGACGGCCGAAGATGGCGCTCGGCTCAGAGGACAGTCCTGAAAAACTGGAGGAGCAGCTGATGCGGGCGCTGAAAAAGCGCCTGGGCTAGGAGCCTATCTGAGAACGCCAAATATCCATTCGGACCACCGCAATTTCCAACACTCGGCATAGCCAAAAGCTCTAAAAGCGGCATTTTCGATCACGCTCCTGGGGGCCACCCGCCGGGTTGCCCCTCCTCCTTTGTAAGTCCTTACCCATGACCCACCGTTCATCATGTGCCAATCACGGCGTCTTGCAGCCTGGCTCTTCGCGGTCTTCCGTCACGGCCGTTTGCCAGGACGATGCCTCGTTGCGGTCTCTTTTGGACTTCTTGTGCTCATAGAGGGCTTCATCGGCTTCCCGCAGCAAAGCAGCGGGGGTCTTCTTTCCGGCGCGGTCAACGGCGATGCCAAAGCTCAAGCTGCCCCATATCTGATGGTCTTCGTAGGCCAAGGGGCGCGAAGCGAGCGTTTGAGCAAGACGCTCCATGACACGCCGGGCCTCCTCCTTATGTTGATTGGGCAGGACCAGCACAAATTCATCCCCCGCGAAGCGTGCCACCATGTCCTCTTCGCGCAGTGAATTCCGCAGTGTTGCGGCCACATGTTTGAGGAAGGCATCGCCGGCGTCGTGACCATATTGGTCATTGATCCCCTTGAAATCGTCACAATCCACAAAGACCAGCGCCAGTGGTGTACCGTAGCGGGAGCTGCGCTTGCATTCGCGCTGCAAGCGCAGCTCCAGTTCGCGGCGGTTGGGCAGGCCGGTGAGGGGGTCGCGGGTGGCCAGATAGTTTAGTTTTTCCCGTGAGATGACGTTGGAAAAGCAGATGGAGACCTTTACAGCCAACTGTGATAGAAAAAAGGTATCCATATCGGGTTGAAAGCGTTGGGGATCCACGTCGGCCAGATTGAGGGTGCCGATGATGTGGCCGTCCAGGGTGAGAGGGGCCACGGCGATGGAACCGATGGCGTAGGCCTGCTGATCGGGAAAGAGCCCGTAGAAACGGCGCAACGCGTCGTTTGCCAGTACCGGGGTTCCCTCTGGATCCAGCACTTTCACAAGGTTTTCCCGGGTGGTGAGATTCAGTCGGTGCTTGAGCCGTGGGGACTGAATCGAGGGATCCAAGGCCGGAGCAAAAAGTCGACTTTTCACCAAGGAGAGCCACACATACGGGATCTGGAACTTGGTTTGAATGAGGTGGAGGAGGCGTTCCAGAAGGTCCTGGAAGTTGGTGATGGACAAGATACACACTTCCACGTCGAAGAGCTTTCGCGCGATCTCCTCGTTTCTTTTGGCGTTTTGAAGAATAAGATCGATGTCGTACATACTGTCCCCTGAAAAGTGGTGCATATCCTGCCGCGTGTGAAATCGTCCCGCTTCCGGGCAGGCCGTTGGATAAAAAAAGGAGCGCCGAAAAAAACCCGGGCTGGGCCCTTCGGGCGGAGGGGCTGGGTTCTGTCCGCCACAGTTTCTAGGTAGAGGAAATCCATGGGCATGGCAAGGCGATTTCATGTCATCCGAGGAGGCCGCGGCGGGCGCGGACAGGGCGGGGGACTCCGTCCCCTGGTGCTCTTTCGCGCCTATTCCATCGGAGAGCTTCAACGGGAAGAGCTCACCTATTACAATGTCCGATTCAACTGGTACCGTCTGGACAGAACGGAGCCGGTGGCCCCGTGGGAACATCTGGTGGCCGATTTTTATTCGCTGGACGAGCGGCTCCAAAAGAAGGCGCGCGAGGAAGTGCTTCGCTATCTGACGGAGGAGGAGGTGTGGGAACTGAGGCTGTATCTGCGGGAGCACCACGGTCTGGAGGTGATCGCCGAGGAAGTCTCGCTGCCCATCCTCTCGCCCCGTGGGCCCTTTTGGGGCGGAGAAAAGACGGTTTTTCACTTTCTGGAACTTTCAGAAAGGCCAGACTATTCGCTCCCGTTTCGCGTCTGGGGCTACTATTCGCTGGCGGGGTGCCTGTGCACGCCCACCCTGGAGGCGGGCTGTCGGTTTCTGGAAAAAGCCCTGGCCCATCTCAAGGTGAAGAAAGCCGTTGGAAGGAAGGACTTGGAAGGTGTGGTCAAGGCCATCTACCTGCAGGAGGGCTTGTATGTGAGGCGCCGGGGGCCGGAGGATGCCGACTGAGCCGGGAGGTGGTTACCCTCCGGCTGCGTGGTTGGTGCGGAGAAGATGCTGGACCGGGAAGGAACCCTAATCTGAGAGAAGAGGTGGAGCGCGGATGCAGCAGAACGGCTTGGAAAGAAGGATGGGCGGTTTGGACTATTTCATGCTCTGGGCGGGAGCCGGCTTGTCTCTTGCCGAGATCTGGGCGGGCGGCCTGTTGGTCCCCTGGGGATTGGCGGCCGGGCTGGGCGCCATTTTGCTGGGTCACGTGATCGGCAACACCTTCTTGGCCATGGGGGGAGTGATTGGAAGTCGCGAAGGGATCCCCACCATGATGAGCCTGCGACCTTCTTTCGGTGTGCGCGGTTCGTACCTTCCGTCGGTTCTCAACGTGGTTCAGCTTGTGGGATGGACGGCGGTGATGTTGCTCATCTGCGGGGAGGCGGCGCACAATCTGGTCCGGGAAAGCCTTTCCTTTTCCAGCCCGGGTTTATGGATCGGCGTCTCTGGTGTGGTCACCACCCTGTGGGCCTTGGGAGGCCAACGCCACTGGAAATGGCTCCACGCGGTGAGTGTGACCGGCCTGCTGGTGCTATGTGCGGTGATGACCTGGTTGGTGTTGGCGGAGTATACGCCGAGCAAGCTGCTGTCCATACCGGCCCGACCGTCGGACATGGGCTTCATGGTCGGGCTTGATCTGGTCATCGCCATGCCCATATCCTGGCTGCCCCTGGTGTCGGATTATTCCCGCTTTTCCACTCGGACCGGATCCTGTTTTTGGGGGACCTGGCTGGGCTACTTCGTGGTGAGTTCCTGGATGTACGGATTGGGGCTGGCTGCGGCGCTGGCCACGGGGGGCCAGGATCCCTCTGTGATCGTCTTGGAGATGATGGCGAAGATGGGCTGGGTGGCCCCGGCCCTGATCATCGTGGTCTTTTCCACCTTCACCACCACGTTTTTGGACATCTACTCCACGGCCGTCTCGGCGCTCAACTTTGCCCCGGCCCTGAAAGAAAAACGCGGAATTGTATTGGGGGGGCTTTTGGGGACTCTACTTGCCCTCATCTTTCCAGTGACCCAGTACGAAAATTTTCTCCTCTTCATCGGGTCCCTCTTCTGCCCCATCTTTGGCGTGGTGCTGGCCGACTACTTCCTTGTTCGAGGCATGCACTATGAGGGGGCGGCCCTGGAAGGGCCTGGAGTGTATTGGTATGCGGGCGGCTTCCACCCGAAAGCCATGGTGGCATGGGCCGTGGGCTTTGGCATCTACCAGTGGGCGCTGCACGGTGGGTGGGCCGTGGGATCGTCTCTTCCTGGGCTGCTGAGCGCGGCTCTCCTCTATTGGCTCCTATCCAAAGCCGCGACTCCAAGGTAACCGAGCGCACGCTGAGGCTTGGGAGATCGTGGCGGCGGGACCCCGGTGTCCCGCCCTTTTCCTTTCGTTTTTCGTTTGCAGTGGTATGGATGGCCCTTCCACGTCTCGGCTGCCGCCTCTCAGTAGAGAAACATGGGTTTGCCCATCACATGACGGACCTTGGGCCGGTATTGGTCCACGTCGTAGAGTTCGTGGACGTCCACCCGTTTCATTCCCGAAGTGAGGATGCTCACGGGCATGTCCGTGTAGGTACCCTGACTCAGCGCCACCAACCGGCCGAAATTTCGGCGCAGCGCCAGATCCACCGTCATGTGGGCGAAATTCACCGCCACCATGAGATCCAGGGAGTCCGGGGCGCCGCTTCGCATGAGATAGGAAAGTTGCTGATAGATGATGCCTTCGCCCGTGAGTTTTTTCAGGATGTCTCCCGTCCTGAGGCCGATGCCGCCGAGCTTTCGGTGCCCATAAGCATCGGCCTCGCCGTGTTCCAGCACGGCGCCGCCCGTCATGCGGGCCCCCTCGCTGATGGTGAGCATGGCATAATTGCTGGGATTGCGCCGCTTGTCCTCCATGATGAGGTCGGCCAGGCGGTGGGGATCGAAGGGGACCTCGCTGATGATGGCCCGGTCCACCCCCGACAGATAGGCACTCACCAGGGAGGTTTCCCCACAGTTGCGCCCGAAGAGTTCGATGACGGCGATGCGTTCATGGGATCCGGTGGAGGTGCGCAGGGCGTGGATGAAGTTGACGCTGCGCGTGATGGCCGTGGAGAAGCCGATGCAATAATCGGTGCCGAAGACGTCGTTGTCCATGGTCTTGGGGATGGCCAGTACGGGAAAGCCTTCCTCATGGAGGCGCACGGCATAGCTCAAGGTGTCGTCTCCGCCGATGGCCACCAGGATATCCACCCCCAATGCGTCCAGATTCTTGAGGATGTGTTCGGTAAAATCTTTCCGTTCTTCCGGGGAAGAGAAGGCGTCCTTGAGAAAGTCCGGCGCCTCCTTGTAACGCACGGCTCCCGGGTTGGTCCGGGATGTGTGCAGGTAGGTGCCGCCGGTGCGGTCGATCGTTCGAACCGTGTTCTTTTCGAGCCATTGGAGACAACGGTCGAAGCTTTGGGGTACTTCCGGTCGGTATTCCAACAGCCCGGCCCAGCCCCGTCGGATGCCCAGAACGCGATAGCCTTCGTCGATGGAGCGGTAGACCAGGGTCTTGATGCATGGGTTGAGGCCAGGTACGTCGCCGCCGCCCGTCAGAACCGCCAGCGTCTTGGTATTGGGTTTTACGGATGCCATGTCTCCGCCTCCTGCGGAAAAAAAGGGGATTTCAGGGGCCTGATGGCCCACGCCCGTTCAATCGTTCCACGTCTTTAATGATAGTCGAAAGGAAGAAGGCGGAAAAAGGGGGGAAGGGGGTTTCACCTCTTTACGGGCGGCGAGCGGGTTGGTAATAGCGTTGTTCACGTAGGGTCTTCCAAGGCCTTGGAGACCATCGGTGCGGTTCGAGTGCATGAGCCCCACGGGAAAGATAAGGAGGGTGGAACAACCATGGAGAAGTCAGAGCGCAACCTTTGGCAGGATCATTCGGTTCGGTTTTTGGAAATGGCTTTGCGCACGGATCGCATGGAGACCATGGCGTCTCCGGACGGAATCGGAAAACGCACGGGAGAGTGCGGCGATACGGTGGAGTTCTTCGTCATGATGGACGGGGACCGGGTGCGGCGCGTGTCCTTTCAGGTGAACGGGTGCCTCAATACCGTGGCCTGTGCCAACACGGTCGCCGAGATGGCCGAAGGGCGGCGTCTGGAGGAGGCCTGGGACATTCGTCCAGAGGAGGTGGCAGCCTTTCTGGAAACCTTGCCGGACGGACACTTTCACTGTGCTGAATTGGCGGTGGGGGCGCTCTATTTGGCCCTTTCCGATGTGCAGCGCCGCCGCCGTGAACCGTGGAAGAAGCTTTACGGTGCGTAGGTGAGAAGGAAGTGGAGGAAGTCTCGCGCATGGCGCGCCACCTTGTGAACGCCCGTCCGCTGTGCCAGGTCGGGGTCCAGGGAAAAGGCGGTGCCGCCGCCGAGGACGGCGGTCTGGGGAGGGATGCCCCTACAGATGCGGGCCAGTGCCGGTTCGGAATCGTTGTGAAGCACCGTCAGCCCCAGGATGTGGGGCGGTTCGGCCACGCAGGCGGCCAGGATCTGCTCCGGTGCCATCATAAGCCCCAGCCGGCGAACGGGGGCGCCAAGGCCGCGACCTGCCAGCTCGATCGCGTCCAGGCCATGGCCCCACCCGTCGTCCAAGGTGGCCAGGTACATGCGGGGCATGAACGGAAAGGGCAGGTCGTCGCCCAAAAGAGCTATCCGGGTTCGGTCGAGCTTTCGGAGCGATTGCAGAAGCGCCCAGCGGGGCGGGATTCCGTCTTGCTTCCAGCCATTGAGGAATTCCTGGGCGCACTTTCTTAAATGCGCCCAGGCGTCTTGGAACGCTTGGAGAGAAGGGCTTTCATCTGGGGGGGCGTTCGCCATGGACCCCTCGGCCGATTGGCCTCCGCCCGGCGGCGGGAGAGTGGTTTTTCCCGCTTGCACCTGCCAATCCACGTGGCGGATCACGGACCCCGGGTTACGAATGGTCGTGTTGGCAGATATCGCCCACGAGCATTCGCTTTTCTTCTTCCAGACGTTGTCTTAACCAGACCATCACCTTGTCGAATTCGTCCCGGAATTCCCGGAGCGCCTTACCACGGTGACTCACCGAGGACTTCTCCTCCAGGGTCATCTCGGCGAAGGTCTTGCCCAGGGGCGGGTAGTAAAAGACGGGGTCGTATCCAAACCCATGGGTTCCACGCAGTTCGTGGGTGATTTCTCCCTCACAGACGGCTTCATAGGTGAGCGCCGGGCCGGTGGGAACCGCCAGGGACAGGACGCACACGAAGCGGGCCCGCCTGTTGGACTTGCCTGCCATGGCCTGGAGCAGTTTCTCATTGTTTTTAACGTCATCGGCGTCGGGGCCGGCATAGCGGGCCGAATGGACACCGGGGGCGCCCCCCAGGGCCTCCACCTCCAGTCCGGAATCGTCGGCCAATGCCGGGAGTCCCAGGACCCGCGCGGTGAAGTGGGCCTTCTTGTAGGCGTTTTCATCGAAGTCTTTCCCGTCTTCCATCGGTTCCGGGATGGGGCCGAAGTCGGTCACATCCTTGATTTCCACGGGATAGTCCTTGAGCAGTTCTCGAATCTCCGCCGTTTTTCCTTTGTTGCGCGTGGCAATGACGATGGTGATGGCATTCATCAAACGGGTTCCTCCCCTCGATCGCATGTTATTTACCCGGTTGGGGCGGTCTCTTCTTCAGCTTGGGCGGTGTCATCCGCTTCTTCCTTCTTGCCGAAAAAATGCGCGATCCACACGCTCATCTCGTAGAGAATGAGCAGCGGGCCCGCCATGAGGATTTGAGTGAAGACGTCCGGTGGTGTGAAGAAGGCGGCCACCACGAAAATGAGCAAAATCGCGTACTTTCGCTGACGACGCAGAAAAGATGAGCTGATGAGCCCGAGTTTGGCCAAAAAGAAGGTAATGAGCGGGAGCTCAAAGATGATCCCGAAGGCAAAAAGAAGCCGGGTGGCAAAGGACAAGAATTCCTTGGTGCTGATCATGGGAGCGATGAGCTCCGTGGCAAAGGAGGCGAAAAACTGGAATCCGTAGGGAAAGACCACGTAGTAGCCGAAAAGCGCGCCTCCCAGGAAAAAGACGGTGGAAAGGATGACGATGGGGTACAGGTAGCGGCGTTCGTGTTCGTAAAGGCCCGGAGCCACAAAACGCCAAAATTGAAAGAGGATGACGGGCACGGCAAGGCCCACTCCGGCCAAGAAGGACACCTTCAGGTAGGTGAGAAAGGCTTCGTGGGGAGCGGTGTAGATCAGCTTGCGGCTTCCATCGGCAGGCAGGGCATCGATGAGCGGCTTCATGAGCCACGCAAAGATCTTCTCCTTGAAAAAGTAGCAGATGACAAAGCCGATCCCCACGGCGATGGCGCAAGTGATCAAGCGCTTGCGCAGCTCCTCCAGATGCTCGGTAAAGGGCATGCGATCCTGCTCGGTGCTCATGGAACCTTTCAACTCCCGGTTGAGTGGGGGGGGGTGTCGGAAGAGGGCGTGGATTGTTCCG
The DNA here is from genome assembly GCF_900176285.1 of Desulfacinum hydrothermale DSM 13146. Taxonomy (GTDB): domain Bacteria; phylum Desulfobacterota; class Syntrophobacteria; order Syntrophobacterales; family DSM-9756; genus Desulfacinum; species Desulfacinum hydrothermale. Next base: position 5,482 of record NZ_FWXF01000003.1, on the reverse strand, counting down.
AAGGCCCTTCTGTTTCTCCTGGAATCTCATCAGCAGCCAAAGGCCGGGCCGTCTTTTCCGTGGAGACGCTCGACGGGATCTCTTCGGGTGCCGTGAGCCGCTCCAAGCTCATGTGGGTTTGGGCGGTTCGAAATTCCTTCTTAAGCTCCTGGACGGTCTCATCCTGGTCGAAGGTCTGCTTGATCTCATTGGTGGCCTTGCGAAATTCGGCCAAGCCCCTGCCAAGGGCTCGAGCCAGATCTGGAAGCTTATTGGGACCCACCACGATGAGCGCGATGGCCAGGATGAGCAGCAATTCCGGGAATCCAATGCCGAACATGTTCACTCTCCCTTCTCGCCGTCGGGCGCGGGGTCGTCGTCTGGTGGGGTCACCTCATGAAATTCCACATCCTGCACCTGCTCAGACTCAGGCCGAAAGGCCTTTTTGAATTGGGTGACGCTCTCGCCCAATCCACGCCCCACGTCGGCGACCCGTTTGCCGCCGTAAATGAAGATGACAATGCACAGAATGACCAGAAGTTCAGGTGCTCCAAGGCCGAATACCATGGCGCTGTGTCCCTCCGTCCTTCGTAGGTCGTTGGCGGACGGCCCTATTTGGTGGCGTAGCTGTGCAGGCCGCTCAAAAGGAAGTTCACCCCGAAGTAGGTGAACAACACCGAGCAGAAGCCGGCCATGGAAAGCCACGCCACCCGCGGTCCCTGCCAGCCGCGCACGACGCGCGCGTGGAGGACGGCCGCGTAAATGAGCCAGGTGATGAGCGACCACGTCTCCTTGGGATCCCAGCTCCAATAAGATCCCCAGGCGCTGTTGGCCCAGACGGAGCCGGTGATGATCCCCACAGAAAGCCACAGAAAGCCAAAAAGGATCACCTGGTAGTTATATTCGTCCAGTTCACGGACACCGGGGATGAAGCCAAGCCGTCCCGAGGCATGGCCCGCCTCGTGTCGCCGCCGCTGCCACAGGTAAACCAGGCTGATGGCAAAAGAGATCGCAAAGGCAGCATATCCGAGGAAACAGGTGATCACATGGGCGATGAGCCAGTTGCTTTTGAGGGCGGGCAGGAGCGGCTGGATCCTGGACGACACATCGGGCGAAAAGGAGGCGTACGCCATGGCGAGAAACGCCAGCAGCGAGGGTACCACGCCCAGGGCGCGGTGCCCGGTCTTTTTTTCCATCACCAGGTAGATGCCCATGACACAGGCGGCACCGAAGACCAGCGACTCGTACAGATTGGACAGCGGAGCGTGGCCGTAGCCCAGGTCGTAGGATTCCTTCCAGCGCAACAGGATGCCTGCCACGTTGATGATAACGGCCGCCAGGGCGGTCCATGAGGCGGCACGGAGGGCCTTGGGGGATCGAAAGGTCACGCCGGCCAGGTACAAAAAGCTGGTGGCCAGGTAAGCGAAAGTGGTGTAGGCCAGAATCTGGGAACTGTTCATCTCGATCTATGACTCCTTTCGAGCGGTTGCGTCCAGCGCGCGCACGCGCTCACAAAGATGTTGGAATTCCTTTTCGAAGGCAAGGCTTTTCTTGGTGGTTCGGGCGGCCAAGATGACGGTCGTGCCCGGATTGGAGGCCTGGGCCCATACATAGATCTTGCGGTGCTGGGTGTAAAACGTGGTCACAAGGCCGATCAGGAGCAGAATAAAGCCGGTGATGACGATGGTCACGCCCGGATCCCGCTTGACCTGCAGGCCCGTGTAGTGGGCCTGGTTCAGATCCAAGACCTGAACAGCGTAGCCCGCCACACGGTTTCCATGGAAATGGGGGCGATCCACGAGAATCCAGGACCCTTTGGGCTGTTCCCCTTCCTTGTAGGTAACGATGGCCACCGCCTTCCCGAAGCCGTTGAAGTCTTCTGCAAAGTCCACCAGCTCCACAAGGCGGCCCGTGTCCCCGAAGGGGACAGGAGCGCGAAAAGACAGATCCATCGCGAAGGAGGTTCCTCCTTCCTTGTCCGTGAATTGCACCTTGGCTGTCTTAAGGATGGCGCCGTAGGAGGCCTGGTAAAAGGTAACTCCCTTATAGGTGAGGGGATCGTTGACCCGGATGGATCGGTGGAGCACCTCACGGCCGTCTTCCAAGATCGCCAGATCTGATCGAAATTCCTTGGGGGCTCCCGTGTCGTAGAAAGAGACATCGAAGTCGTCACAGCGCACCTGAAAGGGAAGCACCACCTGCTTATGTTCTCGAAAGAGGGAAACGCGGTTGTTGGTTTCTCCTTCCACCACGTTCATCATGCCTTTGAAGCCGTAGAGGGACCCCAGAAGGGCGCCGAAAAAGATGATGAGCACACTCACATGCACCACATAGACCATGTAGCGGGTCCAACGCCCCGATTCCGCCAGAAGGGCAAAGGAGTCCTGGGGCGCGTGCAAGTGACGGGGCGAACCCACGGCGTCCCGTACCACCCGTTCGGCGTGCTGGCGGACCCGAGCCAGGTCGCCGCACACGGTGAAGGATCGGCTGAGGGAGAACTTGCTCAGCTTGCGGGGATCGAGAAACTCCTCCCGGTGCTGGAGCAGAGCCACGGTCTTGGGAAAGCGCTGGATGGTGCACACAATGAGGTTGATGCTCAGTAGCCCCAACAGCGCCTGGAACCAGGGCGAATGATAGAGATCGTGGAGCTGGAGGGCCAGGATCCAGCGCACGATGCGAGGGGAAAACTGAGAAAGGAGCTCTCTTTGTCCCACTCCCTGGGGAAACAACGTGCCCACCACGCAACCGATGGTGAGAATGAAGAAGAGGAACAATGTGAGTCGAAGGCTTCCCAGCCTTCGCCATGAACTTGAAAAGAGTGATGGCAAGTTCGCGGAAGAGCTCATGGGTTCATTCACCTCGAGTGGCTTGACGTGATCGATTTCCGGCCGCTCTAGCAGCCTGTCCAAGCATGGCCTATCGGCATCTTTTGGAATTTCCGATAATATAGTTTCACTGAGTCATGCGGCCCTTTTTGAGTTCTTAGATAACCTACAGTAGGGG
>NZ_FWXF01000044.1 GCF_900176285.1 Desulfacinum hydrothermale DSM 13146 | reverse complement strand
ATGAAAATGTGCTGCTCAGGGACCAGATACTGTATCCGGGGGACCGAATTACCCTAAACCGCGAGTATATCAAAATAAACGATACCTACGTCCAGCCCATCTCAGTCAAAAATTATCCGAAGCATGCCTCGCTTGCGATGATGGCATATCTGATCGGCGATCCCGGAGGAATCAGCAATCAGATAACCGTACCTTGGATGATGACGACCGGAATTCATTTTCCGAACCAGAGAAGCAAATCCGCCGCCGTGCGGAACAAGGCGCAGACGATCACGTACCAAGCATATGGTCCTTTGCTCAGATTTATCCCTCGTTTGGCCTACAAAAAGCACGGGTTCGACGTGCTGCTGCACAGCATGGAAGACGGGGATGTTCTGGTTGAGGTGGCATTCAACCTTGTTTTGTTTGGAAAATCTGCAAAAGAGTTGGAAAAGGTAACCAGCGCACTCCGGACGTACTATGCAATACACCAGATGGATGTGGCCCCGGAGCGGTACATTTGCTGGCCGGTGTTTTGGAATACGCTACCTCTGTTTCCGTCCTGCGAGTCCATTGCCAATCTGTCGCGCTATCGCACGATGGGTGTGCGGCACGCGAGTCAGTTGCTACCTATTCTTGGGGAATGGAGGGGGACCGGGACGGGGGCGGCTTCAATTTTCGTATCCCGCCGGGGACAACCGATTCTGTTTGATTTTTATGACTCTCCCACCAGTTACAACGGGGTTATTGTGGCCGAATCCGGGGCGGGGAAGTCGTTTCTCACACAGCAATTTATCGTGGACTATCTTGGTTGTGGTGCCCGGGTATGGGTAATTGATGTAGGCCGAAGCTATGAAAAGCTGGCAGGGGTGTTACAGGGTGAGTTTATCGAGTTTTCTGAGCGAAGCCAGATCTGTCTTAACCCATTTAGCTTAGTGAAGGACATAGACGATGATACGGACTTGCTTCGGGAGCTTATTGCCAAGATGGCGGCACCGAACGGTTTGGACGACTATAGGTTAGCGCGGACGGAAGAGGCAATTAGGGCGGTATGGGCACATCTCGGACCTACCATGACAGTAACGGATATTTACGAATACCTTTTGGGACAACATGACGACCGTCTCAGGGATCTCGGAAATATGTTGTATCCGTGGACAAAATACGGATCCTACGGACAGTGGTTTAACGGACAGAATAATCTTAATTTTGACAATGCCATGACCGTGCTGGAGCTTGAGGAGTTAAAGCCCCGAAAGCAACTTCAGCAGGTGGTGCTGCTACAACTGATTGCCCGGATCCAGCAGGAAATGTATTTGTCTGGAACGGATCAGCCCAAGATACTGATAGTAGATGAAGCATGGGATTTATTGGATGATCCGGGTGTTGCGAAGTTTATGGAACACGGATATCGGCGGTTTCGGAAATACAATGGTGCGGCCATTATAGTTACACAGTCGATTAACGATTTGTATTCGAGTGTCAACGGAAGAGCCATAGCGGAGAACTCTCCGCATTTGTTGATTTTGCAGCAGCGCTCCGAAGCCATTGAGTCCGTGGAACACGAGGGCAAAATAAAAATGGAACCCTATGCTTTCCGGGTGATGAAGGAACTACATACGGTCAAGGGGCAGTATTCGGAGATTCTATTCCACACTGGTCGCGGCTGGGGTGTGGGACGTTTGGTTGTGGACCGGTTTACCCAGGTGCTGTACAGCACGTCGGGTCCGGAACGGACCGAGATTTTGCGAGCGATACATCGGGGTGTTCCTGCCATTGAAGCCATTACGGATTTTCTGGCACAGAATAAAGATACGGAAGGATAGAAAGGAATGGAGGCCGGGCATGGCGGTGGGAGATCAAAAGGGAAGAAGCACAGCGGAAAGGGGGGTATCCATTGTTGAAACGTTTTTGGTGAGTGCCATTGTATCGGTAGTGATGATCATGGTGTCCTATTATGTACTGCCGCAGCATTCAACGGGTGATATCTCAAAAAGGAAAACTCCAGGAATTATAGTGGTGGATTCCGACAAGCTGATAGAGCTTAAGCTGAAGGAACTTGAGAACAGGTTGAAGGAAGATCCCACAACGGACTTAACTGGTGAGGGGGCTGAATTTGCCAGGCGCATGAATGAGCTTATTGAGCAGTTGGGAAGAGAGGGGAACGTGGTACTTCAGGCACGGTATGCCCTTATTTATCCGTCTGCCATGGACCGGACCCGGGATTTGGCCATGGCACTGGGTGTGAAGTTTCAAGAACACGACAACAAACAGACAGGTGTGACAGATGGGAAAGAGTAATATGTTTGCCAAATTTCGAACGGTATTGCATCCCGGTGAACAGGTACTCATGTCCGTGCGTGCACACTGGATTGTACTCAATAAACCGATGAACGTACTGGGGTTGCATCTGGTGGCCGCTTTTTACGGGTCCATGCTGTTTCCAAAGTATTTTCTGCACATCGCAGGTTCGTGTCTTTTTTCGGTATTGTATTTTGTATACGCGGTTTTGGAAAGGAACCGGAACATCTGGCTTGTAACCGACCAGCGGGTAGTGGATGAGTCTGGTGTGTTTTCTTTGTATTCCAAGGAAAGTCCTCTGAACCGCATTAACAACATTTCCTACAGCCAATCTTTGCTGGGACGGCTTTTGGGGTATGGTACTGTTACCATACAGACCGCCGCAGAATATGGGGAAACCGTTTATAGGTATGTGGACAATCCCCGTTTGCTGCGGGATACGATCACCAATGCCATTCACGGGGTTTTTGAAATGCCGGCCAGCAGAAACGAGGATCATCCTCTGGCGGCGAAACCGGAAGAACACTGGATTATTCCGGAGAGACAAGGATAGGAAAATGCGGCACATGCGGCTTGTTCTCCGATGTATTCTTGCAGCCGTTGTGTTGTTTTCCTGGACCGAGCAGGGGCTTGCGTTCTGTTGGAATGAAGCAGGTAACAGGTATGGAATTTCCCCCTGGCTGCTTTATGCAATTGCCCGCGTGGAAAGCGGACTAGATCCCGATGCCGTGCATGTAAACGAGAACGGAACGCGGGATCTGGGACTCATGCAAATTAACACTGCCTGGCTTCCGACCCTGAAACGGTTAGGGATTACGGAAAACGATTTGCTTGAGAACGCATGTCTCAACATACAGGTTGGCGCATGGATACTAGCGCAGAATGTAACCAGGTTAGGTCCGACCTGGAATGCTGTGGGTGCCTACAATGCGACATCTCCGGACAAGCGGCTTCGGTATGTTGGGAGAGTTGCCAGGGTACTGCTGGACATTTTTGCGAAGGAGACCAGTTTTTAACGGGTCCATTTTCGATTTGAGTTAAAAATCCCACTCATAGAAGGTTCTATTCTCTAAAACGCCTCTTGTTTTCTTGTTATTTTTGGCCTAAAAAGAGGGTAAGCTCTTTGACAATTTTATGAATGTTTCGTTTGGCTGCTTTTAGCACAACAAACCCCAATGCGGGGAGGGCAAGGTACTCCATGTTTTCCCCGCAATGGGGACCATGGGTTTGGCCTTGTCCTTTCCGCAGAAAGGAGGCTCCCATGGAAGGATTGATCGAGGCTGTGAGCATTTTGAAGGGGATTATTCTGATTGGTGTTTTGGCTCCTGTTCTCACGGGGGTGTTTATGCACTTCTTGGAATGGTAAGGCATCCCATTCCTCGGGGCCATGGGAGACCGCTTCTGCGGGTAAGACATAAAGTCGGTACCTGGTTATCGGTCTCCCATTTTTTCCTCCTTCCTTAATTTCCCTTATTTGTCAGGGCCTCACCTGAGCCTGCGAATGTTTCGCATGAGTTCGGGCTGAGGCGAGGCCCTGACAAAACATTGTGAACATTAAAGGAAGGAGGAAAAATGATGAAAGAACGGTTTTTCTCTTCTGAACAGGTCAAGGCATTTCGTGAGCTTTTCGGCACTGCGCTGAAGAATCCGGAAGCCATCCTGAACGACGACGCATCTCTGCAGGATGATGATGACTACGTTTACGTTCTGGATGAAGTTAAGGAAACACCCGAGGAGCTTTATGAG
>NZ_FWXF01000052.1 GCF_900176285.1 Desulfacinum hydrothermale DSM 13146 | reverse complement strand
GACAGGAGGTCCTATAGCATAAATGAGATGTAAATTCAATGGGATATCCGCCACAAGATAGTCTTATGCATAGGTGCAATTTCACGGATTAAGGCCAAATGTCACACTACTGCATTGGGGGGCGACAAAGGGTATGTCGTAAATCAACGTGCAAGTGTCACAGGGGCTCATTGGGGTGTGACGCTTTGATGCTCACTCCAAGTGTCACGCCTTTGCATCGGCCTGTGACACCGGATGCAGGGTGTCACAAGCCGGAATCAGGAGACACTGTGACATTTGAGGAAAATCCCCCGATGTCACACTGTGACATTTGAGGGGATAAAAGGAGGGATTGTCGGCATGGGGTCAGTTAGAGGAGTTCACCCAGAGTGCGGGAGATGGGAACGAATAGTTCAACTTCGGCAATGGTTGTGATTCCCTGACGTACCAGATCAATTGCGTTTTTCTGCATATCCTTCTGGTGGCAGAGATCCATGGCTGTTGCGCTTTCGATGAATCCATTGGTTTTTTGCACATGTTCTTTGACGTTCTTCGTCATGATAAGCATCTCCCACAGGACGGTCCTGCCCTTGTATCCTTCGTCGCACTCCGTACATCCCACAGGGACCCAGAATCCGGATTCGTCAAACAGATCCCCGTAGGCTTTTCTGTAATCGTCGGGATCCATATATTCCGATGGATCCGTTATGTGTCTTCGGCACTTGGGGCAGAGTTTACGAACCAGTCGCTGAGCAATACATCCCTTCACACAGGATAGAATCTGATCCATATCGACGCCCAGGTTCATGAGCCGCGGGATGACTTCCGCAGCAGTATTGGCGTGGACTGTTGCGAAGACCAGGTGGCCCGTGAGGGCGGCTCTTACGGATTCTTCCGCCGTCTCTTGATCGCGAATCTCGCCGACCAGGATTACGTCCGGATCCTGACGCAGGAAGGTGCGTACTGCATTGGCGAAAGTGACGTTCCTGTCCCGGCACACCTCTACTTGGATGACTCCATCCAGGGGTAGTTCGACCGGATCCTCGATGGCGAGGATTTTGACCGGTTTCCGCCGAATGATATCCATCATGGCATACAAGGTCGTGGTTTTCCCGCTTCCCGTGGGGCCTGCCATCAGGATTATCCCGTAGGGAATACGCAGTAGATGCTCGATTGTCGTGACGCTCTCATCGGGATATCCGAGCTCCGGTAGGGGGGTGATCCCCTGGTTCTTGCGGTACAGCAATCGGAGTACAATGGAGGCTTGTGATGATCTACTTTCCTCGAATCCGCTGGCGTGATGTGGAATCGGGATCGAGCTGACACGCACGAATATCTGTTTGCCCATGATGGTGGCGGTAAATGACGAGTCCGAGAGCCATCCGAACCTGGATACCTCCAGCTGAGACAATTCATAAATTTTGTTCATCAGGCGTTCGTGAAAGTCTAGCCCATATTTGTATCGGGACACTTCCTTGAGTATTCCGTCCTGTCGAAAACGCACAACCGTATTGCCTTGGCGTGGCTCAATATGTATATCCGAGATTCCCTGCAGGACCGCTCTTTCAAGAATGTCATTCAGCACGGAAGAAGGATCTTCTGCATCTTCGACATGAATTGACGCAGCATTTTGTAGGAGTCGATAAACGTTAACGGGGACAGTAAGAGTTAGTTTGTGTCCCCGAAGGGATAGATCCAGGTAAGGATCATGCGTCAACAAAATGCCGTCGGTAGTCGGTACACATCCTTTTGCTTTGGCACCTGAATCAGTGAGATTTGATTGGGTGGACTGACGTGCATGGATTCGGAACCCATTTTGAGGGTCACCGACGCCCCAGTTCAGCCACTTTTTCGGGTCATCGCCTTTTCAAGGACTGAAAAGCCCTCATGACGATGCCATCTCAGACATTTTCGGACACACCTCACCCCCTTATGGCCGAAGGAGCTTTCAGGCTTTTGCG
>NZ_FWXF01000024.1 GCF_900176285.1 Desulfacinum hydrothermale DSM 13146 | reverse complement strand
TCAGCGAATCGAAGCGTGGCTGGATGCGGGCATGGGCTGCTGCGCCTTGCGCCATCCACGTCTTGCCGCCTTGATGCAGAATACCCTTTGGTATTTCGACGGCTCACGCTACCGGCTTCTGGCCTGGTGCGTGATGCCCAACCATGTGCATGTGCTGATCGAACAGCAGGCTCTCTTGTCCAAGATTGTGCAGTCGTGGAAATCCTACACCGGCCGGTGGGCGCTGGCGCATGCCGCCGAGCTGGGGATCAGCGTGCCCGGCAAGCGTTTTTGGATGCGAGACTATTGGGATCGATACATTCGCGACCAGCACCATCTGAATGCGGTGATCGCCTACATACACAAGAACCCCGTGAAGGCAGGGTTGTGTAAAAATCAGCACGAGTGGATGTGGTCCAGTGCGCGGTATAGACAGGAGATGGCGTGAAGGCATGGATCACTATAAATTGCGGCAACCTCCACCTTTTGCCTGCGTAGGTTCGGAGGGTGCGAACGTTTCCTCAAGCATTCCGCTCAGTGCTTCCACCGAGGGCAACTACCTTTCCAAAAGCCCCTGTTTTTCCGACTACCTCCGATAGTGGCCACCGTCTTTCGGTTCACCCTCGATTGCCGTGCGGTCCCACGGTCGTTTTCCTGCGCTTGCGCATAGGCTGCTCCTCTCACGTGTAGGCGAGAGGAGACCATGCGCTATTCGGAGGAACCGCACTGGCACCTCACTGGACCACTTGGGCCGACAACGACTGGACCATCTCGGGTGAAACTCAGTGGACCACCTCGGCCGAAAATCCTTGGACCAGTTTGGCTGACAACTACTGGACCATTATCGGCCGGAAGATGACACTTGCTGTCCTGCTACGCAGATTCAGAGAGGGCTGCCGTACTGTTCCATGGCCAACGGCAGTAGCCCCAATTTTTCGAGGCGATCCACAGGAGAGCGCAGGATGACCTGCACGATCCCGGGATGTCGACCGATCTGAATAGCTCCGGCTATGGTGGCCCGATTCTTGACCTCGGGCACGCTCATCTCCAGGAGTCTTGCAGCGCGCTCCAACCCGTTCTCAGTTGCTTCATTGAGATTGGGGCCGGATCCGATCACCGAGATGGGCAGAGACTCTTCCAACGTGGCCAAGCCGTAGTGACGAGCGAGCTTTTCCGCTCGCGCTTTTTCTTCCAAAGAAAGCGGGCGGGCCAGGAACGGAAGATCTTCCAACACAGGAAAAAGAATGGGGCCGTCCAGCTCCAGACCTTTGAGCAGGTTAACTTGCAACGTAACGGTTCCGGAAACGTCGCAGGTATGCCCGGCAATCTCGCCATCACCCTGGAGGGCGTGCATGTCACCCAAGTACACCCCGCCCCCCGGTACCTTTACCGGACAGACGAGGATGGCTCCGGTGCGCACGGCGCTGATATCCAGATGTCCGTCGGTGCGCTTTTCAAGCTGTTCGGCGGTCAGGGCATATTCATGGGGAGCTCCGATCAAAAACGAACCGAAATCGCCGGCATTGTGGGAGTCGGGCATGGGCACCGCAGGAGCTGTGCCCAGTTGTCCAAGGAAAGGGCGCAGGCGGGTGATGAGGCCAACCAGATCGTGCGGAGCAAATGTTAGAATGGAGTTCTGGATGGATTTGTCCGGGAGTGCGGCATAGCGCTTGGCGTCCCGGGCGATTTGCTCCGCGGCGGCCTGGTCCAAAGTGATCCCCACCTGATAATCAGGGTCAAAAGCGATGGTATAGCCATGCGTGAAGTTAAACGGCGTGGCATCCGCTCCACACTCGATGCAGCGTACGGCTGTTTGGCCGATCCCCTCAATTTTTGTCTTTGGATTGGGGGTCCCACATCCCGGACAGCGGCGCGCGACGTAGGGATCCCCGTTGTAGCGCCCGTCCATGAAAACATCGTTTCCGGAAGCCGTCGCCAGTGAGGTGACGGTAATATCCCGGATGCGGATGGCGATGGCATCCCCTGTTTCCGCGCCCGCGACCGCCACTGGAACCGTGACTTCGTGACCGCCGCGCAGTTCCGGCGTGATCATCGGGCCCCAACAACCAGGTGCCGTATTGGCAACAATGTGCCCGCCATCGGCCACAGGCCCCAGCATCGGTTTCCCGGGATCGAGGATGCCGTTGGTGAATTCGTTGACGAATACCGTCTGATTCCCCCCTGTTCGTTCGTATTTTTCCAAGGGCTGGTTCGCCATTTTTTCTCCTTTGTGTTTGGGAGGACCTTCCGATCACAACACGACTCCATCATCATAACCCTTGAAGGCCCGCCAGACCACATCACCCCGGGTCCTCGCTATTTTGTATGGTGGTCTTCAGAAACGGGACCATAAGATAAGCCGAGGGCGGCTGATTTGAAAAAGGGGGCAAAGTGGTGGGGTGTCTTCCGAGTAAAGGGACACATGATAGGTTTGCGGCCTAGAAAGGCGGTGGAGGTTTCATCTGCATTGGCACAGAGGGTAGAGGCATTTGGACGACTTTTATGTGTATAGCGGCTTCGGGGTGTTACTTGGGTGTGGGGGCATTGTTGAAACAGAGACTTCGGTGTTCTTACCGATACCTCCCCAAATAACCTGGTTATCAATGGATTCTCTAGGGCTATTAAGAAACCAAAAACCCCAGAAGATGCTTTGTCTTCCGGGGTTTATGTAACCACCTGCATTTGCTGGGAGTTTGGACTGGTGGAGGCGGCGGGAATCGAACCCGCGTCCGAAGGCATTCCACTTAAGGCTCTACATGCTTAGTCACGGATCTGGCTTTCGCTCCCTCGGGCTCCCCGTGACCGGATCCCTCGGTGGCTAGCCCACTCAATGTTCGCTTCCTTGGCTGTGGGCAAGGCCGCGGAAGCTATCCCGTGGAGTCGACGCTCCTTACGGCCCTACGGGCTCAGGCCGAAGGAACGGCAGCCGCGCTAAGCGGCTGCGGCATACGCATAGTCGTCTGCGTTTGTCTTTAACCCCAACCGGATAACGGGCGGTCAGGACCCCCGGCATGCTCCTTAAGCTTCACTACCTCCGTCGAACCCTTTTCGCCCCCCTTTTGGCAGGTTGTTGATTGATCTCTGTAAGCCCATTATTTTTAATCACCCCATCCGGTTTCGTCAACCGCTTTGTGGAACATTCCGAAGCCGGCGGTAGCGTTGGGCCCAATCCCTTGGCTCAACTGATATGGTACTTTTTCCGCAGCCGGTCCATTTCCCGGGCTTCCTCTTTTTCCTTGATCCTCTGGCGCTTGTCGTAGGCTTTCTTCCCGCGGGCCAGGGCCAGTTCCACCTTGGCCTTTCCCCTCTTGAAATAGATCTTCAGGGGCACCAGGGTGAGTCCCTTTTCCTGGGTCTTGCCCAAAAGGCGCCGGATTTCCCGCCGGTGCAGCAGGAGCTTGCGGGTCCGTTCCGGTTCGTGGTTGTTGTAGGATGCGTGGGGGTAGGGGCTGATGTGCACGTCGTAGAGCCAGACCTCGCCCCCCCTGATCTTGGCGTAGCTGTCCTTCAGGTTGGCCCGGCCCTCGCGCAGCGACTTCACTTCCGTTCCCTGAAGCACCAGGCCCGCTTCCACCGTTTCCACGATTTCGAAGTCGTGACGTGCCTTCTTGTTCTGGCAGACGATCTTGATGCCGTCCGGATTCCGGTTCTTTTTTTGTGCCATGCCAACGCCTCAAACGTATGGTTCGCTCGACCGGTATTTGGGCTGCAGCGCCTCCGGGTCGAAGAACTTGAACTCCTCGGGAAAGACCCGCAGCACCATGTCCTGGAGGGCCTCGCGAATCTCCGCCGCGGTTCGCATGGTGAGGGCTTCCGCAACAAAACGGCGGCAGTCGGAAAGCTGGGCCCGGCGGAGAAGGTTTTTCACGCGGGGGATCGCCTGGGGATTCATGCTGAGGCTGTCCAGTTCCAGCCCCAGCAGCATGGGAACATAGAGCGGCTCCCCGGCCATCTCACCGCATACCGTCACGGGAATGCCCGCCTTGTGCGCCGTGGAGACCACCTGTCTTATAAGTCGTAAAACCGCCGGGTGCAAAGGGTCAAAGAGATGGGCCACGTGCTCGTTCACCCGGTCGATGGCCAGCGTGTACTGGATCAGGTCGTTGGTGCCGATGCTGAAAAAATCCGCCTCTTCCGCCAGCATGTCGGCCACCGCCACGGCCGAAGGCACCTCGATCATCACCCCCACGGACATCTTGTCGTCGAAGTCGCGGCCTTCCCGGCGCAGCTCCGACTTCACTTCCTCCAGAATGGCCTTGCTTCGTTGCAGTTCCCCCACCCCGGAGATGAGGGGGAACATGAGCCGGATGTTGCGAGTGGCGGCGCTGGCCCTGAGGATCGCTCGCAACTGGACCTTGAAAAGATCCACGTGATGGAGGCACAGCCGAATGGCCCGAAGCCCCAGGGCCGGGTTCTGCTGCTCGATGCCGGGATGCCACCGACCCATCTTTTCCGCACCCAGGTCCAGGGTGCGCATGGTGACGGGAAGGGGCGCCATGAGTTCCGCCAGTTCCCGGTATTCGTTGTAGAGATCTTCTTCGGTGGGCGGCAGCCTCCGGTTCATGTAGGAAAATTCGGTTCGGTAAAGGCCGACGGCTTCCGCCCCGTGGTCCTTGGCGGCCACCACCTCCTCCAGCAACTCGATGTTGGCCTCCACGTTGATCTTGTGGCCGTCCAGGGTACAGGCGGGCAGGTGGGCCTTGCGGGAGATCTCCTTGAGGTAGGTTTCCAGGGCGTCCTGAAGCTCATAATAGTCGCCGATCTGCTCCTCGGTGGGGTTGACCACCACCGTGCCGCTGGATCCGTCCAGGATCAGTAGGTCGCCTGTCCGGATGGTGCGCGTCGCCTGCTCCGCCCCCACGATGGCCGGAATGCCAAGGGCTCCCGCCATGATGGAGGTGTGGGACGTGCGTCCGCCCATGTCGGTGATGAAGCCCAGGGTCTTTTCCAGCTGGATCTGGGCTGCGTCGGCCGGAGAGATGTCCTGGGCCACGATGATCACTCGCTCCCGGATCTCGTCGAAGGCGTTGGCCTTTCGGCCCGCCAGGCGATTCATGATCCGCTCGCCCACACTGCTCACGTCGGTGACCCGGTTGCGCACGTATTCGTCTTCCATGGACTGGAAGATCTCCGTGATCTTGTTGAGGGATCGCTTGAGCGCCCACAGGGCGTTCAGCCGTTCCCGGCGAATGAGATCCAGGGTCTGGTCGTAGAGCAAACGGTCTCGAAGGATCAGCTGGTGGGCTTCCAGGATGTGCACCTGTTCCTTCAGGTCCGGATGGATGGACTGTTTGATCGTTTCCAGATCCCGCTCCACTTCCGTCACGGCTTCCTCGAACCGGGCGCATTCCCGGGCCACCTGTTCATCGGTGCTCAAGGTGTAGAACGGAATGGGGATGTGCCTTGCATCCACCAGGAAGGCCTTGCCGATGGCAATGCCCGGCGAAACGCCGAAACCCTTCAGTGTGCGCGACCTGGGGTCCATGGATGTGCCTCGCAAAAGTCGCCTCCTGTGAGCGTCCAATAAAAAACCGAGCGGGCTCAGTGGAATCGGGGCGCCTGTGCCCCGGCAATAGCGCCGTCTCGGTGTCTGGATTGGGGTGCCCGGAAAGAGGCTCTACAGGAACAGGCCGGTGGCCTCTAGGATTCTCCGAACTTGTTCTGAAACAGCTCCGCCACCGCCTTCAGGGCGTCCTCCGCGTCCTCGCCACGGGTGAGCACCTTCACGGTGGCTCCTTTCGGGCATTGGAGGCTCAAAACGTCCAGGATGCTTTTGCCGTTGACGGTTGTCTCATCCTTGATGAGCCAGATATCGGAACGGAACCGGGATGCCGTCTTAACGATCTGGGCGGCCACCCGTGCGTGAAAACCCAGTTGGTTGGTAACGATGAATTCCTGCTCGATTTCCGCCACCTGATCCGCCAATGCCATCCAACCCATTGCCTTTCTTCCTTCCAAAAGTGGTCGCTAATTAACACAGGGGGTGTTGCAAGTCAACCTGGGGGGCACGGAGGCCTTGCCTATTGCATCGGCGGATCCGGGCAATTCCTTGAGCGCTTTTCGGCCCGTGTGATAAGGAGGAAAACAGCACCCCGAACCCCACTATGGGACAACGAAGGAGGATTCCATGACCGTCGTACCATACACGATGCGGAGCCTGGACGAAATCTTGGGGGTGGTGGTGGGGCTGCTTCTGGCCGTCACCATCCACGGGGAAGCCCGGGCCTTTTTCGGCCTATTGATCCAAAAGCCGTCCCCAGCCCAGGCCAAGATTCCCTTTCGGTTCAATCCCATAGCTTATCTGGATGTGCGCGCCTTGCCGGTCATGGTTCTGGCCGGCTGGGGCTGGACGCGACCGCCGCGCCTGTCCACCCAAGACCTGAAGGGGCACTGGAGTTACCCGCTGGTGGCCCACCTGGCGGGATCCCTGGGAAATCTGGTCCTGGCCGGGGTGGTGAGCACCCTCCACGACCTGCTCTTTTCTTCCGCCATGTTCAAGATCTGCATTGCGGTGAACCTGCAATTCGCCGTGGCCAATTTTCTGATCCCACTGCCGCCCCTGGCGGTGGGACGGGCTCTGGCGTTGCTGCTCCCGGGGGGAGATGTCACGGCCAAGGGAATCGACTGGGCGGGAGCGCTGGTGCTGACGGGGCTGGTGGTCTGGGAGGTTGCCGCCTGTCACAACGGGCTGGCCGCCTGGACAGGGCACCTGAGCGCGGGCATTTATGGGTTGCTCATGGGCGGTTCATGACGGAAAGGGCCAGGAGACGGGCGATTCGCTGAGCGGCGCCGGCGTTATTGCGCACCGCTTCCCGGCACGGATGACGGGCGGTCGGGGTGTCCGCACGGGCGAAGGATTCCAGTACGAAAGCGGCCACATCGGCGGCCTGGCGGACCACGCGGCCGCATCCCACCTGGAGCAGAAAGTCTTCCATTTCCCGAAAATTGAAAAGATGGGGGCCCCAGCAGCAGGGAACCCCGTGAACGGAGGCTTCCAGTGGGTTGTGACCGCCGGACGGGATGAGGCTTCCGCCGATGAAGGCGGCGTCCGCCTGGGCATAGCAGCGGGCCAGCTCGCCCAGGGTGTCCAGGATGAGGATGGGAGCGGACTGCACCGGGTCACGGTGGCTGCGCCGGGCGGCTCGCAAGCCCGACCGGGCGCACAAGGCCGAGATGTGGGTCGCCCGTTCGATATGGCGGGGCGCCAGGACCAGCAGAGCGTCCGGGTGTCGGGCCAGCACGGCGCGGTGGGCCTCCACCAGAAGGGGTTCTTCTCCCGGATGGGTGCTTCCGGCGATCCACACGGGTCGGCGCCTTCCGTTTGGCCGTGTGGCAAGGATCGTCTTCTGGGCCTCGTCTTGCATCCCTTCCGCCTGCAGCAGCGCATGGTCGAATTTCAGGTTGCCCGTGGCATGAAGCCGGCGCGCCGAGACGCCCAGGGAGCGGAACCTTTCCGCGTCCAGGGAAGACTGGACGAAGACTGCGGAAAAGGTTTCAAAAAGGGGCGAGACGATGGGAGCGATGCGGCGGAATCGGGCGTAGGAGGGGGGGGAAAGGCGGGCATTGACGAGTACCGCCGGTGTGCGGTTCTTTTGGAGCTCTCTTAGCAGGTTGGGCCACAGATCCGTTTCCACCAGGACGAACAGGCGGGGCTGAAGATTTCGGACCAGGCGCCGCATGGTCCAGAGGTGATCGTGGGGAAGGACGAAAAGCCCTTCCACCAGAGGTTCCACGCGGCTTCGGGCCATGAGCAGGCCCTTTTCGGTGGCCGTCGAAAAGACGAAGGGTATGGAAGGAAACTGGTGGCGGAGAGCCCGAAGGAGCGGAACCGCCGAAAGCGTCTCACCCACGGACAGGGCGTGGATCCAGATGGGGCGCCGGCGAGAGTCCTGCCGTTCGGGGAGGTCCAATCCCAGGCGCTGGCGGTAGGTTGTTGCATACTTTCCCGAAGTGGCGGCGGAAAGCCGATAGTAGGTCCACAAAGCGGGCCAGGCCGCCGTCATCACCGCATTGTAGGTAAGGTGGAAAAGGGTTTCCATGGGCTGGGCCGTCATCCGTGCGTGGTGGGTCTCGGCTCCTGGGGGATGCCTTCTTCGCAGGTCATGCGGCTGTGCTTTTGCGCCGATGGGCGAAGGAACGTCTCGCTCCGTCACCCGGCCATCCATTCAGCCGCGCTGGATCTGGATGTCGTAGAGTCGGCGGTATTCTCCCCTTTGGGCCAGTAGGGCCTGATGGGGGCCTTCCTCCACAATCCGGCCGTTGCTGATCACCAGGATGCGATCGGCGATCTGCACGGTGGACAGACGGTGGGCGATCACGAAGGTAGTGCGCCCGCGCATGAGGTTTTCCAGGGCCCGTTGCACCGCCTGTTCCGATTCGCTGTCCAGGGCCGAGGTGGCTTCATCCAGGATGAGGATGGGAGCGTCTTTGAGCAGAGCCCGAGCGATGCAAATCCGTTGCCTCTGTCCACCCGAAAGCATGACCCCCTGTTCGCCCACCACGGTATCGAAGCCGTTGGGAAGTTCCATGATGAAGTCATAGGCGTAGGCGGCCTTGGCGGCTTCGACAATGGCCTCTTCGTCCTTCCAGGGGGCCCCGTAGGCGATGTTGTTTCGCACCGTGTCGTTGAAGAGAAAACTCTGCTGGGTCACCATGGCGATCTGGTTGCGGAGGGATCGCAGGTTCAGGTCCCGCACATCGATCCCGTCCACTAGGATCGCTCCCCGGCTCACGTCGTAGAAGCGCGGGATGAGATTGACCAGGGTGGTCTTGCCGCCGCCGCTGCTTCCCACCAGGGCGACGATTTCGCCGGGACGCACCCGGAGGTTGATCTCTTTCAGGACGGGCTCGGTATCGTAGGCAAAAGACACGTCCCGGAATTCCACGGCGCCCTGGGCCCGTTCCAACACCGCGGCGCCCGGCTTTTCCACAATGTCGGTCTTTCGGTCCAGGATTTCGTAGACGCGGATCATGGAGGCGATGCCCATCTGCAGGGTGCTGTTCAGCTTATTGAGGCTTTTGACGGGCTTGTACAGCATGAGCAGAGCGCCCAGAAAGGAAAAGAAGGTGCCGGGCGTGGACGCGCCGGTGACCACCTGGTACCCGCCGTAGCCGATGATGGCGGAGATGCCGATGGCACCAATGAACTCCATGAGCGGGCTGGACAGCGCGTTGATGCGCAGCGTCTTCAGCTGATAGCGGAGGACGCCGCGATTTTGCTCGGCAAAGCGGCGCTTTTCGTGGTCCTCCATGGTGAAGGCCTTGACAACCCGAGCGCCCGAAAAGCTTTCGTGGAGGACCGTGTTGAGGCTTCCCACCGTTTGCTGGCGTTTCTTGGCCAGCTTTCGAAGCCGCCTTCCGAAGCGCACCAGGGGATAGAAGGCCAGGGGCAGAACGGCCACAGCGATGATGGCCAGCTTCCAGTTCTGGTAAAAGACCACGAAGATCAGCCCCACCACCGTGAGGGAGTCCTTGACCATGCCCGTGACCGCTCGGGTCACCGCCATCTGGATTTCCTTCACGTCGTTGGTGATGCGGCTCATGAGCACGCCCGTCTTGGCCTTGTCGAAGAAGCCCAGGGGCAGGTCGTGGATGTGGTTGAAGAGCTGCTGGCGAAGATCGGCCACGGCTCGAAGCCCCACGGACTGCAAAAAGTAGGTGCTGCCCCATTCGGAGATGGCTTTCAGCAGGGACACCAGCAGGAAGGCGGCCGGAAGGAGCTTGAGCATGGCCACCTCCTTGTTGATGAAGATCTCGTCCATGGCCGGCTTGATCAGGTAGGCCGTCACGGCGCTGGTGGCCGATGCCGCCAGCATGCAGCCTCCCGCCAGAGTCAGGCGGCGCAGGTGGGGGCGGATCAGTTGGATGAGACGCCGGAGGGCGATCTGTCCGGCAGGATCTAAGAAACGCATAGGCTCAAGGCAATCCGCGCCGCGCGGCGGGCGGCCCCGGGACCGCCCACGCGCCGCGCAATCTCCCGCAATCCCGATCGCTGCTCTTCCAGGGCGCGGGGTTGGGTCAGCAGTCGTTCCACCTCACCGGCGATCCGCTCAGGCGAGGCGTCTTCCTGAAGGAGTTCCGGGTATATCCGCCGTTCCGCCACCAGGTTCGGAAGCCCGATGAACGGCACCCGGATGAGAAAACGCCCGGCATGGTACTCAATGGGACTCACTTTGTAAACGATCACCAGGGGCGTTCCCAGAAGCGCCGCTTCCAGGGTGACGGTTCCGGAAACGGCCACCGCCAGATCGCAGGCGCGCAGTGCCCGGTGTGTGTCTCCGTGGACGATCCGGAGGGGAAGGTCGTCAAAGGAGCCAAGGCCAGGCAGGGAAGACGGGTCCAGTTCGGCCGCCGCGGCCAGTAGGAACTGGAGATCCCCGTGGCGGCGATAGAGCCTTCGGGCGGCATCCAAAAGCAGGGGCAGAAAGGTGCGCACCTCTCCACGGCGGCTTCCGGGAAGAAGACACACCGTGCGAGCGCTCCGGGACCCGGTATGGGTCTCGCCGTCCAATCCCAGGGCCTTTCGGCAGGCTGCCTTGTCCGGCACGTGGGCCAGCGTGTCCGCCAAAGGATGGCCCACGTAGTGGACCCGCATGCCGTGGCGGCGATAGAAGGCCTCTTCGAAGGGCAGGATCACCGCCATGGTGTCCACGAAGCGCTTGAGCGAGCGGATCCGACCGCGGCGCCAGGCCCAGACCTGCGGGCTGATGTAATAGAAGACCTTGAGGCCCAGTCGATGAGCCAGACGGCCCAGTAGGAAGTTGAAGTCGGGAAAGTCCACCAGAACCACCAGGTCGGGGCGTTTCGACACCAGATGGTTCCTGAGGGTCCTCCAAGCGCCATAGAGGGTGCGAGCCTTGGGCAAAACCTGGAGGACACCGATCAACGAAAGATCCCGGTTGTCCACCAGAATGCGGGCGCCTGCCTCCTCCAATCGGGGACCTCCCAGGCAGCTCACCTGCAGGTGGGGGTGTTCCCGGCGCATAGCGCGCACCAGGGAAGAGGCATGGAGGTCTCCCGACGCCTCCCCCGCGCTTACGAAAATCTTCATCGGTTTTCGTGGCCTGTGGTCCGAAACCCGCGACCGCTGATCCGTGGAACCTTTCACCTCTTACCCCTCACCCGGGATCGGGCGCTTCACCGCCGGAAGCGTCTCCCCAGCCATCTGGACGCGTTCGTTGATCTGGCGGGAGATCTCCAAGGCCACCTTGAGCGCCATCATGGCCTGGCGGCCGTCCACAACGGGCCGGGAGTGGGATCGGACCGCGCGGAGAAAGGCGGCGATCTCTTCTTCCAGGGCGTCGAAGTCCACCACGTCCAGTTCCTCGGTGCTAATCTCGGGATAACCGGTGTGATCGGGCGGGTCTTCCGTTCTGAAAGAAAAGGCCCGGCGGTTGGCGTAATCGCAGACCAGGTAGCGATTTTCCTGAAATATGCGAAGGCGCCGAAGGTTCTTGAGTGAGATGCGGCTGGCGGTGAGGTTGGCCACGGCGCCGTTTTGGAATTCGATCCGCACGTTGGCGATGTCGGGAAGCGACGTGAGAACCGGAACCCCGGAAGCGGAGACGGTGGCGATGGGCGCCTGGACCAGGTGCAGGGCGATGTCGATGTCGTGGATCATGAGATCGAGTATCACGTCCACCTCCAGGCCCCGTTCATTGAAAAGCGCCAGCCGGTGAGTTTCCAGAAAGAGCGGATGGCGCACGTGGGGCTCCACGGCACGAAAAGCCGGGTTGAACCGCTCCAGATGCCCCACTTGGAAGACCAGCCCTTTTTCGTCGGCCAGGCGCACCAGCTCCTGGGCCTCCTCCAGGGAGCGGGTCACGGGCTTTTCCACCAGCACATGCACGCCCGCCTGCAGGCAGTCTTTGGCGATGGCAAAGTGGGACGGTGTGGGGGTAGCGATGCTCACCGCATCCACCTGGCCCAGGATGTCACGGAAGTCCGCCGCCGCCCGGCACCCCAATCGCTCCGCCACGGACCGAGCCCGCTGGGATTCGATGTCCACGACGGCGACCAGCTGGGCCTCGGGAAGGCGCGCGTACTTTTCCGCATGAAACTTGCCCAGATAGCCCACGCCGACCACGCCCACTTTGAGGGCGTCGGGGCGCGGGGGCGGAAAGGTGAGGACGGGGGGCGAGACGGGGATCTGGGCGGAGGGGCGGACGGGAGGATCGGTCGGTTTCGATTCCTGCGTCATTTCCACCGTTGGCTCGGGACTGGCAAGGGCCACCACGGTGATGCCCGCCCTGTCGGCTTCCTCGATGACCCGCTCTCGATCGAAAAGCAGGGTCTTGCCCGCTTCGATCACCAACACGCGCGCCTTGGCCTCCTTCATGATTTCAATGGTCTGGAGTCCCACGGAGGGGACATCGAAGCGAAGGTCCTGGACGGGTTTGCTCACCTTGACCACCACCGCTCCTTGCCGGCACAGCTTGCCGCCCCGCAGGATGGTGGCATCGGTTCCGTCGATCCCTTCCACGGCCAGCACCGCCTGGTCTTTAACCACCAGGCACTGTCCGATATCCAGATGGCCCACGGCCTTGGCCATGTCCCAGCCGAAGGCCACGTCGCGCTTTTCCTTGGCGTTCAGACGCCGACGGGTGAGAACGCCTTCGGGAGCCAACAAGTTGGGCAGAAAGAGGGTGGAAGGTTCGACATGGATTCCTTCACTGGCCAATTCCTGGGCCAGGGCGCGCAACAGAAAGTCGTCCTTTTTGTTGTGAAGCCTTCCGAGCAGCTTGAAGGCGCGCCAGTCCGGCCGGATGCGGGCATAGAGATTGGTCTTGTTGATGGCGCCGGCCATGGCGACCCGAGTGACGCCGGCGTTCTTGAAGGCCTTGATGAGCTTGTTCAGCTGGCCCAGCTTGATGAGGTGGAAGCGGTCCACGTGGTCCCCCAACTGGGGGTCCGTTTCCCCCTCGAAGCCCACGGCCACCACGCCATAGCCGGCCTGGCGGGCCCCTTCAGCAAAAAGGAGCGGAAACTGCCCGCCCCCTGCGATCAACCCGATGCGTCGTGTCGTGTCCTGGTTCATGGATCGTGTCCGTCTGCTCAGCGGGTGAGTCCCCTTTGGGATCCCGCCACGAAATCCAGCAGGCACTTCACCTCGGCGATGTGGCCCAGCTCTTCCTGGATCTGCCGCACGGCCTCGGCCGTCGTGAGTCCGCTTCGGAACAGAACCTTATAGGCCTGCTTCAGGCCCTGGATGGTCTCCCGGGAAAACCCCTTGCGCCTCAGCCCCACCGTGTTGGGCCCGTAGAGCTTGGCCGGGTAGCCCGTGGCCAGCATGTAGGGTGGGATGTCCTTCTTGATGCCCGCCTTGGCACCGATGTAAGCGTGGGTGCCGATCCGGGCGAACTGGTGCACGGCGGCCAGGCCTCCCACCACGGCGTGGTCCTCGATGGTCACATGTCCGGCCAGCATGGCCGCGTTGGCCATGATGACGTGATGGTGCAGGATGCAGTCGTGGGCCACATGCACGTAGGCCATGATGAGATTGCCGTTCCCAATGCGGGTCACACCGCCCCCGCCTTCCGTGCCCCGATGGATGGTGGCGTATTCGCGGATGATGTTGTGGTCGCCGATTTCCACGCGGGTGGGCCCACCCTGGTACTTCAGGTCCTGGGGTGGGAAGCCGATGGCGGCGAAGGAGCTGATCTGGTTGTTGCGGCCGATCTTGGTCCAACCCTCGATGACGGTGTGCGAGCCCACCACGGTGCCCGAATCGATCTGCACATGGGGGCCGATCACAGCGTAGGGGCCGATGGTGACGTCCTCGGCCAACTCGGCTTGCGGATCCACGACTGCTGTGGGATGAATGGTCATCTAAGCGCGTTTCCTCTTTTGCTACGGTTCAATGGTTGCCATGAGTTCCCCTTCGGCCGCCAGGTGGTCGCCCACGTAGGCTTCGCCCTTCATCTTGAAGACCGGTCCCTTGCGGCGAAGGACCTTGAGTTTCAAAAGGAGTTGATCGCCCGGTCGCACGGGGCGGCGGAAGCGCACCTTGTCCAATCCCATGAAATAGACGGGTTTTCCGGCGTCGTTTCCCAGCATGGAGAAGGCCAAGATGCCGCCGGCCTGGGCCAGCGCTTCCATAATGAGCACCCCCGGCATGATGGGGTGACCGGGAAAATGCCCCTGGAAGAACGGCTCGTTAATGGTCACGTTCTTGAGCCCGACGATCTCGTCGTCGCCCATTTCCAGAATGCGATCCACGAGCAGGAAAGGATACCGGTGGGGCAGGGCAGCGATGATTTCTTCAATGGTCTTTTCCATGGCGCTCCCATTCCTTTTCCAAGGCTTCCACCCGTTCCCGGAGGCGGGCCAGCTCCTCGCGCATACGAGGCAGCCTCTTCCAGTTGGCCCAATTTCGAAACCATTCCTTGTGCGCCACGGCGGGGATGCCCAGAAGATCCTGCCCCGGTGGGACGGAATGGGCGATGGCCGATTTGGCGCCGATCCGAACGCCGTCGCCCACCGTGAGGTGTCCCGCAATGCCCACCTGGCCTCCCAGAACCACGTGCTTTCCCAAGGTGACGCTTCCGGCGATGCCCACCTGGGCCACGATGATCGAATGCTCCCCGATATCCACGTTGTGGGCGATCTGCACCAGGTTGTCGATCTTAGTACCGCGCCCGACGCGGGTGACCCCGAAGGTGGCCCGATCCACGGCGCAGTTGGCCCCGATCTCCACGTCGTCTTCAATCACCACGATACCCGTCTGGGGGATCTTGGTGGAGCGGCCCTGGTCGTCTTGAGCGAACCCGAAGCCGTCGCTTCCAATGACCGTTCCCGAATGGATCACCACCCGGTTGCCGATGCGGCAGCCGTCCAGGATGGTCACGTTGGGATGGATCAGGCACTGATCGCCCACGGTGACGTTCCCGGCGATGTGCACGTGGCCGTAAAGGCGCGTGCCGGCTCCGATGGAGGATCCGGGGCCCACGTAAACGAGCGCTCCGATGGCCGCATCCGGGGCGATAACGGCGTCCGGAGCCACCACGGCCGTGGGGTGGACGCCCACGGGAAGATTGGGCGGTTCATGGAAAAGCTGGGCCGCCTGAGCCATGGTCCAGTAGGGGTTGGAGGACAGCAGGCGGGGCCGTGTCACTCCCTGGACGGACGGATGCACGATGACCGCTGCGGCTCGGCTGGACTCCAGCTGAGCCTTGTATTTGGGGTTGGCCAGAAAGCTCAGCTGGTCCGGTCCGGCCGCCTGAAGGGGGCCCACCCCCCGGATCACCAGATCCGGCGGGCCCTGGAACTCCACGTCCAGAAGCTCCGCCATCCGCTGTAGCGTGTACTCTTTGCTCGCCATGTTCCCGCCGTCCGTTTCCGAGTCCCGTTTGCGAGCCGGGACCGTTACTTTTTCGGTTTGGCCTTGTCAAGCTCTTTGATGATCTTCTTGGTCAGGTCCGTCTTGTCCGTGGCATAGACCAGACCGCCCTTTTGGACCTCGAAGATGTAGTCGTACTTTTCCTTTTTCCCGATGGACTGAACGATTTTGATGATCTTGTCGATGATGGGCTTGGTCAGTTGCTGACTGAGCTTGTTGAGCTGGGTGTTGGTCTGCATGAGCAATTTTTCGCCTTCCACCTGCATTTGCCGAAGTTCCAGGAGCTTTTCTTTCTTGGCCTTGTCGTCCAGCATCATCTGCTGTTTTTGGAAGGCTTGCTTGGACTCTTCGAATTCCTTGGCCTTTTGTTTCACCTTGCTCTGCAAGGCCGCCTTTTTGGCCGCAAACTCCGCCTTGGCCTCCTTGCCCCACTGGGACTGATCCAGGACGGCCTGCAGGTCGAAATAGCCGATCTTGGGCGATGCGGCATGGGTTGAACCTGCGGAGAGCACCACAGCGAAGATTGCGATCAGTACCACCCAGATGCGTTGTGTCCTCATGAAAACGTCCTCCTTACCTTGGGTCCAAGTGCCGTGGATTCCATCTCTTTGCTTTTCAAGTGGCCGTATTGTAGCTCCCCAAGCGCTCCCCACAAAGGAGTTCCTGGGAAGTGCCCGCATGGCGTGACGGGCATGAGCCAGGTCGACCGCACGGGCCCGGCTGCCGGTCCCCAACCGCCCGTCCTTCCAGGGTCCTTCCCATGTGGACGGGAGGTTGGGGTACCAGAGGCACCCGCGCTACGGGCCTTGCCTTGCGGAAGTAGGGCGGGCTCCGAACCCGCCCCTACGAGGCTCCCAAAGAGCCACAGGGGACAGCGGAATTTCAACCAGTTAAAAACCTCCCGAAAGGCTGAAAGGCCCTTTTCGGACGGGTTCCTAAAAGGAGACCCCCATGGAAAACTGCCACTTGCTCGTGCTTTCCCCCGGCTCGGGATCCAGATTGTAGCCCCATTCGATGCGCAGCGGTCCCATGGGCGACTTCCATCGAATGCCGGCGCCGGCCGCCGTGCGGAAATCGCTCACGCTGAAATTTTCGTCCCGGTCGAAGGCGTTTCCGGCATCGAAAAAGACCACGCCGCGCATGCCGATCTTTTCGACGAGCGGAAAGAGCAGTTCCAGGTTCACCAGTCCGAACTTCAACCCGCCGATCTCATCACCGGTGTCGGGATCCTTGGGGCCCACTTCCCCCCAGTCGAAGGCGCGGATGGAGTTGATGCCGCCCAGGAAGAACCGTTCGTAGATGGGAACAGGCTTCTTTTCCTTATCCAACTCGAAGATATAGCCCGCCTTGCCGTGGACGAAGCCGATGAACTTCCACCACAGCGGGATGTACCAGCCGGTGTTGGCCACCACGCTCACAAAGTCCGAATCGCTTCCCAGGTAGGGGATGGAGTATTCCACCGTAAGCGAATGGGTGGAGCCGCGGGTGGGCAAGAAGCGGTCATCCGTACTGTCGCGTTCCACCGACGCAATGAGACTGCTCTTGATCTGGCGGCCTTCCTGGTCCTTGATGATGAGCGAGGCGTCCTCGTCCACATCGCTCACCTTGGCGTTTTCAAAGACGTAGGAAAGATACCAGCGGCTCCAGTTGCCGAAGGGGTGGCTGAAACGGATCTTGCCGCCGATGGCGTCCTTGTTGAAATCGGTGTACTCTCGGTACCAATTGTAGATATCGAAGCCGGCGGAAAGGGGGGTGTCGAAAAGCCACGGCTCCGTGAAGCTGATGGAATACCGGGAAGTCTCCCCACCCAGGTAGGCCTTGATGGCCGCATACTGGCCTCGTCCGAAAAGATTCCGCTGCACAATGTCGCCGCCCACAAAAAGGCCGTCGTCGGAGGAAAAGCCACCGCCCACGCTGATGGCCCCCGTGGGCTTTTCCTTCACCTTGATGTGCAGGTTCATGGCATCGGATGTGGATCCTTCGGAGGGCTGAATCTCCACGTCCTCGAAATAGTCGATCTTTTTGAGATTCAGGTTGCTCCGCTCCAGGGCGGACGAACTGAACCGGTCCCCCTCGGCCAGCCGCAGCTGGCGGCGGATGACCTTGTCACGCGTCTTGGTGTTGCCCGCGATGGTGATCCGCTCGATGTGCACAAGCGGGCCCTTCCGCACGTTGTAAACGATGTCCGCCCTGTGGGTGGCCGGATCGCGCTTGATGCCCGGGTTCACTTCCACGTAGGCGTATCCCTGGTCCATGTAGTGCTTGGTGAGACGATCCAAATCCTTTCGCAGCTTCTCCCGGCTGAAGTGATCGCCCTTTTTGAGCTCAAACTCTTCTTTGACCTTGGGGGTGGTTTCCAGCAGATCCCCCTGTACATCCACGGAAGCAATGGTGTAGCGCTCCCCCTCCACCACCGGAATGGTCACATAGAAGCCGTCTTCCCGCTTTTCGATCTGAGGCGTGCCCACCCGGGCGTCCATGTAGCCGTGATCGTGGTAGAAGGCCGTCACGCGGTCCAGGTCTGTTTCCAGAACCTCCCGGTCCAGAACGCCCTTGTCACTGAACCAGGAGAAAAATCCCCGCTGCTTGGTCTCCATCACGCCGCGCAACTTGCGGTCGGAAAAGTGTTTGTTGCCGGTGAATTGGATCTTCTTGGTATAGAGCTTGCGCCCTTCCTGGATCCGGAAGGTGACCACGGCTTTGCGGGGATCCCGGGGAAACTGAATGTCCGGGGTGACCTTGGCGTTGAAGTAGGCTTTCTGATGGTAGAGCTTGATGATGCGGTTGACATCCTCGGTCACCACGCTCTTTTGCAAAACGGTGAACGGCTTGGTGGCGATGGCCGCCAGGATGTTCTTTTCGTCGATGTCATCGTTTCCTTCCACCTTCACATCCACCACCGTGGGCTTTTCCCGGACCACGAAGGTGATGATCTTGCCCTTGTCCGAATCGGTCACGTCCGCGGCCACCGTCTCAAAATACCCCATCTTGAAGATGGACCGAATGTCCTTTTGGATCGTATGCTCTCGGAGCAGGTCGCCCTTGCGGCTTTCCACGTTGACCAGGATGGCGTCGGCTTCAATGCGTTCGTTTCCCCGGACCCTCACGTCGGCGATGACTGCCTTGGCCAGAAGGCGCACCGCCACTTGTTGGGCCAGGTCTTGGGCCGCCCCGGTGAGATCCTCCAGGACTCCCTCGGCAAAAAGGACTTGGGGCTTTCGTTGCCCGCTCACATCCAGCAGTTTGGCATCCAGGCTGGCCTTCTGACCCAATTGACTCAAACTCCCGAAAAGCACGAAATCGGCTTGGAGCCGGCGGGCGGCCTGCAGCGCCTTTGCCTCGTCGCCCATGCCCGTCTGGCCGCTCACCTTTCGGGTTTCCGGAAGGGGCACCACGTCCATGCCCTCAGCAACGAGCTGCTGGGCCAGCAGTTCCTGCACGTTCAGACCCAGTTGAGGTCGCGGGGTTGCCGTATGAGCCGCGAAGGGCAGAACGGCTACTCGTGGGACCTGCTGGGGATCCGGGCTTTGAGCCTTCGCCAAGCCGGCGCACAGGAGGCAGATCAGTGCGGCAATGCCAACCCTTTTCACCATCGCGATGCTCCTTGTCCAAGTCCTGGATGCGGGTTTGTCATACGGGTCGCAACCGTCCGTCCGAAAGGTGTAGGGTGCGGTGCATGATGGAAGCCAGCTCTTGGTTGTGGGTCACCACGACCATGGTCACCTGCAGGTCTTCGTTGAGCGAGACCAGCAGGTCATGAAAGGCCCGGGCCGTCTTGGTGTCCAGGTTCCCGGTGGGCTCATCGGCCAAGAGCACCGGGGGTTCCAGGATCAGGGCCCGTGCGATGGCCACACGCTGCTGTTCACCGCCGGAAAGCTCGGCAGGGCGGTGATCGCGGCGGTGAATCATCTCGAGCCGCTCCAAGAGCTCCAAGGCCTTCTCCCGGATCGTCTTGCGGGGAAGTCCGGCGATGAGGCCCGGCATCATCACGTTTTCCAGGGCGGTGAATTCGGGCAGGAGGTAATGGAACTGGAAGACAAAGCCGATGTGCTTGTTCCGAAAGTCCGCCAGCCGTCCATCCTCCCACTGGTACACGTCGGTCCCACCGAAGAGGACTTTGCCCGCCGTGGGCCGATCCAGGGTTCCCAGGATGTGGAGGAGCGTGGATTTCCCCACTCCGCTGGCCCCCACGATGGCCAGCCGTTGCCCTCTAGGCACCACCAGCTCCAGGTCGTGAAAGAGCTCCACCCGTTGCGGGCCCTTGTTGAAGACCTTGGCAATGCCCATGGCATGAATTTCCGGGGCGCCCTGGTGGTTGTCATTCATAGCGCAGTGCCTCCGCCGGCTGGAGCTTGGCCGCCTGCCGGGACGGGTAGAAGGTCGCCAGCAAACAGATGGCGATGGCGGCGCAGGCGATGAGAATGACATCCAAGGTCTCCAGGCGCACCGGCAGGGTGGAGATGTAATACACATCCCGGGGAAGCTCGATGAATTGGTATCTCTTGAGAAGCCCGCACAGTGCAAACCCGCCGAGGAGACCCAGGGTCGTTCCCACCACGCCGATGAGAAGCCCTTCGTAGACGAAGATGCGCCGGATGTGGGTCGTGGTGGCGCCCATGGCCTTCAAGATGGCGATGTCCTTGGTCTTTTCCATGACCATCATGATGAGGGAGCTGACGATGTTGAAGGCCGCCACCAGGATGATGAGGGTCAGGATGATGAACATGACCGTCTTTTCCAGCTTCAAGGCCGAAAAGAGGTTGTGGTTCATCTGCATCCAGTCCCGAACCCAGAAGGGATAACCCAGCCGCTTTTGAAGCCTTTCAGCGATGGCTCCCGCTTGGTAGATGTCCCGAACCCGCAGTTCCACCCCCGTGGCCGTCTCCCCGATGCCCAAGAGCTTCTGCGCTTCGCGCAGGTGCACGTAGGCCAGGCTATTGTCGTATTCGTACATACCCGACTTGAAAAAGCCCGTTACTTGGAACAGGCGGCTCTTGGGAACGCGACCCACGGGGGTGAGGCGTCCCGCAGGGGAAATGAGCGTCACGTAATCCCCCTTCTGCACTCCCAACCGGGCGGCCAACTCCACCCCCAAGACGATGCCCGGGGTGTCGTGGCCCTGGGCGGGGGCCAGTGCCGAGGCCAGGGGGCCGTTTTGGAGATTTTCTTCGATCCGCGTAACGCGGCCGGCGCTGGCGGGGTCCACCCCCCGGAGGATCGCACCCGCCACGGACCGACCCGAGCTCATCATCACCTGGGTGAGCACAAAAGGGGTGGCCGCTACCACCCCGTCTTCCTCTTCCACCTGTTCCACCACCTTGCGGTAGTCGGAAAAGTTTCCCTGGAAGTGCCCGATCACCGCGTGGGAGGTGACCCCGAGAATGCGATCGCGCAGATCCTGCTGGAATCCGTTCATGACCGCCAGCACCACGATGAGAGCCATCACCCCTACGGCCACCCCGGCAACCGAAATGACGGTGATCAGGGAGATGAAGGCCTGGCGGCGCTTGGCCAGCAGGTAGCGGAGGCTGACGAAGAGCTCAAAGTTCATGGGTCCCGCGCTAGGCTTTCCTTTCCGGTCTCAGGTGTGGAAAGAGGATCACGTCTCGAATGCTGGGCGCGTCGGTAAAGAGCATGACCAGTCGGTCGATGCCGATGCCTTCCCCGGCCGCCGGGGGCATACCGTATTCCAGGGCCCGGATGTAATCTTCGTCCATGAGATGCGCTTCCTCGTCGCCGGCGGCTCGCGCCTCCACCTGCTTGACAAAGCGCTCCTTCTGATCCCTGGGATCGTTCAGTTCCGAAAAAGCGTTGGCCATCTCGCGGCCAGCAATGAACAGTTCGAAGCGATCCGTCAGATCCGGTTCGTCCTCGTTGCGGCGCGACAAGGGCGATACCTCCAGGGGATAGTGAGTGATGAACGTGGGCTGGATAAGCTTGGGCTCCACCACCAGGTCGAAGATCTTGGTGAGGAGCTTGCCATGGCCTTCGTACTTTTCCGCCTCCAGACCCATGGCGCGGGCCGTCTCCAGGGCCACGTCCGGATCGGTGACGGCCGCGGGCGGTACCCCGCCCAGCTCCACCAGGGCCTCCGAGAGGCGGTAGCGTCGCCAGGGCGGCGTAAGATCGATGGTCCGGCCCTGGTAGGTCAGCTGGAGATGGCCGTCGTTCACCGTCCGGGCCACCTCCACGAAAAGCTCTTCCGTGAGACGGATGAAATCTTCGTAGGTGGCGTAGGCCTGGTAAAACTCCAGCATGGTGAATTCGGGGTTGTGTTGAGTGGAGATGCCCTCGTTTCGGAAATTTCTGTTCAGCTCGAAGACCCGCTCGAAACCGCCCACCAAAAGTCGCTTCAGGTAGAGTTCCGGGGCGATCCGAAGGTAGAGGTCGATTCCCAGGGCGTTGTGGTGGGTCTTAAAGGGCTTGGCGGTGGCTCCACCCGGAATGACCTGCATCATGGGGGTTTCCACTTCCAGGAACCCGCGATCCGCCAGAAAGCGCCGGACGGTCTGCACGATTCGGGTGCGTCTGATAAAGATTTCGCGCACCTGGGGATTCACCATGAGATCCACGTAGCGCTGCCGATAGCGGGTCTCCACATCCTTGAGGCCGTGGTACTTTTCCGGCAGAGGCCGCAGGCTCTTGGTGAGAAGAACCAGGTCATGGGCCTGGACGGTGAGTTCATCGGTCCTGGTGCGAAAAAGGGGGCCCTCGACGCGGATGATGTCACCCATATCCAGGCGCTTTACCAGCGCGTAGCGCTCCTTTCCCAGTCGATTCTGCTGGCAATAGATCTGAAGGCGGCCCGTTCCGTCTTGGATGTGCATGAAGGTGGATTTGCCGAAGGAACGTATGGCCATGATGCGCCCGGCCAGGG
Organism: Desulfacinum hydrothermale DSM 13146; assembly: GCF_900176285.1. Classification (GTDB taxonomy): domain Bacteria; phylum Desulfobacterota; class Syntrophobacteria; order Syntrophobacterales; family DSM-9756; genus Desulfacinum; species Desulfacinum hydrothermale. The sequence goes on along the minus strand of NZ_FWXF01000024.1, from coordinate 23,886 downwards.
TGAAGCGGCTCTGGTCTTGTTCCAGCTCCTCGGAGGTTTTCGTGCCGTGACTTTCCAGAACACGGGCCACGGTGTCTTCCACGGAGTAGCCGTTGGGGTAGAGAGGGATGCCGTCCTTTTCCAGTTCTTCAGCTTTTTCCAGTCGTTCGCGCAGCACGCGGCTGAGATCTTCCATAGACTCCGTGTCCTTTCTGATGGCGTCGGTAGCCGGCCGGAATCCGGCCCAAAAGCGCTTGAACGTTAGTTGATTTGGCCCATCCCGTCAAGCGCCGACCCCGAAGGCGGGTCGGCGGCGGGGATCATTGGGAGTTTCGGTTCTTGAGAAGGCTGGACGTGCTGAAGGCCATGATCAGAGCGCTCAGGATGATGAGGACCCAATCCCCTTGTTTCCAAAGCCGCACGGCTCCCAGGATGAACAGAAACACACCGCCTGCCAGGCACATGATGGCTGTGTTTTTCGTCATCGTTTCTCCCTTTGCTCTGTGGGGTGATCACGATGTGTACACATTGATGAAAGCCATTTTTCCAACCAATACAAGCAATCCGCAACGGGACCCAGGCTACAGGTAACCCGGTACAAGAGAAGGTGGAGTCATGATGTGAGGTGGTTTTTTCTTTTTCCTTGGTCCATTTCACATTGCTCCTTGAGCCTGCGCCCACACATATGACAACCGAAAAGCCGGCTTTCCTGTTCCCTTGTCCAAGCCGTCCATCATGGACGATTTACCGGTTTTTGGCGAACATGGCAAAAGGAAAAGGCGCGGATCTTGTGGTTGCAGAAAAGGCTTGGAAAAAGTAGAAGGGCCCAAAAGGGCGGTCGGCAACGCACGCGTGGTGCGTGGTCCGTTTTTTTTGAGTCGAGTGCGGCGACGCTTGCCACATGGGCCATCGGGTATTGCCTGCCACTTCATGGGGTCACGATGGTCCTTTGCCGCGGGGTCCAATCCCGCGGCCACGCGAGCATGGAAAGTGCCCGGCCTCATCAGCCGGAAAGTCATTCTCGGGCAAGCTCCCACAGGCAAGGGTGGCACCAGCGTTTGGGCAAAACGCTGGCCATTGGGAATGATCAGCTTGGATGGAACAGATGGGGAACAACGACCAGCAAGCAAACGCCGCCGTTTTGACGCCGCGGGAACTGTTGGAAGGTTCGGGGGAACAACCCCGTAAGCTCAATCAATGGCTGGCCACCGCGATTTGCGGCAACGACATCACCTCGTCATGCCTCTATGTGGCGGCCATTGCCACGGTCTATTCGGGCGCGCTGGCTCCCATTGTCTTGCTGTTGGTCGGGGGTGTCCTCTATTTGTACCGGAAGATTTACACGGAAGTGGTGGAGGCCCTTCCCCTCAACGGGGGCGCCTACAACTGCCTGCTCAATTGCACCTCCAAATTGAGCGCTTCCCTGGCGGCCTGCATGACCATCCTTTCTTATATCGCCACGGCGGTGATCTCCTCAAAAACGGCGGTGGAGTACCTGCACGGTATTGTGCCCAGTATGCACGTTATGGAAGGTACGATCATGGTCCTGGCAATCTTCGCCGTTCTCACGATCATTGGAATCACCGAATCGGCCGTGGTGGCTTTGATTATTTTTACCTGTCACATGACCACATTGATCGCCTTTTGCGTGCTCGGTGCCATGCACATTCCGGACGGATTCCAAATCTTTCGCACCAACTGGGGGCATGTGCCCGGCGGCAAGCAGCTGGCAACATCCTTGTTTCTCGGATTTTCCTCCGCCTTGTTGGGGGTGAGCGGGTTCGAAAGTTCGGCCAACTTCGTGGAGGAACAGCAGCCGGGGGTCTTTCGAAAGACGTTGCGCAACATGTGGATCGCAGTCATTGTCTTCAATCCCCTGACGGCCGTCATTGCTCTCAATCTCTTGCCTGTGGACGCCATCGTTTCCCACAAGGATAACCTGCTTTCCCATGTGGCATTCCTGACGGGTGGCGAGCTGTTTCAGCGTATTGTGGTCGTGGACGCCGTCCTGGTTCTTTCAGGTGCCGTGCTCACCAGCTACGTGGGGGTGTGTGGCCTGGTGCGCCGCATGGCCCTGGACCAGTGTTTTCCTGGTCTGCTGCTGAAACAGAATCGCCGGGGCACGAGTCATCGCATCATCCTTGCCTTTTTCCTTTTGTGTTCTTCCATCTTGCTGCTCACCAGGGGCAATCTGTTGGCTCTGGCGGGGGTGTACACGATCTCTTTCCTAGGGGTCATGACGCTTTTCGGCTGGGGCAACATTCTACTGAAACTTCGACGCAGCCAGCTGAAACGCACCTACCGCGCCGGTTGGTCCACCATCTTCTTGGGGGTTGCGGCAACCAGCCTGGGTATTGTGGGGAATCTATTCATTGACGTACGCAACTTCCTTTATTTTCTCTATTATTTCATTCCAAGCGTCCTGCTCGTAGTGGCCATGTATTTGCGGGTTCCCATTTTGAGGTCCTTCTATCTCTTGGCAGACAAAGCGTTGAATCAGGTCGTGGCATGGCGAAGCTCTCTGCTCAAGCGCATGGAGGCCATCATCCATCAGCGGGTCATGTTGTTTGCGCGCGGTGGGGAACTTTCGCGGCTGCACCAGGCCTTTTCCTACATCATGAAAAACGAGAGCAGTCGCCACGTGATTCTGGTGCATCTCTACGGCAACCCGGCACACAACGAAGAGGCGGCTATCCGTGAAACCTTGACCATCCTCAAAAGGATCTTTCCCGATATCGAGGTGGAGTTGATCGTTCGCGAAGGGACATACGGGCCGGCAATGATCGATCAGTTGTCCCAGGAATTTCAGGTGCCCAAGAACAACATCTTCGTGGGGGCTCCAGAGCAAAAGCATTCGTTTTCGGTGCAAGATCTCGGGGGAGTGCGGGTCATCTTTTAGCCACACATCTCGGTGCCTTTGGCCGGACTCTGCCCGCATGGCGTTGTCGGATCCGCTGAAACCTATGCACCACATGGCCACAGCCCCTTCCGTGATCCGCACAGGCATCAAAAAAGGCCGCGCTGAGGTTTGGGATGTTCCCGGATTTTGGAGAAGGCGGCCTTTTGGTTTCCGCCCATGTGACGCGGGGCCGGTTTACTTTGGCGAAGCGGGGGAGCCCAGGGGATCTTGGGCCATGAGATGGGGCGGTGCTCAGGAGGCCATGTTGGTGCCTTTTATTCGTGCGGATTGACCCGTTGGGCGAACGCACTTGACAAGGCTTCCGGTTCACGTAAAGTAAACGCGCTCGGCCCGGCGAGGCGGGTCCGAGCGCTCCGGGCGCCTGTAGCTCAGGTGGATAGAGCAGTGGACTTCTAATCCACGGGTCGGGGGTTCGAATCCTCCCAGGCGCGCCAGTCCAATGGGGGAGGCTGGCTCATGCGGCCGTCGCCCCTTTCTTGTTGGACCAACCTTTATGGGTCTTCTGGGGCGTGAAAGGATGTCCGGACGGCGGCGATCCGCCCATTCGATGGTCGAGCGTGGGTGGGCGCAAGTTCCGGGACCTTCCGTCGTTGCCCCGGCAGTCACCGATTCATCTGCCGGGGTAAGCTGCCGTGGGCCAAAGAAGACCAAGAGGATTGGTCTAGACCATTTACTTTGTTCCACCTGCTGATGGTTGCATGAGGTTTGTACCGGATCACGCTCGCGATCCGGGCCTTAATCTTGCCAGACAGCGCGTCTCACATGCTGAAGCCACAACTCCCGGAGTGCTTCCTCCAAGTCCGATTCCGAGGCGTGGGGGGGCGGGGGCAACGCAGGGGGCTTCGCCAGTGATCCGCCCTCGCTGCTGAACGCCTTTTCAATCAAGTACGACACAGAAGTCAGCACCCGGTAGCTCTCGTCAATCTCCCGGAAGCGCTCCGGATGAAATTCTGGCGGATAACGGCGCAAGAGCCTTCGATAGGCGGCCTCAATTTCTTCTAAGGTCGCCGATTCTTTCAGGTTCAAATTGGCCAAAGCTTCTTCCCGGGTCATTGGCGTCTTCCTCGAGAACGGGATCCTCGTTTGCGGCGCTGGGGAGTCTTCGCGGCTTTCATCAATTTCAAAAGCGCTGCACTCGCTTTGCCGGCGTACTGCTCTCCGGCGCTCTTCTTTTCTTGCAACACATTATGGATCTTCACCAAAAAGCTGACATCGCGTTTCCCATCGAAGTATTGCGTCAGCTTTTCAATCATCAAAATCAAGACTTCCCACGGAATCGTATCTATGGCTCGGGGATCTTCCCCCATGAATCGTAGCAGATTTTCGATACGCAGTGGGATCGTGGGGTCGAGCGACCGGGAGGCCTCGTCTGCGGTCTTCATAGCGTCCAATTGTGGAAGCAAGTTCTGATGCACATAGGTTCCGAACTGGTCTTTTTCGAGCAGGTATCGGTACCATCGTTGCATCCCCCGAGAGCTCAGGCGGCCGTCGGGGAAACATTTTAAGTACGTCACGATCGGTTCCATCTCGGGCAAATGCTCCACAGAGCGCACGGCGCTTTGGAGCACTTCCACTATTTTTAGAGGTAATTCCGGGAGAGAAAATGGATGGTCCCGGAATCCTGGTTCACAAATGTTGGTGTACAGCGAGAACTGCTTATCGACGTCATCCAAAACGTGCCACACCAGAGTGTGCAGCAGCTCGCCGGGAACAATACGGCGTTCTATCAAAATCCGCAGGCTGTTCACCTCGGGGACATAGAGATGTTCATATTCCTCAATGAGCCATCGAATATCCTCTTGGTCCACCGGTTCACTGTGCTCTATAACCTGTTGGGCTGTCTTGGCAAGAAGACTTCCTTGTCTTGCGGATTGGGGCAGAAGCAAGCAAAGCAGGGCCAGTCTTTTTCCGGCAGCTCCGGCACGAAAAGCCTTGTCCAACAGCCGACTGATGGGCCGGTCGCTGTCAAGACACATGGACACCCGTTCTATGTCTTCGCACAGTTCGGGTTCCATTATACGTTGCACCTGACGGGATTCCCGCTCATTGGTGTTCCGACAACGGACGATCATTTCGTCCAGCACCGCTTCATAGGTTCGAACAAGGCTACTCTCAATAGTCGGATCGTCCAAGCCTTCCAACAGATCCTCACGCATTGGTCCTAGAAATAGAGACTCAAGATGCGAGTCGATCGCATTGTGTCGTTCGTGCAGGCGCCGGCGCAGCCGGTGGAGTAAAAGCAGCTTCTCCTCGAAAGATGTCTCCTCCCTTTCCAGCGTTCGATCCACAAGGGTTTCGAGATCGTCCGTGCCTTCTCCGCCCAGCCATAGGCGAAACTCATGCTCATGATCTCCTGCCACCACAGGGAACGAATAACCCAAGACCGCCACCAGTTCTGTAAAAAGGTCTGGGCGATCCGTGGTGACCAGGCGTTGCAGAAGCTGGTGTATCTGAACGAAAAAGGGAGCGTAGAATACACGCTGGCAGGAAGGGGGAAAAAGGTCGGAATAGTGCTCGAGGTAATAATCCATTTCGGCCAGATGATCCAAATGGACCTTGCTCCAACCCTGTTTGACGGCGCGCTTGCTGTTTTGCGCCCGCAGCCTGTGGATCTGATGTCCCAATTGCGTAAGGGCGTTGGCCATGGAAGGATCCGCAATCCGCCGTGCCAGGTCAAAATAGTCGCCCCGGGTCACCTTTTCCGGTTTGTCCACGAATTTTTTGATCCCAGTGCGCAAGCGGGCCATCGGAAAATGGGTGACTTTCCGTTGTCGTAAGGTTTCCAGGAAAGTCTGGCCCAGGGGGCTCAGCCCTTCCGTTTCCATGATCTCTTGCTCCCACTTTGTTCGGGTGGGTGCTTGGTGGATCAAGGTCAAAAGGCGATACTCAGGGCTTTGTTCCGGGGGCTGCAGCCTGGGGAAGGAACGCATGAAAAGGCTGAATCCTTGAGGAGTTCGCAAGGCTTTCTTGATGACGTAGTCCCAAGCGACCCGTTTTTCCTCGGCGAATTGCCCGCTCAGGCCCAAGGCTTCGACCTTTTCCAGCCATTCCCAGTAGCGACCTCTACGATAAAGCTTATCCAGAGCCCGCCGTTGCTTTTTGCTCTTCTTACCCACTTGCTTCCAGCCTTTCTTCGGCTATTTCTATCCACTCCAGTAATTCGTCTTCCAGTCTGTCGATAAGATCATCGGAGGTTTCGTTACCCAGCGCCGCCTCATACTCATGCGTCAGGTCCCGCAACCGGCGTTCCACATCGGAAGGCAGCCCTTTGCTTTGCAGCAACTGGCGCGCTTTCGCAGACACGTAATTGACCGGCCCTGCGTCCGCGAACCGTTCCGGATCGGCGTTTTCCTCAAGGGTGTCTCTCCTGCGTACATCCAGAGTCACCGTCTTGGGTGGCTGGTATCCCTTCTGTTCGACCGTGACATGCACGATGCCTTCCCGATCGTAGGCAAAGGTTATGCTGATGGGCGAATGGGCAGGTGCCGGCTTGAGGTCGTAGATAAAGCTTCCGATCAACGTGTTTTCTTTACACGACTGACTTTCGCCTTGGTAGACGCTGACTTCCACCGCCTTTTGATTCTTGTGGATCGTGCGGTACATTTCGGAGCGTTTCACCGGGATCCGGCTGTTTCTTCGTATGATGGTGGAAAAATAGTCGGCTTCGCCGGTCACGGGGTCGATTGCGTCGATGGTCTGAACTCCCAAAGAATGGGCCGTCACATCCAGGAGGATGTGGCCCAAGGGCTCCCCGACGATGAGGCCCGCTTGAATGGCGGCACCGAGAGCCACGCACAGATCGGGATCCACGGAATGTTGAATCTTGTGACCGAAAAGCTCCGCAAGTTCATGTTGGACGGCGGGCATTCGGGTGGCACCGCCCACCAGGATCACCTTTGCAATCTCTTCCGGCTGCAGATCCGCTTCCCTCAAGGTTTCCAGTACTTTTTCGGTGGTCTTCTGAACCAGATCCGCGGTTAGTTCCTCAAATTGTGCGCGGCTGACTTCCATGCGCAAATGGATCGGTTCACCGTCGACCATGGTGAGGGCGGCTTCTTCCACTTGAACGTAGTTTTGTTCGCTGAGAGCGATTTTGGTCTTTTCGGCAATCTCGCGCAGACGCACCTGGAGGCCGAAATCGGATTCGAGGTTTTGGCCATACTCCTTGCGCAAATGCCGGAGAAAAAGCTCTCTCAGGCGTTCGTCGAAATCATCTCCTCCCAGCGCTGTGTCCCCTCCCGAAGCGAGCACTTCTTTGATTTCGCCTTTGATTTCCAACACGGAGACATCGAAGGTTCCCCCGCCCAAATCATAGACCAGAACATATGGATTCGGATCATCCGCCTCTTGCTGGAGATGATCGTAAATCAAAGCGGCTGCGGTGGGTTCATTGATAATGCGCAAGACTTCGAGCCCGGCCAGTTCGCCGGCCCGAACCGTGGCGCGCCGTTGCGCATCATCGAAATAGGCTGGAACGGTGATAACAGCCTGGGTGATGGGCGCGCCGAGCACTTTCGATCCTGTGGTGATCAAGTGGCGGAGAATCTCGGCGGAAATCTCTTCCGGGCGGAAATGCCTCTTGCCCAAGAGAATCGGTTGGGCCTTGCCCATGAGACGCTTGACGGAGCGCACTGTGGCTTCCGGAAATGCAGCCATTCGATGCCAAGCCTCGTGCCCGACCAGGAATTGATCCCGGGCTTCATCCAGGCTGACAACCGAAGGCAGGATGGGACTTCCCGACGTCATGGGTACCGCTTCCGGGCGGCCGTCGCGAAGGACGGCCAGAACGGAATTGGTGGTTCCCAAATCGATGCCGCAGATGATGCGCTCTTTCAAAGGCTTTTTCCTCCATTGTTGGCGCAAGGTTGCTTCGGGACGTCCAGGACGACCTTGGCGGGCCTCATCAGTCGACCATCTTGCAACACGCCCGGCACCAGTACCTGGATCACCTGCAAATCCCGCGATCCCGGCGCTCTGTTTTCCACCGCCTGATGGTATTTCGGATCAAACGGCACATGCCGTTGGCGCAAAAGCGCAAGGCCGGTCAAGGAAAGCACCGTTTCCAGCTTGTGCCAAACGATCTCGAAACCTTCTTCCACTCGCTCACTGTAACCAGGCAATTCGCGCAGGGAATTGTGCAAGTAATGCAGGCCATCGGCACATTCCAGCAGGTCTCGAACAGAAGGAGCCGGGGCCGGTGAAGATGCCTCGATCTTTCGATTCTTTTCGAGGTTTTCCAGCAAGATGAGTTGCTTTCGAAGGAGCTTTTGAATCCGTTTCAGTTCCTCACGGGTAGGGTCTGAAACAACATGCGAAGGGAGAATCCCATAGCGTGAAAAGCGGTAGATCTTTTCTCTTGCCGCTCGTAGAGCCTCCAGGCACTCAGGCGCGGCAGCCCGGATCACCTGCCATTGAAGAAAAAGCCAACGCAAGATGTGGTAGCAAAGGTAAGTGAAAAACGCGGCGGCCGCCACTGCCATGAGGGAACCAAAAAGGGAGTGCATCTTTCCGTAATCCGTCGTCCGTGGTGATGAATACGCTTGCTTCCATGGATGCCCCCTCGGGGTCGCTTCCATGAACAACCCTTGCCGGTACGGCATCTCGAGGCCGACTTTTGTGATCGGCACTTACTCCAACGCAATCGTGCCATCTTGAACGCAGCCCCAAAAAATTTCTAGTTGGTTTCCTCGCCAAGATCAATGCTGAAATCAAGAGGTGCCAGAGGCGGGCGCAAGGTCCGCTACCAATGTGATGAGCTGAACGACAGCCTTCTGGGCCACTGATGCCAGGAGGCGCGACCGCCCAAACCAGATGGGGCTCTCTAAAGTGCCATAAAAACCGGACCGTTCGTTTGCTGCCGTGCACGAACTTTTCCGTGACATGGGCGTTGGAAATTGCTATAGGAGGCGCTTGCGCGGCCTGCCCAGGGGCCGCCCGAAAGGACCCACAAGACGGATTGAACAAAGGAGGATTACCCATGCCGTCCAATACGCACCAGACCCGGCTGATTCGAAAGAAGAAGGATCGTCCCAACAAGGAGAACCTGAAGACTCTTGAGAAACGCATGAAGAAGAATCTGGAAGTGTTGGCCAAGGCCGCCGAGAAGTAGCCTCCGGCCGCGGTCCCCCGACGAGCTTGGGGAGGGACAGACCCCCGGCCGGTGCCTCCCCCTACAGCTCGATCACCTTCACCATGTTGGTGGTGCCTGGAACCCCGATGGGCACTCCCGCGGTCAGAACGATCCGATTTCCCTTCCTTGCCACGGCCTGTTCCAACACCCACCGGCGGGCCATGTCGAACATGGCGTCCGTATCTTCGTAGGTGGGTACCAGCACCGGCGTCACCCCCCAGGACAAAGACAACTGACGAAAGGTCTCCAAGCTGTGCGTGAACCCCAAGATGGGGCTCCGGGGCCGAAGCCGGCTCACCAGCCTTGCCGTGCTTCCCGAAGAGGTGGAGGCCACCACGGCCGCCGCCTCCAGTGCGTCGGCCAGACCCACCACCGCGTGGCTGATGGCGGCCGCGGCGCCCGGCAAATGGTCCGGCAGGGCTTCCATGTGCCGATCATTTTCGAAGAGGTAGCTCTCCGTGGCCACGGCGATCCGGTCCAGAACCCGCACGGACTCCACGGGATAGGCCCCCATGGCGGTTTCGTCGGAGAGCATCACCGCATCGGTGCCGTCCAGGATGGCGTTGGCCACGTCCGTGGTTTCGGCCCGGGTGGGGCGAGGGCTGGAGATCATGGAGCGAAGCATCTGGGTGGCGGTGATGACCGGCTTGGCCGCCTGCCGGGTGCTTCGGATGATGCGCTTTTGGATGATGGGCACTTGGTGAAGCGGGGTCTCCACGCCCAGATCGCCTCGAGCCACCATGACGCTGTCCACGGCCTGGAGGATGGCGTCGAAGCGCTGCAGGGCCTGGGGCTTTTCGATTTTGGCGATGACCAGCGGCCGCCGGGAGCCATGGCCGACCATGTCGAACACCGGGGCCACGTCCCGTTCGTGACGCACGAAGGAAAGCGCCACGAAATCCACTCCCTTTTCCAGCCCAAACGCCAGGTCCCGCTTGTCCTTTTCCGTGAAGGCGGGGATGCGGAGGGTGCTGGAAGGAAGGTTGACCCCCTTGTGGGAATGGATCTTGCCCCCCAGCAGGACCTTGCAGACCAGCTCCCGGGAGCTCTTGGAGATCACACTCAGTTCCACCAGGCCGTCGGCCAGGAGAATGCGGTCCCCTTCCTTCACGTCTTCCGTGAGATGGGGGTAGTTGACGGGAAGGTGTTCATCGCTCGTCTCGTCTCCGGCGAAGAGGCGCACCGTCTCGCCGGTGGCCAGGGTCCGTTCCCGATTGATCAGGGTCCCCAGGCGGATCTTGGGGCCCCCCAGATCCTGCAGGATCCCGATCTCCCGGCCTTCTTCCGCCGCCACGCGGCGAACGATGTCGATGATGCGACCGTGCGCGGCGTGGTCGCCGTGGGAAAAATTGAGCCGGGCCACGTCCATGCCGGCTCGAATCATTTCCCGGATCCGGTCTTCTGAATCGCAGGACGGGCCGATGGTGCAGACAATCTTGGTGCGTCTTTCTCGTATCATCGAATCACCACACAGATGAGGTCCATCACGTTGGTTCGGGTGGGTCCGGTTATAAGGAGCCCGCCCGTCTTCTGGAAAAACCGATAGGCGTCGTTTCGATCCAGGAAGAGGTGGGGGCTGAGACCCATCCTGCGGGCTTCGGCCGCGGTGGTTCCGTCGGCGAAGGCTCCTGCGGCGTCCGTGGGACCGTCCGTTCCGTCTGTTCCGGCGCTCAAAACAAAGATGCCCTCCCAGCCCTCCAGGGCCAGGGCGCACGCCAGGGCCACTTCCTGGTTGCGGCCGCCCTTTCCGTCGCCTCGAAGAGTCACGGTGGTCTCTCCCCCAAAAAGAAGACACGCCGGAGGTCCCACCGGTGTGCCGGTGGCGGCGCATTCCTTGGCGATGGCAGCGATGGCCTTGGCCGCTTCCCGGGCTTCCCCTTCCAGCCGGGACGTGAGGACAAGGCACCGGTAGCCGCGCCGTTCCGCTTCCTGACGAGCTGCCAGAAGGGCCGTCAGGTTGCTTCCCACAATGAGGTTTTCCACCCGCTGAAAGACAGCATCGCCCGGCTTGGGGGTTTCCGGACGACGCCCGTCCCGGCCTTCCCGAAGGACGGACACGACCCGGGGCGGGGCCTGGTGAACAAGGCCGTAGCGATCCAAAATATCCAGGCAGTCTTGGAAGGTGCTGGGGTCCGGCGCCGTGGGGCCCGAGGCGATCACGTCCAGGGGATCTCCAATCACGTCGGAAAGGATGAGCGAGAAGGTGCGGGCGGGATGGGCGGCCCGTGCCAGGCCTCCCCCCTTGATGCGCGACAGGTGCTTTCGGATCGCGTTGATTTCCTGGATGGTGGCCCCGCAGGCCAACAGAAGGCGGGTGGTTTCCTGCTTTTCCCCCAAGGTGAGGGGCGTGACGGGGGCGGGCGTCAGGGCGCTTCCTCCCCCGGAGAAAGCCGTCAGAACCAGGTCTTCCTCCCCGGCCTTTTGCACCACCTTGAGAAGTGTTTCAGTGGCTTCCACCCCGGCCTCGTCTGGGACGGGATGGGCGGCTTCCATGACCTGCACCTTCCCAAGCGGCAGCCCGTGACCGTATTTGACCGTAATCGCCCCTTCCTGGATGCGATCTCCCAAAAGATCCTCCAAGGCCTTGGCCATGGGTGCCGTGCCCTTGCCCGCTCCCACCACGAACACATGGCGGATGGTGTTCAGATCCACGGTCCGGTTCCCCAGTCCCAGCTGGGAGCCTTCACACGTCACATGGCGGCGCACGGCAGCTTCCGGGTCCACGGCCGCCAGGCCCGCTCGGAAGATGGCTTCCAGGTCTGTGCGGGGGTTGCCTTCCATCGAGCCTCCATCTGTCGCTTCCAGGGGAACGGGTGATGCCTTCCGGTGAGTCCTCGATTCAGCCTTTGTGCGCGGTGCTGATATGTTCCATACAGTATTCTTCCCAGCCGAGCAACCCATGGGAAAGGATTGGCGGTGTCGTGATATGGGGTTCTCGACTTCTGTGCACAGCACAGGGCGAGGTAGTTGCCAGGGCGGCGGTCGAAAGCTATGGTGGGAAGAGGCCATCCATGTTTATCCACGGATCCATGATCATGATCATGAGGATGAGAGGGGGGACGGTGTTCCAAGAACAAGCGATCCAGGGGTTGATCGACGCGGTCCCCACGCTGCCTGACACGGTGTACCGCGTGATGGACATGATGCAGGATCCCCAGGTGGAGCCGAAGGTCCTGGCACGTGTGGTCCAGGAAGATCCCGGTTTGGCCTTGCAGACCCTTTACCTGTGCAATTCCCCCTACTACTTCCTGCCCGTGGAGGTGAGATCCATCGAACATGCGGTCCGCCTAGTCGGGATCTCCACCGTGTGCGGTTTGGTCATGGCCGCCCACTTTCACGGCCTGGTGAAGCGTTACTCGGGAAAGGCGGCCGATGTCTGGCTCAAAGGAGCGCGCCGGCATTTTCTGCAAGCGGCGGAATGCTGCCGCTTTCTCGTCCGGTCCGCCGGCTGCGACGTGGGACAGGCGGAAGCCTTCACGGTGGGGCTCATGCACGATATTGGCAAACTGGTTCTGGCACAGCTCGGGGCCGCGGAGGCCGAGGCCGTTGAGGAGGCGGTGATCCACTCAGGTCTTGATCTTGTGGATGCGGAATTGCAAGTCCTGGGAGTGGATCATGCCGAGGCGGGCGCCTTGTTGGCCCAAAAATGGAATCTTCCCCAAGCGATCGTGGAGGTGGTGCGCCATCATCACGTTCCCGAGAAGAGCGATCTCAGTCTGACCTACTTCACGTTTTTGGCTGACGCCTTTTCCCGTTTGGAAAAGGGGGAAGAGGGGTTGGGCCGGGTGTTGGATCTCAGCCGCGTGGAAAAGTGGGTGCAAGATCGGTGTGGACTGGATCGACGCCGGCTGGAAGAGTTGGCGGTGCGCTGGACGGAGTCTTTATCGTCGGAAACGGGCGACTGATCGCTTTGGCCAATCCATGTCCAATCGAGCAAGAAAACAGAGGGCCCCGCCTTCCGACTCCTGCGCGATAACAAACGGGGACCGGAAAGCCAATCGTTTCACACTTCGTCCGCTCTTGCCCTGGGACAGCCTCCGGAAAATCCTTTCCACGAGACGGACCTTATCTTGCCGCCGTCCGCTCCGATCCCAGGTCCTCGTTTTTGCCCTGAAGAAAGGCCCTCACGTGCTCCGGCAGGGCGGCCGCCTTCTTTTCCAGGGCCGGACGCACCTGATTGGTCGTGAGGGTTTCCACGCTCTTCTGGGGAACCCGAAGGATTCTCAGGTAATCGTCGCTGAAGGGAGACCGGCCGCCTGCCTTGGAACCCCCTCCGATGAGCTCAGCGCACTGGTGGGCCACATGGAGCAGGGCGATACCGTGCTGGAGATCATCGGGAAGTGCCTCCGGCGGGCTGAATTCCGCGTAATCTTGCATCTCCACCGTACGGCACACATTTTCCGGAATGTTCCATTCGGCCAACAACAGGGCCCCGATCTTCGATGAATCCAGGATGTCGATGAGGACGCTGAGCTTGGGATTTTGTCGTTTGAGCAGTAGGATCACGCTCTTACCGATGTCGTGTAAAAGAGCGAGGGTGCTCATGGCCGAAGCCTGGCGGCGGTCGCTCAGCAGGGCAATCTCGTGGGCAATATGGGAAATGACCACCGAATGGTTGTGCAGTTTGCGGAAGGGCGGGGTGTTGGGCATGGTGCGCCGCAAACCTTCCGAAACCACCAGCTGATAGACCTGGTTGAATCCCAGCAGGGTCACGGCATGCTGAAAATCGGAGATCTTTTTCTGCCAGTTGTAGTAGGGAGAGTTCACCCGCTTGAGCACGGCGCTCACCAGGGACGGATCGTCTTTTGCCAGTGCGGCCACCTGCTTGGCGGACGCGTTTTCGTCCAGTAGCATCTGCGTGAGCTTGCTGGCATACATGGGAAGCTGCGGGACCTTTTTGAGCATGCCCACGATGAGCTCGGACCGGCTGTAATCCTGAGTGCGCTCAACCAGGCTGCCACGCACATAACGGCTCAAGTAATCGCAACGGGCCGCCAACACGGCTTCCGTCTCCTCGGAGTGAAGGAGCCGATGCACATGGGTGTCGTTCAGCTTCTTGACCAGGTAGAGCTGGGTAGGGGGAGGCAAAGCGCGGAACATGGATTCACTGAAAAGGAGCACCAGGGTGGGCTGGGCCGCCACGGCCGAGGTCAACCGGTGGCCGGGTGTGAGCATGGGGGCGTCGCAGACGGCATCGCCGGGGTTCAAGGACGCCACCTCATGCAGGCTCCCCCCGGCCCGCCGCACCAGCCGCAGCCGGCCCTTGAGAAGCACTGCCACGGAGTGGCCTGGCTCCCCTTCCCTGAAGAGGACTTCACCCGTGTTCAAGGGGCGCATCTGCCCGAAGTTGTAGAGATTGATGAATTCCTTCTCGTCCAAGCCTTTGAAGGCCGCTCGAACATCCGCGGTGGTCAGCAAGTTCGCCTGTGCATCCATGCGCTCAACGCCTTTCTATGCGGACGGGGGTAAGAGTGGTTCCTGTCTCGGTAGAAGATTCGGCAGATTGTGGGAAAAGGATGAATGAAAATTGACAGGATCCGGGGATCGCACTACTTTTCGTGGCTTCGGATCCCGGCTGCGGCCGGTGGGTTGAACATGGAGGTCCGCGCAGACAAGGAGAGGTGGTTCGCAAATGGACAGGGAAAAAAGGGTTGCGGTTTTGGCAGGGGATGGAATTGGACCGGAAGTCATGGCCGAGGCGCTCAAGGTGCTGCAAGCGGCGGAAGCGGTCTTTGGCTTTCGCCTGCAATGCGAGCAGGGCGACGTGGGGGGCTGCGCCATCGATCGCCATGGCCATGCGCTGCCGGCGGGGACACTCTCTTTGTGCGAGGCAAGCGACGCCATCCTCTTCGGATCAGTGGGCGGCCCCAAATGGGAGTCGTTGCCGCCTGAGCAGCAGCCGGAGCGAGCGGCGCTTCTACCGCTTCGAAAGCGCTTCGATCTTTTCTGCAATCTTCGCCCGTCTCGGGTTTTTCCTCCCCTGGCAGGTGCCAGCCCGCTTCGCTCCGACATCGTGGGCGACGGGTTTGACATCCTTTGTGTGCGGGAACTCACCAGCGGGATCTACTTCGGCCGTCCCAAGGGACGGGAAGGAGAGGGCGCTGACGAACGGGCCTTCGACACCATGTGCTACAGGCGAAAAGAGATCGAGCGTATCGCTCGGAAGGCCTTCGAGATCGCCCGGCTTCGGAAAAAGAGGGTGACGTCCATCGACAAGGCCAACGTGCTCACCACCATGGTGTTCTGGCGGCAGGTGGTGAACGAGGTGAGCCGGGACTATCCCGATGTTCAGCTGAACCACATGTATATCGACAATGCCTCCATGCAGCTCCTGCGGGATCCTCACCAATTCGATGTGCTGCTGTGCGGCAACATGTTCGGAGATATCCTTTCCGACCAATGCGCCATGATGACCGGTTCCATGGGCCTGCTGGCTTCGGCCAGTCTCAACGAAACCAACTTCGGGCTCTACGAACCGGCGGGCGGGTCCGCTCCGGACATCGCCGGGAAGGGCATCGCCAATCCCATCGCCCAGATCCTGTCGGCGGCCATGATGCTGCGCCACAGCTTCGGCCACGAAGCGGCGGCCCGGGCCATCGAAAGGGCCGTGGAAGAGACCATCGCGGCCGGCGTTCTCACCCGAGACATCGCGCGGGACCCCGCCCAGGCGGTGGGAACGGCCCAGATGGGCGATGCCGTGGCTTCTCGGGTGCGGGCCGACGACTGAAGCCTTCTCCAGTCGGCTCACGCAGGGCGGATCAAGCGTGGTGGCGCAGCTTCAGCTCCAGCGGATGGGGATTCAGGTAGACTTGGCGTTTCAAGTAGGGCTGGTCGTATTTTCTCACGAAATGGTTGATGAGGGTGATGGGGACGATGAGGGGATAGTGTCCTTTGCGGTAGGCTTCGATGATCTCTTGTAGTTCCGCCTTTTCGTCCCGGGTCAGTTGCTTTTTGAAGTAGCCCATCAGGTGGTAGAGCACGTTGGAGTTTTTGGCGACGGTGGCCTTCAGTCGCAGGGCCTCCGTCATCAGGGCTTCGTAGGTGTCGTAGATCTCCCGGAGGTCCCACTTCTTGGCTTCGGCCACCAGTTTGCCCAGAGCCCGATAGTGCTTGGGGCTGTGGGCCATGTAGAGGAGCTTGTGGTCCGTGTGGAAATCCACCAGCCGGCCCAGACTTTTCCCCCCTTCCAGGTGCTTTCGCCAGCGTTGGAAATGGAAGATGCGTTCCACAAAATTTTCCCGAAGGGCGTCGTCGTGCAGCCGCCCTTCCTCCTCCACGGGAAGCCGGGGAAAGGCCTTCATGAAAAGACCGGCGAAGATGCCCACGCCGATCTTTCTCGGCATTCCCTTGGGATCGAAAACCTTGACGCGCTCCATGCCGCTGCTGGGTGAGTTGCTCTTGAAGACAAACCCACACAGGTTTTCCTTTTTGAGCTCCTCCAAGCGCTTTTCCGCCCAACGGACCATCTGATCCGTTAGATCGCGCCGGGTGCGGGTGCTGATCAGCCTCGGGTTGGCCGGGTCGCCTTCCAGGTGCATGGATTCCCGAGGGATCCCCATGCCGCACTCCACTTCCGGGCAGACGGGCACGTATTCCACGTAGTTGCCCAGAATGTCCGTGAGGTATCGGTCTCGCTTGTGGCTTCCGTCGTAGCGGACCTCTTGACCCAAGAGACAGGTGCTCACACCCAATCGGATCTTGTCGGTCGGCATCTAAAAATCTCCTTCCACAGACAGGCTCCCTTCCTGGGACAAGGTGCTTCCCACTTCTCCCAGGCCCACCAGAGTCAGGGCGAAGGTGAATTCCCTATCTTCCCCTTCTTCGCGGTACCCGAATCGAAGGCCCCAACACCCATGGCGGTAGGCCAGGCTGTAGGACTGTTCGAACACCTCCTCCTTTTGGAAAGAATAGTCGTAATAGGTGGACAGGCTCAGGTTGGGAAGGATCTTCACGTGAAAGGACGTGATGAGTTCGTCGATGGTGGTGTCCTGGCGGTATCGGTACGTGAGGTGCAAGGAATCGCGTCTTGTGCTCCGGAGTCCCACGGACAGGTCGTGGAGGGTGGGTTTCTGATCGTGCGGTGAGTAGAGGAGGTCGTAGGAGACGTTGACGAACGGGCTGGGAGTGACGTCCAACTCCATGTCGATATCGGAAAAGCGCTCGCCCGCCTTCGTTTCGATCAGCGGCTCCTCCACGTCATCGTCCAGAAGGTAGGCCTGCCTCACCCGGAAACGGGCCCATTCCCTGTACGTGGTGTAGGGTTCGCCCTGCTCGGGTTGCACTTCCTTTTTCACCACCCAAAAAGAGGAAAATCCATAACGAAGGGTGTTTTGCTTGCCGATCCGGTCCACCCCGTCGAAACTGGGAAGATCGTCCTGGTCCACCTCGGGTACCCAGGTGAAGAGCAACTCGGGGCGTATCACGTGTTGCACGGCGGCCGAATCGAGACGGTAGATCCGCTCCAGGCGGCTCGAAGCCTCCATTTGGAAGTCCGGCACCCATCGGGTCTGAAAGGCTTGCTCCTGATCGTCCTTCCAGTCCACTTGGTAGAAAGTGGCGCGCAGCCCAGCGGAGGGCTCCAGGGCCAGGTGGGACCACGGGTGGAGCGGTGCGTAGATTCGGGGCAGCAAGTCGGCGCGCAGTCCCTTGTCACCTTCGGGGCGCCAGTAGTGGACCGCCGACGTGTCCACGGTGTAGTAGAGGGGCCATGGGCCCAAGGGCGACGGAACGACGGAGGCACGGAACTGGGGCAGTTGCTGTAGCGTGGTTTCGTCCCGAGTGCGATCGAGTTGGTCCCAGTAATGAACGTCCATGCTGGCCACGGCGGATTCAGTGCGCTTGAGTAGATACAGGCTGGATTCTCGCACCGTCACCGTCTCGTCGTTCAATAGTTCCCTGCGGCTCACCCTTCGAAACGTTCGATTGGTGGACTCCAGGGCCACGGAGCCGGACTGGAATTCGTTAAGGAAATTCTTGTCACTCACAAAATCCAGGTCCAGGAAGGCTTGGATCTCGTGGGGAAGGTTCACGCTGTGACGGGCCCGAAGCCAGTAGCGCTCGTTGCCCTCGTAGGAATAGCCCTGATCCGCCAGGTCCTGTTCGTCCGCTTGGTCGTCCAGGTAGTGAAGGAGCCACGCCCCGCGGCCCAGCGAGGCGTGGTTGATCTCGTACTCCAGCCCCCCCATGAGACCCCTTTTTCCCATGTAGTTGGCGTAAAAGGTCAGATCCATATCGGGACGGAAGGCCCAGAAAAAAGGCTGTTCATAATAGGTCCCGTGGAGATTGCTGGAACCGAAGACGGGCATGAGGAACCCCGATTGCCGTTCCCGGTTCATCGGGAAGTAGGCAAACGGTGTGTAAAAGATGGGGACTTTCCCCAGGCGAAGCGTGCTGTGTTTGGCCCAACCCATGCCGTTGACCTTGACGTCCAGATCCCGGCAGGAGATGGACCAGTCGGGCGAGGCCGGGTCGCACGTGGTGATGATCCCTTGCGCCACGTGGTATTGGGAGGGACCCCTTTTGGTTATGTTTTTGCCGGTGAGATAAAAGCCGTTGTCCGAAAAATAGACGGTGCCCCCGTCCACCCAGCCGGTTTCCGTGTCCAGGTTCCAGATCACCCGCTGCCCGGTGAGCCAGTCGTCGCCGTAACGGATGCGCACCCCACCGCTGAGCGTGGCCTGCCGTTCGGTGAGATTCACTTGGGCCCAGTCGGCCGTGATGATGCGATCGCCCGAGGTGATCCGAACGTTGCCTTCGGCCTCGTAGGTTCGCGTTTTGGCTTCATAGGTGAGCTTGTCCGCCCGGATCGTCCAAGGCGTCTTGCCGTCTCCCATGAATCCCGCCCCCGAGCCAGCGGAGTCCAACAGCGACTGGGCGTGGATCGGCGCCGCCGGGCCCCAGAGGAGCAGCACGGCGAGCCACAGTCCAGCTGTGCGGGCAAGGGAGCTCTTCAGGGGGCCGTCAAGCCAGCAGCTGATCGTGCGGGTGAAAGGGTTCTCCATAGAGTTCCTTGACTTCGCCGATAAAGTAGAGTGAGCCGGTGATGCAGATGAGATCTTCTTCGGTGGCCATGTCCTTGGCCTGAGCGATGGCGTCGGCAGGATGGTCCACCACGTAGTGACGTTGAATATAAGGTTTGGCAAGCCGGCGCAACAACTCCGGATCAGCGGCACGTCCATAACGTGGCCGGGTGAAGATGGCCGTCTCGGCATGGGGCAGAAGTCTGCGGAAGATGCCGCGGATGTCCTTGTCGGCCATGATTCCCATGACCAGGTGGAGTTTCCTGTACCGGAAAAAGTGTGTCAAGGAGTTCCTCAGCGATTCGGCTCCGCTGGGGTTGTGGGCTCCGTCCACCATCACGACGGGGTTGTGCTCCAAAATCTCCAGCCGGCCCGGCCAGTGTACATGGGCCAGCCCTTCCCTCACTCGATCCAGATCCAGGCGCAGTACGTCTTGCTCTTCCAGAAGTTCCAGTGCCGCCAGGGCCAAGGCCGCGTTGTGGCATTGGTGTTCGCCCAGGAGCCCAAGGGGCAAATGGGGCCAACGACGGTGGAGGCCGTCGTAGGTGAAGTGGCGAGAACCGTTGCGGCGCACTCGAAAATGGGTGCCCAAACGCAACAGCGGAGCGCGCATCTTGAGGCACCGGGTCTTGAAAGCGCTGAGGACCACCGGTTGACGGGCGGCTGTCAGTACAGGCGTTTCTTTCTTGATGATCCCTGCCTTTTCGCGTGCGACAGCCGACAGGGTGGAACCGAGAAATTCCTGGTGATCCAAGGCCACATTGGTGATGATGGACACCCTCGGCTCAAGAAGATTGGTGGCATCCAGGCGGCCGCCCATTCCCGTTTCCACGACCGCCCATTCCACCCCTTCAGCGGCGAAGAGCTGGAAGGCCATGGCCGTTACGGCTTCAAAAAAGGTGGGCAGCTCGTCTCCTTCCACCACCTCCATCACGTGCTCGAAGGCGCGAAAGACCTTGTGGGGAGAGACTTCCTTGTCGTCGATCCGAAAGCGTTCCGTGAAGCGAACCAGGTGGGGGGATGTGTAGAGTCCCACCCGAAAGCCGTGACGGTGCAGGATCGCCGCAATCATGGCGGCCGTGGAACCCTTGCCGTTGGTGCCGGCAATGTGGAGGGCGGAAAAGCGGTGGTGGGGATTGCCCAATCGCGACAACAGGCTTTCCGTGCGGTTCAACCCGAACTTGATCCCGGCCTTTTGCAAATTGAACAGGAATTGAACCGCTTTCTCGTATTCGTGGATCAACGCTCCCCTCCTGACAAGAAGTGGCAGGTGTGAAAACACCTTTCGGGAAGCCTTCTATCACAGACGGGAGAGGAAAAGAAAGTGGGTCGCACCCATTTGGCGGATGGGCCTGGAGAGGGCGTGGGGGGCTTTTACGTTCGCTTCTCTGATACGGGAACCGGCCGGACGGGGCGGATCCCCGCTCTGCGGGGATTGCCAAAAGACGCGGAGGGCCAGGGGGCTTCGTCGGTGTGCACCTTTTGGAGCGCCCGTCGGTACCGGTTGGATCGGATTGGCCAAGATCGCTTCGTATGGTCTTGCGCGGTGTCAGTTACTGGGGTTGTAGAGTACGGCCACAGCCCTGGCGGGCCTTTCGCTCAGGCACCGAAAGCTGTGGCTCACATCGGAATCGAAGTAAATGCTATCGCCCGGGCGCAGCACTTCCACCCGATCCACGGTCCGGAATTCCAGCTCGCCTTCCAAGATATACAGAAACTCCTCGCCCGAATGGCTCTGGAAGACCATCTGGTCAGCATCCTGAATGTGGAATTCCACCAGGAAAGGCTCCATGTGCTTGGATCTTTTTCTGAATTCCAGGGATTCGTAGATATAATTGACGTCCCTCTTGCTCTGGTGGGGACGCCGCTCGATCTTGGTGCGCTCCTCCGGGCGGGTGATGGAGACCTTTTCATCCGATGCCTCATCTTGGAAAAAATGGGCCAAGCCCACATTGAGGGCCCGTGCCAGTTTCATGAGGGTGGCGATGGGGGGCACCACGTGGTCATTTTCGATCTGAGAAAGAAAGGGTTTGGAAAGGCCCGTCTTCTGCGCCAGGTCTTGCAGCGTGTATTTGTATTGCTGTCGAAGATCTCGAACCTTTTGACCGATCTTGAGCGCCTTGACCGCCAACTGGATGTCGTCTTGGCCTGCCATCATGCCTCCTTGTCTTTG
Organism: Desulfacinum hydrothermale DSM 13146; assembly: GCF_900176285.1. Classification (GTDB taxonomy): domain Bacteria; phylum Desulfobacterota; class Syntrophobacteria; order Syntrophobacterales; family DSM-9756; genus Desulfacinum; species Desulfacinum hydrothermale. Next base: position 2,665 of record NZ_FWXF01000024.1, on the reverse strand, counting down.
GGGTTCCTACAGGCTGCGCGTCCGGCCCCGACATGGAGATGGAAAACGGGCTTTGGGAATGCGGGAGAGAGAGCCTGGTGGAAAGGGCCATCATCTGTTCGACGGCCCATCTTACCCAAGAAGGCATTTGATGTGAACAAATATATTGTTCAGCCGCTGTCTTGCTGAGACGCTCCTGTCAAATGGGAGGGGCGATGGTCACCACGATCCGCATGGCCGTCTCGGCTCGGACCCCGTGCGGCTCAGCGATCTCACACACCACCATGTCTCCGGCCCGGGCGGGTAGGGTCTGGTTGTCGGCCAGCAGAAATTCTCCCTGTCCCTCCAGAACCAGGATGCTCACCTCACCCTCGATGTCGTGGGCGTGGAGGGGTAGTTCCTGGCCCGCTTGGAAGTTGAAGTTCAATATCTTGAAATAGGGGGAGTCGTGGATCAGGAGCCTCTTGAAGGCCTTGTCTGAAAAATCGTTGGACTCGATGATGTTGAGATGTTTCATGGGGCGCTCCTTTGGAACGTCTTAAGATCCGTGCAAAGCTCCCACGCCACCCTTTCCCCATCTTCCGCCGGCCCAGGTATCGATTTGAGCCCTGAGCGGGGATTCCTTCCGCTGTGGGGCGCTCCCCGTGGGGACGGTTCTTGAATCGTCGCCACGGGGAGGACGGGCACAAGATCGTGCCAGGGGAACGGTCTTCTGGATGGCCCTTTAAGCGGCCACCGTGCGCCTTTCCAGGATGTCCCCGCGGGTGCTCACGACCACCTCCTCCAGTGGAATCCGGGCCTGGGCCTTTTCCATGGCTTTGACCACGATGTTAAGAAGAGCGGAGCAGCAGGGAACTTCCATGGAGACCACGGTGACGGATTGGAGCCGGTTGCGTTCAAAGATCTCAGCGAACTTGTCCACGTATTCCTTGGGGTTGTCGAATTTGGGGCAACCGATCATGGCGGTCCGCCCTTGGAGAAACTCCTGGTGAAAACTGGGGTAGGCCACCGGCACACAGTCCCCCGCCACCAGCAGATGGGCGTTGTTCAGAAAGGGCGCATTGGGCGGGACGAGCCTGATCTGTACCGGCCAGTGGCTCAGTGCGGATGCGGCTTTCCCTTGGGGGGCCTGGGCGGCGGGGGCGTCGGGCCTTGAAAAGACGTGCACCTGCGTGGACGGACAGCCGGAGGCTTGTGGGAACGAGACCACCGGCGAGGTGCCGGAATCCTGCTTCCTGGATTCCAAGAAGGCCTCCACGGCCTCCGGGTCGAATTCTTCCGCTTCGCGTTCGATGATGTGCAAAGCGTCCTGGGGACATTCCCCGATACAGGCGCCCAGGCCGTCGCAATAGACCTCGGAGACCAGCTTGGCCTTGCCATCGATGATCTCAATGGCGCCTTCCGCACAAGCCAGTACGCACTGACCGCAGCCGTCGCAGCGTTCTTCGTCGATTTGGATGATCTTTCGGATCGCTTTCATTTTCATGGACTCCTTTTCCCTGGAAGGGGAACGATTCTTCTTTATCGGGCTTTGTCCATCAGGACCTTCCGGGCCAGTGCCTTCCCGGCTTCCGTCAAAAGCCTGTGTTCAATCTCGTCTTCCAGTGGACCGGAAGTTCCCTCAGCGGTTCCCAACGCCTCTTCCAAATTGACCAGCGTATCCGCGTCGAAAACGCACTGGAAGTTCAGAGATGCCTGGGAGGGCGGTTCGTGGTGGGATTGGATGATGGCGCCCACTTCCTGGATCAGTTCCTCCCGGGCGCCCAAATGGGTGAGGATTTGGCGCGCCACGTCGACACCTTTTTCGGCATGATCCTCTGCAGAGGCGTCCCGCAGACCCACGTCGTGCAAATAGGCGGCGCTTAGCACCACCGCGGGATCCGCGCCCATTTCAAGGGCCAGCTGTTCCGCGTAGCGTGCTACCTTGGAGGCATGGGCGATGCGCTTAAAATCCCTGCCGAAGTACTTCTTCATCTCCAGGGCCACGCGGTCCTTCAGTAGGCTATCCCGCTGCGCCAGCAGTTCCGGCGGCAGATCCCCCAGGCACTGTTCGGCGAATTTGCAGTAGGCGGCGCAGCCGAAATCCATCTTGGGATTCACGAACTTATGACCGCAGTGGGGGCACTTCCGGCTGGACTCGTCCTTGAAAAATTCCACCGCGTGTCCACACTGCGGACACTTGGCCTCGAAAATGGCCCCCGGCCTCCAAAAACGGCTGTCTTGTCCCGGACACTTCATGGAAATCGGCTCCTTTGCGGGTTGGCTTTTCGTCCCTAACCGTGTCTTCAATATAGTCATGGAGGGAGCGGCGGGCATTGACCTAGGAGCTTGTCCGAGAATGCGGCTTAAAATTTGAGTCCTGCATCGTTCATGAGCAAACATCGCGGGTGAAAGTGCTGTGACTGCAGAGACGTTGCTCGTCGACGCAAGATATCGGGCATCAGCAGGTATCAAAGAGCCATTCAAAAAGGAGCAAGCTGCCCCTTTAGGCAGCCTGTGCCCTGATCGCTCTTTGATCTATATTGATGATGCCCTCAGCTACGGCCTTTACAATCTTAAGAAGGTTATGGGCAGCGCACATCAGGGCAAATTCGCCCCTGACCTTTTCCAGCCCCCGCAGGCGAAAACCTCGAAACCCAAGATTTTTCATGTGCCCAAAGACGGGCTCCACAATGGCCTTTCGCCT
>NZ_FWXF01000035.1 GCF_900176285.1 Desulfacinum hydrothermale DSM 13146 | reverse complement strand
ATGCGGTTGTCGCTGATGAGCTCGAGATGCTCCGGCGTGATGTTGATGCGCTTCACCAGGACGGAGTCATCGATTCCTACGGCCATGATGGCGCCTTGGCGCGGCGTGGTCTGGGAGGTGTCGATGAGCAGGTGGTCGCCTGGATGTAGTGTTGGGTGCATGCTGTCGCCCTGGACCTCCATGAGCACCATGCTGGATGGCTGCCCCACCAACTTGATCCAATCTTTGCGGAATGCGTAGAAGGCGAGCACTCGATCCTCTGTGATCCACGACCCGTGGCCGGCGTTCAGGATGGCGGACACCTTGGGCACAAAGGTAAACTCTTCCGGATCCGGGCCATCGGCGTCGTGCCTTTCTCCAGGATCAGAAGGCTTCCCGCGTTTTATCGGGCCTTCACCTGTCAGGAGCCATTCGGGCCGCACATTGAACGTCCTGCAGATGCGTTCCAAGACATCAGAGGGTGGCCGGCTGATCCCATCCCGATAGTTGGTTAGGGTCCGCTTGGGCAGGCCAATTTTGGCCGCGAAGTCCTTGAGCGTCAAACCTGATGCTGCAATGACGTCTCTAATCCGGTCATGAATAGTTTTCATGGCACCCACATTTGGTTCATTTTTCTGGACATGACTAATGAACTGACTAATGAACCGGCCTAATTCAATAAGCTACCGACACTACAGGTAATTCAGAAAAGTGCAAAAATCTGACTAATGAACCAGTTTTTTCCTTGACCAATGCCAAATTTGGGACTATGGTCGCAGTAGCATTGGCAAGAGCATGACACAAGCAGCATATCTTGGGGGGCGCCCGATGGTCAATGTCAGATCCAGGGACAATTCTGGAATCCCCCGTCAGATGAACGTATGGGAGCAGGTGATCACGGATCCAGTTCCAGCCATCAAGGCTGCCATGAGCGAGGCCATCCGGACCTGTTCGTTGTCCAGGGACCAGATCGTGGACGAGATGAATCGCCTGATGAGGCAGCTAGGCTGGACAACGAACGGACGTGGGCAGAAGGTGACCACGGCGCTGCTAGATAAGTGGGTTGCTCCGGCGGCGTCTCACGTTATCCCGCTTCGTTTGCTTCCTCTCTTTTGCCGTGTCGTCCAGTCGAATCTGCCTCTCGAGGCGTATGCACGGAGCTTTCAGTCCGTTGAAGTGATCAGTGATGAGGATGGGAAGATTCTCCAGTGGGCTAGGTCCGAGCTGGAGCTGAGAAAGGCGAAAAGGCGAGCCAAGAGGCTCGCACAGGAGGTTGGACTGTGAATCGCAAGCGCATAGAGATCAAGAAATGGCTGCTGGAAACCGGTATTACTCAGGTCTCTGTCGCCAAGGCGACCGGGGCCAGCCCGGCAATGGTGAGCCGAGTCATATCCGGCGAGAGGGGTAGACGTCGAAAAGGTCTGAGCGCCGCCGTCATTGATTATCTCGAACGGCGAGGATGCCCAATCTCCTCCGAGGAGAGTACGGCATGAAGGTGACGGCTGCAGAGATAGGACGTGCACTCGGTATTTCGTTCAGGGCCGTGCATAAGCGAGCGCTGGCAGAGGACTGGCCGTGTGAGTGCACGGTTGGTCGTGGCAGGGGAGGAAAGCGGAAGCTGTTCCCCGTTAAATCTCTGCCCCAGGATGTGCGTGAGGCTGTGTTCCGGTGGGAGATGGAGCGTCGGATCGAAGCGATCCGGGAGAATCCGCCGCCGGGGCCACCCACCGACAAGATCCCGCCGTCTGTCCCCCAGATGCCGCTGTCGATGATGAGTCCGGCGCTGGATCAGACGGTTCGGGAGTGCATGGTCAGGGCGGAGGCGCTGCGGGAGGAGAGACGACGTCGCTACCAGCCGCTGCCGCTCGGCATGCCGGAGAGAGCCAAGTCTCTTGGCCTGGCCAGGTACCGCCTGGTCCATGCCTTCCGCGATGCAGTAGAGAACGTCCCGTGGGGTGAGCGGGCGAAAGCCAGGAAGTCATTCCTTACCGCCTACCATTCAGGGCGGCTCCTTCCGGAAGTCTATGAACGGCTTGGGAAGGTCTCGCTAAAGACTCTCTACCGATGGGACAAGAGGCTCCGAGAGGCCGACGACGATTTTCTGGCCATCGCCGACACGCGGGGTGGCTGGATGCGCCACGGGACCACGCGATGGCGGGAGCGTCAGCTCAGTGAGCCGGCGCGGAGAGCTCTCCTGCGCTGCTATCTGCAGCCCAATCGGCCCAGCGTCGCGACCGCCATTCGGGCGGCCCGCATGGTGCTGCGGGCCCAGGGCATCGATGAGCCCGCGAGCGACCATACCTATCGGCGTTGGCTCGACGATTACTGCACGACACACCAGCACATAGTGGTACTGATGCGCGAGGGGGAGAAGGCCTACAAGGACCGGGTGGCCCCCCATGCGGATCGAGCGGACTGGCTGCTCGATGTGGGGGCATGCCTGGTTGCCGACGGCCATCCTCTGGATTTCTTTATTCGGCATCCCGAGACGGGCAAGCCGGCCCGCATGCAGCTCATCGTTTTTTTCGATTGGGCCAGCCGGTATCCGGCCGGATGGCAGATCATGCCGACTGAAAACACGGTAGCGATCCATGCGGCGCTCAGACGTGCGATCCTTACATTGGGCAAACTGCCCACCTCCGTATACATCGACAATGGACGGGCATTCAAGGCGCGGGTGTTCACCGAGCAAGACCCGGATCTGGGCGAGTTGTCCGGGATCTACGCGCGCATGGGAATAGCCGTCTTCACGGCCAGGCCCTACGAGGCCCGGTCCAAGGTCGTCGAGCGCTTTTTCCAGACACTCTCCGACCAGTTCGAGGCGGTCCTGCCGTCCTATTGTGGATCATCGATCGAGCGCAAACCCGCCTGGATGCAGCGCAACGAGCGGCTGCACAAGGCCTGGCACGAAGCCAAGTTTCGGGGTTGGATCCCGGACATCCGTGAGGCGGCGCATCTCATCGAGCGATACATCGACTGGTATGTGGACCAGCCCCACCGGGGGCTGTCGGGCAAGACTCCCCGAGAAGTATTCGAGGCGGGGAAAGGCCCCGGTGTGGACGAAATGGAGCTCGGTTGGGAGATGCTGTGGCGCGCAGAGCGCCCGGTGCGGCGCTGTCGCATCCGGATGTATGGAATCGACTACGAAGGGGATTGTCTCCACGGAATCAACGGCCGGGTGGCCGTCTATTACGACTGCGCGGATCTGTCCCGTGTGTGGGTATGCACGCGCGACGGGCGCCTGCTGGGAGAATGTTATCCCGTGGAGGCCCTGCATCCGCTGGCCAGACTGTTCGGCGACGAGGTGGCGGTGGACCAGGTGCGCGCCGCGCTGGAGCGGCAGCGCCGGCTGCGCAAGCAGACCATCGAACAACTCCAGGAGCTGGGCGTGGCCCCGGACGACATACGAGACGTGGTGGATGCGCCCTGGGGCATGGCTCCTGTGTTGGCCGGGTCCAAACGGGGCGACTCGGCGCCCGCCTTGCCGGAGCCGGAACCCGATGCCGACCAGGAAGAGATGGATCGACTGAGGCTGGTCTATGAGCGGCTGGGCGAAGAGGAGGATCCCAAAGACGAATCACAGGGGCCCGAGCGCCCCGAATGGTTTGGGAGCGAGCCGGAACGCTATGAGTGGTGCTGGCGGGCGAAGCACGTCCACCGCGCGCCGCTCAGCGCGGAGGATGAGGCCTTCATGGCCTATTACCGGACAACCTCCGAATACAGGGAAAACTACGCGGATCGCTATGAGCAACTGGCGGAACTGTACGGCGTGCTGGATGGAGGTGCGGAAGAATGAAGAACGTATTCATTGAGACTTCCAATGTGAGGAGATTCCGCGAGGCGATGGTGGCTCTGGAAGACATCGAGGCGGGCCAGCCGGGGCTTGCCGTGGTGTGGGGCGTGGCGGGACGAGGCAAGACGGTCTGCGCCCGGGAATACGCTGTGCGGACAGGGGCTGCCTATCTGCGGGTGATGCAGGACTGGACTCCCAGGGCCATGCTGGGCGAGCTGTGCCGGGTACTGATCGGCCGCGAGGGGCACACGGTGGAGAGGTGCCGGCGCATGGCAACGGAGGCACTGGATGCGGACCCGCGACCGATCTTGGTGGACGAGGCCGATCGACTGAGGGCGGACCACATCGAGCATTTCCGGGACATCCACGATCTTACGGGTGCTCCCGTGGTGTTCGTGGGCGAGCAGCACCTGTTCGCCCAGATCGAGAGCCGGCGGAGGTTGTGGAGCCGGGTGACCCGCACCGTGGAATTCGGGCCCATCGGCTCCGAAGACATCATGCTGTTTGCGATGAAGGCCGCGGGGCTACGGATGGAGCCGGAAGCTGCAGCACGGATCGCAAAGATTTCATCCGGAGATTTTCGGCGTGTCTGGCAGGCGGTCTGGGAGCTGGAGCGGATGTGCCGAGCGAACCGCACGCAGACCGTCGAGCGTGCGATGGTGGATAGGATCCCCAGGTGGCTCGAGGGGCCGAAGGGGACGGCCAAGTATGTAGGAAGAGGTGGGAAATGAGGACAGGACGAGCTCTTCGGGTCGGTACCACCACGGACATGGTGCGCCAATACGCGGCGGCCCAGGGGACGGTCACGAAACGGCAGGTCCGGGAGGCCCTGGGCCTATCGGTAGGCGCCACCAAGCACGCCGTGGAGACTCTGTCGCGGCAAGGGTTTCTGCAGAAGATTCGCCACGGGGTCTATGTGTTTTCCAATGATCGACACGGCGGCCAGGTCCCACCGCGCCCCGCGGAACGGGAAGAGCGCATCCGCCGGGCGATGCGCATCAACGAGAAATGGTCCGTGCAGGACATCGCACAGCAAGCCGGCACGACCGAATCCTACATATATAAGAGATTAAGCACATATCGTGCCAAAGGATGGGTGAGGCAGGCGGGGATCCGGAAGAAACCGAACGGCTGCGTGGAGAAGCTGTGGCGGCTGACGCTGGCCGGGAGGGACAAGCTGTATAAGCCTGTGACTCAGCAAGAATTTAAGCCGGACCCCCTGGTGCTGAAGGTTGTGGAGCTGAACCGGCTGGTGTGCAGCGGCCTGGCGCAGCACGTGCCCGAGCACGGCGAGGCGGCAAAGAGCCTTTGCCGCGAGATACTGGAGAGTATTTCCACGTAATCTGAGAAAAACAGGAGGTGGAGCATGGCGAAGATAAACGGATGCATGGTCTGTCTCGATTGCGACGAGGTGTTCAGCGGAGCGCAGTCCTGTCCAAAATGCGGGTCCAGTGCCTACTGGCCGTTGGGGCGATGGGTGCGCAGCGCGGAGCGCGGCTGGTACGGGCGGCGGGATGATGCGTGGATGTCCGGGGACACTGGGGACACGCCCCTGGAGTATCGCTGGGAGATGGCCGGATGAACGCGGAGGAGTGGCTGGCGCGGAACACGTTTCAGTGCGCGGTGGGGCGGATGACGCCGGCCCAGTGCGAGGCGTTGCGGGCCAGGCCCAGCCTCCGGGAGGTGGTGGCCGGTGGAAGCGGTCCGCGCACGCTGCCCAGGCCCGGGCAGTGTGAGACGTGCCGTGGATGGGAGGACTACGTGTCGGGAGGAGATGAGTCGGTGATGTCTGAGGCCACGAAGACGTGCCGCGTGTGCGCACGGGA
>NZ_FWXF01000009.1 GCF_900176285.1 Desulfacinum hydrothermale DSM 13146 | reverse complement strand
TAAGCTCTCTGCCCAATAAAGCTGTAGCCCTCTTCCGCACTGGATACGTCGAGTTGTTCCAGGATTTCGTCAAAAACGAAACAGGCGTGATCCTTCGGCAAAAGATCAAATACGGAACTTGGAAACAATTGCCGTTGGCGAAACTGAGTTGGGTCGTATTTGAAACGAGCCATGACAGATTCCCCCATGCGCGCATGCTAGATTAGGTGTATTCTTATCACAACGGCATGGATATGTCAAATGAATATAGACTTTATAGATCACATGCAAATACAGTTGACATGAATTCTCGGACAAGCTCCTAGGCCCCCAGCTTCCCCGCCTTTTCCAACAGGATGTCCACCTTATCCGTCTTCTCCCAGGTGAAGTCCGGATCGTTTCGGCCGAAGTGACCGTAACAGGAAGTCTTTTTGAAGATGGGGCGCAGCAGCTTCAATTCCCGGATCATGTTGGCCGGCTTGAAGCTGAAGACTTCTCGAACGATCTTGGCGATTTCATCGGGCGGGATCTTGGCGGTGCCAAAGCTGTCGATCATGAGGGAGACCGGTTCGGGAACGCCGATGCTGTAGGCCACCTGGACTTCCACCCGGTCGGCAAGACCCGCCGCCACGATGTTTTTGGCCACATAGCGGCCCATGTACGAGGCGCTTCGGTCCACCTTACTGGGATCTTTACCGGAAAAGCAGCCACCGCCGTGGCTCCCCTGCCCTCCATAGGTGTCCACGATGATCTTTCGGCCCGTGAGACCGCAGTCGCCCATGGGGCCGCCGACGACGAAACGCCCGGTGGAATTGATGAAAAACCGGGTCTTGTCGTCCATGAGCTCTTCCGGGATCACCTTCTTGATCACCTCTTCAATGATCCCTTCCTGGATCGTCTTGTAACTGGCCTCGGGCGTATGTTGGGCCGCCACCACCACCGTGTCCACCCGCACCGGCTTGTGGTCCACATACTCGATGGTCACCTGGCTCTTGCCGTCGGGCCGCAGGAAGTCCAGTACCCCGTTCTTGCGCACTTCCGCCAGCTTGCGGGTGATCCGGTGGGCGTAGTAGATGGGCATGGGCATGAGAACCGGGGTTTCGTTGCAGGCGAATCCGAACATGAGTCCCTGGTCGCCGGCGCCCTGCTCATCGAAGAGCCCCTCCCCTTCGTTCACCCCAATGGCGATGTCGGGAGATTGCTTGTCGATGGAAGAGACGACCGCGCACGTGGCCCAGTCGAAGCCCATGGCCGAATCGTTGTATCCGATGTCCCGGATGGTGTGACGCACGATTTCTGGAATGTCCACCCATGCCGAGGTGGTGATCTCCCCGGACACAAAAGCCAGCCCGGTGGTCACCAAGGTCTCGCAGGCCACGCGGGCGGTCTTGTCTTCGGTCAGGATGGCGTCCAGGATGGAATCGGAGATGCGATCGGCCACCTTGTCAGGATGGCCTTCCGTCACCGATTCGGATGTGAACAGGAAAGAACTCATGGACATGATCTTGCTCCCTTCTAAGAATGTTTGGAATCGTTGGAATGATCGCGGCCGTAAGATGACAGGCGAGACGGCCGGCACCCCTTCTCGTGGTTTCCGGCGGGGCCCTCAGGCGGACTGACGAGACCGCCGGAAATGAGCAGCTTGAAGGCTTCCTCCACCGACATGGCGAGAGGGATGGTCTCCTTTTCGGGCACAAGCAGGTAGAAGCCCGACGTGGGGTTGGGCGTGGTGGGCAGGAACACGTTGATCATGCGCTCCGAGTGGAAGGATTGGACCTCCCCGTTGGGAACGCCCGTGACGAAGGCAATGGCATAGACGCCGCGTCGTGGGTATTCGATGAGAACCACCCGTTTGAAGGTGTCGTCGGATTGGGAAAAGATGGCGATCAGCAGCTGCTTGACCGCCGTGTAGATGGGGCGCACCAGCGGGATCTGGTAGACGATCCGCTCTCCGAATTCCACGATGCGCCCGCCCACGTAGTTCTTGACCAGCACACCTATCATCAGCACCACAAGCACCACCAACGCGATGCCCAGCCCTGGAATGGGAAAGGGGAGATAGGTGCGGGGATTGAAGCGTTGGGGGATGAGATTGAAGATTCTGTCCCCGTGCTTCAAAAGCAGGCTGATGACGTACAAGGTAAAGGACAGCGGGACTACCGTGAGCAGCCCCGCTATGAAGTAAGCACGGATTTTACCTCTAAGATTCTTCAGGAAGGCCAACCTTTGACGATCTCCGGCTTCTTGGGTTGATTGGTCCCGTCCAGCAAGACCACCTGCGGCTGGTGGTCACGCAATTCTTTCTCATCATATTCGGCGTAGGTGGCGATGATGATCAGATCGCCCGGAGCCCCCATTCGGGCCGCCGCCCCGTTCAAACAGATGTCGCCCTGTCCGGCCGGCCCGGTGATGGCGTAGGTCTCGAACCGCGCGCCGTTGGACACGTTATAGACCTTTACCTGTTCAAAGGGAAGGATGTCCGCCATCTTCATGAGATTCTCGTCGATGGTCAGGCTCCCTTCGTATTCCAGATTGGCTTCGGTGACCCGAGCGCGATGCAATTTGCTCTTGAGCATGATACGGCGCATAACGATCTCCTTGCAAGGCGGTGAGGTGACGATGGTCTCCTTTAGGGTTCCAGAACGGTGTTGTCAATGAGCCGGGCGCGTCCCACGTGGGCCGCCAGGGCCAGTAGGGTCGGTCCTTCAAGGTGTTGCACCGGCTCCAGGGTCTCGGCATCGCGCAGCTCCGCATAGTCGATACGGACCCGGGGCCCTGAGGCCAGGATCCGCCGGACCGCACCCAAAATCACCTCGCCGTTTCTCTCCCCCTTGGATACCAGGCGCCGGGCCTCTTCCAGAGACCGGGAAAGCAGCAGGGCGTCCCGGCGATCCTCTTCGCTCAGATAGGTGTTTCGACTGCTCATGGCCAGCCCGTCGGCCTCGCGCACAATGGGGTGGCCCACCACCTGGACATCCATGGCCAGGTCTTCCACCATGCGCCGGATGGTCAGGAGCTGTTGATAGTCCTTTTGCCCGAAAACGGCCACATGGGGTTTGACCACCTGGAAGAGCTTGGCCACCACGGTGGCCACCCCGCGAAAGTGCCCGGGGCGGGACCGCCCGCAAAGGGGCCGGGTCACCTCCTCCACCTGCACGTAGGTCTGAAAGCCCGGAGGATACATTTGGTCCACCGTGGGCGCAAAGACCACGTCCACCCCGACGCCGCGGGCCAGTTCCAGGTCCCGGTCCATGTCCCGCGGGTAGGCTTCGAAGTCTTCGTTGGGGCCGAATTGGGTGGGATTGACGAAGATGCTGATGACCGTCTTGTCTGCCAGGGTCCGGGCGTGGCGCATGAGGGCCAGGTGCCCTTCATGAAAATAACCCATGGTGGGCACAAACCCGATGCGAAGTCCTTCCCGGCGCCATTGGTCGGCCTGTTGCTGCATCTCGGCAAGGGTGTCGATGACGCGCATGGCTCCTCCTTTTCCGTGTGAGCCCATAAAAAAGGCCTTCTGGACCGCTGCCCGGAAGGCCTTCGCCCACAACGCCAACTGAAGATACGCTGCCGGTGTGAAAACCCTTCCGTCTCGGTCCCATGAGGGATCCAAGCGGAATCGGCGGCTTGGAAAAACCCGTGGTCTGCTTATCAGGCCCGCCTTCTTTTGTCAAGGAACCCGGAGCCGGGAATCCGCTTGGACGCGGAAAGCAGAGTCCTTTTCTTTCCTGCCGCCCTCGAACCGCCCCCAAGCCTCCCCCCTTCTGATGCCTGTGGGAGCGCGTGCCCAGGACATCGCCGGAGCCGGCAGGGGCTGCCCTCCCACTTCTAGAAGCTTGCGGGAGAACGCCCAGGTTTACTGCCTGCGGGCCCGTGCGGTCCGCCTGGCCATGGCGCCGTAGAGGCGGGTTCCGAACCCGCCCCTATCAAGACGATCTGAGAATTCAAAACACCTTGGGGCCGGTGGAATTTCAACTTATCAGAAAGCCACAAAAGGCCAAGGAGCCATTGTCTCAGACAGGCTCCTAAAGGGCCCGCACACCGAAAAAAAAGACGTCGGCGTGCACCTCCTTCTTGAAATTGCATGCCGCCGGGATTATCTTCCGCCCCGTTTGCGGCAGCAACGGAGCCCCAAAGTCTTTGTCTGCGGAAAACTCTTGATCCAGTGGAGGTGTACAAGATGGATTTTCGCGGTCCTCTCAAGTCCATTCGAAAGCAGCGGTGCCCCAAGTGCGGCAAGCGCCGCATGAGCATCTACTATCGGCCCCAATTTGAAAACCGCCTGTACTACATGTGCTACTGCGGATTCACCCAGATGTCCGTGGGGGGAAAGATCGCCATGGCCTGCGCCAGCAAAGGCATGAAGGCCCTCAACATCTTGAGCATGGACTATTAGCGGGAGCGGAAGAAGGCCTGGAGAAATCTCATACCGGCCGAATCATCCGGGCACACTGGGCGCCATCCTGACTCTCTTTTCCGGCCTCAGCGCTCATGGCCATGTTGGCCGGCCCGCATGGAGGAAAGGAGGCCTCATGGAGGAGGCGTTCTCCGTGCAAGCCGCCTTACCGGCGCGGCCAATGGCGGACAAGACGGGCTCCTACCGGTTGTCCCGCCCCGGGTTGGCCAGGCCCAAATCCTCATCGTCCAGAAGGATCGCCCCGGTTTCGTCCATCTTGAGCTGGGTGATACCGGGATGATGCCGCTCCAGCTGTTCCAGGATCAACGGCGTGTCGGAAGCGGTTTCTTGCGGCTCGTCGCGGTTTTCCGACTGCTTAAGGGCTTCCTGGCAGGCCATGGCCTGGCGGATGACCTGGGACAGGTCCCGGGCCTGACATGGCTTTGTGAGGAAGCGGTAGATCTCGCCCTCGTTGATCGCTCGGATGGCCGCTTCCAGGGTGGCGTAGCCCGTGAGCATGATGCGCATGGTGTCGGGATGGAGGTCTCGGACCATGGTAAGAAATTCCGCACCGGACATGCCGGGCATGCGTTCGTCGGAGACCACCACGTGGACCGTTTGCTCCGACATGATGCGCAGGGCCTCCATGGCCGAATTGGCCGTGAGGATCTTGTAGGGTTCCCGGCGCAGGGCCCGTTTCACGGCGCTGGTAAAATGAGGCTCATCGTCCACGAAAAGAACCGTCTTTGTCATGGTTCGACCTCACTTTCATCGGACCGGTATGAGCACTCGGATGGGTTCCTTGACACCCACCGTCTTGGCGAAGTTTTTGAGCCGTTCCAGCAAGGCCGGCGTGATCTCCTGGCCCTTCTTGATGAGCAGCACGTCCTTCAGACTCACCACGTCCTCGCCCACGATCATGCCCAGTTTCAGGTCCGGTATCTCGATTTCGCGCACCTCAAACCTGGCTTCGTCTCCCAGCACATTCTCCAGGGCCCGGAGTACTTGCGGGTCGTACCAGCCATGGCGCTTTTTCATTTGAAGGATGGCCGACGCGCGCGGAAGCCCGGCCGATTCCAGGGTGTCGAAGTCCAGGACCACTTTCAGGATGCGAGCCCCCAAAGGGATGGAGTCCCCGTATCGGTCATCTTTGGGGATGCCGGAGCCGTCGAAATGCTTTTCCTGGTAGGCGATGATTTCGCTCACTTCCTGGAGCCGTGGAATTTTACTGATGAGATCCGCTCCCACCGACGGGTACATGGAATAGAGCTGCTGCTCTTCCGCAGTGAGCGGCTGGGCCTTGATGATCTTTTGAATCGTCTCCTCGGTGAGGATCACGCAGCCGATCTGGCTCAATAGGGCGGCGGTTTCCAGCTGCCAGAGCTTGTCCACTCCAAGGTTCCTGCCCATGGCCCTGGCGTAACGGCGAACCCGGGATGCGCGGCCGAAGGCTTCCGGGTTCACCAGGCTGAGTACATCGGCCATCACCTGGATCGCCCCGCGCAGCGTCTTTTCCAGCAGCTCCTTTTCCGCCCTGATGAGGCGGTGCTGGTGAACACCCGCCTGGATGGCCTGGAGGAGCGTTTCGGGAGGGCACGGCTTGGTCAAAAAGCGGAAGATGTTGCCCTGGTTCACGGCATCCATGGCCGCCTGCAGATCGGCATTGCCGGTCAGGATCATCCGGACGGTGTCCGGGCTGATCGTGCGCACCTTGGTCAGGAATTGGATGCCGTCCATGACCGGCATGCGAAGATCAGAAATGACCAGGGCATAGGGGCCCCTGCCCTGCACGGCCCGCAGGCCCTCCTCGGGGCCCAACGCCGTATCCATGGCACAGTGCTTCCTCAAGGTCCTCTTGAAGGACGAAAGAATATGGGCATCGTCGTCTACGAAAAGGATTTTCTCGGCCATGGTTCGTTCCTATTCTTGGTGCAGCACATCGTGGCACACTTGTTTCCATTCCTTCAAGCGCCCGAGGACCCCCAGATCCGACAGATACGTTTGATCCACCAGGTTCGGCCCCTGATACGAGGGCCCGCCGTGGAGGGCGTAGTCCATCACATCGGCGGTGTGGACCGCGGTGAGAGCGCTGAACTCGCGGTGCGGGCATCGTCCCGGACAATGATGGAAGGCCGTGGCTTCGACAATGTTATCGGGCAGGCCCCACACGCCCAATAAATAGGCGCCCAGTTCCGCATGGCTGGTGCCGAAGATCGCTTCCTCGCTTTTCCAGAGCGGCTCTTCAGTGGTCTCCGAGCGATCCAGAGCCTGAGCGGCCTTTTCGGGAAGGGCGTGCATGAGGATCAATTTTCCCACGTCGTGCAGCATACCGGCCATGAACGCATCTTCCACGATATGCGTTTCCGCGCCGCTTTCTTGGGCGATGGTTTTGGCGCACAGGGCCGCGTTGAGGCTGTGGGTCCAGAGTTGGTCCAGAAACTGGGGCGGAAAGTTTTCCTCCTGAAACTGGCTGAAGATCTGGCTGGACAGCACCAGGGCCTTGATGGTGTTGAGGCCCAGAAGGGTCACCGCCTGTTCGGGGCTGCTCACGTGCCGAGTCAGGCCGAAGAAGGCCGAGTTGACCAATTGGAGGATCTTGGCTGTCATGCCCACGTCCCGGCCGATGATCTCTCCCACCCTCTTGATGCTGGGATCCTCCGATTCCAGCTCCTCCATGATCTCCTCGTAAAGAGACGGCAGGCTGGGCAGCGTGTCCATGCCGGAAACCAAGTCCCGAAGCGCCCCCTTGGCCAGCAGTTGACGCAGGCTCTGCACCCTCTGGATGGTGGCCACGAGCTTTTCCGGCTCGCACGGCTTGGCCAGGTACTGGTGGGCCGAACGGGCGGCTCGGAGGGCCAGGTCTTCCTCCGAGTATCCGGACAGGGCGATGCGGATGACGTCCGGATAGGTCTTCTTCACTTCCAGGAGAAATTGGGCGCCGTCGATTCCCGGCATGCGCATATCGGAAACGACCACGTCCACGGGTTCCCGGGCCATGAGCTCCAAGGCCTCTTTGGCGTTGGTACAAAAGTGGGCTGTCCACTCCTTTCGCAGCGGCCGCAACATCCTGCGAAGCCCCTGCAACACATTGGATTCATCGTCCACGAAGAGGATTTTTCCTTGCACTGTCCCCTCCTGTGAGGAAAATTTTGAGCTCACCTGCTTTTCTATTCGGCATCCGCCATAAAGAGCATAAAGAAAAATGATCCTGGTACCGAGCCCGGTCTTTGAATTCAAGCATCCTTTAAGAAGATCCGATTGATGAACGTGAAAGGGATGTGGTTCCGGTGGAGGGAAGCGAGAAAGGAAGGTGAGGTGAACCATGCGTCGGATCTTGGTGGTGGATGACCAGCGATCCATCTTGGATCTGGTGGCCAAGGCCATGGAACGACTGGGCTATGAGTGCGCCACGGCTGAATGCGCGGAAAAGGCCCGCAAGGTACTGGAAGGACAGAGCTTTGATCTGATCATGAGCGATGTGATCATGCCGGGCGAGTCGGGCTTGGATTTCCTCCGGTATGTCATGGAAACCTTCCCGGATACGGCCACCCTGCTCATCTCCGTGATGGATGATTCCCAGGTGGTGCAAGAGGCCTTGGAGCTGGGGGTTTATGGATACATCGTCAAGCCGTTCAACATCAGGGCCATTCAAATCGATGTGGAGAGCGCTCTTCGCCGACGCGATCTGGAGGTGGCCAACCGGCGGTACCGGGAGGACTTGGAAGACCGGGTGGCCGCACGGACACGGGAGCTCCGGAAGCAACAGGAAGAATACGCACGGCTGGTGAAAACGCTTCCCTGTGTGATCTATACGGGCAATCCCGACTGGACCGTCCGGTTTGCCTCCGATCGAATCCAGGAGATCTGCGGGTATCCTCCCGATCGGTTCGTGGCGGGGCGAATGCGCTGGCGTGAACTCATCTTGGAGGAAGATCTTCCCATCATCAAAACCGCCGTGAAAGAAGCGCTCCAAGGGGACGGCTCTTTCATTCGGGAATATCGGATTCGAGACGCCCAGGGGCATGTGCGCTGGATCCAGGATCGCGGGCAGATCGTCAAAAACGCCGACGGAAGCATAGATCACGTGTCCGGGGTGATCTTCGACATCACGGGCCAAAAGATGGCCGAAGAGGCCCTGGAACGGGCCAGGAGGGAGTGGGAGCACACCTTCGATGCGGTACCGGATTTGATCGCGGTGATGGACACTGAACGTAGGATACGAAATGTCAATCGAGCCTTCAGAGAGCGGGTTGGCGAATCGAATGGAAATCTTCTTGACGAACCCTGCTACAAGATTCTTCATGGGCTCGAACGGGCGTGCAATGATTGTTGTCTCAGAGAAGACGATGAACGGGGAAGCGCTTGCGAGAAGGAAGTCTATATTGACAAACTCGGTGCTTATTTCCATTCCATCGGTGCACCTGTCTTCGACGACCTGAACAATCTGACGGGTCATGTGATCGTTTTACGGGACATCACTGAGCAGAAAAAAGCCGAAGAGGCCCTTCAACAGGCCCACCAGGAACTGGGCCAGCTCTTTTCCGCCATCTCGTCGATTCTCATCGGCCTGGACGCAGAACGCCGGATCCTTCGCTGGAATAAGGCGGCGGAAGAGATCTTTGCCCTCAGTTCGGAGGAGGTGACCGGGCGCGCCTTGGACGAGTTGGGCATTGACTGGCAGTGGGATCGGGTGGAGCAGGCCTTGGATAGGTGCCAGGCCAAGAAGAAAGCGCAACGGGTGGACGATCTGCGTTACACCCGCGCCGACGGCCAACCGGGCTTCCTGGGGCTGAACATCCAGGGGGTGGACCTGGGAGGTGAGCGTGGCACGGGGTTTCTCATCATGGGAGCGGAGATCACCCGGCGGAAGATCATGGAAAGTCAGTTGGCGCAGGCCCAAAAGTTGGAGTCCATCGGGCAGCTGGCCGCCGGCATCGCCCACGAAATCAACACACCCACCCAGTTCATCGGGGACAATATCCGGTTTCTGCAGGATGCTTTCAATGATCTGGAGGAGCTCATCGGCAAGTACCGGAACTTGATGGAGAAGGCCCGGGAGCTGGAAGTACTGCGCGAAGCGGCGGCATCGGTCATGGAAGAGGAAGAGTCGCTGGACGTGGAGTACCTGCTGGAAGAGATTCCTCAGGCCATCTCTCAAAGCCTGGACGGCGTGCAGCGGGTGGCTCGCATCGTTCTGGCCATGAAGGAATTCTCCCATCCCGGCCAGGAAGAAAAGGTTCTGCTGGACATCAATCACGCCCTGGAAAACACCCTGACCGTGGCCCGAAACGAATGGAAATACGTGGCGGACGTGGTGACCGACTTCGACCCTTCGTTGCCTCCCGTACCGTGTATCCCCGCCGAACTGAACCAGGTCTTTCTCAACATCATCGTCAACGCGGCCCATGCCATCAAGGATGCCTTGGGCGACGGGGCCGAGGACAAGGGCACGATCACGATCACCACACGGCACCGGGACGATGTGTGCGAGGTGCGCATCAGCGACACGGGGACAGGCATCCCAAAGGAGATCCGCCACCGGATCTTCGACCCGTTTTTCACCACCAAGGAGGTGGGCAAGGGAACCGGTCAGGGCCTGGCCATCAGCCATTCCGTGATCGTGGAAAAACACGGCGGAAAGCTGACCTTTGAAACGGAGGAAGGCCGGGGAACCACGTTCATCATCCAGCTGCCGGTGGAATAGGCGCAAGGAAGATTCCCAAGGCGATTGTCCGATAATGGCCTTTCAGCCTTTCGGGAGGTTTCTAACGGGTTGCAATTCCAAGGTAGCCTGTGGCTCTTTTTGATCCTTGTGGGGGCGGGTTTGGAACCCGCCCCGACCCCTTAAAGCCCAGGTCGGCAGTACGGGCCCGCCTGGTAGTCCCAACCTTCCGTCCGTCCAAGAAGGGAGCAAGCTGGGCGTTCTCGGACAGTCTCCAAGGTGCTCATGCGGTCGCGCCCGCATGAGCGCGTTCTACGGTGATTCACTTTTCAAAGCCCGGACCAGATCCACAAAGGATGCGGGAGGGATCCGCTCCGGTCTGTCCTGGGGATCCAGACCGGCGCGAAGAATGGCGCGGCGAAGGGCTTCTCCACCCATGGGAACGGCTCCCTTGAGGCCGTTGGCCAGGGTCTTGCGGCGCTTCTGAAACACGGCGTTCACCACCCTTCGAACGTCCTCCAGGTCCACATCCGGTTCCCGGTCCAGGAAGGAGAAACGAACCACCAGCGAATCCACCTTGGGCGGCGGATAGAATTGCTTGGGGCCCACGGTAAAAAGCGACTCCACCGAGGCGTACAGGCTCAGGAGCACACTGAGCACTCCGTAATCTTTGGTGCCGGGACCGGCGGTCAGGCGCTCGCCCACCTCCCGCTGGACCATGAAGACGCCCCGGTCGATCCGGCGCCGGTTTTCCAGAAGGCGAAAGATGAGGGGGGAGCTGATGTTGTAGGGAAGATTCCCCACCACCACCAGCGGACGGCCCGCCTCCTCGACACAGTGGTCCCAGTCGAAGAGGAGAACGTCCTGGGCGTGGAGGCGGACGCGCTCTCCCAAGGACGCAAGCCTCTGGGCTAAGAAGGCAACCAGGTCCCGGTCCAGCTCCACCAGGTGCAGCCGCGCGCAGCGGCCCACCAGATGAGCGGTGAGCGCCCCCAGGCCCGGCCCCACCTCCACCACCACGTCATGGGGCTTTACGGCCGCGGCCTCCACGATCTTTTCCGCCGTCTTGGGCTGGGCAAGGAAGTGCTGGCCCAAGCGCTTGCGGGGGCGGCCCGGGTGGTTTCTAAAATATTCGTGGGGGGATGGGAAGAGATCCACGGAAGGCTCCATCACGGCAGGCGGGAGACGGCGTCCAATTCCAAGGGATCGGGAGTAAAGCCCTGACGGAGCCACAAGCGGTAGCCTGCTGCGGCAACCATCACCGCGTTGTCCGTGCAGTGTCGTACGGAGGGCACGTGGAGCTGCAAGCGGCGGTAGGCGCATTCTTCTTCCATGCGGCGGCGCAGCCGACTGTTGGCGGCCACGCCTCCGGCCAGGGCCACATGACCCACCCCGTAACGCTCGGCGGCCTGAAGCGTCTTTTCCACCAAGACATCCACCACGGCTTCCTGGAAACTGGCGGCCAGATCCTCCAGACGATACGGGGCCTCACCGTGCCCTTCCTCCCCCGGCGACCCGTAGCGCTTGACGAAATAGGCCACGGCGGTCTTGATCCCGCTGAAGCTGAAATCAAGGGACCCCTTTTCCAGCCGGGACCGGGGAAACTCGAAGGCGATGGGGTTTCCCCGTTGGGCCAGACGGTCGATGATAACGCCGCCCGGGTATCCCAGGCCCAAGAGCTTGGCCACCTTGTCGTAGGCCTCACCGGCCGCGTCGTCGCGCGTGTGGCCCACGCAGCGGCTCGTCCCATCCGGCGACACGTGGTAGAGCGACGTGTGTCCCCCCGAAACCACCAGGCAGATGAAAGGCACCTGGGGGCGGTCCTTGTCCAGGAAGGCCGCCTCCATGTGTCCTTCCAGATGGTTCACGGCCAGAAGGGGCTTGTTGAGCGCGTAGGCCAGGCCCTTGGCGGCGCTCAGGCCCACCAGCAGGGCGCCCACCAGTCCCGGGCCCTGTGTGACGGCCACGGCGTCCAGGTCGTGAAGGGAACAGCCGGCCCGGTCCACCGCTTGCCCTACCACCGGCACAATGGCTTCCACGTGCTTTCGCGATGCCAGCTCGGGGACCACGCCGCCGTAGGGACTGTGTACGGCGATCTGACTGGCGACCACGTCCGAGAGGACGTCCCGGCCGTTTCGCACCACCGCCGCTGCCGTTTCGTCACAGGATGTTTCAATTCCGAGAATGAGCATGAAAAGTCCGTCTACCCTTCCTGGTCCTCAGATGCCGGCTCCTGGCCCGACACAAACCGGCGGGCTTCTTCCACGTCTTCCCTACTGCCCACAAAAAGGGGCACGCGGTCGTGCAGGGTTTCGGGTTCCAGGTCCAAGATGCGGCGGGATCCGTCTGTCGCCGCCCCTCCGGCCTGCTCGGCCACGAAGGCCATGGGTGCCGCTTCAAAAAGAAGACGCAGCTTCCCGTGGGGCTTCTTGGGATCTTTTCGGTCGGCGGGGTACATGAAGATGCCGCCTTTGAGCAGGTTGCGATGGAAGTCGCTCACCAGGGAGCCGATATAGCGGGCCGTGTAGGGGCCTCCACGGTGCACCTCCGGCGACTTGAGGTGATCCACGTAGCGGCGGACCCCTTCGTCCCAATAGCAATAGTTGCCTTCGTTCACGCTGAAGATGCGGCCGCGGGCCGGCATGGTGATGTTTTCATGGCTCAGGAAGAACTCGCCGATGGCCGGATGCAACGTAAAGCCGTGCACGCCCTGGCCGGTGCTGTAGACCAGCATGGTGCTGGAGCCGTAGATGAAGTATCCCGCCGCCACCTGTTGCGACCCCTTTTGGAGCACTTCGTCCAGGGTCACGGGGCCGGTCTCCTTCTTGCGCCGATAGATGGAAAAGATGGTCCCCACACTGACGTTCACGTCGATGTTGGACGAACCGTCCAGGGGATCCATGAGCAGAATGTACGGCCCGCGGGGAACCTCCGCGGGAATCTCGATCACGTCGGCGTCTTCTTCAGAGGCGATGGCGCACAGTTGGCCCGCCTGCGTGAGGCGGCGTATGAGAGTGCGATGGGCATAGTCGTCCAACTTCTGGACCTTCTCCCCGTAAACGTTGGTCTCACCGGTAAAGCCGTAAATGTCATTGAGACCCGCCTTGTTGAGTTCACGATGAATCAATTTGGCCGCCACCACCAGCTCGTTGAAAAGCATGGTGAAAGCGCCCGTCGCCCTCGGCGTTTCCCTCTGCTGACGAAGGAGATGCTCCGTCACGGTGATGCCCACGCTCTTGATCCCCATATTCGTCTCCTTTCTCGGCAGTGCGCGTCGGCCCTTGCCATGGGCTCAGCGAAGATCCTCCGGATTCCCGTGTGCCGGCCCCCGGTGCTTGGTGCGCCATCGACCGTCCCCCCTCCTTTGATACCACGAAGCGTTCGGCGGCACAATCGGCGCCGTGGGCCACAACGGAGTCCCCGGGCGCTATTCCACTATTGACATAACGGTCGCCCAGACCTTAAGAAGACGGAGCAAGAGGTCTTTCGGCTGCAGACGCCCGCGACGAAAGGATGCGTCCATGGAAGAAACGAGAACGCGGCCCGGTGGTACCGGCGCCCTGATGGACGGCCACAAGAGACGCATTGACTACCTGCGCCTTTCCATCACCGACCGGTGCAACCTGCGCTGTGTCTATTGCATGCCCCGGGGCACGGTCACCTTTTTGCGCCACGAGGACATCCTGCGCTACGAGGAGATCCTGCGGCTGGTGCGTGTGGCCGTGGGCCTGGGCATCCGCAAGGTGCGCATCACCGGCGGAGAGCCTTTTGTGCGCAAGGATTTTCTCCATCTCTGTTCCCAGATTACGGCCATCGAGGCCCTGGAGGACGTGAGCGTCACCACCAATGGGCTTCTTCTGGAGACGTATGCCCAGGGGCTTTGGGATGCGGGAGTCCGCCGAATCAATGTGAGCCTGGATACGCTCGATCGCGAAAAGTACCGGCGCATCACCGGCGTGGACGGTTTTGAACGGGTATGGGCCGGCATTATGCGGGCCCATCAGGTGGGGCATTTCCCCGTCAAGATCAATGTGGTGGCGCTCAAGGGGGTAAACGACGACGAAGTGGAATCCCTGGCGGGCCTGACCCGGGACTATCCTTTCCATGTCCGCTTTATCGAGTTCATGCCTTTTCGCCCCGATGCCTTCCACGACCGGTATCTTTCCGGAGACGTTGTTCTGGAAAGACTGCAGAGGCTGGGTGCCCTCTTGCCCGCCACGTCGAAAAACGGAAACGGCCCGGCCCGCTACTATCAATATCCGGGAGCGCCTGGAAAGGTGGGGATCATCAGCCCCGTGAGCCACCATTTCTGCCCCACGTGCAACCGGTTGCGAGTAACCGCCGAGGGGCGCCTTCGCACCTGCCTCTTTTCCGAAGAAGAGACGGACCTGCGCGTTTTGTTGCGCTCCGACGCCTCCGATGCCCGTCTGGCCGCCGCGATCCTGGAGGCCACCTCTCACAAGCCCGAGCGTCACCAAATGGATGAAGCGATCACCCGCAAATGCATCAGCCGGCCCATGTCCGCCATCGGAGGCTAAGAAGCTGCGGTTCTGGCTGAGTTGTAGGAAGATCGCTGGCCGTCCTCCGTGAGGGAAATTCCGGGCAACCCGGCAGCGGCCTGTGGGGATTGGGACTGGCGACTGGTCGGCCTTTACAGAAACTTCCATCCACTTTCTGCCGCCGACTCCAAGGCGCTGACATGCGCCGGGATCTCTCAGCGGCGATCCACCGTCTGCCAGGCCAGCGACGCCGCGCCGTAGATGGAGGCCCTGTCTTCCAGCTCTGTCCGATGGACATGAATGGATTGGGGATCGAGCATGCTGGGTACCTGCTGGAAATAGTCGAGCATGGCCGGGGCAAACTGGTCCCAGGACGCGCTCACTCCGCCCCCGATCACGGCGGTGGAAATGCCCAAAAAGGTGAAAAGATTGGACAGGGCCACGGCCAAGGCCCAACCCATGCGCGCGAAGAGCCGGCGGGCCACCGGGTCTCCCCCCCTGGCGGCCCGGTAAATGGTGTGGGCGGTGAGTTGGTCGCGGCGCAATGCCTCTTGGAGCAGATCGGAAAGGGGCACTGCCTCTTTTTGGGCTTGCCGTACACCTTGTACGAGGGCCGTGGCGGAAGCGTGGGCTTCCAGACAGCCCTTTTGGCCGCAGGCGCACTCAGGTCCCTGTGGGTCCACGATCATGTGGCCGATCTCTCCCGAAAATCCCAACCGGTCCCCTTGCCACAGTCTGCCGTTGGCAAAAAAACACCCCCCCACGCCGGTTCCCAGTGTGACGCCGATCCAGTTGGACACGTTCCTGGCCTTTCCCAACCAGGCTTCGCCCAGGCCGAACACATTGGCATCGTTTTCCATGGCCACGGGGACTTGGAGGGCTTCCTGAACCCGTACGGCCAGTGGAAATCCGGCGAGCGACGGCAGATTGGGGGAAAAGAGGATCGTACCGGACGCCGTGTCCAATTTGCCCGCCACGCCCAGGCCCACGGCGCCGAGGCGAGCGTTGGAAAGGCCCCCGTCCGCCAGCAGATCACGGCATTGTTGAACCAGGCGGCGGGTCAAGGCTTCGGGGCCTTCGTCCGATCGGGAACGGTCTTTTCGGAAAGCGAGCACCGTTCCCTTCCGGTCCATGAGAGCGCAGCGCATGTGGGTACCGCCGATATCCACACCAATCACACATTTGTCTTTCATGGGCTGGACACTCCGTCTAATCTTGGGCAGACGGATCGGGGCCGAAATGAGCCGACACAATGGGATCGACACAAGAGGATGGGCTTCATGGGATACGG
This sequence comes from Desulfacinum hydrothermale DSM 13146, assembly GCF_900176285.1. Classification (GTDB taxonomy): domain Bacteria; phylum Desulfobacterota; class Syntrophobacteria; order Syntrophobacterales; family DSM-9756; genus Desulfacinum; species Desulfacinum hydrothermale. The sequence goes on along the minus strand of NZ_FWXF01000009.1, from coordinate 120,670 downwards.
CTTATGCCGGCTGTGGAAAAGGTTGATCCTGGGCTGTTTGCTGGGGGCCGGCCTGCTCTGTGGTGTGCTTTCCCACGCTGCGCCCGCCTTGGGGCCGGTCCCGACCGGCGGCGAACCTGCTCTGGGGATCGCCTTCCGCACTGCAAGAGCTCTTGGGGCCGACCACCCCGTCCCATCCCACTTGGGGATCAGAATACACGTGGAGAAGGCGTTCTACAAGGTTGGCCCGCTCAGCCTCAAGGGGCTCCAGGCGGTCCTTGGGCTGGAAAGAAAGGGCGGTGTCCTCCGTTTTTCGCTCCAAGAGGCCAAGGTCGATGAAGTGGCCTGGACCGGCGGCCAAAGGCCCCTCAGGCTGCGCCATGTGGAGCTGAACGTCCGGGGACGCATAGAGCCGGACGGCGGTATCCAAATCCAAGAGGCCGAGGTGCGCCTGCCCCGGGCGGGTACCCTTTGGATGACGGGCGAAATGGCGCCGGAGGGGCCGGCGCGCCTGGTGCTTGGAAGCCAACGACTGCGGTTGGAGTCCGTGCTGGCGGGGTTCCCGGCCCCGGCAGCGGGCTGGGGTTTGGAGTTGCCGGCGGAGCTTCGCGCCACGTGGGTTCGAGACGGGACGGGACGGTGGCGTTCGAACGGCCGGATCCGATTCCGGAAGGCATCTTTTCACGATGCCAAGTTTCTCCATGCGGGAGAAGCGTTGGGCGCACAGGTCCTTTGGTCCCTGAAAGGCCGGGAAGGCGGCCTGGTCCAAGGGCGCCTGGAGGCTCAGGCTTCCGCCGGTGAGGTGCTGTGGGACCGCTTCTACGTGAATCTTTCCTCCCATCCCCTTTCCATCGAGCTCAAGGGAACCGTGAACGCCCGTGGGAAACGATGGCACGTGCAGCAGGCACAAGTCGAGCTCCAGGAAGTGGCGTCCGTGCATCTGGCCCAAAGTTCAGGGGCGTGGAGCCCCTTTTCCGGGCGATTGCACCTGAAGATCCCCAATCAGGACCTGGGACCTTTCTTGGAGCTCTTTGTGCGGGAGCCTTTTCAGGCGGAGCTCCCTTGGCTTTCGGAGGCGAGCTGGGCCGGACGGCTGGGCGCCGATCTCAAGCTGTGGGTGGGAAAAGGCCTGGAACGGGCGATCGGCCGAATCCGGTTGCAGGAAGGAAGGCTTCGAGGTCCTGGAAAAAGAGTGGACCTGTCGGGTGTGCACGTGAACCTGCCGGTTTGGTATGAGCAAGGCGGCCCTTCCCACCGGCGGGGACGAACGGACGCGGGTGGGCTGGTGGCATCCCCCGTGGGCCCAGCGGCGCAAGTTCATGGTCTGGCCCCTGGTCTTTTGTCCTGGCGGGCCTTCAGGATTTCAGGGTTCGAGTTGGGGCCTGCGCGTCTTGCGATCAAAGCCCTTCGCAACGGGATCTCCCTTCCAGAGGTTACGGTGCTGCGCTTTGCCAACGGACAAGCGGTGCGTCTGGGGCCCGTTCTGGTGGAAAACGTTTGGAGCCCCCGGCGCACCGGACGTGTGAAGCTGGAAGCGGACCCTTGGGATGTGAGCCCGTTCCTGCCTCCTTCCCTTCGAGCCGACATGCGACCCGTGGTTCACCTGAAGGATCAGGAGTTCATCTTGCAAGGAGAGCGCATCCGGGCCAAGAATCCTTTCACCGTGGACCTCTTTTCCGGTACGATCCGTGTGGATCGTCTGGAATTGCACCATCTGCTCAGTCCAAACCGGGAATGGCGGCTGGACGCCTCCTGGACCGATGTGGACCTGGAGGCTCTGACCCGGGCCACAGCCTTTGGCCGGATCAGTGGAAAGCTGCGGGGGTCGGTCACCGGCTTTCGCTTTGCCTATGGCGCCCCCATCTCCTTCGATCTCATCCTGGAAAGCCAGGACGATACGCCGGACAAGCGTGAGATCAGCGTGACCGCCATCGACAACCTGGCTCAGGTGGGCACCTCCCGGTCTCCCTTCGTGGGTATGGCGTCCCTGCTCAAGGTTTTCTTCAAGGATTTCCCGTACAAAAAAATCGGCATTCGGTGTAGGCTGGAAAATGATTATTTCACGGTACGGGGTCTGGTGAACGAAGGGGGGCGTGAATATCTGGTGCGGCGGGGACTGTTGCGGGGCGTGAACGTGATCAATCAAAACCCGCACAATCGCATATCTTGGAACGACATGATGGCCAGGCTGTCGCGAATCGGCAAATCAGGGAAGGCACGTGTTCAATAGAAAGGGAGGTATGGAAAATGACGAAGGGGTTGACGGGCAAAATGACCATGGCTTTCCTGGTTTTTCTTCTGACGTCCTGCGTCACCATCAATATCTATTTTCCGGCGGAAGAAGTGCGAAAGGCAGCGGAAGACATTGTGGGTGATATTCGAAAAGAGGGCGCGAGCCAGCCCCAAGAGGCCCCTACCGGCACCCCCCAGAGCTTCCTGCCCCGGCTCTGGCGCTTCTGTTCGGTGGTGCCCTCCGCCTATGCCGCTCAGGAAGTACAGGTGTCCAATGCGGCGATCCGCCAGTTGAAAAACCGCTTGTCGCGCCTGGACAGCCAGGCGGCGCCCTATTTTGACAAAGGCATCCTGGGAGAAGGGGCCGACGGCTACGTGGTGCTGCTCCATCCCAAATCCTTATCCATGAAGGACCGGGCCAAGGTGAGCCGTCTCGTGCAGTCCATCAATGCGGACCGCAAGGCCCTCTATGCGGAGGTGGCCCGGGCGCTCAAGGTGGAAAAGAGTCAGATCCCCAGGATCGCCCAGGTTTTTGCCGAGCAGTGGGAAAAGACGGCTCGTGCGGGATGGTGGATACAGAACCCCAATGGATCCTGGCACAAGAAGTAGGGCTGGTAATCGCGGAATCCATCATGTGGGGTGAGGAACGCCTGGCTTCTTTTACGGCGACGGCAGAGGCGGACCGGCCCCAACGGCCCCGTGGTGCTTTTTGAGTTCCCAGACAGCCTTGGTGGGGCGGGTGCCGAACCCGCCCCACCAAGGCTCACAGAGCACCGTTGCATTGCATTTGTCGGAAAGGCCAAGGGGCATTGTCAGACACACTCTTAGATGGATCTGAAACAGCGCGGGACGTAGATCACATAGTCTGATCCCAAGAGATCGAACTGCCGGTTCGTCTCCTCTTCGATGACCTGGAAGAGGTGCTGCATGGAGTGACAGTTTCTGATTTTGGCGAGCAGTAGATCGGGCCCGGCGTGCTGCGGGTAGAGGGGAAGCAGGTAATGGTCCACGGCCCCCTTCCACGCGATGCCCAGGGCCTCTCGTTCTTCCAGGATGGTCTGGTAGAGGCGCCGGAGCAGATCCGTTCTGAGAACCGGGGCCGTTCCGCGCGTAACGCACTCCATCATGCCGGCCAGCCGGTAGATTCGCCGCATGGCGGATTCCCCGTCCCGATACCGGAAAAGGCCGCTCACGGTGAAGTGGCTTCCGCCCGCCAGTTTGAGATGGTTGGGAACCCAAGCCACATGCCGGTGCCCGGCCGTGCCCAGCGCGTCCTGACGGTGCCTTTCGAAGCGCAGGGATTCCTTGCGGGTGCACAGAAGAGCCGGGCCGGTGTTCCACTCGCCCCAGCGGAATTCCAGGGGGCGGCTCGTGATGAGGTTGGCCCCTCGTTTCCAATCATTCATGTGGATCAGTTCCGCCATGACACACCGCGCTGTCCCAAAACCCTCACCTGCCCACGCTCTCCTGGGAGCTCGTCCCAACTTGGCCCTTAGGACCGTTGGGGAATCTTTAGCCCGTTCCAATTCCACGGCTACCCTGGGCCTTTCATCCAGTTGTCGCCCAGAACCCCCCGGCAACCGGGTCGCACCGGTGCGGTCGCCTTTGGAAAAGAACCCGGCTCCCTTGGGCCTAATCGGGAAGATAGGGCGTCACGTCCTCCACGTAGTGGGTGATCACCTTGAAGCCCTTGGCTTGAAGCGCCTCCAACGCCTTGTCATAGACCTTCATGTTGACGCGCATGATGAGCTGCCACAGGTCCCTGTGGCCTCTCAAGGGGAAGGTGATAACGCTGCGGATATTGATCCCGGATTGCTGCATGGCTTTGCCGATCTCGGCCAGAATGCCGATGCGGTCCTTGACGATCATGGACAGACGCCCGCTGTCGTCGCTCATGCCCAAGGAGGTCAGGAGCACCTCCATGAGATCCGTGGCCGTGATAATGCCCACCACTTTGTCATCTTTGACCACGGGCAGGGCCCCGATACGGTGGTCGTGGAGGATTCGAGCGGCCCGTTCGATGGTCATGTCCGGCGTGGCGATGAGCACATCCTTGGTCATGATGCTTTCCACCTTGAGCTTCTGGAGCACATAGGTGAGTTCATAGACACTCAGAGTACTCGCAGGAGATGCCCAGGCCTCCTTGAGATCCCGGTCTGTCACGATGCCCAGCAGGCGGGCCTTGCCGTCGGTGACGGGAAGGTGGGAGATTTTCTTTGTGTCCAAGATTTCACGGGCCTTCAGCACGGGAGTGTCCGGGGACACGGTGATTAGATCCGTCTTCATGTGCCATCCGACGTACATGGGCATTTCCTCCGTTGTTGGCTTCAACCGCTTGGACGCTCCGGCACCGGAGCCGCCTCCGTTAAGTACGGGGTCTTTACAAAAGGAGAATAAGCCGTGGTGGAAAGCGTGTCAAACGGGGGTTCCCCTGGAAGACCGCCCCTGCCTGCGTTGCCATGGGCCGGCAGGCACCTTAGCTTTGAGGCAAGGAAAGGCGTTGAGCACGTATGGCCGCCGGCTGCCGGGAAAGGATGACGATTATGAATGCGTCCGATCGGGACTTGGAGCAACTCCTGGCGGAGCTTCAAAAAGAGGTGGGTCGCTGGGAAGATTCCCAATATCATGTGGCGGAAGAAGATCTTTTCGATCTGAAACGCTTCCTTTTGGATCGGGGCCGGCAGGATCTGGTGAGCACGTTGGAGTCTTTGTATGGGACTCCGCTCAACCGGGCCTTCTGGGGGCGGCTGCTGCCCTATCGACGCTTGCGCCGGGTGCGCCTGGAACTGGCTGCAAGACAACAAGAGCAACGTGAGCATCAGGCCCGCTTTCTGCGTTCTTATGTGGAGTTCCAGCGCGAACTGGCCTTGTTTCTGGACCGGCTGGAGCGGGAAGAAGAAACTCCTCGCCCCGCGCTTCGGATCGTATCCGATGATCCCTCCCCTGAAGAATGATCCCCGCGCGGCGCGCTAGCCAGCGGCGCAAACCGCGCTCCGGCTTTTCGGATCCGGCGCGGCTGCCGAGAAGCCTTCACCCTACCCTCCCCTTCCCGCGTGACCCGGGAGCTTGTTGGAAGAGGGCTGTTTGGGTCCAAGATACGGGGACATTACCGTCCCCAGCGTGGGTACGGTCTTCCGTCCCGCCCCAAAAGGCTCTTTCGCACCGTTCATGGGCTGCGCCACGAAAAAGGCCCATGCCCCACGGTGCACGAAGCCCTTGGAGGCAGCGTATGCCACGCGCCTTATGCGGATACTTTCGCGCAGGAACGCCGCTCCGGCCCGTGACGGCCGGGCGGCATTGCCCGCAGCCGGGGATGGAAAAATCTAAGGTGTTCTTTTGAAGGATCTTGTGGTGCCGGGTCCGTCAATGGAGCTCGGTTCTGCAGGCTGGGAAGACATCCAACGAGGCCTGTTCCCACTGGGAAACCTCACCGCCCTTGGCCTTCAGGATGGCGCAATGGACGTTCAAGGCACAGTGGGCCACGCAGATGGGATCCTCTCGGTTGAAAGCGCCATAGCAGTCCATCTTCCCTTCGACTTCCGCTGCCGTGAACACCCTATCCATGAATAGCTCCTTGTTAGTTCACGAAGACATCACGGAAATGGTCAAAATGCTCGACGACTGATCCCGCCCCCCGCACAATGGCCGTGAGGGGGTCTTCTGAAATGTTGACCTTGAGCCCGGTGGCCTCATGGAGCAGCCGGTCCAGGCCTTTCAAGAGCGCGCCTCCGCCGGCCAGCCAGAAACCGCTCTGGCTGATGTCGGCGGCCAGTTCGGGAGGGGTCTTTTCCAGGGCCCGGCGCACGGACTCCACGATGGCTTCCACGGGTTCCTGGATGGCGTTTCGAATCTCTTCATCGGTGATGGTGAAGGTTTTGGGAATACCGGTCAGGATCTCCTTGCCGGGGATTTCCATCTTGACCGGTTTGTCCAAGGGATAAGCGGATCCGATCTGCATCTTGATGTTTTCGGCCATCGGTTCGCTGACCGCGATGTGCCGTTCCCGTTGCAGATAGCGGATGATGGCTTCGTTGGCTTCGTCGCCCGCCACGCGGACCGATTCGCTGTAGGCCACCGCGAACATGGAGATCACCGCCACTTCCGTGGTTCCGCCGCCGATATCCACCACCATGTTGCCCACCGGCCGCTCGATGGGAAGCCCCGTTCCGATGGCCGCGGCCATGGGCTCCTCAATCAGGTGCACCCTGCCCGCGCCGGCCTGCTCGGCGGCATCGATCACGGCCCGCTTTTCCACGGAGGTGATCCCGGTGGGCACGGCCACCACCAGCTTGGGGCGAATGAGAGGCCGACGCGACAACACGCGGGACAGGAAGGTTTTGATCATCACGCTGGTGACCTCGAAATCCGCAATGACCCCGTCCTTCAAGGGCCGGATATGGACGATGTCATCCGATGTGCGCCCTGCCAGCTCTTTGGCCTCGTGGCCCACGGCGACCACTTCCTGTTTGTGGCGGTGGATGGCGACCATAGAGGGTTCGTTGAGAACGATCCCTTTGCCGCGCAGGTAGATGAGGGTGTTGGCGGTGCCCAGGTCCATAGCAAGATCTTTGGATAAGAAGCTCAAAAGCCGGTCCAGCATGTGCGTCCTTTCTGCACGCGTCCATCGTTGTTGCCGGCTCACCACCAGGCTGACCAGAGTCTAGCCCCGGGGCCGCAGGCCGTCAATGCTTTTCCCCCGCCGGTCTTTGCGCGAAGGAAATCACGAAGACCCGCTTGAGGGCGAAGATCGCGACGGGCCGGGCCGAAACGATTCCAGCAGCCGGCGGTAGGCCGTTTGCCAAAGATCGTCCGCCGTGGTCCCGTCCTGGGGCAGCGAGGCCCAACCCAAATGGATCTTGAGATGGATTCCCTTCCTGCGGGGCGCCGAAAGCTTGATCAGGCATGCGTCCAGCGCATCGGCGGTGAGCATGAGCTCTTTCATGTCCCCTTGCGGGTGGAGCACGGCGTAGCGGTTCTGGGCCAAACGGCCTGCGATGGCTCCCGGCGGGGTGGCGTCCCGGAGGGCTGCGGCCAGCGCGCTTTCCCACTGGTTTGTCTCGGAAGGGGGAAAGATGCTTTGGGCGTACTGCCAGGGTTCGCACTGCACCACGATCAAGGCCAGGGGGGTACTGCCGTGGATGGCGGCCTGCACACATTGGTGAAGCCGCTGCGCCAGCGTGCATTCGTTGAGCAGTCCGGTGGGGCCATGGGTGCAGGCCGACTCAAGGTAGCGCGCATGCCAGTAGACGCTGTCCAAGAAAGCGGCGAAAATCTGAAGGGCCTTTTCCACCGCGTAGCGTTCGTCCTGGGCCCAAGACATCTTCTTTCGGGCCAACACAGCCAGGCACAGGCGCCCTCCCGCTCGGCGCTCCGTTGTGAGCACCCAAAGGGAACCCTGGTGCGGCAGATTTTCACCCGGGAAAAAGAGGTAATGCTCGTCGGCGTCCGGTTTGAGGGCCGGAATGAAGAGCTGTCCCCCCTTGCGCATCGTTTCGGCCACCAAGGCAGGCGACGAGACGGGAAGGGGCCTTTGCAGCAACCCGCGCGGAAGGGATCCGGACGCCGAAAGCATGGTGCCATCCCTTTCACCCGGATCCTGCTGCAGGCAGAAAGCCCAGTCGGTGCCCAAGAAGGCGCGGGCCTTTTCGGTGAGCTCGTGGGCGGCTTCCAGTGGATCCTTGGCGGTGTGCCAGCATTCGATGAGCTCGTGCCAGAGGGTGAGGATTCTCGAATAGCTGTTGCGTTCGAAGACGCATTGTTGCTGATCCAGGAGCTGGCGCAAGACGCGTGCGGTCTCCAGGATCCATTTTTGCTGCTTGTCGTTGAATCCCCAGTGACGCTTGGTGTCCGCGTAGAGCAGCCCCTGGCCGGTGCCCACCGGTGTGGCCAAAAGTCCCTTGATGCCCCCCTCCCCCTCACGATAAAAGGGCAAGGACGCTGCCAGCTTGTCCACATCCACTTTGCCCAGGTGCACGGTATGGCCCACCTTGTGCACCTGGGACAGGATGCCGCTGCCGTCCTTGGGAATCGAGACTTCCGTCTGCAGGTATTTGCTCAGGGAATGGGCGGCCACCAGACGGAAAGCGCCGCAATGGGGGTCGTACTGGAAAAACGCCACCGTGTAGGCGTCCAGTACGTTGCTCAGGAGATGAATGACGGACTCAAACGTGTTCATGGTGATCCTTGCTGCCTGAAGTGGGCGCCTTGAGATGCACTTCGCCGCCGGATACACACTCCCTTTAACTCTTCATAGTGGCGGATCGGCCATAACACTGTCAACCAAGGATCCAACGTGGGACGTATAAAGGTATTGCCCGAAACCCTGTGCAACCAGATTGCCGCCGGCGAAGTGGTGGAACGGCCGGCGGCTGTGGTCAAAGAGCTGGTTGAAAACAGCCTGGATGCGGAAGCCGGGCGCATCGTCATCTCGCTGGAAAGGGGCGGCAGGTCGGAAGTGTGCGTGGTGGATGACGGGGTCGGCATGGACGCCGACGATGCCTTGCTGGCCCTGGAACGGCATGCCACCAGCAAGATCACATCCGTTTCTGACCTGCAAGCGGTTCGATCCCTTGGGTTTCGAGGCGAAGCGTTGCCGAGTATCGCGGCGGTGAGTCGCTTTGATCTGATGACACGGGAGCGCGATGCCGTGGCCGGAACGCGGATTCGCGTGGAAGGCGGCGTCATTCGATCCGTGGAAGAAACGGGATGCCCTGCCGGCACCTCCATCACCGTGCGCGATCTCTTTTTCAACGTGCCGGCCCGGCGAAAATTCCTCCGCTCCGTGAACACGGAATGGGCGCATATTCTGGACCTGGTCCTGCGGCTGGCCTTGGCTTATCCGGACGTGCACTTGCAAGTCCACCACCAAGGCCGATGCACCCACGATTTCCCCAAGGCGACTTCCCTTGTGGAGCGCGCCGGCCAGGTCCTGGGACACGACACGGCCCGGAGCCTCATCCCCGTGCGCTCGGAAAAGGCCGGTGTGCACGTGGAGGGCCTCCTGGGACCGCCCACGCTCCAACGGGCCAACACAAAGGGCATCTTCCTCTATGTCAACCGACGCGCGGTGAAGGACAGAGTTCTCCAACATGCTTTGCTCAGCGCCTACGATACCCTCATTCCCAAAGGCCGATACCCGTCGTGCATTCTCTTTGTGTCGGTACCCCCGGAGTTGGTGGACGTCAATGTCCATCCCACCAAACGGGAGGTGCGGTTCCGACGTCCGTCCCAGGTGGTGGAAACAGTGCGGGGATCGGTTTCGGAGACCCTGTCCCAGGCCCTGCAGGCCGGAGTGCGCCGTCCCCTGCCCGCCGGCAGCGCCCGCGAGGATTTGCGCCCGACCGCCCAAGTGCGCGAATTTCAAAATCGCCTGGGCCGTCCGGATGCCTTCCCGGAAAAGCCGAGGTTGCAGGAAGGATCCAGCGCTGTTCTGGCATCTGACGCCGACGGCCTTTCCGAGACGCACCCCGGAAGCGGTTCGGCTGCCGCAGGCCCCCGCCGGGAGGCCCTGCCCCGCCAGGTCCCGCTCTTTTCCCGTGAAGATCCGTTCTCACACGAAACTCCAGGATCGGAATCCGTCCTTCCCAGGTTTTCCCAGCTCCGCATCCTCGGACAAGTGGCCCGGTCCTACATCCTTTTGGAGGCACCGGACGGCCTGGTCATCGTGGATCAGCACGCGGCCCACGAGCGGATTCTTTTCGATCGATTGGCTGCGGAGGGCTCGTCGCGGGCGTGTCAAAGGCTCGCACCGCCCGCGGTGGTGGATCTGCTTCCGTTGGAATCCACGATTTTGAAGCGTTGGCTGCCTCAACTGGCGCAGCTCGGCTTCGAGGTGGAACCCTTTGGGGGCGAAAGCTTCGTGGTGCACACCGTCCCGGCGGTCCTCGGTCGGATCGACCCTCGGGAAGTGATCCGCTCCGTGGTGGAAAGCAACCCCGAGGAGGAGTCTTCCCCAAAGGTGGAGCTCTTGACCCGGCTTGCCAAAACCGCCGCGTGTCACGGATCGGTGCGGGCGGGCCAACGATTGAGTCATGACGAGATCCGGCTCCTGCTGCAGGACCTGGACAAGACGCGATTCGGCGCCACCTGCCCCCACGGTCGCCCCCTGTGGCACAAGATCACGGTGGCGGAATTGGAGCGCGCCTTCCTTCGCACCTGAAAGTGGATACCGACGATTCCATGGGTCCCTTGGCAAACGAACAGGAACATGGCCGGCGACTTCCCATCGTGCTTCTGGCCGGCCCCACAGCCGTGGGAAAGACTTCCTTGGCGCTGGATTTGGCACGCCGGATGAACACCCAGATTGTGAACGCCGATTCCATGCAGGTCTACCGCCACATGGACATCGGCACCGCCAAGCCCACGGCCGAAGAGCAGCGCCTGGTACCGCATCATCTCCTGGATGTGGTGGATCCCGACGAACCTTTTGATGCCGCGCGTTATGTGGAGATGGCGCGGCCCATCGTGGACCACTTCCATCAGCGCGGTCGTATCCCTTTGGTGGTGGGTGGAACCGGGCTCTATATGAAGGCGCTCACGCGCGGGCTGTGTCCCGGAGCCCCGTCGGATCCGGAGATTCGACGGATCCTGAGTGACGAGCTGGCCCAGCGGGGTTCACCGGCCTTGCATCGGGAGCTTTGCCAAGTGGATCCGGAGCTGGGCCGGCGCCTCCATCCCAATGACCGTCAGCGGATCCTCAGGGCCCTGGAAGTCTATCGTGCCACGGGCAAGCCGCTGTCCCACTGGCAGGCCCAACATCGATTCCAGGACCGTCTCTATCCCAGCATCAAAGTCGCCCTCTTCCGGGAGCGTGAGGAGCTTTATGATCGGATCAACCGGCGCACCCTGATCATGATGGAGCAGGGTTTCCTGGAGGAGGTGCGAAAGCTTTTGTCCATGGGCTACGATCCCTCACTCAAGCCCATGCAATCGCTGGGCTACCGGCATCTGTGCGACCATCTGTTGGGCAAGCGAAGGCTGGACGAGGCGGTGTCGCTCATCCAGCGCGACACCCGCCGCTATGCCAAGCGGCAACTCACCTGGTTCAAAGGCGATCCGGAATTTCAATGGTTCCACGCCGAGGATCACCAGGCGGTCCTTCAATGGGTGCAGGAACGGATCCGGGCCATGCAGCAGTAGGGGCGGGTTCGGATCCCCCCCTTCCCCCACAAAGTTCGGCCGGCCGCACGGGCCCGCCTGGCGATCCCCAACCCTTCCTTCGCATGGGAAGGAAACAACCGGGGTGTTCTCGGACCCAGGGGCCTTGTGCATGATCATGGCCCCGCTGGCACGTGGCGGTTTACCTGAGGCGGGAAATGCGCTAGCATGCCGCGGCCTTTCACGATAACCGGCATTGGACATGCCACACATTGATCTTGGAGCCCTATGAACGAGTTTCTACGATTCCGGGACAGCATTGCACTGCGCACGGCCTCCTTGCGTTCCTCTGTGGAACGGTTGCTGGAGGACCAACTGATCGATTCCCAACGGGCTGCGCTCTGGTTGGAACACCTGAACCTGGTGAGCGGCGCGTTGCAAGACCCGCTGGTGCGGGTTGCCGTGGTGGGTTCCGTCAAATCGGGCAAGAGCACCCTCATCAATGCCCTGTTGGGCCGGGATCTGCTCCGGCGGGGTGCGGGCATCATCACCTCCTTCATCACCCGAATCCGTTCCAACACCAGCCAAGGCGGCTGGGTGGAGCTGAAGTCCTGGCCGGAGATTCACCGGGAAGTGCGCGAGGCGGTGGCGCTTTTGCCGCCCACCGAAGATGGGGCCCTGGCCCAGGAGGAATGGGACCTGAGGAACCCCGACCACCGGGGGATTCTGCAGGAAAGGCTCCGGGCCGTACAGCGGGAATGGCAGCAGAGCCGGGGGAGCCTGGAGGCCAACTTCGTCCTCCTTCAGGCCTATCTCAACGGCTTCGACGACCTGGAACAGATGGTGGGCGAAGAGCCCAACCGCCTCCATTTCGATGCCAACACCCTGGAGGAACACCAGAAATTCGTGGGGCGGGAATCCCACGCGGTTTACCTCAAAGATGTGCAGCTCCACTACCCTGTCCCTTGGCTGGGTGAAGAGGTGGAAATCGCCGACTGTCAGGGAAGCGATGCTCCCAATCCGCTCCATTTTGCGCTCCTGCAGGCTTACCTGCTCAAGGCGCACCTCATCGTCTACGTGGTCAGCTCCCGTACGGGGCTGCGGGAAGCGGATCTGAAGCTCCTCCAATTCATCAAGACCCTGCGCATGCTGCCCCACACCCTGTTCGTCTTGAATCTGGACCTGGACAACCACCAAGGGCCCGACGATGTGCACCAGTCCATCGAGCGATTGCGCCAGGAACTGGAATGGACCGTGCCGCAACCCCACGTTTTTTCCTTCTCCGCCCTCTACCACCTGATCCAGGCCCAGGGAGAGCGGGCACCGGCCAAAGACCGCCGGCGTTTCCAGATCTGGAACGACGAATTCGCCGATGGGCACATGGACTCGGTGGTCGGCTTTCAACAGTTGCAGGAAAGGCTCTCCGAGCGGATCGGACGACAGAGAATCCGGGTTCTTTTCGGAAGCGGCCTGAACCGACTGGGCGTGGTGGCCCACGCCCTTTCGGAGACCACGCGCACCCAGCGCCAACTGCTGGGACAAAACGTGGATCAACTGAAGCGCTCCGCCAAGCGGCTGCAGGACCGTCAGGAAGCGCTCTTGGAAACCTTGGGAACCCTGGAAAACGCCATCTCCGGTCTTCGCGACACCCTTCGCCAGGACCTGGACCGCGCTGTGGGTACCTTTTTTGACCTGAGCTATGGCGCGGTGGTTCAGGAGACGTTGCAGATGGTGGACACCCATCCCGTGGATCCCTCCTATTTGAAGGATCTGAGCGATCCGGCCAAGGTCTTGAAGCAGCTTCACCGCTATTACCTGGACTTTCGCCGATCCCTGTCCGTTTTTCTGGTGGAGAAGGTGAACCTGGCAACCATTGAATTCGCCAAGGAACAGGAGCAGCATCTTCGCAGTCGCCTGAGCCAATCCTCGCGGGCCTTCTGGGCGCTCTTCGAGACGGCCATGGAGGAATACCATCGGGAACTGGCCTCCTTCGGGGTGGAAACACGCGGTTTCCAACGGCCTCCGGAGACGGGCTGGAACGAGTGGGAGGAGATCACCCCGCCGGCCTTCAGCGGCTTCGTGGATGAAAACGCTCTGGGCCGCGGGGCGCTGCTCATGAAGTTCGGGATCGGACGGGTTTCCCGCCTGCTGAATACGCTGAAGACCCGCCTGGGAAGAAAGGGGCGCGCAGAGCAACGGAGTGCGGAAAGCGATACCCTTCGGGAGGCCATCGAGGTGGTCAAGGCCGAAGCCCGTTCGGAGCTGCTCTACGCCTTCCGTGACTACCGCCAAAACTTCCGGTTCCAGTACCTGCACCGGCTGCTGGACGTTGCGAGCGCCAAGCTGGTGGAGGAATTCCGTTTGAGAGCCCGCATGGCCCAGGTGGACTTTTCCGATCTGCTGCGCCAAGGGCGTCAAGAAGAAAGTGTGCGCCAGCGGCACATGACGACGCTGGAGGAGACCGCCCGGTTTGCGGAAGAACAACTGGACGCCATCGAGGAACTGCGCCGGGCCCTCAATCTGGAATGGTTCCCGGAGGAACAGGCGGCCAATCCTGGGGAACAGGCGCTTTCAGACGGAGGGGCTGCCGGGTGACCGGGTGCTCCAATTCCAGCCGATAGGCGTGGAGGCGCAATGGCTCCGCCCTAGCGGGAGCGGAATCGCCTCCGTAGAGACGATCGCCCACGATGGGATGGCCCTCGGAACTCAAGTGGAGGCGAATCTGATGGGTCCTTCCCGTGAGTGGTCGGGCTTCCACCAGCGCCCTGTCTTGGTCCCGGAAAAGAACCCGAAAGGCGGTGCGGGCGGGCCGGCCCGAGTGCCTGGCGCAGACCCGATACGCCCCCTTCCCTCTTCCGATGTCGCGATCCGTCACCCAGTGGTCCCGGAACGGGCTTCCGGCCACCCATGCCAAGTAGATCTTCTTCACGCGACGCGCTTGGAAGGCGGCCCCCAAGCCTGGATTGGCCTTTTTGTGCACGGCGAGAAGAATGACGCCCGTGGTGTCCCGGTCCAGGCGCTGGTGCAGCGCCGCATAGGCGGGATGTCTCTCGGCGGCCAGGTACCGAAGCACGGCTGCGTAAAGGTTGTTGTAGGCGTCCGCCGGAGTGGCTTGGGAGGGGATGCCGGCCTCTTTGTTATAGGCCAGGATCCAGCGGTCCCGGTAAAGAAGGCGCTTGGGATCCAGCTCGTAGGTTCGAGCGGTCCCCTGCCACGGCCAGTAGATGCGCACCCGAGATCCCTTTGCGAGCAGGAAATCGCTCCGGGTTTGCCGGCGCCCGTCCACGTGCACGGAGCCGAAGTCCAGGAGATCTTCGGCCTCTTCGGGACTCAACAGACAGATTTGCTCCAGGAGCGCCCCCAGCGTTCGGCCGTTCAGGTGCGCTGGGACCTGCACTTCCTGAAAGGCTTTCGCGCGAGAACCGTCACTCCAGATCGTCGTCATGGGCACCGCCGTCCCCTCCGCCCGTACCACTCGCTTGGCCGCCTCCCGCGGCCTCCTCTTCCATGGCCTCTTCGATCAGGGAGTCCACGTCCTCGTCCAGGTCGTCACCCATCTCGTGGGTCATGGCCTTCATGAATTTGGCCATGCTCTTGGGGTCGTTTTCGTCCAGGTTTCCAAAACGCGCAGGGTCGGCGAGACGTTCCAGGCGGGTTTCTTCCGACAGACGAACGCGAACGCGGGACGGAATGCGCCGGAGCCCGCTCTGATGGCAATGGGTGCAGGTGTCGGGCACCACCTCGGAGACACGGAACGTAATGAACTCGTTTCGCCTGCCACAGTGTGTACAGATGAATTCGTAGATCGGCATTTGTCAGACCTCCTCCATTTCACGGGTCCGTGTCGCGGGCGGCCATCCGGCCAAGGGCCCTGCAAATTTTCAACGGCCTAAAGGATTTCGTCAATATGGATCTGGTGGTCGGTGTCCGTCAAAGGGCGCTGGTGGGTGCCGTAGGCCTGTTCCAGGTAGGGAGGGAGAATGAAAAGGCCCAGGAACATGGACGGGCTCAGGTACCGCAGGGGAAGCGAGGCGGCTTCGGCTCGTCGGGCCACCTGCTCCGGCGACCACTGGGGGTCCAGAGATCCCAGAAGATGGGCATCCGGTCGATGGAAGCTGTGGAGCATATAGGGGCAGGTGCGGGCCACGGGGAAGGAGGCGGCCAGGGTGTTGTAGATGCGTGCGTGTACCGTGCATTGTTGCGGGCTGATGGATTCGGCCTGGACGGCACAGGCGCCGCCGGGCTGGAGCCGGCGGCGCACAATCTGGAAAAATTCGCTGGTATAGAGAAGAACGGCCGGGCTGTCATCCACTGGATCGCTCAGATCCAAAAGGATCACGTGGAAGCGCTCATTGGTGGCTTCCAAATACGCCCGGCCGTCTCCCACGACGAGCTCGACCCGGGGATCGTCGAAGGCGCCCTGGTGCCATTCGGGCAGAAAGTGCCGGGCGATGTCCACCAGTTGCCCGTCCACTTCCACCATGAGAACGCGTTCCACGCTCGGATGGCGCAGCACCTCGCGAAGAGTGGCCCCCTCGCCTCCCCCGACGATTAAAACGGACGTGGGCCTGTCCACGCTGAACAGCGCGGGATGCACGAGGGTTTCGTGGTAGATGAACTCGTCCCTTTCCGCAGACTGCAACACCTTGTCCAGGAACAGAACCTTGCCGTGAAGCGGCGAATCAACGATATCCACGCGCTGAAATCGGGTTCGGCCGCTGAAGATGATGGAACGGCACAGGTAGGCAAGGTCCACACCCCCAGTGCAGAGTTCGCGGAACCAGTGGTGTGCGCTGGCCTCCTCGATCACGGCTTGTGCCTCAGCTCCTTGCCCGGAAGATCCAACACACCGCGCTTGATCTCCATGACAGACATGCTGCCGGCCTTGAAGGCCTCTTTCAGGTATTGGAGCGATGCGTCGGAATCTATAAGATCGCCGCACGTGAAAATGTCCAGTGCGCAATACCCATATTCGGGCCAGGTATGGATGCTGAAATGGGATTCGGCAATGATGACGGCGCCGCTGACGCCATGCGGAGAAAATTGGTGGAAAACGGGTTGGACGATGGTTGCCTTGGAAATGGCGACCGCCTCCACCAGGATCTTCTCTACGGAGGATACCTGGTTGATGAGGTCATGGTCGCAGTCATAGAGCTCGACGATCAGGTGTTTTCCTAGTGATTTCATTTTCTTCTCTGCTTCCTCACGTCATGGTTTTACCTTTTCTCTGGGTTTGCAAAACAAAAAACCTCCAATTCATGGGGGGGCTGTCATGCGGCAAGCCGCATGACCCAACCAAACGCCATAAACGGAGGCGGGCCAAACGCATCCACTATACTCAAAACTTTTCCCAGCGCAACCAAAAAGTAACGGTGCCGTCTCCATAACGCACAAGACAGGCCCCGATGAGCCTTCCAACTCCGGCCGAAATGGCGCGTGTGCTCCCCGCCTCCTTCAAAGAAGTTGACAATGGACAATGCCCTTGTAAATATCGTGACGGACCAGATATCCACCGATCTTAGTCTTTTTGACGAGCGAGCGTCCAACGGCGCTATGACAAGTCCCCAAAAGGTGCGGGAAGGTTCCTGGTGCCGCGAGCGGAACCTTCCAACACTCCCCGCCTGTCCCCCATGGTGTGCTTGCCATTGTCAACCCAAAGGAGGTGACTGATGAGACCGATCCGGATCTTCGATACAACGCTTCGCGACGGGGAAAAATCGCCCGGGACCGTGCTTTCGGTGCAGGAAAAAGTCCGACTGGCCAGGCAGCTGGCCCGCTTGGGGGTGGACGTGCTGGAAGCGGGATTCCCGGCGGCATCCGCGGAGCAGTTCCAGGCGGTGGAAGCCATCGCCCGGCAAGTGCAGGGACCGGTCATCGCGGCCCTGGCCCGCCCGACCCATGCCAAGGACTTCGAGATGGCCGCCGAAGCGCTGGAGGCGGCCGCAAAGCCCCGGATTCACACCTTCGTGCCCGTTTCCCCTTCCTATCGCCGCCATTTTTTGAAGATGGACGTCAAGGAGTGCCTGGCCCTGACGGAGCGTGGAGTCCGGTCGGCCTTGCAAAAGGTGCCGGAGGTGGAATTTTCCCTGGTGGATGCCCTTCGGGCTCCCCTGGAAGACGCGGTGGCCATGGCCCGTGTGGCGGCCGAAGCCGGAGCACAAGTGGTCAACATCGCCGATACCGTGGGGTATGCCGCTCCCGCGGAGGTGGAACGACTCATGGAAGCGGTTGCCGCCGGTCTGGCTTCCTTTCCCGATGTGGTACTGAGTATTCACTGCCACAACGACCTGGGCCTGGCGGTGGCCAACTCTTTGGCGGCCATAGGCGCCGGCGCCGGCCAGGTGCATTGCACGGTCAATGGGATCGGGGAGCGTGCAGGTAACGCCGCCTTGGAAGAGCTGGCCGCCATGTTGAAAGCGCGGCAAGACCACTTCCAGTGCGAAACGGGAATCCGGTTCCAGCGCCTGGGTCCCACCTGTCGGCTCGTCAAGAGACTCACCGGCATCGGCATCCAGCCCCACAAGCCCATCGTGGGAGCCAATGCCTTTGTGTATGAAACCACTGTACCGCAGCTGGCCGATGCGGCAGAGCAGCCGCCCTATCAAATCGTGGACCCCAGGGAACTGGGCATGGCGGACCAGGCCAATGAGCTTCCCAGGGATATGACGCGCGAAGGCCTGGCGGATGCGGCGGATCGCCTCGGCTATAGGCTAGAGGACGATGAGTTGGATCGTTGCTGGCAGGCCTTCCTGGATCTTCGGGATCGCAAGGAAAAGCTCTTTGAGAGCGATTTGGAAAGCCTACTGGATGAGCAGATGAAGGCCCCGGAAGCTCGCTACCGGCTGCTCTACTTGAACGTTTCGGCCGGGTCCATCTCGGTGCCCAACGCCACGGTTCAAATGGAAGTGGATGGAGAGGTCATTCAAGACGCGGGCTTCGGACAGGGCCCCGTGGATGCGGCCTTCAAGACCATTTGCAAGATCACTCGGCGATTTCCCAAGTTGGTGCGCTACGAAGTAAACGCCGTCACGTCCGGAACGGATGCCCTGGGCGAGGTGTGCGTTCGCTTGGAAGAAGACGGCCAGTGGGCCCTGGGCCGGAGCGTGGCCACCGATGTGGTGCTGGCCAGTGCCCAAGCACTGATCCATGCCCTGAACAAGTTGGAACAGAGCCGAGAAGCCACTCCCATCTCCGAATTCGCTTTGCTGGAAGACTGGGAGCCCCGCCTATGACGCCCTTTGGGCCATAGGAGTCTGTTCGAGAACGCCCAGGTTGCTCCCTAAGGGCCCGTGCTTCCAGCCTAACCTTCGGCGGTAGGGGCGGGTTTCAAACCCGCCCCGAGTCCCCCAAGGCCAGACGGGCAGCACGAACCCGCCTGGCAGCTCGAATCTTCCCCGTCCACTCCTCGCTTCACTTGACAGCCGGCCGAGACCGGGATCCCGCGCCGAGGCGCGCGAGGAATTTCCCCTCGCCCCCTTGAATTGGCCCCCCGAGTGCTGCTAAGAGTCTCCCCTGTTGGAACGGGGACGCCCTCTCCCGTTCCCGGTGGCCGAGAGAAGCGGACTCGAATTGGGGTGGAGATCTTGCCTGCTACTGAAAGGGGTCGATGGCATGGCTGGTGACCGATGGATTGACAAGGCCCGGGGGAAGTCAACCCTGGCGTTTTTTCGGTGGACGATCGTAGCCTGCGTGGTCCTCGTGTTGGGCGTGAGTTCCGGCCGGGCGCAGACCGCCTTGAAGGTGGAGGCCCGCTCGGCGATGTTGGAAGAGGTGGCCACCGGCGAGGTGCTCTTTACACAGAACGCGGACGAGCCCATCGCCCCGGCTTCCTTCACCAAGATGCTCACGCTCTATCTCGTCTTTGAAGCCCTGGAAGAGGGACATGCCCGGCTGGACGACCAGGTCTGGGTGAGTGAGAAGGCGTGGCGCACAGGCGGATCCAGGATGTTCATCGAGGTGGGGGACAAGGTTCCCCTGGAGGAACTGATCAAGGGCATCGCCGTGGTATCGGGAAACGATGCGTGCGTGGCCGTGGCCGAGCACCTGTACGGATCGGTGGATGCTTTCGTGGAAGCCATGAACCGAAAGGCCCGCGAACTGGGCATGGCACACAGCCATTTCGAAAATCCCAACGGTCTTCCGGCCGACGGACAGCTCACCACGGCGCGGGACATGGCGACCCTGGCCCGCGCCTACATCCAACGGTTCCCGAACGCCCTTCGGTATCATTCCATGACCGAATATACCTACAACGGGATCACACAGCCCAATAGAAACCGGTTGCTCCTCAAGGACGCCAGCGTGGACGGGCTCAAGACGGGCTATGTGGCATCCGCCGGATACCACCTGGCCGCAACCGCTCGACGCGACGGCATGCGGTTGCTGGCCGTGGTGATGGGGGCCGCTTCTCCGGCAACGCGAGAACGGGAAGCCCACAAGCTTCTCAATTACGGCTTTCGTCAGTACGTCTTGGTGGCTCCGCCGGATCCGGCTTCGCCCTTGGCGGTCCTGCGGGTCTGGAAGGGAGCCGTGGATGAAGTGTCGCTTTATCCCAAGACCAGCCGCCCCATTGTCTTGAAAAAGGAGTTGCGGCAGGGACTACGGTGGGAACTGAAAGTTCCGGAATCGGTCACCGCTCCGCTCGAAGCGGGCCAGGTGCAGGGAGAGACGCTGCTCAAATCCGGCGATGAAATTCTTGCTCGGGTAGAGCTGATCAACCGCCAGCCGGTGCCCGCCGGCGGGCTGCTCAAAAGGCTGTGGCATTCCCTGCTGCTGATGCGTCTAAACGGGTTGGCTCGGTGGTGGAAGGCGGCTGGAGGCGTTGCCCTGATGGCGGTTCTGGTCGGCCTGGTGTGGATCCGGGCCCGGGCCAAGCGCCGTCGGAAACAACGATGGCAGCTCCGATGACGCACATGGAACCGAAAGGGTCTTCAAAGCACCCGGCCTGATCTCTACGGAAAAGAAGAGCGGAGGGCTCAAAGAGCCGCCGCTCTTCTTTTGCCTACTTTTTCTGCGGATCGCCGATCTCGCAACTGGGAGACATTCACGTGGAGACACCCATCTTGGGAAGCACCCACTTGTTCAAGATCACCCAAACAGCGACGATTCCAATCAACCACCATGCGTCCTGACTCATGCGAACCTCGATTCTTCCACTTTGACGGTTGCCGATGACCCATCGGCATCACACATCAGGCTCAGCCAAAACCTCCCAAGCCCCCGGTTCCGCAGCCGGAACTCAGTGCGCTGCCCAGAGAACCCTTGCTGCTGAAAGACGACAGCAGCTTGGTCACTTCCTCGGCTTCGCATTTGGGACAACGCAACGTCTCCTCGTCCCGCGAAGACCACACGAATGTTTCGAACTCATGACCACACTTCTGACAGCGATACTCAAAAATGGGCATCCTCTCTCACCTCCACCGGATGATTGTCTCAAGCCGTCGTTTCGAAGGCCCACACGACATGATAGACATTAGTAATCCGGTGGGGCTTATGCAAGAGGTTTATCCGATACCGGCTGGGCCGGGGGCCACTGGCCCCGTTCCTGGAGCACGGATTTGAGAGTGGCGAGGGCCGCATTGACCACCGGAAACCCTGCATAGACCCCCACTTGAAAGATGGCCTCGGCGCAGGTCTTCCACGACACCCCCACATTCAAGGCACCGTGCAGGTGGATGCGAAGCTCCTCGGTCCGCCCCAAGGCCGCCAGGGCCGAAACCGCCACCACCTGTCTTTCCGGAAGGGAAAGCACCGTGCGGGAATAGAGGTTGCCCGTGATGAAAAGCGATAAATCCCGGGCCAGCTCGGGGTCGAATTCCTTCCACAGGTGATAGGGCACCTCCACGTCCACGGGGCCGGAAAAGAGTTGGGCGGCGGTCTGCTTCGTTCGTGCCTTCAGGCTGGATTCCTTCACCACGTCCCCTCCTTGTCCTGTCTGCAAGAGCATCCGTTCTGTCCTGTCAGTTGACAACCGATTGGTAGCTCTTTACCTTAGCGTCCACCGAAAGGGGAAATTTTATCTGAGCGAAGGGAGACCACCCATGAGTTC
This sequence comes from Desulfacinum hydrothermale DSM 13146, assembly GCF_900176285.1. Lineage (GTDB taxonomy): Bacteria > Desulfobacterota > Syntrophobacteria > Syntrophobacterales > DSM-9756 > Desulfacinum > Desulfacinum hydrothermale. The sequence goes on along the minus strand of NZ_FWXF01000009.1, from coordinate 99,315 downwards.
TTGCGAAGGAAAATCGTGTTCCACCTGTGAACGTCGTTCCAAGGGCACCAAAGATGAGCTTCTGGAGTGCAAGCTGTCGCGCATCAAGCACAAGATCATCGTCATGAGTGGCAAGGGGGGTGTGGGCAAAAGCAGTGTGGCTGTCTACATCGCCTTGGCTTTGGCCCAAAAGGGCCACCGCGTCGGTCTGATGGACATCGACCTGCACGGGCCCAGCATCCCCAAGATGCTGGGCTTGCACGGTCTTTTGCGCATCAGCAAAGACCAGGAGATCCTCCCCCATGAGTACAGCCCCAATTTCAAAGTGGTGTCCATTGAATCCATGCTGGAGGATACGGATTCGGCGATCATTTGGCGCGGCCCGATCAAGCACGGCGTTATCCAGCAGTTCATCAGCGACTGCACCTGGAATGACCTGGATTTTCTCGTGGTGGATTGTCCTCCGGGAACGGGCGACGAGGCCCTGAGCATCGCGCGGATCATGCCGGACGCCAAGGCCGTCATCGTCACCACGCCCCAGGAAGTGGCTCTGGCGGATGTTCGCAAATCCATCAATTTCTGCAAGAAGGTCCAGCTGGATATCGCCGGGCTGGTGGAAAACATGTCCGGTCTTTATTGCCCGCACTGCAATGAGTTCATTCCCATTTTCCGCACGGGCGGCGGCTCCAAGACGGCCGAGCGCATGAAGATCGACTTTCTGGGGTCTCTTCCCTTCGATCCCGCGGTGGTGGTGGGAGGCGATCAGGGGCGTCCCATCCTGGAAGACGCCGCATCGGATTCCCCATTCCGAAAAGCCGTGGAGACGCTGGCCGATGCCGTGGTGGCCCGTTTTGAAAGAAACGGTGCCGAGGAAGTGAAAGAAAGCCAGACCGTGCACTGATCGGCCTGTATCGAGCAGAGCCGCACTCTTCTCTTGCCGGGGGCAAACGGTGGTTTGTCCCCGGCAGGACGACCTCAAGAAGTTAACACCCCATAACCGCTAAAAAAGATAGTATTCCTTGCCCGCCGGGGGACCTGTTCCGAGCGCAAGGAACACGGCTGAGCCCAAGGGGCTTGTCTGAGAACCCCCAATTGGCTCCCTTGTTGTGTGGCCGGAAGGTTGGGACTTTCAAGCGGGCTTGTGCTGCCGGCCTTGCCATGCCTTGTAGGGTTTCCAACGCTCTCCGCCGAGGCTTCCTGAGAGCACCGAGACCGCACAGCCCTTCCTGGCATCTCTACAGGTTCAGTTCTTCCACGAACTTTCGGATCTCCTCTCGGACCCGCCGATACGGTTGGAGGGCCTCCTCTTCCGATGCGGCGTCTTGGGCCAGCCGAGGGGGATCATCGAAGGGGACGTGCAGGCGCTGCGTGGAGGCGGGAAAATAGGGACAGGTTTCCTGAGCGTGACTGCACAAAGTGATGACGAAATGAAAATCCACCTGGGGCAGCTCGTCGATGCTTTTGGACCGATGGCCGGTGAGAGGGACGCCGGCCTCTTCCATGACCCGAGCCGCTCGTGGGTCCACGGTCTTGGGCTCCACACCGGCGGAAAACACCTCATAGCGGTCTCCATGAATCGCCCGGGTCCAGGCTTCCGCCATCTGACTGCGACATGAATTGCCCGTACACAAATAGAGAATCCGCTTCCGATCGCTCATCTATCGTCTCCAGCCTTGTTTCTCTGATCATCCGTTCCTGTCGAAGGGCTCCAAGTAGGCGTTCAGGGCCTGAAGATCTTCCGGGGAAAGATGCGGGCAATCCTGCGGATCCTTTCCCCCTTCCGCCACTTGAACGGCGAAGACCGTGCACGTGGGAGAGCCGCAGTCCTTGCAGTTGGTTTTGGGCAGGCGCTTCAGGATGGTAAAGACCTGCGGCTTTCGAATCGGCTCGTATTTGGGGGTGATGTCCGCCCGGTTTTCCCAGATGCGATTGATCTCTTCCTTGAGCCAGTTCAGGATGTGATCCGCTTCTTCCGGGTCCTTCAGGGCGTTGATGGCGATCTGGCGGGGATGGACCGTGATGAGCTTGCCATGGGCCTTGAAGGTCACGGACGGTGGTTCGCGGGTGAACTGGGATCCGCCCAAAACCGCATTCAGGTATGGGATCACCTCACACACGTCCTGATCCAGATGGGCGATGCAGTGGACGGACTGAAACGTGGGATTGCATTCGGGGCGAAAAACTTCTTTTCGATAGCTTGTGAGCAGCATGGGCCACCTCGCTTTCGTGCGGTCCCGGAGATCCCTTCGGGATCGCCGGGCCGCGTTCTGGATTGTCTTTCCCCGACCTTCGTTCGGGTTCCGAGCGAGGCACCGTCCAATGGAACAGACCGTACAAGATGCGAGGGTCAGCTGCAGCACACTTCTTGGCTCAGTGCCTCGGTGGGAAGATCCTTGCAGGCTTTCTTCACGGCGTCCTTGACGGCGTCGATGGTACCCCGCTCCAGATCGAACTTCTTGTTCTTCTCGATTCCCAGGTCCGTGAGCACCAGGTAAGCCTTGAGGGGCACCTCCGCGTGTTCCAGAATGGCCTTGGCACATCCGACGGAACAGCCGTCGACGGCCACCATGGCCGGTACGTCCCGGGCCGATTGAACGAAACCGGAAAGATGGCCGCCGATGCCGGCCAGGCAGAACATCTTCCCAAAGCCTTCCCGTGTGAGCTCCACCGCCGCCTGATTGGCAAGCTGTCCCACATTGGATCCTCCCGAGCAGGAAAGGATCATCACATTGCCTGCGGACGATTTCGCGGTTGCGCAACAACTTTCAGCCATAGCTATGATTCCCTCCCAGGTAAGTGGTGAACTTGGCGCGGCGCTGAACCGTTGGTCTCTTTTCCAAAGGTGGAAAGACCGAGCCCACGCCCTCATCCATGGCCGGCCCTTTTGACACCTTCGGCCGGCCCTGGGTTCCGAGCCGTCTAACCCAAAAGCATGCATTGGGGCCCTTTGAGACGGCTCCCTACGCGTTCTTGAGCCACCCGATCACTTCCTCCTTCTTGGGCACCTTGCCGACACTTTTGACCTCGCCGTCGATCACCACGGCCGGGGTTCCGAAAACACCGTAGCCGGCAATCTCCATGGCATCGGTAACATGCCCTATCTGGGCGGTCACACCGGCCTCGGCCACGGCTTCCTTCACGATCGTCTCCGTCTGCTGGCACTTCTTGCAACCGGGTCCTAGTACCTTGATATCCATCGTAACCTCCTCTTGAGTGGAATCATCGTTCGTCCCCACTGGACGCGGGCGAACGAAGGGCCGAAAGAAGTAGATTCCTAAGCTTTGCCTTGGGCGGAATCCGCCCCGCAAAAAGAACGCGTTGGCCCACCAAAAGAGCGGGAACCGCCACCACCCCCATCTCCGCAATGGCCACCGGATCGCGAACGTGGTCCACAGACACCTGAAGCTGCTCCGCGCTGAGGATCTCCATGACCGTGCGTTCCGACGCATCGCACTGGGCACAACCGGGGCCCAAGATGAGCACGGAGGATTCCTCCCGAGCCTCGTCCGGGACCGGCAAGCCGGCATGGCGCAGAAGTTCCCGGTAGAAGGCGTCCGCATAGGCTTGCCGGGCAGCCGCGGGAATATAGTTTTGACGGGAAAGCTCCTCCAGCAGTCTCTGTCTGGCGGTTGGGGCGGGAAGGCTCGCCAGTTCCTTTCCCTGGGCTTCCAAGAGCTCATCCAATCCCACCACGCCCACTTTCCGACCGGCCACGTTTAAGGATCGCACCTTTGCCATGGGACCCTCATTGCCGGGAGCAGATGGTGTCCCGATCCAGCTGAGGCACCTGTTTCAGCAGGGCACGGATTTCGGGATCGTCGTTGAGCCAGTGTTTGAGATTTCCCAGCAGCGTGGCGGCGTAGGGGCTGGCTTCCCCGTCGCTGAGCCGGTAGTTGACCCACAGGCCCTCCTTGGTCTTTTGGACCAGCCCGGCGTCTTCCAGGATCTTGAGGTGCTTCGACACGGTGGGCTGGGCCAATCCGAGTCCCGCCTGAACCTCGCACACGCACAGTTGACGTTGCGACAGCATCTTGAGGATCTTGACGCGATTGGGGTCGGAAAGCGCCTTCATGACGCGAATGAATTCCTTCATGCGCTCTTTCCTCCTATATTGCCATATAAGGATATGTCATCCACTCCCGGGTGTCAACCTTGGAGGAGGCCAATCCAGGCCCGGTTCGCTTTTTTGCCGAAAAAGACGGAAAGAAGGGATGCCATGGCCTGTTCGGTCGTAACGCCGGGTGCTTTTGGCAAAAGGCCGGTTGATCCCCTTGCGCCCTGGCGACGTGGTCCGGACCCGGTTATATCCAGCGCCGCCGGACGCCGGTCGGAAAGCCCCTGGAAACGTTGCACCATGGGTGCGGCCCCTCAAAGGGGTTGCGTTGTCCTCGATCGGGCCGGGCTTCACCACTTGGAAGGTGCACCTTCTGAGGCCGGTGTGGTTCCGTGCGGCTTAGAGCACCCGGGTGATCGTCAGGCGCTCGCCCAGGCGCCGCAGGCCGTCTTCCGGGCCCAGGATCGCCACGCGGCCTTCTTGGCGAAGCACTTCCACGGCGTCGGCAAAGCGGCGAAAGTCTTCCGGTGAGGTGGCCAGCACCTCTTGGCGCAACTGCTGGCGCCGCTCGTCGTCATCTCCCGTAAGATGCCGGATGAAGGAAGTGAAGCCTTTGGCGTCCGGCAGAAGATGGCGATCCAGATCGCCGATCACGCCGATGACGCTCTTGGTCAGTTCTTCCACGGACAGATCCAGATTGCGCAAAAAGTCCGCCGTTCGGTCGTAGACTTCCAGGGTCTTTTCCAGGTTGGGGTCCCGGTAGGAAACGAAGGCCAGGTTTCCGGAAAACCGGTCCAACTGGGTGAAGGCGCCATAGGCCCCACCCTGGACGCGGATCTGATCCCACAACCAAGCCGTTCGAAGGAAGTGGGAAACCACCAACGCCGAGCCATGGAAGTGGAATCCGTGGGAAGCAAGGCAGGCACCCTTGGCCACGTAATGGACCTGGGCCGGCACGGTCAGTCCCTCATGAGCCGGTAGCAGTTCAGGATTCCAGGACGCGTCGGGGCCTCGACGATCGGGCACCGCCTCCAGCAATTCTTCCACCACGGAGGCCGTGGACCGCCAGGCGGCTTCATCCAGGGTCACATTGACGCGAAGCCGGGATCGGTCCAAAAGCGAGCGGCGAAGCTCTTCCAGATCCGCCAGGACCTGCGGCCAACTGGAATCCACGCGGTCCGCCAGGTTCCGCACGAAGTGAATGGAATCCACCCCTTTCATCTTTTCAAGCACCCAATCGGCTGGATGCAGGGAGGCCTTCAGCCGGCGGCTCACGAAGCGGTGTCCTTCCGGGATGAGGCGTGCCTCGCGCCGTGCCTTCGATTCCAGCACCATCTGTTTGAAGCGGGGCCGGTTGTCCAGCCGGATGGAGGTGAGCACATCTCGGAGAATCCGGCACAGATCCGATGCCTGACGAACCATGGCCTTACCGCGCACAAAGAGCCAGGCGCCGAATTGTCGGCCGTCGGCAAAGGCGCTGGTGCTTACTTGAGTGAAGATGCCGCCCGTGGTTCGGCTGATGCGCTGCGTCAAGGAGACATAGTCTTCCTCTTCCGTTCCCATCTCCAGGAGGGCCCTAGCGAAAAGGGGGACGTAGGGCAAGAGGCGTTGGGGAACGCCTTTCAGGTCGAAGCCCAGATCCAGGTAGAGGATTCCTCCCGTGAAGAGGTCGTGGGTCAGTACGGGAACGCCGGCCAATCGCCCCTCTTGGGCGGGGATGGTCTTGTTTTTCGGGTCCAGGTCTTCCAGGCGCAGCCGGGGAATGGTGGCCAGGGCTTCGGGGGGATCGGGCTTTTGCTGCATTTCCCGCAGCAGGCGGGTCTCTTCCACAATCTGCTGGATCTGTTCCGGGCTCAGGGATTCCTTGATGGCCTGTAGCCTTCGCGATTCCTCCTCTTCCCGGCGTCGTTCCAGCTCGGCGTCCGGCTCCAGGATGAGCGTGGTACGGTGCGGATTTTCCAGCCAGTGAGTTTGCAAGAGGCCTTCCAGATAGCCGGGCATTTCCAGGATTTTGCGCTTGGCTTCTTCCAGGGGTTTCTCGAAGGCGATGAGGGACAAGGGGTTTCCGTCGTAGAGCCAGGTGGAAAGAGACCGAAGCATCAAGGCCAGCCCCCTGGGGTAACTTCCGGTGTTGTTCTCCCGAAGGCGAAATTCCACGGTGTTGACAGCGGCCTCCACGGTTTCCCTGGCAATGCCGTTTCGGGCCAGATCTTGGAGGGTGTCCAGGATAAGGGGTTCCACCTTGTCCGTCGCGTCTGGGGAAACCCCGCGGAGCCCCGTGGAAAACATCATCTGGCGAAGCTCCCCTTCCAGCCCCACACCACACAGGTCTTCTCCCAGTCCGGAATCGATCAGGGCCTTTCTCAGGGGTGAGGCCGGCATGCCCAATAGGGCGTACTCCAGAATGTGAAGCGACAGGTTCAGTTCCGGCGGTTCCGTCTCCGGCAGAAGCCAGTTGACGGTCACAAAGGATTTGGCCGTCTCGGCTTCTCCCGCCGCGTAGGTCCGGCTGAGCCTTTTGGGTTCAGGAAAGGGCGCCTGGCGGGGAATGGCGCTGTTTACCCTTCGGGCCTGGAAATCCTTCAGATACTCTTCCAGGATCTGAAGCCGGCGATTGGGATCGTCGTCTCCATAGAAAAAGAACCAGGCGTTGGAAGGATGGTAAAAGGTTTCATGGAACGCCTTGAACTGTTCATAGGTGAGAGAAGGAATCACCTTGGGATCGCCTCCGGAATCCACGCCGTAGGGAGTGTCGGGAAAGAGGGAGTGCTGGGCGTATTCGATCACCAGACGGTCGGGAGATGAATAGGCCCCGCGCATCTCGTTGTAGACCACACCCTTGTAGGTGAGAGGGGCTTGGGGGCTGTCCAGTTCATAGTGCCAGCCTTCCTGTTTGAAGATCCACGGCGTGATGCGTGGGTAGAAGACGGCGTCCAAGTAAACGTCGATCAGGTTGTAGAAGTCCTGGTGATTCTGGCTGGCCACCGGATAGCAGGTCTTATCCGGATAGGTGAAGGCGTTGAGGAAGGTCTGGAGGGATCCCTTGAGCAGCTCCACGAAAGGTTCCTTGACGGGGTACTTGCGGGAACCGCACAGAACGGAATGTTCCAGGATGTGAGGAAGTCCCGTGGCATCCTGAGGCGGTGTGCGGAAGGTGACGCCGAAGACCTTGTTCTCATCGTCGTTTTCCATGCTCAGAACGCGAGCGCCCGTGGCTTTGTGTCTGTAGATGGTCGCCTTGGTTCGAATCTCGTCGATCACCGCGTGTTCCAGCCGTTCAAAAGCCTGGCTCCAACTCATGCGTGCCTCCCGCATCGTTAGCCCCGAGCGCCGGGATACGTCGGTCGCCGGGGAGAATGGAATGACGTTTGTCAAAAGGGTCCTGTTTTCATAACATGATCCGGGCCAATTTCGAACCAGGTCCCCTTGGTGGGGGATGTGCCCGGAACGGTGCAAACGAGTGAGGTTGTATAAACCATGAATCCAGGAACCGACAAGCGTCGCCTCATCTGGGCCCTTTTAATCTGCCTTCTTGCCGCCCTGTGGGCGGGCGTCACCCCAGCTGCCAGGACGCCGGGCGGCTATGAACGGCTGGAGGAGCGGCTGGTGGCTTTCGGCCGCTCACCCGAGGCGGTGCACCGGCTTTTTTCCGGATCGGGCGGCGCAAGGCTTAAGAACGTGGCGCTCTACATGAGGATCCAAGAAGGGAAGCTGGCCTATGACCGCTTTTTGGATCCCCAGGCGCTGGCCCAGGCGCGGCGCTTTTCGCGCCGTTACGACGAGGCCCTTCGCCAGGCCCAGGCAGCCTATGGGGTGGATCCATCGGTGGTGGTGGCCATTCTGCTCGTGGAGACCCGTCTGGGGACCCAAACGGGGAATCATCCCGTGGTGCCCTCCTTGGCGGCCTTCGCCCTCATGGAACGCAAAGACTATCGCGATCGGGTGTGGCGGATGCTACCCGCCAAGGATCGCAAGAGATGGGGACGGCGGCGCTTTGACCAGAAGCTCATCTCCCGGGCGCACTGGGCTTTGACGGAACTGGATGCTCTTGTGAGGCTCCTGGAACAAGACCGGAAGGTTTCCGGCTTGAAGGGCTCCTTCATGGGGGCCATTGGATGGGCTCAGTTCATGCCCACCAGTCTGCTTCGCTACGGAGCAGACGGCGACGGCGACGGCCAGGTGGATCTCTTCACGCCGGAAGATGCCTTCATGAGCATCGCCAACTACCTGAAAAGCCATGGCTGGAAGGATTCCGCTTCGCGATCCCATCGGGAAAAGGTTCTTTTGCGCTACAACAACAGCCGCCCGTATGTCCGCACCGTTTTGGAGATTGCGCGGCGGCTGAGCCGCGATCCGTGATCTTCTGGACCCTGCCCGGTGCTGGGGAATGGGCGTGGGGTCCGGTATCAGGCCAGGTGATTCACCCCAATAACCGCATGGAAACGAGACGGACACGGGACGCCCGCTTTGGCGGAAGGCCGGCGGTGTAAGCGGCGAAAGCCGCCATGCTGTCTTCCCCCATGCCCTCGGGGTCTGCGCCGGCCCTCATCCGGCAGCCGTCCATGGGGGGCGCGCCTTTCGGGGCTCCCACAGAAGATCTATGGGGCAGCGCGTGCGATTGGAAGCGCCCACTGGGCCCAGGAGCCTGTCCGACAAGGGCGTTTCAGCCTTTCGGGAGATTTCTAACTGCTTGAAATGCCACGGGGCCTTGTGTCCCTTTTCGAGCCTTGGTGAGGCGGGTTCCCAACCCGCCCCTACTGCCGCAAGGCCAGGCCCGTAGGGCGGGCGCTTCTGGTACCCCAACCTTCCGTTCGCACAGGAAGTGAAGAACCTGGGCCTTCTGGGGCAGTCTTCCAGGCCCGTCTTACCCAATTTTTCAGGAGGAAAGCAGGCCCCAAGAGGATCCCCGTCAGGCGTGGAGGCGCGCCTTGAGCTGCTCCTCCACCACTTCGGGCACCAGCCCTTGCACGTCCCCGCCGGAGATGACCACTTCCTTGATGATGCGGGAACTGATGTAGATCCAGCGCATGCCGGTCATGAGGTAGAGGGTTTCGATGTTGTTGTTGAGCTTGCGGTTCATGAGGGCCATCTGGAATTCGTATTCGAAGTCGCTCACGGCCCGGAGCCCTCGCAAGATGGCTTTGGCCCCCACCCGGTCCACGTAGTTGACCAGGAGGCCGTCGAAGGTGTCCACCGAGACCCGCTTTTCCAAAGGGTGTCCCTGCAGAGAGCGGCGGATGAGATCCATGCGCTCTTCCAAAGAGAACAAGGGCTGTTTGGCAGGGTTGCTGGCCACAGCGATGATCACGTGGTCGAAGATCTTGAGGGCGCGCTCCAGGAGATCCAGATGTCCATTGGTGATGGGATCGAACGATCCGGGATAGACGGCCAGCTTGTCCATGACCCCTCCTCGTGGTTGGATGAACCATATCTCAAGGCGAACGAAAGGCACAGAAGATAACGTTATCGACAAGGAAAGTCAAAAGTGTGTCCATTACGGGTTCAGTCACGGACCAGGAAGGTGATCGCCGTATCGCCGTATCGGCGTTGATCCCGGACGCTCCAGCCGTGGTAGGAGCGGGCCATGGCCTCTGAGGGAGTGTGTTCAGCCACCACCAGGGTTTCGGGAAGACTGATTCCCATGAGCAGCGGCAGCGTATCGGAAACCAGATGTTTTCCGTAGGGCGGATCCATGAAGATGATCTGGAAGTGCCGCCCTTCCTTTCGCAAACGCTCCACGGCGGCCTTGGCGGGCATGCACAGGACCCGTGCGCTCTGGTCATCCAGCCCGCAGGCCCCCATGTTCCTGCGGATGAGTTCCACCGACTTGGGATGGCTATCCACAAAGACCGCCTGGGCCGCTCCACGGCTCAGGGCCTCCAGGCCCAAAGCTCCCGTACCAGCAAAAAGGTCCAGGACAGAGGCGTCCTGGACCCTGGAACCCACAATGCTAAAGAGCGCCTCTCGGACCCGGTCGGATGTGGGTCGCACGTGCCGGGAGGCGGGGGCGAAGAGGCGGCGTCCGCGGAATCGCCCGGAGATGATGCGCACGGCGGATCGCTCCTTTCCCTCCGTCCAGCAATCCACGCAGGCTTAGAGGAGCCCTTCTTGCACCAACAGCTCTGCGATCTGCACCGCATTGGTGGCGGCACCCTTTCGGATGTTGTCGGCCACCACCCAGAAGACCAAGCCGTTTGGTATGGAGATGTCCTTGCGGATGCGCCCCACAAAGGTCTCATCGCGGCCTTCCGCATCCAGGGGCATGGGATAACGGCCCGCCAGGGGATCGTCCACCACCTGCACCCCCTGGGCCTTGGAAAGGAGCGCCACAGCGTCTTGAACCTCCAGGGGCTTGCGCATCTCCACGGCCACCGATTCACTGTGACCATAATAGACAGGCACCCGCACCGTGGTGGCGCACACCTGGATGTCCGGATCCTCGAAGATCTTGCGGGTCTCGTTGACCATCTTCATCTCCTCTTCCGTATAACCGGAATCGAGGAAGGATCCGATGTGCGGCAGGCAGTTGAAGGCGATCTGATGGGGATAGACTTCCTGCGGCAGGGGCTCACCTTTCACCGTGGCCTCCACCTGCCGGCGCAGCTCTTGGATGGCCTTCATGCCGGTTCCGGACACCGCCTGGAAGGTGGTCACCACAATGCGCTGGATGCCCACCGCATCCTGGATGGGCTTGAGCGCCACCACCATTTGAATGGTGGAGCAGTTGGGATTGGCGATGATGCCCTGGTGATGGCGCACTGCGTGCGGGTTGACTTCGGGAACCACCAGCGGGGTGTGCGGATCCATGCGAAAGGCGCTGGAATTGTCCACCACCACACAGCCGACACGGGCGGCTATGGGGGCGAACCGACGACTCACCGAGGCCCCGGCGGAAAAGAGCGCCACGTCCAGCCCCTGAAAACTATCTTCCGTGAGCTCCTCCACGCTCACCTGGGCGCCGCGAAAGGAGATCTGCTTTCCCACCGAACGGGACGAGGCCAGGAGTTTCAGTTCTCTTACGGGGAATCGTCGCTCCTCCAGCACCCGAACCATGGTGGTGCCCACCGCTCCGGTGGCTCCAACCACCGCCACGCGATAACCGTTTTGTGCCATTGTTCCCCCTCTTGTCCATGAAGATGAATCGGCGCCCAGCCCTTTGGGGGCCGGCGGCAATGATGGAATTGCGCATCATGGCGCGCCGCAGCGGCCTGAAAAGAAAGCCGTGGCGAGCGATGCACGGCCAATGGCTCGGGTCCGGAAGCGTAGACAGGAACGCCTCACGCCGGACCCCTCACAGCGGCCTGGCCGGGCAATCCACACTCACCCAAGTCGTGCCTCAGGCTGCCTGGACGCGCTTTTTTACATAAGCCATGAGCCCCCCCGCCTCCAACAATTCCATCATGAAGGGAGGGATGGGTTGGGCCTGATAGGTCTGTCCCGTGGAAAGGTTTTGGATGGTCCCCGAGCCAAGATCGATTTCCAATTGATCGCCTTCTTTCACATCTTCCACCGCCTGGGGGCATTCCAGGATGGGGAGTCCCATGTTGAAGGCGTTGCGGTAGAAGATCCGCGCAAAGCTCTTGGCCACCACGCAGGCCACCCCGGCCCCCTTGATGGCGATGGGAGCGTGCTCGCGTGACGAGCCGCAACCAAAGTTTTTCCCGGCCACGATGATGTCGCCCGGTTGCACCTTGGACGGAAAGGTCGGATCGGCGTCTTCCATGCAATGGAACGCCAGCTCCTTGGGATCGGAGGTGTTCAGGTAGCGGGCGGGGATGATGGCGTCCGTATCCACATCGTCGCCGAAGATCCAGGTCCGACCGCTCAAGACGTTGGCTTTCTTTGAGGTATGGCAACATGCACAGCCCATGTGAGTCCCCTTCGTGTGGGTGCTTAGTGTACTTCTTCCGGGTGAGCGATGCGTCCAAGGACGGCCGAAGCGGCCGCCACCGCCGGCGAGCTGAGATAAACCTCGCTTTCCGGATGTCCCATTCGGCCCACGAAATTGCGGTTGGTTGTGGCCACCGCCCTTTCTCCTTGGGCCAGAATCCCCATGTGTCCACCCAGGCAGGGTCCACACGTGGGAGTGCTCACCGCCGCGTTGGCTTCCAGGAAGATCTCCAGAAGGCCTTCCTGCATGGCTTGGCGATAGATGCGCTGGGTTGCCGGAATGATGATGCAGCGAACATGGTCGCTCACCTTGTGGCCCTTAAGGACCGCGGCTGCTTCCCGCAGATCGTCCAGACGGCCGTTGGTGCAACTGCCGATCACCACCTGGTCAATGGAGATCTCGGGAAGTTCCGTCACCGGTTTCACGTTTTCCGGAAGGTGCGGCAGGGCCACCATGGGATCCAGGGAAGAGACGTCCCAATCGTAGACCGCTTCATACCGGGCGTCCGGATCGCTTTGATGGAAGACGTACGAGCGCTGGGCTCTTCCGTCCACATAGTCACGCGTGATCTGATCGGGTTCAATGAGGCCCACCTTGGCTCCCGCCTCGATGGCCATGTTGGACATGGTCATGCGGTGGCTCATGGGCAGGTCCTGCACCACCGGTCCGGTGAACTCCATGGCCATGTAACGGGCCCCGTCCACCCCGATCTGTCCAATGGTATGGAGGATCAGGTCCTTGCCTCCCACCCAGGGCTTTCTCCGGCCGTGGTAGACGAACTTGATGGAGGCCGGCACCTTGAACCACGTGGTACCCAGAACCATGGCGGCGGCCAGATCCGTGCTCCCCACGCCGGTGGCGAAGGCCCCCAGAGCGCCGTAGGTGCACGTGTGACTGTCGGCACCGATGACCACATCACCCGGAAGGACCAGGCCCTGTTCGGGAAGAAGCGCGTGTTCGATGCCCATACGTCCCACTTCGTAATAGTGCGGAATGCCCTGTTCTCGGGCGAAATCACGCAGCATCTTCACCTGCATGGCCGATGCGATGTCCTTGTTGGGAACGAAATGGTCCGGAATCAGCGCAATGCGCTCGGGGTCGAACACCTTGTCCACCCCGGCCTCGCGAAAGGCCTGGATGGCGATGGGAGCGGTGATGTCATTTCCCAGGCAGAAGTCCACGGAGACTTCCAGTAGCTGTCCGGGTTCCACGCGCTCGCGCCCGGCATGGGCGGCGAGGATCTTTTCGGCAAGCGTCATGGACATGGTCGCTCATCCTCTCATCATCTAGCAGTCCGTAGAGAAAAAAGATGTGCAAAGGGCGTCGTTCCGCGTGGCAAGCGGCGAGCGCCGCCCTCGGGGCGTCCCAAAGGCCGATCCGCCTGTGGACCGGACCGTGGGCCTCTGGACCCTGTTTCCATTCAGCTTTGGGAATGGAGCCCTGCGGGCGGCGAGTGGCCTTCGGCGACGCCCTCATCATCGGTTTCCAGCGCCCGCTTTTTTCGGAACCGTTTCACCAGGTAGGTGACGGGCCCCGAAAGTACGTAGGCGCTGAACATGAGAAAGAGCATCACCGGCGGCTTGGCGGCCACAACCGTCAGAAGCAAGACCAGCACAAAAAGCGCGGGCAGCGGCTTTCCCTTGATCACTTCCATTTCCTTGAAGCTGTTGAAGGGAATGTTGCTGACCATGAGAAATCCCAAAACGTAGGCTTCCAGGAGGAAGATCACGAGGGTCGGGTTGTAGCTCTGGCCCTTGATCTTGAATAGAAAAAGGACGGTGGTGGCGATCATGCAGGCGGCCCCGGGGATGGGCAGTCCCACGAAGTAATTGGAAGGGCCCTGCCCTGCCTGGACGTTGAAGCGGGCCAAACGCAGCGCTCCGCAGGCCACGAAAACAAAGCCCGCCAGCCAGCCCAGTCGGCCAAAGGGCTGCAATGCCCACAGGTAGATGAGCAGCGCAGGCCCCACGCCGAAGGCCACCAGGTCCGCCAACGAATCGTATTCGATTCCAAAGCGGCTGGTGGCCTTTGCAAAGCGAGCCACTTTCCCGTCCAGGATGTCGAAAACACACGAGACCAGAATGGCCACGGCGGCATGAAAGTAGTGGCCGTTGATGCTGCTCACGATGCCGTAAAAACCCGCAAACAGATTCCCCGTGGTGAACAGATTGGGCAGGATGTAAGTACCCCGGGAGGTTTCCTCTTCCGGGTTTCGGCGTTTGCGTTTCTTCTTCCTGGCCGGATTCCTGTTGGTGTTCATTGAATGCGACATAGAATCGTCTCCCCGGCGAAGACCTTCTGACCTTTGGTTACCAGGACCTCGCCCTCCAATGGAATATAGACGTCCACACGCGAACCGAAACGGATCATGCCGAACCGTTCTCCGCGCAGGACCGAATCGCCCACTCGGGGCCAGCACACAATGCGTCGGGCAATGAGCCCGGCCACCTGGGTGAGTACCACGTCGGAGCCGCTATCCGTCTGGATCCAGAGCCAGTTTTGTTCATTTTCCAGACCAGCACGTTTCTTGTTCGCCGCCAGGAATCGGCCTTTTCGATAATGGAGGCCGGCCACGCGACCGCTCACCGGAACCCGGTTCACATGCACGTCAAAGATATTCATGAAGATGCTGATCTTCCACATGGGACGGTCGGTAAAGCACGTTTCCTCTTGCTTTTCCACGGCGATGATCCGTCCGTCCGCAGGACAGATCACCTCCCCCGCCTCGGCGTTGGACCAGCGCACGGGGTCACGAAAGAAGTGCACCATGAGCAGGGTCACCGTGAGCAAGATGACCGTGACGGGATGCCAGTGGGACACCGCACTCACCAGAGTGGCGAAGCCGGCGGCCGAAACATAGGGCAACCCCTCGCGGGCAAAGGGAATGTGCCGGGATCGCTTTCGGAAATCATTACCGGGCAATGGCGTGCTCCTTTCGAGCCGGTTCACCAGGAGGCTTTCTGATAATGGCCTCTCTTCCTTTTGGGCTTTTCTGACCAGTTGAAATTCTACCGGCCCCCTGGTGCTTTTGGAATTCTCGGGCAGCCTAGGTGGGGCGGGTTCGGAACCCGCCCCTGCTTAAAGGCCCGGCTGGCAGCACAGGCCCGCCTGGTGGTCCCAACCTTCCGTTCGTACAAGAAGGGAGCAACCTGGGCGTTCTCAGAAAAGCTCCGAGGGCCGGTTCTCCATACAAAACCACCGCGGGAGCTGCAAGGTTTTTGTTGCTCGAACAGCTGCCGCGGTGACCTCTGATGACTGGAAAATCCTCTTTAGTCGAATTTCTTGGGCTCCAGGAAAGGCATCATGGCCCGAAGGCGCGCCCCCACCTCTTCCACCTGATGGGCGCGCTCCCGCCGGCGCATGGACCGGAACATGGCCGTCCCCGCCTGGTTTTCCAGGATCCACTCTCGGGCGAACTGGCCCGTCTGGATCTCCCGAAGGATCTTCTTCATCTCCTTGCGCGTTTCGTCCGTGATGATGCGCCGGCCCCGGGTGTAATCGCCGTATTCGGCCGTATCGCTGATGGAATAGCGCATGTAGGACAGGCCGCCTTGGTAGATGAGATCCACGATCAACTTCAATTCATGCATGCACTCGAAAAAGGCGATTTCCGGCTGGTATCCGGCCTCCACCAAGGTCTCAAACCCCGCCTTGATGAGTTCCGAAACGCCGCCGCAAAGAACAGCCTGTTCGCCGAACAGGTCCGTTTCCGTCTCTTCCTGAAAGGTGGTCTCCATAACACCCGCCCGGGTGGCACCGATGCCCTTGGCGTAGGCCAGAGCGGTCTGCAGGGCCTGGCCGGTGGCGTCCTGCTCGACGGCCACCAGAGCGGGAACTCCGGCGCCCCGCACGTATTCGCTTCGCACCAGGTGACCGGGGCCCTTGGGAGCCACCATCACCACGTCCACATCCGCCGGGGGGACAATTTGCCCAAAATGGATGTTGAACCCGTGGGAAAAGAGGAGCGTCTTTCCCGCACTCATGAAAGGGGCCACATCGTCACGGTAGAGCTGAGCCTGAATGTGGTCGGGGACCAGCATCTGGATCACATCGGCCGCTTCGGCCGCCTCCCGCGCACTCACCGGCTCAAAACCGTCTTCCACGGCCTTTTGGTAGTTCGCCGACCCGGGCCGTTGGCCCACGATAACGTCCATGCCACTGTCGCGCAGATTCTGGGCCTGGGCGTGCCCCTGACTGCCGTATCCGATCACAGCCACCTTTTTTCCCTGCAACACCTTCGCATCCGCATCCGCGTCATAGAAAATCCGCATTCACTCTCCTCCTACGTCTCCCTTCCCAGGGGATGGTTGCAAAAAACGCCCGCCTTGGGTGGGAAGGCTGCGCCCTTCCCACCTGCACGGAGGCGGGGGTCTATGATCTGCTCCACAGGGGACCCTAATCTATCCGGTCCGCTGAGCGCTCAGCGCTTCTTGGCGCGGGCCAAGGCCGCCTTGCCGGTTCGGGCCACCTCCACGATGCCGATCTGTCCCAGGAGCTCCAGGATGGCGTTGATCTTGCCATCGTCTCCCGTCACTTCAATGGTAAAGAAATGGGGACTCACGTCCACCACCTTGGCCCGAAAGATATCGACGATCCGCAAGACCTCCGCCCGGGTGGCCTGCTCGGCCCGCACCTTAATCAGGGCCATCTCCCGCTCCACAAACTCGGTATCGCGAAAGTCGATCACCTTGATCACGTTGATCAGCTTATTGAGCTGCTTGATGATCTGTTCCAGGATATGC
This sequence comes from Desulfacinum hydrothermale DSM 13146, assembly GCF_900176285.1. Lineage (GTDB taxonomy): Bacteria > Desulfobacterota > Syntrophobacteria > Syntrophobacterales > DSM-9756 > Desulfacinum > Desulfacinum hydrothermale. Next base: position 82,649 of record NZ_FWXF01000009.1, on the reverse strand, counting down.
TGATCTCCGGATGTCACCAGGGTGATGCGCGAAAGCCCCGGCTCATTGGTCACGGCCACCGTGAGGGACTCGATGTTGAAGCCCCGCCCGCTGAAAAGCCCCGCCACGCGCGAGAGCACGCCGGGCTGGTTTTCCACCAACACGCCAATGGTATGTCGCAGTCCGTTTTTTTTGTCCATCGTCACACCAGCAACATCTCCGAAATGTTCTTGCCTGCAGGGACCATGGGGTAGACGCCCTCTTCGGGGCTGACCCAAAAATCCATAAGAACCGGCTTTTGAACGGATAGGGCCTCACGCAAAACCGGCTCCACCTCCTCCATGCTCTTGGCACGAAGCCCCACCGCCCCATAGGCTTCGGCCAAACGCACGAAGTCCGGTGAGGCATCCAGACAGGTGGCACAGAAGTTCTTGTCGTAGAAAAGCTCCTGCCACTGACGGACCATGCCCAAATAGCGGTTATTGAGAATCGCCACCTTAACGGGCAGCTCATTGCACACGGCGGTAATGAGTTCCTGGATGTTCATCTGGATACTGCCGTCGCCGGCCACATCGATCACCAACCGGTCGGGAAAGGCCGCCTGGGCTCCGATGGCCGCCGGAAGTCCATAGCCCATGGTCCCCAAGCCGCCCGAGGTGAGCAGCGTGCGCGGTTTGGCAAAGTGGTAATACTGGGCCGCCCACATCTGGTTCTGGCCCACTTCGGTGGTGATGATGGTCTCCTCATCGGCCAACTCGAAGATCTTTTCCACCACATACTGGGGCTTGATGCCGTTGCCTTCCTTCTTGTAGGCCAGCGGGTAGGTTTCCCGCCATTGGTGTATCTGCTCGAGCCAGGGAGCCCGGAGGTCATCCACATTCTCAAGGGGTTCTTGTTTTGCGATGTCATTGAGCTTTCGCAATGCGGCCTTGCAGTCCCCCACAATGGGGATGTCCACCACCACGTTTTTGGAAATACTGGTGGGGTCCACGTCGATGTGGATGATCTTGGCCTTGGGCGCAAAGCCGGAAATCTTACCCGTCACGCGGTCATCGAAGCGGGCGCCCACGGCAAAGAGCACGTCGCAGTTTTGAACGGCCATGTTGGCCCGAAAGGTGCCGTGCATACCGAGCATCCCGAGCCACAGGGGGTGCAATTCCCGTTGGCCCTTGTCATTGCGAACCACGGCCGGAAAACCGCCCAAGCCCATGAGGGTGGTGGTGACCGGGGCTTGCAAGGCTTCCGCCAGCCGGGTCAGTTCCCGGTGAGCACTGGAGCTGATGACACCGCCTCCCGCATAGATGACGGGCCGCTTCGCCTTTCGCAGCAGGTCCCAGGCCCGATTGATCTGCCCCGCATGGGGCTCGACGGTGGGGCGGTAACCCGGCAGTTGCACCCGCTTGGGATAGCGGAAGTCCGTGGATGCCTGGATCACATCCTTCGGCAGATCCACCAGGACCGGCCCCGGCCGGCCCGTTCGCGCCAGGTAGAAGGCTTCGCGAATCACTCGGGCCAAATCCCGTACGTCTTTCACCAGGTAATTGTGCTTGGTACACGGGCGCGTAATCCCCACGATATCCACTTCCTGGAAGGCGTCGTTGCCAATCAGGGCCGTGGGTACTTGGCCGGTGAAAACCACCATGGGTACCGAATCCATATAGGCCGTGGCGATCCCGGTCACCGTGTTGGTGGCGCCAGGGCCGGAGGTGACCAGACAGACACCCACCTTGCCCGTGGCCCGCGCATAGCCGTCCGCCATGTGGGCGGCGCCCTGTTCGTGGCGAACCAGGATGTGGCGAATGTCATGCTTGGGCATTTCGTGGTAGAGGTCGATCACGGCACCGCCGGGAAATCCGAAGATGACCTCCACGTTTTCCCGCTTCAAGCATTCAAAAAAGATTTGCGCCCCTGTGCGTTTCATGGCCTCCCTCAAAGACTGGCAAGGACACCGGAACCTGGGTCGTGGGCGTCCTTTCGAAAAAAAGTTTTACTACAGCTAACCCATGTTCTTCACTGAAAATTCCATGATTGGGGACCCACTTTAGAGAAAAGGAGAGGGGCTGTCAACTAAAGCAAAAAAGCGTCTTTGTTCACAAAATAAGCCCTCCTTTGACAAAGGAAGGCCACTGTACGATCCTGAATGTGAAGACGGTTCGCGGAGTGGGTGGCGGAGCGCGGGGTTGGAACCGGGCGAAGGGCCGGCCGAGCCCCGGAGAATCGGTTGGTTTTTTGGGTGTCAGCGTTCCGGGGCGCTCATGAGCCCGTCCTGCTTTGCGAACGGTTGCGTGCCACGAAACGACACGCCGTCTCGAAACAGAGGAACCGACGGTGCGCCTTGCAAAGCCTGCAGGGACGCCTAAGTTTGGACTTCTTGCGCTGAAGTGACGAGCCCGGAAATGCTCACAAAGGCGACGAATCAGAGGGAATCGTATCGTGAAGATCCAGCCCAACACCATGGTCACACTTCGCTATACCCTGGAACCCGTGGACTCCCAAGGCTTCCACTACCCCAGGGGGCCCTATAAGATGGAAGTCATCATGGGACATGACAGACTGTTGCCCGGCCTGGAAGAGGCTTTGATGGGCGTCGATGAGGGGGCGACGGTCGAGGTGGTACTGGAGCCGGGCCGTTTTGCTGGGGAGTCCGAGGAAGAGTCCCATGTTTCCCGGCGGGAGGTGGTGGAGGAGGGGCCGGTGGAAGTGGGCGACCTTCGCCACACCATGGATGAGAACCGGTGCCTCCGTCCGTTTCGCGTTCTGGCCGTGGAAGGGGATCGCCTGCGGGTGAGCTTCGCCCACCCCTTGGCGGGGCGATCCTTCCGGTTTCAGGTGGCGGTGGAAAGGGTCCGCTGGGCCACCCTGGAAGAGATCAAAGCCGCCAAAAGCCCCGTGCGGGGCCAAGGCCGATGAATGGGGACCGGCGGACACGGGCTGAGCCTGCCGATTTCAAGCGCGCGTCTACGGAACCGAAGGGATGCAGGGACCGGAGTCCCGGCGTACCCCATGGCGACCGAAAGAAGCCGTGCGCCTCGCCGGTGTAGGGAAAGGATGTCCGACGTGTTGATGGATGACAAGAAAGTGACACACCCCACCGAATCACCCGATCAAGATAAGCCGATGAACCTGAGCGCACTGGCCGACTTCTTTTTCGAGGTGGGCATGCTGAAAAAAACCCCTCGGTCGGGCTTTCAATTTCTGGGCACCGGCCGCGAGTCGGTGGCGGATCATTCCTTCCGCGTCGCCGTCATCGGCTTTTGCCTTGCACGGCTGGTGGACCATCCCGATCCCTTTCGCGTGGTCTGCCTGTGCCTCTTCCACGATTTACCGGAAGCCCGAACAGGCGACATGAACTATGTCAACAAGCAATACGTGCAGGTGGACGAAAGGAAAGCGACGGCCCACCTGGCCGCTGCCCTCCCCTTCGGTGACGAGCTGGAGGCCCTGCTGGACGAATACCGCTCACGCCAAACGGAGGCTTCCCGACTGGCCCACGATGCGGATCAATTGGATCTCATCCTGGAGCTCAAGCAGCAAAAGGACCTGGGAAACACCTATGCCCAAGAATGGATGCGTTATGCGCTGGAGCGTCTCCATACGGACATGGGAAGGAAGCTGGCGGAGCAGATCCTGAAGACCGACTGGACCGCCTGGTGGTTTGATGGAAACGACCACTGGTGGGTTTGATGTGCTGAAAGATCCACCGGAAGGCCGCCTCCCACGCTGTCCAGGCCCAAGGCCGTGCCGGGGGGGGGGTGCGGTTGGAAGGCTTCTTTGGAACCTTCGAAAGCCCGTCTGCCTCACCCTCCCCTGTTTTTTCACAAGTGAATCTCAAAAGTCCCGCGGCAAAGCAGCGATCCCGATCGGCTCCCGGGGTGTTTCCATCACACACCGCGCGTCCCGGCTGTGATTGCCCACGATTCCATACCCAACCCAAGAGGAGGACGCGGCGGCCCTTCCGGCTGGGCGATTCTCTTTGTTGACAGCATGACCCTTTCTGAATAGTCTGGCAGAATAGAGCTCAGCCCTACAATGAACCAGGCAGTATCGGTCCGAAACCTTAAAGAGGAGGAATCCATGAGAGCGTTAGGACGAAATCTGCTATTAGGTGTCCTGGTGTTGGGTCTGATATCTTTCTTTCACACCATTCCTGCATCAGCGGCGGGCAAGGTCATCAAAGTGGGTTGCGCCATCTCCTTTACCGGCGGCAAGAGCCGCAGCGGAAAGCTCTACCGCGATGCCTACGATATGGCCGTTGAAACCATCAACAAAACGGGCGGTGTCAAGGTCGGCAACGACTCCTACCAGTTGAAGATCATCTACTATGACGATAAGAGTGATCCCACGGAAAGTTCCCGCCTGGTTGAAAAGCTCATTGTGGAAGACAAGGTCAATTTCCTGCTGGGGCCCTATTCCAGCGGCATCACCATCCCCGACAGTCTGGTTGCAATGCGTTACAAAATACCCATGATCGAAGGGGGAGGCGCCTCCGGGAAGATATTCAGCCGAGGAAACAAGTACATCTTTGGAACCCTTCCTCCCGCCGGCCAATATTTCAAATCCACCTTGGAGATGCTGAAAACTTTTTCCCCACCTCCCAAGACAGTGGCCATCCTGTATGCGGACGATAAGTTTGATGTGAGCGTTGCCAAAGGAACCAAGAAGCTGGCCGAAGAGATGGGCTTACAGGTCGCTCTCTATGAAAAGTATGCGGAAGGAGCCAGCGACTTCAATACCATGTTGACCAAGATCAAGGCCCAGCAGGTGGACGTGGTTTTGCTCGCGGGCCATACCGAAGAATCGCTCAACTTCGCTCAGCAGGCCAAGGAACTCAACGTCTGCCCCAAGATGATCAGCATGACGGTCGGTCCCTCCGAGGCGGACTTCCGCAAGTCGCTGGGAAAGGATGCCGAACACATATTCGGCGTGGCGAGCTGGTCGACCCAGATGAACTTCAAGGGGTATCTCTATAAAGATACGCAGGAATTTGTTAAGCTTTTTAAGGAAAAATTCAACTATGATCCGGATTACCACAACGCCAGTGGAATCGCGGATGTGGCGATCCTGAAGGCGGCCATTGAAAAGGCCGGTACGCTCGACCCGGAAAAGGTTCGGGACGCCATCGCCTCCATATCCCTGGACACCATCTATGGTCACGTGGAATTCAACCCCAATGGCCAGATCAAGGGAACCAGCGTGGTTCTCCAGATCCTTGGAGGCGAGGTCCACCAGGTCTATCCCAGCAAAGAAAAAGAACCGGTCTATCCCTTCCCTTGCTGGAAATAGCAACCCCGAAGCCCCCTGGGCCGCCGGTCGCCAGACCAGTGGGTTTGCGGCCCGGGGGAGTTTCAGCCCTCTTGATCGTTCGCCTTTAAGGCGCTTGTCCGCCCTGAACGGCCCGGCTGGCCTCCGTTCGGCGCGGATGCGCGTGTGATTCACCTTTCCCATGGTTTGTCAGTGTGCACCCTGCCCCATGAACCCAAGGCGGGCGGCGGTGCCGACAAACGTACCGATCGGGCGCTGGGCCGGAGGGCCGTCCCTGGCTCCCTGGATCCGGCCTCAACGATTGAGCCGACAGCGCAGCGAAAGCCGCGGGGTTGCACAACGGGGCCCTATCCATCGTCTCTGCTTGAAGGAAGTGATGCATGCTAGCGCAAATCGTGATCAACGGGATTCTCAAAGGCGGCCTCTATGCCTTGATGGCCATGGGGATGTCCCTCATTTGGGGGGTGATGGACATCATCAACATCGCCCACGGCTCCTTTATCATGCTGGGCGCCTTCACCACCTACTGGCTGTTCACCCTGTTGGGGATCGATCCCTTTGTCAGTCTAATCTTTTCCATTTCCATCCTTTTTGTGATCGGCTATGGCATCCAGAAGTACCTGATCAACTTGATCATCCGAGCCAGCGCCTTCATCACCTTGATCCTGGCCTTCGGCATTGAGATATTCATCAACAACGCCGCCCTGGTGGCCTGGACGGCCGATGTGCGTAAGGTGAAGGTGGCCTACGGCGCCTCCAATTTCTCCCTTGGAGATTGGGTCACCATCCCCACCGTCCGGTTGCTGGCCTTTATGCTGGTGATCGTGATCGGCACCATCTTTTTCTTCATCCTCAACCGAACGGACCTGGGGCGCTCCATTCGATCCACCGCGCAGGACCTGGACGCGGCGCAACTGGTCGGCGTCGACGTGGCCCGCACCTATGCGCTCACCTTCGGCCTGGGAGTGGGCGCGGCCGGAGCGGCGGGGACCCTCTGGTCCATCCTGTTTCCCATCAGTCCCATGATGGGCGGCATCCTGACCCTCAAATCCTTTGTGGTGGTCATCATCGGCGGACTGGGAAGCATGTTGGGGCCGATCCTCGGCGGACTGACACTGGGTGTTGCGGAAGCCATGGGAAGCACCTGGTTCGGGTCCACCTACGAGAATCTTATCAGTTTCACGATCCTCGTCCTGGTCTTGATCTTGAGACCGAAGGGAATTCTGGGAGGAGCTGATTAGAGATGAAGCACAATGCGTTGCGCTCTTTCTTCATCTGCGGATTGATCCTGATCGGCATGGCTCTCTTTCCGCTCTTCACCAACAACTTCATCATCCGCTTCGGTACGGACATTTTGATGTTCGCCATCATGGCAAGCGCCTGGAACATCATCGGCGGATACACGGGCTATGCGTCGTTTGGGAACGTGGTCTTTTTCGGCATTGGGGCCTACACCACCGCCGTCCTCATGGAGAAGGCGGGATTCGGCTTTGCCCTGGCCTATGCCAGCTCGGGGCTGCTTGCGGCCGTTTTCGCCATTCTGGTGGGACTTCCCGTTTTGCGGCTCCGCGGTCACTATTTCGCCATTGCCACGCTGGGGGTGGCCGAGGCCATGAAGGCCCTCGTGCAGAATCTGGAGATCACGGAGGGCAATTCGGGCATTTATCTTCCCATGCTCGATATGTCCGTGCGGGGTCAATACTATTTTTTCTTTTACATGATGCTTGCCACGTTGGTCGCCTGCCTGCTGACTACCTACATACTGCTGAACGCCAAGTTCGGTTATTCTTTGATTGCCATCAGAGAAGATGAGGACGCGGCCAATTCTGTTGGAATCAATACCACCTATGCAAAGACCATGGCCTTTTCGCTGAGCGCTCTCTTCACGGGTTTTGCCGGAAGCATCTACGCGTATCAGCAGGCATTCATCAAGCCCGAGCCGGCCTTCACCGTGCACACCACGGTGAAAATGATCGTCATGGCCGTATTCGGGGGTATGGGGAAATTGTTCGGCCCCCTGCTCGGAGCGTTCAGCATTGAAGTCATCTCGGAAATCCTTTCCGACCACTTCCTGGTGGCCCATGCCCTCTTTTTCGGTACCATTGTCATTCTGGCCATCGTTTTCACTCCCAAAGGAATCATGGATATCATCACAGAAAGGAAACTCAACGTCTCTTACTTCCTGGAAAACATCCGAAAACATCGTGTTTGAGAAGGTTAGCCTATGGCCATTCTCCAAGCGAATCGTATCAGCAAGCACTTCGATGGATTGGTTGCGGTGAACAAGGTGAGTTTTGTGCTCAATCCAGGCGAAATCCTGGGGCTGATCGGCCCAAACGGAGCGGGGAAGACGACCGTCGTCAACATGATCGCGGGCGTTTATCCGCCCACGGAGGGAGAGATCCACTTCAAGGGAAAGCCGATCCATGGCCTCAAGCCCTATCGAATCGGCCGCATGGGAATCGCCCGGACGTTTCAGGTGGTCAAGCCGTTTCCCGGCATGACGGTCAAGGAGAACGTGGCGGTGGGAGCCATGTTTGGGGCCCGGGGTAAGAGGCGAAGCGCAAAGGAGGCCATGGAAAAGGCGGAAGAAGTCCTGGAGTTTGTGGGATTGGCCGATCAGAAGGACCGGCGTGCCGATCAGCTGGGCGTTGCTTTCCGCAAACGGCTGGAGATGGCCAAAGCGCTGGCCATGTCCCCCGACGTGGTGCTCTTCGACGAGGTCATGGCCGGGCTCAATTTCGGCGAAATCGACCAGGCGGTCCAGATGATCCAAAAGATTCGCCACAGTGGGATCACCATCCTGGTGATCGAGCATGTGATGCGCGCCATCAAGAACCTCTGTGATCGAGTTTTTGTGCTCCACCACGGTGAAAAGATCGCCGACGGACCGGTGGAAGAGGTCCTGAACGACGAGAACGTGATCAAGGCCTATCTTGGAAAGCGCTTCAAAGAGCTGACCCACTAGGAGGAAAGAGATTGCTGCTCGGAATCAAAGAGCTCGATGCGGGATACGGCGACGTCCAGGTCCTTTGGGGACTGAACCTGAAGGTGGAAGAAAAACAAATCGTCGCTCTGGTGGGTTCCAACGGTGCGGGAAAATCGACGCTGCTCAAGGTCATATCAGGGCTCATGCGGCCATACCGGGGTCAGATCCTGTTTCGGGGAGAAGACATCACCCGCACGCCTCCCAAGGAGATTGTCCGTAAAGGCATCGTCCATGTGCCGGAAGGGCGCCGTCTTTTTCCTCAGATGACCGTGGAGGAAAACCTGGTGATGGGGGCATTCCGGCGAAGGAAAGACAAGGATATCCGCCCTGAGCTCGCCAGGGTCTATGAGCTCTTCCCGCGCCTCAAGGAAAGACGTTTGCAAAAGGCCGGGAGCCTGTCCGGGGGCGAACAGCAGATGTGCGCCATCGCCAGGGGCCTCATGAGCGATCCGCGCCTGCTCATCATCGACGAGATGTCGCTGGGCCTGGCCCCCGTGATCGTCGATGATCTGGTGGAAATCCTCAAGGAGATCAACAGCCGCGGAACCGCCATTCTCCTGGTGGAACAGGATGTGCAACTGGCACTGTCCAATTCCCACTACGGGTACGTGGTGGCCACCGGACGATTGGTCATGGAAGGCCCGTCCGAAGAACTCCTGCAAAGTAAAGAGATCAAGGAAGCCTACCTGGGAATGTAGGCAGGGCCTCCTGGGCCGCTGCAATCAAAGACGCGGCCCCCATGCCGGTCTGCCGGTTCCAAGGCCCCAAGGCGGCCCGTACGAGGCGGGCTGAAGGGGAAGCCTTCCCGCAGACCAAAGGGCGCCGGGGTCATGGCTTTTTCGGTTGGCGATCGAAGAGTGATACCACCTTGGCGCCCGTCCCACCGGTATCCCTTTTTTCGGGCTCCTCCGGGCCATCCTCGGCGGAAGGATCGGGCCCGTCCTGATCGTCCACCTGTTCCGGTTCGGCGGGCGCTTCCACCTTGACCAGCCGCATGGGGTGGCCGCCCATGGTGAATTCTTCACCGTTGATATAGGCTTCGCGCAAGATCCAGGTGACCACCATCAAAGGCACCTGCAGCACGAGCATCTTCACCTGCCACCAATGGGGTTTGGGATCGGGGCTGATCTTTTCGATCCTGGCAAAAAAAGCCGGCTTGTTGTCCATGTGGACCAGTACCAGGTCTCCTTCACCGGTCATGGAGGCTCCTTTCTCACGCTCATTTCCCGCCTACGGCCGTCCGGCAAGAACGGCGCGACCCACGTCCCAGGGCAACCTGGCACCTGGGGCTGGGCGCTTCATTCTTTGGGATCCTGCCCGTCGCACCCCCCTGATGGGGGCCTGAGACGCGTGCCTTTCATGCCGACCGCTGCCGTTTTTGTCAAGGACTCGCCGGTCATCTTCCCCAGGTTCATATCCTTCCTGGCGCCTGGGTCATTGATCCCTAAGCGCGCCGGGCATGAAGAGGCGAGGCGAACCAGCGGAAAGGTGGCCATCGTCTCCCTTTCAATCCCTCGCCATGGCCCGAAGGTGCGAAGCGATGGTCGGTCGTGCCCTCAGTTCCTCCATCCAGGGTGCCGGCACGGCTTTCAGCCCGTGGTAAGCGCCCAAAACCATGCCGATGATGAGACCGCGGGCTGCCGAATCCCCACCGGCCATGACGTTGGCCACCAGCGCCGATGGAAAATCCTCTTCATGGCGCGCCACGATGTGAACGGTGGCCGGAAAGGCGGCCGGAACCGGGCACGCCCGGCCGAAGCGCCCCACGGCCTCCACCGTCTCCGTCGTCTTGCTCTCCACGCCCTGTTGCAGCCAGTCTTGCATTTCGGACGGCAAGGGAAGCTCCTGGGCCGCCTCCATGAGGGCCCGGGTGGGTCGTTGTCCCTGCAGTATGTGGAGGGTGGCGAGGGCAAAGAAGGCGGCCGCCTCCACCACCTGGGGATGGTTGTGGGTCATGGCGGTCTGCTCCCGGGCCGCCATGAGACAAGACGAGGGCGCATGCGCCAGGGCATAGACGATGGGAGCGATCCGGGCGGCTCCCGCCAGATCAGCGGATGACGAACCGGATTCCCGGGGACCGTGACCTTGCTGGAAGTTGGTCAACGTGTCCTGAGTGGCCTTGTCCACATAGCCATGATAGTCTTGGAACAATCGGCGCCACCTTGTGGAAAAGTCGTCCAGATCGAAGGTGCCGCCCGTTTGAGCCATGGATTCGAGCAGGACCAGGGTTTGGTCCCCGTAGTGGGTGAAGGCTCCGCGCTTTTTGCCTGCGTGGTAGGAATCGGGCGAGGGCTCCAGAAGGCGGTCCACGGTTCCAAAACGTTCACGGATCACCTCAGGGTCGTAGATCCAGTGTGCTCCCAGGGCCAGGGAATCCGCTACGAACGCTCCCCACACCAGAGCTTCTCTCGAGTCGTCCATGGGCACCTCCTCGGATGCGCAACGAAGGTTCGTTTTTTGACCGCTGCCGGCAGCAAAGGGCAGCCTCCGGTTGTGCGTCTCCTCTCTTCATAGCAAAAAGACCCACGGGGGGGCGAGCGCAATCCAGTCCGAAAAAGAAAGGAACGGATGATGGGCATTGGAAGGCTTTTGGCCATCGGCACGCAAAGGGGCATGGATCTCCTGGAACGGGTCGCCACATTGTTGGAAAAGGCCTCACCGGCCGTCCTGGCCCTGGATGAAAACCCGATCTGGTTCAGCACCCTGATCCACATGCGCACTTCGGGAGAGCTTTTGACGGAACAATTCCTCTTGGAACAAAAGGAACACGTGCTCCGACGCGGAGGGGATGTGGGAAAACTGGGAGCTCTGCTCTATGCCCTCCGTCATCCCGGCCTTCCCCTCCACTTTGTGGATGGGATCTTCGGGGAGGTTCTTTCCGAGACCGGGGACCTGGTGGGCGTCTATCCCTATGTGGGCGATGTGGATTTTGCCGTATCAACGGACATGATGAACACACCCATCCAACTCATCAAAGAGCGGATTCCCCGGTATCCGGGCGTGAACTTCGACTACGAACTCATCCACGCCTTCCAGGTGGAGGCCACTGACGAGGCCAAGGACCGGGCTCTCGGGGCGCGAAATGCCTTTACAGCCCAGGTGCTGAATCGGCTTTTGGACGAAAAGGAGGGAGAAACCCTTGCTTTTGTGGGCCACCGCAAAAGGTTCCTGAAGGATGCTTTCGAGAAGACACCCGGCCTCACGGCTGAGGAAAGGAGTGCCTACGAACCGCTCTTCGATCTGGTGAAAGCCGAGCAAAAGCAATTTTGGGACAGCTCCGCCGCCGAACAACCCGGCCCGGGAAGGAACGGCCTGTAACACCCCATACCCGAAGGCGGAAGGGGTGTGGACATCGGGATCTCAGCGCGGGCGTTGGATGCGCTCCATGCTGGGGGCATGGGATGTGATCCGCCGTATCAGCTTTCGAAACGCGGGCACCGTGCGCCCAGCGGGCCCTTGGAGGAGTTGGTTCAACCGGCGCCACCCCGCCGGGATATGTTCCAGAAAGCCACTCTTTTTCTTTTCTTTGCCCAAGAAGGCGTAGGCCGCCAGAGCCTGCAGACACCGACACAGGGCAAGAGTCTGGAAGCGTTCCCAGAAGACATGGCGGGATCGGCCGAGAATGGGGCGCGCCCTTTCCCAGTACAGCTCCGCCAGGGGCTGCCAAACGCGATCGGGAAGCATCACGTAGGGGTCGAGCAGCAAGCTCGCCAGGTCATATTCCGGCGGCCCCAGACGCATTCCCTGGTAATCGATCACCCACAGGGATCCCCGGTGGACCATGAGGTTTCGGCTTTGAAAATCCCGGTGCAGAACGAGTCCCCCCCGCTCCTCTCCCGCTCGTTCGGCCAGGGCCTGAAAGTCCTGGGAAAGTCCCAGGTCTGCGGCTTCCAGTCCCAGAAACGATTGGAGAAAGGAGGTCTGAAAATAGAGGAGCTCCCGGTTCAGGACGAATTGGGGCGTGTATTGGGGCGTATCGAAACACCACTCGGAAGAAAATCCATCCGGCGCCGTGCGGTGGAGGCGCGCCAGGAGTTCCACGGCCTTGCGGTAGAGCCCCTGGATGCGCGCAGAGGATGCGAAACGCCTCGCCATGTCGTGGAGGTGGACGCGCCCCAGGTCCTCCAGCAGAAAGACCCCATCGTCCAGGCGGGCCGCCAGGATGCGAGCGACCGGCAGACCTTTGGACGCCAGGTGGCGGCCGATGAGCCACATGGAGTCCACTTCGTCCAAATCCGCACCCGACCGCTGGGAGATGAGCGCGATGAGACTCCGGCCATTGAGGTGAACGCGGTAAAAACGCCTGTCCGAGCCGTCCCCGGCCAGTGGCTCCACACGGGAGCACGAGGCCCACTCGCCCCTTTCCGACAGCAGGGACGCGAGGCGCGCCTTGTCCTCCCTTGGGATCCTATTGTCTTGGATCACACCGGCATCCATGCCATCTCCCGCCGAATTCGGTCGTCACAGAACTAGGGGCGCCTTTCCATCGGGAAGAAGGATCGCCTGGCTCTGGTCTTTTGGAACGTGGATGCCGTCGGTCACGATGCATCCTTTCAGGGAGACCCCGGGGGCCACCCGCACATCTTCCCACAGGATCACATCCCGCAAATGGGCTTCCCTGCCGACGTGGCACCGGGGCCCAATGACCACCGTGTCCTCGAAATAAACGGGGTGGTCCACCCGGGCGGTCGGATGGATGAGCACCCGGCCACGCACGGTGCCGTCCGGTATGAGTGGGCCGGCGGTCCGTTGCATGCATTCCCGGTTGAGGGCCCAGTAGGCTTCCACGGAGCCGATTTCCCGCCACCAGAGGTTGGGGAGGCACCAGGCGGCCGGAGGATTTTTGGCCTGGATCAGGCGCTCATAGACAGGGATGATGTGGAAAGGCTTTCCCGCGGGCAGGGCCTTGAGAAGATGGGGGTCAATCACGTGCACCCCGGTAAAGGTCCAAAGAGGCCGAAAGGTCTTGCCGTTTTTCCCTTCTTCTGAGCGACCTTGGGTAAACGCCTGGATGCGGTCTCCCGACTGGTTTACCAGGACGGAATCAAACGTTCCCGTGCGGCACAAAACCAACAGCGCAGGAGCCCCGGAGTTTCTGTAACGGCGCATCAGTTCCCCAATGGGTAGATCGCAAGCGATGTCTCCGTTGACGACCAAAAAGGGATCATCTCCCAGTAGCGGCAGGGCATTTCGAAGACCGCCTCCCGTTCCCAGGATCTTCTCTTCGCGAAGGAGGTGGACGGGCACCGGCCACTGGGTGCTTCTTAGATGGGCTTCCAGGCGATCCGCCAGGTGATGGGCGTTGATGACGATCTCCGAAATGCCGGCCCGAGCGAGCCGGCGGATCCAATCATCGACCAAAGGCACATTGCCCACGGGACAAAGGGGCTTGGGCCGGACCAGCGTCAAGGGCCGCAGGCGATGACCGAAACCCGCTGCCAGAATCATGGCCTTCACGGAGCGGATCTCCTTTCCATGGGCACCTCCCAGGGTTTCCTTCGCGGGCAAAAACCGGGCCCGAGCCATGGGCTTGGACCTTCCCGGGCACTGTCGCCGGGGGGTGTCCAAAAAGGTTTCGGGCTACCAGGCCGTCCTGGGGACCTCATTTGTGCGTCCTCAAGCGAATGCGTCGCAAGGTCAAGCGGGCGGCACGGGCCCGCCGGGGAGCCCCACCCGTCCGTCCGCCCAAGAAACAATCAACCTGGGCCTTTTCGGCCGAGCTCCCATCGCTCGGCGTGGGCCCCTCCCCTATCGCTCCTACCGACAGGGACCGGGCAGTGTCAAGCGGTCCATGGAATGGGGGTCTGGAAGCTTGTCCCACAACGGCCTTACAGCCTTTCGGGAGGTTTCCAACTGGTTGCAATTCCACTGTGCCCTATGGCTCTTTTGGAGCCTTTTGGGGCGGGTGCGGACCCCGCCCCTCCTGCTGAAACGCCAGGCCGGCAGCACGGCTCCGGCTGGGTGCCCCGAGTATCCGTCCGTACAACAAGGGAGCAACCCAGTCGTTTTCGGAAAGGCTCCTGGCTGTGCCTCACCACGCTGATCCTTGACAGATGGGATTCAATCTCATTAACTGACTTTTTTGACGCAGCGAAAAGGATGCATCCACAGCCTTTTCCGGTAAGCTCCCTGAACCGCTGCGTCCCAAGCGCCCGTGGGGGATTTTCCATGTCGAGTTTGGACACCGCCATTCTTGATCGCGTGGGACGGCATCTGTTCCTCGGCTTTCAGGGAACCAGCTTTGACGAGGAACTTCGCTATCGGCTCAAAACGCTTCGCCCCGGCGGGCTGGTGCTCTTCAGGCGAAACATCGAAAGCGAGGAACAACTGAAGGCCCTCACGGAGCACATTTCCTCATGGGCCCGGGAGGAACTCCACCGGCCGCTGCTTTGGGCCATCGACGAGGAAGGAGGTACGGTACAGCGCCTGAGGGAGATCCTCGGACGGGCCCCTTCGGCGGCAGAATTGGCCGCAGCCGGTCCGGATATCCTGGAGCGCTCGGTGGGGGAAACCGCGCGACGGCTTCGCCAACTGGGGATCTCGGTCAATTTTGCTCCGGTGCTGGACCTGGTCGAAGAGCCGCACAAACATTTTCTAGGCACCCGATCCCTGGGACCCGACCCACAACGGGTTTCGGATTTGGGACAGCGCTGGATCCGAACCCAACAGGGCTCGGGTGTGCTGGCGGTGGCCAAGCATTTTCCCGGTCTGGGACCCGCCAGGCTGGATCCCCATGACCATCTGCCGGTCATGAGTGGCTTGTCGGCCCAGGAGATGGACCGCCATCTTCAGCCATTCCGTGGGGCCGTGGCGGCCGGCGTGGCAGGCGTCATGACCTCCCATGCCGTTTACGGATGCTGGGACGCTCAGTGGCCCGGGACCTTGTCTCCGGCCGTCAACAGGGATGTGCTTCGCGGCAAGCTGGGTTTCCGCGGAATTCTTTTTACAGACGATTTGGATATGGAGGCAGTGCGGGGGCGGTTCGAACCGGAAACCATCGTCCGCCAGGCGCTAACGGCGACCGTGGATGTCTTTTTGGTGTGCCAAAAGGAAGGGAGCGCCGAACCCCTGCTGCGCGCGCTCCACGATGCGGTCCGACGTCACAGGGATCTCCAGGACGCCCACCAGCGGTCCACGCAGCGTCTGGACGAAGCCCTGGTCCTTTGCTTTGACATCTCAAGGCGCCTGAGATAGCGTCTGATTTTGCCTTCGGGAGGTGGACACATGACGTTCCAAATCGAGCAGTTCAGCCGGATGCGGCGCCTGCCGCCCTACGTCTTCGCCCAGGTGAACGCCCTGAAGATGGAGCGACGCCGCGCGGGAGAAGACATCGTGGATCTGGGTATGGGCAATCCCGACCTGCCCACGCCGCCCCATATCGTGGAAAAGCTGGTGGAGGCGGCTCGAAAGGGCCACAACCACCGCTACTCGGCCTCCAAAGGGATCACCAAGCTTCGCCATGCCATTTGCGATTGGTACAAGCGGCGCTACCAGGTGGATCTGGATCCGGAATCGGAAGCGGTGGTGACCATCGGAGCCAAAGAGGGGCTGTCGCATCTGGTGCTGGCTCTGGTGAGTCCCGGGGACGTGGTCTTTTCCCCCAACCCCACCTACCCCATTCACCCCTACTCGGTGATTATCGCCGGCGGCGATTTGCGCTCCATTCCCATCGGACCCGGTCGCGACTTTTTTGAGGACCTTCTCATTGCCACCAAGCAGACCTGGCCACGGCCCAAGATGCTCATCATCTCTTTTCCCCACAACCCGACCACGGCCGTGGTGGACATGGATTTCTTTCAAAAGGTGGTGGATTTCGCCCGGGACAACCACCTGATGGTGATCCACGATTTGGCTTATGCCGATCTCACCTTCGACGGCTACCGAGCCCCGAGCATTCTGCAGGTACCGGGGGCCAAGGACGTGGCGGTGGAGTTTTTCTCCATGTCCAAAAGCTACAGCATGGCGGGATGGCGTGTGGGCTTTTGCGTGGGAAATCCCGAGATGGTCGCGGCGCTCACCCGCCTCAAGAGCTACCTGGATTATGGCATCTTTCAGCCCATCCAGATCGCTGCCATCATCGCCCTCAACGGAGATCAATCCTGCGTGCAGGAAATCGTGGACATCTACCAATCCCGGCGCGACGTTCTGGTGGATGGACTGAATCGCGCGGGCTGGCCCCTGGAAAAGCCCAAGGGCACCATGTTCGTGTGGGCACCCATCCCGGAAGCCTTTCGGTCCATGGGATCGGTGGCCTTTTCCAAGTTTCTCATCGAGAAGGCCAAGGTGGCGGTGTCGCCGGGCCTGGGATTCGGAGAATACGGCGACGACCATGTGCGCTTTGCGCTCGTGGAAAACGAGATGCGCATCCGGCAGGCCGTGCGGGGGATTCGCAAGGCCCTGCAAAACGGCTAGGGCCTACCCGGAAACCGGTTTAGAGGCCAGCGCCTGGCAATGGGCTTCAATAGGCTTCGCTTCACTTTTGCCCTGATGCTCAGAGCCTTGGAACGTCCATGGAGACGCACCAAGGGGATGCACGTCAGGGCGTTTTAGGGTCGATCGTTTGGGAAGTAGGATCTTCATCCATTGCTGCCAAAGGGCGCGGGTTTCCTTTGCAAGGATGCTGAACCCGCACGGGAGAGGCGACAGGTTGCAATCTTCCAGGTGATAAGGAGTGGTGACGGACAAATGGAATCGGTTCGCGTGGGTTTGATCGGATGGGGCACCGTGGGCTGCGGGGTGATCCGCGTTCTTGAAGAAAACGCTTCCGCCATTCAGGCGCGTCTCGGATTCCCCCTGGAATTGGTTCGTGTGGCGGATCTGGACCTGGATTCCCCCCGGCCGGTGTCCGTGGGACGGGAGAAGCTCACCACCAACGTGCGAGACATCCTGGAAGATCCCCACATACAGATCGTGGTGGAGCTTATCGGAGGGTTGGAGCCGGCCCGGACCTTCATCTTGCAGGCTCTGGACCAGGGCAAACACGTGGTGACGGCCAACAAGGCCCTCTTGGCCCATCACGGCAACGAACTTTTCGCCCATGCCGCCCGGCGGGGGTGTTGCATCGGCTTTGAGGCCTCCGTGGCGGGTGGCATTCCACTTCTCAAGTCCATTCGAGAAGGGCTTGCCGCCAACCGGGTGGATACCATCTTTGGCATTCTCAACGGGACCGGCAATTACATCCTGACCCGCATGACCGAAGAGGGGCTCGGCTTTGAGGAGGCTCTTCGTGAGGCCCAGGAAAGGGGTTATGCGGAAGCCGATCCCACCTTGGATGTGGACGGCATCGATACGGCCCACAAATTGGCCATTGCCGGCGCCATGGCCTTCGGCACTCCCATCCAGTTCGACCAGGTCTACGTGGAGGGGATCCGACATACCGACCCGCTGGACGTGCAGTTTGCCTCGGAGTTCGGCTACCAGCTCAAGTTGCTGGCCATTGGACGGCATGTGAACGGGCAGTTGGAGATGCGCGTGCATCCCACCCTGATTCCCTCTTCCCACGTTCTGGCCAGTGTCCGAGGTGCCTACAACGCCGTGCATCTGCACGGCAACGCGGTGGGAAACATCATGCTCTACGGCCTCGGTGCCGGCATGATGCCCACCGGAAGCGCCGTGGTGGCCGACATGGTGGACATCGCACGGGATCTCACCTCGGGGGGAATCAACCGCGTGCCGCCGCTTTCTTTTCTCCCTGAAAGGACGCAGGACACCCCCGTCCGGCCCATGGAAGAGGTGGTGACCCGATACTACTTTCGCTTTTCGGCCGTGGATCGCCCCGGGGTGTTGTCCAAAATCTCAGGCATCCTGGGGGAAAACGCCATCAGTATCGCGGCGGTGATTCAAAAGGGTCGGCAAGTGGGAGGGGCCGTTCCCATTGTCATGCTCACCCACGAGGCGCAGGAGGAGGCCGTTCGACGGTCGTTGCAAGCCATCGACCGATTGGATATCGTCCGTGGCCCCACCCGCATCATCCGGATTGAAGACACGCCCAACAACGACGTGGAACCCGAGTAAGGGCAGATAAGTATGCATCCAAAGATTGTGATCTTGATCGGAGACGGAATGGGCGACACGCCCGTGGCATCCCTGGGGGGAAAGACTCCCCTGGAGGCGGCCCACACCCCCCATATGAACCGGCTGGCCGGTATGGGCGAGATGGGGCGCGTCCAAACCATTCCCCCGGGGATGGAACCGGGAAGCGACATCGCCAACATGGCCCTTCTGGGCTATGATCCGGCCGTCTACCACACCGGCCGCGCCCCGCTGGAAGCCGCCAGCCTGGGCGTCTCGCTGGATCCCCACCAGGTGGCCTTCCGATGCAACCTGGTGTACCTGGAAGACGACGGCCGGGGCGGACGACGCATGGGCGATCACTCGGCGGGACACATCACGACCCAGGAAGCCCGGGAACTGGTGAACGCCTTGCAGGAGGCCTGCGACGGGCTGCCGCTCACCCTCCATGCGGGCGTGAGCTACCGCCATCTTTTGGTCTGGGACCACGGGGACGACTCTCTGCCGACCACGCCACCGCACGACATCTTGGGAGAGCCTTCGGATCCATACGCCAGGGTCTATGACCAGGTGGAGGTGCTTTCACGGTTCGTCGCTCGGGCGGCGGCGATCCTGGCCGCCCATCCGGTCAACGCCAGGAGAGTGGCCCAAGGTCGACGCCCGGCCAACGCCGTGTGGCCGTGGGGACAGGGCCGAGCCCCCTCCATGCCCACCCTGCAGGAGCGCTTCGGCCTCGCCGGGAGCATGATCTCAGCCGTGGACCTCTTGAAGGGACTGGGCGTCTATGCCGGCTTGGAGCCCGTGGAGGTGCCCGGAGCCACCGGCTACCTGGACACCAACTACCAGGGAAAGGTGGAGGCGGCCCTGGGCGCCCTGGAAGATGGGGACCTGGTTTTCGTCCACGTGGAGGCTCCCGACGAGGCCTCCCACGAAGGCAGCCTGGAAAAGAAGATTCGGGCCATTGAAGACTTCGATGCCAAGGTGGTGGGACCGATTCTTCGGGGTCTTGAGGGCAAGGGGCTCGTGCATGTGTTGGTGGCGGCCGATCATCTAACGCCTTTGCATGTGCGGACCCATGTGGGGGATCCTTCGCTTTTTGCGCTCTTTCGAGGGCGTCTGGAAGCGTCGGCGGGCCCTGCCGCAAAGGTGCACTTTCACGAAAAAGCAGCCTCGCAGACCGGCCTTCACCTTTCCAGTGGGCCGGAGCTTTTTGAGCGCCTCGTGGGTTCCATCTAGCCAGGAGGCCCAGGATCGAGATGCTGCATCCGGTTTTGCTGGGGGGAAATGTGGACATGACCGATGCAAGAGCCACCCTGCGCGTTTTATACGGCGATACGGACGCCATGGGCCAGGCCTACTATGGCAATTACATGCGTTGGTTCGAGGTGGGTCGGGCGGAATGGTTCCGAACCTTGGGAACCAGCTACCGAAGGTTGGAGGAGGACGGGATCTTCCTGCCGGTCATCGAAGCCCACTGCCGGTATTTCAAGCCGGCTTTCTACGACGACCTCTTGGAGATCGAAACGCGCTTTCGTTTTTCCGGGCCGGCCCGGCTCCGCTTCGACTACACCATAAGGAAGAACGGACCCGATGGGCCCATCGCCGAAGGCTATACGGTGCACGTCTGCGTGGACGCCCAACGACGGGTGCTCAAGCCCCCGGCGCCGCTCCGTTCCCTCCTGGAAAAGCACCAGGTGCAACAAGGAACCAGCCCATCACAGAGACAGCCACGGCCATAGGGAGTACGCGATTCCATGATTGTCTTTCCGGCCATTGATTTGAAAGAGGGACGCTGTGTGCGCCTCATGCAAGGGCGCATGGACAAGGCCACCGTCTACGGCACGGACCCGGTGGAAGTGGCGCTTCGGTGGCAAGATCAGGGAGCCCCATGGCTTCACGTGGTGGACCTGGACGGCGCTTTTGCCAGGAGCCCCAAGAACCGTGAGGTGGTGGCTGCCATTGTCCAGGCGGTCAAGATCCCGGTGCAACTGGGCGGAGGTATCCGAAGCGTGGAAACGGCGGCCGTCTATTTGGACCTGGGAGTCCGGCGGGTCATCCTGGGAACCGCCGCCACCCGGAATCCCAAGATGGTGGAGGAAACCTGCCGCCGGTTTCCAGGACGGGTCGCGCTGGGCATCGACGCGCGCAACGGCCGGGTGGCCGTGGAGGGATGGACGGAAACCACCGATCTGCGGGCGGTCGACTTCGCCCGCGGGTTCGAGACCCTTCCCCTGGCCGCCATCATCTACACGGACATTCACCGCGACGGGATGCAATCGGGCGTCAACCTGGAGGCCACCGCCGAGCTGTGCCGGTCCGTTTCCACACCGGTGATCGCCTCAGGGGGCGTGTCCGGATGGGAGGATATCGAGGCGCTGCTGCCCCTGGTTCCAATGGGATTGGAAGGGGTCATCGTGGGGCGGGCCCTCTACACGGGGGCATTGGATTTGGCGGAGGCGCTGCGGCGCATCAAGGATATGGCCCCGTAACGTGCATGGGCGATTCCATCCATGAACAAACCAGACCAGCGCCCGCCGGGGCGGGGCCCCACCGTAGGACGGATCACGGCGGCCAGGATCGAAAAGGGTCGGCCCCCGGTGTTCCGCTCGCCCATGGGGCGTCGCACATCCCGCCGCGGCCGGTTATCCAAGGCAGAAGGAGGTAACCCATGGAACTGTTGGAACGGATCAATACGGCCCTCAAGGAAGCCATCAAGAGCAAGGACACGGACACCAGAAATGCCATCCGCATGCTCCTCACTGCCATCAAGAACAAGGAAAAGGAACTGAGGCGGGAACTCCAAGAACAGGAAATCCTGCAGCTCATCGCCACGGCCATCAAACAGCGAAAAGACTCCATCGCCCAATACGAAAAGGGGGGACGGACGGATCTGGCGGAGGCTGAACGCCGGGAGGTGCGCATCCTGCAACAATTCATGCCCGAAGAGCTTTCGCCCGAAGCCCTCCAAGCCCTGGTCCGGGAAGTCATTCAAGAAGTGGGCGCCACATCGGTCAAGGACTTGGGCAAGGTCATGAAGCCGCTCATGGCCAAGATCGCAGGCCGCGCGGACGGAAAGACCGTCCATGAGATGGTGCGACAGGAGCTGAGCGGCTAGGAGACGGTCCTCAAACGCGCCGGTTGGTCCTTTTTTATGCGGACGGGAGTCGGGACTGGCAAGCGGGCTGGTGCGGCCGGCCTGGGAAGGTCTTGTGGGGGCGGGTTCCAAACCCGCCCCCACAAGGCTGTCTGACAGGTCAAAAAGGGCCACGGGGCCGGTGACATTTCAAACCTTTTAGAAATTCCCAAAAGAAGCCGAAAGGTCATTGTCGGATGGGCTCTGGGACGATCCTTTTTCCCCTTGACCTTCCCATTGGGGCTTGATAGACATGTTGGGTTTGTTCTCTGGCGCAACCAGCGCCCTAAAAAACGATGAGGGGGCGGCGTAGCGCAGTGACCACCTCCGATGTGGCAACACGAATCAAGCAGGCTGTTGATGCCGTCGATCTGATCGGCCAGGTGGTGCCTTTACGCCGGGTCGGTAGCAGATACATGGGGCTTTGCCCGTTTCACCGGGAAAAGACCCCTTCTTTTCAGGTCGACGCCGGCAACGGCCTTTTCTACTGCTTTGGTTGCGGCGCCGGCGGCGATGTCATCACCTTCGCCATGCGCCATTGGGACCTGGACTTCGGTGAAGCCGTCAGGTACCTGGCGGAACGCTACCATGTGCCGCTGCCGGAACTGGAAAAGCAACGGCCCGGTCGCCGTTCTTCGGACACGCAGGCCATCCTGTCGGCCTTGGAGGAGGCCTGTACCTTCTATTACCGCCAGTTGCATCAGAGCGAAAAGGGTCGGGTCGCCCGGGATTATATCCGTTCCCGCGGCCTGACGGCGCAGGTGGTGGAACAGCAACGCCTGGGCTATGCCCCGGACGGATGGAACGCTCTCCTCACCCACTTTCGCCGGCGGGGCATTTCCGAAGAGGTGGGGGTCCAGGCGGGACTTTTTATCACCTCCAAGAAGGGCACGTTGTACGACAGGTTTCGCCACCGGCTCATCTTTCCCATCACCAATGGAGAGGGCAAGGTGGTGGCCTTTGGGGGCCGCAGCCTGGACGGCTCCGAGCCCAAGTACTTGAACAGCCCGGAGACACCCGTCTATCACAAGGGACGGATGCTCTACCAGTGGGCCACCGCACGGGAGGCGTGCCGACAGGTGCGCCAGGTCTTGTTGGTGGAAGGCTACATGGATCTTCTAGCCTTTCACCTCCATGGCTTTTACCGGGTGGTCGCCACACTGGGAACCGCCTTGACGGTCCAGCAGGTTCGGCTCATGGGACGTGTGGCCGACGAGGTGGTGCTGGTCTATGACGGAGACGCCGCGGGGCGCCGAGCCATGCTCCGCACCCTGCCCCTTTTCGCCCAAGAAGGGGTATCGGCCAGTTGCCTGGTTCTGCCGGAGGCCATGGACCCGGACGATTACCTGTCCCGGCACGGCCTGGAGGCCTTTTTGGCGCTTCTGGAAAAGCGCCAGGACCTGGCCCATTTTGCTGTGGACCATCATGTGGACACGTGGAACGGAACGTCCCAGGACAAGGTCCGCGTCCTCAAAGACCTCCAGGAGGTGGTGCGGCAGGTGGCCCAGCCGGTGGTGCGCCAGGAGATCGTCTCCCACCTGGCCGAACGCCTGGCACTGCCCCAGTCGGTGGTGCAGGAGCAACTGTTCGCATCGGCGCGGTCCCGGGCGCCGCGGCCCATCAAAGGGATCCCGCCGGCCCCTGCCCGTGGGGTCGGGGTCTCGGACATCCAGCCGCCCGAAGAGACGATCACCCGCCTACTGGTCCTGTATCCGGAATTGGCGCGGGAGGTGTCCCTGAAAGAAGCCCTGGGTCTCTTTCGGGAATCGCCGTTGCGGACCTTGGTGGCCGCCATGGCCCAGCAGGAATCGGACCACGGAACAGTGGATCCGGACGGATTGCTGCGGATCGTCTCCGATGCCCAAGCGGTGAATCTTTTGACCCGCTACCTCATGGAGCGGGACCAGGCCGATTTGGAAATCGATCAGGCCCGCATCCTTGTTCTGGAGCGGTTGCAGGTTTTGCGCGAACAAAATCGAAAAAAGCGCTTCCAGGAACTGCAGCAACGGCTCCAAAAAGCCGACCAGGAAGGCGACGCGCAGATGCGCCGGCAATTGCTCAAAGAGTACCAGGCTCTTTGCGCCACCGTCAAAAGGGGTTAAGGGTAAGAAAAAGTCAGCAAAGGAGTGCACGACACATGACCGAACAGCTCAGGAAAAACGGGGGCAAACAGCCCGTCCGACCGGCCCTGGAGGACCTCAAGCGACTGATCAGCGTGGGGAAGGAAAAGGGATACCTCACCTACGATGAGCTGAACGAGGTGCTCCCGGAGGATCTGGTCACGCCGGAAAAGCTGGACGACATGATGATGATCTTCGATGAGATGAACATCGAAATTGTGGACTCCGATCAGCAGGTCAAGGTGGTTCCTGAGCGCGTGAGCGACGATGAGTCCGAGGAAGATGAGGCCGCTACCACGGCTGTGGAGACGGATCCGGATAGCCGTGTGACGGATCCGGTAAAGCTCTATCTTCGCGAGATGGGGCAGGTCTCCTTGCTCACCAGAGAAGGCGAGGTGGAAATCGCCAAGCGGATCGAAGCGGGTGAGCGCGAAGTCTTCAACGCCATCATGGAATCGTCTCTCGGGGTGGCCGAAGTCCTCACCATCAAGGAGGACCTGCAGGAAGGCAAGGTCAAGATCACCGAAATCCTCCGTAGCACGGAAGAGGACATGACCGAAGAGGAGCTGGAGGCACTTCGAGGCAAGGTCATTGAGGCCTTGGAAGAAGTGGAGCGCCTGGATGCCGAAACCCGCAACATGCAGATAACGCTCATCGCCGAAAACCTGGAGCCCCTGGAGCAGGATCGCCTGAGCCAGCAGGTCCAGCGCAACAAGGAAAAAATCGTCGATCTGCTCAAGGACCTGCAGCTCGACAAACAGCAGATCGATAAAATCGTCGAAAAGTTGCGCTCGTACCTGGAATCCATTGAGGCGGCGGAACGGGATCTGGAGCACTGTCTGTTGGTGACCGGAAAGCCCCTGCAGGAGCTCCAGCGCTGGTACGAGGAAGTGCGCGGCAATACGGATGAGCTGGAGCAACACGCCGGTCGCTTGGGAATGAGTTCCCAGGACCTTTTGAGGCTCATTGAACGGGCCTTGGAGGCGCGTGAGCAGATCACGGCGTTCGAGATGCGGGCCAAGATGGATTCCAAGAGCTTGCGACAGATCCTGCGCCGCGTGGAAGACGGCATGGCCCGTGCCAAGATGGCAAAAAGCGAACTCATCGAAGCCAACCTGCGCCTGGTGGTGAGCATCGCCAAAAAATACACGAACCGCGGCCTACAGTTCCTGGACCTGATCCAGGAAGGCAACATCGGTCTGATGAAGGCCGTGGACAAATTCGAATATCAGCGGGGTTACAAGTTCAGCACGTACGCCACCTGGTGGATTCGCCAGGCCATCACCCGCGCCATTGCCGATCAGGCCCGGACCATTCGGATTCCCGTGCACATGATTGAAACCATCAACAAACTCATCCGAACCTCCCGGTACCTGGTCCAGGAATTGGGGCGCGAACCGACGCCGGAAGAGATTGCCGAGCGCATGGATTTTCCGGTGGAGAAGGTGCGCAAGGTGCTCAAGATCGCCAAGGAGCCCATCAGCCTGGAAACTCCCATTGGAGAAGAAGAAGACAGCCACCTGGGCGACTTCATCGAGGACAAGAAGGTCACCTCTCCGGTGGACGCCGTGATCAACCTGAATCTGAGCGAGCAGACCCAAAAGGTCCTGGCCACGCTGACGCCCCGGGAAGAGAAGGTATTGCGCATGCGTTTTGGTATTGGAGAAAAATCGGACCACACGCTGGAAGAAGTGGGTCAGGACTTTCACGTGACACGGGAACGCATCCGCCAGATCGAGGCCAAGGCGCTCAGAAAACTGCGTCATCCCAGCCGCCGCAAGGAGCTGAAGAGTTTCATGGAAACCTAGGCGGCTCCTGGGGCGGACGGCCGACTCCCCTGCTCCTTGAGGGGCTGAAAGACGGGACACCAATTGTTATTGCAACGCCGGGGCGAAGGTTTCTTCGCCCCGGCGTTTTTTGTCCGTCTGCATCCATGGATATACCCCGCCACGCTATTGGATCTTTTTGGCCAGAAGGCGTGCGGCAATGATCAGCGGATCCCACAGGGGGGAAAAGGGAGGCGCATAGGCAAGATCCAGCTCACTCACCTGCCGGGCCGTGAGCTCTGCGCTGATGGCGGTGGCCATCACGTCGATCCGCTTCGCGGCTCCTTCCTGGCCCACGATCTGAGCGCCCAAAACCACGCCTGTGGCCGCATCGGCCAGCATCTTCACGTGGATCGTTCCGGAACCGGGGAAGTAGGCCGCCCTGGTGTGGCTTTCGATGGTCTGGGACACAAAAGGCCGCCCCAAACCTTCCAGTTCCCGCGTCTGCAGGCCCGTTCGCGCCACTTCCAGGGAACAGATCCGCGTGACAGCGGTCCCCACGACGCCTGAAAACCGCGCGTCTCCTCCCGCCATGTTGGTCCCGGCCACCCGCCCGTGGCGATTGGCCACCGTACCCAGGGCCACGTAAAAGGGTTGGCCCGTCAAGCGGTGAAAGGATTCGGCGCAGTCGCCCGCCGCCCAGACGCCCTCCACCTCCGTGGCCATGCGCCGGTCGACCCGAACGGCACCCCGCTCCCCCAACGGGATACCGGCTTCCTTGGCCAGTTGCGTGTTGGGGGCCACTCCCATGCCCAGCAAAACCAGATCCGTTTCCAATGTCCTTTGGGATGTGATCACGGCGTGGACTCGCCCGTTCCGGACCGCGAACGCCTCCAATGCCTCGTCGAGATAGAGATGGACGCCGCGATCGGTCAGGGCCCGTGCCACGTGGCGGGCCATGTCCTGGTCCAAGGTTCCCATCACCTGCGGGGCCTTGTCCACCAGAGAAACCCGCATTCCGCGAAGCAAAAAGGCCTCGGCCATCTCCAAACCGATGTATCCCCCGCCCACGATCACCGCCGAGCGGGGTTGCTGTGCATCCAGCACCTTTCGCAGCCGGATTCCACTTTCCAGGGTGTGGACACCGTAGATGCCGGAGGCGTCTGCGCCGGGAACGGACGGGCGAAGCGGCACGGCACCCGTGGCCATGAGCAGCTCATCGTATGCCTCCCACGCTTCGTTTTGGGTCTTTCGGTCCACAACACGGACACGGCGCTCCCTGGTTTCGATCCCGATGACTTCATGGAAGGTCCGGACGTCAATCTGTTGTTTCGCGCGAAATTCCTCAGGCGTTCTGGCAACCAAATCGTTCTCGTTATCGACAAGCCTGCCGACATAGTAAGGGATGCCTCAGGCCGAATAGGAGGTGTGCGGTCCTTTTTCAAATACCATGACCTCCAGATCCGGATTCTTTCTCTTGGCAACCGATGCGGCGCTCATGCCCGCTGCATCCCCCCCGATGATCACCACTCTCTTCTTCCTGGTCCCCATAGAGTCCTCCGTCCATAAGGCAAAACAACAACCAACGCCCCCTATACGACCGGCCTTGTCCGATGGGATCCGCTGCGAAAGCCGTTCCTTCTGCGGTCTTTTCACCGCAGCGGGCCCACGGATAAAAACCACCGCGCCTGTTGCAGGCTTGCAGGATGCTCGGTTTCTTGGCAAGCGGGTGACGGCAGCCGCTTGCCCATGGACCCACAGGCCGCGGCATTGAACCATCATTTCCTGGACCATAATCTCAATCTCAACCGGAAACCAGTGTTCAAAATCTGGAAATTGGCACAAAAAAAAGCTTGGCATGTGGAGGTGGGCGTGATAGAGGACCATGACTTTGTGAGAGGGGCACCGGCTTTGGGCCCCCAAAAAACAGTTTCATGTACGCAGCTCGTGGTTCCGTTTTTGGCCCGCCGTGGTTCTCACCTTTCGGTAAGATCCCGCGATCCCCAAAGCACGTCCCGGCATGCAGTACAGAACAATGAAGGAGTGGTTCAATGATGCAAGGACATGTCAAGTGGTTCAATGAAAAGAAGGGTTACGGCTTCATCGAGACGGAAAGCGCCGGGGATGTGTTTGTGCACTATTCGGGCATCGAGGGCACCGGTTTCAAGACCCTGACCGAAGGCGAAGCGGTCACCTTCGAGATCTCCGAAACGGCCAAAGGTCCGCAGGCCGTCAACGTACGCCGCGCCTAAGCGCCTCGTATGGGACAAAGAACCGCCCGGGATGCCAAGCGTTCCGGGCGGTTTTCTTTTCTGGGGATACCAAAGGCCCTGAATAGGTTTCCCTTGACACGAACAGGTCCCATTTCTATAACGTCACACACCTTAGCATGTCTCGGGCCCATAGCTCAGTTGGTAGAGCCACCGGCTCATAACCGGTAGGTCCCTGGTTCGAGGCCAGGTGGGCCCACCATTTCACGAAACCCACCGGTCGGGAGTGGAACCGTTGACGGGTTCTTCGAGGGAAAAGGAAATGGCAGAGCCGATTGCGGGAAAACATGGGTTCTCGGATCCCGTGAGCCATCCCTAGGGGGGTGTTCCTTCAGTGGAGCACCCCCTTTTTCGTTGGCTGTTCCGCACACGGAGCGGATCTTCCACCTTCAATGGGCCCGCAAGGAGTCTTGAACCCAAATCCATAAGGATCTCGAACCCATGCGTCAGGCCACCGTGGACCTCTTGATGCAATGGATCGACCGACTGGCACCCTTTGATCTAGCGGAAGAGTGGGACAATTGCGGCCTTCAGATCGGCGACCCCGGCGCCGTGGTCTCCCGCGTCCTGGTGGCCCTGGACCCCACTTCGCAGACCTTGAGCCAGGCCATTGCCATGGATTGCCAAGCCATGGTGACCCACCACCCCCTGCTGCTCAAGGCCGTGAAGTCCATCCGCTTCGACACGGCCCCGGGCGCGTTCATCCGGCAGGCCGTCACCCACGGCATCCACCTGATTGCGGCTCACACCAATCTGGACGTGGCCGTGGACGGGACCAATCATAGCCTGGCTTCCCTGTTGGACATGGCCGTGGACGGCCCCCTGGAAGGATCGAAAAAGGCCGACGCTTCGGGAGACCGCTACGCGGGCCTGGGCCTGGTGGGCAACCTGCCGGAACCCATGACGCTGGAAAAACTGGCGGTCCGGCTGGCCGAGCTCCTGGGTTCCCATTCTGTTCGCTTTGTGGGGGACGCCGGGGCCTCGATCCAGCGCGTGGGGCTGTGCACGGGCAGTGGTGCCGGCTTGTGGCAACAGGCCGTAAGGGGCGGTTGCCACGCCTTGATCACCGGGGATGTGAAGTACCACGACGCTCAAGCGGCCCTGGATAACGGGTTGGCGCTGGTGGACGTGGGCCACTTCGCTTCAGAAAGGATTATGGTGGCGCCGCTGGTGCTTTATTTGACCGAGTGCGCGGCACGGGAGGGTGTGGCGTTGGAGGTGTTTGCTTCCGACGTGGAGAAAGACCCCTTCACCACATTGGTCGTCCGCTAAAGGAACGGGAGGACGGAGCTTGCAGGAGCAATTGAGGTACCTGGTGGAATTGCAGATTTTGGAAAACAAGAAGAACGAACTGCTGCGTGACCGGGAAGCCACCCCCGGCAAGCTTTCGGCACTGGACAAGGAATTTTCCACGGTCGAAAGCGAATACCTTCTGAAAAAGGCCGACTACGAACACGCGGTTCAGTTGCATCGTTCCCTCGAAACGGAGATCGCCGACCTGGAAGCCCGCATCAAACGCAGCAAGCAAAAGGAGCGAGAGGTCAAAAGCAACCGCGAATACCAGGCGCTTCTCAAAGAGATCGAGGAACTCAAAGAAGAGGTGGCCTCTCGCGAAGACCACGCCCTGGAGTTGATGGAAAAGATCGAGTCGGCTCGAGGCGAACTGGAGGCCATGGAAAAAGAGGTTTCGGAGTTGAAGGAAAAGATCGACGCCCAGAAGGCACGCCTCCAGGAGGAAAGTGAACGGGTGTCGGAAAAGATCGATCGGCTCAATGAGCTGCAGGCCGCCGTGCGCGCCAAGGTGGATCCCGACCTGCTCAAACGCTGGGACTTTCTCATCGGCAAGCAAAAAGGCATCGCGGTGGCGCCGGTGGAAAAAGGCGTGTGTCAGATCTGCCATCTCAACATTCCCCCGCAACGCTTCATCGAACTGCAACGGGATGAAAGCATCCTCACCTGCCCCCACTGCCATCGCTTTCTCTACTGGCCCGGCCATGAAGATTATCAGGTGATGGTGGAGGATCTGGAAACCGTGTGATGCCGAAACTTCCTTAAACATATCCTTGGGATGCCTTCCCGTGCCCGTACCTTCGCCAGCAAGCTAAAGGCTTGCCATTTGTGACTTCCTGTACTATGTAAGGGGCGCCTTCGGCACCACGTGCCCTGGGAAGCCTTGGCACAATATCGGGTAGGAGAGGAGAAAAACCCGCATGGCCACCTACGGACTTAAGATCTTTTCGGGCAACAGCAACCCGGAGCTGGCGCAAAAGATTTGTCAATCCCTGGAGATCCCTCTGGGCCGATCCCTGGTGAGCACCTTCAGCGACGGCGAGATCCGGGTCGAGATCGGTGAAAACGTTCGCGGAGCCGATGTTTTTGTGGTGCAGTCCGGCGCTCCCCCCGTCAATGACCATCTGATGGAGCTTCTGGTGATGATTGATGCCCTCAAGAGGGCCTCGGCGCGGCGCATTACGGCTGTCATCCCCTACTACAGCTATTCCCGCCAGGACCGCAAAAACAAGCCACGCGTTCCCATCACCGCCCGCCTCGTTGCCGATTTGATCACCAGCGTGGGAACCCACCGCATTCTCACCATGGATCTGCATGCCGGGCAGATTCAGGGCTTTTTCGACATTCCCGTGGACAACCTCTATGCGTCCCCTGTCTTGCTTCCCTACATCCGCGAGCACTTCAACCATAACCTGGTCATCGTGAGCCCCGATGCGGGAGGGGTCCCCCGGGCCCGGGCATACGCCCAGCGCCTCCAGGCCGACCTGGCGCTGATCGACAAACGTCGCGTGAACGTCAACGAAGCGGAAGTAATGAACATCATTGGGGAAGTGGATGGCAAGACGGCCATCATCCTGGACGACATGGCAGATACCGCGGGCACTCTGGTGGAGGCCACCAAGGCGATCCTGGACCGAGGCGCCCATGAGGTACATGCCTGTGTCACCCATCCCATCCTCTCCGGGCCGGCGGTGGAACGCATTGAAAAGAGCGATCTGAAGAGCCTGGTGGTCACGGACACCCTGCCCCTGCGTCCCCAGGCCGCCCACTGTGAAAAGATCAAGACCGTCTCGGCCGCCCGTCTTTTCAGCCAGGCGATCAAAAGCATCCACAACGAAGATTCCATCAGCAGCCTCTTCGAGATTCAGCACTAAGAGCCTGCCCTCCAGGGGACTCTCGGCCTTTCGGGGGGCTTTCCACCCAGTTCAAATTCCACTGTGCCATGTGGCTCTTTTTCAGTTCCCAGGCGGCCCCTGACATGGTGCGTTCATAGGAAACACTGCCGGCTCGTCTCATGAGCCAATGACACACCCCCAGGCCCGCCTCCACAGAAGACGCGGAGAGACGGGTCTCCTTTCCCATAGCCCAGCCCTTCCTGTAAAAGAAGAACGCCCATGATGCCTGGAGGAGCGGCTGTCTGCTTTGGCCCCCCCCTTGCGTCGACTCCGCCCGCCAAGGATACACCGAACCTGTTCCCGCCTTACGCCAGAATACCTCCGCATAATCTTTTGCCAGCAGACGCCAATCATTGAGGCGGACGGTCATGCCCAAGGCGTCCAGATGTTCCAGCATCGCCATGGACCGGGTAGGTCCGTAGCCCAGGCTTCAGACCCAAACCGCATCCACTGCTCCACCACAACGAGGCCTCGCGGGTGATGTAACGGCCGTCGCGAAGTCGGACCAGGTGTTTTGACTCAGCGAGGACTACGCCCCTTGTCGGCACCAGATCAATTGTCCGGTCTGGGGCGCGCCTTGGTTGGCCGATTTGAGTGGCCCTGCCACCAAGCAGCGCAGGTTCCATCCTGATGGGGCACTCTGTGGGCATGGATGGCACAAATGAAAGGTTCCCACGCCGACAGCTGGCTCAGCAGGCCTTACGGACCCCTCCTTACGGCCCGACGCGACAAGGCCGGCGCGGGGCGTGATCCCGGGTTGGCATGATTGCTGCCGCGATCCATGAACAGCTCAGCATGGTGCGAACCAGGAGGAATCGGAGATGGGAGAGCGCGAGCATCCGCCGCTGGGAGGTTGGAAACGCGGGAAAATGGGCCCCGGCGCGCGAATCGAGGGGGATTTCTAACCACACGGACAAGATAAGAGGCCGGCTCGCTCGCTTCTTTGAATAGCTCGGTGGGAAAAACACAGGGATGATCTGGGCGCTGAAGCGAAAGGTGGCGTGACGGGAAATCACCATCCGTCTCAGAAATGAAACGCATGGATTGAAACAGTTTCAAACCGAGCACGTGCAGAGGCGCCGCCGGGCGCGCGCCGGAGCACGTAGGACCGCTTCAATGCGGGAAAGGAGGTTTGGTCATGCGAAAACCTCAATCCCAAGAAACCCTGAGCGAGAAGCTAAAGCGGGGCCTCTTGAGCTTCGGATTGAAAAGCAACCTACTACGGACTCACACCCTGAGACAGGTGGAAAAGGGCCTATACGATTACATTGTAGTGGAAAACCCTGAACGGCGGCCCCGTCAGGTCCAACGCCTCCGCTTTATGGCCATGAAAAACCTTCTGCATGCCGGCGCTCGAGGCGCCCGAAGGGGTCTCATCGGCGAAAAACCGCTCAGAATGCTGGCGGACACCTTTGTGGGCAAGTTTGTCATGGCCGACCCGCAAAAGAGCAAAGCGTTTGCCAAGGTCTATGGATTTGAGCCACCCAGCTTTCTTGTGGTGAGTCCGACGGAACGATGCAACCTTCGCTGCGTGGGATGTTACGCGGGGGATCGTTCCCATCAAGCAAGGTCATTGGAGGCGGACACCTTTCGACGCATCCTTCGGGAGAAGACGCAATCTTGGGGGAGCCATTTTACGGTCATCTCAGGGGGCGAACCGTTTCTCTATCGAGGCGAGAACTCGGTGGATCTTATCGATATCATAGCCGAGAACGCGGACAATTACTTTCTCGCCTTCACCAACGGGACGTTGATCACGGAAACTTTGGCTGCTCGAATGGCAGATGTGGGAAACGTCACCCCCGCCATTTCCGTGGAGGGCTTTGGAGAAGAAACAGACGCTCGGCGGGGCAGGGGCACCCATGAAAGGATCCTTCGGGCCATGCGGTGTCTTCGAGACGCGGGAGTTCCCTTCGGCATTTCGGTGACGGCAACGCGCCACAATGCGGAGAGGATCCTTTCGGATGCATTCTTGGATTTCTATTTTGAAGAACAAGGAGCGCTTTACGGCTGGATCTTTCAGTACATGCCCATCGGGCGGGACGCTTCTTTCGACCTGTTGGTCAGCCCTCGGCAGCGGCTTTGGATGTTGGAGCGCGAGCTTCATATCCTGGAGAAGACGGGTTATTTTTACGTGGACTTCTGGAACGGTGGGGTCTTGTCATTGGGATGCATCGCGGCGGGCCGTGCCGGGGGATACCTCCATGTGGACTGGAATGGAAACATCGCCCCGTGCGTCTTCTTCCCGTACTACATGGACAACATTTATGATCTCTACAAGAAGGGCCGTTGCCTTTCGCATGCGCTCAAATCCCAGCTTTTTCTGGATATTCGATGCTGGCAAGCGAAATACGGGTACCAGCAGCCTCCAGAACGCGTTCGCAATCTCTTCAGGCCCTGCCCCATGAGGGATCATCATGGGGTGGCCCACGCAATCGTGGAAAGGACCAAGGCGAAGCCTCTCAACGCCGAGGCCGCAGCTGCCGCCGAGGACAGCGAATACTTGATGCGCTTCATAAACTACGACCACCGATTGGAAGAGGTTTTGGATCCGGTCTGGGAGCGCCAGGTGCGGCTCTATGAAGCCTGGTAAAGGAAAAGCCGTGGACCTGAGGTCCTTTGTGGAGATGGAAGAGCCTTTCGAGGCGGAATTCGTCGCTTTCTGGAAGCGGAAGATCCGGGCTGGGGTTTCGCGTGGAAAATTCCATGCGGTGGTCCTGGGAGCAAGCGGGGGATTGGACAGTGCGGTGTGCGCCGCCTTAAGCGTGGCGGCGGGGGTCCCGGTTGTGGCGGTGCAGATGGTGGATCGGCGCGTCCGGGGCGAAACCTACAATCCGGGCTATTTCGATGAACTGGGCGCGGAACGCATCCCGGTGGACATCACGGAGGAGGTCGCGGATCGCGAAAGACGCCTCGGCCTTCCGCCCCATTGGACGACCGTGTTGGGATTGAATCTTCTGGTCCGAGTGGCGCCGCGGCGCATGCTGTGGGCCTTGATGGCGCAGATGAAGCGCTCCCACGCCGACAGCCGGCTCGGCCGCCATTACGAGCGCCTCCTCACGGCCCATCGGGTACGTAGGTGCGTGCTCCAAACCATCGCGGCAAAGCGCGGGGGCGCCCTTTTGAACTGCGCCAATCGAACGGAATGTGAACTGGGCTTTTTCGTGGAGGGCGGGGTCGACGATGTTCGTTTCGGTCAATGGGCTCCTCTGGCGGGCCTTTACAAGTTCCAAGTCCGGCGTCTGGCCCGATTCCTGGCACTGCCCCCACGGCTGTTGCAGCAAAGCCCGTCGCCGGGTTTTGGAGGTGTCCGCGACGAACACTTCCTGGGCCCCTACGAACTGGTGGACCGGATTCTGATGGGTTTGAACCGCGGCTGTTCCGATGCGGTCATCCTTCGCGCCTTAAAGGATTATGCAGAACGTGTGGGGCGCCCCCTTTCCAGACGTTTTCGACCTTTCCTGCGAACAGCGTATGTGGAGCACCTACGGCAGCTAAGACACTTGAGCGCTGCCAAAAGGGGGGAAGGAGGCGATGGATCGTGCACACCACCAATCCCAAGCCATTGATCCAGCAAGCATTGGAAATTCTGGAAGCCATCCGAAACAACTATCCCGAAGGCGACTTTGATCGGGAGATGCTCCATGGCGACATGGATTTTCGATACAAGAAGATCCATGAGCTCAGGCGCCGCCTGGACGATTTGCCGGAGGCGGTGCGCCGTTTCGCCGTCTGTGTTGAGGCTCTGCCTGTGGACAAAGACGTGCTCTTAAAGCTAATGCGATGGCTCCAGGAAAAGCCCGGCACCTTCTCCCAGGTCGCTGCGGGCGGCTCTCAGGCCGTCCGGGATCGGGCCGCGGCAGTGGCTCAGGCCATGGGCGTGCGTTCCTGCGATCTTCAACAGGTGCTCTTTCGCCTGCGCTTGGCGGGCATTCTGACCGGAACTTATGAACTTTCGGAAGTCTACCGGCCGGTGGCGTCGGACTTTGTGGGACTGGCCGAACCCCGAGAGGGAGAATCTGGTTACCAGGAGCGTTGAACCGATGGCATGGCGAAAACCTGAATCGATGAGCTACCCAAGCTGCTTGGCCTGCGGGTGGAAAGATGATGTTTCGGGATGAAGAGAAGGCTTCTGCACAAGCTCAAGGGAGGCGGACTGAAAAGATGGACGTGCGGGCTCCATCGCCTGGGGCGTGTCGCACCAGATCCCAGGACGAGGTTCCCGCGGTGGGCTGGCTGTGCTCGGCCGTGCCGGAGGAACTCCTCATCGCTGCAGGGGCCGAGCCGCGGCGGCTTTACGGGTATGAGGCGCGTGGCGAGGGATCGGAAAGCCTCTTGCCCACCACGTTCTGCGCCTACGTCCACGGGGTGCTGCAGGCGGCCCTGCAAGGGGCCTTCGCCTCGCTCGCTGCGGTTGTCGTGGTGAACTCGTGTGACGCCATGCGTCGCCTTGCGGATCTGTGGCAGCGCCAGATCAAGGAGCCGCCCGTGTTTCGGCTCGATTTTCCCTTCGGCTTTGGTTCGGCCGCCGAAGACTATTGGGTGGCTGCCCTAAAACATCTTGTGAGGTATTTGGAGGACCTGGCGGGCCGGCCCATCAAGGACTCGGATCTTCAGGGGGCCATCGCGGTTATGAACGAAACGCGCCGCAGGGTCATGGCCCTGGATCGGTTGCGGGCTCAGCCCCTGCGCGGCATTTCCGGAGTGGACTATTCTCGTTGGCTGGTCAAAGCGTTCGTCGGGGACAAGAGGCGCTTTCTTTCGCAGAGCGCCCCAATACTTGCCGAATGGGAGGCCGCTGCGAACGGGGCCGGACCAGCGCCCCCCCGCCTGGTCCTGGGAGGATGCGCGGCAGACACCGTCCATCTGGTGCAGGTGATGGAAGCGTGTGGAACGCAGGTGGTGGCCGACACCTTGTGCACCGGATCGCGCCACTTCGACACGCTCGTTGAAGAATGGGGCGATTCTGTGCGGGCTGTGGCGCGCCGTTATCTGCGCCGTGCCCCCTGTGCACGGCGCGTGGACGGCTCGGACTTTGTGGGCCATCTTCTGCGGCGGGTCCGAGAAACCCGGGCGGATGGAGTGGTTTTTCCCACCCTCAAGTTTTGCGACATGGTTCGCTGGCGACTGCCGCGTCTGGCCGCCGTCATGGCACAGGAAGGCATCCCCTTTCTGCATGTGGAACGGGACGGCTCGGCGGCGTCCTGGGGGCAGATGCAGACCCGGATTCAGGCTTTCGTGGAAATGATCGAAACGCGGCGCGCTGCTGGATAGCCGGTGGAGGATGAACGATCATGCACTACCGTGAGCGTTTTATGATTTCTCTTGTGGCCAGGGCCCTGCTCACTGGGAACAAGTTGAAGACCTGGAGGCGGGATTCGGCCCTCGATGCGATCCAGCATGAGACGCTTCGGCTGCTGGCCCATTGGTATGGGCGAAAGAGACCGAAGGTGCTGGCGGGCTTTTTCTTCCCTGTGGAATTGCTTCACGCCCACGGGGTGATCCCCATGTTCGGCGAGTTTGTCGCGACGGCAATGGCGGCTGCGGGCCTGGAAAAGAATGCTTTGAGCGTGGCGGATGCGGAAGGATTCCCCGTGGAAAGCTGCGCGTTCCATCGGGCCAGCCTGGCGGCCTTGCTGAAAGGTTATCTACCGCCACTCGACGCGGTGGCCGCCACGACCCATCTATGCGACAGCCAATGCAAGGCCCTGGAAGAATTGGCTGTGCGTCTCGGAGTGCCTTTCATTGTCCTGGATGTCCCTCAGGAAGATACAGCGGAGGCGCGAACTTATCTGGTTCGTCAGATGGAAGAGGCGGATGGCGTTCTTGCGGGATTGAGTGGGAAATCCCCGGGGTGTGCGGATTGGAGGCGCGTGTTCGCTTTCAGCAATTCCGCCCGCGACCGCATGCTCCGGCTGAACGCCCTGCGTGCGACGGCGCCCGCCGGTGTTTGCGGCAAAGAAATGGCCACCGCCTTGATCCAATCTCAGCTCTTCCTTGGCCTTGAGATGCTGCCTCCGCTCTTGGAGCGCCTGGCCCTAGAGATCCCTTCCACGCCCCCGCCACCGGATGGCGGACACCCTAAATACCGACTTGTCTGGCTCCTGACGTTTCCCTATTTCAAAGGAAACTTCATTCCCTTTATGGAGCAAACCTTGGGCCTGTGGCCCGTGCTGGACGAGCTCACCCATGTGTTCTGGGATCCGCTCGATCCGGAACGCCCTTACGAGAGCCTTGCGGTCAAGATGCTTCAAAACCCGGGGCTGGGCCCCGTGGATCGTCGCCTTAGATGGTGGAACACATGGTCCGGGCGGCAAACCCGGATGGTGTGGTCCATTATTCCCATTGGGGATGCCGCCAAGGCTTGGGTGGTGTGCGGGCCGTGGCGGAGCT
Source organism: Desulfacinum hydrothermale DSM 13146 (assembly GCF_900176285.1). Classification (GTDB taxonomy): domain Bacteria; phylum Desulfobacterota; class Syntrophobacteria; order Syntrophobacterales; family DSM-9756; genus Desulfacinum; species Desulfacinum hydrothermale. Next base: position 45,541 of record NZ_FWXF01000009.1, on the reverse strand, counting down.
CTTGACGTGGCTCGGCGTTCCTTTCTTGGACTTGGACGGGGATTGTATCGACAGCCGTAGTTATGCGGAAGGGCCTACACGAACACGGTTGGAGGGGTTCGTGGAGCTTTTGAAAACACGCAGCGGCAAACAGGAGAAAACAGGTGTCTCGGGCGACGGTCTCTTTGCCGGCATCGACATTGGATCCACGACGGCCAAGGCCGTGGTGGTGGATTCGCAGGGGCGCATCCTGGCGCACACCATGGGCCACACCGGGGCCAGTGCCCGCCGCGCAGCGGCGTCCCTTCGGGTTTTCCTTGAGGAGGTGTCCCAACGGCACGGTCCGGTGCGCCGGTGTGTGGCCACCGGCTACGGGCGAAAAGCCGGGGATTTCGCCGACGAACAGGTGACGGAGATCACCTGCCATGCGCGCGGCATGTGGCATCTTTTTCCTGATGTGCGAACCATCATCGATATCGGGGGACAAGACACCAAGGCCATCGCGGTCAACGACCGGGGCGAGGTGCTCAACTTCCTCATGAACGACAAGTGTGCGGCGGGAACCGGCCGATTCCTGGAGCTCATGGCTCGGGCTTTGGAGATGGACATCGAGGAACTGAGCGTCCTGGGCGCTCGGGCTTCACGCAGCGTTCCCATCAGTTCGGTCTGTTCCGTGTTTGCAGAAAGTGAAGTGGTGTCCCACATTGCGGAGGGACATGCGGTGGGGGCCATCTGCCGTGGCATTTGCGAAAGCGTGGCGGAGCGTACGGCCGCTCTACTGAAAAAGGTCGGACATCGTCCCGTGGTGGCCATGACCGGCGGTGTGGCCAAAAACGCCGGTGTGGTCAAGGCGTTGGAACGCCGTTTGGCATGCCGCATCTCCATGGCCCAGGACCCGCAAATAATCGGCGCTCTAGGGGCTGCGCTGATCGCCCGGGAAGGCACCTAGATGTGCGTGTGGAGGGCTTTGTCTGAACACTGGAATAGAAGGTGAAATGCCATGAACGATCGAGATCGCCGGAACTCCCCTCGCGTTACACGGTCCATCTGCGGCCTGATGGACGATGGGCAGACCTGCTGCCTGATCGTCAACAGTATCAACGACGGGGTCTTTGTGGTGAGTCGGGATCGACGCATAGAAGGCTTCTTCAACCAAGCTGCCGAGCGTCTTACCGGTTTTCGTGTGGAAGAGGCGGTGGGACGGGCCTGTTATGATGTCCTTCGCTGCAGCCTATGCCAGACGGAATGCCCCGTGGATCTTGTGTTTCAGAAAGGGGAGGTGGTCCGAGATCGGCCCGCCAAGATCATCAGCCGAGACCACCGGGAAGTTCCGGTATGCATTTCCCTTTCACCCATCAAGGATGATCGAGAGCGGGTGATCGCGGCCGTGGAAGTCGTTCGGGACTGCAGCGTTGAAGAGGACCTACGTCGAGTGCTTCACGACTCCTACCATTTCGGGGAGGTGGTCAGCAAGAACCCGCTCATGCAGGAAATCCTGGAACTTCTGCCCGTGGTGGCGGAAAGTCACAGTACGGTTTTGATCCAAGGCGAAAGCGGTACAGGAAAAAGCATGCTGGCGCGCATCATTCATCAGCTGAGTTCTCGCCGCGCCGGGCCCTTTGTGAAACTCAATTGTGGGGCCATCCCCGATCCTTTGCTCGAATCGGAGCTTTTCGGCTATCGAAAAGGGGCCTTCACGGACGCAAGAAAAGACAAACCCGGCCGATTGCAGGCCGCCGACGGCGGAACTCTTTTTCTCGACGAGGTGGGATGTATGTCGGCGGCGCTCCAGGTGAAGCTCCTCCGGTTTTTGGAAGAGCGGGCCTATGTGCCTTTGGGAGGCACAGAACCCGTGTTCGCGGATGTGCGGATCGTGGCGGCGAGCAACGTCGATCTGGAACAGCAAGTGGCGGCTGGCTCCTTTCGCGCTGATCTCTTCTATCGGTTGAACGTCATTGGACTCCGACTGCCCACCCTGGCGGAACGGCGTGAAGACATTCCATTGCTGGCTCGCCATATTCTCAGAAAATACAATGCTGTTTCCGGGAAAAATATCCGCTGCTTTTCCGAACAGGCTCTATCTCTTTTGATGAACTACGATTTTCCCGGCAACGTCAGGGAACTGGAAAACATCGTGGAACATGCGTGCGTGCTTTGTCCGGGTCCGACCATCGAGGTGAAACACTTGCCCATGGATTTGGTCACCAAAGTGCGAGGCCGCCGCCGGGAACGCCCGGAACCGTCCCCGCTGGCGTCCTCTGAAGAGCGCACGATTCGATGGGTCTTGCGCAAGGTCCAAGGCAGCCGCGTGAAAGCGGCCCATGAACTGGGCATCAGTCGCGCGACCTTGTGGCGCAAAATGAAGCGCTACGGCATATCTTAGCCGGAGGTATCCATGATTTGCTCGACCCCATCTCCTGAACATGGGTTTCTCAGGGTGGCCATCCCAAGTTTCGGGCCCAATGTGGCACCCCATTTTTCTACGGCCCAGGAAATCCTTATCTACGTCGTCCACAAGGGTCGTGTTCGCATTCGCATCCCCTTGTCCGTGGCGCAAGAGCCCCCGCCCCAAAAGCTTCGAAAGGTGCTGGCCCTGGGGATACAGGTTCTCGTCTGCGGAGGCATCGAAGAAAGGACCCGGGCGGTCCTTGAGCGCCGGGGCGTGCGCGTGCTCAGCAATCGCACGGGGCCTGTTGCGGATATTTTGAATCGCATGGCCGCGGCTACGGAGCCGACGGGGCCTCCGATTGCGAACAGCTGATAGTTGACCACGCATTGGCCGACCCGCCCACACCGAGTGTCTTACGATCATTGTTTTGGTTCACAGCGATTGGAATTTTTCTCTTGCCATTGCCATGTGCCCTTCTTGGTTTGAAGGGTACCAAGGCCGCTTTGCACACTTTTTGGCCATGTCCAGCGACAATTTTTGCAATCGCCCTGGGAAGCAATGCGCGGACGGTGGCCGCACCCCTCCAGGATATGCTAAAAGGCTATGCGATCTAGGCGATGAGGCTCGCCTTGGAACCGCCCTTCGGGCTGATGGCCTCTAGGGAAGCGTGGCTTCCGTAGAGGCCGTCTTTTTTGATGGTCCACGATTGCGGACGGGCCTTTCCCCTGCCGCGCTGGGAGATGTTGCCGTACGTGCCCTTTCCCAACACAACACGGGAGACCCTTGCGTGAAGTTTCTCAGCATTTTGAGCCCTGACGGGAATGTTCAGCGCTGCACCGCCGAGGAACCCACCTTTTTCGGCGATCTCAATCTGGACCAGGTGGTGGATGCCATCACGGCATCCAAGCAGGAATACAACCTGAAGCCTTTCTTCTATACGATTCCGCACGATCAGGAAACGATCCACTACCGCCAACAAATCATGCAGGATCTGGAAAAGGCACCGGCCATGACATCCATCCAATCCTTTGCCGAGAGGATGGCGGTGGTCCGCCGCTACCTGTCCCTGATTGAAAGGCTGGACTTTGAGTATCATCGAAAAGGATGGTTCTTGGAAGCCGCTCGGGTCTATTGCGATGCGGTCGCCGATTTGGCGCGTAATCTGAGCCGAACGGACCTTCGCTCACGGGGGCTTCGGATCTTTCGTAAGTATCTGGAAGACTACCTGGGCTCCCATGAGTTCGACTCGCTCAAGAGGGAGGCGCAAACCCTTAAGGCCGCATTGAGCAAGGTGCGCTATTGCGTGATTCTCAAGAGCGGAAAGTTCAGCGTGCGCCGGTACGAAGGAGAGGAGGACTACACTGCGGAGATCGAAATGGTCTTCGAAAAGTTCCGCCAGGGTGCGGTCAAGGATTATCTTGTGGATCTGAAGGAAACAGCGGGCATGAACCACATCGAGGCCAAGATCCTTGAATTTGTGACCCGGCTGTTCCCCGAGCCCTTCGCTGCACTGGACCGATTTTGCAGCAAGCATGGAGAATTTGTGGATGAGGTCATCCGCACCTTCGACCGCGAGGTTCAATTTTACGTCTCCTATTTGGAATTCATCGCCCGGATCCGACGCAAGGGCTTGCCGTTTTGCTACCCCCAAGTGAGAGCAAGCTCCCCGGAGGTGTTTGTGCGCGACGGTTTTGACCTGGCACTGGCCCATGCCAGCGCGGATTCCCAGAGACCGGTCGTCGTGTGCAACGATTTTCACCTGCGGGCGCCGGAGCGCATCCTGGTGGTTTCCGGCCCGAACCAGGGTGGCAAGACCACCTTCGCGCGCATGTTTGGACAACTGCACTACTTGGCCGCCCTCGGCTGTCCCGTGCCGGGACGTGAAGCCTGTTTGTCCTTGCCCGACCAGATTTTTACGCATTTTGAGCGCCAAGAAGATATTCATAACCTGCGCAGCAAACTGCAAGATGATCTGGTGCGCATTCACCAGAGCCTGACCCGCGCCACCCCCCACAGCCTCTTCATCCTGAACGAAATCTTCGCCTCCACGACCCTGGATGACGCCGTCTTTTTGAGCCGGCAGATTGCGCATCGAATCATGGCCCTAAACGCCCTGTGCGTGTGGGTGACCTTTGTGGATGAATTGTCGCGTTTGAGTGAAAAGACCATCAGCATGGTCAGCACGGTGGATCCCCAAAACCCGGCCATCCGAACCTTCAAGATCATCCGAAAGCCGGCCGACGGAATGGCCTACGCCCTCTCACTCATCCAAAAGCACCGAATGACGTACGAAAACATCAAGGAGCGCATTCAACCATGAAGGTCTGGCTGCTCTACCCCGACCGCGATTTCGATCCGAATCAACCCCTACCGCCCCACGTGGATGACCTTGTGCAGGACCTGGAGCTGAATACGCTGTTCAAGACCATGGCCCTGGGCGATCGCTTTGTCTTTGATGTGGTGCGGCGCGTGGTTCTACTGGGTTTGGAGGACGTGGAATGCATTCGTTATCGGCAGAATATCCTTCGGGATTGCCTCAAAAACGCCCAGGTGGTCAGGCAGATCTATGAGCTACCGATCCAGGCCTTAGCGAGCAAACGCCGCCTTTGGCTGGGCATGTTCGGCAAGTATCCAAGCAGCATACTGAGCGGGGCGCGAGGTATGCTCAAGGTGTATCTCGAACTGCTCAAGTCTTTGAGAAAAGCGGCCGATACTCACGCCGACCAATTCGAATCCGAGGGTTTCCGCCGTTTTTTCGGCATGATTCACGAGGAGTTGAACGACGAATATCTGGCGACCGTGGAGCACCACCTCAAGGTGCTCGAATTCAACGGCGGCACGCTGGTAAGCGCCGAGCTGGGAAGGGGCAATGAAGGCACCAACTATGTCCTTCGAAAACCCAAGGAAGAGGATCGGAATTGGTTGGAGCGCATCCTCTTCAAAAGATCTTCGGCCTATTCCTACACCCTTCATCCTCGTGACGACCAGGGAGCACGAGCGCTGGGAAGATTGAGAGACCGGAGCCTCAACCAGGCGGCCAACGCGGTCGCTCAGGCCGCTGAACACGTCGAAAATTTCTTTAAGGTCATGCGCAGAGAACTGGCCTTTTACATAGGGTGCCTCAATCTGGCCGCCGCCTTGCACCGGCTGCATGCGCCCATGACCTTCCCCGAACCGGCCCCGCCGGCCGAGCGCCGACTGTCGGCCCAGGGCCTTTACGACGCGACCCTGGCGCTGACCATGCAACGGAAAGCGGTCAGCAATGATATGGCAGCGGATGGCAAAGATTTGCTCATCATCACGGGCGCCAACCAAGGCGGCAAGACCACCTTTTTGCGAAGCGTTGGATTGGCACAAGTGATGATGCAGTGCGGCCTGTTCGTGCCGGCCCGGTCCTTTTCGGCCAACCTGTGCCGGGGGCTTTTTTCGCATTTCAAACGGGAAGAAGACGCCTCCATGAAGAGCGGGAAGCTGGAGGAAGAAGTCGTGCGCATGAGTACCATTGTGGATGCCCTAAAGCCCCATGCCATGGTTTTGTTCAATGAGTCCTTCGCCGCCACCAACGAACACGAAGGCTCGGAGATCGCCCGCCAAGTGGTCCGCGCTCTACTGGAACGGAGCGTCAAAGTGCTGTTCGTCACCCATCTCCATGCATTTGCCCGTGGTTTTTTTGACAAACAGACGAAAAACATACTTTTTCTGCGGGCGGAAAGGAGGCCGGATGGCACGCGCACCTTCAAACTCTTCCAAGGGGCCCCTTTGTCAACCAGCTACGGGCCGGACCTGTACCAAAGGATATTTGGAACACCGAAGGTTCCGGACAATGAACAGGAGACCCTTCGGACCCGCAACGGAAGCCGTCTGCACCGGTGATCGCGATCGCCTGACGCTGGTCGCCGGACGCGCCTTTGGCCTGACATGGAAAGCTCTGAGCGTCATGCCCCTTCCATCTTGCGCCACAAAAAAATTCCAGTGCACCTCGACTGTCTGCAAGATATTTTTCTCACTTGAGAAATCAACAGGTTGTGCTTTTTTGTCAGCCACCTCAGGTTAATGTGCGCTTGCACCTGGATGTTTCCTCGGACCCCCCTGTCCGACTGCAGAATGAAGGTGCCTGATGGCGGAGCAGGCGGCCTCACAGGGCCTTGCCGAATCCGCAGTGGGGAAAGGTGCATCGGTCGCAATCCTGGCAGAGGCCCCCGTGGCCCAGGAAGGCCAGTTCCCTTCTGCCGATGGTTTCACCCGCCAGGAAGCGCGGCAGCACAAGATCCAGAACCGTGGTGGGGTGGTGCAACGCACAGCCGGGAACGCCCAGCAAGGGCACGTCACCGATGTAGGCCACCAGCAGCATGGCCCCGGGAAGCGCCGCCGCGCCGTAATGGATCGGATCCGCTCCGGCCCGGCGGATGCCATGCCGAGTGACATCGTCCGGATCCACGCTCATACCTCCGGTGAGCAGCAAAAGGTCGCAGCCCTGTTCCATCTGCTTGTGGATGGTTGCCGCGATGCGTTCCGCACTGTCCGGCACCTGGTCCATGGCGGCCACCTCTGAACCCAGGGCCTCCACTTTGGCCCGCAGGATGGGCGCAAATCGATCCTGGATCAAGCCTTGATAGACCTCGTTTCCTGTGATCACCAGCCCCACCCTGGCGGATTGAAGCGGTAACACGTCCACCACCCAGCCGTTGGTGCGGGCAATGGCCGCGGCCCGTTCCACCGAGGCGCGTTTCATCACCAGGGGGATGGCCCGGGTGGCCGCCACCCGTTGCCCCTTTTTCACCAGGGTGTGGCTGTGCAAAGAAGCCAAAGGGCTCGCTTAATTTTCAATGAGCCAAAAAGGGTGCCATTCAACGATCCCCGCCCAGTAGGTTATGCAGATCGACCATGAGATCCGTCTTGGGATGACGATTGGGAAAAAGCTTGATCTGGGAGCCGATCATGGCGGCGAGTAGCAGGCGGAAACCTGTCAACATCAGGCATTCTCGCAGGGAAATCCCCCGCAAAGCTCCGAGCAGCCGATGATCATCTCAAGGGAAGAGTCGCGCTTGCAGGTGACGGTCTTGCGACGGGGCCGCGACAATTGTGTGCAGAATGAAAGATGGGATAGGTTGACGACCTACGGGTCTTCTTCATCATTCTCAAACCAGGTCCAGACGTGCTATGGAAGGAACTCGGCGGCCGTGGTGAGATGCCGGCGGGTGATGCCAAAGCTGGGAATTTTGGAAAATTTTTGCAGCGGCTCGCTCATCCGCCGGGATCGGCCGGAAGCGTCCGACCGGGAACGGGGACTCTCGGCTCGGCTCCGGCGCATAAACACCGCTGGGTAGGCCGAAACGACGTTGCGTGCAGGTTCGTGGGAATTGAGTTGGTTTTGATCGACCGGATTGGATTGGGAGGCATTCCGCTGCTATGGCCCAACCTGGCTACCTCTATGATCTGGATGAGCACCCTCCCCTACTCCACGCCCTACTCTACGGCCTTCAATGGGCCATGATCGTGTTTCCGGCCCTCATTGTGACCGGAAAGATCGCGGCCCAGGGCTACCACCTTTCCACCGCCGAACAAGTGCGCTTCCTGCAGCTCACGCTCCTCACGGCCGGCTTTTTCACCGGATTGCAGACCCTCTTCGGCCATCGATACCCGCTGTTCGAAGGCCCCTCCACGGCCAATCTTCTCACCTACATCTCCCTGGCCCCCTTGGGACTGCAGGCGGTCCAGGGGGGAGCCTCCCTTGCCGCTCTCAGCCTGGTGATCGTGGTGGCTGCAGGCTTGACACGCCATCTTTTGCGCCTTTTCACAGCCAATGTGATTGCCGTCATCCTCATGCTCATCGCCCTGGCCCTTCTTCCACACCTCATCCCCGCCATGGTGGGGGCTTCGTCGCCTGAAGGCGGAGGAGGTGACGGGGGTGTGCTGGCCATGAGCCTGGGGCTTACGCTTCTCATGGCCTATCTGGGCCATCGTCTGCGCGGCCTGTGGAAGACCTTCAGCCTGGCCATGGGAATGGCGGTGGGAACGGCGCTCTTCGGCCTGTGGGGCAAGGCCTCCCTCACGCCCTTGCGCACGGCCCATTGGATCGCCATCCCGTCTCCCTGGCTGCCGGAATCCCCCGCATGGAATCTGTCCGCATTCCTCGCCTTTCTGGTGACCTACGTGGCGATCCTCGTCAATAGCGTGGGTAGCGTTCAAGGCATGAGTGCCATCACCACCGGCGCAGCGGTGGAGACCCGCCTGAAACGCGGGTTGTTTTTCAACGGCATTTCCGGTATCTGCTGTGGGCTGCTGGGGCTCGTGGGCACGGTGTGCTACAGCACCGGCCCGGGGGTGGTCTTGGCCAGCCGAGTGGCCAGTCGCTACGCACTGACCTATTGCGGTCTGCTCCTGGTACTCGCCGCCTTCATCCCAAAGTTCACCGCCCTTTTGGCCCTACCCCCTCCCGCGGTGGTCGCCGCCGCCATGGTGGTGGCCATGGGAGGCCAGGTGGGAGCCGGCATCTCGCTCATCTGCCAGAAAGGCCCCTTGGAAAGCCGGGACTATTTCATTGTGGGCATTCCCCTCTTGGTTGGCACGATGGCGGCCTTTTTGCCGGTAGGCTTTGTGCGTTCCCTGCCCGGCCTGGCCCGTGTCATCATGGGAAACGGTTTGGTTATGGGCATTTTCCTGGTACTTTTACTGGAACATGTGCTGATTCCGGCCCGGCAAGGAGAGCAAACGTCATGAAGGCACCCAGCATCGTCTGTCCCCAATGCGGGGCTTCCGTGGCCCGCCAGAGAAATCCTTCCCTGGCGGTGGACGTCATCATCCGGGTGGACACTCGGGTGGTGTTGATTGAGCGGAAAAACCCTCCCGCCGGCTGGGCGCTTCCCGGAGGTTTTGTGGACTATGGGGAGAGCCTGGAGCAGGCCGCCATGCGGGAGGTGGCCGAAGAGACCGGGCTGGAGCTCAGCCGATTGCGGCAGTTTCGGGCCTATTCCGATCCCGGCCGGGATCCCAGGGGACATGTGGTGAGTGTGGTCTTTTCCGCCGTCGGCCGTGGAACTGCCCGTGCGGCCGACGACGCCCGGAAGGTGGCTCTCTTTGCGCCCGATAGGTTGCCGGCCAATTTGGCCTTTGATCATGCGCGCATCCTGGCCGATTATTTTTCCCAAGAAGGAATCCGCTGAGGACGTCTTTCAAAGAAGCCATGGAACGGTTGAACCCCCATGGAAAGAGATGATCGAAATCGAGCCGATGCGGGAGAAGAGAAGGTCTCTCCCGTGGAATCCTGGCTCTACAACGGACAAGGCGATTGGATCCCTCAGACCCAATGGGTCATCGAGGAACGGCCCGTCACCCTGTTTGTGAATGAGCGCGAGATCGTGACCCTGCTCTGTGCCGGCCATCACTTGCAAGAGCTGGCGGTGGGTTTTTCCTATGCGGAAGGCTTCCTGGACAGCACCGATGATCTTGTGAGCGTCCAGGTCGAAGCGAACACGGGACGGGTGCACCTCCAGGTGCAATCCGATACCGCACTGAGCGAGACCCTGCTTCACAAGCGCACCCTCGCTTCCGGATGCGGCAAGGGGACCCTCTTCTACCATGCGCTGGACGCCTTGCTCGCCCAGCCGGTCGAAAGCCCCATTCGTGTGCCGGCACACGCGCTGTGCCAACACGTCCGTAAGCTGAACGACCTGAGTCAGACCTACAAGAGAACCCACGGCGTCCACAACTGCGCCTTGGCCGATTGCCGGGAGATCCTCGTCTTCCGAGACGACATCGGGCGCCACAACGCCGTGGATATGCTCGTGGGGCACGCCCTCTTGCACCGGATGCCCCTGGAGGACAAGCTCCTCATCACCACAGGGCGGCTCACCTCGGAGATCATCATCAAAGCCGCCAAGGTGGGACTGCCGGTTGTGGTCAGCCGAAACACCGCCACCACCCTGGCCATCGCGCTGGCCCACCAGCTGAACATCACCCTGATCGGCTACGCCCGAGCCGGCAAGTTCACTCTCTACACCGGCAAGGAAAGGCTCTCATGACCCAATCCCCCTTCTCCCACAAGCGGTCGGACGCTGCGGACATCTACCTGGACCATGCGGCCACCAGCTATCCCAAGCCTGCGGCGGTGGAAGAAGCGGTGTTGTGGGCCCTTCGGGAACTGGCGGCTCCGGGGCGCGGAACCCACCCCAGGGCCCAAAAGGCGACCCAATGGATCGAAGAGGCACGCCGGGCGGCGGCGGACCTTCTGGGGGCGGAGGATCCGAGCCGCGTGGTCTTTACCAAGAGTGCCACGGAAGGGATCAACTGCGCTCTCAAGGGCTTCGTGCGTCCCGGAGACCGGGTGGTGGCCACTTCCATGGAGCACAACGCCGTGGCTCGCCCCCTGGCCCGGCTCATGCGCGAAAGGGATGTGACCGTGGAATGGTTGCCCTGCCTTCCATCGGGTGCACTGGACCTGGACCTGGTCCGTAAGGCCCTGGACCCCCCTCCCCGACTGGTGGTGTGCCCCCACGCTTCCAACGTGAACGGGGCGTTGTTTCCTGTGGAATCCATAGCCCGGTTGTGTCATGAACGGGGAGTGGCGTTTCTGCTGGATGCCGCCCAGACGGCGGGAATCGTGCCGATTCACGCCGACCAGTGGGGTTGTGCGATGATCGCCTGTTCGGGCCATAAGGGGCTTCTGGGACCCTCCGGTGTGGGGCTGCTTTATGTGGGCCGCCACGTGGACGTTGCTCCGTTGCTGGAAGGTGGCACCGGAAGCCGCTCTGAACAATGGGAGCAACCGGAACACCTGCCGGATCGCTACGAAGCCGGTACGCCCAACGTCCCCGGTATCGCCGGTCTGAAGGCCGGAATCCACACGGTGCAAGAACGCGGCGTGCAAAGCATCGGCGAACGCGAACGTGGTGCCGCCTCCTTTCTGGAAGACCAGATGGAAGCCGTCCGGGGGGTTGTGGTCCATCGGCCTCACCGGCGCGGCGGCAACGCCGTCTCCTTTCGGGTGGAGGGCCTGCACCCTCAGGATGTGGCATCCGTTCTAGCTCAGGCGGGGATCGCCGTGAGAGCAGGGCTCCACTGCGCCCCCCTGGCTCACCGCACCCTGGGCACCTATCCCGAGGGCACCGTCCGGGCGGCCCCCGGCCTGGACACGTCCCAGGAGGATCTCCTTTGTCTGGTGGAAAGGGTGGATCGGCTGGTTTCCCGAAAGAGACGGCGCGGACTTCGTTAGGATATGGACAAGAAAGCCAAAGGGGTGCAGATGATCCGAAAGGCGCGCATCTCCGATGTGAAATGCCTGCATAGGCTGCTCAATGCTTTTGCAAGCGAGGGCAGGCTCCTGCCCCGCTCGCTGAACGATCTCTATACCCACATTCGGGATACCTTCGTCTGGGAAGACACGCAGAGCAAGGAGATCCTGGGGTGCGCCAGTCTGCACGTGGTGTGGGAAGATCTGGCCGAGATTCGATCTCTCGCCGTAAAGCGGGAATGCCAGGGCCATGGGATCGGGGCCGCACTGGTGCGCGCTTGTGTGGAAGAAGCACGGGAGCTGGAGATTGCACGTGTCTTTGTGCTCACCTACGAGGTGGCTTTCTTTCAAAAGCAAGGGTTTCATCTGGTGGAAAAGCACATCTTCCCCCAGAAGATCTGGGTGGATTGCCTCCACTGCAGCAAGTTTCCGGATTGCGACGAAACGGCCCTCCTGATGGATCTGGCCTGAGCCCTGGGTGCGGTGGTTTGTCCGCCATGGATTGCCGTGTCCAGCGCATGGGGCCGGAAGGGAAAAGAGTGAGACAGTTCTTGAACAGTGTGCATCAACATCCATCCGTTCCAGATGATGCAGGGATGACCATGCATGTGATCCAAGACGGTGCCCGGAGTGCTGTCAGATCCCCTGTCCAGACGGTTTCAGTTGGTCTTAAGAGCTTTCTTTGTCTCCTATTGCTGGGTGTGATCCTGGCCGGCTGTGGGAGCCGCCCGTCCGGGAACGTTCGCCACGCGCCGCCCCCACGCGGCACCACGCATCCGCAACGCATCCAGGTAGTCAAGGAACCCCTGAAGGTGAACGCACGACCGAGGACGGTCGTCCATGAGGTGGCGCCTCTGGAAACTGTGTGGCGACTGTCCAAGATGTATGGAGTTCCCATGGCGGACATCTACAGGGCCAATGGCCTGAAGCCGGGAGCCACCATCCGCATCGGACAGAAACTCATCATTCCCAACGCCCGTTATTTCCAGAATGTGGTGCCCTTGTATCCCAACACCTGCTGGCGTTACATCGTGATCCATCACACGGCCACGGATATCGGAAATGCTAATGTTATTAACACCAGCCACCTCAAGCGGGGGTTCTGGAACGGTCTGGGCTACCACTTTCTGATCGACAACGGATCCCTGGGAAAGGGAGACGGACAAATCGAGGTGGCCCCCCGTTGGATCAAGCAAGAGGAAGGAGCCCACTGCAAGGCCGGAAACATGAACCGGAAGGCCATCGGCATCGCCTTGGTGGGAAACTTCGACCAGGATCTCCCCACCCCCAAGCAGATGGATTCTTTGGCTCGGCTCGTTCGAGAACTGGTCTACTACTACCACATCCCCCCCAGCCACATCCTCGGTCATGGAGACGTACCGGGGGCCAACACCGACTGCCCCGGCAGACGCTTCCCGTGGAAAGCCCTGGAGCAACGCCTCCGCAACATGGAATAAACATCCATCCCGAGATCAGGCAGAACCGCTTTCGGTAGGCACTCGCCGGTAGATCTGAAGGTAGGGCCCGGTGGCGGTCCTGGGCTCGGGTGCAAGGCACAAGCTGGAAACGTCTTGAAGGCTCGGGAATCGTTCGCCCGTGGGGCGCGGGGTGTAGAGGAGAAAGTAGGCGCCTTGGCCTCCGTCTCGCATCACCTTTTCCGCCAACTGGGTATGGTTGTTGGCGTAGTTGAAGACCACGTGAAAATCGGCGAAACGAAGGCCGTGATTTCGGTACAGGCTTTCATCCAGAAAGTCGCCGCACAGAAGGGTCGGTGGCGGAGAGGCGGGGTAGCGACGGAGGATACTGGCCATGTTGTCCATGGCCCGGACGTGCAGCTGCTCGTCGTATTCAACGCCCACGGCCCGCAAGCCGAAGACCACCGAGAGGAGAAACACCACCCGTCCATCGCCGCTGCCGGCGTCCAAAAAGAGAAATTTCCGCGCCGCCGGGTATCGTGACAGGAAATGGGTCATGCCGTGTTCCAGGTACGTCAGGGAACAGGGCACGAACTCTCCCACGGCCGTCACGGCATAGACGCCCCTCTTTTGATCCTGCTCTCGAAAGTATGCGTGGAGAAAGTGGGACCGCGTCTCAGCGCCATCCATCATGAAATCTCCGGACAGCCCCCTTCGCCTTCGGATGATCTTCCCGTTCTCCGCAAGAGTCTCTTCGGGGGCCGTCTCTGCGGCCACCACGCGCGGCCCTGATGTGTACCCCCCGAACATGGCGTTTCCTCAGTTGCAATCGCAAAAGAGAATCCACCCTGCTTCCTGGGGCCGGCTCCCAAAACACCACAGGGCCCAGCGGAATTTCAACGCGTCGGAAATCCCCGAAAAGGCCGAAGGGGCACGGTCGCACAAGCTCCTGGGGGGTTAGGACACCGGCGGCGGTCGCTATGGACGCGGCAGCAAATTGTCCCAGTTCTGGGGCGCTCCGGCACGGCCCTGCCCCCGCCCAAGGCGCATACCGGGCTTGGGCTTGCGCTTTTCCTCCGCCTCGTAGCACCGGCGTTCCTTTGCGATCTGTGTGGTGAGCGTGAGTTTGAGGGCGTTTCCTTGGGTGTGCTCATCGTCGTCACCGCTGTAGTGGCTCAAGATCATGGTGATGCGTTGCCCGTCCGGTTCCTCAAAGGACCACTTCCACGCCAAATAGGCCTGAAAGGCATCCCCCTTGTATTCGTCCGGGTCACCGAATCTCTGCTTGAGCCGATTCAACAGCTGGTCGAAGAATCGACGGCTGTCGTTGGCATATTTGACCTTGATGCGCGCAATGATGCCCGGATCGGCGCAGTTGCCATAGATGATGTAGCCGCTATGAAACCCCTGGGGCACCACCACGGGAACTTCCATGAGGTAGGGCCGAAGTCGAACGGGATAGACCGGACCAGCCACCACGCGTTGGTAACAGCTGTCCAAAGATTGCCCCAGCCGATATCCGGCGATTTCCCGTGGCGCTTTGGCCCAGGCAGGTACCGCGGTGGCCATCAGATGGAGGATGCAAAGAACGATCAGGTAACGTTTCATGGTTACTTCCTCCGGCATGGAAAGAGATCACGGTGACTCATCTTCGAAAGGTGCCAAAAACCCGATGCCCTTCTGTGTCTCAGCATCCTGATAGACGTGTAGATAACGCCCGGATGTGACCGAGGGAACATGGATCACATGCACCACGTCCTGGTACGATGTGTCATCGGGAAGCCACTGCGCCAGTCGGTTTTCGCTCTTGGTGAAGAAATCTTCGTTGAAGATCGTGTGGGGTTGGTCGGGGTGGATGGCCACGGGAACAATCCGCGCCTCCACCAGGTCGTTGAAAAAGTGCGTTCCGAACGAGACCTCTGGGGTGATTCCCCCGGATTGAAAGGCGATTTCTCCAAGAATCAGGGTGCGATTGATGTCTTCGTAGCCCACGCGCACGCCCAGGTTGATGTCGTTGCTGCCCCAGCGCCCCGGCCCGAACAGGGCATACCTTCGGCCCTCCAGACGGCGGTTCAGCCGGCTTACCACACGTCCAATGGCCCGCTTGGCCTCCCAATGGGCCATGCGCCCATAGGCCTTGGGGTCCACGTAGACGACGACCTCCACGTTGCGAACCACCGCATTGAACACAACTCGAGAGTTGGTGAAGACAATGGCTTCTTGGGGAACATCCGTCGGGAGACTCACCTGGTGAATCTCCTGGCGAACGCTGAGCGTTCTGCACTGGAGCAGGTAGAGCTTGTCCTGGTCCCAGGCGAACTCCACGTCCACCGGCCATCCGTAGGCCTGGTCCAGTTTTTTCAAAACCTTTCGGACCAAAGGAACGAAGCGGCTTCGTTGGAGGAAATTATCGAAAGTGATACAGCTTCGCTCCAGCGGCTCGGTTCGCCCTTTGAACATGGGCGGAGCCAAATGACCGTCCTGATTGTAGGAAAGGGCCATAAAGGACGCATCCGGCGGCAGAACCCGCATGACCTCCCGGAAGGGTATGGACTCCAAACAGCCTTTCTTCAGGTTGAGAACATCCACCATTCGTTGGGAATACTTGATGATCTGATCGGCGCTGCCCTCCGGGCGGAGCCCGGGATGACTCAGCGCGACCAGCCGCGGATAGTCCTGGGCCACACGGTCCACGGCTCGCGTGCCGAGCCCCAGCACCAGTCGCACCAGGCCGTCTTCGCTGCGGATCTTGGGAGTCCATCGATAGGTGTTGCGAGAAAACCCCACACCGGCGGCGAAAGGAAGGAAATAGTCTCCGTAGCGCTGTCCCACCACCTTCTGCACCAACACGCTCATCTTCTCGTCGAAATCGAGCAGGTTGTGATCCCGTCGGTAAAGGATGGGAGCCGGACCGTAGGTGCTCATGTGGACCCGCTTCAGTCCCCAGAGGAACTCTTTCAAGCGTTGATCCAAGCTGCCATGATTGACCAGGAAGACGGAATCGTACTTGCCGGAAAAGGCATGACCGAAATTGTCTTCCAGAAGGCTGGAAGAACGGAGAATCAGGGGATGTTCGCCGACCATCTGCAAAAATTTGCGGAACATGGCCACCATGTCCGGCGGGAAGACGGCCTTTTCGAAGAGCACGGCGATGTGTTGGTAGTCCTCTTCGATGGCCTCCCGGGACTTGTACTTTTGGCTGTGAAAGGCGTGGAGGCCGTTGTGGTCGATGAAGTCCGAAAAGATGCCCGAGTTGAAATAATAGGATTCGGGAACGGCCACGTGGGCTTTCAATTCGGGATCCGCCTCGCTCAAGCGGGGCACCAGAATCTTGTAGGCGAGAAGCATGCCCGCTGCCTTGCCGCCGATGCGCCCCGATCGGCGGGGGCAGGAGTAGGTGTGGTCCAGCAATTCGTCGATGTCCCGAATCGTGATATATTTTTTGGCGATACCGATGAACGGCAGTTGATTGGAGATGAAATGGTTGATGAGAGCCACCCGAACCCCTTCCGCCTCACTGGGATCGATATGGAGATCGCCCTGGGGGATGGCACAAAACGCCTTGAGGGCCTTTTGAATCTGCCGAGCGGTGGCTCCCTCGGCATTGACCACGCGATTGAGATGGGTGAATTGATCCTGTTTGCGGGCGAGATTGATGTGCTCCACCGCTTCCTTCTCGGAAAAGTGGGACGCAAAAAGCAGGTCGATCAGCGCGCCGCGGATCCGCTCCCTGTTCGCCTCGTCGTGCGCCAGCCCCTCCGCGTCCAGAACCTCCCGCACCTTCCGTTCCAGATCCTCTTCCGTGACCACCCCCCGGCGGATGAGTGAGCTCAAAAAGATCCGGCGCATCGAAGGCAGCAATTTGGGATATTGCATCATTTTTTGAAAGAGGTCGTAGGTGCGGAGGAGCCGGTTGAGCGACCCGACGGCCATGTCCTTCATGGAGGCACTCCTTTCCAGGCGGCAGGTTGCCGCGCCTCCATCTTATACCCGGTGGGCGGTGAAAAGAAAACAGGTTGGACAACGGGCGCATTAGGCCTTCCCTGAAACCACGTCCCGCCGGCATGAAAGCAACAGGTTCTTTAATCGATGAGGACGATCGGGCGAGTCGCCCCTATGGACAATGTCCGCAGGACGGACGCCTATGCCTGAGACCTTTTCCGGGCACCCTCCCATGGCGCTCGTTATATGGGCGAGAGGGTCGCCACGGCACCGGAAAGGGACGGTGAGGCCGCGTCAGTCCCGTGTGCCAGCCGAAAAGACCTCCTGCTCGCACCGGCCCGCCGTCCACCCCGTGGCGGACATGGCCGGCTAGACCCAGCCGCGCAGCTTGCAGGCCTCGGCAACCCGGGCCACACTCACCAGGTAGGCCGCCTCCCGCAGGTGGATCTTTTCGCGGATTCCCATGTCGTACACAGACCGAAAGGCCCGGGTCATCTTTTCATCCAGACGCCAGTGGACCTCTTTGAGTTCCCAGTAGAAGTTGTACGTATTCTGAACCTGCTCAAAATAGGACACCGTCACCCCGCCGGCGTTGGCCAGAAAGTCAGGCAGGACGATCACGCCCTTGTCGAAAAGGATGTCGTCCGCATCGGGGGTGGTGGGTCCGTTGGCCAGTTCGCAGATCATTTGGGCTCGTATCTTGGAGGCGTTCTTTTCGGTGATGACGTTCTCCAAGGCGGCGGGGAAAAGAACCGTCACGTCCAATTCCAGAAGATCCTCATTGCTGATGGGTTCCGTGTCCGGAAATCCCTGCAGCGACCCGTTTTGCAGCTTGTAATCCACCAGGGCCCTGGCATCGATTCCCTTGGGGTTGTAGACCCCGCCCTTGGAATCGGAGGCCGCCACCAGTTTGAGCCCCAGCAGTTGCTCACCCAAGAGCGCCGCAAATTGTCCCGCGTTGCCAAAGCCCTGCACCGCCATGGTGTGGCCGTCCAATTCGATTCCGTAGGCTCGGGCGGCTTCACGGGTGACGTAGATTCCCCCACGCGCCGTGGCGTCGTTTCGGCCCTTGGAACCGCCGATGGGAACGGGCTTTCCGGTGATGACCCCGGGATGATGCTCGCCCATGATCATCTCGTATTCGTCCATCATCCAGGCCATGATCTGCGGCGTGGTGTAGACGTCCGGAGCCGGAACGTCCCGGGTGACGCCCAAGGCCTGTGCGATGGCGCGCATGTAGGCCCGCGCCAGACGCTCCTTTTCCGTCTCGGAAAGTTCCTTGGGATTGCAGACAATCCCTCCCTTGCCCCCGCCCAGAGGGATGTCCACCACCGACGTCTTCCAAGTCATCCATGCCGCCAGCGCTCGCACCGTGTCCAGCGTTTCGTCCGGATGCCAACGCAACCCCCCCTTGGCCGGACCGCGGGCCGTGTTGTAGTGCACCCGAAAACCGTGAAAAACCCGGGTGGTGCCGTCGTCCATCTTCACCGGCAGCGTGAAGGCATATTCCCGCATGGGCCAACGTAGAAGCTCATGGGTCGCTGGATCCAGTCCCAAACGTTCTGCGGCCCTGTCCAACTGCTTCTGAGCAATCTTGAAAGGATTGAGCGCCTCACTCATGCCATGCCCCCTTTTGATATGGTGAACACATGTATGGTGCTGCCAAAGCGAGCCTAACACAGCCCCCACGGGCAAAGAAGAAAAAACCGTCCATGGGTGTGTCCCAAAAGCCTATGGAGGATTGGTTTGGGCGGAGCGCCGCCCTTCAGGACTGGGTCAAAGCCACCGCACGTTCAGAGGCCGGGGCGCACCGCCCGCCGCCAGATGGGGTTCCCATAGATGCCTTTCCCCCGGTTCGGAAACTCCACGGAAACGCCGGGAATGAAAATTTCCCGGCCTCTTGAGCCGAAGATCCATTCCCCGGCCGCTTCCCAGAAACCGCCTCCCCCGAGCTCATCCGGATCTCTTTGCCGTTTTGCACCGTTCCATCCGTTTTACCCAAGGCGTCTTTCTATGCTATCCTTTCTTGGAACATGGAATCCAGCTTTGATTCCCTGGGCTTGTGGAAACCCTCATTGGGGGCAATAAGGAATGGACGCAAAAAAGAGCGAGCCCCGGTCGAAAAGGCCCCCTGCAGACGAGCGCGACGTGGACCGGATCGCGGGCAACACCGACGAGGCCCACACCTGGGCATGTATGTGCCATTTCAGCGCCCTGTTGGGCGCCATCTGGTGGATCCCCACCAGTACCCTGTGGCTTCCCGTGGGCCATCTCCTCTGTCCGCTGGTTGTCTGGCTCTACAAACGAAAGGATTCCCCGTGGATCGATTTTGCGGGCCGTGAAGCCCTCAACTTTCAGGCAGCCATGACTGTCTACGGTGCCGTGGGAGGGCTCATCCTTTCCGGCACGATATGCGCCCTATGGCTGTGGTGCGTGGCCGTCACGGACCTCTTTTGGATCATCCGCGGGGGGGTGTCCGCAAGCCACGGACGTTTCTTTACTTATCCCCTCATTCCATGGCGCCTGTTGCGCGAACCCAAATCGGTTTCGGCGCTTCGAACCCGTTATCCCCATCTCTTTTGACCCATCTTTCCATTCAAGCCTTGCCCATGCAAAAGGAGTGTGCAGCGATGTCCGATACCACCCGGCTGGTCCCCGTGCTGCGCGAAGGGGTCCACATCATCAAGATGGTCTTTTTCAAAAGGCTCAAAGAACACCTGAGCGAATCGGGTGTGGGAAAAGACGCCACCGACACGGCCCGCCTGGCCGGGGCGGTTGTCAACCAGGTCTTCGGCACCCCCAATCCCCAGGAGCCTCACCGTTCCTTCGCCGAGGCCAACGCGCAGCGCATCCAGTCCATCATCGACCGGATCGCCGTGGATCTGGAGGACATGCGCATCCCGCTCACAGACGCCTTGCGCGTTCAGTTTTTGTGTGATCGTCAGGAGGGAATCGACAGCGAGGAAACCCTGGCGGCGGCCAAAGACCATGGCATCCTGCTGGTGGATCGGGAAGTGCCGCTGCCGGCGGCCTTCATGAACCTGGCTCGGCGACTGGGGGCGGCGTTTCAATTGTTGCAAAACCTTCCCCAGCCCGAACCACCGGAAACGAAATGATTGCCAACGGGAGACTGCTCCATGCGCACCCGGCTCACCGCCTGCACCCAGGATTGTCCTGACACCTGTTCTTTGCTGGTGGAACAAAACGAGGACGGTTCCCTGACGTTGCGGGGAAACCCCGATCATCCCATCACCAAGGGATTCCTTTGCTCCAGGATTCGAAACTTTCCCAAGCGCCTTGGCCGCCACGACCGCATCGTGCGGCCCCTGCTACGAACCCCATCCGGGTGGACCTCCATCCCATGGGATGAGGCCTTGGATCGGTGCGCGGAAAAGCTTCAGGCAGCCCGCCGAGACGACCCCGCCTCCATCTTGCACATTCAGGGGGCCGGCGCCCGGGGGATTCTCAAACAGATCCCGCCGCTCTTCTTTGGGCTTCTGGGAGCCAGCACCACCGAGGGAGCCCTTTGCGATGCGGCCGGCATCGCCGCCTTCGAAGCGGATTTCGGCTCGCTGGATTGCAACGCCCTGGAAGATCTGCAACATGCCCGACGGCTGGTCAACTGGGGCCGGGATCTGTCCAGAAGTTCCGTTCACCTGGCGGCTCTCGTGCGGTCCCTGCGCCGCCAGGGTCTTCCGGTGGTCTCCATCTCGCCGGGAGGCGACGGCAACGGGCCCTACACGGACCACGCCATTGGGATCCGTCCCGGCACGGACCGATTTCTGGCAGCCGCCGTTTTGAAGATTCTACTCCATCGCAGCGCCTGGTCCCAGCCCGCCATGGAACGAACGGCGAACGTGGAAGCCCTGCGCGATCTCCTGGCCCGCACGCCCCTGGAGCATCTGCTCCAGGCCGGCGGCGTGTGCCTGGACGATGCCGTTTTTTTGGCGGACTGGTACGGAGCCCCCGGGCCCACGGCCACTCTGGTGGGTTGGGGGCTTCAGCGCCACCCATGGGGCGGGGAAAACGTCCGGTTCATCAATGCCTTGGCGCTTTTGACCGGGAATGTGGGAGTGGCCGGCGGCGGCAGTCGATTCGGCATCCTTTCTCTGAGAAACTTCAACACCGCGTGGGCCCGGACCGGGCCGCCCCCCCGCACCCTGCCCATTTGGGCCCTGGGACGGGCCATCCAAGAAGCGAAGGACCCACCCATCCGCTTCGTCTGGATCAATGGGTCCAACGTGGTCAATCAGGCGCCCGATTCCCGGCGCACCCAAGCGGCTTTGCAGGCGGTCGATTTCGTGGTCGTGGTCGATGCCTTCATGACCGACACCGCGCGCTGCGCGGATCTCATCCTTCCTTCGACGCTCATGCTGGAACAGGAAGATGTGGTGGGATCCTTTTTGCACGACTACGTGCACTATGCTCCCGCCGTGGTATGCCCACCGGGCTCTGCGCGCGACGATGCCTCCATCATCCACGCGTTGGCGCAACGGCTCGATCCGCCACTCATCCTTCCAGACAGGCAAGAGTGCCTCAACCAGGCCCTTTCGTCCCCGTGGCTCCAACTTTCTTTGGAAGAACTTCGAAAGCGGGCGTTTGTGCGGGCCGCCCGTCCCCGCGTGGCCCACGAAGGGATGCATTTTGACCACCAGGACGGCTTGGCCCGCGTTCCGTCCATCCTGCACGAAGAACCGCCGCCCCCTCCTCACTACCCCTTGCGGCTCCTCACGCTCATTCGCCGCTCCGCCACCCATTCCCAGATAGCCCCCGAGGATCATCGCATCCCGCCGCGCGTCTGGGTTCATCCGGACACAGCCCGGGCCTGGAATGTGAGCGTCCATGGTCCGGCATGGCTTGTCTCGCCCTTGGGACAGCTGAAGGTGGAGGTGACTTTGGATGCCCGGCTGGCACCCGATGTGGTGGTGTATCGGCGGGGGGATTGGATGCATCTGGGCGGTGGGGCCAACCAGCTCATTGCCGCCACCTCCACGGACATGGGAGGAGGGGCCGCCTATTACGCCCAGTGTGTTCGGCTGGAACCGCTGGCGCCCGATTCTCGATGATTGGAGGCTGCGTGGGCAAACGGCGCCCTGAGGGGCCACGGCCGCCTTCCATGCCCCCAGGGGCCAGGGAGCCGCCCTCCCCGGCCCCTGGGCGCCAGAACCCAAGGCCGCCATGGAATTTAGGTACACCTGAAGGTTTCTTCCGTCTCCTGGTCCCAACCGTCCCACAGGTAGGCCGCTTCGCGCCCCTGGGCGAGAACCCGGAAGGCGTAACGCACCTGTTCCTCGTAGAACTGGCAATAGGGACTGGGAGCCTTCACGGTTCCCGAGACCATCCGCACCTCCGCCGGGCATGGCGCCCCGCAGAAATGCCGGATGGCACAGGATGCGCAAGGGGCGATGTCTTCCACCTTGCGCATGGTGATTTCCTTGAAAGGCGGGCTTTCCAGGACCGCGTTCAGGTCATCCTCGTACAGATTGCCGCCACGGTATTCCGGAAAGCCGATGAATTCACTGCATGGGAAAAGATCCCCGTGGGCGGAGACGGCCACGAAGCAACGCCCCCCGCCGCAGGGCGAGATGTCGCACATAAGCCGCCGCCCCGTGGGACCGGCCACAGCGGCCAGCACATTGGCGAAGTTGGCCACCACCAGCTTTCGTCCGGTCTGATCGTAGAGCTCGTAGGTTCGGTCCAAAGCCCTGCAAAAGGACCGGGCGAAGAGCTCATTGTCAGGCTTCAGCTCCAAGCCCCCCTTCTGAGTGCATCGCACCGGATTGAACATGACCACAGCCACACCCGCTCTGTGATAAAAGTCCACCATGGTCTCCAATTGCTCCACATTGAGCCGAGTGACCGTGGTGATCACATTGAAAGCGGGATAGCCGGCCAGCCGTTCCATGACCCGCACCACCTGGGCGAAGGCTCCCGTGCCGTTCCAGTTCTTGCGGGTGGCGTCGGCCAGGCCTGGGTCGGCGGCATCCAAAGAGATGCCGATCCCCACCCCCCGGGATGTGAGGAACTCGATGGCCTCATCGTCCAGGAGGGTCGCATTGGTCTGGACGCCGAAATGGAACCGATCCCGGTAGCGGTCGATGCCTTCAAAAACGGCGTCTCGGGCCAGCATGGGTTCGGCGCCATGGAAGATGAGCTGCGGCTTCACGCCTTTGGGCATGTGGGATTCAAAGTAGCCGAGCAGCCGTTCCAAGGCCCCGCAGAGCTCCTCCGGGGTCATGGTCTTGCCGTCGCGACGCATCGATTCGGGCAGGTAGCAGTAGGAGCAATTGAAGTTGCACCTTTCCGTGGGATTGAAATAGGCGGCGGAGGGCTTGAGTCCGAAACGCAGATGGTGCATCTCGCGCTCGAAACCCTCCCGTTCCTCATGGAACCTGTCCACCAGCGAACCGGACAGCGCCTCATCCAGGGATTGCTTTTCCACAATCGCCCAGAAGGCCGTATCGGCCTCCACCACTGCCACCCGGTCTTCCAGGCCGATGTCCAGGACGGAAAAGGTGGGGCCATAGCCGGTGTTGGCATGCCGAGCCGTTTGGTTGTTCATGGATTCGCCTCGGTCCTATTTGGCTTTGGGGGTGAGCAGGATGTAGTGGGACAGGCCCGTGTTCTTGCCCAGTTCCTTGCAACGACGCCGATAGGAAACGATCTTTTGGGTCTGGTGCTTCATGGTTCTTCCTCCTTTTGGGGTTGGGTTTCAGCGGCCTTGGGCCCAAAGAAAAAGCCCGGAGCCGATCCGTTCGCGCGGATCGCCTCCGGGCTCCCTTTGCCATCAGTCGCCCGGCACCCAGGTTTCCAGCAGGTCTTCTGGCTCTCGGATCATCTGAAAGGCAGCGGCCTTCCCCCCGGGGTGAGCCCCGAAAGTGACCGATCCGCCCGGCGGCGGATCCAGGCTGCCTCTCATCCCCGATCACAGCGGCGGGACCGCCACGGATTCGCACCGTGTTCCGGGATGCTGGAAACCTTGTGCAGTCCCCTCTTCCTTGTCAGACTTTGGGCCTTCTGTCAAGTGGCCCGTGAACCCACCTGGACGTTGCCGGTGCGCTCCCGGTTTCAGAAGGCCCCTTCCTGGTCATCCGGGGGTCCCACCTCCTGCTCGGTTGGGGAACCCAGATGGGCCGTCGGGAAACGGTCTTCCTCGGACAGTGCGCCCGCCGGCCTCCGCCTCGAGCCCTCGTGTCTCATGCCGGTGCTGCGACTGTTAGCCGCCTTCAAGATGTAGGGGCACGGCGGCGCCGTGCCCCTACCCTGGAACAATTCGGCAAACCGGTGCCCGGTTCCATCCCCACAATCATCCGTGCGTTCAAATCCGCTGTTACCCAGCGCATCAACGGCCTGCAGGGCATATCGGGGGGTGTTGTGTGGCAACGCAACTATTACGAGCACATTATCCGTGATGAGGAATCCCTGAACAGTAGGGGCACGGCGGCGCCGTGCCCCTACATCTTGATATCCTCAACAACCCTGTACGCTGGCCCTTCGACCGAGAGAATCCTCGCGCCTTGGCAACGGAGACGGGGGGACCATGGCAAATGCGACCGAATTCGATCGATCCTTAATCGGTGAAATTGCGCCTATCCATAAGACTATATCACGGCAGATGTGTCGCTGCATACTTTTAACCCAAAAGAACGATTAATAAAGCGACAATCAATGGCGTGGAAGTGACCAAGGAGACGATCACCGGGCGGGGTGGTTTGGGTCTGTTTGTCCGCTATCTTCGCAACATCCAGACCTTCCCGCAGATCGATACTTTTTCGGCTCCATGCGTCGCAGTCGCAAGGGGCAACCGGTCACAGAGATTTTCAAACAGCTGCTGTGTTTTTTCTTGCATGGTACCAGTCGACATCTGGTCTTCTTTGACACCTTGGCCAAGGATGCGGGCTATGCCGCCGTCATAGAGAGCGAGTCCACCAGCATGCTTTCTTCCCACAGTGTGAAGCGTTTCTTTCGCTCTTTCCGGTGGCCGCGCATCTACCTGTTCCGACACCTTTTGCAACGGATGTTTTTGTGGCGCCTCAAGCTAGAAGCGCCCGATGTAGTCATTTTGGGCATCGATACCATGGTCATGGACAATGACGAGGCCAAGGTGCGCCACGGCGTCAGACCCACCTACAAACGCGTCAAGGGATTTTAGCCCTTGCAGATGACCTGGTGCCAATACGTGATCGATGCGGCGTTTTGCCGTGGAGATGCACATAGCAACAACGGCGATACGGTCGAGAAGATGGTTCGCCACGCGGTAGCCAGAATCCGCAAGCGCTATCGACTGGACGTGCCCATCATCGTTCGAATGGACACTGGACCGCCCAAATAGGCTCTCTGGGAATGGTGCCCGGTTCATTAGACCGTGCGTGCATTGGAATCGCTCAATTTAAGGGGGAATGGGAACCGAACCCGACCTTCGCGGCCCATACCACAACCGTGGGGGTTACCTATGCATATCTATGGGGCCTGCCACATGGAAAGCCATGCCTAAGCCGCAGCTGGTCGAACCTTTGCCAGGGCTCATGGCCTTGGATGCGTCAAAAAAAGAGCGGGGCCTACGCCCCGCTCTTTCGCATAACAGGTTGTCTCTTCGCCATCGCTTCATCGAGGCGACTCGCGGGAAGATCCTCCTTAGTGCTTGACCGCAATCTTCTTCTGCCGAGAGCGTTCGCTCTTGGGGATCTCGATCCGAAGCACACCGTCACGATAGACGGCCTCCACGCCTTCGGACTTCACGTCCGCCGGAAGCGCGATGGATCGGGCAAAGGAGCCGAAGCGGCGTTCAACGCGGTGGTAGGACTCGCCCTTCTCCTCCTTTTCCTGCTTCTTCTCGCCTTTGACCGTCAGCACGTTGTCGGTGATGCTGATGTCCAGGTCCTTCGCTTCCACGCCCGGTAGATCGGCCTTGACCACGATCTTGTCTTCCGTCTCGGAGACGTCAAAGGCCGGCACCATGGGGCGATCTTCTCCCCACACGGACGGAAGCATTTCATCGAAGAACCTGTCCATCCAATCGAAGGCCCTCGGCCATGCCAGAAGCGACTCCCTTCTTTCACGAGGAACCAGTCCCAACATAGCCCGTACCTCCTTTTATCTCATGGAATCCGGTGGGTTACCCACCCTCACGATCCGACATAAAATTAAGGCGCATCGCCCGGTTGTCAAGGCCTCCGAGCGAAGGCAAAAGGGGCGGCGGGCGACCGCGCTTCGGCCTTCATCCCGCCAGCAAAAGCGAGCATTTCATAAAGACCAGCCTCTCGCGCGATCCTCAGGAAAAGAGGACCAAGGTGTCCGTTTTCCCGCAGGCTCCCAGCTCAAAGGTTTGGCTCTTTGGCCGAAGCTTCCTCCAGGATTCTCTTGTAGCGCGCCGTGTCGCGGACCTTCCGGGCCGCCGCCTCTTCCGCATCTTCCCGGGTGAGGTGAATTTCACCGCATTCGGGACACGTGACGTTGAGATCCGCTCCGATGATGCGCTCGCGGATCTCATCCACGGTCATGTGGCCGATGGCTCCGCACGTGGTATCCACACGCATGGCGCGGACCCTTCCCTTGATCCGCGGCCTTTCGCTGCTCACTGTCATGGTGACCGCTCCTTGGGTGTGAACGTCGTCGTCCGTGGTCCGACCCGCTGGGATCGTCGCAGTGGGACGTGTGCCGCCAGGCGCCTCCCGTCCCCCAAAACGCTTTCATGGCTCTCAGCCAAGGGACGCCAGGGTCTGTTCCATCTCCACGCAGGCTTGGGTGAACCGTTCGGCTTCCGCCGAGGAACACCACACCAGACGAAAACGCTCGCTTTCGATGCCCATGGTCTCCAGCATGTCTTCCAGGGCGCTCAACCGGTCCTTGGCCCGAAGGTTTCCGTCCAGGTAATGGCATTCGCCTTCACGGCAGCCCATGACCAGCACCCCGTCGGCACCCCTCTGGAAGGCCTCCAGAACCAAGTGAGGGTGCACCATGCTGGAGCAAAGAACGCGGATGATACGAACGCTCGCTGGATAGGCCATGCGAGCGGTTCCGGCCAGATCGGCCGCCGCATAGGCGCACCAGTGACAGGCAAAGGCGATGATTCGGAATCGATGCTTCATGGAGCTTTCCTGGATCTTCAAGGACCACTCCTCCTGCGGGCGCCGCAACCCGGCGTGCCGGTCAGGCTATGCGGCGAAACAGCTTCGAACCTGTTCCATGAGCTGGTGATAGGTGAATCCGGCCACCCGCACTCCGTCCTTGGGGCACGTGGCCTGGCAGGATCCGCATCCTTTGCAGAGGATCGCGTTGATGCGAACCAATTTGGTCCCTTCCCCGCCCCCGGACTTGGGATCCCAATCGATGGCCCCAAAGGGACACACGTCCAGGCAGAGGCCACACCCGTCGCACTTGTCTTCCACCACGTAGGCCTTGATGGCATCCACATCCTTTCGGCGTATGGACAGCACCCGGGTGGCTTGCGCCACAGCCGCCATGGCCTGCGCGATGGTCTCGTCCAGGGGCTTGGGATAGTGGGCCAATCCGGCCAGAAAGAGACCTTCGCCGGCAAAGTCCACCGGGCGCAGTTTGGCGTGGGCCTCCTGAAAAAAGCCATCCTCGTTGATTGGAATCCGATAGACCTGGGCCAGATCTTTCACGTCCGGGTGGGGCACGATGGCCGTGGCCAGGATGACCACATCCGCACGAATGGATAGGGGCATGTGCAGCACGTGGTCGGTAACCTGCACGTAGAGTTCATTGGGTCCCAGACGAACGGAAGGTTTGTCGTGCATGTCATAGTTGATGAACACGACGCCCATTTCCCGAGCCTTCTTGTAGAGTTTCTCACGCAGCCCGTAGGTGCGGATATCCCGGTAGAGGATGGTGATCTCCCGCGATGGATCCTCCTCTTTGAGCTCGATGGCCGCTTGAATGGAATGGGTGCAACAGACCCGGGAGCAGTAGGGCCGTTCAGGCTCACGGGATCCCACACATTGGATGAAGACGAAGCTGCGTCCCTTGGCCACCCGTTCGTCGCCCACCGCGTGCAGCTTGTCGAATTCCAGGGCCGTCAGGACCCTTTGGGATTCCGCGTAGCCGTATTCCTGGGGCTTGTAAGCGGTGGCGCCCACGGCCACGATGGCCACTCCATGGTCCAGGATGAGGGGGGAGTTCCCTTTGCGGATCGTGGAGCGAAAGTTGCCCAGAAAGCCCTCTGCCTTGACGACCTGGCTCCTCAGGTAGATGCTGATATAAGGGTGGGCCTTGACACGTTCCACCAGGGATTCCACAAATTCAGGAATGGCCTCCCCTTTCCAGGTCCGATACAAGTGTCGGGCATTGCCTCCCAGCTGCGAGCTCTTTTCCACCAGATGAACCGGATATCCCTGATCGGCCATGCCAAGCGCCGCCGTCATGCCCGCCACGCCCCCGCCGATCACGAGAACCGTGGGGTTCACATTGGCCTGGACGGGGGGCAGCGGCTCCGCCAACACCACCTTGGCCACCGCCATGCGCACCAGATCTTTGGCCTTGTCGGTGGCTTCTCGGGGCGCGTGGGCATGGACCCAGGACGCTTGGTTGCGAATGTTGGCCATCTCGAAAAGATACTCGTTCAGCCCCGCATTCTTTAAGGTCTCGCGAAAGAGGGGTTCATGGGAACGGGGAGAACAAGCAGCCACCACCAGGCGGTTCAAACCCAACTGCTCAATGCGGCGGCGAATCCATTCCTGGGTGTCCTGGGAACACGCAAAGAGGCTCGTTTCCACGTGGACCACGTGGGGAAGGTGCTTGGCATACTCTGCCACTTCCTCCACGTCGATCACCCCGGCGATGTTGGACCCGCAACAGCAGACAAAGACCCCGACCCGCGCTTCCTCGTGGGCCACATCCCTTTCCTGGGGAAATTCCACGGAGCGAACCAGGCTGTTTCGAACCTCGGCCAGATGGCCCGCCGCCGCCATGGCGGCGGCCGAGGCCTCCACCACGGAACCGGGGATGTCCTTGGGCCCCGTATAGACACCGCAGGCGTAGATACCAGGGCGCTCCGTGGCCACCGGCTGAAAGGACGACGTGTCCAGAAACCCGTCCTCATTGAGCTGCAGTCCGGAACGCTCCGCCAGCCCTCGGGCGTCGGCGTTCGTTTCCATCCCCAACGATAGCACCACCAGGTCGAAGGTTTCCCGCGCCGGCCTGCCCTCATTCGTGATGTAGCGAAAATAGAGCCTTTGGCAGTCCCCCACGGGTTCCAGGGAATGCACCCGGCAGCGGTTGAAGCGGATGCCCCGCCGGCGCGCCTTTTCGTAGTAGCGCTCGAAGTCTTTTCCCGGGGTCCGCATGTCCAGGAAGAAGACGGCCACATCCACGTCACCGCCCACTTCCTTGGCCAGCATGGCTTCTTTGAGCGCGGACATGCAGCACACGGCCGAACAGTAGCCGTGGCCGCAGTTGTTCTCATCCCGACTGCCCACACACTGCACAAAGGCGATCTTGCGCACGGGCCCGCCATCGGATGGCCGGATGAGACGGCCCTGGGTGGGCCCGGCCGTGGACAGGTAGCACTCCAATTCCATGGAGGTGATCACGTTGGGAAAGATTCCATAACCCCACGTGCGGATGCCCCGCGGGTCGAAGGGTTGAAATCCCGGGGCCAGAATGATCGATCCCACGTCCACCGTCCAAGAACGCTCCCGATCCTCCCAGTTGATGGCTTGCGCCTGGCACACCTTCTCGCAGGCTCCGCACGTACCCGATTGGATCTTGAGGCACCGCTGGGGATCGATTTGGTACTTGAGCGGAACGGCCTGCGGATAGCGAAGATAGATGGCCTTGCGGGTGGTGATCCCCCCATTGAATGCATCGGCCACTTCCTGGGGACAGACCCGAGCGCATTCGCCGCAGGCCATGCACCGGTCCATGTTCACATAGCGAGGCCTTTGGCGCAGTTTCACCCGAAACCGGCCGATCTCCCCTTCCACCTGCTCCACGTCCGTGAGCGTCAAGAGCTCGATATTCAAGTGCCGACCGCACTCGACCACCTTGGGCGCCAGGATTCACATGGAGCATTCATTTCCGGGGAAGGTCTTGTCCAACTGGGCCATGGTGCCTCCAATGGCCCCCCGGCGCTCCACCAGGTAGACGAAAAATCCGGTATCGGCCAGATCCAAGGCCGCCTGAATGCCGGCGATACCCCCGCCGACCACCAGCACGGCCCCCACTTTCTGTTGAATCATCGAGACCCTCCGCTGCTCCTCCGGCCCGGCGCCGCCAGGGATCGGGCCAGAAGCTCCCACAAATAGACCACTTCCACGTCCAGATCGTACTCCTTACGAAGGCTCTTCTCCATCTGGTCCCGGCAGTTGTGACAGGCCGTCACCACGCGCCGAGCCCCGCAGTTGCGGATCTGGCGCGCCTTGAATCTTCCATGAAAGACGCGCTCCTCATGGAACGGTACGGACCACAGGCCGCCTCCGCCCCCGCAGCAGTAATTGCCTTCGCGATTGGGATACATCTCCACGTAGTTGGGACAGCACTGACGCACAAGCCAGCGGCCTTCCTCGAAGTAGCCGTGGCCGAATGCCTGGAGCGATTTTCTGCCGTAATGACAAGAATCGTGGAACGTGGTGGTCTCCGGATGGAGCCTGGGGTCCAATTCCAGACGCCCTGTCTGTACATAATCCATGAGCAGGTCGAAGATGGAAAGCACCTGGAACTTTCCCAATTCCTCCGGAAACCAGCGTTGCAACCCGACCCGGGTCGCGTAATAGGCATGACCTCATAGGGGCAGAAGGAGAGTCCGGCACTCCAAGCGGGCCATCTGGTCCACCAGCCGGGCCACCAGGGCCCGCATGGTCTGGTCGTCCCCCGTAAAATACGCCCAATTGAGGCCTTCCCAATGCTCGGTGGTTAGCGTCCAGGATTCCCCGGCCGCATGCAGCACCTTCCATAGAAACTTCATGTCGTCCGGATCGGCAAAGGGCTCCTTGGAATTGACCGTGACCAGCACCCGAGCTCCCTTCACATCCAGCGGAACCCGAAAGCCGTTCCAGCCCTCCTCCACCAATTCGTCGGCCAGATCCAGACACACCCCCACGAAGTCTTCCTGGGGGATGCCCAGGTTGTTTCCCGTCTCCAAGCAGGTCTGCAGCCCCCGTTGCAGGGAAACGGGAACCCGGTCGCGGGGTTGCTTGCCGCGCACGGCCCGAATGAGGGAGACGATCTCCACGTTCATGGGGCAGGCCTCTTCACACTTTCCACAAAGGGTGCACTTCCACACCCAGTCGGATTCCAGCAGCTGGTTTTCCAACCCCAGCACCGCCATGCGCACCACCTTGCGCGGGTCCAGGCCGTCCACGGCGGAGATGGGGCAGGCGCTGGCGCAGCTGCCGCAGGTGAGACACACATCGGCCCATTGGGGGGAGGCCCGCAGGAGGTTGGTGCGGGGCTTCAATTGGGTGAGGGGGACCGACGGTTCCTGCGGCGGGCTCTCTTGATCGGCCTTCATGGGGATGCGGCGCACCGCGATGCTTTCCGGATCCAGGCCGAAGGCGTGGCAGAGTTTGTGAAAATCTTCTTCCGAAATCAAATATCTCTTGCCCGGCACGCCCCGCGCCGGTAGTTTGCCGCTTCGAATCCAGTTGCGGATCGTGTTGCGATGCACCCCCAACTGCTGGGCCAGTCGCCCGATCTGTACCACAATCATCGGCTCTTACCCCCTGTTCAGGCCGTGCCAAGGACTTTGTGTCCCCCCGTGACATGCTCGGACCCATCTTGTGCATTTTGTGCATGCCGCCCCTACATAGCGCTCCCGCCCCGGTTTGTCAAATTCAAATTCCATGCGGTCTGGTCCATCCCTGGGGCTCAACTCCCCCCCTTGCGCCCCTCCCCCGCCCACGTGCTATGATCCCTTAAGGCCAAGATCCTTAAAGATACAGTCGGCCAGCCCCCAAGATGGCGCCACCCGGCGCAGGCAATCGGAACGCAGATCACAAGGCATGCAGGAAGGAGCAAAGGTCATGGCAACGCGAAAGATTTTCAAATGGAGCCTCATCGCCCTGGGTGCTGTCGTGCTCTTGGCAACCGCTCTCATCATCGCCGCCAGCCTCTTCATGGACCCCAACGACTACAAGGAACCGATCCAGCGGGCGGTTCTGGAGCGCACGGGAAGGCAGCTCCACTTGGAAGGGGATCTGAGCCTTTCCGTCTTTCCTTGGATCGGCTTGGAAATAGAGGACGCTTGGCTGGAAAACCCCCAGGGGTTCGCCGAAGGCCCCTTTGCCCGAATCGATCGCGCGGCTCTGCGGGTGAAACTCTTACCGCTTTTGAAAAAGCGCGTACAGGTGGCCACCATTGTCCTGGACGGCCTACACGTGCGCCTCATTCGCCGCCCCGACGGGCGAAGCAACTGGGAAGATCTCACTGAAGCCCGGCCCGCCTCCGCCAAAGAACCCGCCCCCAAGGCCCCCGAGCCCACGCCTTCCCCCGCTTCGCTGCCTCTCATCAGCGTCTCCGGTCTGCGTGTGAACAACGCACGTCTGGAGTGGAACGATGCCCTGGCGAAACAAAGCGTCACCGTGTCCCGCATTTCCCTTTCCACGGATTCCATTGAACCGGGGACGTTCTTCCCGGTGGAGCTGAGTCTCCAGTGGGAAAGCACCCAGCCGCACGTGCTTGCCACCCTGAACTTGGAGGCCCAGGCCATGGTGGATCCGTCGGCGGATCGTTGGGCCGTCCGCCCGGCCCGATTGGATCTATCCCTGGAAAAGGCCGACTTCGTCCAGGAACCCGCCAAGCTTTCCCTGGAGATTGAAGGCGGCGGATCCCTGACCGGAGCCGCTTTGAAAATCCCTTCCATGAAGCTCCATCTTCCCGGACTCGCAGCCAATGCCCAATTAACGATAACCCAAAATGCAGGAATCCCCCGCCTTGAAGGAAAGCTCCAAGCACAGCCTGTGGAACCTCGAAGGCTTCTGCAGATCCTATATCCCCAGGGACTGGCCCAGCTGCCCGAAAAGGTCTTGCGCCAGGCAAGCCTTGAGCTGCGCTTTTTGGCAACGCCCCATAGCCTCAAGATTCCCGAACTGCAGGCGAGCCTGGATGAGGCTCAACTGAGCGGACGGGTGGATCTTTCGAGCCTTCAGCCGGTCAAGGGAAGTTTTCAATGGCACCTCAATCGACTGGATCTGGACCAGATCCTGGCGGCCACCGCCGGCTCCCCCACTGCGCCCAAGGCTTCCGGGCAATCGGCCCCGGGCTCGCCCGGACCCCAACCGCCGCCATCCAGCTCCAAGACGCCCCTTCGGATCCCACCGGGGACCGACCTGAGCGGCATGGTGGACATGGAGCAACTGCGCGCGGCCAAGTTGAGCATCTCTTCTGTGAAAGCAAAGATTCTGGTGCGAAACGATCACCTGACGGTTGAGCCCTTTCAGGCGGGTCTTTACGGCGGAAAGGTGACAGGCTCTTTTGGGCTTTCCGCCGATCCCAAACGACCCAGCGGCGCCCTCGCCTACCAACTTCAGGGCGTGGATCTGGGTGCCCTTCTCCAGGACCTTCAAGGCAAGGAATCGCTTACGGGCACCGCCTCCGTGAAGGGCAAGACCACCTTTGCCGGTCTGGACGGCCCGAGCATTATTCGCTCGCTTACGGGAACCACCTCCATCCGCGTGACGGACGGGAGCTACAAGGGCATCAACATCCCCCGAATGATCCGTCGGGCCAAGGCCGCCCTTCAAGGGCGCACGTTGGCTCCCGGTGAGGAAGAGGATGCCACGGACTTTACGGAGCTGACCGCCACGCTGGTGATGAAAAACGGCGTCGTTGCCAACGATGACCTGTCGGCCAAATCCCCCTACCTGCGAGTGGGCGGGCAAGGCCGGCTGGATCTTCCTGCAGAAAAAATCGATTACCTTCTCACCACCACTCTGGTCGCCGTCCCGCGGGGTCAGAGCGGCGAGGACCTGAAGGACTTGCTTGGCATCCCCATTCCTATCCGCATTCAAGGTCCCCTAGCCAAGCCTCGCTACGCTCTGGACATGCAGGCGGTTATCCAGTCAGCCGCCAAGGGAAAGGTGCGGGAAAAGGCCAAGGCGCTGGAGGGCACGCTGAAGGAAAAGCTGCAAAAGAAGGCACCTCCGATCAAGGGCTTCGATCTGAAAAAGCTCTTCTAACCGTCGATTCCAAGAACGCTGGCACGCGCCCCCCGGCGGTTCTTTTCCCTGCAGGAGCGGCTCGGATTGCCATGGGCATGGGCCACCGAGGAGGCTGCCCGAAGATGGCCTTTTGCCCTTTTATGGCTTTCTGACCAGTTGCAATGTCACCGGTCCCGAGGTGGTTTTTCGATTCTCAGAGAGCCTTGGTGGGGCGGGTTCGGAACCCGCCCTACGGCCATATTGCCAGACCGGCACCACAAGCCCGCAAGGACTGGGCAAACCGCCCCTCTTGTTAAAGATAGACGCGCCTTATCCCCCGGCGTAACCATCTTTGGATGACGGCCCCCCACGGGGGTAAAGATCTTGTCTTCCTGGCAGGACGGCGGCGCCCAAAAGTGCCATGAAACGTGGAGCGGCGGCGCATCGCACCGCCGCTCGTAGTGGGAGGGAGGGGATCAGAATTCCGAAAAGTCGTCGTCGAAGGGGATCAACTCTTCTGGGCTAACCTGGGCGGGCTCCTTTTGGGAAACGGCCGGAGGACGCGCGCCGTTTCCTTTCTTGGATTTGGATGGAGCCTTGAGCGAAGGAACCGGCACGTCCCTTTCGGTTGAGGGTCCGGATGCCGCTTTTCGCTTTTCACCCTTTCGGCCGTGGGCCTTGAGCCCCACCAGGTCCGCCAAGGCCCGCACGTATTGGCGCATCTGTTGGGCCTGCGCGTTCAGTTCCTCCGCCGCCGAGGCGGTTTCTTCCGTCGTGGACGCATTCCGTTGCAGCACCTGGTCCATTTCCGAGACGGCCCGGTTCACCTGCGAGATACCTTCCGCCTGCTCCCCGGAGGCCGCCGCGATCTCGCTCACCAATTCACCGATCTTACTGGCGCCTTCCGCCACTTTTTGGAAAGCCTGGTTGGCGTCCTTGAGGATGCTCTCTCCACCGGAGACTTTTTTCACCGTGGCTTCGATGAGCTCAGCCGTATTCCGGGCCGCCTCGGCGGAACGCATGGCCAGGTTTCGCACCTCGTCGGCCACCACGGCGAATCCGGTGCCGGCCTCTCCCGCTCGAGCCGCCTCCACAGCGGCATTGAGCGCCAGCAGGTTGGTTTGAAAGGCGATCTCGTCGATGGTCTTGATGATCTTTTGGGTCTCCGTACTGGCCTGGGAGATCTCCTGCATGGATTGGGTCAGGGCCTGCATGGACCGTTGCGCTTCCGAGATATCGCCGGAAGAAGCCTTTACGATGCTATCGGCTTGCTGGGCATTGTCGGCGTTTTGCCGTGTCATGGAGGCCATCTCCTCCAAGGCGGAGGAGGTTTCCTCCAACGAGGCGGCCTGCTCCGAGGCCCCTTCGGCCAATTGCTGACTGGCAGAGGAAACCTGGGTGGACGCTTCAGCCACCTGGTCCGCCCCATCGCTTAGGCCCTCCGTGGCCACCATGATCGGTCGCGTCATGTTCCTGGAAAAGACAAAGAACGCGAGCAGGGTGAGAAGCACCGCCACAACGCTCACAGCGCCCACTTGCCAGGCCATGGCCCGGACAGGCCCCAAAAATTCACTCTTCGTTTGCGTCGCCCCGACCATCCAGCCGTTGATTCCCACGGGAGCGTATCCGCTGATCTTGTCGGCACCTCTGAAGCGGTATTCCACCACGCCGGACTTACCTGAATCCATCGCGGCCGCCAGGGGCTCCAGGCCCGGCACCTTGTGGAGATTGAGCTTCAAGATCAGTTTCTTATCGGGATGCGCAATGATGGTACCTTCCTTGTCGGTCATGTAGGCGTAACCGGCGGTGCCCACCTTGGTTTGGCTGACGGTCTCCGCCAGAAAGCCCACCTTGAGCGTGACCCCCACGATGCCCAGGAACTGTCCTTTTTCATTTTTGAGGGGAACGGAGATCACCGCCACGGGTTCCTTGGAGATCTTGGAGACAATCACCTGGCCGATGACCGGCCGGCCCGCTTCCTTGGCCCGCTTGAAGTAGGCGCGGTCTTTGATCTGAACCCCTGGATAGAGCTTCGTGTTTCCGTCATGGAGCACTCCTCCGAAAAGCGTTCCCGACGCGTCGGAGAGGAAAATTCCCTCGTATTGCTCTCCGGCGACGCCGATAATCGCCCTCAGCGCCTCATTTGCCTGCGCGATCGCATCGTGAGCCCCCGAAGCTCCCTGTGCGGCCACCTGCCGCGCCGCCTGCACCACGGGGCCCATGGCCGCGATCGCCTTGGCCTTTCCCACCTCTTCTTCCATGACCATCCGGACCATGGCGGCCATCTGTTCCGATTGCTGCTGGGAATTGGTCTTGCTCAGCCCGATCAGCGACTGCATCGATTTCCAAATGGAAACGCCGCCGATCGCCACAACAACGGCCAACACGATGGCTCCCCCGATAAACATCAGTTTCTGGGTCAAGCTTAGCTTCCTGCCTTTCATGGCTTCGTTCTCCGCTTTCCGATTGAGATGTTTCGCCAGGGCAAATCGCTCCGCTGCCGTGATCTCTCTTAGGCCGTCTTCTCCAGGGCCTGGATCTCTTGGGCGGTGAGAACCTTGTCAATGTCCAGGAGGATCTTCACCGAATCGCCGCTTTTGGCCATTCCCAGGATGTATTCGGTGGAAAGACGTGTCCCAAAGGCGGGCGAGTCCTCGATGTCCTCCTCCTTGATGTTGACCACCTCGGAGACGGAATCCACCACCAGACCCATCATCGCATAAGACGATGAGGCCCCACTCGTTTCCACCACGATGATGCAGGTGCGTTCGTTGTATTCCGACTCCTCCATGCCGAATTTCAAGCGCAGATCGATCACGGGAATCACCTTGCCGCGCAGGTTGACCACCCCTTTGACGAAATGGGGGGTTTGGGGCACGGGTGTGATGGCCATCATCCCGATGATTTCCTTCACCTTCAGAATGCCGATCCCGTATTCCTCGTTGCACAAGGAAAAGGTCAGGTACTTGCCCTCACGGGATCGGTCCTCCTTGTCCATGACCACTGCTGCATTCTGTGCCGTCACGACCATCCTCCTTTTCGGCTTTTGCCGCCTACCATGTGGTGTATCCGCCGCCCCTCCGGTCCAAGGGTTGAGCCGGCTCACGGGGACCTCTCGGGCGGAACCGCGGTTGCAATCTTCGCTATTCCTATCGGCCTATTGGGAAATGAACTTGAAACAAAAAGAGAGCGGGTTAGAATGCACCTATCATCAGATGGTTGAGGCCTTTTGTGCAGGGCGAGGAACCGTTTTGGCGGCGCGAAGGATGCGCGGGTGCGCACAGCCGCAGCAGCACGCCCCCAGGAGGTGGCCTATGATTGTCCAGGAAGTGGATCTGTTTCGGCGGATCCCATCCCATGTGATCGACGAGATCGCAGCGTTGGCCCAGGAGGTGAAAGGCCCGGCGGGAACCGTTCTTTTCCGGCAGGGAAACGCGGCCGACAAGCTCTATATCCTGGTGACCGGCCGGGTGGACCTCACCGTAGGGTCTCAAGGTTCCCAGCGCACGATCACCTTTCCGGTGGACCGCGAACAGTCCGTGTTCGGCTGGTCTGCCCTGGTGGAACCCCGCCAGTACACGGCCACGGCCACGTGCGCAACCGATGCCGAGCTTCTCTCCATCGATGGGGACCGTCTGCTGCGCCTCTTTGCCAAACATCCCCAGGAAGGCCTCATCGTGATGCAAAGGCTTGCGGGGCTGGTGGCCCAACGGCTCCTGGCCAGCTACCAGGCCCTCACCGGGGGATAATCGGCCATCGGCGGGCACCCGACGATCCGTTCCGGCGTTCGCTTCACGGACCGCGGTCTGTCCATGGCGGGGCGCGACTTTCAACGAAGATCCGCTGTCTCCGTTACGGCATTGGTACGGTGATCTTCTTGCAAGTCCTGTATTTCGCGGCAGCAGCGGTTGTAGTACGTAAAATCCAGCCCGTAGAGGGAGTGCAGGTTCCGGTCCACCAGGAATTTTCCGGTGGGCAGGTCGTCCACGATCCTTCCCCGGTGCATCAAGAGGGTCCGGTCCGTCAGCATGGAAACGAAGCAGACGTCGTGGCTGATGAGCACCAGGGTGGCTTCCACTTCGTCCAGAAGCTGGAGAAGTTTCTGTTCCGTTTGCGGGTCCAGCCCGGCGGTGGGCTCGTCCAGGATGAGCACTTCCGGCTCCATGGCCAACACAGCCGCCAGGGCCAATCGCTTGCGCTCTCCGCCGCTGAGATGCTGGGGCACCCGATCTTCGAATCCCTCCAGTCCGGCCCAATGGAGCATGGCCTGGACCTTCTTGCGGATCCTGGATTCGGGCCATCCCAGATTCCTGAGGCCGAAGGCCACCTCATCGCCGCACCGGGAGCAGACCATCTGGTCCGCCGAATCCTGGAACACCAGCCCCACGTGGCGCCACAGGTTCCGCCTGAACGCGCCCTCCACCTTTCGGCCGTCCAGGAGATATTGGCCCGTTCCCCAGCGAATCCCCGCCAGACACGCGGCCAGAGTGGATTTGCCCGCCCCGTTCGGCCCCACCAGGGCCAGGCGCTCGCCGCGGCCCACCTGAAACGACACGTTCTCCAGCGCCACCGTCCCGTCACCATAGGCATAGGAAAAACCGAGCATTTCCAGGAAGAATCCCTGTGCGGAGCCTGGATGGACCTTGGATCCCCTTTTGGGAAGGGCGCCCACCAAGCGGCGGTCGGGTCCGCAGGCACCTTGTTCCGAGATCAGCTCGGGGGATGTGGGGATGGCACGATGGCGTCGGCCGTGTTCATGGGACCCGTTCCCATTGCAGCACTGAAATCGGAACGTGAAGTCGAGTCCGTGTTCCTGAAGGGATGCCCGGTGGGAGATGAGCCTTTCAAAGGAGGTATCGTGGTGAATCCCCCCAGCCTGCAATACCACCGCGCGGGTGCACAGGCCGTAGAGGAAAAGGATGTCGTGGCTGATGCAGATAAGGGTACCCGGGTAGTCCTTCAGCACCTTGGAAAGCAGGGCCTCGCTGGTCGGGTCCATGTTGGCCGTGGGCTCGTCCAGGATGAGCACGTCGGGTTCCAGCGCCAAGATGGCCGCCAGGGCTGCCCGTTTCCTTTGCCCGTAGCTCAGGTGATGGGGAGCGCGATGGGCCTCCGCCTCCAGTCCCATGGCGGCGAGGGCCTTTCGAGCCCTTTCTTCCGCCTCTTTTGGCGGCACTTGGAAATTGAGCAGCCCGAAAAGGACGTCATCCAAAACGGTGGGGCAAAAGAGCTGATCGTCCGGATCTTGAAACAAAAAACCGACTCGCTGGCGGAGATCCTCCAATCTTTCGCGGGACAGGGGATCGCCTTGAAAAAGGACTCGACCCTGGGTGGGAGGAGCCAGCCCGGACAGAACCCGGGCCAGGGTGGTCTTTCCGGAGCCGTTGTGACCCAGCACCGCGATACGCTCCCCCTCATGAATGGAAAGATCAATATGCCGTAGGGCCTGGCGCCCGTTGGGATAGACATAGTCCACCCCTTCCAGGCGGAAGACAGAAGGTGTGGATACAGTTCGAATCGGACAGGGAATGGCTTGAAGATGCACCGGTTGGCTTCCTCTTCTGATGGGAAAACGGCCTCCGGAGACCCGACGTCCCAGGACGAGCCGCGATGGTGTCAGCGGAAAAGGACCGGGACGGCCCAACCGTCCAGGATCAATACTCCCATACTCAAGGCGATCCAGCACGCTCCCAGGGCCCAGTCCTTCGGACGGGCATGGAAGCCCTCCCGAACGGGGAACCGTCCCGAATAGCCCCGGCACAGCATGGCTTCGTAGACCCGCTCAGTGCGTTCCAGGCTGCGAACGAAGAGCATCCCCAGGAAGTTTCCCAACGCATGGAAACTCCGGCGGTTGGTGCCCGGTCGAAAGCCCCGGACTCCCATTCCAACCCAAAGGCGTGAGATCTCGTGACGGAACACAAAAACGTAGCGGTACATGATGAGGAGCATGTGACAGAGGGATTCGGGCAAGCCCATGCGCGCCAGCGCGTTCACTGTACGCGCAAAAGTGCAGGTCCGAAAGAGGGGTTCCATCAGCAGAGCCACGCTCAGGGCCTTGGCCGCCACCAAGGCCGCCACCGAGAATCCCCGAAGGTTCAACTGGATCCAGCCGGCCTCCCCCAGTTGCACCACTTCATCTCCGGGCAGCACCGGCACGGTGAGCGGCATGACGACAAAGAACATGGCCAGAAACCCGGCCATGGCAGCGATTCTTTTCGCGGCAAAGCCCAGAGGGGTTCCAGCTGTCAGCAGGGCCGCGCAGGAGATGGCGCAGCAAACGCATGCCACCCCCAATTGATCCACAGATGCTGCACAGAAGGCGAAAAAGACCAGGGAAGCGATCTTGATCCGCGGATCCCAGCGGTGAAAGATGGACCTCCCCCGCGCTTGCTCATGGGTCCCCAATTCGGGAACGGCCCACCGCTCCGTTTCTTCCCCCTCGCGGCGTGGCGACCCTTGGCCACGTTTTCGCAAGCGAAACCACCCCACGGCAACAAGGACCGTGAGAAAGACGGCAAGTCCCAGGCCGGTCGCAGCCAGTGGATCCCAATGCAAGGGAAGAGCCTTCATCTCGCCTCCGACCTCCATGGGCTGCGGCCAAGGAGTTCCGGCTTCACCCGATCCACAAACGCCAGCACAAAGCCGGTGATGACCGCTTCCAGGACGACCACCGGCACATGGGCCGCCAAGGCCAGTTTGGCCACTCCGGCAAAATCCTCGCCGCCGGTGGCCAGCAGGACGGCCAGGATGAGCGCCGCAACGACCACGCCCCCCCCGGACACCACGGCCCCCGCCAGCAGCCGCGTACGTGAAGAAGCATCTCGAAAGCCATGGAAGACCGCCGCCGCCAGCCACGCAGGCAGGCCCATCATCAGCCCGTTGGCCCCCAGGGCGGTGAGGCCCCCGAATTGAAAGAGCAGGCACTGGAGCACAAGCCCCAGAAAGATGGCCAGAAAGGAACTCCACCCCAAGAAGATGCCCACCAAACCCGGCAAGAGCAGGTGAACACTGGTGGGCCCCAAGGGCACATGGACCAGGGAGGCCACGAAGAAGGCGGAGGTCATGACCGCCACCTTGGGAAGATCCTCCGAGTGCGTCTTTTTAAGGCTCACAGCGACGCAGCCGGCACTGAGCGCAAAGCAGGTCAGAGCCACCTGGGTGGGCAAAACTCCGTCGGAAATATGCATGGAAAACACCTCCACTGGCGCCTACAGGCGGCCACACACAGCGTCGCGGCGCTCCGTCACGGACTGAGGGGATTACGGGGCATCATCGGCCGTGCCGCCGGGGCTCTTCGATGCGTTCTTGCGTGAGGCCACGAAGGCCGCCACACCGAACAGTCCCACAATGTATCCAACCCCGGACACGACGTCGTGCAGGCTCACCCGATCCCGAGAAGCCCGAAGCCTTGCCAGTTCCCGCTTGATTTGGCGCAATTCCTGGTTCATCTCACGGCGCTGGGCTTCCAGGGCGGCCAGGACCTCCCGATCTTCCTTTCCCTGCTTGTCGGCGGCCTGGACGGTTTCGGGCGTCCGACCAACCGTCGGGCCGGCGAGCGGCGCTGCACCTTGGGCTCTGGCGTTCAAAACGGGCAACATGGCCAGAACGACCAGAGCCCCTAAAAGGACATTGCTTAGGCGAAAGAGAAATCCCTTCATGGACGAGCGCTCCAATCCTCTTTTTTCAGCAGATACCGGGCTCGGTGGCCCAGGGACGCATCCAGCTCGATGCTCAAATCGCAGGGAGAAGACGGTGCGGAAAATTGAAAGTGCCCTTCTTTGTCCATTTGTCCCTGTACCACGGGCTTTCCAGCCTCATCCGCCACCCGGACCTTGGCATGGGCCGTCGGCGTTCCGTCGGAAAAGTAGCCTTCCACATAGATCTTTCCGCCTTCTGCGTAGGCAAACACACTCACCTTGTGGGCCCAGGCCGATCCAGAGAGGATGAAAAAGATGCCCACCATCACAATTGCCACGAACCCGACTCCCTGTGGTCCCCACGAACCTTGCGCGGGCTTTCGATGGCCCATCGCCGTTTTGGGCTGACGTCTCTGCATGCGCTCCTCCATCGTCTTGGTTCCCGGCATGAGGAAAGTAAAAAAGGCCGGCATCGGTTCGCACCAATGCCGACCTTCGTGGCCCTCGTCCGTTCTTGCTTCTTCCATGCAACGGGCTGGGCTCGCCCCGTCACTTTTTGAACAAACAGCCCCTTCCTGGAGCGATTGCACCTTCCAGGTAGCACAGCCTGCAAAGGAAATCAAGACCGCTTTTGCATTGGCACTTGCGTCCTCATTTCCTTCCCACTATAAAGGGCCCATCCGGAACGGGTTTGGCTCCCTGCGAATCGAGTGGCTACCATGACTCATAAGCACGCAAAGCAGAACGGCCGGGGTGGGATCCTCTTGATTGAGACCGACCGAGCGCTCGATCGTGACACACGGCGCATCCTCCAAAAAGAATGCGGGCCGCGCCTCCAGGGACCGATCCAGGCTTCGGCCCGGGGGATCGCTGCGACCATTGAGCGTTTCGACCCGGAGCTGGTCCTGATCGATGCGTCACCAGATTGGAACCCAGCGGTCTTTCCCACAAACAAGTTCAGGGAATCCCATCCGCTCTTGCCGGTGGTTCTTTTGGGCTCACCCGAGGATACCCATTTTGAGCGCAAGGTGCTTCAAACCGGCGCGGACGGTTGGCTGCTCAAACCACCCCGCCCGCAGGAGCTGAGGCTACTGACCTCGCTTCTCCCCAAACGCCGAGGGCTCCGCGAGGTCACGCTCAACCGCATGAGGACGGACGCCTTGAACACCTTGGCGGTCGCCGTTGGGAAGGATCTTTTCAATCTCCTGGAGACCGTGGAAGATCGTCTGGAGGACTTGCAGGCGGCACCCGGCTCCGACGGCGCCTCGAGCGCATCGCTCGTGCAGGCCCTTCGAGCCGCCTGTAGCGCCAAGAGCCTCTCCGAGCAGATACTTTCCTTGGCCCGGGAGATCAAGCTGGACCCGAAACCGTTGGACCTGGCGGAAATCGTGGAAGGCGCGTGGTCCCGCACCCTTCAAGACCACCGGGCGGTGGCCGTGGATGTGGCTCTTGGCCCCTCGTTGCATCCCGTCCATGGGGATCGGCAAGCCCTGGAACAGGCCCTTAAAAACCTTCTGCGATGGGCCAAGGCGTCCACGAAGGAACCCGGTACGGTGCGGGTTCGCGTGGAAAACGCTTTGTTTCCCTACCCGGGCGTGGGATCGGACGCTGCTTTTCTTCCGGCACCCTGCGTCCGGATCGAAATCGAGGGCGCCGGTGCCCTGCAGGCGTCGGAGGATTCGTGGACTTCCCGCTTTGCTCTCTTGAAGGTGCAAAGATTGGTTCAGGCCCATGGCGGCTTCGTCCAGGTGGCACGTCCCAATAGCAACACCTCCGCCGTGACCCTCTATCTTCCGGTGTCGACAGCCCACAAAGAAGCCGCAAAGCCCGAGCCCCAAAGCCAGGAAGGCATCAAGGGGCGCGTTTTGGTCATGGACGACGAGCCCGCCCTTCGTCAGTTGGCACAGGCGGTCATGAAGCACATGGGTTTGGAATGCGATACAGCCGCCCACGGCGAGGAGGCCCTATCGCTTTACAAGCGGGCACTGGACATGGACAGACGGTACGACCTGGTCGTCTTGGACCTCACGGTAAGGGGCGGCGTGGGCGGCATCTCCACCATGGCCCAGCTTCTGGAGATCGATCCCCAAGCCAAGGCCATCATCTATACGGGTTATTCGGAAGATCCCATTCTGGAAAACTATCAACTGTACGGATTCAAAGGGGCCCTGCGCAAACCCTACGCCGTGCAGGAAATGGTGGAGATGGTGCGCCGTATCCTGGGAAGGAACATCCACTGAGCAGCGGATCCAAAAG
The DNA here is from genome assembly GCF_900176285.1 of Desulfacinum hydrothermale DSM 13146. GTDB lineage: Bacteria > Desulfobacterota > Syntrophobacteria > Syntrophobacterales > DSM-9756 > Desulfacinum > Desulfacinum hydrothermale. Next base: position 1,598 of record NZ_FWXF01000009.1, on the reverse strand, counting down.
GGAGCGTCAGGCTTACCTCGTAGCCCGAGTTTGCCATTTTTGAAGGCCATTTTTCAGAAACCGCTCAGATGAGCGGCACTCAGTTCTTGAAAAGAGGTTCCGGAAGACGGAAAACCCAATGTAGTGGCAGAAAATAGGGTGCCCTATTGACTTCCCAGATGATATCTGCTAGCCTGCTGCCACTATGTTTATCCGAAGAGCGCGAAAGAAAGACCCCCAAACGGGCAAAACCTACTTCTACCACCAGCTGGTCGAGTCCTACAGGACCCCCAGCGGGCCCAGGCAGAGGACTCTCCTCAACCTGGGCAGGCTGGATCTGGAGCCCAAGGAGCTCAGACGCCTGGCAAAGCGTATCGAAGACCAGATGAAGGGCCAGCCTAGCATTGCTCAACCCAAACACATCGAAGAACTGGCCCTTCATTTTGTCTCGCTTTTGCGTAAGAAGCGAATCCAAGCCGCTCAGGCCGAGCCGGAAAAGCAGGGAGATAAATGCCAAACAGTCGATATCGATTCCGTTCAGACGAGCGATGTGCGCACCGTCGGAGCCGAGGCCGTCGGGGCTTGGGCCTATGATCAGCTGCAGATGACCAAGATTCTAAAGGAGTGCGCCTTCACCCAGGCGGACATTGACCGGGCCAAGGTGTTGATTCTTGGAAAGCTGATCCATCCCGCAAGCGAGCGGGAGACCCACGCGTGGTTTCACCAAAGGAGCGCTCTGGATGAGGTGATGGACATCAACGCAAAACACGTCTCTCTTACCAGCCTGTATCGCACCTGCGATCGATTGCTGTCCCGCAAGGAAGACATTGAGGCCTCTCTTGTGAACCGGGAAAGGAGCCTTTTCGGACTGGGAGAAAAGCTGATCCTCTACGATCTGACCAACACCTACTTTGAAGGAAATCCCAACGCACAAGAGGCTCAGCGGGGCGTTTCCAAGGAAAAACGACCGGACCGCCCCTTGTGACCTTGGGACTGGTGCTGGACGAGGAGGGCTTCCCCAAGACCAGCAAGGTCTTTGCCGGAAATGTCTCAGAACCGGCGACTCTGGAAGCCGTTGTGGAGGAGATGCTGCTCCATCGCCCACGGCAACTCAATTTGCACAGTCCGAGGCCCACGGTGGTCATGGATGCGGGTATCGCCACGGAGGCGAACCTGGAGATTCTTCGCGCCAAAGGCCTGGATTACATCTGCGTGGACCGACGACGGGTTGAAGGTCTTCCGGAGGGCGATCCCCATGTTGTCCTTGAAGGTCCTTCTGGAATCGTCAGGGCGCTCCGAAGTGCAGACTCTCGTGAGGTCTTCTTGTTTTGTGAAAGCGAGGGTAGAAAAAACAAAGAAGAGTCCATCAAGAACCGATTTCAAGTGCGCTTTGAGCAGGATCTTCAAAGAATGGCCGATTCTCTTCAAAAAAAGGGCGGCATCAAGAAGTACGAAAGGGTTCTGGAGCGTATCGGTCGTCTCAAGGAAAAGTACCGGATGGTGGCCCGATTTTACGAGATTCGGGTGGAACAAAAAGATGGTAAGGCGGTCAAGATCTCATGGAATCTCAAGGATAAGGAGGGCCTGGAAAAGAGGTTTGCCGGGCGCTATCGCCTACG
>NZ_FWXF01000017.1 GCF_900176285.1 Desulfacinum hydrothermale DSM 13146 | reverse complement strand
AGGCGAAAGGCCATTGTGGAGCCCGTCTTTGGGCACATGAAAAATCTTGGGTTTCGAGGTTTTCGCCTGCGGGGGCTGGAAAAGGTCAGGGGCGAATTTGCCCTGATGTGCGCTGCCCATAACCTTCTTAAGATTGTAAAGGCCGTAGCTGAGGGCATCATCAATATAGATCAAAGAGCGATCAGGGCACAGGCTGCCTAAAGGGGCAGCTTGCTCCTTTTTGAATGGCTCTTTGATACCTGCTGATGCCCGATATCTTGCGTCGACGAGCAACGTCTCTGCAGTCACAGCACTTTCACCCGCGATGTTTGCTCATGAACGATGCAGGACTCAAATTTTAAGCCGCATTCTCGGACAAGCTCCTAGGACCTGATGGTTTCTTCGATCAAATTAAGCGCCACGGCGCGCCCATCGCGCGAGGGACGCGCTGCAGCAGGAATTGTAGGATGCGGAACGATGAAGCGAGCCCAAGGCTATGCAGCCTAATGTGGACCCCACTGTCAAGGCCAATTTTGGAGCAAATGAAGGTGTTGTCTCAGTTCTTCACAATCCAGCTTCCCAGTTCGCCTGCCACCGGTCTTCAATTGAGCACTCGAGTTTTCAATAAGCCCCAAAGGACCTGCCTTTGGCGGAAAACCAAGTCGCAGGGGGACGCCGAGAATGGGCCCAACCATGGCTCGTCGGAGGCGGCCCCCCGCGACGGCTCGGAAGGCTCCATTCATGCCGCATTTCTAAGGGTTTTTCCCTGGTAAACCTCCGAAGGCGTTTTCCCCTTCAGGCTCTGATGGGGACGTTCGTTGTTGTAAAACTCAAAGTAAGTCCGAAGTCCTTGGATAAGATGATCCACCGTATCATAATCATGTAAAGCCCCCGAATTGATGGACACCTTTTTTTGAGTAGGGCCGTTTCTAATGGCCCCTACGGCTCAGGGACAAGGATCCCATTGCTCAAAAGCCCGACGGTCCTCTTCTGACTGCGCATCGCATAGGGCAAGAGAGCACCTCTTGGGCCTTCGCTCCACGCCTTTCTCGGCACCATTCGTGAGTGCCTCATCACTATAAACAATCTCTATAATGCCCTACCAGCCGCGTTATGGTAGCTGACAACCTGACCTGGTCAGGTGATCTTTCCGTGTAATGTCCGTGACTTGACTAGATCGGCGATAGCATGATAGCGATAAAAGATGGGCTGACTTGACCAGGAGCCGACCCGATTGAATGGAGATTGTGTACAATAAAAAGTTAGTCCGACAAGAGCAGCTGAGAACAGTGCAGGAGGAAAAAACATGCGTACGTTCAATGTGATCATCGAACGGGATCCCGACACGGGGCTCTTGGTCGGTTCGGTTCCGGGCTGGCCTGGCGCCCACAGCCAGGGAGCCACGTTCGATGAGCTCGAGAACAACCTGCGCGAGGTCATCTCGATGCTACTCGAAGACGGCGACCCGAAGATCGAATCCGAGTTCGTCGGCCTCCAGACTATCCAGGTCGCGTGACCGATGGTTTCCCTTCCAGTCTTGAAGCCCCGCGAGGTGGCTGCCCTGTTGGTCCGCCTCGGCTTTCAGGAGGTTCGGCAGCGTGGGGCGCATCGTCAGTACCGGCACCCTGATGGACGCGTCACCACGGTTCCTTTCCACGCGGGTCGTGACATTTCACCAACGTTACTTCGCAAGATTGCTCGGGACGTCGGTATGACCATCGACGAGCTACTGCAACGTGACTGAGCGCGGGCTAATAAGCCGCTGCAGCCTACCGGCTTTGCCGGCGGCTGAGCGGCAAGCCATTCGGAAGAGACCTGAATCAGTGAAGTGTGATTGGGTGGACTGACCAGCACGGATTCGGAACCCATTTTCGGGGCATCGCCAGCAACGCCCGTACGTGTCAATTGTCACCAGTACGGAGGCCACCGATTGGCGGCCAAACTGGTCCACTTTACAAAGCGGCGCCAGGGTGATTCCTCGTCGTTCATAAAGTCAGCACATTGGCACAGAGAGCACGATCAACAAGAACGTTCGGCGGAGTTCATCGAACAAGAATGACACCACGGATACTGGCTGGCTTCGCATCCTCGAAAGCATTGCTGGGTATTCCGGTGCTCAGTCACGAATACCCACTCCGGATTATTCAAAAACGCGCGGTCCGGGTGGACGGTGGACCCATCACTGGTAACCCTGCTTGCGCCAGGCTGAGCTCTGGCTGTCCCAGATAGATGACAGTTCTACCCGACGAACGAGCTGGAAACGTTGGAAAACCCTGCGACCCGGCAGCGGGCTTTCACGATTCTGGAAAATATGGTACAAAACGTGATCATTCCAAAGGGTTGACCTGGAGGGAGGCACCGGCATGACGGGTGCCTCCGCATTTCGAGCATTGCACCATCTGGCAAGGACAGCGCTTGGGCGAAAGTTTTGCTGGGGTTTAGAAGATTACAGCCCGAGACTTGATCTGAATGATGACCAATGTGACCAGCAGCATCCGTTTTGTTTGTCTCGTTGTTTATTTAGGACCAAGGGTGGATGGATAACGGATCGAAAGGAGGAGCTTTCATGCCCAGGGCAGACAAAAACAGCATCAAGGATACGGGCATCATGTCCGGCGGCATCGCGATCGGTCCCAAAGGCGCAAACAAGGGTCTTAAAATTCGAGTCTTGTTCGACTGGAAACCTGACAATGGTGGACCGATCCCGGGTCCGTTTGAATTGTTGGACGGTGGAACCGGCGTGAGCAAAACGAGGGACGGCAAAAAGCACCAGCGAGGGGAAATCTACGAGAAGGTCAGAGCGCTGAGGACGGAATTCGAAGACGGGCGAGATTTTTTGCAGGAGGTCCGAAAATTCGACCCATCAATTAGCCATCCCATCAATGCGAATACGATGCATATCCTGGAGGGCAGGCCATACGGGGCAGTCCCCCGACCTGAGGAGTCGACTTCTCGGATGCCGCAAAGAGCCTCTCATGACATCCCTAGCAAGGAATATATCGAAAGGCTCATGGAGCAGCTGATCGCTGAGGGAAAAGGAACCAAAGAGGGAAATGTCGAGCAATCGGTGCTGCGAGAAGCGATCTTGAAAAACTATTATGAGGCGCAAGGGATGAATCCCCCTGACAAGTGGTGGGAAAGGGTCCTTGAGACGGCGAAACAAGGCTAGAGAGATGGGCTATCACTTGAACGAAGCGGGAGAATTTGAGTTGGATCGCAACCTTCTCAATATCTACGACTTTTATCGGGCGAAGAGGTTGCGGTTTTCTGGTGAAATCATTGCTCGGTATTTTTTGTCACTTCAGACCAAACCGTTCGTGATCCTGACCGGTATCTCCGGCACCGGAAAAACAAAGATCGCCCAGATTTTTGCCGACTTCATCCTTCAGGAGGCAAGCGCGCAGGAGCAGGAAGCGCGCAGGAAGTTCATCCCGGTGCGTCCGGATTGGATGGACAACCGAGGCCTCCTCGGCTTCTATAACCTGCTTGACGAGAAGTATCATGCCACGCCGCTGCTGCAACTCCTGCTCACGGCCCAGGAGCCAACGATCAAGGGGAAGCCCTGTTTTGTCATTCTCGATGAAATGAACCTGGCGAGAGTGGAACAATATTTTTCCGATTTCCTCAGCATCATGGAATCGCGAACGAGCGATAACCCCGAGGGGGAAACGATTCAACTCCATGCTTTCGAGACGCCCAGGGAAACTGTTGGCGGCCTGGTCGTGCCGAACCGCCTCGGGATTCCGAGCAATGTTTTTTTCACCGGTACGGTCAATGTAGACGAATCCACCTACATGTTCAGCCCGAAGGTTTTGGATCGGTCGAATGTTATTGAATTCAACGAGGTGGAGCTGGAACCGAGCAAAGCCATCGCGAGCGAAAGGTTTGTGCTTCGGGACGAACAACAGGTCTTGCAGGAGATCGGCCAGGAGCTCGCGAGTTGGCGGCTGCCGTCCATCCAGGACTACGAGCGTGCGGCGAGGGCCAATCCTTCGCTGAAGGGGGTACTGCGGAACCTGCTCAACCTGCTCAAGCCCTATCATCTTCACTTCGGCTATCGGGTTATCAACGAAATTTCCCGTTTTTTGCTCAACGCCGAGCGAGCAGTGGCAAACTATACCTTCGAGGACGCGTTCGACATCCAGATTTTGCAAAAGATCCTTCCCAAGTTCCACGGCACGCAGGCCAAGCTGCAGGGACCTCTGGAGAGCTTCCTGGCGTTTTGCTTCTCCGATCAAAAAACCTATGACGATACCCTGATGAATCAGGCAGCGGAGCACAACTCGAGCGCACGCTTCCCGCGCTCCGCCCGGAAAATTGCCAACATGCTAAGAAACCTTCAAATGCAGGGCTATTGCAGCTTCATCGAGTAAAATGGGGATCTTATACTACAGCGCGCAACATCGGGTGGCTCTGGCAACGGACCCTCTGGTGCTTGGCCAGGAGCCCGAGGAAGAAACGCTTCCTGACCCTGTTGAAGTGGATGAGAGAAACTGCTACTTCATTCGGGTTTTCGATCCGCAAGCCCCTATGAGTCGCTGCCTTGATCAGCTGCCCTTTGTTAACGCGACAAAAATCTATCCGCACGGACTGCGCGAACTGTCGTTTCTGAACCGAGTGGGCCTCACTCGAATCGGTCCCATCAACATCCGGGTGAGCAGCTCCAAGTTGAGTGAAGATCGCTACCACTCGCTTCTCGGATACCTCTCCGACCGATACGCCAATCTCGTGTTTTCCTTTCAAACTCCGGTCGGAGAGAACTACCGCAGGGAGGGCATCGGCAAAGACATCCCCTATATCGAGTTCCTATTTCTCGACCGCTTTCTGCTGGGCTCACCCTCTCGAATCGGGATCATAGCTTCCCTGATTCTTTGCGATCCTCACCGAAAACTGGAGCGCATTCATGTCCACCGGCCGCCCGCCGAAGTGGCGCAGATGAACCCTGCGGCTATCGAGGAAATGCTCCTGGCTCCTCATCGCTTAGCACGCGTAGGATCGCATCTGGCCGTCTCTGCCACCAAGCTTGCCGAGAGGTTCCGGGCCAGGACGGGCCAATCTCTGTTTCCATCTGAGATCCGCTCGGAGGAGAAGCGCCACACATTCGATACTTGTGAAAACCGGTTTCTTAAATTCTTTCTGGAACAATTGGCCCGCAAGGTAGGCATGCTGCGCAAGTTCCTGGCGACCGAGCAGGACGGTTATCTGAACCCGGAAATAGGAAAAAAAATCCAAATTTTGGAACAATCGTTGGCCATGCTCCTAACTGCACCGCTCTGGAGAGACGTGGGAACCATGGTCCAGGTACCGGTCAACTCGCAGGTCCTGCAGAAAAAAGACGGATATCGGCAGCTGTTTCGCCTCTATTGCCTGCTGCACCGGATGACGATATGCGATTTCGACGCGCCGGATTTTCGCAGCATCTTGGAAACAAAGAATATTCCTTTGCTCTACGAATACTGGTGCTTCTTCGTTTTGAAAGACATTCTGGACGGGCTAGCGCCACCGCTTTCGGCCGACCCGATCGTGGTCTCGAATGCTTGCGAGCAAAAAGTTGTCGTCGGTTACCGGGTCGCATACCCCGGGGGAGTCGTTCTGCATTACAACCGGACGTATGGATCGCCCGTCGAGAGCTATTCCCATGAAATGCGGCCCGACCTGGTGATCCATCACAACGGTCGAGGAATGGTCTTTGATGCCAAGTTCAAGGTGGCGGAGGATGGTTCCTTCACCCCAGACGACATCGATAAGATGCATGCCTACCGGGATAGCTTGAAGGGCATCATCGGTGCGTTCATCTTTTACCCCAGTCGAAACACTGACCCTGCTCTGTTCCGAGCCCACCATGGGACGACTGACTACGAAGGGGTGGGTGCATTTCCACTGATTCCGGACGAACAGGGCTGTCCCTCGGAAAAACAAATCGGCCCTATTGCCCAAGCTGTTGCGGCCTTTCTTGCCAGCAGCGGGAGCCCAATGGGCGGAGACTAATCCGCTCGGCGTTTTGGTCGTGCGTAGCCAGTGTCGATTGTCACCCGTAAAGGGGCCACCGATTGTCGGCCAAACGGGTCCACTTTATTAGGTGGCGCTAGGGCGATTCCTCGTCCGATCGCCTGTTGATCCAGTTTCCCTGCGGGCGCTTTCCGTTACCCCAAGCATAGCCTTGTTTCACCATTCAGGACGGGTATTATCTGATCCCTTCACCTTCCCGCCCAACTCAAATTTAACAAGGGGTAGGTGACTCACCTTCATTGGCACAGAGGGCCTTGAACGGGACAACGCGACGAGGCACTACACCGTGGAGCAGGCTGCGAGAGACTGGATGGAAGCCAACCATGCGCGGTGGGCTCCCAACACGTTCGAACGCTACTACGGGATCGTTCGCGACTTCATTGTACCCTCGTTGGGCAAGAAACCGCTGGTCAAGGTCGATCGCCGAGTGTTGAAACGATTCTTGAGAGATCTCCTTTCGATTCGATCGGCAAAAACCGTCGAGCTGATCCACTCCGTTATCAGCGGCATTCTGAGTGAAGCCATAGACAACGGCTTCATCACGGAAAACCCGGCTCGCGGATTGCCCAAGAAGATCCTCCCGGCGAAGAAGTTGCGCAGGGAGCGGGTACCGGATCCCTTCACCCGGCAGGAATTGATCACGTTACTGGAGAACTGTGAGCGCCACTTGAATCGGCGAATCGCCATGGTGATTGAAACGCTGGCACTGACAGGGATGCGGCTCGGTGAATGTTTGGCCATGCACCGAGATCATCTCGATGTCCAGAATTGTCAGTACATGATTGTGGAAACGGTTCGCCACGGTAGGTTCGGATCTCCCAAGACCGGTAAACGATTGATCGATCTGCCGGAGGTTCTTGTGACCAAGCTCGAAGGCTACATCCTCGAGCTTCGCAAGGAGGCGTTACGGACCGGTGCCGAAGACGGTTATCTTTTTGCCGGTATTACGCAACGGATGGTCCAAAGCGGCTTACGGAGGGCATGCCGATTGAGCAAGCTCAGGGTCAGATCCCCTCACGAGCTTCGCCACACGTATGCTTCCCTGTTGCTGATGGACCATTACAGCCCTGCCTACGTGCAGAAGCAATTGGGCCACCACAGCATCACCATGACCGTCGACATTTACGGCCACTGGATCCCGGGCGAGGGCAAAAAAAATCTGTCGCACACCTTGGCGGTCACCGGGCAGCGACACCAGGGTGGCGACGGCTTTGGCAGCCGGAAACGCCCTGCCAAAATTGCCAACGTGTTGAGATCATGACCATTATCGATCCAACCGTTGGCAGATTTTGGCAGATTTTTGGCAAAACCGGCTTTTCAGGGAAATTTTCCCAATGATTTCAATAATGGTGCCGAAGGCCGGACTCGAACCGGCACGGGTCGCCCCACCACCCCCTCAAGATGGCGTGTCTACCAAGTTCCACCACTTCGGCACGGGCTGAAAGCGAAGGGAATTATACCCATTTCGCCGCTCTTGTAAAGATCTATTTGGCGGGCTCTTGCCCCGCCGTGTCGCCGCCCGGCTGGGCCTGCGCCGCCGGCTGCGGAGCCGTCGGGGCGGTCTCGGGCTTGGACCCGGTTTCGGCCTGGGGGCCCTTGGCCGGTACGGCCGCCGGCACCTGGGCCGAAGCGCTCGGCTTCACCGGCGTGGCTTGCGGAAGAGCGGGTTCTTCCTTGGCCGGCACCTTTTCCATGATCGATTCCGTATTGGGCTTGCCCGAGAGGTAAGTGAGGCCCAGGCAAGTGATCATGAAGACCACGGCGGCCAGGGTGGTGAGTTTACCGAGAAAGGTGGTCCCACCCGTACTGCCGAAAAGGGTCTGGGAACTACCCCCGAAGACGGCGCCGATCTCAGCTCCTCGCCCGGACTGCAAAAGCACGATGAAGATCAGGGCCAGGCAGGCGATGATGTGCACGGTAATGACGACAGATTCCATGTTAATTCGTTTCTCCCATCCTTTGAAATCGAACGATGCGGCCGAAGGAGGCCACATCCAGGCTCGCGCCGCCCACCAGCGCCCCATCGATGTCGGGCTGGGCCATGAGCGCGTCCACATTGTCCGGTTTGACGGAGCCTCCATACAATATTCGGATATTCTTTGCAATCTCTTTCTGGTATCTCCGGGCCAGCCATCCTCGGATGAAGGCGTGGGCCTCCTGGGCCTGCTCCGGAGAGGCCGTCTTTCCCGTGCCGATGGCCCAGACCGGCTCATAGGCGATGACCAGGCTCGCTACCTGCTCCGCAGGCGCCTGGGCCAGTCCCGTTTCCAGTTGGCGCAGAAGGACCTCTTCCGTCTTCTGGGCCTCCCGCTCTTCCAATTTTTCGCCCACGCACAGGATGGGGGTCACCCCGTGGGCGAAGGCGGCGGCTGTCTTGAGTCCCACCCACTCGTCCGGCTCGCCGAAGATATGGCGCCGTTCCGAATGGCCCAGGATCACGTAGCCACAGCCAACCTCCTTGAGCATGGGCAGCGAAATCTCTCCCGTAAAGGCCCCCTTTTCCTCCCAGTGGCAGTTCTGGGCGGCCAGGGAAAAGCCCGCTGCCCCCATGGCTTCGCGCACCGCCCACAGGTGGGTAAACGGAGGGGCTATGAGCACTTCCCGATCCTCGGAACCTGCCACCACTTCGTGCAGCCGGGCGATGAAATCCACCGCTTCGCGAATGGACAGGTGCATCTTCCAGTTGGCAGCCATCAAGGGTTTTCGTGTCATGGATCGCATATCCTTTCTTTTCCGTCCGGCGTCACGACTCTTGACCACACTTTTCCAAGGCGGCGATACCCGGTAGCACCTTGCCTTCCAGCATCTCCAAAAAGGCGCCACCGCCGGTGGAGATGTAGCCCACCTGGTCGGACACGCCGGCCTTGGCCACGGCGCTGGCCGAATCCCCGCCGCCCACGACCGTGAAGGCCTTGGAGCGGCCCAGAAAGCGGGCCAGGTCGAAGGTGGCCCGTTGGAAGGGCGGTGTTTCGAAGGCCCCCAGGGGCCCGTTCCAGACCACCGTGGCACAGGGCTCCAGGGCCCGGCGGATCAGAGACGAGGTCTCCTCACCCACATCGAAGATGGCCCCGTCCGACGGCACCTGGTCCACAGGGACCTGGCGGGCCCGGTCTCCGGCGTCCAGAGCAGGAGCCACTGTCACGTCCGTCGGCAGGAGCACGCGCACGCCCCGCCGGCGGGCCTGGTCCAGAAGCGCCTTGGCCGTGTCCACAAATTCGTCTTCCACCAGGGACGCTCCCACGGACTTTCCCTGCGCCTTCAGGAAGGTGTTGGCCATGGCGCCTCCGATGACGAGAAGATCCACCTTGGGGATCAGGTTTTCCAGCACCCCGATCTTGGTGGACACCTTGGCCCCGCCGATCACCACCGCCAAAGGCCTCTGGGGATTCACCATGGCCTGCTGGAAGGTCTCGATCTCCTTGGCCAGCTGGTAGCCCGCCGCGCATTCTTTCACGTAGTTCGTGATGCCGTGGACCGATGCGTGGGCCCGATGGCTCACGGCGAAGGCATCGTTCACGTACACATCCGCCAGGTCGGCCAACTGCCGGGAAAATTCCGGATCGTTTCGGGTCTCGGCCTCATGGAACCGAAGGTTTTCCAAGAGCAGCACCCGGCCCGGGGCCAGTTGGTCGGCCATCTTTTGAACCGTTTCCCCCACGCAGTCGGGAGCCAAGGGTACGTCCATTCCCAGGAGCCCCGAAAGGTGGCGCGCCACGGGAGCCAGTGACAATTCCGGCACCACCTTCCCCTTGGGCCGTCCCAGATGGGAGGCCAGTACGGCCCGGCCGCCCCCGTCCAGGACCTTGCGAAGGGAGGGAAGAATGGCCCGGATGCGGGTGTCGTCCGCCACCGTGCCGTCTTTTTTGTCGAGCGGCACGTTGAAGTCCACTCGAAGAAAGACCCTTTTGCCAGAGACATCCACCTGATCCAGCGTCTTCACGGCGTTCACCTCCTTTCCGCAGGTGAAAAAAGGATGACACGGGGCCCACACGACCCCGGAAAGGCTTCTGATGACAGCCTTTCGGCCTTTTGGGGCTATCCGAGCACCTGAAATTCCACGGTGCCCTGTGCTGTTTCTTGAGATCTGAGACAGCCTTGTGGGGGTGGATTCGGAACCCACCCCAACTGCTGCAAGGCCAGGCCGGCAGCACGGGGCCGCCTGACAGCCCCAAGCCTTCGTCCGCACACGCAGGGGGCAACCTGGGCGGTTTCGGGCAGCCTGCTAGAGTCGTTCTCCCATGAAGAGGGCCAGGTCCACCATGCGGTTGGAATAGCCGAACTCATTGTCATACCAGCTCAGCACCTTGACCAGATGGCCGTCCAGGACCTTGGTCAGCGACGCGTCCACCGACGACGAATAGGTGGTGTGATTGAAGTCCACGGACACCAGCTGCTCTTCCACGTATTGGAGGATGCCCTTCAGCGGGCCTTCCGCCGCTTCCTTCAAGGCTGCGTTCACCGCCTCCGACGTGGTGGCCGTCTCCACGCGGCACACCAGGTCCACCAGGGAGACGTTGGCCGTGGGCACCCGGATGGCCATGCCGTCCAGCCGGCCCTTCAGTTCCGGAATCACTTCCGCCACCGCCACGGCCGCCCCGGTGGTGGTGGGCACCATGGACAGGGCAGCCGCCCGCATGCGCCGTCGATCCTTGTGGAGCGCATCCAGCAGGCGCTGGTCCATGGTGTAGGAGTGCACGGTGGTCATGAGGCCGTGTTCGATGCCGAACCGGTCGTGCAGGACCCTCACCACGGGCGCCAGGCAGTTGGTGGTGCAGCTGGCGTTGGAAACCAGATGGTGATTCTGGGGATCGTAGTGGTCGTGGTTCACCCCCATGACGAAGGTGGCGTCCAGGCCCTTGCCGGGAGCGCCCACGATCACCTTGCGGGCTCCGGCGTTCAGGTGCTTGACACACGAATCCCGATCCCGGAACCGTCCGCTGGTTTCGAGCACGATGGTCACCTTGAGGTCGTGCCAGGGGGCCTGGGCCGGATCCGCCACTTGCAGGCACTGCACCGGCCGGCCATCCACCAGGATCCGGTCCCCATCCGCCTGGACGTCCTTGTCCCAGCGCCCGTGGATCGAATCGTACCTGAGCAGGTGGGCCAGATCGTCGGGGCTTCCCAGATCGTTCACCGCGGCCACGTCCAGGGGCCAACCCCGATCCACGTTGGCTCGAAACACCATGCGGCCGATCCGGCCGAATCCATTGATCGCCACTTTCACCGACATGATTTCCTCCTCGCCGTTTTCACCATTCACACTAACATCCTGGCAATACTCACCGTCCGGTCCCCCAACATGTTGGTGTAGCTTCCCAGCTCATTGTCGTACCAGCCGTAAATCACCGCCTGGGTGACCGGGATCTGGATGATCCGTTCCTTTTGTGAAGAGCTCATCTTTTCATCCACCGTGCGCCGCATCTGGTCCACGTCCATCGATTCCCCCTCTTCCCGGGAGATGGTTGCGCACACGTCGAGCACGTGGTTGAGATCGAAGCGCACGGCGGCCGTACGCGTGTGGGTCTCGTGGCCTTCGATCACCGCCGCCGCCCGGGGCAGGCCGATGATGTCCGATGAGACGTTCTGCTCTTCGGTGTAGAGCAGGTAGCCTTCGGGAAAATGGGACTGGGCCTGGCGATAGACATCGTTGATGAGATCTCGGCCGATGGGATTGCGCAGGCTCTCATCCTGAATGAGAACCACCAGGATGATGAGCGAGCCAGTGGTGACCGGCACCCGCACGGATTCTGCGATGAAGCCGATCTGTTTCATCTCCGGGATCACCAGGCCCAGGGCCTTGGCCGCCCCCGTGGTGGTGAGGATGATGTTGTTGAAGACGGAGCGGGTCTTGCGAAGATCGGCGGCCTTGGCCTTGGGGGAACGGTCCAGCACCTGCTGGGACGAGGTGGCCGCGTGAACGGTGGCCATGGAGGCCGAAAGGATCCGCGTGGGACCGAAGTAGTCCAGCAGGGGCTTGACCATGTAGGCCAGGCAGGTGGTGGTGCACGAGGCGTTGGACACAAGGATGTGGCGCTTGGGATCAAAGTCCACATCGTTGACACCCATGACGGTGGTCACCGCATCCGGGGGCATCTCCTTGGACTTGTCCTTGATCTTGAAGGGCGCCGAGACGATCACCTTCTTAGCCCCGGCGGCCAGGTGCCCCCGTACGGATCCCTTGGGATCCTCCGCCGGCACCGTGGGATCCAGGAAGGCCCCCGTGGCGTCCACCACCAGGTCCACGCCGTGGTCCTTCCAACCGATGTGGGCCGGGTTGCGATGGGTGCGCAGGAAGGTCACCTTCACGCCGTTGATGCGCATGGCACCTTCCTGCTCGTCGATCTCTTCGATCACCCGCTGGGCCCGGCATCCGTAGAGATAGTGATGGAGGCGGCCGTAGGTGGAATCCTTTTCGATGAACCGCGCAATGTCCTCCAGGCTCCGGCCCACGTCACGCCCGATGTTGACCACCAGTTCCGAAAAGTATTGGCGTTCCACATGGTGCCAGATGCTGAGCTTCGCGATGCGACCCAGACCGTTGATTCCCAGCTTTTGTGGAACCATCTTGTCTTCTCCGCCCATACGCACCTCCTCACTCACGAATTTTTCCTCCCGGCGGGAGGCTCCACAGACTCCGCCTCCCTCATTCCATGTCCATTTGTTCCGTCTCGTGACGGCCCGCGTAAATGGCGCCGCTGTGGCCGTCGATGCCGATCTCGTCCCCGGTGCGGATGAAGTGGCCGTTGATGAGACACCGTCGGTCCCTTTCCCACACGCGCATCTTGGAACAGCCCACCACACAGGTCTTTCCCAGCCGATGGGCCACGATGGCCGCGTGGGACGTGGCCCCGCCCTTGCCGGTCAGGATGCCGTCGGCGATGGAGATCTCGTGGATATCGTCGGGAACCGTGTCGGATCGGATGAGGATGATGGGCTCCCCCGGATGGTCCTTGCGCAGCCGAATGATATCACTCAGCTCGAAAGCCGCCCGGCCGCACAGGGCCCCGCCGCTCACCCCGATCCCGCTGGCCAGGTAGCTTTCCTTGAGAGCCGGCGATGGCCTGAAGACCGGAAAGCGCTTGCGGCCTCGGGGGGCCATGTTGCGCGACTGAAGGACGTAGATGCCGTCTTCATGGTCCCCCTGGAAGGTGAATTCGATCTCCTGGGGCCCCCACTGCTGCTTGTAGATGAGCTCCTTGGCGATGTCCACCAGCCGTTGGTACACCCGGGGAAAGAGCGACTCCAGGCTGTGCTCCTTGCGCTCCCCCTCCCGCAGCCGTTGCTTTTCCGAAAGGGGCAGGGTCTTCACCAGCCCCCCCACCACATCTTCTCCCTGGTTGCCCAGGGTGAAGTCGCCCTGGGGATCGATCTCCTCTTCCGAGGTCCAGGGGTTGTGGGTGAACATCACCCCGGCACCCGATCGGGTGTCCAGGTTGCCGAAGACCATGGTCTGGATGGTGACGGCGGTCCCCCAATTTTCGGAAAGGCCCATGATCTGCCGGTAGGTGACGGCCTTGGGGAAGAACCACGATTCCATCACCTGGCGGATGGCCGTAAAGAGCTGCACCTCCGGATCGTCGGAGATGTCGATCTCGTAGCGTTCCAGGATCTCCCGGTAGGCGCGGGTCAGTTGCCGGATCTCTTCGGACGAAAATTCCCTTTTGACCTTGCGACCATAGCGCTTCTTGTACGAGGCCATGATGGCGTCGAACTGGTCCCGCTCCAACCCGAAGGACATGCCCCAGGACTGGAGAAACCGACGGTAATTGTCCCAGGCGAACCACGCCTCCCCCGTCTCCTGGATCAACCCCTCCACGATCTTTTCGTTGATGCCCACGTTGAGGAAGGTGTTCATCATGCCCGGCATGGAGACGGCCGAACCGCTTCTCACGGACAGGAGCAACGGCCGGTGGGGATCACCGAATCTTCGGCCCCTCTTTTCTTCCAGCTTGCCAATGTGGGCCAGCACCCGACGCTTGAAGTCCTCCCGGGACTGGGAAAAGGTGTCGATCACATCCCGACAGCGGAAGTATTCGGTGGTGATGACGAAACCCGGTGGCACCCGAATGCCCAGGCCGTGAAGCTGGGTGAGGTTGTAGCCCTTGTTGCCCAGATGAATCAGATCGTAGGTGCTGGACTTGGGGGCGTGGATGAGCGAGATGGTCTTTTCCGGATCGTAGCTCAGGAGCAGATCCAGCTTTTCCGTGCTCAGTTCCTGTTTCTGGGTGGCCAGCGTGGTGAGGATGCTGGAGATGAAGTGGTCGAAATACTGCAACCCGAAGGTGCGGGCCACCAGGTCCCTGAGGAAGCTTTCCGAAATGCGGTGCACCCGGTCGGAGAGCTTTTCTTCCTGAAGCTGGCGCCGATAACGGGGAAGCAGGGCGTCGTTTCCGTGCAGCTGGCGGATGACCTCCTCCAGGGCGCCCTCATGCACCGAGTTGTAATAGCTTTGGATGATCTGCTTGATCGCCTCGGAAAAACCCCGGAAGATGTCCATGTACTGGGAATGGGAAAAGCGGCGGATCTCCAGCGCGCACTGGAAAAGCTCTTCCTGGCGTTCCAGCCGCCTGGAGGTGATCCCGTCGATGGCCAGCGCCTTCATGAAAAGAGGCAGCACCCGGCCGATCTGGAAGAAGGTGGCCCGGGTGATGAAGCTCAGGTTGAAGGACAAAATCAGCTCTTCAAAGAGCAGGTTGGCCAGGTTTTCCAGCCGGAAGCTGAGCCCCAGGGCGTCGAATTTGCGCTCGCTGTAGGACCCGTACATGGAGGGGATATCCACGGCGATGTGACGCTTGTGGTAGATGTTTTCCACATAGGACAATTCCTCCGGGGCCAGGAGGATCTCCTTGAGGGCCAGCAGGTAGTCCAGGATGGCCTCCAGCTTGGCCACCGTATCGCCCGAATCCAGCACCCGCAACAGGCCCTCCGGATCCGGCAGGCCCCACTGGGTCGCCCGCCTCAGATGCACGTGAATGTCCTTAAAGCTCAGGGCGTACTTTTCGTGGAGCAGCTGATAAAACCGGATCATCAGGAAGGCACGTCGCTTTTCCTGGGACGACACCTGGGAGACGGCCTCCAGCCGCCGACGCAGGTCCTCCTCCGAGATGTCCAGCAGGTCCTTCACGTGGTTGATGCAGGTGTGGGAAAAGAGGTGCCGGAAGATCCGGTGCATCTCCACCACATGGATACCCGAAGGATCCACTTCCCGGTACACCTCCGGCGGGACGAACCGTTGGAGGGGTTCTTTGTCCAGGGTGAGCCAAAACCGGAAGATGGCCTCGATGAAAAAGACGATCAGGTTGTTGCTCTCCACATGGCTCTGTTTTCGCAAAAAGTGGATGAGCGGGTCGGACCGGTCGGTGATTTCGTCCACGTCCGTGGAGACGGTGCGCAGCATCCCTTCGGCCCCGATTTCATTGAAATAGACGGGAAAGAGTTTGGCCAGCTGCTTGACCAGGTTGTAGATGGGCCCGATGGGAGCGTGGAGCAACTGGCTCACGTCCTTCTGGAACAGGTCCGTGTCCCGCACATAGATGCCGCCCAGGAAGAGGTTGACGATGAGGGCGGACAGCAGGCTCTTGGTCCGCTTGGGATTCTTTTTGATCAGTTCCAGCCAGATGCGCACGTTCAACAGGTGCGCCGAATTCACCTGCACCTGCCAATGCTGGGTCACTCCCCGCAGATTGGGGGCTTGGAAGCCCAGGCGGATGACCCGACGCAGGAAGAACTCGATCAGGTCGGCGTCGTCCGTGGCCAGGATCTCCAGCCCGATGGTGCGCACGCACTGGAGCGCCGCCTCCGGGTAGTTTTCCAGGCATCCCTTGAGCACCGTCAGGAGCCGATGGAGTCGAGACCGCAGGGTCTGCTCCCCCTCTTCCCGAATCCAGCGGCTCAGGTCGAAATTGATGTCTCGAAGGGTCTCTTCGTGGACGGCTTCCAATCCTTTGGTTTCCATGATCCGAAGCCGCAGCAGCATGCTCACGTGGCCCGCATGATCGCCCGAAAGGGCCGAAGCCACCTTGTCCGGAAGCTTCTGATAGGCCTGCACCACTTCCCGGAAGTCGGGGATGGCAAACATCCCTTCCAGGGCCTGGCGGTGATCGTGCACGGTGGAAAGAGCCTGGATCTGTTTTAGAAAGGTCTCGTGATCCCGGCGCCGCAGTGGGGCGAACAGCTCATGGGCGGACGACAAATCCCAGGCCCCCTCCGTCTGGCGCTGGATCCAGTCCAGGGGATCCTGGTGGTGAAGCCAATGGGTGTGGGTTTCCACCAGGATCCGTTCCAGGAGCCCCCGGGCCTCCGCCAAGGATTCCGGGGCGTGCCACACGGAAGGAAGCCGCTGCACCAGCTTCTTGGGCTGATAGTAGCCGCGCAGCAGGCAGGCGAAGGGCTCCGAAGGCAGGGTGCGCAGGCACTCCAGGCACCAGCGAAGGATGGCCCCGTCGGCCCGCTTATCTTCGCGGCTCTCCAGCTTTTCCACCGCGGGCACCCCCCGAAAGGGGGCTTCCCGGCACAGTTCCGGCGCTTCGTCCACTATCTTCAGCCAGAAAGCGATCAGGTGATCCGCCGCCGCGGTGCGGGTTCGTTCGTTGACCGATTCGGCCAAGGCCTCCAGCAGGATGCGGCAGATCAGGAAGACCACCTCGCCGCTTCGGGCAAAATCCTTGTAGAGCCTCAGGTTCCCGGTGGCGTACCGCCAGGTCTCTTCCACCACGTAGTCCCAGTTGCGGTACTTGTGGTGGTATTCCAGCAGGAGCTCCCGGGCCTGCTTTTCTTTTCCCGCATAGCCTCGAACCGCCTCCACCAGCACCTCGTGGCTGGGATCCACCACCACGGGCACGTTGGTCAGGCGCATGTTCTTGGCCCACGCATCGGAGGGCACGTCCTCATAGGCAGAAACCGGACGCATGCTCACTCTATTCACCATCTTTCCTCCGCCAGCCACCGGGTACGCCACGGGCGGTCCATTTCCAACTCCATCAGCACGGCCGGTTCCCGAACGCCTTGGTAGTAGTCGGGACGCACGCCCGTGGGCCGAAAACCCAGGCGGATGTAAAGGCGTTGAGCCGCCTGGTTGCTCTTTCGAACCTCCAGCAGAGCGGTGCGGGCCTGAGCCCGGCACGCTGTCTTCAGGGCCTCCAGCAGCAGGCGGCGCCCCAGACCCCGCCGCCGGCAGGCGGGATGGACGGCCACATTGAAGATCTGGATCTCGTCGGCCACCAGCCAAAAACAGATGTAGCCCATCACTTGGCGTGGCTTCGCGTCGTTGCGGGCCACCAGGACCCGCGACTGGGGCCGCTCCATCTCCTCCAGAAAAAAGGCCTCCCCCCATGGATCCAGGTGACTGGCCCGCTCGATCTCCATGATTCCCGGAAGGTCTTCCTTCCTCATGGGACTAATCTGGATGGGAGGAAGATCCTTCATGGCTCCCCTCATCCGACCCGACCGACAAGATCTCTCCCGCCACCGAGATGTGACGACGACCGTAGTCCCTCATGGCTCTGGCCGCGTCGGAGAGAGGCAGGGCCACCCGGCATTCGGCGAACTTGATGAGCATGGGCAGATTCACGCCGCTCACCACTTCCACGTGGCGGCCCGCCAAGGCCAAGGCCACGTTGGTCGGAGTGCCGCCGAAAAGATCGGTGGCCACGATCACCCCCCGCCCCTGGTCCACTCGGCCAACCGCCTCGCTCAATTGCTGAACCAGGGTCTCCAGGGGCATGTCCGGGTTCATGGACACGGCGTCCACCCCTTCCTGGGGACCCAGGATGAGCTCCAGAGCCCGGACCATTTCCTGGCCCACGTGGCAATGGCACGCCACCACCAGGCCGATCTTGGTATTGTCCAAAGGCGTTTCCATCCGACCCTTCACAAGGGATGACACAGTGTTTCTTTCAATCCAGGTAAATATCGCGATGCGACAACACAGTATGATAACCAGCGGAGCGCAGCTTGTCAGCCATCCGTTCGGCAATCACCACCGACCGGTGCTTGCCGCCGGTGCAGCCCACGGCGAGGGTGAGGTAGCGTTTGCCTTCCCGGATGTATTGCGGCAGCAGCTTTTCCAGGAGCCGGGTGTAGTCGTCCACGAACTCCACCGCCTGGGGCCGGGCCAACACCCAGTCCCGGACCGGAGCCGAACAGCCGTCCAGGGAGCGCAGCTCTTCCACAAAGTAGGGATTGGGCAGGAAGCGCACATCCATCACCAGGTCCGCCTCGAAGGGAAGCCCATATTTGAAGCCGAAGGACAGGATCTGCACGCTCAGCCGTTCCCGTTCACTCACCAGGGAGTAGGTACGGGTGATGAGGGCTTTGAGCTGATGGACGGAAAAATCGCTGGTGTCCACAATGCGGGTGGCGCGCGCTCGAAGCCCCTGCAGCTCCCGGCGCTCCCGCTCGATGGCCGCCACCAGCCGCTGGGCCTGGTCGGCCATGGGATGCAGGCGCCGGGTCTGGCTGTAGCGGCGCTGAAGCACTTCCGTCGCTGCTTCGAAAAAGAGCACCTCCGGGCGGTACCCCGATTCCTCCAACGTCTCGAAGAACCGCTCCGTATCCGGCAGGAAACTCCGACCCCGGATGTCGATCCCCAGAGCCACGCGGGTCAGTTCCGGCCTGTCCTCTTCACACAGGGCCAGAAAATGGGGCAACAAGGGCGCGGGCAGGTTGTCGATACAAAAGTAGCCGATATCCTCGAAGGCCTTGATGGCCGTACTCTTGCCCGATCCCGAAAGGCCGGTCACGATCACCAGGTGAATCCGGTTTTTGCCCATGGTGTCTCCCCCCGCATCAAAAAGGGGAGCCGGGGCACCCCCCCAAGCTCCCCTTACGATCCGCAATGCGTCCTGCACCGGTCAGAAGGCGTCGTCTTCCTGTCGGATGATGGCGTAGATCTCGTCGCGGGAAGCCGCCGTTTGAAGCCGTTTACGGACCCCGCTGTTATTGAGCAACCGGGCGATCTTGGCCAGGGCCCGCAGGTGAATGCCCGCGCAATTTTCCGGCGCCACCAGCAAAAAGAAGATATGAGCCGGCTTGCCGTCCATGGACTCGAAATCGATCCCGGCGCTGGATCGCCCAAAGGACAAGATCAATTGATCCAGGTCCTCGATCTTGCCGTGGGGGATGGCGATGCCGTCGCCGATCCCCGTGCTCCCCAAGCGCTCCCTTTCCAGAAGGACCTCCAACAGCCGATGTCGATCCAGATGGGGCTTGCACTTCAGCAGGGCGTCGGTCAGCTCTTCCAAGACTTGGCGTTTCGTCGTCGCTCCCAGCTCCGGAATGATCGCCTCTTTCGGTAGTATGTCCAAGATCTTCATCAATCCTTTCAGGTCCTCCTCACCCCTCGAATCCGCCTTGCCACACCGAACATGGCCTATTGAACCGGCTCGATCAACCCGTAATTGCCATCCTTTCGCCGGTATAACACGTTGACCGCCTCCGTTGCACGGTTGGTGAAGACGAGAAAGTCCCCGTTGGACAGGTTGAGCTGCATCACCGCCTCGTCCACATCCATGGGCTTGGCAAAGATCTGGCGGCTGGTCACCACACGAGGCTCGGCGGACGGCTCCGCCGACCACTCCAGGATGTTCATCATCAACTGCTGACTTCTTTCCGAGTTGGAAGGTTTCCGGTTTCTCTGTTTTTCTTTCTGTTTCTTGATCTGGGCTTCCAGCTTATCCATGACCATATCGATGGCCGAATACATATCATGTGTTTCTTCCGTGGCGTTCACCCGCATGCCGTTGGAATCCACGCTGACTTCCGCAATATGACGGAATTTCTCCACCTGCAATACGATATTGGCTTCAATGGGTTCATCCATATACTTCTTAAGTCTGGAAACTTTATCCTCGGCGTATCTTTTGACCGCATCGGAAGATTCGGTATGGCGGAAAGTCACGTTGATCTGCATAATCAGGCTCCTTATCGTCTGAAAAATCAGTGGATTCCCTCTGGTATCAGGAACCCCAGAGTACCTGTTTTCTCTTGTGGGACGGCAGTATGCCCATCATCTCCCGATATTTGGCCACCGTCCGGCGCGCGATCTTTATGTTTTCTTTCTTGAGAAGATCGACAAGATCCTTGTCACTGTAGGGCTTGGCCGGATCCTCCTCTTTGATGAGTTGGCGGATGCGTTCCTTGACACTCTCGGAAGCGACAGCCTCCCCCACAACACTGTTTATGGAACTATTAAAGAAATATTTCAACTCAAAAATACCCTGGGGGGTATGCATATACTTGTTGGTGGTGACGCGGCTGATGGTGGATTCGTGCATGCCCACATCCTCGGCCACGTCCCGCAGGACCATGGGCTTCAGGTACGCAATGCCCTTTTCCAGAAACTCCCGCTGGAAATTGACAATGCTCTGGGCCACCTTGTGGAGGGTCCGCTGGCGCTGGTGGATGCTCTTGATGAGCCAGGCCGCCGAACGCAGCTTGCCCTGGATGTAGTCCTTGGCTTCCTCGGAGACGGCGGAACCGCTCCGCAAGGCCTCCCGGTAGTAGGGATTGACCCGCAGCTTGGGCATGCCGTCCTCGTTCAACACCACCATGAACTGGTCGTCCACCTTCACCACGTAGATATCCGGGCTCACATACTGGGCCTCCTCTTCGCTGAAGGCCCGGCCCGGCTTGGGATCCAGGCTCAGGATCACCTCCACGGCCGCCTGCACATCGCCCTTGGGCCTGCGAAGCGCCTTGACCAGGCCCTGGTAATTCTTCTTTTCCAGGTAGTGCAGATACTTGTCGATGATGGTCACCACCAGCCCGTTGGGCACGTCCAGACTCTTGGCCTGGATCAGTAGGCATTCGCGCAGATCACGGGCGGCCACGCCCGGCGGATCGAAGGCCTGCACCTTGCCCAAGACCCGTTCCACCTCTTCCACGGAGGCACCGCACAGCTGGGAGATCTCCGCCGTGGAGCTCACCAGGTATCCATCGGCATTCAGGTTGCCGATGATCATGGTGGCGATCTCTTTTTCCTCTTCGGTGAACTCCGACAGGCACAACTGCCACATGAGGTGGTCTTCCAGAGAGGGGCGCCGGGTCAAGCGCTGCTCAAAGGAGGGCTGTTCCTGGTTGGGGTCCCTTTCCATGGGCATGGGCGAATAGGTGCTGTAGTCTTCCAGAAAGCTTTCCCAGTCGAAGTCGTCCCGGACCTTCTCGGTGATCTCCACCTCCTCGTAGCGCTCTTCCACGGGGGGCGTCTCCGGCTCCACCTCTTCCTTGTTGCCCACCTGGTCCACCGTCTCTTCCAGCACCGGGTTGGTTTCCAGCTCCTGCTGGATGGTTTCCAGCAGTTCCAGCCGGGAAAGCTGCAAAAGTTTGATGGCCTGTTGCAACTGAGGTGTGATGATCAGTTGCTGAGACAGCTTCATGTGTTGCTTGAGTTCCAATGCCATGGCTCGGTCCCGCCCCTAAAGACTGAATTCCTGCCCAAGATAAGTGCGTCGGGCAAGCTCGCTTCGGGCGATAAGATCGGGCGATCCCTCTTCCAGGATGCGCCCTTCGTGCATGATGTAAGCTCGGTCGCACACCTTGAGGGTCTCCCGGACGTTGTGGTCGGAGATGAGCACTCCGATGCCCCGGTCCCTCAGCGAAGCGATGAGTCCCTGGATCTCAGCCACCGCGATGGGGTCGATCCCCGCAAAGGGCTCATCCAGCAGCATAAAGCTGGGTTGAATCACCAGGGCGCGGCTGATTTCCAAACGCCGTCGCTCCCCACCGGAGAGCCGGTCCGCCCGGTTCTTGGCCAGATGCGCAATGTTGAGATCCTCCAAAACTTCCTTCAGTCGTGACTTTTGTTCCTGGCGGCCGATCTTGAGGGTTTCCAGGATCGCCAGGATGTTCTGCTCCACGGTCAACTTGCGAAAGATGGACGGTTCCTGGGGCAGGTAGGTGATCCCCATGCGAGCCCGCAGGTACATGGGGGCGTCCACGATGTTTTCTTCGTCCAGCCACACGGACCCTTCGTCGGGTCGGATGATCCCGATCACGCTGTAGAACGTGGTGGACTTTCCCGCACCGTTGGGGCCCAGCAACCCCACCACCTGACCCTGGCGCACTTCCAGGCTCACTCGATCCACCACCGTGCGGCCGCCGTAGCGCTTGACCAGGTTTTCCGTGCGAAGACACTTTCCAGCGGACGTCATTGGGGTTGTCCCGAACCTTTCTTGGGATGAAAGACGGCCTGTACCGGTGCGTCGGCACCGCCCTCCACCACGCTTCGCTGATCGCGAAGATACAAGGTGATCTGCTTGCCCTTCACCCGATCTTTGCCCTGGATCAGCATGGGCTGCCCCAAGAGCACCACCTTTTGCTCGCGATTGTAGAGCACGGCCCTGTCCGCTGTGGCCACCCGTCCTTGCTGCGAGATCCTCACGTCCCCCACCACCACGATGCGTTGGATCTTATCCATCATGGCCTGGTCGGATCCGTTCCCGCCCTCGGTGCCATAGACGGTCATCTTCTGACCCGTGATGGTCATATCCCCCTGGCGCACCGTCACGTGCCCTTCAAAGACGACGGTCCGCTCCTTCTGATCGGCCACCATGCGATCGCTGGCAATGTGGATGGGCTCTTGACCGACCGTGGCCCCGGGGCCCGGATCCGCACCGTAAGCGTTGGCTGAAACGGCCAGCACCCAGCACAATACGATAAGCCCGCACCAGCCGCCGGTTCCACGGACGCGGCCCAACGCCTGCAACCAGGTCCATACGCTTTTTCCCAAGAGAAGGCGTGTCATCTTTTCTCCAGCTTCGCGTCCGGCCTCCGGTTCAAACGCCGGGCGTCACCCCTTCTTCCCGGCCGGTGAGGCCCCTCGAGGGCCGCCTGACAAGAGCCAACTTGGTCCCTTCCATGGCTTTGTAGCCCCTTCCCAGGGGAGCGGCGGGGGATGGAACGCCCATGAGCGCGGCCTTCCTACCACCGACCTGTCACCATTTTCCGCCCCCACGGTCCGGTGGCGGGGATCCCGCCGGTGCCGTCTTTGCTCACCGAGCCGCCTTCACCACCGCCCGCACCCGGCCGTCCACGAAGGCCCTTTGCGCCGGCGCATCGTAGCGCCATCGGGATCCTTGTAGTTGCACGAGAGGCCCCACTACCCGAACGGGCGTCTCGGAAACGATCTGTCGATCCGCATGCCGATAGCGGGCCCGTTCCGTCAGCACCACGTAGCCCTGAGGCACTTGCGCCTTCACATGACCCCACAGCTCGATGTCCTTGGTGCCGGCATACAACATGCCTTCCCGGCTCTCCAGGACCACGGTGCGCCCGTCTTCCAGGTAGATCTCCACATGGACATCCTGCAGATGGGTCTTTTGGGATTCCTGGAAGTACTTGGCCTCGCGGGCCTTGAGCCGCCACACCTGGCGGCCCTCCTGCACTTCCGTGTATTCCATCTGGGTCAGGCGCATCTCGGAATCCGGCACCACGGGGGCGGGCTGCTCTTTCTGCGCGTCCGATCCGCTCTTATGGGCCGCTGCGTAGATGAAGACGCCCGCCAGGACAGCCGCGGCCGCCACCAGGAGCCACAGGGTCGGGGGCCGGCTTTGAACCATGTGTCGTTCCTGTTTCCGTGGTATTTCCACCTGCTTCAGTGTGGAATCTAACACGCGCTCTTTCCGGGTGTAAAGAAGGATACCCGAAACCCTTGACTCCTTTCGGTGCATCCAATCTAAATAAACAGACGATGGTGGACCTCACAGGGGCAACAAAAAGATGGCGCCATCGCCGCCAACGGAACCCCGATCCCGGAAGGAAACACCGGGATCAGAAAGGAGTCCTCCATGACACAGAAGATCTGTTTTGTCATCTCCAAGGGTTTCGAAAGGTCGGGCGGGGCCACGCGGGCCTTCCAGTTTGCGGCTCTCAGCGTGGAAGCCGGCCATCAGGTGGAAATCTTCCTGATCGACGACGCCATCCACTGGGCTCAGCTGGGCATGGCCGAAGGAATCCGCTCTTCCACGGGCGAACACATGAAGGATCTGCTGGACATCCTCGTGGCCAAGAAGACTCCCATCCACGTGTGCAAGGCCTGTGCGAACAAGCGGCTCATCTCGCCGGATGACCTGATCGAGAGCGCCCAGATTTCCGGAGCCCCCGTGCTGGTGGACAGGATCGGCGACCCCACCTGCAAAGTGATCATCTTCTAACGCACCGGGGCGGCTTCTCGTCGCCGCGCCCAGGACGGGAGAACGAATCGGAACGCCATGCTGGACTGCATCGTCATCGGGGCCGGACCCGCCGGAGCCTCCGCGGCCCGGCGCGCGGCCCAAAGGGGATTGCGAACGCTCATCATCGAAAAGGAAATCTTCCCACGGCCCAAGCCTTGCGGCGGCGCCTTTTCCATCCAGGGACTTTCCGCTCTGGACTTTTCTCTCCCGGCCTCTGTCATCCAAAGAACCATCCCAGGCGTTTGGGCTCGATACGGACGGTTGGACATCCGGGTGGAGGCCCCTGAGCCCATCTGTGTTCTGGTGCGAAGACAGGCCTTCGACCATGTGCTCCTGGAAAAGGCCTTGGAAGCGGGAGCGGAATGCAGGCAGGGCGAAACGGTTCTGGCGTGCCGCGAGTCGACCTCCTGGATCACGGTGGACACCCGGGCGGGAACCTACCAAGCCCGCTACGCCATCCTGGCCCACGGGGCGAGCGGACGGCTTGGCGCACGCAGCGGCTTGAACGGTTGCGGGGCGGCCCGAACCCATTGGCTGACGGTCGTGGGGGAGGTACCATGCGGTGGGGATCCCAGCAGTGCCCAGGGGGAAGCGCCGGATCTTTTGGAGTTCCACTTCGATGCGTGCCCCGGGGGATACGGCTGGGTCTTTCCCCTGAAGGATTCCCTGTCCGTGGGTGTGGGCGGCCTTGCCCGGTCCGCTCGAAGGCCGGTGGGCCTCTTTCGCCGATTCGCCCGCCGCTTGGGACTCCGCTCCCTTCCGGCCTACCGGGGATGTCCCATTCCCTGTTCGGGCATCGCCCGCCGCCTGGGGACCCGACGCGTTCTTGCCGCAGGAGACGCCGGCGGATTCGCCGAGGCCTTCTCGGGGGAGGGCATCGCCTACGCCGTCCGTTCGGGCCAGATCGCCGCCGAAACCGTCGCCGACGCCCTCCAGGGATCCCTGGCTGGATTGCCGGCCCGGGAGTATCGCCGCCGATGCGTGGAGGCATTGGGGGACAATCTCATCTACGCACGCATTTTCGCCCTGTGGGCCTACCGGTTTCCCGGCCTATGCTTCAGGATCTTCGATCGCCATCGATCGCTGGGAGAGGAATTTCTCAAGATTCCCCGCGGGCTGCAGACCTACAAGGGCTTTTTGACCTGGGTCATGACTCAGGGGTGCGGCCGGCTGACGGGAAAGCATTCAGGGAAGGGGCCCAAGTCCACCCCCGAATGTGCATCGGCCTGGCGCGCCGCCAGGGCGGATTGAAGACAGGCCCCAGGGGCAAGATCCTCAAAGATGCGATCAGTCCTCTTGGAAGTAGCGGGCCGTGACCTGTTCCCAGCGGCCCTGCACCTGGAGGACCAGTTCGCAGATTTCCCGCGCGGCACCCTTGCCGCCGGGACTCTGGGCCACGTAGTGGGCGAAGGGCTTCACGTGGGGGCTCGCATCCCCGACACAGGCCGAAAACCCCACCCGACGCATCACGGGTATGTCGATGAGATCGTCACCCACGTAGCCGATCTGGGGATCGTCCAGGCCCGTATCGGCCTTGATTTGCTCATAAGCCTCCACCTTCCGGTGGATCCCCTGGTAGACCCTCTCGATCCCCAGGCCCTTGGCCCGATGTTCCACGGAAGCGCAATAGCGGCCTGAAATGAGGGCCACATCCAAGCCCGTGCGCTGCAGCAGCTTGATGCCGTGTCCGTCCTTCACGTCAAAGGTCTTGGATTCCGATCCGTCGTCGTGATAGGTGATGTCGCCGTCGGTGAGCACTCCGTCCACATCGAAAATGAGCAGCTTCAAGGGAAGGATCCGCCGGCGGATCTCTTCACTCACTTGCACCAGGGGCGTTTCCAGTCGCATACGATTCTCCCCTTTTCAGCGCGCCGCGTTCACGTGCTTTCTCGTGACGGTGTAGATGTCCCGGAGAGCCCGAAGGACCGCCGGCACATCGCGCAGCCGGAGCGAATTGGCCCCGTCGCACAGGGCCCGGTCCGGATCCTCGTGGACCTCCATGAAAACCCCGTCCGCCCCGGCCGCCACGGCCGCCCGAGCCAGCGGCTCCACGAAATCCCTCTGGCCGCCCGAAGCGGTCCCTCGGCCGCCCGGAAGCTGCACGCTGTGGGTGGCATCGAACACCATGGGATAGGGACCCCGGCTGAGAAGCGCCACCGAACGCATGTCCACCACCAGGTTGTTGTATCCGAAGCAGCTGCCCCGTTCCGTCACCAGGATCCGCTTGTTGCCGGCGCTTTCCGCCTTGGCCACCACCTGTTGCATATCCCACGGAGCCAAAAACTGGGCCTTCTTGATGTTGATGGGCTTATTGGTTCGGGCGCAGGCCACGATCAGGTCCGTCTGACGGGCGAGGAAGGCAGGCGTCTGCAGAACATCCACCACGGCCGCCACCGGAGCCACCTCGTCCACGGAGTGCACATCGGTGAGCACGGGCACGCCCAGATCCGCGCGGATCCGCCCCAAGAGATCCAGGCCCGCCTTCAGCCCCGGCCCCCGAAAGGACTGGATGGACGTGCGGTTGGCCTTGTCATAGGAACTCTTGAAGATGAAGGGAATGTCCAGACCTTGACAGACGTCGCGAAGGGTCCTGGCCACGGTAAAGGCCAATTCTTCGCTTTCCAAAACGCACGGCCCGGCGATGACAAAAAACCGGTCCTTACCGAAAGAACGGCCGCCGATCTCAATCGAGGCGGCGGACCTGGCTGTGGTTTCCATGGGGGACCTCCCTTGGTCCGTGATCCGTCATCCGTAGCCCGTTGGCCGGATGGGGCTTTTTCTCAGTCCTCAAGGGCCATGCTACGAAAAAAGCTTCATCCCCAGCGCCTGCCAGGAGCCTGTCCGAGAACGCCCAGGTGCTCCCTGCGGGCCCGAGCGGTCGGCCTGACCAGGCCGCCTCTTCGCCCCTTCCCCGGTCCTTTCACCCCTTTTTACTTCCCGGGGGAGGCATCGCCTTCGGCCGCCGTCGCGGCGCCTTTTCGCTCGGCGTTTTCCAGCGACTTTTTGATGAAGGCGGCAAAAAGCGGATGGGGATCCATGGGGCGCGATTTGAATTCGGGATGGAACTGGCAGCCCAAAAACCAAGGATGGTCGTCCAATTCCACGATCTCCACCAGGTTTTTATCCGGAGAAAGCCCGGTGAAGCGCATGCCGGCCTTTCCCAGCACCTCCCGGTAATCGTTGTTGAACTCGTACCGATGGCGATGCCGCTCGGAGATCTCGCTGCGCTGATAGGCCTCCATCGCCCGGCTGTTTGGCTCCAGCACACACGGATAGGCCCCCAGTCGCATGGTTCCGCCCAGATCCGACTCTTCGTCCCGGCGAATGATCCGGTTGTTCTTGTAATCGAACCATTCGCGCATGAGATTGATCACGGGATGGGGCGTGTGCTTGTCGATCTCCAGGCTGTGGGCCCCTTCCAAGCCGGCCACGTTCCGGGCGAATTCCACCACGGCCATTTGCATGCCCAGGCAGATCCCGAAGAAGGGCACTCGGTTTTCCCGGGCATAGCGGATGGCCTTGATCTTGCCCCCGATGCCCCGGGAACCAAAACCGCCTGGAACCAGAATCCCGTCCGCCGTGGTCAGAAGCTCTTCGCCGCCCGCTCGTTCCACATCTTCCGAGTCCACAAACTCCAAAAGCACCTGGGCGTCGTTGGCCACGCCGCCGTGGATCAGCGCCTCGTTCAGGCTCTTATAGGACTCCCGCAGATCGATGTACTTTCCCACGATGGCGATGGTGACCTGGCGGGACGGGCGGCGCATCCGCTCGATGAGCCGCCGCCAGTCGTCCAACTGGGGGGCCCGGGTCCACACGTTGAGCATCCTCAGGATCTTTTCGTCCAGGCCTTCCTCATGGAAACAGAGCGGCACCTCGTAGATGCAGTCCACGTCCTTGGCGGTGATGACGGCGTCGGGCTCCACGTTGCAAAAATGGCCGATCTTGGTCTTGATCTCCTTGGAAAGGGGAAACTCCGTGCGGCACAGCAAGATGTCGGGCTGAATACCGATGCTTCGCAGCTCCTTCACACTGTGCTGGGTGGGCTTGGTCTTCACCTCCCCGGCCGCCTTCACGTAGGGCACCAGGGTCACGTGGATGTACAGGGCGTTTTCGCGGCCCACATCGATGCGGAACTGACGGATGGCCTCCAGAAAGGGCAGGCTTTCGATGTCTCCCACGGTCCCGCCGATCTCCACGATGACCAGGTCCACCCCGTCGGCCACCTGGCGGATGCAGGCCTTGATCTCGTCCGTCACGTGGGGGATCACCTGCACCGTGCCGCCCAGGTAATCTCCTCGCCGCTCCTTGGTGATAACCGAATAGTAGATGCTGCCGGAGGTGAAGTTGTTCCGCTTGCCCATGCGGGCATGGGTGAAACGCTCGTAATGGCCCAGGTCCAGATCGGTCTCGGCCCCGTCGTCGGTGACGTAGACCTCACCGTGTTGGAAGGGGTTCATGGTCCCCGGATCCACATTGATGTAGGGATCCAGCTTCTGGATGGTCACCCGAAGACCGCGGCTCTCCATGAGCGCGCCGATGGAAGCGGCGGCCAGCCCTTTGCCCAGGGAGGAGAGCACGCCTCCCGTGATGAAGATGAATTTTGGATGTCGCAAGGCCCCTGTCCTTTCTTCACGGTCCCGGCACACCCCGGGAGAATGTATCGGGTTCCGGTCCGGTTTTTTCCTCAAAACAGCCATTCAGTATAGTCAGCGGGGTCCCAAAGTCAACGAACGGCTCCACGGCAAGTCACAGGGAAAGGCAGACGGGGTGCTTCAGGGTATGTACAATTTTTCTCTTGCAATTTGGAGCTTTATTCCGTAAGCTTTTTTGCGCAAAGCGGCCCCATGAGAAGCGGTCCAATCCCCAATTCCGACGTGACAGCGCTCTTACACGAAAGCACCTCGTTTCGCCGACCGACGCAAGGTTTCGCCCATGATTGTGCGCCATTGGATGACCACCCGAGTGGTGAGCACCAGGAAAGAGGCTTCCGTTCAGGAAGCGATGGCGGTGATGAAACGCCATTCCATCCGTCATCTGCCGGTGCTGGATTCCCAAGGCCGTCTGGAAGGATGGGTGACGGATGCGGATCTTCGCAGCGTTCTCATCGCTTCCATGCTGGAGGACCTGACGGTTCAGGACGTGATGGTACGTTCCCCCCACACGGTGGACCCTGATGAAGCCTTGGAAAGGGCGGCCAAGCTCATCTTGGAAAAGAAGATCGGGGGGCTGCCGGTGGTCAGGGACGAAAAGCTGGTGGGCGTCATCACGGTGATCGATATCTTGTCGGCTTTCATCACCATGCTGGGACTCATGGAGAGTTCCAGCCGTGTGGATGTGAAGCTGGCCCATGGGGCTCCGTCTCTGGAGTCTGTCACCCGGCTTCTGGAAAAGAACGGTGCGGAAATCATCAGTGTCTGCCAACTGCGGCAATTACAGGAGGCCGAACCCATCTATTCCTTTCGGTTCAAGAAGCGCGAGCTGGAAGGGATTGTACAAACCCTGACGAAGGAGGGCATTCAAGTGCTGTCCGCGGAGGCCTGAGGGCGCCTGGCCTGTGTGGAAAAAGATGGGCACCGGAATGCCATGTAAACAAGGCGCTCCGCCACATAACCCCCTTGGGCAGCGGCGGCGACCGGAACCTGCTGTGACGATTCCCTGCTCCTCTAGCTGATTCTCCCATTCCCCATGCTGTTGCCGGATTCTCTTCGGTTCGGAGATTCCCAAGACGGCCGTTGACGAGAGTTTCCCGGCGATTCGGCTTTTCGAAGCCCGCAACCTACGGCGTACCCATCCGGCGAACGACCCACCGGATGCGTCTCGGATCGGGCCGAGTCCGTTTCAGGGCGACGGCCCGCAGGCGACCACGTGATCACGTGTTGACGCGATGGCCTTATTTAACCGCAACGGCAAGGAGGAATGAGCATGGCGAAGGTTCCCGAAAACTATCTTCCCCCTAAAGAGATGTGGCCTGAGTACGTGGTGCCGGAAGAATTCGCAGACACCCCCATGGAACTGAACTTGGCCGACTACCTGCTGGACCGCCATGTGCGCGAGGGTCGGGGCGACAACCCGGCAGTCAAGTTCATGGACAAGGTCTTCACGTTTGCCCAGATCCAGCAGATGGTCAATAAGTTCGGCAATGCGCTCAAGGAAGCGGGCGTGGAGCCCCAGGACCGGGTGGGGATTCGGCTGGTCAATTCTCCGCAAGCCCTGGTCACCATCTTTGCCATCGAAAAGATTGGCGCCATTCCAGTCCCCACCTCTCCCCTGTGGTCCAAGGAAGAGGTGGCCTTCGTCGTCAACAATGCAGAGATGAAGTACTTTGCGGTCAACGCCCCGCTCCTACCGCCGGTGGAAGAAGCCAAGCCCGACTTCGAATACGGCACCCGGGTCATCGTCATCGGCGGCAATCCCGACGAAGTGAAGGCCCAAGGCAACCTGGTCTTTGAGGAGATGCTGGAAAAGGGCTCGCCGGATCTGGACGCCGTCATGTTGAAGGCCGACGACATCGGCGTCATCCTCTACACCTCCGGCACCACCGGCATGCCCAAGGGATGCGTGCATTTCGTGCGCCCGATCATCATCGAGGCGCGTCTGGTCAACAAGTATGTCTACAACCTGGGGCCGGGTGATGTGCTGGGCGGTGCGGCTCCGGTGTCCTTTGCGGCCGGGTTCGGCACCTTCACGCTCATCCCCTTCGAAGGCGGCTCGGCCATTTCGCTGATCCCCAAGTTTGCGCCCGCGGACATGATGGATCTCATCCAAAAGCATAAGATCACGGTACTCACGGGTCTTCCCACCGCCTATCGGGCCTTGATGAAGTTCCCCGACTTCAAGAAGTACGATTTCAGTTCCGTGCGCCTGTGCACGTCCGGCGGTGACGCCCTGGGCGCGGAGACCCTGGAGGCCTGGACTCAACTGACCGGCCAGCCCATCTGGGAAGGCCTGGGCGGCACGGAGATGCTCCATCTGCTCACCTCCAACACCATGAACCCCGAACCTGTTCCCAACTCCATCGGCAAGGCCCTTCCCGGGGTTCAGATCCGCGTGGTGGACCCCGAATGGAACGACTGCAAGCCCAACGAAGTGGGGTCCATGATCATCAAGGGCCCGTCGGGTACCTTGTATTGGAAGCCCTACGTGGACGACGAACGCCTTCTCAAGAGCCAGCAAAAGGGCGTCAAGAACGGTTGGAACCAGATGGGCGACGCCGTCTACATGAACGAGGATGGAAACCTTTTCTTCGTCTCCCGCGAAGACGACATGATCAAGAGCTCGGGCTATCGCATCGGGCCTGCGGAGGTGGAAGAAGCCATTTTGAAGCATCCCGCCGTGGCGGACGCCGGCGTGGTGGGCGTGCCCGATCCGGAAAAGGGTCAGGTGACCAAGGCCTTTGTGGTGCTCAAGCCCGGCCACGAAGGCAGCGACGAATTCTTTGAGGAACTCAAGGAATTCTTGAAGCAACACATCGCCGTCTACAAGCTGCCGCGGCTCATCGAATACGTGGACGCGCTGCCCCGCACCCCCACCGGCAAGCTGCTTCGCCGCAAGCTGCGTAAGTAGCCGGAAACCTTCGGGGAGCCGGCCGCCCGGCTCCCATCTTTGGCATCTACCACAAAGGGCGACCTTCTCCGGTCGCCCTTTGTGCTGGCCGCTGAGGCCGAGGCGCCCTACAACCCACGCATCACCCGACATGGCCGCACTGGCCCAGGAGGAATCCCATGAGTTGGAAAGTGACCGTTTTGTGCGAAAACACGGTGCCGGTTCCCGGCCTTCTCGGCGAACACGGCTTCGCCGCCTATGTGGAAACCCCAACGGCCACTCTGCTCTTCGACACGGGCCAGGGGTTCGGCCTGGTGCCCAACTCCCTGCGCCTCAAAAAGGATCTGGCCAAGGTTGATAAGCTGGTATTGAGCCACGGGCACTTCGATCACACGGGGGGAATGCTGGCCTTTCTCGGTGTTCACGGACCCTGCCAGGTGGTGGCCCATCCCGATGTCCTCCTGGAGCGGTTTCGATGGATGCCCGTGGGGCCGGACCAAAAACCGGTCTCCATCGGCATGCCGTGGAAGGAAGCCTACCTGACCACCCGGGGTGCCCGCTTCCAGTGGGTGGAGGACTTCCGAGAGATCGTTCCCAACGTGTTCGTCTCCGGCCAGGTCCCTCGCAGGACCGATTTTGAAACGGGAGATCCCAAGTTCGTGATCCGGGACGGCGACGGGTGGACGGCGGATCCCTTCCGGGACGACTATTCCCTGGTCCTCAAAACCCCCAAGGGGCTCGTGGTGATCCTGGGCTGCGCCCATGCGGGACTCATCAACATCTTGGAGCACGTCACGCGCCAATGCGGCGAAGACCGGATCTACGCCGTTCTCGGCGGCACCCACCTGGGATTTTCGCCTTCGGAGCAGTTGGACAAGACCCTGGAAGAACTGAAACGCTACCAGGTCCAGATCCTGGCGGTCAGTCACTGCACGGGCCAGGCCCCCATTGCCAGGCTGTCGGCGGAGTTCGGCCCCCACTTCGCTTTCGCTCCGGTGGGATACACGCTGGCCGTGGAAGATTGATGGGGCAGTCTGCACGGGGCGGCATCTTGCGCCTTTTTCGGCCATGGCGTATGGTAGCGGAAGAACCGTTCGCTCCATCCACTGCACCGAGGAGGGCGCCATGAAAAAGCTGGGTACCAAAAGGATTGTCTTCGCGATCCTTTTTGCTCTGATCCTTGTCGCAGGCCCGGCGGCAACACGGATCGACGCCGCCCCCATCTCCATCGGCTCCATCAACCCGCTCACCGGAAAGCTGGCCAGCCACGGGCGGGAGATCCTCCTGGGTATCCAGGCCGCTGTGGACGAGATCAACGCAGCGGGAGGCCTGGCGGGCAACCGGGTGGTCCTGCACAGCCGGGACGACCAGAGTCGGCCGGAAGTGGCCGTGGGGCAGGCCGAGGACCTGATCGTCCGCCGGAAGGTGACGGCCCTGGTGGGCGGCTATGTGGACTCACTGGTGGGACCCCTGAGTCAGCTGGCCCTGCGCCACCACATCCCCTATGTGGCCTCCGCCAGTCTGCAGACCCATCTGAGTCGGGAGGACAACCCCTATTTCTTTCGCATCTCCCATCTGCGAGGCCTAAGCGAACCGCTGTGCGGATTTGTGACCCAGGCCCTGGGGGCCCGAAGCGCCGCTCTGTTTCATGCGGCGACCCCGGGAGCCACCGAACTGGCCGGGGAACTTTTCAGATGCCTGCAAGAAGCGGGGGTGACGGTCACGGTTGTGGAAAAGTTCCGTCCCGGGGTGCCCGATTTTTCCCCGCTGGTCCTCAAGCTGAAGCCGTCGCCTCCCGACGTCCTCATCGCGGCCACTTTTTTCCAGGACCACCTCATCCTGGCGCGTCAGATCCGGGAGTTGGGCGTGCCGATCAAAGCCTACATAGGCCCCTGGGGCGTGTCCTATCCCACCTTTGTCCAAGAAATGGGAAAAGCGGCGGAAGACCTTTTCGGCTTATGCGCGTGGAAGCCCGGCATGGCCTTGCCCGGCACCGAAGAGGCCTCAGAGGCCTTCACCCGCTGGTTCCGGGAAAAATACAAGAGGGAACCCACCTCCACCGTGATGCACGGTTACACCTCGGCCCGGGCACTTCTGGATGCCATGGCCCGGGTCGTGGGGGCGGGCAAGCCGCTCACGGGCCCGGAGATCGCCCGCGCCCTTCGCACGACGGATCTCCTGCTGCCCATGGAGCGAGTGGCCTTCGACGCCAAGGGGGACCCCCTCTATTACCGCCAGACGGTGGTCCAGATTCAAAACGGAGCCCTGGTGCCGGTCTATCCCGCCGAGCGGGCCCAAGGCTCGTGGGTCTATCCCATGTCGCTTTCCATCCAGCCCTGAGCGAACGCCCATGTGGTTGCAACTGCTCATCAACACCATCTCCCTCGGATCCTTCTACACGCTGGTGGCCCTGGGCTTTTCGATCATCTTCGGCGTGACCCACACCTTCAACCTGGCCCATGGTGAGCTGATCGTTTTGAGCGGCTACCTGGCCTACGGCCTGACCAGGTTCTGGGAAACACCCTTTGCGTTCACCCTTCCCCTGTGCATGCTGGCCATGACGTGCCTCGCCTTGGGGCTGTTGGCCCTGTTTCGAAGGCTTCGAGAGCCCTATGAGCTCTCGTCGCTCGTTTTCGCCTTCGGCCTGGCCCTGGTGATCCAAAACCTCATGCTCTTCTTTTTCACCGCCGATTACAGGCGGATCCCCACGTCCGGACCGCCCATCCGGCTGGTGGCACACACGCTCATCACCCGCAACCAGCTCTGGCTCATCGGCCTGTCTATCACGGCCACGGTCTGTGTCTCTCTGATGTTGCGTAAAACCTTTCTGGGTAAGGCACTTCGGGCCGTCATCCAGGAAAGGGAGACGGCACGCCTTGCCGGCATCCGGGTGGAACACATGAATCGGATCGCCTTCGCCGTGGGAGGGGCACTGATCGGGCTGGCCGGCCCCTTATTGGGACAAAGCGCCTACCTGCATCCTTCCGGCGGCATGGAAGCCACGCTCATCGCTGTGGTGATCACCCTTTTTGCGGGCGCCGGTCGCATCCGGGGTTTGCTCATGGGCGCCTGGCTTCTGGCGCTTCTGGAATCGGGCACCACCCTATGGCTGGGATCCAACTGGAGAGAACTGGTGAGCGCCGGGATCCTCATCGCCTTGCTCATATGGAAACCAGAAGGCCTTCTGGCCAGAAAGAAATCGGCAGCCGAACTGTGAGTCCCCCTTCCTCTTCCCGTTCTATCGCGTTGCTTGTGGTCGTGGGTCTGACCCTGGTGCTGTGGCCTGCGGGAGGATGGCACACCCAACTGGTATGCCGTGTGCTAGGTTTTGCCTTCCTGTACGCCACGGTAACGGTGGCCTGGAACCTGGTGGCCTTGAGCGGTCTGATCTCCCTGGGGCACGCGGCCTACTTCGGTCTCGGCGCCTACGCCGCCGCCCTGCTGGACCGCCATGTGGGCGCCCAGGCACCTGTTACCTTGGCCGCGGCGGGCCTGTGCGCCGCCGCCTACGGGTTGGTGGTGGCCGTGGCGTTCCAGAGGCTGCGCGCCGCCTCCTACGCCCTGGCCACGTTGGCTTCCGTGGAAATCCCCAAGGTCATTGCGGACAATTGGAATTCCTTCACACTGGGGTCCCTGGGCCTGGTGGGCACCCGCCCCCTACCCGCCTTCTCGGTGGCGGGCATGGAGCTGGACCTGGCCCACAACATCACGGCCCAATACTATGGGTTGATGGCCCTGCTGGCCCTGGCGTGCATCCTCCATGCTCTGGCCATCCACTCCCGCTGGGGATGGGCCTTGCGGGCGGTACGCGAAGATGAACGGGCGGCGGCGGTACTGGGGGTGAACGTGTTCGCGACCCGCCTGGGGGCCACCGTGCTCAGTGCCGCCCTGACGGGTCTGTGCGGCGGCCTGTACGCCCACCTGATGGGCATGACGGAACCGGCCCTTGTCTTCAACCTGCACATCTCCGCCATGCCTCTGGTCTTCGCCATGCTGGGAGGGCGGTTCCGGTGGTATGGCCCGGTTCTGGGAGCCCTCGTGCTCTACGGAGCGGACCAGCTCTTTCTCCACCCCTGGCTTCCGGCGGGACACGCCGCCATTTACGGGCTTGTCATCATGGTGATGCTTCTCTTCTTGCCGAAAGGTCTTGGATCATGACCCGCCCCTCCCTCTTGGACATCCGGGACCTGACCGTCCAACTGGGCGGACGACCGATCCTCCAAAACATCCAGCTTTCCGTCGCCCAGGGGGAAATCGTCAGTCTCATCGGCCCCAACGGCGCCGGCAAGACCACCCTACTGCACGTGATCACGGGCCTGGTGCGTCCCAAGTCGGGATCCATTCACTTCGGCGGGAAAAACATTACGGGATGGCCCCCCCATCGCATCTGCCGAATGGGGATCGCCTGCACGTTCCAGATCGCCCGCCCCTTTCCCGAAATGACCGCTGCGGAAAATGTTCAGATCGGCCTGTGGTTCGGGAGACGGGCCAAGGAGATCCGCCGCCGCTCCCGCCCGGTGGGCGAGGAGGCACGTCGCCTGCTCCAGCTGGTGGGCCTGGAGGGCAAAGAGGAGACCCCGGGAAGAGAACTCACCCTGTCGGAACAGAGGCGACTGGAAGTGGCCCGCGCCCTGGCCACCGGCCC
This sequence comes from Desulfacinum hydrothermale DSM 13146, assembly GCF_900176285.1. Classification (GTDB taxonomy): domain Bacteria; phylum Desulfobacterota; class Syntrophobacteria; order Syntrophobacterales; family DSM-9756; genus Desulfacinum; species Desulfacinum hydrothermale. The sequence goes on along the minus strand of NZ_FWXF01000017.1, from coordinate 42,551 downwards.
CCGGCTCTTGCTGTTGGATGAGATCGCCGCCGGTTTGAGCCCTCAAGCGGTCAGCCACGCCGCCCAGCTGGTACGTACCTTGAGAGACCAGGGCATGACGGTGCTGCTGATCGACCACTTTCTCAACCTGACCGCCCGGGTCTCCGACCGGCTTGTGGCCTTGGACCAGGGGGAAACCATCGCGGAAGGCCCGCCCGCCCAGGTACTCCATCACCCGGAAGTCCTTTCGGCCTACCTGGGCGAACGCCCTTCCAAACACGCAGCGGGGGAAGACAGATGAGCCCTACGGACACGGACCAGCCCCTCCTGAGCGTCCGCCATTTGTCCGTCTCCTACCAGGAGACGCCCGTGGTTTCAGACGCCACGTTCAATGTGTGGCCCCACCAGATTGTGGCCATGGTGGGCCCCAACGGAGCCGGAAAGACCACCATCCTCAAGGCCGTCTCAGGTCTCATCCGGCCCGTGCGGGGCCAGATCCTCTATGAAAACATCCCCATCCACTCCATGGACATGGCCGACGTTGTGTCGCTGGGCGTGGTGTACGTTCCCGAGGGCATGAAGGTTTTTCCGGACATGTCCGTACGCGAGAACCTGGAGGTGGGCGCCTACCTCAACCGCGCGCACATCTCGGAGCGCTTGCGGCTGGTGCTCTGCCTCTTTCCTGAATTGACTTCCCGGATGGACGCTCCGGCCGGAGCGCTGAGCGGCGGGGAAAAACGCATGGTCACCCTGGGCCGGGGCCTCATGGCCGGCGCCAGGCTGCTGTTACTAGACGATCCCTTTCTGGGGCTGAGTCCCAAGGTGGTTCAACGATTCTGCAACGCCTTTCAGAAGCTGAGAAAAAGCGGCATCACCCTGCTCATCGCCGGCCAGCACGTGCGAAGAATCCTGCGCGTGGCGGACCTGGCCTTTCTCATCGAAGACGGCTCCATCACCCTCCAGGGCCCTGGGCCGGATATCCTGCAAAACCAGCACCTGCGCCGGGTCCTTTTCGGACCGGTCCCCGCGCCGTGACACTCACGCGAGAAGGTAGATCCCAAGGGCCTTGTCGATGGGATCGTCCTTGAAATACTCCGCCCCGACCACTTGGTGGCCCACGAAACGCACGACCACCGGCCGGTTGATGGCAGTGCGAGCGGTGTCGTCCAGGCGAAAGCGCACGAGCACCACATCCCCCTTCTTCAACTCGTGTTCTTCCAGGGTCTCGAAGCGAAGCCCTCCCAGGGAAATGTCCTTGACCACCATGGGCTGCTCGCCGGGCGCAGAGGTTTTGGAATAGTAGCCCGGCAGATGGACCCGCTTGCGGTAGTAGCGGCGCCGCTCCAAGAGGATGGTAAAATGGGCTCCACACCCGCAGCGCACACGCACCGTCTTTCCCGGCATGTTCTCCTGGATATTGACGAGCTTCCGGGTCCGCCCGCACGCCTCACAGATCACAATCGCAGTGCCGTCTTGAGCTACGTAGACCTTCTTCACCTGCTGGTCCATCTTCCCACCTCATTTTCCGTGTCCACGTTCCCTTATGCGGGACAGGCGGGAAGATGTCAATCCGGGCGGCCGTAAAGAAGCGAGGCCTGACCCATCATCCGAAACGACCCGTGATGTAGTCTTCCGTCAGGCTGTGGCGCGGCCGGGTGAAGATCCGGTCGGTGGGCCCCACCTCAATCAGGTCTCCCATGTGGAAGAAAGCGGTGCGCTGGGACACCCGGGCCGCCTGCTGCATGGAATGGGTCACGATGACGATGGTGTATTGTTCACGCAATTCGTGGATGAGGTCCTCAATGCGCGCCGTGGCGATGGGATCCAGCGCTGAACACGGTTCGTCCATAAGGATCACTTCGGGACTCACGGCGATGGCCCGGGCGATGCACAACCGCTGCTGCTGGCCGCCGGAAAGCCCCGTTCCCGGATGCTTCAGCCGATCCTTGACCTCATCCCACAGGCCCGCCTTCTGAAGCGATGTTTCCACGATCTGGTCCAGCTCACTGCGGGTTCGGGCCAGCCCGTGGATCTTGGGCCCATAGGCGATGTTGTCGTAGATGGACTTGGGAAAGGGATTGGGTTTTTGAAAGACCATGCCCACCTGGGCTCGAAGGAGCACCACGTCCAGGTCCGGATCGTAGATGTCCTGACCGTCCAAGGTGATGGTTCCCGTCACCCGGCACCCTTCGATCGTATCGTTCATGCGGTTAAGGCATCGGAGAAAGGTGGATTTACCGCATCCCGACGGGCCGATCATGGCCAGCACTTCGTTGCGGCCGATGTCGATGGAGACGTTTTTAATGGCGTGCTTGTCTCCGTAATAGACATTGACCTGTCGACAGGTCATCCGGGGGTTGGCCGCACGGATTTCCCCCACGGTGGTCATGGAAGCCTCAGCCGTGGACGGTTTGTCTTGGCGTACATCATCAGGAGCCACGGGCAGTTTCCCTTCAACGTCACTGGAAGATGGCGGCGGCAATACGGGACTCACAAAAGCGTGCATAATCCTCTCTATCATACATCATGGCGGCGCTGGACGCGACCCCCGGGGAGGCATCCCTCCTCGGGGGCCGTGCCGACGGCCTGATTCGCTCAACCATTCATTATTCCATAGGCATAACTTCCAGCTTCCTCGCCACCTCCCGCATCTTGGATCGCTCTTCATCCGGAAGGGGAATCAGCCCCTTGTCGGCCAGGTAACCTTCCGGGCCCCACGCCTTTTCGCTGGTGAATTCGGCGATGTATTCCTGGATGCCCGGGATGGTGCCCACGTGGGCCTTCTTCACGTAGAAGAAAAGGGGTCGGGAAAGGGGATACTTCTGAGCCGAAATGTTCTCAAAGGTGGGCTCCACTCCATCCACGAAAGCCCCTTGGATCTTGTCCGCATTCTGATCCAGATAACTGAAGCCGAAGATGCCCAGCGCGTTGGGGTTCGCTTCCAGCTTCTGCACGATCAGGTTGTCGTTTTCACCCGCATCGATGTAGGCCCCGTCCTCGCGGAGGGTGTGGGCGATCTTTTTGAAGAGTTTCTTGTCTTTTTTCTTAAGCTCTTTGAGCCATTTGAAAGATTTGGCCCCTCCTTGCATGGCCAGCTCCAGGAAGGCGTCGCGCGTACCGGAGGTGGGAGGCGGCCCCAGGACCTCGATCTTGACGTCCGGCAGCTGGGGATTCACGTCCTTCCAGGTCTTGTACGGGTTGGGCACTGTCTTTTCGGCCCCCGACGGATCGGGAACTTCCTTGGCAAGCGCCAGGAAGATGTCCCTGCGGGAAAGATGCATCGCCGGAACCTTCTTGCTTTGTGCCAGGACGATGCCGTCATAGCCGATCTTGACCTGCACGATCTCCCGAACGCCGTTTTGGGCGCACGTTTGCTTTTCCGACGGTTTGATGGCGCGGGAGGCATTGGTGATGTCCGGGTGTTGGACGCCCACACCGGCGCAGAAGAGCTTGAAGCCACCGCCGCTTCCCGTGGATTCCACCTTGGGGGTCTTGAACGGGGTCGTCTTGCCGAAGTGCTCCGCCACCGTGGTGGAGAAGGGATAGACCGTGGAGGAGCCCACGATGCTGATATAGTCCCTGGCCGTTGCGGCAGGGGCCTGGCTCAAACCCAGGACCACAGCCATTCCGAGCACACAGATAATCTTTTTCATGATGTGTTCACTCCTTCGTTTGGCACGATACACTGGTAACGATCACCGTTGCCCTCTTGGGGGCACGCGGTGGTCCACTCTCGTAATGGACTGGCTCGAAAGCCCTCTTTTATGTGGCTTTTTTTGTCACCTCCTTTCAGGACGATCTGGTACCTACCAGCGCCGCTCGTAACGATTTCGCAGGAAGACGGCCGCACCATTCATGAGGATAAGAAAGCCCAACAGCACCATGATGGCCGCCGAAGTCTTTTCCACGAAGGCGCGCTCCGGGCTGTCCGCCCACAAAAAGATCTGGACCGGCAAGGCCGTGGCCGCATCGGTGAAACCGCGCGGGATGTCCACGATGAAGGCCACCATGCCCACCATGAGCAGGGGGGCCGTTTCGCCCAGAGCCCGCGCCATCCCGATGATGGTCCCGGTGAGCATGCCCGGAAGCGCCAGGGGCAGCACGTGGTGGAACACGGCCTGCATCTTGGACGCTCCCACCGCCAGGGCGGCGTCGCGGATGGACGGCGGCACCGACTGCAGGGCGGCTCTCCCGGCGATGATGATGGTGGGAAGCGTCATGAGGGTCAGCACCAGCCCTCCCACCAGGGGAGAAGACCGGGGCAAGCCGAAGAAATTCAAGAAAACCGCGAGCCCCAGCAGCCCGAAGACGATGGACGGCACCGCCGCCAGGTTGTTGATGTTCACCTCCAGGAGGTCCGTCCACCGGTTGCGCGGTGCGAACTCTTCCAGGTAGACGGCGGCGGCCGTCCCCAAGGGAAAGGACAGGGAAAGGGTGATCAGCAGGGTATAGAAAGATCCCACCGTGGCGCCCCAGATACCGGCAAGCTCCGGCTCCCGGGAATCGCCCGCCGTAAAGAAAGTTAAATTCCACCTTTTTTCCAGCCTGCCCTGCTCTTTCAGAGCATCGACCCATGCCAGGCTCTTGTTGTTGAGACGCCGTTGCGATTCGGGCAGGCTTCGGTCCACGTGTCCTTTGATCACCATGTCCACATCGTCATCGGCCGGCACCCAGATCTGGATCCTTCGGCCAATGAGCGATGTGTCCTCCAAAACCTTCTGGCGAAGTATCGAGCCGGCCCCCGAACTCACCAGCTTGTAAAGATTCCGCTTGTCCCGGTGGCCCTTCACGTCCGGAAAGAGCTCCCGCAGCGAGGCCTTAATAAGCCCCTGGTAGTCCGCGCTGTCCAGATTGCCCACGTGCACCACGTCGGGATCCACGTACACGTCCAGCAAGACGTGGGTCTGCTGAAAGGCCGTATAGCCTTTGGAAACGATGGCCGTAAAAAGGACGGCCAAAAACAGAAGCCCGACGGCCACGGCGGCCAGACCGATGCGCCGGAAGCGCCTTTCGGCGCGGTATCGCCGATTCAAGGTTTTCTTCACAACGGCGGCTATGCCGGAATGACTTTCCATCGGTTGGCTCCCATCCATCTGCCGGATTTTCAAACGAACCCCCCTATTCATATTGTTCCCGATACCGGCGCACCACCGCCAGGGAGATCACATTGAGAACCAAGGTGACCAAAAAGAGCACGAGACCCAATGCGAAGGCCGCCAGGGTCTTGGGACTGTCGAATTCCTGGTCGCCCACCAACAGGGTGACGATCTGCACGGTGACCGTGGTCACCGCCTGCAAGGGATTCATGGTGAGATTGGCCGAAAGGCCCGCGGCCATCACCACAATCATGGTCTCTCCGATGGCCCGGGAGACCCCCAGAAGCACCCCGCCCATGATGCCGGGCAGGGCCGCCGGCAGCACCACCTGCCGGATGGTTTCGGAGCGGGTGGCCCCCAGCGCCAGGGACCCATCGCGCAGGTCCTGAGGAACGGCATTGATCACGTCGTCGGAAAGGGAGGAAATGAAGGGGATGATCATGATGCCCATGACCAGACCGGCCGCCAGGGCACTTTCCGAAGCCACCTCCAGCCCCAGCCATTCTCCCATGTGCCGGATGGTGGGCCCCACCGTGAGAGCGGCAAAAAAGCCGTAAACCACCGTGGGAACGCCGGCCAGGATCTCCAGAAGCGGCTTGACCACGGCCCGCACGGCCCGGGAAGCGTATTCGCTCAGATAGATGGCGGAAAAGAGGCCCACGGGGACCGCCAAGCCCATGGCAATGGCCGAAATGAGCATCGTTCCCGTAAAGACGGGAATCATGCCGAAGGCGCCGCTGGATCCCACCTGATCCGCCCGGATAGCCATCTGGGGGCTCCACTGGAGCCCAAAGAAAAATTCCCAGGGGGGCACCGCCCGGAAAAACCGAAGGGCCTCGAACAGAACGGACAACACGATGCCCACCGTGGTGAAGACGGCCAAGGTGGCCGACAGGATCAAAAATCCCCGGATCACCCGTTCCACCTGGTTGCGAGCCCTGAAATCCGCGCGCACCCTGCGAATGGACCAGAAGAGTCCCAATAGGGCCAAACTAAAACAAGCCACCACCATCGCCGAAGCACCCAACGACCGGAGCGAACGATAGTGGTCCGCCGCCGCCCGCAGGGCCGCGTCCGGCTCTCCCGACACCATGGCCCCGGTGGCCAGGTTCTTCACGTCATTCAGCACCAGCCCCAGGCGGTCCGGCGGAAGATGCCGGTAGGAATCGGGAAGATCCCGCACGATGAGGTGCGTCAGCACCCAGGGCTCCAAGGCGATCCAAAGCGCCGCCACCCCGACGGCGGGCAGCAGACACCACAAGGCCACGTAGGTCCCGTAATAGGTGGGACGGGAATGGAGCCGCACGCCCGTCGAAGCGGCCTGAACCGCCCGCTTTCGTCCCAGGAGATAGGACGTGGCCGCCAGAAGCACCAAAGGAATCCACAAAACGCCGATCGTCACCAATCTGTTCCTTTCTCGTTCACTCTTGGTCGCTTGCTCGATCTCATGGCGCCACTCTAAGGCGGTTGTGTGAAAGGAAGATGACCGGGGTGTTACAAATGTGTTACAGGAAGGCGGAAGGTTGTTTCCACGGGACGGGCACATGGTCAAAGATCGGATGTTCCAATCATTGCGCGCACCCGAGGCGCACGCACCACCCAACACGTCACACAATTGTCACCGTGAGATCACGTTTTTGTGACAGGAAAATGTTTTCCATCCCCAACGGCAAGGTAAGAGCGATTCCCAGCTCTCTGTGGCTTTCAGGAGACCCATGGGGACTGGGCCCAGGCACAACCCTTGACAGGAGCGCTTTTCCTTGAGCAAAAGCAAGATACTGGTGGTGGAAGACGATCCGGACATCCTGAATCTGGTGGCCTGGCATCTCAAAGCCGCCGACTACCACGTCCTGAAGGCCCAGGACGGCACCCACGCCCTGGAGACGGCTTTGGCGGAAAAGCCGGATCTGGTCATCCTGGATCTCATGCTGCCGGGCATGGACGGCCTGGAAGTGTGTAAGGAAATCCGCCGAAACGGGGAAACGGCCCACGTTCCCATTATCATGCTCACGGCCCGTGGCGAGGAGGCGGACCGCATTGTGGGTCTGGAACTGGGGGCCGACGATTACGTGGTCAAGCCTTTCAGTCCCCGAGAACTGGTGTTGCGGGTCCAGGCGGTGCTGAGGCGCTCGTCCACCCTGGAAGAAGAGAAGTCCCATCTCCAGGCGGAAGGCATCACGGTGGATTTGGAAGCCCACCGGGTATGGGTGGATGGGGAAGAGACGGCTCTTACGGCCACGGAGTTCAATCTCCTTTTGGAGCTCATGAGCAACCGCGGCCGGGTCCTGAGCCGGGATCGGCTCTTGGATCGCGTGTGGGGATATCAGTTCGACGGCTACGCCCGGACGGTGGACACCCACATCCGCCGCCTCCGGCAGAAACTGGGCCCACGGGCGGACGCGGTGGAAACCATCCGGGGCGTGGGCTATCGACTTCGGGAGTCTTGAGTGAAATCCATGAGTTTCCGCATGCGGTTGCTGGCCGCATTCTGGGCGGTTCTGGTTCTGGCCTTGGCGCTGCCGGGTTTTTTTTTCCAAAAGGAGCTCCGCCAAGCGGCCTTTGGCGATTCCAAGGAGAGGATCCAAAAGGAACTGGCCTTTGTCCATTGGAGCCTTCAGGAGCACGCGTCCTTCCCATGGCTTTCGGACCTGGATACCTGGTGCACCCAGGCGGCGGACAGACTGGGGGTACGCATCACCTATATCGCCCAGGGAGGCAAGGTGGTGGCCGATTCCCACGTGCCTTACGACAAGCTGGGTTTTTTGGACAATCACTGGAGCCGACCGGAAGTGGTGGCGGCTCGTGCCCACGGGTTCGGTATCAGCGTCCGCCGCAGTGCCACGCTGCGCCGGGATCTCCTCTACGCGGCCGTGCCCGTGGACCACATCGCCAACCTGCCCCCCGGAGTCCTGCGCCTCGCCATGCCCGTGTCCTCCCTGCGCGAGCGCCTGGATGAGCAATACAAGGTGCTGTGGGCCATCCTGGGGCTGGGCCTGATCGCGGCCGCCGCTCTGGCGTACTTTTTGTCGTCCTTTCTGGAACGGCCCATCGCCCAGCTGGCGGACCTGGCCGAAGGGATCGGGCGCGGGCAAGTCCACGGACTCCGTCGATCCCTGGGTGATCCCAGCCTGGATGCGCTGGCTCGGACCCTTGAGCACCTGGGCCGCCGGATCGAACAGCAGATGAAGCACCTGGAAGACCAAAAGACCCGGCTGGAGACCATCCTGGAAAGCATGCACGATGGGGTCATACTGCTTGCCGACGACGGCACCATCGAGACGTGCAATCGAGCCATTCATGATATCCAGAAAGATCCCAGGCCCCGAGCGGGGCTCAAACCCCTGGAAGTCTTTTTGAACCGGGAGCTGCAACAGGCCTGTGACCACGTTTTGAAGGGAGGGGCCCACCAGCGCGTGCAAATTTCCATGGAAGGCGACCGAACCTACGACGTGCACGTGGTCCCACTGCAAAGGACGGAAAAGAGCCGGGGCGTCCTGCTGGTCTTCCACGATATCTCGGAACTGAAGCGGGTGGCCCGGATCCGCCGGGATTTCGTGGCCAACGTCTCCCACGAGCTGAGAACGCCCCTGACCGCCATCAAGGGCTACGCGGAAACCCTTCTGGAAAGTCCCTGTGCGGAGCAAGAAGAACCCCGCTCTTTTGTGGAAACCATCCTGAGAAAAGCCAATCACATGACCCGCATGGTCAACGACCTGCTCACCCTGACCCGACTGGAAAGCCGGCCCCTGCCTGTCCCCGACACGGCCGTGGACGCCCGCACCGCCGTCCGAGCCGCCGTGGAAACGTGCCAGCAGGAAGCACTGAAAAAGGAAATGGACCTTGTGGTGGACCTGCCGAACACCCCCTTGTGGGTAAGCGCCGACCGGGACCATCTGGTGCAGGTCTTCCAAAACTTAATGGAAAACGCCATTCGATACAGCATCGAGAAAACGCCGATCTGCACCAGCGCCCGGGAGGAAGGGGACCGAGTCGTCTTTTACGTGGAAGACCAGGGCCCCGGAATCCGCCCGGAACACCAGCAGCGGATCTTTGAACGTTTCTACCGGGTGGACAAGCAACGGGAGACGGCCACAGGCAGCACGGGCTTGGGTCTGGCCATCTGCCGGCACATCGTGCAAAAGCTGGGGGGAAAGATCTGGGTCGAAAGCCCGGTCCCAGGCACCGACAGAGGCGCCCGGTTCGGCTTCTTCGTCAAGAAGGCCCCCGGTTCGCCCGCCACCGCCGTTTCCGACCACAACACGCCCCATGGATTGAAGGAGCACCCCGCATGAAGACACGCTTTCACCGGCAATTGGATGAACTGAAGATGACCATCCTGGAGATGGCCTCCGTGACGGAAAAGGCCATGGAAAAGGCCCTCAAGGCGTTCCGAACCCGGGATGCGCAATTGGCCCAACAGGTCATTGAAGGCGACCAAGAAATCAACCAACTGGAAATGGCCGTGGATCACCTGTGCCTTTCGCTGCTGGCGTTGGAACAGCCCGTGGCCAAGGATCTTCGGTTCATCATCGGATCCATTCGCATGAGCATCGATCTGGAGCGAATCGGCGACCAGGCGGTCAATATCGCTCAGCGCACCAAGAGCCTGAGTGCCAAGCCCCCCTTGCCCCCCGTTCCGGAACTGGATGGACTGGCCGACACCGCCATGGACATGCTCCGGGTGGCCATCTCTTCCTTCGCCAATCGCAACATCAGCCAGGCCTATGACGTGTGCCAGATGGACGACGAGGCCGATGAATTGAACGTGGCGGTCCTCAAGAAGATGATCGATCTGATGGTCACGGAAAGTCGGTCCATCGAGCGGGCCGTGCAGACGATCATCGTGGCGCGGTGTTTGGAACGTGTGGCGGATCAGACCACCAATATCGCCGAATCCGTGATCTTCATGGCCGAGGGCGTCAATATCAAGCATCGGTGTGAGCCCTAGGCAGGTCCTGCCGGCGAAGAGCGGTAAGGATCATCCCAACATATTATTATCCTTACTTTTCCTTTCTTGACATGCCCAAGGAAGTCCGCTACAGTGGCCTGGATTGTAGTTTTCACCTGTTCCTTCGAAATGACCCTCATTTCCACAAACCCATGAAACGGCCGCGATTCGGCCTCAACACCCCGGCGAAAGTGCGTGATCCTGCGAGGACGGTTCCAAGCTCAGGCAGGAGATGGGCGATTCAACCCGGAAACACCCAATGGAGATGGAGCGAGGGAATTGGCCATGAACGACAGCGAAATCAAGGACCTGGTGGAGTACATCGCCCGCGCGTTGGCGGAATATCCGGACCAAGTCAAGGTTCGGGAAATCAACGGGCATCAGTTGTCGGTCATCGAGTTGCGGGCCGCCAAGGAGGACTTGGGCAAGATCATCGGTCGCGAAGGCCGCAACGCCCATGCCATCCGCACCATCATGAACGCGGCTGCCACCAAGCTGAGAAAGCGGGCCGTCTTGGAGATCCTGGAGTAGGGAGGCGATGGGTACGGACCAGCTCCAGCAAGAAGGCGGCGCGCCCAGCTGCTACGGAGATGCGGCCGTGGTGTGCCCCAAAGACGAAGACGGCTTTATCCAGCCGCAGACGGATTGCCTGCGCTGCCCCTGGGTCCGGCCCTGTTTGCAGGAGGCCCTGAAGGCGCAAGGCATGTTGCAGGAGGTGGAGTCGCCGGCGAAGGAAGTCCAAACGCCCGTCGGACGCTTCTTGAAACGATGGTCACAAAGAAAGAAGATGGCAGCCGGCAAGGATCGGCCCAAGGACGATCCCCTGCTTCCCTGACGGCGGACGGCTTCGAGCCGCCCCGGAGCCCGGAAGGGACCCCGGTGCACGATCCCACCGGCCCGTGCCTCTTTTGCCAGCCTGAGGCGGCGCGGAAGGCGATCTCCCGGTTTGTCTTCCGCCACCTTCATCCCCAACTCTTCATCGGGACGGCCAGCGATCGCTACGGGGGATGGATCCACCAGATCTACACCCCGGAACGCTACGAAGGCCGAATCCGCCAGCGCACCCAGCGCGTGGGAGGCACGTCCTTCAAGTCGCTGGTGCTGCCGGTGGAAAGTGTTCGGGAATACTTCGAACACTTCGGGGTGCTGGAACTGGATTTCACCTTCTACAGCCCCCTTTGGGACCCGGAGGGACGCCCCACCCGCACCTACCGCACCCTGCGCGAATACGCCCAGCACCTGCCCGAAGACGCTCGGGTGCTGCTCAAGGTCCCCCAGAAGGTGACGGCGCGCCGCCTGTGGCAAGGCCGCTCCTTTCGGGTGAATCCGACCTACCTCAACCCCGCACTCTTCACCAAGGGCTTCTATGAACCCGCCGTGGAGCTGTTGGGAGATCGCATTCGGGGATTCATCTTCGAACAGGAATACCAGAAAAAGGCCGAAAGGCCGGATCCCAACGCCTTCGCTCTGGAGCTGGATCGTTTTTTCGGCACCGTGCCCCCGGAAACCCGCTACCACCTGGAACTCCGAACGGAAGCCCTGCACACGCCGGAGGTCTTCCGGGTATTGGCCAAACACAGGGTGGAAAGCGTCCTGTCCCACTGGACCTGGCTTCCCCCGCTCATGGTGCAGTTCCGAAAGCGCAACCAACAGTTTACCGGCGGCTCCGACGCCCTGGTCATCCGCCTCATGACCCCCCGGGGGATGCGCTACGAAGACGCCTACGCCAAGGCCCATCCCTTCGATCGCCTGGTCCCGGGCATGGCCCTGCCCCGTATGTTCGAAGAAACAGCGGCCATCGCCACCACCGGCCTTAAACGGCACAAGACGGTCTATGTGGTGATCAACAACCGGGCGGGCGGCAACGCCCCGCTGCTGGCGCGCCAGCTGGCCTTCACCTTCTTGAAGCAAACGCGGGCGGACCGTAAGGCGTGAGATGGATGGGGGATCGCGATCCACGGATCACGGATGACGGCCATGACACATGAGCGTCCATACGGCCATTGGCCCGAAATCGGCAATCCCTTTCCGGAAGAAGTGGCCCGTGAGGTTTATCGCTACGAAGCGGTGGCCGCCGAGCACGTGCGGGCGGCGCGGGAAAGCGTGCACGGCCCGTCGTGGGAAAGACGCCGGGCCCTTCCGTCGTCCTTTCGGACCCAACTGAAAAAGGCCTTCCAGGTCCTGGACCAATCCCACCGTTACGTGTTGAGCCACCTTCGGCGCACCGGTTCGCCCGTGCGGTGCCGGCCGGATTGCTCCCATTGCTGCACCCAGATGCCTTCCGGACTGACGGGAGCGGAGATCCTTTTCTTGTATGACGGCCTGACGGTGGCCGGAACGGTGGAATCGGCCTTCCGCCGATGTCTGGAGCGCCAGGAGATCTGGTCCCAACTGAGCCGGTGGCATCCTCCGGGCACGGCTCGAACCAGGGAGCAGGAACTGACCCGCAGACTCCATCAGTATCACGGCTTGCACATCGCCTGTCCCTTTTTGAAAGGGGACCTGTGCAGCGTCTATCTGCACCGCCCGTTACCGTGTCGAATGCACTACAGCCTGTCCCCGCCGTCCTGGTGCCGCCCGTCCCATTTTCAGCACCCCCATGCGGTGCGCTTCAACCTGGAACCGGGCCCGGTCGTCTTGGAAGAGCTGGACAGGCTGGACGCCGCCCTGGGGCTTCAGGAACTGAGCGACCTTCTGATTTGCGGTTTTCTCGAATTTGTGGTCAATGTAATGGAGTTTCGGCCCATCACGTGGGTGGAGTGATGCGACAAAACATGGATGCCTGGTCGGCGCTTTGCGCAGAAGACAATTTTTTCCTGACGACATGTGGGCGACCATGCGTGTGGCTTTTGTGAAAGAAACGCGAACCGATACCCGCGGGGTTTCTGCATGAAGGAAAACAGACAGCCTCTCCCCGACTCTTTGGAAATCCTTCCCGACTGGCTGAGCCCGAAGCCCATGGTGGTCCAGCACACCCTCAGCGTGCCGCCTCCCCGCTTGGAAGACAACACGGCGGATGTGGACCGGCTGGTGCGCGCTCTGCGCCGAGACGGCTTTTTTCCCGTGCGGGTGGATCCCTGGGACCTGGACCCGATCTCCCAGGAACTGCGCCGGGGCGGGTTCACGGTGACCGTGGTTGTCGGCTACCAGGAAGACCATTGGGAAATTTTGGAGCTGACGGCGGGGACATCCCGCGATCCCGTGCTGGGAGTGGCGGTGGATCTGGGAAGTTCGCGACTGGCTTTTTACTTGCTGGATCTGGAAAAGGGGATCGTCATCGACCGCCGCTCGGAACCCAACCCGCAGATCCCTTACGGCGAAGACATCCTCACCCGCATCGTCTACGCCTCCGATCCCGACAAGCGCCGAAGGCTCCAGGAACTCCTTCTCAGTGCCTTCCGGGACGTGGTGGCCCGGATGGCCGCCCACAAGGGGCTGGAAACCTCCCGGATCTTCGCCCTCACGGTGGCGGGCAACACCACCATGAGCCACTTTTTTCTGGGACTGAACACGGCCAACATCTGCAAGGAGCCCTACATTCCCGTGGCCAATCGGTTCCCGTTTCTTCGAGGACGGGACTTGGCTCTGCCCATGCACCCCAAGGGCCTGGTCTTCGTCTTTCCCAACGTGGGTTCCTACTTCGGCGGGGATCTGATGGCGGGCATCCTGGCCAGCGGCATGCACCGGCGAGAGGAACTGAGCCTGTTGGTGGACGTGGGCACCAACGCCGAGGTGGTCTTGGGCAACAAGGACTGGCTCATCGCCTGCGCCGGCGCGGCGGGCCCCGCCTTGGAAGGCGGCGTGGTGGAGCGGGGCATGATGGCCGGTCCCGGCGCCATCGACTGGGTGCGCATCGATCCCCACACACTGGATGTGCAATACCGGGTGATCGGCCAGGAAAAACCCAAGGGATTGTGCGGCTCCGGCCTGATCGATCTGGTGGCGGAAATGTTCATGGCCGGCATTCTGACCATTCGGGGCACCCTCAACCGCAACCTGCCGTGTGCGCGCATCGTGGACACGGACAACGGACCGGGGTTCGTGGTGGCCTGGGGGGCGGAGACGGCCGACGGACGGGATCTGGTGGTGAGCGAAATCGACATCGGCATCCTTCTCAAATCCAAGGCGGCCATGTACACGATCCTCAACATCATCGCCCGGAAGGTGGGCGTGAGCCTTCAAGAGATCCACAAATTCTACGTGGCCGGCACGTTCGGAAACCACATCGACCCGGTCATGGCCATCCGCATCGGCATGCTGCCGGACCTGCCCCTGGATACGTATGAGGGATTGGGCAACACGGCCGGCCGCGGCGCCGCCATGGTTTTGGTGGACCGGACGCTTCTCAAGGACCTGGAACAGGTGCGAAACCAGATCACCTACGTGGAACTGAACGTGAATGTGGAGCTGATGCACGAATTCCGTGGGGCCACCTTTCTGCCCCACACGGACCCCGGTCTCTTTCCTTCGGTGCCCATTCCGGACAGAGCCAAGGAGGGGTTATGACGCGGCCATCCGGCTTGCACACCGTTCGCAAATACCTGGGAGCCCCCCTGGTGGTGGTCCTGCTGGCGGTCGTCAACCTGGTCCTGCTTCAGGCGGTCTTCTTTTCTCCCAAGGGTGTGGCAGGGCTACGCAACAAGCGGGAACAGGTACGAAAGCTGCGAACCGAAACGCGGCAATTGCAAGCCCGCTGCCGCCAACTCTACCGCGAAGTGAACCGGCTGGCTCACGAACGCCCCTACCAGGAACGGGTTGTGCGCCAGGAACTGGGCTGGGTGGGGCCCGATGAAATCCTGGTTCGCTTTCTTCCCCCAGAGCGCCGTCCATGAAAGCCCCTGGCAAATCCTGCGCCTCACGGAACCCTTGACGCTCTTTCCCCGCCTGTGGTAGGTGAGGCAGTTCCCACAAACAAGCTCCTTGCTCCGGTGGACAACCGGGGCTGCCAAGCCGAAAGGAGGTCATGAAGCATGTCGTTACGTAAGTACGAGTCTTTTTTCATCCTGGATCCCGACCTGCCCGAGGATGCCCATCAAAGCGTGGGTGAAAAGCTGCGCGGGGTGATCGAATCGGGCGGCGGGACGGTGGTGAGCTATGCCCCCTGGGGCAAGAAGAAGCTTGCCTATCCCGTCAAAAAGAAGAGCTACGGGCACTACGTGCTCATGGAGTTCGCTTCCGGGCCGGATCTGATCGCGGAGCTGGAACGCAACATGCGCCTGGACGAGCGGATTCTCAAGTTCATCACGGTGAAGCAGGACGACGAGTTCCACCCCGAGGAGGCAAAGGAACCGGAGCCGGAGACCGCGCCCACCCAGGAGGCGGAAGCGCCGGAGACGGAAGAAGCCGGTGAGGAACCCGAGGAGGCCGAAGGCCAAGCGTAAGCCTTCGCCCCCCGTTTTCATAGACGGAGGAGATCGACCATGGCAGTGAAGAGGAAAAAGAGACGTCGCAGAATCTTTCGGCGCCGGCGTGTTTGCCGTTTTTGCGCCGATTCGAGCCTGAAGATCGACTACAAGGACGCCAAGACCCTGCGCTATTTCCTGACGGAACGCGGCAAGATCATTCCCCGAAGGATTTCGGACAACTGCGCCAAGCATCAGCGCCAGTTGACCCTGGCCATCAAGAGGGCGCGCCAGATGGCTCTGCTTCCCTACACGGTGGAACATTCCATCTAAGGCCCGTTTTGAAGATGCCTTTGCCCGGCAGCGCGGGTATGGTGCCCGCGCTGCCGGCAGGCTGCAGGTCCGCATCCCAGAGGATAGACTGACTGCCTGCGGGAGCGGCCTTGGTCGCGAGCAATTGAGATCGCCGGCGCGCCGGCTTCCACAGGGAAGAGGCAAGCCCATCGGGGGACCTCGGGAAGCGCCCGTGCGCGAGCGCACGTGCAAGTCCCCACAGGGTGCACGCCATCGGCGCACGCCCCCAGGGCGCGGAACAGGCCCCGCAGGCAAAGGACGCACCTCATGGCCCCAGAGACGCTGACAAGAGACGAAGAATACCGGGATTCCCAACCCATGACAGTACGGGAGCTTGCTGTGGGAATCGGTACGACCGTCGCCTTGTTTATGACGGTCGTCCTCGTACCCGTCACGGGAATCTTTGCCAGCGTCTTCACGCCGTTGCCTTCCACGGTGAGCCTCTACCGGTGGGGCCGTTCCGCGGGGATCTGGGTTCCCGGCGGGGCGGCGGTGCTGGGCGGGGCGGTCCTGATGGCCATGGGAGCCCATCAGAGCCTGGCCTACTACCTGGAGCTGCTGACCCTGGGGACGCTGCTGGGCTTGGGCATGAGACGCCCCTGGTCGCTATCCCGGATGGTGGGGGATGCCGCCGTCAAGGTCTTCCTTCTGGGAACGGCTCTGTTCTGGCTGACCCACGCCGGCGCAGAGGGCGGGGTCTTCGCCCATTTGGAACGGCGCCTCATGGCCCTGATGGAGGCCTTGATGCAAGGCTCCGGGCTGAGCCAGGCCCAGGAGGCCCTGGTTCGGGAGAACCTGGCACGTATCGTCCCCTTTGTGGTGAAAATCTTTCCGGGCATGGCCCTGGGATCCACCATCGTCTTCGCGTGGATCAACCTCTATTTGGCCACCCGGCTGTTGCGCCGCCAGCGGGTGGCGCTGCCGCCTTGGCCCCAGTGGCGGCGATGGAGCGCCCCGGAGGTGCTCGTTTGGGGGGTCATTGCGGCCGGGTTTTTGACCCTCGTGCCGTCCACGGGAGCCAGGATCCTGGGCTTGAATCTGCTCTTCGCCCTGGGAGCCGTCTACCTGCTGCACGGGGTGGCCATCCTGGCCTTTTACATGGCCAAATGGAACGTGCCCGGGCTGCTTCGAGGGGTGATCTACGGCGTGGTCTTCTTGCAACAGTTTGTGAGCCTAGGTGTGGTGATGCTGGGGCTTTTCGACACCTGGTTCGATTTTCGGCGGTTGAAACCAAAGGCCGATCCCACTCCGGTCGGATGAGCTGCGGCCGGGACGTTCGGCCGCCTCTATGTGGGAACACCACAGGCCTTTGCAACAGAGGAGTATCCAATCATGAAAGTCATTCTCACCGAAAACATACCCAACTTGGGCCGGATCGGGGACATCGTGAAGGTGGCCCCCGGATACGCCCGCAACTACCTGGTTCCCAAGGGCCTGGCCCTGGAGGCGTCCAGCTCCAAGGTCAAGGAACTGGAACACCACAAGCGCATGCTGGAACAAAAGCGCGAGAAGGTACGCCGGGAAATGCAGTCCGTGGCGGAAAAGCTCAACCAGGTGACCCTCACCTTCTCCCGCAAGGTGGTGGAAGAAGACAAGCTGTACGGATCCGTCAACGTGGCCGACATCCACAAGGCCCTGACCGAACAGGGCTTTGATCTGGACAGGCGCGTCATCCAGCTGGATCAGCCCATCAAGCAGTTGGGTGAATTCAGCGTTCCGGTCAAGATGGACGCCGGCATCACCTCGGAGATCACGGTGGTGGTGACCAGGGAAGAGTAGATCCATGGAAGCGCTTGCCGATGAACTCCGCCGGGTTCCTCCGCACCAGCTGGAAGCGGAACAGTCGCTGCTGGGAGGGCTGCTCCAGGACAACACCAGTTTGGCCGCGGCCTTGGAGCTGCTGCGGGGGGACGAGTTCTACCGGGAGGCGCACCGGATCATCTTCCGGGCCATGCAGGACCTTTTCGAGCAAAACGAGCCGGTGGACCTGATCACGGTCACCGACATGCTTGAGAAACGCCAGGAACTGGACAGCGTCGGTGGGGCCGCCTATCTGGCCTCACTGACGCAACTGGTTCCGTCGGCGGCCAACGTTCCCACCTACGCCAAGATCGTCAGCGAGAAGGCCGTTCTGAGGCGCCTGATCCAAGTGGCGGGCGAAATCAGTTCCTGGTGCTACGGGGCGGGTAAGAACGCCGAAGAGGTCCTGGACCGGGCCGAGTCAGCCATCTTCGCCATCACGGAAAACCGGATTCGCAACTCCTACGCCCCCATCAAGGATGTGGTCAAGGAGAGCATTCGAGTCATCGAATCGCTCCAGGAACGCCGCGAGCTGGTCACCGGTGTACCCACCCATTTCCGGGCCCTGGACAACATCACCTCGGGCCTGCAACCTTCCGATCTGATCATCATCGCCGGGCGGCCCAGCATGGGAAAGACCGCCTTTGCCCTGAACATCGCTCGAAACGCCGCCATGAAGAGCGGTATTCCCTGTGCGGTCTTTTCCCTGGAGATGAGCAAGGAACAGCTGGCCATGCGCCTTTTGTGTTCCGAGGCGCGGGTGGATTCCCAGAAGGTGCGAACGGGATTCTTGAGTCAGCAGGACTGCGCCAAGCTGCTCACGGCCGCGGGCTACTTCATGGAGGCCCCCATCTTCATCGACGACACCCCCGCCATCACCACCCTGGAACTTCGGGCCAAGGCCCGGCGGCTCAAGATGGAACACGGTATCGGCATGATCATGGTGGACTACCTGCAGCTCATGCGAAGCCGGGAGCATTCGGAACGGCGGGAGCTGGAAATCTCCGACATCTCCCGCTCGCTCAAAGCCCTGGCCAAGGAACTGAACGTTCCCGTGGTGGCCCTGTCCCAGCTCAACCGCAAGGTGGAAGAGCGCCACGACAAGCGGCCCCAGCTTTCCGACCTTCGTGAATCGGGAGCCATCGAGCAGGACGCCGATGTGATCGCCTTCATCTACCGCGACGAGGTCTACAACCCGGAAAGCAAGGACAAGGGTACGGCGGAAATCATTGTGAGCAAGCAGCGAAATGGACCCACCGGGCGCATCAAGTTGGCCTACATCAACAGCTATACCCGATTTGAGGATCTGGCGCCGGAAGACGAAAGCGTGGCGGGGGAGTGAGCCCGTCTTTTTTCATGCAGGGTGCGGCGGCCTGAACGCCGCAGGCGCTGGGCGGATGGAAGGCGAGGCGAGAGCGTGACACCCAAGAACCCATCGAGGAACGGGAAAGTGGAAGACACCTACTGGGACGCAGCACACGAAGCCCTTTCGCGAGAGCGGCTGGAGGCTTTGCAGGTGGATCGGCTGAGGGAGACCGTGCGCCGGGCCGGCCGCTCCCCCTTCTATCGGGAACGGCTCAAGGGACTTCGCCCGGAAGACATCCGCAGCCTGCAGGATGTGTCACATCTTCCGTTCACCACCAAGCAGGACCTCCGAGACGCCTATCCCTACGGATTTTTGTGCGTCGACCGGGACCAGCTGGTACGTCTGCATGTCTCATCGGGGACCACGGGCCAGGCCACGGCGGTCTTCTACACGCGCCACGACCTGGAGACCTGGGCGGATCTCATGGCCCGCTGCCTTTACATGACCGGAGCGCGCCCCGGGGACACCTTTCAGAACCTCACGGGCTACGGGCTCTTCACGGGAGGCCTGGGCTTTCACTACGGAGCCGAACGGCTGGGCATGCTGACGATTCCTTCGGGCGCCGGCAATTCCAAGCGCCAGATCCAGCTCATGAAAGACTTCCAGACCACGGTCCTCCACATCATTCCCAGCTACGCCTTGAGGCTCATGGACGTGATGCAGGAACTGGGCGTGGACCCCAAGCGGGACCTGTCCCTGCGCATCGCCTACCTGGGGGCCGAACCCTATTCGGAAGAGGTTCGCTCCCGTGTGGAGGCCTTTTACGGGGTGAAGGTCTTCAACAGCTATGGCCTTTCGGAGATGAACGGGCCCGGCGTGGCCTTTGAGTGCCAGGCCCAGAACGGAATGCACATCTGGGAAGACGCCTATCTGGTGGAGGTCGTCAACCCCGACACCCTGGAACCCGTTGCCGAGGGCCAAATGGGCGAACTGGTCCTCACCACCCTCACCCGCCACGGCATGCCCTTGCTGCGCTACCGCACCAAGGACCTCACCCGGATCCTGCCGGGAGACTGCCCCTGCGGCCGCCCCCATCGGCGCTTGGACCGCATCCAGGGCCGGTCCGACGACATGTTCATCCTGAAGGGCGTCAACATCTTCCCGATCCAGGTGGAACAGGTCCTCATGGGCATTCCCGAGGTGGGCAACAATTACCGCATCGTGCTGGACCGCCAGGACAACGTGGACACCATGACGGTGGAAGTGGAGGTGACCGACCGGATCTTCGTGGAAGACATGCGGCACCTGCAGCGCATCCGCAACCGGATCACCAAGGAACTCAAGAGCGAACTGCTGGTCACGCCGGGAGTCACCCTGGTGGAGCCCCACAGTCTGCCGAAAAACGAAGGCAAGGCGGTGCGCCTCATCGACCGGCGAAAGATGTGAGCGGAGCCCCGCTTCCCGCGACGAGCAACGCGTGATGGGGACTCCCAAGGCCGGGGGCGTCCCCACACCCTGCTTCTGATCCCGGCCCCCCTGAATCCCCGCCTTTCCTTTGGCACGTTGCGTTCCGCTTCCATCCAGAAGATCATGGGACCAAAGAGCTCCTCGCCTCTTTTTCCCGGTCGTGTTATCTTGACGGTGCCGAGGGGCGCCGGCCCCTTTTTCCGGAGAGTGTGCGACACTGAGCATGCGTCCAAGGTCATGAACGGAGGGAAGAGACCATTCGCAGGGTTTACGGCCAGACCACAGGGTTAAAAAAACAGGTGCGCAAGCGCCTGGAAAACCTCACCAGGCGCCGTTGCGCCCCCGAAGACATCGTCTCTCCCGACCTGGCCCGGGACCTGGCGCGCCTGTCCCAGGAAAGCGGCCGTCAGGTGGGCCTCATGTTGGCTCGGGACGGATCGGTGGAGATGGTGCTGGTGGGTGATCCTCGATCCATCTACATCCCCGATCTGCCCAAAAGCCGCGGGGGCCGCTGGCGCCTGCGGGGTCTTCGCTTCGTCCACACCCACCTGAAGGGGGAACCCCTCAGCCAGGACGACCTCATGGACCTGGTCTTTCTGCGCCTGGACTGCGTGGCCGCGGTTCGCATGGACGCCCACGGAGGCGCCCGGGACCTGGAAGTGGCCCACATCTTTCCCGGAAACACAGGGGATCGCCCGGCGTGGGAAATCCTGCCCGTGATGCCCTGCGCGGAACCGCAGCTGCATTTTTCCCGATTCATCCAATCTCTGGAAGAAGAACTGGAAAGGAGCCGCCGGGCCCTGCCGGCGGCCTCGGCCAAGGACCGGGCCATCCTGGTGAGCGTGACGGACCTGGATCGGGACGAGGCCGCGGCGTCCATGCAGGAACTGGTGGAACTGGCCCAAAGCGCCGGCATCACCGTGGCCGACACCCTGATCCAGCGCCAACGGCAATCCAATCCCAGGTACCTGATCGGCAAGGGGAAGCTGGGCGAGATCATCGTGCGGGCGCTTCAGTGCGGCGTGGATCTTCTCATCTTCGACCAGGATCTCAACCCGTCCCAGGTCCGTGCCATTACGGACATCACGGAGCTGCGGGTCATCGATCGAACCCAGCTCATCCTGGACATCTTCGCCCAGCGGGCCCAAAGCCGGGAAGGCAAGCTCCAGGTGGAGATCGCCCAGCTTAAATACCTGCTGCCCCGTCTGGGTGTGAAAGACGATGCCCTCTCGCGGCTCCGGGGCGGCATCGGCATGCGCGGCCCCGGTGAGACCAAGCTGGAGATCAACCGGCGCCGCATCAAGGACCGGATCGCTCACCTGGAAAGGCAATTGGATCAGGTAAAAAAGAACCGCTCCCAGAGACGCTCCAAGCGATTGCGAAACCAGGTGCCCATCCTGTCCATCGTGGGCTACACCAACGCGGGAAAATCCACCCTGCTCAATACCCTCACCCACAGCCGAGTCGGTGCCGAAGACCGCCTCTTCGCCACGCTCGATCCCACCAGCCGGCGGCTGCGCTTTCCCAGGGACATGGAAGTGATCGTCACCGACACCGTGGGCTTCATCCGGGATCTGCCCCAGGACCTGCTGGACGCCTTTTCCGCCACCTTGGAGGAACTGCACGACGCGGACATCCTCCTGCACGTGGTGGATGTGAGCAATCCCCATTATGAAGAGCACATGGAATCGGTGGAAAAGGTGCTGAAGCGGCTGAATCTGGACCGGAAGCCCTCGGTGCTGGTCTTCAACAAGATGGATCGGACACCCGCCCCCGTTTTGGCGCGCGCCCTGCGCCGTTACGACGCCGTGGCCATTTCGGCCATCGACCGATCCACCCTGGAGCCGCTCGTGGAGGTCTTGGAGCGAAAAGTGGAACGGTTTATCCTTCCCCAGGAAGCGGTTGCCCCTGAGGAAAGGGTTCAGGAGGATAGTGGGGAATTGGAGGCCGGCCCGCTCTGTCAGGCCCTTGGAGCGAACCCCTTGCATGGAACAGGGCACAGGAGCTTGCCATGAAGCACCTGGTCCTCCTCATCTTTTTCTGTTGCACCCTGCTGGCGACCCCGGCGAGGGCCGTGGAGACGGCGCCTCGGATCAGCGACCGTGAGATCGTGGAGCGCCTGGCCAAACTGGAAGAAGGCCAACGGTCCCTGGAAAAACGCATCGACGATCTGGATACCAGGCTCAATAAACGCATCGACGACCTGGACGCCAAATTAACTGGGCGGATCAAAGAATTGGATGCCAAATCGAACGGGCGTATTGACGATCTGGACGCCAAGCTCAACAAGCGCATCGATGATCTGGACGCCAAGCTCAACAAGCGCATCGATGATCTGCGCTCGGAGATGAACGCCCGGTTCGAAGCCGTTCAGGCACGCTTCGACACACTCCAGTGGATGTTCGGCCTCTTCATCACCATCTCGCTCGTGATCCTGGGATTTGTCCTGCGGATGCAGTGGCAGATGAACCGGCGACTGACTCGGTTGGAAGCCATCCAGGAAAAACAGGGGCAGGACTTGGAATTTTTGAAATCGCTTCTTGAAAAGCTTCTTCCGCCCAAAGGGGTTCTCTGACGTCCCCCAAGCGTGTGTGCTTGCGGGCGAGTGAACACCCGCCCGCCTCAACCAGGACGCAAGCTTTCTTGACGCCTCCGCGTGTATTCCATGTCTCACGCAAAGGGTCAAATTCCTTGGCGGCTTGGCGTGAGATTTTTTCCTTTCCCCTCGGCGTGAATCTAATCGTCCCAGGCCTAAAAGAATATATCCTCACGCAAAGACGCAAAGACGCTAAAAAATTTTCCTTTTCTTCATTGCGGCTTGGCGCCTTGGCGTGAGATTGCTTCCCGCACGCAACGCCATCATACCACCGTGCTTTACCAACAAAAGCCCTTCGCCCCCCTTGGGCCCTCATCTGTTGCTCAGCGCCTTCGCGTGTATGCTTTTCGCACGCAAAGGCGCAAAGATCAAAAATCTTGCCTCCACCCCCTAACACGCGGCGGCGGCCAGGGGCTTTCGGGAAGCCAGGATTCGGCGTGTTTCGGCCACGTCTTTGTGGATTTGGTCCACCAGGGCTTCGGGGCCGTCGAAACGCTGCTCATCCCGGAGTTTGGCCACGAAGCGCACCGTCAATTCCTTGCCGTAAAGATCCCCTTGGAAATCCAGCAGGTGGACCTCCAGGGACGGTTCGGGATCTCCGAAAGTGGGATTGGTACCGAAGTTGGCCGCTCCCCAGTAGATTTCTCCGTCCAGTTCCACTTCCACCGCGTAGACGCCCGCCTTGGGAGGAACCTGGGTTTCCACACGGATGTTGGCCGTGGGGAACCCCAAAAGCCGGCCCCGCTCTCTTCCTTTGACCACCTGTCCGGTGATCTCGTAGGGACGCCCCAGAAGCGTTTCCGCTTCCTGGATGCGCCCGTCTCGGATGAGGTGCCGGATGGCCGTGGAACTCACCACCGTGCCGTCCAGTTCGATGCCGGAAACCATCTCCACCTGGAAACCGTAGCGAATCCCCAGGTCTCGGAGCATCTTGATGTTGCCTTCCCGGCCCCGGCCGAACCGGTAGTCGTAGCCCACCACGATGCCGCGGATTCCGATCCGGTCCACCAACAGATCCTTCACGAAGTCATGGGCCGAAATGCGTGCGAAATCCTGGCTGAAGGGCACCACTATGGCCACGTCGATCCCTTCCTGCTCCATCAGCTCCAGCTTGCGGGCGTAGGGCGTGATAAAATTGGGGCCGTTTCCAGGACGCAGCACTTGGAGCGGGTGCGGATCAAAGGTCATGACCACCGACTCGCCTTTCAGCTTCCTGGCCCAACCAATCACTCGTTGGAAGAGGGCCCGGTGGCCGCGATGCACGCCGTCGAAATTGCCGATGGTGATCACCGGATTCCGGAACGGTTTTTCAATGGATGCGATGTCCCTGTAGACTTTCATTTCCTGCTTTGGAACCTCCGATTCCGCACGAAATTGGGCTTGACACTCAAGGCCTTTTACCATAATTTAGGCACGCCTTGAAGGCAATGCTTTTCGCACCTACTATAATGCCGAAGTGGCGGAATTGGTAGACGCGCTAGATTCAGGATCTAGTGGGCAATAGGCCTGTCGGGGTTCGAGTCCCCGCTTCGGCACCATTCGATCAAAAAAGCCGCACCCCTTTAAGGGATGCGGCTTTTTTGCGCTTCCACCCTCCGTAAGGCCCCCGACTCCATGGGCATTTTTTATGTGCGGGGGCTAACGATCCTTACGGTGAAGGATCTCTCCTAGCAGTGCACAGCATGGGACCCGGCTCCCATGTATCCCACCCTGCCGTGCAGCCCCTCTTCCAGAGGCCCATGGATGCCGAACATGAAACAGGGGAGGGGCAATTGGGGAGATGGATGCGTTCCAAATGGCGAGAAAGCCAGCATCTGCCCCCCCACCGTTAAGGGGCATGCCCTTTACTGCCTTCCTTGGGTACCTGTAATCTTTTCCCTGTTACTGCTTATAAACTCCAAAATAAAGGCCATGAATATACCCATGAACGCCCCCACCACCACCCCAAGCGTCACGATCATGACTGTCTTGGGTTTCACGGGCCTGAGTGAACTGAATGGTGCCTGTACCACTTCAATGGGAGAAAGGGCTGCTTTTTTTGCCGTCAAGGTCGCTATTTCTGTTTTTAACCTTGCCTTTTTCAAGGGCAATTCCTGGTCTTTTTTAACTTGGAGTGTCTTAATATTATCTTCAATTTTTTTTAATTTATTTTGTTTGACATTTTTTGACAACTCAAGATCAACAATACGTGTGTTTAGATTTGTGATCTGTTGCCTGATTTGTGTATTATAAGAGATATTTTGCTGAATGATATTAGTGTACATCAGAAGCGAAAGTTTATCTGCACCAGACCTTTTCGCAAGCTCATTTCTAAGCGATATAAGCGCACCAGTATTCTTCTTTATATCCCGCAACTCTTTTGATAGGTCGTTTATAAGTTGACTTGTACGGACGAACTTTTCCTCCACTGCTTTGATGCTTTCTTTGGCAACCTGCAGATCATATGTTTTTAATTGAATCTCCCTTTCAAGTTTCTCTTTCTCAATTTCCAACTGCTTCAGACTATTTTCACGCCTTGAGATCCCTTCCTCAATGATGCTCATCGGTACCTGAAGGCTTTTTCCCAATACCAATGTGGAATTATTTATATTTGACATGGAGTCGAGAACCACGTCCAATATTTCTTCTCCCTTTTTCTTTTCTGGCCAATAAAGTTCCAGACTCACTACATTTGAACCCCTGGGCGCACTCGCACCAATTTTTACCCTTCTTAGTTCCTCTTCATTCAAAATTCCTTTTAACACAGTCAGATATGCCTCTTTATCAAACCATCCTTCTAGATCATTTGTCGTCATTAGTCGTATGGGGTCCCCTTCGTTGTTATAATTACTGACGCCGGGGGTTATCTGTGCCGTTACAAGGTATTGTTTTGTGGAAATAAGGCAAAAAATCAGTGCCAATCCCGCGATGCCGATGGTGGTCAGCATTATCGTCATCTTTCTTCGCCAGAGCACTGCAAGAAGCTCAGAAAGATCGATCTCATCTTCTGCATAGTAAGGATAGGGTTGCTCTGAGTGTGGAATTTGCAATTTTTCTTCCGTCACCATTCTCCCTCCTTAACGGGACACAGATACACACAGATCAGCACTGATTTTATCTGTGTGCGAAGCCCGTATTCATCTGTGTCCTATTCTTTCTTTCTGTCTGCGTGCCTCCCCCCAGGGCCCTGTCCCCCATTTTCCGGTTGGTACTCGGGCACGATCTCTTTGAGCTTCCGCCTGATCCCCTGGGTATCGAATCGCTCCGCGGCCTCGAACAGTTCCTTCAAGTGCCCATCCAGCCAGCGGCGCAAATCATCCGGGTTGCCATGGCCGTTGATTTTGCCGTTGGAACTCAGCACCATGATCTTTTCATGGTGCGTGGCCACGATCCCTTCACCCACCGTGATGAGCTCTTCGTAGAGCTTTTCCCCTTCCCTCAGTCCGGTGAAGACGATTTCAATATCCTCGCCGGGTTCTTTTCCGGACAATCGGATGAGATCTCGCGCCATGTCGGCGATCTTCACCGGGCTTCCCATTTCCAGGATAAAGATCTCGCCGCCTTCTCCCATGGACCCGGCCTGCAAGATGAGCTGGGCAGCCTCGGGGATGGTCATGAAGTAGCGGGTCACTTCCGGGTGGGTGACGGTGACGGGACCGCCACATTCGATCTGGCGGCGGAAGAGGGGAATGACCGAACCGGAAGATCCCACCACGTTTCCGAACCGAACCCCCATGAACCGAGTGGAATGGCCTTGCAAGGAGAGCATGATCAGTTCGGTGACCCGCTTACTGGCCCCCATCACGTTGGTGGGCCGTACGGCCTTGTCCGTGGAAACGAGCACGAAGTGCTGGACACCGTACTTGGCCGAGATCTCCATGATCACCTTACTGCCCAGCACATTGTTGAAGATCGCCTCCCACGGGTTTTTCTCGATCATGGGAACATGCTTATAGGCCGCAGCGTGAAAGACCACCTCCGGGCGGTGCTCGGAAAACACGGATTCCACCAACGCTCGGTTACGCACATCCCCCAGGATTGCGCAGTAGCGGTGAAAGCCCTTTTCATGCTCCAGCTCCATCTGGATCTGGTAGAGGTTCGCTTCGCCGGCATCCATGAGGATGAGCTTTCGGGGATCGAATCGGATGATCTGGCGGCACAACTCGGATCCGATGGATCCTCCACAGCCGGTAACGAGCACCGTTCGGCCCGCGAGGTACCGAGCGATTTCTTTTGTGTCCAACGACACCGGGGGACGCCCCAGGAGATCCTCGTAGGCCACATCACGAAGCGCCTTGATGCTGACCTTGCCGTCCATGATTTCGCCGATACCGGGTAGGGTCTTGTAGGCGATGCCACAGGTGTCGCAGATCCCCACAAGGCGCCGCATTTGCTTCCCGCTCGCCGACGGTATGGCGATGAAAACCTCGTGAATCTCCTTGCGCTCGGCAATCAAAGGGAGCTCATCCGGGCGCCCGAGCACGCCGACACCATGAAGGCTTCGGCCGATCTTTTCCGGATCGTCGTCCAGAAAGCCGACGACATTGTAATGGAGGTGGGGATTATCGTAGATTTCCCGAAGAATTTTTTCCCCGCTCTGGCCGGCACCGATGATGACAACATTTTTTTGAGCTTTCATGCGGCGGCGTGGCTTCAGCCCAGGGAAATTGACCACCAAGCGGCTGTCGCCCGGGGAGAGCCCGCGCACATACCGGATCATGACCCGAGAGCAGGCGGTGAACATGAAGGTGAGCATCGGGTCGAGGAGCAACACAGCCCGGGAAAAACCTGCTAAACGGTATGCGAAAGCGAGCCAGGAGACCAAAACCATGCTCGCCAAGGCGCAGGCTTGAGCGAGGCGCCACATGTCTTGCAAGCTCGTATAGCGCCACATCCCCCGGTACAACCCGAACGCCAGGAAGGTACCGAGCTTCACGCACACAAAGGGCCCAAGAAGTTGCTTGATCTGCTCCAGGTTGGATGGGCTCAGTTGGAACTCGAAGCGAAGCAGATAGGCCCCGACCAGGGCCAGGACGAAAAAGAGCCCGTCGCTTACCAGCATGATATAAAAGTTGGGATTTTTCCACTGCCGGGCAATGAAGCTGATCATCTTTGTCTACTCATCAAGGGGGCAGAGGCTCATTATTATCTGCGCACGAAGTCTGAGTTAATGGGACACAGATAAACGCAGATAAACGCAGATCTATTTTTTTAATCTGCGTGCGAAGCCTGCGTTCATCTGCGTCCCATTCTTATTTTATCTGCGTCCGAAGTCCGTGTGCATCTGCTTCTTACCAATGGGACACAGATACACGCAGATAAACACAGATTTATTTTTATATCTGTGTGCGCAGCCCGCGTTCATCTGCGTCCTATTCCACACCCACCCACGATAAATCGCCTTTGCGCTCGTTGTCATACGCCTTGCGCTTCACCTGCGGTTTCGGTCCAAAATTGAGCAACAGCCCCACTTCATAGCGGGTTGCCTTCAGGTAATTCAACAACTGCGCCTCGTGTTCGGCTGACAGCGTGCGCACCGACTTGAGCTCGACGATCACAGCATTGTCCACAAGCAAGTCGGCAAAGTATTCCCCCACCACATGCCCCCCATAGAACACCTGAATGGGCGCCTGAGGCACCACATCCAGACCGATTTTCCGCAGCTCCAGGGCCATGGCGTTCTGGTAGACCTTTTCCAAGAAACCATAGCCCAGTATGTTGTACACTGTGTAGAACGCCTTCAGAATTTGGTCGGTGATGGCTTTGTGTTTGTATTGCTCGCCTATCACACATCCTCTCAAATCAATGGAACACAGACCCACACAGATAAACACTGATATATGTTTTTATCTGCGTGCGCAGCCTGCGTTTATCTGCGTCCTATTTTTAATGGGACACAGATTCACGCAGATAAACACAGATCTAATTTTTACTTATCTGCGTACGAAGTCCGCGTTCATCTGTGTCCTATATTTTTCTCTGCGCACAGCCTGGTACTCTCCAAGTGTTGGCCGAAAACGGCAAGGCAGCCACTGCCGGACGCCTCTCTTATGCTTGATCACAGCTGAAGCAACCTCATCCCGTTCAGGAAAACGGGGCCCGACGATCGACCCAGACCATGGCCGCGATCAAAACGGTAGTTGCGCCCCCCAGTACCGTCCACTGGCCGGGAACCGACATGCGAACGGCGACGACGCCCGCAGCCGCGCACATCGCCATCACTCCATATTCCCAAATCACCGTGCGCCGGTGCCCCCAGCCGCTTCTAACCAGCCGCTGGTAATAGTGGCTGCGGTGCGCCTCCCAGAGTGGCTCACCGCGCAGGGCGCGCCGGAAAAGGGTCACCGTCGCATCAACGACAAACGGGGAGAACACCAGTACGGAGACCCAAAGCGGGGCAATTCCCTGCCGATCAGCCCATAGGGCAAAGACCGCCGCCAGATAGCCCAGCACAGCCGAGCCCACATCCCCCATGAAAATGCGCGCTGGCGGAAAGTTGAAGACCAGAAACCCCATTGCAGCGGCGACTACCGCCAACGCAGCCCAACCGAAGGCCGGCTCCCCTGCCAGGTATCCCAGTATGCCGTAGGCGCCGAACCCAAACACAGCCATGCCGCCCGCAAACCCGTCCATGCCGTCCATGAAGTTGTAGAGGTTCACCATCCACACGGTAAACAGGAGGGATAGCGTCACCCCCAGCCCTGCCGGCAGTGACAGTTCGATGCCGGGCAGTACCATCCGCTGCACACCATACCCCGCGATCGGCAACAAGGCCGCGGCTGCAAAGTGCACGAGCAGTCTATATAGGGGCCGTACGCCGCGAAGATCATCCAGAAAAGACACGGCAGCAAGGCCCAGCCCCCCCGCTGCCACCCACGCAAATTCAATGGGCAACTGCCACGCCGTCGCCCCCACTGCGGAAGCGACCACCAGGCCCGCAAGGATAGCGATTCCTCCCGAGCGCGGTGTGGGCTGCTCATGCAGCGAACGGTGATTGGGCTGATCGATGAGATGCAGTCGAGAGCGTGGATCGGTGAACCGTCCAGTCAGCCCAAACGAGACGACCAAGCCTGCCAGGATCGATACCACATCCAGGATTGCAAGGGATATCTGGCTCACCTTCCCCTCCTGTCGGAGCGCGACTGAATGTACCAATCCGCTGTGCGAGCGAGCTCCTCATCGACGCTCGACACCGGCTGCCAGCCAAGTACGCCTCGTGCCTTGCCGATATCCACCTGCAGCGAACCGCACAGCCGCTCCACCGTCGCCTCAAGCCCAAGCAGGCGGCCCCCGGCTTGGAGCCAGCCAGGTGGAAAGGGGAAGAGCCGGGCGGGCCGGCCCATCGCCCCGGCGATACGTCCGATGAGTTCGGGGGTCGAGAGATCCTCCCCATCGGAAACCAGGAAGGTCTCCCCCACCGCCATCGGATGATCCAAACAGGTGACCAGAAAATCCACAAGGTTGGTCAGCCCCACGAGGCTGCGACGATTGTCCACTGCGCCAAGCGGCAATGGCAGGCAGCGCGCAACCATGTTCATCAAGCGCAAGAAATTTGCGCGAACTCCTGGCCCATACACCAACGGGGGACGGACAATAACTACTTGCAATCCCGTCTCTTGCGCCACCTGGTGGAGTGCTCGCTCGGCTTCGTGCTTCGAAACGGCATAGGCATCCTGCGGCGCCGGCTTGTCTCGCTCAGTGAAGGCGGTTCCCCCGGGCGTGCCCTCGCCGTTAACCTTGATGGAACTCAAGAAAACGAAGCGCTCGACACCCACTTCGGCGGCCATCCTCGCAACAGATTCGGTCGCCACGACGTTCACGGCCCGATAGACGGCCAGCGGATCGTCCTCTGAATCGGACATCACGTGCACTCGGGCCGCCAAATGCACCACCGCATCGCTCCCCGCGAGCGCATCCTTAAGTGAATCACGGTTCGGAGCCTGCAAATCGCCAACCGCCACCTCGTTCGGCGCACCGGAGCCGCACCGCCGCACCGCTGACCGCACGACATGGCCGCGCGAAGACAACACCGAAACCAGCGCCCTCCCCACAAAACCGGTCGCGCCTGTAACAAGTACCGTTCGTTCACTCATCGGCCGTTGGCTCGAACCCCGGCTCCGCCGTCACCCCGGCCCGGTTCAAAAGCTCGCAGTAGACAGCCAGTGTTTTCTCCACCACCTGCGCCGAAGTGAAGCCGGATAGGACCATCTCCCGGCCGCGAGCCCCCATGCGCTCGCGAAGATCCCGATCTTTCAGAGCCCTTTCAATTGCACCGGCCAGCGCCTCCGGATCGCGCGGCGGCACCAGAAGGCCGTTGTGCCCGTCACGGACGATCTCACGGCAGCCGGGTACATCCGTTGCTATAATAGCCCGGCCGCAGGAAGCAGCCTCCAGCAGTACCTTGGGCAAGCCCTCGCGATATGAAGGGAGACACACGACGTGCGCCTTAGCAAACACGCTAGGCATGTCCTCGCGCCGCCCCCACCACTCGACCACACCGCTGGCGGCCCAGGCACGCAGCCGGTCATCGGGTACGGCGGCCGGATTGCCCGGGTCCGAATCACCCACCAGCGCAAAACGTGCCGAAACGCCCCTCTCCTGCAGTCTGCGTGCGGCCTCGACAAACTCGCCCACCCCCTTGGCCCAGAGCATACGGCTCGCGAGAACTACCAGCGGCTCCCCCGGCGGCTCCGGCCTCGGAGCAAACTTTTCCGGATCGACGCCGGCCCCGGGAATCAGCACCGCCTGCCCGTCCCTGATTGCCTGCCCCAAAGCAGCAAGATCATCCGGGTTTTGAAAGATCACACGCGAGTTAGGATGCCGAAAGGCCAGCCGATACGCTGCGGCTATCATCTTACGCCGTAAGGCTGCAAGACGCCCCTCGGCAATGAACACATGACCGAGCCCCGAGATTGCCTGGACCAGCGCTGGCACTCCGGCCCACGGGGCAAGCAGCCCACTGTAGACCACCGGCTTGATGGTCACCGCGTGAACCAGAGTAGGTCTAAGGCGACGAAACAGCCGGAATAGAGCCCAAAGGGTCCGGAGCTCGGCCATCGGATTGGCGCCACTACGAGAAAGAGCCACCGTATGATGCCAGAAGCCTTCCGCCTGGACCCGCGTCACAGCCGGTCCGTCCGCCGTCGCCACGTGCACCTCCCAGCCGTCCTCAAGAGCGGCTCGCGCGATGTTGAGCCGGTGCGAGAGAAAGAACCCCGCATCATTGACGACGAACAGAAGACGACGGTACATTAGCCAGCCACCATGCTCACAAGACTCTTTTCTCTGCGGTCAGCCATTCCCCGGCTCTTCTGCTGTACCTCCAGCCAGGACTGAAACATCAGCATATCCCACAGGTAATAGTGCCAGCGCCGTTTGCCGGAAACATGCTCTTCCCACATACGCCGGATGGGCGCCGCTTTGAAATAGCCCTCCTCACGCAGGCGTTTTTCGTCCAGCAGCGCCTCGGCCCAATCCCGCAGCGGACCCCTCAGCCAGTGCTCAATGGGTACGCCGAATCCCATCTTCGGCCGTTCCATCAGCTCCTTGGGTACATAGCGGTAGAGCACCTGCCGGAGCAGCCATTTGCCCTGCCCGTTGCGGTACTTGTACTCGGTGGGCACCCGCCAGACGAACTCGACCACACGATGGTCCAGCAGCGGCACCCGCGCCTCCAGACTCACAGCCATGCTCGCCCGGTCCACCTTCGTCAGAATATCGTCGGGCAGGTAGGTGAGCATGTCCAGATACATCATCTGCTCGCGCAGGCCGGGGAGGCTCGGCAGGCCATCGGGGCGGTTGAGGATGGTATCGGGTTCGTTGGCGCCAAGAACCAGCTGATCCGGATTCTTGGCATGGGACACCAGGCTGCGGTAGAATGATTGCCCATCCCGGTGTGCCAGCACTTCGGCCAGCTTGGGCAGCCGATCGGCCAAGTTGGAGACCCGGAACCGCTGTGGCAGCTTTCCCTGAAGCACATCCAGCGCATGCCCAGGCGCTCGGTTGAGCACCGCCGCCAGCATTTCCCGCAGAGGCCGGGGCAACAATCGCAACTTGCTCCAGACCTGATAACCCAGGACATAGCGGTTATACCCGCAGAAAAGTTCGTCGCCGCCGTCGCCCGAGAGGCTGACCGTCACATGACGGCGCGCTAGCTGGCTAACGAGAAAGGTGGGTATCTGGGAAGAGTCCGAGAAGGGCTCATCATAGATTTCAGGCAGCCGCGGTATGACAGCCATCGCCTCTTCAGGCGTGACGTAGAGCTCGGTATGGTCGGTACCCAGATGCTCCGCCACCGCTTTCGCATGCCGGGCCTCGTTGAAGGCCTCCTCGTAAAAGCCAATGCAAAAGGTCTTGACAGGGCGGCTGCTCTGCACCTGCATCAGCGCGACCACGGTCGTGGAATCGTATCCTCCCGACAGAAAAGCGCCCAGCGGCACGTCCGCCACCATGCGCCGTCGCACAGCGTCGCGCAACAGGCCGTCGAGCTCGTCGGCCAACGCCTGCGGGTCGCCATCAGCGGCAGCCACACCCCGCTTCGCCACCTCAGCCAAGTTCCAATAGCACTGCGGCGCCCCAACCCGCTTGCCACCCTCACTGATCACAACAAAGTGAGCGGGTGGCAGCTTGAAGATGCCCCGGTAGATGCTCCATGGTGCGGGTACGTAATTGTGGCGCAGAAACAGGGCCAGCGCGTCCCGGTTCACCTCCCCCTGCCAGGCAGGATGAACAACAAGCGCTTTCAGCTCAGAGCCGAACAGGAAAGTATCGCCATTACGACCGTAGTAGAGCGGCTTTTCGCCCATGCGATCCCGGGCCAGATACAGAGTCCGCTCACGGGCATCCCACAGGGCAAAAGCGAACATGCCATTGAGGCGTTCCAGCGCTCTCTGCACGCCCCAATGACGCAGCGCGGCGAGCAACGTCTCGGTATCCGAATGACCCCGCCAGGCAAAAGAGCCCCCCTCGCATTCCAGATCAGCACGCAGATCCGCGTGGTTGTAGATCTCGCCGTTATAGACCAATACATAACGCCCGCAGGGTGAGACCATGGGTTGGTGCCCGGCTGGCGAGAGGTCGAGGATGGAGAGGCGGCGGTGCGCCAATGCCAGGCCGGCATCCGCATCCGTCCACACACCGACGTCATCTGGCCCCCGATTAACAAGGCAGTTGACCATGCGACCGACGATGTTTGAGTCTGCATAGCCCCCGCCCCATATACCGCTCAGCCCACACATGGAGCCTTCTCTACGCTGCTCCTATGAAGACGGACAGACGACTCGGAACGAGAATAGAAAACGTAGTAAAGAAACACACCAAACTCCACCCAGAACACGAAATGCCTTGCTGAAAAATGAAACAAACCTGCCACGACAAACCCTGCCATAACTGAAAACACCAAATATTCTCGTCTACCCAATGCTCGAACCATCCCCGCAGCAAAAACTCCGTAAATCACAACAGGAACCAAGAAACCAAACTGCATAGAAAGATCCAATAGGTTGTTGTGTCCTTCCCACCCTTCAAATGGTCCTGTGAGCCCAGAAAAGGAGCCAGCACCCCATCCAAACAAGGGCGAATACGCACTCGCTTGGAGTGCATTTACCATTAAACCGATTCTGGCCCCACCTTCATCTGCCTGATGCCAAATACGCATGAGCACTTCAGCAAATTGTGGACCAAAACCCAAACCAAACACACACGCCATAAAAGAAAACAGCAATACATTTACACCGAGAGACGCCTTTTTCCAATAAAACACAACCAGATAAAAATAAATAACTATACTTATGGCAACTGAAAGTTTATAGTCATCACTCCCAGAAATTAACCCAATATAAAAAAGAACTGGAAAGCCGGCGAAAAACAACTTTCTATAATACAGAGCCAGCAACAAGGAAACAGATAGCAGATAAAAAACCAACTGGTTCGGATTGTTGGCAAAACCTTTATACCTTACCCCATAATACCCATAACCAGTGACCATCGAGATAATATTACCAGCCACAAACACTACAAAAAACACGCTAGAAACCAAACGCATATCGATGCTGTTTTCCCTTATTTCGGCCGCCAGCAAAAACGCCAGCAGGACACCTGCTATCCACGACGCAATGTACTCCGGAGACGACATTTCTGAGTACTCGGACAAGAAATACACAATAGAAGTCACTACAGGAAGAACAAGCAGAAAGGTAAACAGCAGGTATACTTTAATATACCCTGATAGAGAGCGCTCAAAACGGACCAGCACACGGAAATTCCGGACCAGCATAACAGAAATAACAACACAAAACAGAATCTCAGATAATCCTAGCGGTCCCCAAAATCGGAGCGAAGTCATGTAGCCCGTGCCGAGAGCAACGCCCAAAACCACGCTTAACCAAAGTCTCCGAGAGAAGATACTGCGACAAAATCTATTGTCGAGAATGATATTCATGACGTTCTAAACCGCCCAAAGTAGGCCTTACACATACACGTCGGAACCTCCAATAGCGTAACGAGCAACCCGAATGCAACGATCTTAAAACGCTGCAAACGGACTATTTATAAGGGAGGAAACACAAACGAACCTCTGCAACGTCAACTTTGTCCAAAATAGCAATCGGATTACACTCTTTAACTACTCTTATTGACTTTTAGAAACACTTTCATCAGACATTTTCTCTCCCTTCTGCGAACTTTCTTATGCTACATCCAGCCAAGGAGACAGATCCCGCTCCAGTAACTTCTGAAGTAAATAAATATCTTCTCGAAAGTATTCGGTCAGTTCTTCACGTAGATCAATTGACATGAGCTCTCGGGGCCGAAACCGGTTGTTATATCCGATTATTATGTTTACCAATCGCCATAACTCTGGCACGGCAAGCCACCGCTTTATGCCCAAAAAATGTCCCAGGTCACGCACGGCATAGTACAGTATCGGCCACCGCAATTCTTTCGCTGTGTTCATTGCTGGAAAGTCCTGACGCCCATCGTCCTCGACACCCAGAAAATCCAAGACCTTCATGTACTCACGGCGCGGATTCTCCTTTACATCATCTAACAGAAGAACAAGGACGCGCTGCTTACAGACAGTATCCATTAATCGCGCAAGTTGTCTACCAAATAGGCAAACATTCTTATAATTTAGCAACCTCGGTTCACGGCAACGGCGAGTGACGAACTTGCCTACCTCTCTTTCTTCGGACAGGTTCCAAGCCGCCGCAAAGTCTTTAATGTGTTCATTCCCCGTAACCAACTGCTGCTCATGCAGAGAATACGCCGCATCCACCGGATTCCTAATCATCACAATGTATCTTGAACCGGGCAGTTCTTGCTCGATGCGTGGCACAGCAACTTGGGAGGCAAGATACCACACTGAAGCCTCCCCTACAGCTGCATGCTTCGCCTTTACACCACGAAAAAGTCGTTCATATGCGTAGCGATTCGGGACTATGGAAATCTGAAGGTCGCTGTTGAAAAATTGTGGCTCTTTCATGGGAGACATATAAATATTCGGATGCTCCGCCAGCCAAGCAGACAAGGATGTAGTCCCGCATTTCGGCGCGCCAATGATGAAGAAGTTTGGATTCGTCATAAGTTGCCTCTGGAACCTCTGATCAATTCGTAAAGCCCCCGAAATCCTGTACACTGTTTTGCACAAAATTCATGCCGTCGCCGCCACTGGTGCATGTTCAGATCGCACCTGTTCCGACGTCGCATAACGATGCCGCTTGAGTATCCAGTGTTTGTTGAACCGCTTCTTAAACCCCAGCAGGGTCCCGCGCTAGCTCCTCGACCGTATCGAAGGTTTGCACCCACAGCAGCTGCTCTTTCAGGGTGCGGATAAACGCCTCGGCCACACCGTTGCTCTCTGGGGCCTTGACGAAGCCTGGAATCGATTCGATACCCAGAAAGGCTATCTCGTCCTGAAAGTGATAGCTCATGTGACTCTGACCCATGGTTATGCAGCAAGGACAGGCCTTCGGAAGGTTCCTTCGCCAAGGGACCGAAGTGTTCCAACACACCCTGATATACCGCCTCCAGTGCCTCAAAACGGGTACCGGGCGGGGGCGCATGGATGCCGACCACATCTCCCGCAAAATGGTCGATGGCCAGAAACACCATTGCCATGCCGTCCCGCCGGGTCCTCACTTGGGTGGCGTTCGTGCCCCACATCCGGTTCGCCGCCTTGGAGGTGAGGGTGACATCGTGCGTCTGCGGGCCCAAGCAGTACCCGGCCGATGCGGGACCTGCAAGCCGTGCTGGCGCATCAGGCGATGTATCCGCTCGTTCGAAGCGGGAATACCCCGGTGCCGCAGACGGGCCCATACCTTGCGGCGCCCCTCCCCGAAGGCCCAGGATCTCACTCGGCCAGCGCCGAGCGGATGCCAGCTATCACCTCATCGTCCGGCAGCACCGGTCTACGCCCCCGGCGTTGGGTCTGAACGGGCCCTTCATCGGCCGCTTGGCGGGCATAGTGTGTCGAACGGTCCACACCCCACTGCCAGTATACCCGGGCCTTGTCATAAACACACTTCGCGGGGACCGAGCAGGTTCAGCTCACGGATTCGACCTTCGCTGCAGAAAAGGGAACTCGCCCTCGTCCGGGCAATGCGCATCTCCAACAGTTCCTTGTCCATCATGAGATCCCCGACCATCCGCTTGGCCCGCTTCAGCTCCTTTTCCAGTGCTGCCACCTTGGGATCATTCGTACGACGCTTCGGGGCGCCTATATCGCCTTCGAGGAACTCATCCTGCCAGGTTGACAGAACCGCAGCCTGCTGGCCCGTTTCCCGGCGGAGTCGCATTCAGAGCTTCACCCCGGAGCCAGTGCACAACCCCCTCCTGTCGCTCTCATTGTAAGACCAGGTATGTGTCAAGTTGATTCGAGAGGCGAAACAGCGTGACTTGCATGAAGGGCGATTGGACTAGCCCGGATTATCCACGAAGGGAGGTAGACAAGAGAACGGGCACCCTCTAACATGTTGTTCCGCCAAAGAAAAACATGCCAAAAGAGGAGTGCCCGTTGGGCACAGTCTGTCACACCCAGCTCTCCTTCGCAACTCTCGGCCGCAAATCCCTCACCGCCACCTTCGACGGCGGTAAGATCACCTCCGACGCCGGTGCGCCCCTCCTGCGAGAGATCGAAGAGCGCACTGGCCTCATTCGCGCCCTCAACTCCGCCATCGCTGACCCCAGAGACCTGCGCAAGATTCGGCACGCCCAACTCACGCTGCTTCGCCAGCGCATTTATGCCATCGCCCTCAGCTACGAGAATGCGAACGACCACAACACCCTGCGTTCCGACCCTGCTATCAAGATCGCCACCGGCCACACCCCCGATTCCGACCCCGATCTCGCCTCCCAGCCCACAATCTCCCGCCTGGAAAACCGTATTTCTCGACGGCAGTTGGTCCGCCTTCCCCGGGTACTCCTCGAATCCTACATAGCCGCCCACCCCGGCGCTCGCCGCCATATCGTCCTCGACATCGATTCCACCGATAACCCCGCCCTCGGCCGCCAGCAACTGGCCCTGTTCCACGGGTTCTACAAACAGTATATGTTCCATCCGCTTGTCGTCTTCGACGGCCTCACCGACTACCCCTTGGGCGCTGTATTGCGCTTTCGGCCGCGCCCACATCCTCGTGCGCGCCAAAGGCGGCTTTGCCACGTCGACCCGCTCTCTATCGCTGCCCTTCCCCTTGCCTCTACCGGGAATTCCTGCGCTCCATCCTGGCCAACGTCGCCAGTCTTCTGGCACAAC
Source organism: Desulfacinum hydrothermale DSM 13146 (assembly GCF_900176285.1). Lineage (GTDB taxonomy): Bacteria > Desulfobacterota > Syntrophobacteria > Syntrophobacterales > DSM-9756 > Desulfacinum > Desulfacinum hydrothermale. The sequence goes on along the minus strand of NZ_FWXF01000017.1, from coordinate 3,936 downwards.
CGTTCCCGTCACGGGCCTATACCTCTCACAGGATCTACCCTGAACGCAGGGGGGGCGGCCCACGGTTCGGGGGAAAGGGCCGATGTCTGCATGGGCTTGCAGAAACGGCCGGCTTCACCCCCGGATTACACCGGGCCACAACCCCGGAACACTAAGGTCTCGCCATCATCTACCCCCCACGCCCTTGCGGGTTATGGACAATTCGGGCTGAACTATTTCGAAAACAACGCCCTATAGTTGCACGGTGCGACCCTGATGCGCCAAAACGAGAAAACAGAGGCTGCTATATTCTGCATTGCGAGCGGTACAGCTACGGCGATGGCAGCAGCGATTACACTATTCCACACGGGGATCACGCTCGACAAACCTACACACGTCATCGCCCCCAGAACTACAGAAACCCAGAGCCACTTGCCGTTTCCGGTCATCATCAACAGGCAGCCTACTGAGCCGGTGGCCGCGTTCACAAACTGCCCGGCGGCCAGAATGGTTAGCGCCACGGAGCCCGAGGCGAAGCCCTGCCCGAACAAGCCCAGTACATGCTTCGGGAAAAAGGCGAGGACCGACAGGATGGGTGCGGCCGCCAGGGCCACGAGCGCGGCCGACTTCACGGCCGTCTGTTCGAGCGCCGGCAGATCCCCCTTTGCCCAAAGCGCCGCGAACTTTGGCGCTGTCATGCTGTTCACGGCCACCAGAAGTAGGCTCGTGAGCATCGCGGTGCGGAGCGCCGCTCCGAACACACCCACGTCGGCCTTGGTGCCGACAGCCCCCAGAACCAGCAAGGGGAGCCATTGGATCACAAGGTTTGTCGCCGCAACCGCTCCCAAGGGTTTGGCGGTATCCACAAGATTTCGCCCAGGAAACGCGGCGGCGGCCGCCCGGGAGTGCGCCGTGTGGCGCCGCCAGAATCCGTAGCCCCCGACCACCGCCGCGTAGGCGGCGACCGCGTACACGGCCACCGCACCGGTCGCCCCCCACCATCTGGCCGCAACCGGAACGGTCAAAAGCGCTGTGATCGGGAGAATCAGGCTTTGCAAGGACTGGGAGGCCAGCATGCGCTTGAGGCCCTTGAGGGCCTCGGAGTGGATCCACAGCAAGGCCACCGCCGGCACGCCCACGGCGGCGGCCCGGAGGGCACCCGTGAGTTCAGGTTTTTGGAACACGGAACAGGCAAGGACGGGCGCAGCCACGAACACCGCAAAACCCAAGGGGACTGCAAGGCCGGCCGTGAAAATTACGGCCTTGCGGTACACGCCCAAGACCCTACCCCATTCCCCGAGCTCCGCGTTCGCCGCCACGAACTTCAAGGTTGCATTGTCCAGGCCCCAGAGGCCGAGCACGGCACACACCTGGAGTACGGTGAGGGCCAGAAAGAAGAGTCCCGTCTGTTCTGCGCCTAGGAGCCGGGCCACCACCACGTTGAACGCGAACATGAGCGCCGAACCGACCACTTTCACCGTGAAGGTGACGGCGGCGCCGGCGATCACCTCTCGCATGTGCTCGTCGAGCCTGCGGGCGACCCAGGCCGGTACCCAGCGAGGCAGGTTCCTCGACAAGCCGTTCGAAGTCGGAGATTCCATGCACTCTGCCGTTTTAGCCATGGAGAACCACCATTATATCTTTGAACGCCCCTAACGCGCCGCGGAGGTGAAAGGCCGTAGTAAGCGGCAAGAAAAGGGATTCGACGCATCGCGTGGGTTGGGCCGGCGGGACATCTATACTGCCTGCCTTTCCGGGGTCATGGTGCCAGGGGATGAGTGTAGCACAGGACGGCCCCGCGAAACGATCAGGGGTGACGGTTGGGCCACCCTTTTTCACACAGCGCACTACCTGACCTTTTTTGAAGAGACCACCCTTTATCACTCCAACAAGCCGCTCCTTAGCGGAGTTCTCGCGGGATGACCGATCCGCTCTATTCCACTGCAGACTAGCCATCCCAATCTGCTTTAGAGCCTGTTATTCCATACCAACAAAAAAGCCATTACGTTCCGTCCACCTTTTCAAATGGTCAAAGTAAAGGGGCTTCGGGGGCGTCAACTAAACGGCGCGCTGAGCCCACAGCTTCGCCAACTCGGTTACAACCGACCGATTGCCGCTGAGGTGCTTGGGCACCAGGTGCATAAAAATCCTACGATGACAATAGGATATTGATCTTTGTTTCGCGAGATGGTTAGTCAAAAACCGGTTGTGCGTCAAGGCATTTCACGCCAAGGCGCCGGCCGGTCGGGATGGGTTCTCGCTGGGGGAATCTTTCGGGGGCGGTTCTTTTATGTCCTCACGCAAAGGCGCCAAGGCGCAAAGATGAGGAAAGGAACGAAAGGGGCTTGTGCATCCGTATTCTATTTAATGGGACACAGATTGGCACAGACAGACACAGATTTTTTTATCTGTGTGCGTAGCCTGTGTGCATCTCCGTCCTATTGGACCACGTGGGCGTATAAGAGTGCGGATCAGAGATGCGGGGCACGGTCTTTGTGCCAGCGCCAGGCCGTTTCCACGATGCCGTTGAGATCCCACCGGAGTTCCCACTGGAGGAGCGCGCGGGTGCCGGCGCCGTCGGCCACGAGCTCGGGGGGATCCCCGGCGCGTCGGTCCGCCGGTACCTGGGGGACGGGGCGCCCTGCCACCGCCTCCACCGCCCGGATCACGTCCAGGACGCTGTGGCCCCGGCCGGTCCCCAGATTGAGGGCCACAGACTCCTTGCCGTCCCAAAGATGACGGAGCGCCCTCAGGTGCGCCTCGGCCAGATCGGCCACATGGATGTAGTCGCGGATCGCCGTGCCGTCCGGGGTGGGGTAGTCCGTTCCGAAGATCCGCACCGGGCCCCTTTTTCCCAAGGCGGCTTCCATCACCAGCGGGATGAGGTGGGTTTCCGGATCGTGCGACTCTCCCAGTTCGCCGTCCGGATCGGCCCCCGCCGCATTGAAGTAACGAAGAGCGACCCAGGAAAGGCCGTGCACCTCGCCGAACCAGCGCAGCATCTTTTCCCCCATGAGCTTGGTCTCCCCATAGGGGCTGATGGGACGACGGGGATGCTCCACGGGGATGGGGACCTGTTCCGGGATCCCGTAGACCGCGCAAGACGAGGAAAAGACGATGGAGCGCACCCCGGCTTCCAGCATGGCTCCCAGCAGGTTCAGGGTTCCTGCCACGTTGTTTTCAAAGTACTTGCGCGCATCCGCCATGGATTCGCCCACATTGGCGCTGGCGGCAAAATGAATCACCCCATCGACGCGGGTCTCCTTCAAAACCCGGCGGACCCACTGGGCATCCCGAAGGTCCCCATGCAGCAACGTGCCCCACTTGACCGCCCAGCGATGGCCCGTGGAAAGGTTGTCCAAAACCACCGGATCCAAACCCGCTCGATGCAGGGCCTTGCACGTATGACTTCCGATGTAGCCGGCACCCCCCGTGACGAGAACGCGCATGATCTCCCTCCGTTCGGTTTGACGATCTCTCCTTATCCAACCGGACGAAGCGCCTTGTCAAGAACCCCCAAGGCAGGGGGCTGACACCGCACAAAAGAAAAGGCCCCGGCTCGGTGAGCCGGGGCCTCCAACGAAGCCGCCCTTCAGGCCGGTCTTCGCCATTTTACCCCCATGGGCTTTGTCCGCTTCGTTAGTCCAGGGCGCGACGGTCGGCCATGTCGAAGAGCTTGCGTTCGCGCGGTCCCATGATCCCCAGCGCCTCGCGCTTCTTGTCGATATGGGCGATCATCATGTGTGCCATCTCGATGGGATCCTTGGCGAAGCCCCACTTGCCGAAGCCCAGCTCCTCCAGGCCCTCGAAGAGCAGCTTGTGGAACTTGGTCCCCTCGACGGACGGGAAGGTCACACCGAAGACCGTGTACACGCCCGAGGCCACGAAGTAGTGCCCGATGCTGATGGCCTTCTCGCTCATCCACTCCGGCGCCGCGCCCGCCACGGGAAGATCCGC
>NZ_FWXF01000001.1:251986-541887 GCF_900176285.1 Desulfacinum hydrothermale DSM 13146 | reverse complement strand
ATCTTGGACAAGAGAGCCTGCTGTTCGATCAGCACATGCACATGGTTGGGCATCACGCACCAGGCCAGAAGCCGGTAGCGTGAGCCGTCGAAATACCAAAGGGTATTCTGCATCAAGGCGGCAAGACGTGGATGGCGCAAGGCGCAGCAGCCCATGCCCGCATCCAGCCACGCTTCGATTCGCTGACGCTTCCACTTCTCCCGCTCGTTTTCGGGCTTGGTTGCCAGTTCTTGCTCCAACTGCCGCAATCTCTCCTGTGGCAATGAATCGGCCAGGCGAAAGGTGATGGATTGGAGCAAGGCCGGCGCATCCAAATGAGGCAGATAACCCCGGCTGTACCAGCCTTTGTAAGCGTGATTCTCTTTACCGGGCTGGAGCCCCGTGTTCCCAGTGCTCTCGTTTTTACCGGGCTGGAGCCCCGTGTTCCCAGTGCTCTCGTTTTTACCGGGCTGCGACCCGGTGTTCCCAGTGTCCTTGCTTTTACGCGGCTGAAGGCCGGTGTTCCCAGGTTGCTGTTTCACGGTTTATGCTCCGGTTGATGAGAGCGCCTGGGGGACCCCAGCTATGGCTCGGCACCATCTTTTGGGCCGCGACTTGGAAGTCCCAGACTACCAGGTAGGTCTTTCATGGCGCCACCTCCGGCTTCACCAGCCGCACCCGGCCGGTGAGCAGGTGCTGCTGGTTACCCTTCCAATATAAGGGACACATGATAGGTTACGATCCAAAAACAAGGGAGGCATCCATCCATTCAGGGGCTCTACACGGGTGACCACCACCATGATCAACGGCAAGGGACAAAGGATCCACATCCGAAATACTTCTGAGTCGGAGCCGATCCATGTGGAAATTTACAATGCCCTCCGACTTCCCCGCAGCCCCTTGAAAAGGGTTCTGAGCATCGCTTGAAAATTTGTAGTGAAGAATGAAAAACCAGATTTTAAGAATAACAACAACTTACGCAAAAAAGTGACAAACTTGGGCTACCACCCCGACTTGTCTTGAGGGCGAGTGTAGAAGGCCTGAATCACAGATCAAGATCTGATCTCAGGCTCTGGATCCTTTGCAGTGTGGGCTCGAGCAGGGTTGGGAGTTCGCGAAACGCTTCCCGGTTGATGCGGTCATAGGCGCGTCGGCGCTTCTCGTCGTAGTGAAAGCTGTCCTTGATATGGACCATGCGCTCGACCGCCTCTTCGAACGTGCTGTAGTGGTCGGTGGCTACCGCGGCGGCGATGGCGGCACCCAGGGCGGCGGCACCGTTGATGGCGGTACGCACTGCCGTGACACCGAAGACGTCGGCCACGATCTGCATGAAAAGCGAACTATTGGACCCGCCGCCGCAAACGATGAGCCTTTCCGGCTTCACGCCCAACTCCCGGTTCATGTCGTCGAAGTTGTTTTTCATCCTCAGGGCGATCCCTTCCATGAGGGCGCGGTAGATGTGTGCCCGGGTGTGGTGCAGGTCGAGGCCGATCATCACCCCTTTGCGGTGCAGCGCATTGGATGGGGCCAGCCAGTCCGGAGCGATCAAAAGGCCGTCGGAGCCGGCCGGGACCGCCTGGGCCTCTTCCTCCAAGAGCTCCTCGGCGCTGCCGTGACCGTTCCTGCGGGCACGTTCCTCGAACTCGTCACCGAGCAATTTCTTGAACCAGGAAATGTGTCCCATTCCGGCTCGAATGCCGCGACTCTCGTAGAGGTAGCGGTAGGGCACGGAGGCTAGATTGGTAAAGAAGTGCTCCGTATGGGCTCGATACTTTTCTCCGTAAACCATGGAGGTAATATAGGTTCCGAGGGAGAGGAGCCCCGTACCGGGTTCGATGAGTCCCGATCCGAGCGCTTCAACCGCCTTGTCGTTTGCGGTGGAGACTACCGGGAGTCCCTGCGGAAGCCCCGTGTCCCGGGCGGCATCAGCGGTGACGCGACCGAGGATCTCCCCGGGCAGGTGCATCTCCAGGAGCTTTTCCCGCGGAATGCCGAACTTGCCGAAGTGCTTCGGGTTTTGCGACCAGTTCCAGGTCTCCATGTCCGTGGGGAATTGGTGCTGAAAGGCGTTGGCGATGGTGTCCTTGAGCTCTCCGGTGAGGCGGAAGGTGAGGTAGCCGGAGGTGGAGCCGGTGTAGGCGATGGCAGGATCATCTTGGTAGGTTTCGTAAGCGCGCACGTCCATCCAGCTCATCACCGGCGCGGCGAGAGAACCGTCGGCTTTGAGAAAGACGCGGCAGCACCGGATGGCGCAGAGCCCCAGGCCCACAATATGGGCGGGATCGCCGTCGAACCGTTCGAGGAGGCGACGAAGGGCCACCTTCAGGCTGTCCCAAAGATCGTCATCCGGATGTTCCACCCAACCCGGCTTTCGGTGGATCATCGGGCGCAACGGCTGACTTGCGCTGCACACGACCGTGCCGTCCTGATCGATCAGCGAGACCTTGGTACTCTGAGATCCACTGTCCACGCCGACGAAGTATTTGCGTCCCATAGGCCTATCCGTTTTCCGCCGCGCGCTTGTGCGCCGCGCCCTCTGTCCTAACGGGTGAGAAACCCGCCGTCCACCGTCAGGATATGCCCGTTGACAAAATCCGACGCCTTGCTGGCCAGAAAGACCGTCGCTCCCATCAGATCGTGCACATCGCCCCAGCGCCCTGCCGGCGTGTGATGGACGATCCACCGGCTGCGCTCCGGGTCGTTCACCGACGACTCGGCCACCTTGGTCTTGAAGTAGCCGGGGGCGATGCCGTTCACCTGAATATTGTATTGGGCCAGTTCATCGCAAAGCGCCTTGGTGAGGCCCGCGAGGCCATGCTTTGTGGCGGCGTACGCCGGCGACAGCCGTCCGCCGAGAAAGCTGAGCAGCGAGCAGATATTGATGATCTTGCCGCTTTTCCGCTCGATCATCGGCAGCGCCGCCGCGTGGCACATCTCGAAGGCGGCGGTCAGATTGATCGCCACCATCGGATCCCACTCCGAGCGGCCGTATTGGCGAAACTCATTGTTCAGGCAGATCCCGGCGCAATTGACCAGGATATCCACCGTGCCGAACGCTTCGATGCACCGGCTGACCACCTTCTTAGGGACACCCGGCTGGGTCAGGTCCGCCTCCATGTAGACCACCTGGACGCCTTCTCTTTCGATGAGTGCATTGAACTCCGGATCGTCGGGCATGATGCTCGCAATGAGGATATTGGCCCCCGCCTTGGCCAGGGCAAGGGAAAACGCTTGACCCAGGCCGGTATTGCCGCCGGTGACGATGGCGTTCTTCCCGTGGAGCGAGAAGTAGTCCATGCTGAAATCGGTGATTTTCATCCCTTTCCTCCCTTGAGTAGGCGCTTCGTGAGGCGGTCCACGAACTCCATGCCGTCGCCTTCCACCACCATATCGGCAAGGCTGCACAGCGGCGCGTTGCGGTCGGTGTTGGCCACGATGATGGTGTCTACCTCTTTGAGCCCCATCACATGCTGTATGGAACCGGAAATGCCCACGGCGATGTAGAGCCGCGGGCTCACGGTCTTGCCCGATTGCCCCACCTGGATCCGGCGCGGGGCCAGCCCAGCGTCCACCACCCGGCGGCTTGCGGACACCCGGCCACCGAGCGCCCGCGCCAGCTTTTCCAGTTGATCGAAGTGTTCTTTGATGCCGCCCCCGCCGGACACAAGCACCTCGCTTTCGCGTATGTCCGCAGCCTTCTCGGCCGGCCGCCGCTCCACCAGCGTCACTTCCGGTTCCGTGATGCCGTCCACAACGAGGGGCGCGATATCCGTTGAACGCCGGATCCGGGCGTCAAGGGTGAAGGTGTTTTTGCGCACGGTGATCATCAGCGGGCCCCGGCCCCGGTGAGCCACCACCGCCCGCATGCGGCCGCCAAAGGCAGCCCGCACCAGTTCGATACGCCCTTTCTCCCGATGAATATCGGCCACATCGGCGGTGAGTCCCACGTGGAGTCGCATGGCGGCTCGGGGGGCGATCATCCTGCCGAAGGTGGTGGCCGGGATGAGGATGGCATCAAAGTGGTGCTTCCGGTGGGCCGCTTCCACGCATCTTGCCAGGTTGGCGGCGTCGTAAGGACGCACGCGGGGATCCTCGACCTGGAGCAGTACATCCAAGAGGCCCTCGGCCTGCGGGCAGGTGCCGGCCAGGCGCAGCCCGTAGGACCGGTACCCAGTTGCGCCATACATGCGGTTGGCCGCCTCCAGAAGCTGTATCGAATCCGCTTCGCCCTCGGGATCGAGATAGATCAGCACGCGCCTTGTCATCGGACGAACCCTTTTTCCCGCAGGAACCGATAGACCCTTTCGATGCCTTCGTCGTCGGGCCGGACAAACCGGGTGTTCGGCGAACGGAAGCCCTTCACGTGGATCTTGCGGACGCGGGTCAGGGAACCCAAGACGCCCACCTGCTCGGGCGCCAACCCCAGTGCCTGATTGTCAATGACTTCCACCCGGCCACTCAGGTCACGCTTTAGGGCCTCGTAGCGGATGAAGGGAAGCTTCGGCTCGGGGGCATAAGCAAACCCCAGGACCGCCGGCAGTTGGAGCGCAAAGGTATAGCTTGCCTCTTCGCTTTCGACGCGCACCTGGGCCCGCCCCTCTGAAAGGGATTCGGGGTCCATGTGGCTGATGCCGGCCATGTGGGGGATGCCGAGGATTTCGGCCACCTGTGGGCCGACATGGCCGGTCCCACCGTCCAGGGTGTGGGTACCGGCGAAGATCACATCGAAGCCGCACCTGGAAAGAAATGCCGCCAGAATGTGGCTGGTGACGTGGGTGTCGCTGCCCGCGTAGGCGGGGTCGGAGATCAGGGTGGCACGGTCCACGCCGCGGCGCAGCAGATCCTCCAGGTGGGGCATGGCGCTCCGGGGGCCCAGGGTCACCGTGTGCACGCTGCCGGCCCTGCTGTCCGCCTTGAGCTTCAGGGCGATGGCCACAGCGGTGGCGTCCGCGGGGTTGAGCAGAAGACGGACGTTTTCCCGGATCAGGGCGCTCCGCTCATGGTCATATTGAAAGTTATCCACGTCCGGCACCAGCTTGGCCAGACAGACTATTCTCATGCCCACGGGCTCATCTGCTATTTCTGGAACTTGGCGCCCTCTTCCTGGTAGAAGATGGCCCCAAAGTTCATGATTCCATTGGGGTCGAAGGCCTCCTTGAGCTTTTTGAGCATGAAGTAGGCCGAGCCGTGTTCCTGCTGGGTCCACTCGTTGCGGTACTTGCCGATGCCGTGATGATGGCACATGGAACCGCCGAGCTTCAGGGTCTCCTCCACAATGATGCGTTGGATCGGATGGTGGTAGACCCGCATTTCATCTTCGGGAGCGCAGTTGATCTCGTAGTTGTAGACGAAATACATGTTCGTCCCATTGATGTAGCTGTGGGAAGAGTGGCCGCCCAGCAAGGTGAGGTCATGGGCGCGGGGGAACTCGCTGCGGATCCGCCGTATGACGTTGTCGTAGAGCTTGGGGATCGTCTCCCAGTCCGCCGACACCTCCGTGGTGAATCCGTCGTGGGAGTCCTTTTCCTTCATGCCTTCGAACTCGTCGTCGATATCCTGCTGGGACCAATTGAGATGGTTGAACCAGTTTTCGATCAGCTCGCTGGATACCTGTTCGAGGATGCCGTCTTTGAACTTGGCCACCGCCTCCTCGATTCCCTTGCAGGTCGCATCGACGATGTGCCGGTTTCCTTCGGCCATGAACAGAAGCACGCACTTGCCCTTGTGGAAATGGTAGAAATGCTGCCGGGCGTCTTCCTCCGAGTAGGCTCTGGCGACGGAAGGGCGGTAGCCATTGACCATGACCTCGCGCAGCACCTGGATCCCGGTTGCCAGGTCTTTGGTCAGGTAACCGTAGAACCGGTTGTTCTCGGGAAAGTACCGGTAGATCTTGACCGTCACCTCGGTGATGTAGCACAGGGAGCCCTCATTGCCGATGGCGATGTGGCGGATGTCCGGCCCCCCGGAACGGCGCGGGACGTTCTTGATACGGCATATTTGGCCGTTGGGAAAGACGCACTCCAGACCCACCACCATGTCCTCAATGCCGCCGTAGAGGGTGGAAAATTGCCCGATGCTGCGCGTGGCCACCAGGCCGCCGAACTTTGCCACCGGCTTCGACTGGGGCGAGTGGCCGGTGGTGTAGCCGCGTTCTCGAAGCGCGTCTTCCAGCTTCTGCAGGGGCACACCCGCCTGGACCGTCGCCTGCATGTTGTACTCATCGATCTTCAGGATCTTGTCCAGATGCAGGGCGTCGATGACCAGGGTCAGCTCTTTCCAGTTTTCCAGACCGCCCTCGGTGGAGGTCTTTCCCGCTCGAGGGATCACGTTGATGCCGTGCTCGTTACAGAAAGAAAGGAGCCTGGCCACCTCCTCGGTGGAGCGGGGATAGACGATGGCCGCAGGCGGAGGAACGTCGAGAACACGCCGCGCCTTGGCGTATTTTTTGTACCGATCGGCCGAGGCGTCGTAGAGCGCCTCGGGGTCGGTGTTCACCTGTGCGTCGCCGAGCAAGGCGCGCACTTCCTTAAGCAAGAGATCCTTATCCATATCGCTTTTCTCCAATCTCTGTCTGTTTTGAGCGCAAGCCTAGAGGGTGCCCCCAATCGTGTCAAACCGAAAAGGGCCCTGTGGGGTTTCCACCATGGCTCGTTGGGCCAGTCGGCCGTCCCTTTTTGAGGGCGGCGACGTCTTCACGCCGGGCTCCGCCCCCAAGGTTTCCCTTTCAATCATGACATGGCATGGCCGTGCAGCCGGCTACTCCCTCTGTGCCGTGCAGTGAAAAGATCCGTGGGCTCGGCGGCCGGTAGTCTTCTTGGAAGCAGCATCTCCACGTTGTGAGGATTTGAACCCTTTTATCCGCAAACGCCGGCCCCGTATCTTGAAACGATCGTGTGGCGAAGAGGTCTTCTCCTCTTTGCCGCTCGTCGTCTCCGGTTTCGTCGGCATCCGTCGCTCCTACCTCGCGGGCCCGAAGGGTACGGCCACCAGACGGTGAAGCCTTTCCGGAGACGACGGTCCCCTGCTCATGTCACGGACCAACCCCATTCAGAAAAATGCGACGTGAGCCGGGGCGTCGTTCTTTCCATGGATTCCGTTCCCGCTTCCATTCACCGGCACGGGATGGGCCCCGCCGGGATCTTTCAGGGTTCCCGCGCCAAGGCCTTTCCGCCGTTCTTCCGACCACCCAATCGGGTTACAATGCCAAAAGATCCGCGTGCAACGCCACCCAAAGGGGCCTTCGACCATGACCGAAAAGCAGATTCGCGAGCGCATCCGGGAATTTACCAGGCTAGCGCCACCGGCCGTGTTGCGGATCCACACCGACACCACTCAGTTCATGGACATCCGCGCCGGCGACTGCATCCAGGTGGAAGACCGGATCTTTTACGTGCGCGGCGAGGAATTTGAGGGGCGGTTCGGCCTGGACGGCGAGCCGAAATTCTGGGTCAAGCGGGTGGTGGACCTGGCCGACGGGGTGCAAAAAATTGTGAAGCTGGCCTTCTTCGAATCCTTCCACATGCAGCTGGGACAAGAGCGCATCCGCTGCTTTCGAAGCCCGCACAAGGAGTCGCGCATCCTGCAACAGACCGCCGGAGATGTGCGTTTCATGCAAGGCCGCACCCTCACCGATGCCGCGGGAAATCCCATCCGCGTGATCGATCGCATCGCCGGAAAGCCCTTCTATGAGCTCCTCCTGCACCTCAGTATGGACCATGAAACCTACTACTACGAGGTCTTTCCCGCCATCTTTTCCAACCTCATGAAGGCCTTTTACGCCGTCAGGGACTTGCACCGCAATGGCGAGATCCACGGAGATATTCGAAACGACCATCTCCTGGTGGAATCGGGCACCGGACGGTACCGCTGGATCGATTTCGATTACGCCTTCGAATGGCCCGGCCAGCCTTACGGCGTGGATCTCTTCGGGCTGGGAAACATCCTGCTTTTTGCCGCAGGCATGGGATTTCACACCATCCACGATCTCAAAAACCCCGCTTCCCCCCACCATCACGTGTTGTCGGAACTGCGCGAACAGGACTTTTCGCTCTTCTTTCCCCATCGGCTCATGAATCTCAAGAAGATCTTCCCCCACATTCGCGAAACCCTGAACAAGGTCCTCATGCACTTCGCCTCGGGTGCGGAGGTCTTCTACGAGTCGGCCCAGGAGATGGTGGAAGATCTGGAGATTTGTTTTCGATCTTTCTTGTGGGAGGTGCCGAATGGAGCATAAAGTCCTGGTGGGCATCGACTGCTCACCCAACGCAGAACGGGCCGTGGATTACGTGGGGAATCTCATGCGCGTCCACCCCCGGTGCCGGATCACCCTGCACCACGTACTCACGGTTCCGTCCGCGGATGTGCTGCCCGACCCGGACAGGCGGCGGCAGACGCTGGAAGAGCGGCGGCAACGGGCTCTCCGGCAGCTGGACGCCATGGCTGGGCGGCTTGTGGAGCGGGGCATCCCCCGCCAACACATCCGCCTGCAGGTCCAGGAATGCGAAAAAGGCGAAGGCATCGCCCGGCGCCTTCTGGAAGAACAGCGCCGGGGAGGCTATCACACCGTGGTGGTGGGGCGCCGGGGCATGAGCAAGCGGGAGGAATTCTTGTTCGGTAGCGTTTCCAGCAAGATCATCCGGGAAGCCAAAAACTGCACCGTCTGGGTGGTGCAGTAGCCATGCCATAACGGAAACCGCACAGACGAGGTCCAGCCCATGTTCCCCATGAGCTTTGAAAGACAGGTCCTGGAAGGCCTGCCCTATCCCGATGACGAGGCGATCCGGCGCGTGAGCCAACTTCTCCTTTCGCTGGTGGAATCGAAGATCATCCCCGATTTTCGAACCCGCCGGGGAACCGACAGCCGCCAAGCCGCTCGGCTGCTTTCCAAGATCCGGATCCAGCGACTGGAAGACGAACAGCGAACCATCGCCCCCCTCAGCCTGCTCCTGCGGCAACGTGATCGGTGGACCATCGCCGTCCACGAACGCCTGTTTGACTATCTGGTCTTCGTACTTCCGTCCGATTCCCGCGGGCTGGTGACCGAAGGAAGCGCGGAGGAACGAAAGGCTCTGGCTTTTACGGAATTCTTGTTACGCCACCAGGTGGAGCACTCCCTCTACCCGGAAGCCTCGGAGACCGACGTGATCCGCTCGGATGCGGCCTTCGCGCTCCGCATGGCCCAAGAAGATCCCACCTTCTACCGGCTGCTTACGGCGATTCTGAGCGATGAGATGGTGGGCCTTCGCGGCGGCGACTACTTGGTACTCTTCGACGCCGCCCGAAAGGACTCCACCCTGGGACCCCACATCTACCGCATGACCCAGCGAGCCGCCGGGTGGGTGGCGGATCTTCCGGAAACGCTTTTCCAGGAAACCCTGGTCACCATGGGCCTGGACTGCCGAGCCAGAGCCCTGGGGGAGTGCTGGAACCGGAGTCGCCTCACGAGCCTTTCGCTCCTGGAACGGTCCCGCTTCGTGCACAAGATGGCCCTAGGCTTCCAGGCCATCGTGAAGGACAGCCGGGAAAAGGCCTCCCAGACCTTCTCGGCCTTCAAAGACCGATGGGGTCTCATGGGCCTCTTCCACGAATTGGGCATCCCTCAGGACAAGATGGAAGGAAAGGACCTGGCAGGACTCTTTCGCATCTTTTCCGAGCGTATCGAAGCATTTCTCAAGTCCGCACCCCCCCACGCCAGCGCCCCCGCTCCCGTTCCCACCTCACCGCTTCCCGTGGCGCCGGAAGGCATCGGCACCAAGAGTCTGCGCGATCGGATCGAGGAGGCCAAGTCGGACCCCAGCTTCCCCCCGCAGGTGATCGAACTTATTGAAAAGAACAAGACCCACGCCGTGGGGCACAGTGGGGCCAAGTACAGCGAGCTGATCGAAACCTTGTTGGCCATCCCGTGGAAGAAGATCCACCCCATCACGGTGAGTCCGAAGGCGTTCGAGGAGGGCCTCCACCGAACCCATTACGGGCTGGAGCGGCCCAAGGAGCAGGTGTGCGACTTCTTCGCCAACCTGATCCGCCGCTACCGCCGGTTCGACCCCAACGACGCGGGATCCTGGCACAGAACCGGCTCTGCTTTCCTCTTCGTGGGACCTCCGGGGGTGGGCAAGACCTCCCTGGCCATTTCCATGGCCCAGAACCTGGGCATCCCCTACCACAAGATCAGCCTGGGCGGCATGCGCGACGAATCGGATCTTCGGGGCCACGGATTCACCTACGAAGGCTCCAAGCCGGGCGCCATCGTGCAGGGGCTCATCAAGATGGGGTGCATGAACGGCATGTTCATCCTGGACGAGGCGGACAAGACGGAAAAGTTCGCCATCGCCACCCTCTTGGAGATCCTGGACCCGGAGCAGAATCACCTGTTTCATGACAAGTACACGCAAACCACGGTGGACATCGATCTTTCCAACTGCCATTTCGTGCTCACGGCCAACACCTTGGAGACGGTGCCGCCTCCGGTGGTGAACCGCTGCGAGGTGGTCTTCCTGGACCGCTACAGCGTGGAGGAAAAGGTGGCCATCGCCCGGCGCCATCTCATCGGCAGGGTGCGCACTCGCTACGACATCGGCGAGGACGAGATCGTGTTCGATCCCCATGAAGAACGGGATCTGATCGCCCATCTGGTCCGGGACTACACCCACGAGCCGGGGGTTCGGGAATTGGAAAGGCTCCTGCGCACGCTCTTTTTCCGCATTCAAAGAAAGGAAGTGGATGCCGGCGCCAGCCGGCCTGTGGTCATCACACGCCGCAAGATCAAGGAATACCTGGACACGCCGAGCCGCCCTTGGAAGATCCACGAGGAGGACCGGGTGGGCGAGATGCTGGCGCTGGGGGTCAACCTGGAACGGGGCTTGGGCTCCATCATTCCCATCCAGGCCACCCGGGTTCGGCTCGGCGCCCAAGCCCCCCTGGAACACCCCGCGGGATATCTCAGCCTGGTGCACGCCACGGGAAACATCGAAAAGGTCATGGACGAAAGCCGCAAGGTGGCCACCACGGGGATCCTCTATTGCGCCGAGGAATTGGGCATCGAGGCGGATGCCACGCAAGATCCCATCCACCTGCACTTCATGGGGGGATCCACACCGAAAGACGGCCCGTCGGCCGGCGGAGCCATCGCCCTGGCCCTGGCGTCCACCCTGTCCGGCCGGGCCGTCCGACGGGACGTGGCCATGACCGGAGAGATCGACACCCAGGGGCGCATCACCGCCGTGGGAGCGATCGCCATCAAGCTGGAGGCGGCCTTGGACGCGGGCTGCACCACCCTCATCGTGCCCACCAAGAATCTGTCGGGCGGCGACAGCATCGAACGGCTGCCATCGGCCCTGAAAAAGGAACTGCAAATCCTCACCTACGACCAGTGGGCCGGGGACCACGAACCCTTCCGGTATGGACACCATGCGCTTCAGGTGGTGGCGGTGGACCACGTGGTCCAGGCCGCCCGGATCGCCTTCATCGATGCGCAGGAGGTGGAACAGACGGAAAGCGCCCTCCTGCCATGGGCCACACCCCTGAGGGAGGTCCTTTCCCAGTCCGGTGGCACCCACCGGCGCCTCACGGTCCTTTTCACAAAAGACCCTGAAGAGATCCCGGTGGAAATGATTCGGCGGCTGCATGAAAACGGGCGCAAGTGCCTGCTCGTGTGCTGGGAAGAGCATCGGGAAGGGCTGGAAAGGCGCCTGGCGGATCAGAAGGTCCCCGTGGATCTGGAGGTCTTGCCCGGCCGGCGGGAGAGCCTTTCGGCGGTCCTGGCCCGTTCCCAGAAGGTTGCCACGGCCACCGGCGTGGACATCGTGGCCCCCTATTTTTTCCTGGTCCGGGACGGCATCTTGGGCGAAGGGGCCGCCCCGCCTTGGGGCGACGTGCGTTTTTTTGCCAACAACTACGCCGTGCAGAAGGTGAAGATCAAGGGGAGCAAGGCGGTTCTCAACGCCGCCTGGGTCCTGGCCTCCGTGTTGCCCACGGATCTTCTCACAAGCCTTCCCTGCCTGGGCTTCCTGGATCCAGTGGGATGCGCGGACCTGAGCTTCATCCCCGAAAAATACCGGCTCGACCTCCAGCGGGCCCAACGGATTCTGAACCGTGCCCTGTGCCGGTGGTTCAAGGAAATCTTTCCAGAAACCGACTAGAAAGTTATCTTGGGAGTGATTGACAGGCGCCGAACGCCCCTCCTACAATGCGGCACCCTGCGGAAAAGTTCAACGGAAACGAAGCGGAGAATAAACCCCCATGGCAAGGCACTCGCGTTACAAGGAAGCAGGAGTGGATCTGGACAAGGCCAATGAATTGGTCAAGAGGATTCAGCCGCTGGTCCGCCAGACATTTCATGCCAACGTCATCACCGACATCGGCGGTTTCGGCGGTCTCTATTCGCTGGACTGTTCGGACATGAAAAGTCCCGTGCTCGTCTCCTCCACGGACGGTGTGGGCACCAAACTCAAGGTGGCCTTCTGGGCGGACAAGCACGACACGGTGGGCATCGATCTGGTGGCCATGTGCGTCAATGACATCATTGTCCAGGGAGCCCGTCCGCTCTTTTTCCTGGATTATCTGGCCGTCGGGTCCATGGATCTGGAGCGGGTGGAGGCCGTCGTGCGCGGCATCGCGGAGGGGTGCAAGCAGGCCTGCTGTTCTCTCATCGGGGGCGAAACCGCTGAGATGCCGGGTTTTTACGGCCCGAACGAATACGATCTGGCGGGCTTTGCCGTGGGAATCGTGGACAATCCCCAGATCATCGACGGATCCACCATCCACAAGGGGGACCAGATCATCGGCCTGGCTTCCAGCGGCCTTCATTCCAACGGCTACAGCCTGGTCCGCCGGGTGCTCCTGGACGAGATGAAGATGAGCCCGGACACGTACCTGGCCGAATGCGGCCGCACCGCCGCCGAAGAGTTGCTGGAACCCACGCAGATCTACGTGGATCCCGTGATGAAACTGCTCAAACAATTCGACATCTCGGGCATGGCCCACATCACCGGCGGGGGCTTCGAGGACAACCTGGAACGGATCCTTCCCAAGCCGTGCCAGGCGGTGGTGGAAAAGGCGAGCTGGGAGCGACCGCCCATCTTTTCGATCCTCCAGGAAGCGGGCAAGATCAGCGAAGAGGAGATGCTCCACGTTTTCAATTGCGGGATCGGGTACGTGGTGGTGGTGCGCGAAAGGGACCTGGAGGAGGTCCTGGACCGCCTTGCGGGCATGGGCCAGAAGGCCTATCGCATCGGCGAAGTGGTCACCCGGGAAGAAGACGCGCCGCCCGTCCGCCTGGTCTGATCCGGCTGGGGCCCTGGTGCCGCGGCCCCTTTCATCCATGCAGGGAGACGTCCAGGCGACTAGGACCCTCAGGGCATCGGGACGATCCAGCCACTTTCCGTCGGCTGCGCAGCCTCCCCATCCGCGGCCGTCAGCGCGAAAACGGGGATCCCATCCCGCGGGGAGTTCGAACCCACCGGTTTCGAGACAGCCGGGGGATGCGGCGTTTCCGAACGCGCTCCCGGGCGAATCCAAGACGGCAGAGGGCACAAAGTGAGCCAAAGGCCTCTCAACACGCCCGATCCTTCCAAGCCGTTCGGAGGGAAAGACTGGGACCTGGAGCAAGCCCAGCGTTCCATCCAGGAGGCCATGGAAGTTCTGGGCCGCTACCTGCACGGAAAGGAAAAGCCCCTTCGTCTGGCTCTCATCTGTTTCTTTTCACGCGGCCACCTGCTCATCGAAGACCTTCCCGGGCTTGGCAAAACGACCCTGGCCATCGGACTGGCCAAGGTGCTTGGGCTCACCTTCGGGCGCATCCAGTGCACCAGCGACCTCCTTCCCACGGACATCACGGGACTTTCCATCTACAACAAGACGTCCGGGCTCTTCGAATTTCACCCCGGCCCCATCTTCCACAACATCATCCTGGTGGACGAGATCAACCGGGCCACGCCCAAGACGCAAAGCGCCCTCCTGGAGGCCATGGGGGAAAAGCAGGTGACCGCCGAGGGGCGCACCATGGACCTGCCTCAGCCCTTTTTCGTGATCGCCACCCAGAACCCGGCCGAACAGTTCGGCACCTTTCCCCTTCCCGAGTCCCAGATGGATCGTTTCATGATGAAGATTCGCATCGGCTATCCCCACCGGGAGGCCGAATTGGAGATCCTGCGCGGGGGAAGCAAGCGCAAGGAGCTCTACTCCGTGGAGCCGGTACTGAGTCAGGAGGGAGTCCTCAGAATCCAGCACTTCATCCGCGACGGCATCATCGCTTCGGAACCCATCCTGGACTACATGATGCAAATCATCGAAGCCACACGCCGGTCGGAATTTTTGACCGCCGGACTCTCCACCCGGGGCGCGCTGGCCCTGTTGCACACCTCCCGCGCCCATGCCTTCATGAACGGCAGGGACTACGTGCTGCCCGAAGACGTCAAGGCCATGGCCCTGCATGCGATTCCCCATCGGGTCTTTTTCCGGGAAGAATACGATCACGTGGACAAAAAGGAGATCGTCCGATCGCTGCTCGAAAAGGTCCCCGTTCCCGCGTAATCAAGATCACCCGAGCGGGCTGGTTCTACGTGGCCGTCACCATCCTGATCGGCTTTTCCGCCGTGAACACGGCCAACAACCTTATTTACGTGGTGGCCTCCCTTCTGCTGGGTTTCATGCTCATCTCCGGTATCTTCGGCCGTGCCAACCTCCATGCCGTGCGC
The DNA here is from genome assembly GCF_900176285.1 of Desulfacinum hydrothermale DSM 13146. Classification (GTDB taxonomy): domain Bacteria; phylum Desulfobacterota; class Syntrophobacteria; order Syntrophobacterales; family DSM-9756; genus Desulfacinum; species Desulfacinum hydrothermale. Next base: position 527,215 of record NZ_FWXF01000001.1, on the reverse strand, counting down.
ATCACCGTGGAACCGCCCCCGGAGATCTACGCCGACACACCCGCGCCGATCCGCATCCGGGTCGAAAATCCCCGGAGCCTCCTGCCGGCGTTTCTCATCCGCGTGAATGTTTGGGACCAGAGCCCGCTTGTGCCCTATGTTCCACCCCGCTCCACCGCGCAGACCTTCGTCTCGACGGCCTTTCCCCGACGGGGTCGGTACGGACTTGGGGAGGTGGAGATCTCCTCCAATTTTCCCTTCAACTTCTTCGTTCGCTTTCGTCGGATTCACCTCGGCCTGGACCTGGTGGTCTTTCCCCGCCTCCGTCCCGGCCCCTTCCCGGGCGCACCGCGAAGATCCCGGCCCCAGGGCCATCGGGAAACCGTGGAAACAGGGGACAGCGGAGATGATCACGACATTTACGGCATTCGTGAATACCACCCGGGAGATCCGATCAAGAAAATCCACTGGAAGTCCAGTGCCAAGGCGGGAAGAATCCTTGTGAAGGACTTCGCCTCCACCCGGACGGAACCTGTGATTCTGATTCCTTCCCACCTGGGCCCATCGCCGCTGGAGGCGCGCCTTTCGTGGACCGCCTACTGGATCAACACCCTGGTGCGGCGCCGCGTTTCGGTGGGGCTCATTCTGGACGGGGAGTCTTTCGAACCCGGAACCGGCACGCATCACAAACGGACCCTTCTCCGAGCGCTGGCCCTCTATGGTGAAGACTAGAACCGCCCTTTTTGCCGTCACCTATCTGTCCGCGGCCATCGGCTACGTCACCGTGATGGCCCACGTGCATCCGGCCGGCCACGCGGCCTTCTGGGCACTGGCGGTGCTTTCGGTCTTCCGCCACGGTCTGCGTCCCTTCCAGGTGTCCCGGCGCTGGCTCAACCTGCTGGCCGTTTCCGTCATGGTTCTTTCCCTTTCCCGTCTGAGGGCGGACTTCCTGGTGGAGCCCCTCCTGGACGGCATGCTCATCCTCACGGGCATCAAGCTCCTGGAAGCCGAGAAGGCCCGGGACTACATGCAGATCTATCTCCTGTGCCTCTTTCTGCTGTTGGGCTCGGGACTCATGAGCCTCAGCGCCTCCTTTCTCTTTTACATGGTTCCGCTGGCCCTGCTCCTCACCGTGTCCCTGATGCTGCTGGCCTTCGAAGACGCCGCCCCCGGCGCCGCCCTGCCCAAGGAGGCCCTTCGAAAAATCGCCTGGAACGCGGGCGCTATGTGTGTACTGAGCCTTCCGGTGGCCGCCCTTCTTTTCCTCATCTTGCCGCGCACCAACTTTCCCCTGCTCAACTTCCTCAACCAGGCGGCCTTCGGCCGCACCGGCTTCGCCGAAAGCGTGCGGTTGGGTGAAGTGGCCTCCATCCAGGAAGACTCCGCCGTGGTTTTTCGGGCCCAGATGGCGCCCGTGGACCAAGGCCTCCTCTATTGGCGCGGGATCGTATTGGATGCATTTGATGGCATCACCTGGCGGCCTTCCCGATCCAGCCGGTCGGAACCGCCCGCGCAAGCCGCATCCCCGCAGCCAGGCGATCTTCGCCAGGTCATCTACATGGAACCCTATGGCTTAAACCGGCTCTTCGGCCTGGACCGCCCGGTCAGAATCGAGGGGGTGCCTGCCCAACGGAGCGCCGACGGAACCTTTCGCGTGTGGTCGCCCATCTTCAAGAAGACCCGTTACGTGGTGTGGTCCCGGGTGAAGACCCCGTACCGGGAGGCCCCGGGAGACCTGCAAAAGCTTCTGGCCCTTCCCGGCGATCTTCCGCCCCGCATCCGACGTCTGGGCCTGCATTTGACGGCCGGAAAGAGGGCGCAGGACGCCGTCCGGGACGCACTGGCCTTCCTGCAATCGGACAGGTTCCGCTACGCCCTGAACGATCTGCCCCGGGATTTGGAATCCTTTCTTTTTGATAAACGCAAGGGCAACTGCGAATACTTCGCTTCCGCGCTGGCGGTCTTGCTGAGACTGGGCGGCGTTCCGTGCCGCCTGGTGGGAGGCTACCGCGGCGGGTACTACAACGAAACGGGGGGCTACTACCTGGTCCTTCAAAAGCACGCCCACGTCTGGACGGAATGCTATCTGCCGGGCAAGGGTTGGATCCGGCTGGATCCCACGCCGCCCTTGGCCGGCACGCCCGCCTTGGCCTATGGCGAAAGGCTTCTCACGCGGCTGCGCCTCCTGATGGACATCATCAACTACCACTGGTTTCGCCTGGTGGTGGACTATGACGTGGAGCGGCAACTGGCTCTGGTGCGCAAAGCTCGCACTCTGGCTCGAAACCTGGCGAAACGGCCCGAGCCACCCCAGGGGTGGAAGGCGGCGGCCGCAGTCGCCGCGATGTTGGCCCTTCTGACGGCCGCTGTGGGAACGGTTCTCCACCGCCGAAGGCACAGGGAAAATCCCGGCCGGAAACTGCGCCGGGCCTTCGCCTCAAAGATGCGCCGTTACGGCTACGAACTCCAGCCCTGGGAAGGGCTCGAAGAGTTCGTCCTGCGCCTTGAAGCCCGCGATGTGAGAGAAAAGGCCCTGGAATTCGTCCGCCCCTTCAACGAGGCGGTGTATCGGAAAGGGTGTCTGGATAAGGCCACCGTGAAACATCTGACCCGGATACTGCGCGACTTGTAGCGATTCGACCTGGCTCTCCGCCGGCCGTTCCTACTCTTCCAGAAGCTTCGCCGTCTCCCGATGCTCCCTGGCCAGGCGTGCAATCCCAGCCTCTTCATAGATCTGGGCCAGCAGCAGGTGGATCTTGACAGCCAGTGGATTCCCCAATTCCCTGGATCGGCGAAGGAGCTTTATCAGGCCGTCCCGAACCCGTGGGCCCTGTCCACACATCACCAGGATCTTGGCAACGGAAACGGCGGCCTCAGGATCCTTTTCCAGCACCCGCATGAAGAGCCCCTGAGCGATACGCGCAATGTTTTCCTGCAAAGCCTCAAAGCGCGAAAACCGGGCAAGGGCCTCCATGAGATCCCCCGGCCGATCACGACACAGCCCCACCACCGCTTCGAAACAGCTCAGGCCGGTCTCCGTATCCCCCATTTCCAGGGCCAGCGGCCCCAGTTCCATTTTGATGTCCAGCCGGTCGGGCCGCACCCGGTGCAAACCCCGCAATATGAGGAACAGGTCTCTTCGCCGCCTTTGCATCCGGTAGATCTCCCGGAGCCGTTCCATGGCTTTCACGTGGAGCGGATTGAGCTCGGTGGCCTTGCGGTAGGCCTTTTCCGCCTCCTCCCGGGAACCCAATCGTTCCAGAGCACAGCCCAGCCAGTAATAGCCGATGGGATTGTCGGGATTTTCCTGGACCGCTTCCCGAAACCACATGAGCGATTCGGAAGGGGCCTTTTCCAAGGTGGCCTTCCCGGAGATCAACAGCTGATGATAAAGGCTCGGGTTGATGCGTCGTTCCATGAGCTGTTGGATCCGCTGATCCAGATCCGCGGGGCTGCAGGGCAACAGCAGGTAATCGTCGGCATCGGTTTCGATGGCCTGAGCCACCAGCTGCTGCGTGGCCCGGCCGGCAATGAGGATCACCGGCAGGTTTTCCGTTTTGGGATTGGAGCGCAGTTTGTCCAGCAGCTCAAAACCGTCCAGGCGAGACATGCGGAGGCCGGTGATCACAAGATCGGCCGGATCGCCCGCCTCCAGCCATTGGAGGGCCTCCGCGCCATTTTCCGCGGCATGGATGTGTACGTAGCCGAGGCTGCGCAGGGCCGCCTTCAGAACGCGGCGGATCTGCGCATTTCCGATGACAAGAAGAATATGGATGTTTTTTGACCTGGCATGCTCGTTCACAGACGCACCCGCACTGAATCAGCTCGGCAGGCTCCCAAAGAAGCCCTTCTCCCCCAGCACCCACAGGATTCTTGGAATATGGCACACCCGAGGCTCGGCGCGCAACGATGGACTGGAGAGGAAAACAAAAGTGGCCGGAGGAATGATGCCGTCATGGGGTTGGGTGCGACGCCGCGAAGGGAAAGAGGCCGCCCGGCCCGTACCAAAAAGGGTTTGTGGACCGCCCCGACCATGAGATAGAAAAGATGCGTTGGCAATGGCCGAGGCAGGATCTGTGCCCCTATCTTCCCGGCAAATTCGATGGAAACCGGTCCCGCGGACATTCCATGAAAGCCTCCCCACAATTTCTCGAATCGATCCTGGACAACCTTCCCGAGGGAGTGATCGGTCACGACACCCGGCGGCGGCTCATCTATTTCAACCGCTCGGCGGAGCGGATCACAGGATATCGCCGCGAGGAAGTCCTGGGTAAAGACTGCCACCAGGCCTTCTCCAATCCTTTCTGTGGACCCCACTGTTCCTTTTGTGATGGGGCACCTGAGCCATGGACGGGACGCCGCTACCCCGTGCGGATCGTGGACAAGCACGGCACGGCCAAGGACATTGAAATGTCCGTGACCGGCATGACGGACGCATCAGGGGCCCTGGTGGGCGTGCTGGCGGTCTTTCGCGAAAGGACCTCCGAGGCCCCCTCCCCGGATCACCTGGACGAGGCGGAATCCCGCTGGAACATGGTCGGCCGGGACCCCCGGATGCTCGAAGTCTACCGGCAAATTGGTTTGGTGGCCGCCTCCGATCATCCCGTCCACATTCACGGGGAAACGGGAACGGGCAAAGAGCTGGTGGCTCGCGCCGTCCACATGGAAAGTCGCCGCCGACAGGGCCCTTTCGTTCCCGTCAATTGCGGCGCCCTGCCCGAGGGGGTTCTGGAAAGTGAGCTTTTCGGGCACGTGAAGGGGGCGTTCACCGGCGCCGTTCGGGACAAGAAGGGCCGCTTCGAACTGGCCGACGGGGGGACCCTTTTTTTGGATGAAGTGGCGGAACTGCCCCCCACGACCCAGGTGAAGCTTCTGCGAGTGTTGCAGGAAAAGACCTTCGAGCGGGTGGGCGGTGAGCGATCCATCCGATGCGATGTGCGGATCATCAGCGCCACCAACCGGGATCTGGCCCGGGAAGTTTCCCGAGGCCGCTTTCGAGACGATCTCTACTACCGGCTCAAGGTGCTGCCCCTCGTTCTCCCAACCCTTCGGGAACGCCGGGGGGACATCCCTCTTTTGGCCGAGCATTTTCTGGGCCGTGCCGCTGGAGAAATATCCCCGTCCCCGCGCCTGACCCAGAAGGCCCTGGAAGCGCTCTTGGCCTACTCGTGGCCGGGAAATGTGCGGGAACTTCAAAATGCCCTGCACTACGCCCTGCTTCGGGCCTCCGACGGCGTCATTCGCCGTGACGACCTCCCCACCGAGATCCTCCAGGAAACGGCACAGAGCCGGCGCGGCCCCACGCCCAAACTGACCCCACAGGCGGTTCAAGCCGCACTGAAAGAGACCGGGGGCAACAAGGTCCGGGCCGCTCGCCTGCTCGGGGTGGCTCGGGCCACCCTCTACCGGTTCCTTTCAGCTCACCCGGATGTCTCATGAAACAAAAGTGTCTCAAGACGGCCTGAGACACCCGGCCGGATCCCCCTATCTCACCGCCCCTTTCCTTGAAACGTCTGGATCCACACCACGACCCTCCCTGCCGGTATCCCGCGAAGACAGGCCCCCGGGGCCCTGCGCTGGTGTCTCATGAGACACCGGCGCCTTCCGGACCGCGCCCCCCACACGCCCGCTCCGACGCCTCCAACCCCCTTCCATCACTTGCTTTTTTAATTCCTGGCTCCAAGCCCTCCGCTTCGGCATGGAAATTGGTTACAGTATGGGGAAGGAATCGTGAGAATCATAAGAGAACCTCTTTGCCGACCCGACACAAAACGTTATGAGAAGGAGAAAGACATGGCACGCCCGGAAGAATGCTACCAATGCCAGGGACCTTCGTGTGGATTCCTCTACGACCCCGATCGGGGCGACCGGCGGGGCAAGATTCCCAAGGGAACGCCTTTTTCGGAGCTTCCCGACGACTGGCGTTGCCCGGTATGCGGGGCGACAAAACGCGCGTTCAAATGCGCGGCCGAGCAGGATTCCCAATAGGGTTCCATCCCAAGGCGGCTCGAGCTGAGCTTTCCCTTTTGATCCGGCCGGGAGGACTTTCATGGACCGCCCCTGCAACGACAGCATCCGTAAGACTCTGGCACTGACGGGACAGATGCTGGAGATCGCCGATGAAGGGGACCGACACCGCGAGGATGCCGGCTGTGGAATCCTTTACGGCGTTTTGCGGGATGCGGCCTACAAGATCCGCCTGCTGGCGGAACAGGAACGAGAAGCCCACCGCCGCAAAGGATGGTGGGCGGCGTGTGACACCACCAAAGAGGAATGATCCATGGCGACTTTTCAGTGCACCAAGTGCGGTTTCGAAAAGGAAGGACGTTGTAAGCCCCAGAAATGCCCGCAATGCGGGGAGAAGAAAACCTTCGAAAAGAAGGCCTAGCCGGTAGGATGAGAGGGCGGGCGCTCCGCGGTGGAGCGTCGACCCTCTTTCGTGTCGCTGTATCATCAACCAAAGACGGAGGGTCCCATGAAGGTGTTGATCGCTTACGTGAGTCGAACGGGGAACACGGAAAAGATGGCCCAATACATGGCCGAGGGCGTTCGTTTCGCCGGCCACGAGCCGGTGCTGAAGAAGGTCTCGGAAATCAAGAAGCCCGAGGAACTGCAAGGCTACGACGCCTATCTTTTCGGCTGCCCCACCTATCACCGGGACATGACCCAAAGTATGAAGACCTTCCTCTTTCTCGCTCAAGGCGCGGGGCTGGAAGGTAAGGTGGGCGGAGCCTTCGGTTCCTATACCCACAGCGGAGATGCGCCCAAATACATCTACGACACCATGGAACACGTCTTTCGAATGCGCATGACCAACCTGGGGTCCTTCAATCTCCTGGAGCACAAGATCAACACCCCGGAGGGCACGCGTGCCTGCCAGGACTACGGACGCTCCGTGGCCGAAATGCTCAACGCCTAGAATTCAGGGCGTCCGGGGCTCCAGCCGACAGGCGTGGGGCAAACGGGCGTCGAACGCCTCTGGCCCGCGGCTGGGAGAAACCCCCAGGGCCCGGGCCAGGGATCCCAACAGTCCCGAAAAAATCCTGTTGTGAAACGGCAGCATGGCATACCAGTAGCCGATTCCCACAAGGCCCCGTGGCAGAAACCGGGCGATCACCTGCACCTCGGTGTCGCTTTCGCCCACGGGTGCCAGCCGGAAGTCCAGGATGGCTTCTCCGGGTAGCTTCATCTCGGCGTAAAAGAGCAGGCGCTTGTCGGGCTCCATTTCCAACACCCGCCAATAATCCACCGTGTCCCCCACGAAGAGACGCCCCGGTTCTCTGCGACCTCGCGTGTGTCCCACCCCTCCCAGAGCTTGATCCATCCAGCCCCGAATCTTCCACAGGGTATTGGCAAAAAACCAGCCCTGCCGCCCGCCGATCCCCTGGAGCTGGGCCCACACCTGCCCGGGTGTTACGGGAACCACCATGCGATGCGCCGATTCCAAAACGGTTCCGCCCGCGTAGGGGGCATCGCCGCATTGGACCCATTCGGGAGGATGGAGGTGGCCCGCATCGCTCCAGCAGGTATCCACCTGTTCCTGATGGATCCTTTGAAGCGCCTTTCGAATGGCGTCCCGACAGCTCAAAAGGTGTTGGGGGATCCACTGGCGGATCCGAAAATCTTCGCACACCACGGCATTGCGAAGCCCTTCGGCCAGCGGACGGGCCACGGCCATGGGCACGGGCGTCACCAGATGGAGCCAGTAGGAGCTGATGCGGGGCGTGAGGACGGGAACGGGCACGATCCAACGCCGCGGCAGACCAGCTTCCTGGGCATAGATACGCATGAGATCTTCATAGGTGAGCACGTCCGGACCGCCGATATCCAGGGTTTGCCCCAGCACGTGCGGAGACTCCAGGCACCCCATCAGGTAGTGGAGCACGTTGCCGATGGCAATGGGCTGACACGGAGAGCGCACCCAACGCGGGGTGATGAGCACGGGAAGGCGATCTACCAGGTAGCGCAGGATCTCGAAGGAAGCGCTTCCGGATCCCAGAATCATGGCCGCCCGTAAGTAGGTGACGGGAACCAAGCCGGACTGGAGAATCCGGGCCACTTCCAGCCGGGACCTCAGGTGCTCGCTCAAGTCCTTCCCTTCCTTCCCCAGCCCTCCCAAGTAGATGATTCGTTCCAGCTTGGCCTTGCCGGCGGCGATCACCATGTTCTCGGCCGCCCGGCGATCCAGGGAAGCAAAATCCTTTTTGCCGGGCGCCATGGAATGGACCAGATAGTAGGCGGCACGACACCCCTCGGCGGCGGCGATCACCGAATCCCGGTCGAAAATGTCCGCCCGGGCCACCTCCAGCCTGGGATGATTTCCCCAGGGGCGGCACCGCACCTTGGCCGGAGACCGCACCAAGGCCCGCACCCGGTAGCCCGCATGAAGCAGGCGCGGCGCCAGTCGCCCGCCCACATAGCCTGTCGCCCCCGTCAGCAGAATCGGCCTGTCGTCCATCATGCCCATCCTCCCCGCCTGATCATCTTCCGTGCAAAGCCCATCGGGATTCCATTGAGATGAATCTATCAGGAAAACCCCATCCCGGAAAGCCGGTCTGCTGGATCTTCCGGGGGTGCGGGACACGCCCCGATCATCCAGGCGAAGGCCTCTGAGATGCTCGAGAGCTCCCGGCCCCTGCGGGCACGTTCCATGCGCTGCAAACCCCTGCGCGCAGCCGGTCCTTGACGATCCGAGATCCATCCGGTATGCGGTGAGATCCGTGCAGCCCTCACTGTTTCCGGACCCAGACCACTGGAGCTCCCATGAAAACCACTGCTCTGAAAGCCGACCTCCTGCTGCTCTTGACCGCCACCCTGTGGGGATTCGCCTTCGTGGCCCAACGGGTGGGCATGGACCACATCGGTCCCTTCGCCTACAACGGGATCCGCTTCGCCCTGGGAAGCCTTTCCCTGGTGCCTCTCATCACGTACCTGGACAGGAAAAACGGCATCCACTCCGTCCATCCGGCCCACGACCCTTCCTGGAAAGCGGCCTGGAAGGCGGGCCTTCTGGCCGGACTCGCCCTTTTTGCCGGGGCATCCCTGCAACAGGCCGGGCTGGTTTTCACCACGGCCGGCAAGGCGGGATTCATCACGGGCCTCTACGTGGTGATCGTACCCCTGCTGGGGCTATTCTGGAAACAGAGACCGCCTCTGGGCACCTGGGCCGGCGCGGTACTCGCCGCCGTGGGCCTCTATTTTTTGAGTGTGACCGAAGAACTGACCATGGAATTTGGAGACGTGCTGGTGCTGGCCGGCGCCTTCTTCTGGGCCGGACACGTGCTCCTGCTCGGGTGGATGTCCCCCCGCCTCGACCCGGTCAAACTGGCCTGCTGCCAGTTCGCCGTCTGTTCCGTCTTGAGCCTGGCCACGTCCATGGTCTTCGAGGAGACGACCCTGCAGGGGATCCGGGATGCCACCGTGCCCATTCTCTACGGGGGACTGGTGTCCGTGGGGATTGCCTACACGCTCCAAGTGGTGGCCCAAAAGGACGCCCATCCCGCCCACGCGGCCATATTGCTCAGCATGGAATCGGCCTTCGCCGCCCTGGGAGGCTGGATCATCCTGTCGGAGCGACTGGAGCTGCGGGGCCTGGTGGGTTGCGCCCTCATGCTTTCGGGCATGATCCTCTCCCAGCTGGCCGAATACCTGCCCCAGGGTGAGGCCCCTGGAGCAGCCGAGCGCGGGGAGGTTTCACACGGGTGAAGGTGAACCGGTCGGGGACTGGCCCGACGAGCCTGCCCCGAACCCCAATAAAAAACCCCCGCTTTCGCGGGGGCTTGCTGGAATCCGGTCTCCACGATCCGCCGCCAAAGCCCTCGGTTACTTGAGCAGTCCCCGGGCGATGATGAGGCGCTGGATCTCGCTGGTTCCCTCGTAGATGCTTGTCACCCGCACATCCCGGTAGTAGCGCTCGATGGGAAAATCCTGGGTGTATCCGTAGCCGCCCAGAATCTGGAGGGCATCGTAGCACGCCTTGTTGGCGGCTTCCGTGGCGTACACCTTGCCCATGGAGGCCTCCTTGGAATAGGGCTTCCCCTTTTCCTTCAGGTAGGCGGCCCTCAGGAGCAGCAGCCGCGCCGCTTCCAGACGGGTGTAGTTGTCGGCGATCATCCACTGGATCGCCTGGTGTTTGGCGATGGGAACGCCAAACTGGATCCTTTCCTTGGCATAGTTGGTGGCAAAGTCCATGGCCGCCAACCCGATGCCCAGGGCCATGGAACCGATTCCGATCCGACCCCCGGCCAGCTCGGAGACGGCGATGCGAAATCCGTCGTTCACCTTGCCCAGCACGTTGTCCTTGTGGACCCGGCAGTCCTCAAAGAGCAGCTCATTGGTGGAGGAGCCGTGCTGGCCCAGTTTCTTTTCGTCCTTGCCGATGGTGAAACCCGGCGTTCCCGGTTCCACCAGAAAGCACGTGATGCCCTTGCCCTTGCGCGCCTCCTTGTCCGTCACCGCCCACACCACGAACACACCGGCGTATTCGGCGCTGGTGATCCACATCTTGGCGCCGTTCAGCACCCAATAGTCCCCGTCCTGCACCGCGGTGGTCCGTATGCTGGCCGGATCCGATCCCGCTCCCGCCTCGGAAAGCCCGAAGCTTCCAGCCGCAAACTCGCCGCTGCACAGGGGCGGGATGTATTTGCGCTTCTGTTCTTCGGTCCCTACGGCCTGAATCACCTCCGCCACCATGTTGGTGACGGAAGTGGTCACCGTGGTGCTGGCGCAGGCTCGACCCAGCTCGGTCATGGCCAGGGAAAAGGCCACCACACCGGCGCCGGTGCCCCCGTATTCCGGGTCCACATTGAGGCCCATGAAGCCCAGCTCGGCCAGCTTTTTCAGGTTCCGCTTGAGGATATCACGGTTCTTGGTCTGGTCCAGTTCGGCGGCCACCGGTTCCAGTTCGTTCTTGGCGAACTTGGCGGCGGTATCCTGGATGATCCTTTGCTCTTCGGTGAGTTCAAAGTTCATGGGGAAGACCTCGATCTTTGTCGATTAGGGATGATGAAGGGGATCAGCTGTATTCATAGAATCCCCGACCCGTCTTGCGGCCAAGCCAGCCGGCCTCCACGTACTTTCGAAGCAGCGGACACGGCCGGTACTTGGAATCGCAAAAGCCCTGGTACAGGGTTTCCATGATAGCCAGGCAGGTGTCCAGTCCGATCAGGTCGGCCAGGGCCAGAGGACCCATGGGATGGTTCATGCCCAGCTTCATGACCGTGTCGATGTCCTCGCGGGTTCCCACCCCGTGGTAGAGGCAGTAGACCGCTTCGTTGATCATGGGCATCAGGATGCGGTTGGCGATAAATCCCGGATAATCCTGGGCTTCGGCGGGGGTCTTGCCGAATTTTTCCGCCAGTCCCCAGGTGATCTTAAAGGTCTCGTCGGAGGTGGCCAGGCCCCGGATCACCTCCACCAGCTTCATGACGGGCACCGGGTTCATGAAGTGCATGCCGATGACCTTCTCCGGCCTCTTGGTCTGGCTGGCGATCCGTCCGATGGGAATGGACGAGGTGTTGGTGGCCAAAATGGCATGCTCGGGACAGATGGCGTCCAGGTCCCGGAAGATCTGGAACTTGATCGGTTCGTTTTCCGTGGCGGCTTCCACCACGTAATCGGCCGCGGCCATGTCTTTGAGATCCACGCTGGTCTTGATGCGTCCCAGAACCGCGTCCATCTCCTCCTGGCTCATCTTGCCCTTGTCCACGTTGCGGGCCAGGATCTTCTTGATGTTGTTGAGGCCCCGCTGGACGAATTCGTCCTTGATGTCATTCATGATCACCTGCAGGCCGCTCATGGCCGCCACCTGGGCAATGCCATTGCCCATCTGACCGGCTCCAATCACCCCAAACGTCTTCACTTCCATCGCCATCTCCTCCTTCCTACCTCTTGACAACCAGGGCCACAGCCTCTCCGCCTCCCAGACACAAGGACGCCAGCCCCACCTTCTTGTCACTTCGGATCATCTCGTGGAGCAGGGTCACCAGCACCCGTGCTCCGCTGGCTCCGATGGGATGGCCCAGGGAGACGCTGCCGCCGTTGACGTTCACCTTGGCGGGGTCCAGCTCCAGCTCATTGAGCACCGCCACCGTGGAGCCGCTGAATGCCTCGTTCACCTCGTAGAGATCCACATCCCCCAGGCCGATCCCTTCCTTCTTCAGGCACTTGGGGATCGCCCGGATGGGGGCCACCAGCACGTACTTCATGTCGATGCCTGCGGAGGCCTGCGCCCCAACGGTGGCCAGGATCGGACATCCCAGGGCCTCGGCCTTGTCCCGGGCCATGACCACCGCGGCCGCCGCCCCGTCGGAGATGACCGAAGCGTTGCCTGCCGTGGTCACCCCGCCCGCCTTGAAGGCGGGTTTCATCTTGGCCAGCACTTCATAGGGCGTCTCCCGAGGACATTCGTCCTGGGCGAACATCACCGGGTCCCCTTTGCGCTGGGGCACGGGCACCGGAATGATCTCATCTTTGAACTTCCCGGACGCGATGGCCTCCAGAGCTCTTCGATACGATTCCGCCGCGTACCGGTCCTGGTCTTCACGGCTGACGCCGTAGCGTTCCGAACAGAGCTCGTTGGAGATTCCCATGTGGAAGTCGTTCACAATGTCCCACAATCCGTCATGGACCATGTGGTCCTTGATCTGACCATGGCCCATGCGATAGCCGGACCGGGCCTTGTCCAGAAAGTAGGGCGCGCTGCTCATGCTCTCCATGCCGCCGGCCACCACCACATCCGCATCGCCCGTCTGGATCGCCTGGGCGGCCAGCATGACGGCCTTGAGGCCCGACCCGCACACCTTGTTGACTGTCAGGCACTCCACTTCCCAGGGCATCTCGGCCTTGACCGCCGCCTGCTTGGCCGGGTTCTGGCCGTATCCGCACGGCAGCACCTGGCCCATGATCACTTCGTTCACATCCGTCTTTTGAATCCCCGCCCTTTGGACGGCCTCCTGGATCACCACTGCTCCCAGATCCGTGGCCCCGATCCCAGACAGCGTTCCGTTGAAGCTTCCCAACGGGGTTCGCACCGCACTGACAATAACCGCTTCCCGCATGCTCACACCTCCTCTAACGCGCTTTTTCAGGTTGGGAACCGTGCCCGTTGGGTCACGGCACCATGCCGCCCAGGCACTCCTGGATTGCCCGCATCTCGGCTCCCTTCAGGAGCACCACCTTGTGGCGGGCCTTTTCTCCTTTCAAAATCTTCACTCGACTCTTGGAAAGGCCGAACAGCTTGGCGCAAAACCGGATGCATTCCTTGTTGGCCGCCCCTTCCACGGGCGGAGCCGCGATGCGGATTCGAAGGGCGCCGTCGTGAACGCCCACCAATTCCGATTTCTTGGCATTGGGCTGGATCGTCAGGGTCAAGGTCACGCCTTCCGGGGTGGAATGGAGAAACGCTTGATCCATGGGTTCCCTCTCTTCCTGGAGTCCTTCCCCGAACGTGCAGGCCGCGGCCCGTGCTTCGTCAGCGGAAGCTCACCGATCCCTTCATTCATGCAAAGCGCCGCGCGGGCCTCAGGATCCGAAGCAAAAAGATCCCCGCCACAAAGCCTCCCACGTGGGCCCACCATGCTACGCCTCCCGCCTGCACCTGCCCTCCGGCCAGGGAGAAGGCGCCGCTGAAAAATTGCAAAACGAACCAGAATCCCAGGAACACGTAGGCCGGGATTTCCACCAGGGTGAAGAAGAAAAAGATCGGCACCAAGGTGAGCACCCGGGCCCTGGGGTACAAGACAAAGTAGGCCCCCATGACGCCGGCGATGGCTCCGCTGGCCCCAATGGTCGGCACGGCGGAATGTACGTTGGTCACAAGGTGCAAAACCGATGCGGCCAGGCCGCTCAGGAGATAAAAGAGCGCGAAACGGCCGTGTCCCAGGGCGCCTTCCACGTTGTCTCCGAAGATGTGCAGGACCCACATGTTGCCGATCAAGTGCATCCAGCCGCCATGGAGAAACAGGGTGGTCAGGAAGGGAATGGCCTGCTCCCAGACGGTGAAATGGGCCGCCACATCCAGGCGCGTATAGCGTACGGGGACGATGCCGTATTGGAACAGGAAGGCGCGAAGCCCCGGTCCCTGCAGCAGCTCGAAAAAGAACGCCAAAACGCACAGGGAAATGATCAGGTACGTGACGATGGGAACTCGCCTGGATGGATTGGCATCGCGAAGGGGAATCATGGTCGAATCGCCTTTACCACGGGTCGCTGGAAGCCGGCGGGCACAGAAAAATCACGAAACTTTAGCCGCTTTGTCGTTTGTTGTAAAGAAAGGTTTTTTGAAAGGCATCGCGCACCAGACCCCCTCCAGGAGCCTGTCCACCAATGACCTTTCGTCTTTCTTGAGTACTTTTAACGACCTGGATTCCACTGCCCCATGTGGACCCTTGGCTGTTCTCGAACAGCCTCGAATGGGGGCGGGTTCCGAACCCGCCCCTACGACCGTATCACCAACGGGCCGATGGAAGAGCTGGTCAACACAATCCAAACCCTGGAACTCCCTGCCTGCGGCTTCTGAGCCACAGGCTATTTCAGACTCCGTCTCCACATCACTTGCCTACTCAGAGGTAATCATTAGCCGGCTGAACCCCTTTTCTTCGGCCTGGGCAGGAAGATTTCTTCGGGGTCCAGCACCTCGTGAATGAGCCGGATCTCCTCATGGGTGGGCGCCAGCGTTTCACCGATCACACGGGAAATATCCAGATCGAACTCGCACAATTCGCGGATCTCCTCAGGTGTTTTGCCGGGATGGCAGGTTTCCAAATACATGCGGCCCGTCTCCTCATCGAATCGGAACACCCCCGCCGTGCTGATGACGGCACTGGGGCCGCCCCGGAAGGCCGATCCGTAGAGCTCCCTGCGATGGACCCACTCCCCGGACGGCCATTTCTTGACCCGCCAACCCGGGCTGGTGATATAGCTGACGTGCTTGGGAAAGCGTCGCTTCTCGTGCACCATGATGTAGACCGTACGTTGGCTGAAAGAGTTGATATCCGGGTTGCCGCCGCTGCCCGTGAGCCGAAGCAGGGGGTTCAGGTAGTCGCCGATGGAAGTGGTGTTCACATTACCGTATTCATCCACTTCGGCCCCGCCCAGGAAGCCCAAATCCACATAGCCACGCTGCGCGATGCTAAAGGCTTCGTAGAGGCCCGAAGCGACCGAGGCACCCACTTCACAACGCGGGTCCCCCACCGAAGTCGGCAGTTCCCGCGGCCGACCATCCAGAGTGCCTGCCTCGAAAATGAGTTTGAGGTTCGGCGCATGGGTTTTCTGGGCCAGCATAATGGAGATCATGGGCATGCCGGTACCGGCAAAAACCACCTCATGGTCGCGCACCTCTCGAGCCGCTGCCACCGTCATGAGATCTGCCAGGGTGTATTCGTCCGGTTGTGCAGTATCGCGTGCGCTTGTCATTTCTTCCCCCTCTCGACGCGGGTGCTGTAGTGGAGAGCCGTGTTGGCCTTGAGACGAGCCAGGCGGGGAACACCCAGTTTATTCAGATATCCGTCGTGATTGAGACCGAAGATCCATTCCTTGGCGAATTCGTTGAAGCCTTCCTGACTGCGGGTCTGCATGTAGAAATTGCGGAGGAACTCACCATCCACGTCGTAGAAGCCGAACATGCCCGTGGGATGCGCCCCCCAGGGGCCTTCCACCACGTAATCCACCTGGAAACTGGGAATTTTATTCAGGTGAGATTCCCGACGTAGATAGTCTTCGGGAACGATCTCTTCGGCAACCACAATGGTGATGTCCGCCGCCCGACACACCTCGGGATCCGTAAAAAACTGCCCCGCGATGCGCACCGTTCCCTCTTCGCCCACCTGCTGAACCGCCAAAACGGACACATCCACCTTGGCCGCCGGTACCAGTGTCTGGCGTCCGTCGCCGAAGAAAGGGTCGTCAACGAATTCGTATTTTTTTCGGGGAATTTTGGGGTTCTTGCCGTTGCGAAGCCCGGCACGGGCCAGCATGTCGTATTCCGGGTTGTGGATATCGGTCCCTAAAGACGTCTGAGTCGCCATGAAAGGCATGCCGCTCGCCGCGGCCTGAAACCGGAAGGCCATCTCCGCATGGCTGTAGTCCTCGTAGACGATCTCTTTCTGGCGGACCTTGCGAGCCAGGTTGGCCCCATACTTCCCGTACAGTTCATGGCCGATCCAGCACGACTCCCACACGTCCACACAGCCGGCCCCGATGAGAAACTCCGAATGGGGGCCGCTGTTGACCTCGATGAGGTGCAAGTGGCGCCTTTTCTGCCGGATGAGTTCATAGACAAGAGCGCAAGGGCGTCTCCAAATGGTGAATCCGGAAAAGCTGAGGATCGTGCCATCCTTGATGATTTCCGCCGCTTCGCTGAGGGTGATCTGCTTGGATCTGTCCGTCATGGCTTTTCCCTTCCGTCGTGCGCTGTCGAGTCCGCTTGATGGCCGATGAGAATCCAAAGAATATGAAGTCGTCTAGGGTTGGCGGGAAGATCTCCACCTACTTTCGCGCCCGCGCGCTCGTGTCCTCATGTCAAAGAACAGGTTCGGTGTGGCATTGAATCCAAAAATATTTCCCGCCAATACATGAAGTCCGGATCCCTGTCAAAGGTTTTGCCAGGGGGCAAGTCCTTGGGACGATGGCAAGTCCCATTTTCGTGGCATTGGCCCCCTGCGCCGAGCGCGGCCCCAAGGGCGACCAACGGTAAAGGTTCGTTGACACTCCCCGGTCTTTTCGTTAGCATCTCGGCCGATTATAGTGCAGATTTTCAAGCGGAATGCGGCGGCGCATGCGGACTGGACGGCATCATCAACAAAGACGGTACCATGCACTCTCGGCACTTTACCGAAGACCCCGAGGAACGTCATGATCATAGGACTGGATGTGGGCGGCACCCATACGGACGTGGTCTTGCTGGGGCCCGGCGGAATCGAGCGGCAGGCGAAGGTCCCCACGGATCACTCCAATCTCATCGAATGCGTCTGGAGCGGCCTGGAAAAGGTCACGGTCGGGTTTCCCGCCGATAGGCTGGAGCGGGTCGTTTTGAGCACCACGCTGACCACCAACGCCATCGCGGAAAACAAGCTGGCGCCGGTGGGGATGATCGTTTCCAGCGGCCCCGGCCTGGATCCGGAAACGTTCCGCACCAACCCCCACTACCATGTGGTCTCCGGTTCCATCGACCACCGAGGTCGCGAGATTCAGCCCATCGACCCCATGGAGATCGAGTCCGTGGGGGCACGCCTGAGAAATCAGGGCATCCGCCAGGTGGGGGTGGTGGGAAAATTCTCCGTGAGGAACCCCAAGCACGAAATTCAGATCCAGCAGATCCTGGAGGATCACTTCGACTACGTGGTCATGGGCCACCGCCTTTCGGGCAACCTGAACTTTCCGCGGCGGATCGCCACGGCCTACCTGAACGCGGCCGTCTATCCCATCCACAAGCGCTTTTTCGATGCCGTCCGTCGTTCCCTGGAAGAACACGGCCTCCACATTCCCATTCACATCCTCAAGGCGGACGGAGGCACCATGAGCTTCAAGGCGTCCCTGGACCTGCCGGTGCAGTCCATCCTTTCCGGACCCGCCGCCAGCGTCATGGGATCTTTGCCTTTCGTCTCGGGGGAAGCGGACACGCTGGTTCTCGATATCGGCGGCACCACCACCGATATGGCCGTTCTGGTGGGAGACGCCCCCCTGCTCTCACCGCTGGGAGCCCAGCTGGGCCGCTACCGCACGCTCATCCGCGCCCTCAACACCCGCTCCATCGGCCTCGGCGGCGACAGTGCCGTCCGAGTTGCGAACGGCATCCTCGAGATCGGCCCGGACCGGGAGGGTCCCGCCATGGCCTACGGCGGCCCCTGCCCCACGCCCACGGACGCCTTGTTTGTGCTGGGCCGCGACACCCAAGGCGACGTGGACGCCGCCCGCAGGGGACTCCAACGGATAGCCCGGGAACTGGACACGTCCTTGGAAGATGCGGCCCGCAGGGTCTTCGATCTGGCCTGCACCCGGATCCTGGACGCGGCCCGGGAGATGGTGGACGCCATCAACACCAAGCCCGTCTACACCGTCCGCGAACTGCTGGAAGGCTATCGGGTCCAGCCCAAAGAACTGCTGGTGCTGGGCGGGCCGGCGCCCTTTTTCGCATCGCGTATGGAAGAGCTGGGCCCCTACACGGTTCGGGTGGTTCCCCAGTGGCACGTGGCCAATGCCGTGGGCGCGGGGCTGGCTCGAACCACCTGCGAAGTGACGCTCTTTGTGGACACCGAACGGGGCATTGCATCGGCACCCGAAGAGGCTTTCTACCAGCCGGTGAAAAGGGACTTCGACAAGAAGAAGGCCGTGGATCTGGCCCTTGAGCTGTTGGGGGAAAAGGCCTTGGCCGAAGGAGCCGATCCCGGGGATCTGGAGATGGAGATCCTGGAAGAACACCAATTCAACATGGTTCGGGGATTCTACACCACCGGGAAGAACTTCCGGGTGAAGGCCCAAGTCAAACCAGGGCTCATCGGCACCTATCGGTCGATCATCAACCAGATCCATGCCTCCCGGGATGTCGCTCGCCAGGCGGGCTCACCGGAAAGAGGTTGAGTCGATCCGGGACCCCGGGAAATCGCAAGGGGCCCACGGATGTCAGGAAGGGCTTGGGCCGCCGCGCCCCGACCGCCGGCAAGTCGGGTACTTCCGCGGTTTAGTGGGTGCCGGGCCGGATCCGGCAACGAACGGAGACGATATGATGCTGCAGGCAAAACACACCACCGGTCTCGTCTTTTTCCCCGCCTTCGACTGGGCCATCAGCCCCACGCACCCGGAAAGGGAAGAGCGTCTTCTCTATACGCAGGACCAAATCATCGAAGAAGGTATCCTGGATATCGACGGCGTGGTGGAGATGAAACCGGACATGGCCACCCTCGAGGACGTGCGGCGGGTGCACTTCTGCGTCCCGGACGAGTGGAGCGTCCTGACGCAGAGCCATCTGATCAGCGCGGGCGGCGCCAAGACCATTGCCACGGCCGTTATGGAAAAGCGCGTGGAGCGCGGCTTCGCACTGGTCCGTCCCCCCGGTCATCACGCCATGCGCGTGGTCCACGGAGCCCGCGGCTTCTGCAACGTGAACATCGAGGCCATGATGGTCGAATACCTGCGGGCCGCCTACGGCCTGGAACGCATTGCCATCGTGGACACCGATTGTCACCACGGGGACGGCACTCAGGATATCTACTGGCACGACCCCGACACCCTCTTCCTGTCCATCCACCAGGACGGCCGGACCCTCTATCCCGGATCAGGCTTCCACCATGAACTGGGCGGTCCCACGGCCATGGGATCCACCATCAACATCCCCCTTCCCCCGGGCACCTCCCAGGAAGGGTTTTTGCGTGTGATGGAAAAGGTGGTGCTCCCGATCCTGAAGGACTTCCAGCCCCAGATCGTGATCAACTCCGCCGGCCAGGACAACCATTACACGGACCCCATCACCAACATGAACTTCTGCGCCCAGGGCTACGCGCGGCTCACGGAAATGCTGCAACCGGACGTGGCCGTCCTGGAAGGCGGCTATTCCATCGAAGGGGCTCTGCCCTATGTGAACGTGGGCATCATCCTGGCCTTGGCGGGCCTGGACTACAGCAAGGTCCAGGAGCCCGACTACGACCCGGAAAAGATCCGCCAGTCGGCCGAAACGGACGCCCACATCCACAAGCTGACCGACGAGATCCTGGACTATTACGGCAAGTGTGCCGAGATCGTCGCACACAACCGGGAGAGCAAGGAATTCGCCCAGCGCGAACGAACGATCTTTTACGACACGGACAACATCCTGGAAAACCAGAAGGAACGCCTCCGCGTGTGCCCGGACTGCAGCGGTGTCCTGTCCATCGACTCCCTGACCGACCGGGGATACCATATCTTCGCGGTCCACATCCCGCGCAAGGCCTGCAATGCCTGCCTGGCGCTGGGTGAAGAATGGTACGACACGGTCAATCTCAGGGCCTACGATCGGGCGTTTCTGCAGGACCGGCGCAACAACCGCTACCTCACCAAGAGCAGCTGAGGGATGGAACGGATTTTCATCAAAGACTATCCGATCGACGAACTGGAAGCCTGGGTGGAGAGCATCGGCGAGCGGCGTTTCCGGGCCCGTCAGATCTTCCGGCACGTCTACGGGCGTTCCGTGCGATCGTGGGACGAGTGCACCGATCTGGCCAAGACCTTTCGGACCCAGCTGGAGTTCGGCACCTATCTGGACGCCTTGAGCCTGGTCAAAACCCAGGAGGCGGAGGATGGAACCCGCAAGTTCCTGTTTCGCCTGCACGACGGCCACCACATCGAATCGGTGCTCATCCCCGATCCCCCGCGCAACACCCTGTGCGTGTCCAGCCAGGTGGGATGCGCTTTGGGCTGCCGCTTCTGCCTGACCGGCACCCTGGGACTGACCCGGAATCTGATGACGGCGGAAATCGTGGATCAGGTCATTCAGGTGC
The DNA here is from genome assembly GCF_900176285.1 of Desulfacinum hydrothermale DSM 13146. Classification (GTDB taxonomy): domain Bacteria; phylum Desulfobacterota; class Syntrophobacteria; order Syntrophobacterales; family DSM-9756; genus Desulfacinum; species Desulfacinum hydrothermale. The sequence continues at coordinate 506,768 of NZ_FWXF01000001.1, read as the reverse complement.
AACATCACCTGGGTAAAGAAGGGCGCCTCACCAATATCGTCTTCATGGGCATGGGCGAACCCCTGGCCAACTACCGTCAGGTGATCCGGGCGCTCAAGATTCTTTTGGACCCCAAGGGGCTTGGCTTTTCCCACCGGCGCATCACCCTGTCCACGGCGGGCCTGGTCCCCAAGATGCGCCAACTGGGCGAAGAAAGCCCCGTCAATCTGGCGGTCAGTCTTCATGCCGCTGACAACGAAACCCGGGACCGTCTCATGCCCATCAACCGCACCTACCCGCTGGAAGAGCTGATGCAAGCGTGCCGCCACTACCCCATGCCTTCCCGAAAGCGCATCACCTTTGAATACATCCTGATCCGGGACGTGAACGACCGGGCCGAAGACGCACGGCGCCTCCTGAAGCTGCTCAGCGGGGTTCGCGCCAAGGTGAACCTCATCCCCTTCAATCCGCACCCGGCCTTGGCTTTTCAGACGCCCCCGGAAGAACGCATCCTGGCCTTCCAGGAGATCCTGAAAAACGCCCATGTGACAGCCACCATCCGGCAGAGTCGAGGAGCCGATATCCGCGCGGCCTGTGGACAACTGGCCGCTCAGGTGGTATCTTCCTGAGTTCGCTTTTCGCATTGAGGAGGTTGGTGGCCATGTTTCGACGTCACCCCCGCTGAGGCGGGGGACAACACATCCAGAGACCTACCCATACTCCAGGTGATAATAAGACCCCTTTCGGCCTCTGGGCATGCCGACCCGCCGGTGGCGGGACCGTCATGCCCGTTTCGCCGCCATCTCAGGAGGAAACCTTGACAGCTCAACCCGATTTTTCTAAAGGCGGCGGCCTGTTGCCCGTCATCGCCCAGGACGCCGATAGCGGCCGAGTGCTCATGCTGGCCTACATGAACCAGGAAGCGTGGGAAAAGACCCTGGAGACCGGAACCGTCCATTACTGGAGCCGGTCCCGTCGGAAATTGTGGCTCAAGGGGGAGACCTCGGGCCATGTGCAGAAGGTGGTGGACATCCTGGTGGACTGCGATCTGGACACGATCCTCATCAAGGTCCATCAGCTGGGCGGGGCCGCCTGCCACGAAGGTTACCAGAGCTGCTTTTTCAGACGCCTGAAAGACGGCACTTTTGAAATCACGGAAGAAAAGGTATTCGACCCCAAGGAGGTATACAAATCGTGAAGCAGTTGATACTGGGAATCCCCAAGGGAAGTCTGCAGGAAGCGACCATCGCGCTCTTCAAGAAGTCGGGCTGGAAAATCTCGCTCAGCAACCGCAACTACTTTCCCGAAATCAACGATCCCGAAATCCAATGCTCCATCTGCCGCGCCCAGGAAATGTCCCGTTACGTGGAAAACGGCACCTTCGACGTGGGGCTCACCGGAAAAGACTGGATCATGGAAAACGACTCCGACGTGCACGTGGTGGCCGACCTCATCTATTCCAAGGTGAGTCAGCGGCCCGCTCGGTGGGTGCTGGCCGTGCCCTACGAGTCGCCCATCCAAGACGTTGAGGACCTGCAGGGAAAAAAGATCGCCACCGAACTGGTGAACTTCACCCGCCGTTACTTCGCCGAAGCGGGCGTGGACGTGAAGGTGGAGTTTTCCTGGGGAGCCACGGAAGCCAAGGTCATTGCGGGACTCTGCGACGCCATCGTGGAGGTGACCGAGACGGGCACCACCATGCGGGCCAACGGCCTTCGGATCGTCAAAGAACTGATGCAGTCCAACACCCAGCTGATCGCCAACAAAGAGGCCTGGGAGGATCCGTGGAAGCGGGAAAAGATCGAACAGATCGCCCTGCTGCTGCAGGCGGCCTTGCGCGCGGAAGACCTGGTGGGGCTCAAGATGAACGTTCCCAAAGACAAGATCAACCAAGTGATTGAGATTCTTCCGAGCCTCACCGCCCCCACCACGGCCCATCTGTATCAGTCGGAGTGGGTGTCCGTGGAGGTGGTGGTGTCCAAGCACAGGGTCCGCGAACTGATCCCGCAGCTCATCAAACGCGGGGCGGAAGGCATCATCGAATACAGCCTGAACAAGGTGATTTAGCGGGAGGGAGGCGGGCTGCTGCCCGCCCCTCCCCGCGATTCTGTCCGATGAAAAGGAGGGTGACGGTGCGAAAGCGACGCCGGAGGGTCTCGATTTTTGCAAGCATCTTCCGCCGTGGGTTTTCCCCGCAGATGTTCCTTGCCTGTGTGAGCCTCTTCGCTTTCTGCGCCGCCTGCGCCCCCGTTCAGAACACCGCAGACCCCCTGACGTGGATGGGCCCCCGAAAGTTGCAGGAACTGGGCGAAAAATTCATGGCCGCGGGAGATACGGGCCAAGCCCTCCGGTACCTGGTGGCGGCGGAGAAAAAGGCCCCCAAGGATCCTTCCATCCACTACGACCTGGGGCTTGCCTACCAGGAGCGGCGCCTGGAAGACAAAGCCCTGGAACACCTGCACCGGGCGGTGGCCCTTCAACCCGACTACTCCGAGGCCCACAACGCCCTGGGTGTCCTCTACGCCAAGCGGGGTCAGAGCGACAAAGCCCTGGAGCATTTCCGCCGGGCTCTGGCCAATCCCTTCTACCGCACCCCCCACTACGCCTATTTCAATATGGGCAAGATTTACCAGGAGAAGGCCCGCTACGCGGAGGCGCTCCACTACTTCGATGAGGCCATCCATTTCGAAAAAGGCTATGCCCAGGCCCATCTGCAGCGAGGCCGGGTGCTGGAAGCCCTGGGGCGCAAAGGAGAAGCGAAACACGCCTATCAGCTGGCGGTCTACTATGATCCGGACTTGCCGGAGGCCCAATTCCATTACGGGCGCTTTCTCGCCCAAGAGGGAAACTGGGACGATGCCGCCCAGGCCTTCCGGCGCGTCATCCGACTGGCCCCGGGGACCTCTTTGGCGGACGCCGCCGCCAACTACCTGCACACGATGGGATTCAAGGACGAATAGCGATGATTTGCCGACGGGTTCAAGAAATCAAACCGTTTCTGGTGATGGATGTTCTGGAAAAGGCCCAGGCCATGGAAAGGGCCGGCGAGTCGGTGATTCACCTGGAAGTGGGTGAGCCCGATTTCGACGCACCGGAGGCCGTGCGTCAGGCGGCCCGGGAGGCGCTGGACCGAGGTCAGACCCATTACACCCACAGCCAGGGCATCCCCCAGCTGCGAGAGGCCATTTGCCGTTACTATGCGGAAACTTACGGCGTCCGTCATCTGGAACCGGATCAGATCATGGTCACCTCGGGCTCCAGTCCCGCCTTCCTGGTGGCCCTCAGCACCATCCTGAACTGCGGGGAGGAAGTGATCCTGTCCGATCCCCATTACGCTTGTTATCCCAGCTTCGTGCACTTCCTGGAAGGCGTCCCCAAACCGGTGCCCGTCCTGGAAGAGGATGGGTTCCAGTTCCGCCCCGAGGCCATCCGGCAGAGCGTGGGGCCCAAAACCAAGGCCATCCTCATCAATTCTCCGGCCAACCCCACCGGCACCCTGCTGGACCGGGAATGTTTGGAAACCATCACCGATCTGGGCATCTGGGTCCTCAGCGACGAAATCTATCACGGCCTGGTCTATGAAGGACGGGCGCGCTCCATCCTGGAATTCACGGACCGATGCATCGTCTTCAACGGGTTTTCCAAGCTCTTCGCCATGACCGGATTTCGCCTGGGCTATCTGATCGTTCCCAAGGACCTGGTGCGCCCCATGCAAGCCCTCATGCAAAACTTCTTCATCTCGGCCAACTCCATCTCCCAGTGGGCGGGCCTGGCCGCCTTGACCGATCCGACGGTCCAAGAGGACGTGGAGCGCATGCGCCGCACCTACGACCAGCGCCGCCGGTTTATGATCCGGCGACTCCGGGAGATGGGCTTCGGCATCTCCGTGGAGCCCACGGGCGCCTTCTATGTGTTCGCCAACGCCCGCCGTTTTTCCAACGATTCTCTGTCCTTCGCCTTCCAGGTCCTGGAAGAGGCGAAAGTGGGATTGACACCGGGGGTGGATTTCGGCAGCCAGGGAGAAGGGTACGTGCGCTTCAGCTACGCCAATTCCCTGGAAAACATCGCCGAAGGGATGGATCGATTGGAAAGGTACCTGTCCCGACGATGACAAACGGGCTCTGCCCCTTCGCTTTCAGGGTCCAGGAACAACGCATCCAGCGCGCATTGCGCCATACGGTAACCCAAACACCCAGGGCGGATTAGGGACATGGCACATCAGGCGGGATTTTCCTTACCAATCCAATCGGCGGAATTTGTCACCTCCGCGGTGGCCCCAGAGGGCTACCCGGCGGGAGACCAGCCCGAAGTGGCCTTCGCCGGTCGTTCCAACGTGGGCAAATCCTCCTTGATCAATTGCCTGCTGGGCCGAAAGAAACTGGTGCGCACCAGCCGAACCCCCGGCCGGACCCAGACCCTCAATTTCTTTCGCATCAATGACCGGTTCCTTTTCGTGGATCTTCCCGGCTACGGCTACGCCAAGGTCCCCCAGAAGATCCGTGAACAATGGGGGCCCATGATCGAAAAGTACCTCACCGGCCGAAAGCAGCTGACCGGCGTGGTTCAGATCATGGATCTGCGACATCCGCCCACGACCGACGATCTTCTGCTGTGGAACTGGCTGAAGGAGATCGGAATCCCCGCGCTGGCCGTACTGACCAAGGCGGACAAGGTCCCGCGGGGAAAGCGCGCCAAACACCTTCGGGACGCCGTCCAGCGACTGGGCATCCCATCCCGGGAGCCCGTGATCTTTTCCGCCGTGACCCGGGAAGGATGGCAGGAGCTTTGGGAGCGGCTCATGCCCTGGATCGGCTATTTGTCGTAGACCATTTGCCCGGTCTCCGGGACCCGCCGCAGCACCCGGTAGGGGCCTTCGCTTTTGAGCGAATAGCGCACCCCGTCGAAGGTGAATTCATCCTGAAACCCGTAAGGAAGCGCCAGATCCTCCGATTGGGACATGGTTTCCATGAGAAAGGAGAGCACGCGGGCGTACTCGTTCAGGGCGTCCGCAATGTTTCGCGTATCGATCCAAATCTCCTGGACATTGAAAAGCTTGGTGAGCCCCTCGGTATGCAGTCCCCCTGCATTGGGCTCCCTGACCAGTGAGATGACTTGTTCGGGTTTTCGGTTGTTTTGGATCTTCAACAATTCGATCCTGGCGCTGTCTTCCGTATGTTCCATGACCTTTCCTTTTCTCAACAGCCGCCCCCGGCAGAGACAGCCGTCCTTTGCAACGCGGGATGCGTGATGCGCCGGTGAGGGCCAAAGAAAGATAGAACCTCCATTCCGGTCGCGGGCAAAATTCAGGCCTTACGACTCGCCCCTCGCGTTTTACGAGCCTTTGAAGCCGGCGGCGCCAAGCACGCATCCCGGAAACAGCAGTCCCACTGGTCGCAGTACCCCTGGGCTCTTCCAAAGCAATCGAAATTGCCTTCGGCCCTTTGGATTTCTCGAATGAGATCCACCTTCTTCTTCCCGAAGGAGTTGATTCCCAATGCCTTGGCCTTGATCCGAACTTCCTGCATCTTCATGTCCCCACTCCTTCTTCCCCCCGTTCGGTCGCACCACAGGGCCCCCGTTCCCCGATGCGTCCACACCACTCCCCCAAGGCTCAATCGCCGAAATCGTACCGAAAGAAGACGTCCACCCCGGACTGATCCTCTCTTCCCCACTGGCTTTCCACGGAGATGTGCCGGTTGAGGCGGTATTCCGCCCGCAGCTGATCCTTTTCGTCCCCCGTCACCCCTTTCTGGTAGGTGACGAAAAGCTCCGGTGTAACGTATTTTCCGATCTCCACCACATTGCCACCGGTCGTTCCCTTGAGTTCAAAGACATCGGGCTTGAGGGGCGTCTCGCCTAGCATATCGCGCACCACGGCGGTGGTTCCCGAGCCGACGAACTGAACCCCTCGTCGTTGGAGGGCTCCGGCTTGTTGGGCGTTCAGTTCCCCCGCCGCCCTGCCGTACAGGAGGTAAGAAACGATATCCACCTGATCCATGGAAGGGGAGCTGGAAAAATTGAGCACCGGTCTGCTCAACGGGCCGCTGAGTGATGCCGTGATGCTCACATCCCTCACGTTTTTCTCACACGTCACATCGAGCAGCGGATCAGGCCGTTCCAAGCCCCGGAAGGTGAGCTCGCCGCGGACCAGTTTCAGCCGTACCCCCTGGAAAAAGTACTCGCCCTGCGTGGCCTGCAAAGCGCCGTAGAGCCTCACCGGTCCCCGGCGTGCCTTTTGAATCTTGGCCACGCCCTGCACCAGGGCCTCCAGCCCATAGCCTCTCACCCACGAACCCTCCTTGGGCAGGTGAACCTCCAAGTCCAACGTAGTTCGCTGAAAAAGACCGGGCCTTCTTTTGACCTTCCGGGACTCGCCCAGATAGACCACCGGCCCCTCTTCCCGGTCCCCTACCACATGGATATTGCGGGCCAGGTCCCGTTCCAGTTCCCCCAGTCGCATGTCCGCTTGCGAGAGATGGATCTTGCCCTTCACGTCCGGGCGGAAGGCTCCCCCTTCCTGGGAAAAGACCGCCGTGGCCCTTCCTCGTCCTTCTATTCCGAAGAGCTCGGGAAAGTGGACATTGGTCCCACTGGCTTGAAGTTCATAGCCGAGCACCTTGCCCATCTTGTGGCGCAGCACCCCGTGGGCGGTCACATCCCCTTCCAGGAGGCGCAGGCGGGCGTTCTCAATCCACAGCCGTTCATTGTCCAGGCGCCATCGCGCCTGGATGTCCTGGAAGGGTTCCTTCCACGATTTCAGTTGGAAGGCCCCGTCTTCCAGGCGGCCTTCTCCCTGAAGCTGAAGATCCTTGAACGAACCCGCCAGCCGAATGCGGGCATCCAATGACCCCTTGAGGCTCTTCATGAAAGGCAGGTACCCTGTAAGGATCTCCAAGGGAAATCCATGGGAATCCAGCTGGATCACACCTTGGGAATCGTCGGGGCTGCGAAACGAGCGGGATGGCCAATCCAGCGCCAGCGGCCACCGCCCCTGGAGGTCCACCACCGCGTTCCCGGGCTCGGATCGCACCTGCCCCTTAAAGTCCCAGAAGCCTTGGCGGTAAGTCCCACGAACCTGCAAGGCGGCCGGGACAGATCCGGAGCCGCCCATCGGGCGGATCCCGCGGCCGGACACCTCATAGGAAAGGACCGGGCTCTCCCACGAACCGTCCATGACAAGACTTCCGTCCACGATTCCGGTTCCCATTGTGCGCTTTGCCAGCCGTTTCGACCACGTCCCCAGATCCACCCCCTGGAACGTCAGGCGCAGCCGGCGAGGCCCCTTCCGGGTCAGCCGGCCCGACAGTGAAAGAGATTCCGTCCCGTGCTCCAGGCGCCAGGCATCCAGCTCCACCTCGGACGCCGCCAGACGCCCGCGCCCTTCAAACCGGACCCCATCCTTTCCCAGCCGAGCGGTACCGCGCTCCACCTGAAACACCTTGGGAAGGTCCCACACATTTTCCACGCGCCCCTGAACGCTAAAGGCTCCTGAGCCCTGGATGCCTTCACCCGTAGCCTGGAAGCGGATCTCGTCGGAACCGCTTTGCATCAATTCCACGGACAGGGATTGCCCTCGGGTATCTTTGAGGACAAAGGACGAAAGGCGAACCGCCACATGGCGCGGCCCGGCCCGGCCCCACAGCCGGCCCTTTCCCTGGATGGAAAGCGCCCCCGCTCGCACGCCGAATCCTTCAACATCGCTGGCCGACAGGGAGCCGTCCCAGACGGGGGCAGGCCACGGCCCCGACAGGGTCCCGTCAAGATTTAGCGTCCCCGAAAGGGACTTCCGTCCCAGGGCCCGCCCCAGAACGGCGAGATCCAAGTCCTTTCCCTTCACCTGAAGATCGAGCGCGATCGGCGCCGAAGGCCCGTCTTCCGGCGCCTTTGCCTTCTGCGGGAGAAGAACGCGGCCGGAAAGCTGCACGCGACCGGGGCCCAGATTCACCAGAGCCTCACCGATGTCCAGAGCCCCAGGGGTCCAGGTTCCGTTGATTTTCGTTCCGGCCAAGGACAGGCCCGCCGCCGTCCCCTGGCGGATGCTCAACCCAAGATTCCCTTGTATCTGCCCCGCGGCAGACCGCTCCACCTTCAGGTCGGCGTTGCCGGAAAGGCGGGCCGTGATATCCCGCCGAAAAGAAGCCTTCAGCTTTTCAAAGGCCACGGAAGCGGTGGCCGAAAGCGCCTGGTCCCGTTGCCGGACATGGGCGACGCCTCGCACTTGGCCGCCCAGGAGCTGGAGCTCATAGGTGGCTTGGAAGTCACGGAGACTTCCCAAAACCCGCACCCGGCCTTCCAGACCTTCGCCACCGGCGCAGATGCCGGAAAGGCGGGGCAGGATGGGATTGGGACATGCAGCGCTGTAGGCAAGGTGAAGGTCCAAAGCTCCGGAAGGAAAAGAGTCCCAACGCCCCTCAAGGCGGCCGGAAACGCCCTCATCGGCACGCACTTCCAGAGTTTCCACCGTGAGGCGATCCGCCGCCCAGGACAAGGCCCCCGAAAGGGCGATGGGCCCATAGGCGGGAACCTGAACCGTTCCCTGCCATTTGTCCAATCGGATGTTCAAACCCGAGCTTCCGTCGTCTCGCACAAAACCCTCCAGGCGGAGGGTCCCGGTCATTTCCTGGATGTCCAAAATCTTTTGTCCATCTTCATGGGCTCGAACCCGCGCCTGGATCACTCGAAGAGAGGGCAAGGGTAGTTTATCCCAGCGAATGGGGCCCCCATCCGACGTTTCTCCCTTTCGGCTCGAGGAAACGGGAAGGATCCAGCGCCCGTCCGGCCCCTTTTCCAAATCGAGCAACGGGCGCACCAGCGTCAGGCGCCGGGCGTGGAAGTAAGGAGGCGCCAGTGTCAGCCCGTAGTCCAAGGCCACGGCTTCGGCCTCCAGGAATCTCTTTTGGGCCACGGCAGCACGCACCTGCTCCAGGCGGATCCCCCGAAATGGGTTCCAGGCCACCTTGCCCACATTCAGTTCAATCCCCAGTGTGTTGCGGACCCAGTCGGATCCGTACGCGATCACTTTCCCTTGGACCCAAGGCACATGGATCGCCAGCATCAAGGCAATCGCGGCGATCAGCACCACTCCCAAAACGGCCAGTACACCACGCATCAGGCCTGCGAAGATCCGGCCTCCCGTGGGGCGCGGCCTGCCGTTGGCGCCTGCGGGAAGAGCTTTCCTGGGATGGTTCATGGATTTCAGATACGACCTCCTCGCCGGGGGGGGGCTTGCGCCCTCCCCCCGTTTGTGTGCAATATGTGGATTATCTTACACCCGATGGGGCAAGGCAACCAGTGTGTGAACTCTTCATACGGAGGCGCGGTCCATGGAAGCCATGATTCTGGAACGCTGTGCGCCCATAGAGGCGGAACCGCTTCGCCGCCGGATCCTGCCCGATCCCGAGCCGGGCCCTGGCGAGATCCGGGTGCGGGTGAAGGCCTGCGGCGTGTGTCGAACGGATCTTCATGTGGTGGAGGGGGAGCTTCCCCCACTGGACCATCCGGTCATCCCGGGGCATCAGGTGGTGGGTGAAGTGGACGCCCTGGGCCCGCAAGTAAGGCGTTTCAGGGGCGGAGAGCGTGTGGGGATCGCCTGGCTACGCCACACCTGCGGCCAATGCGTCCATTGCACCGAAGGCCGCGAAAACCTGTGCGAACAGGCCCTTTTCACCGGATACCACGCCCCGGGAGGGTATGCCACGCACGTGGTGGTGGCCGAGGATTTTGCCTATCCCATTCCGCAGGCGCTGGACGACGCCGAGGCCACGCCCTTGCTGTGTGCGGGCATCATCGGATACCGGAGCCTCAAGCGGTGTCTGTGCGGCCCGCAGCCTCGCCCCTACCCCAAAGATCGCCCCACACTGGCTCTCTACGGCTTCGGCTCCTCCGCTCATATCGTCATCCAGATCGCCCGCCACTGGGGCTACGACGTGTATGCCGTCTCCCGAACCCCTCGGCATCAGCAGCTGGCCCTGGAACTGGGAGCCCGCTGGGCCGGGCCCTCCGCCCAGGAGATGCCCGTCCAACCCAATCACGCCATCATCTTTGCCCCGGCGGGTCACCTGGTTGCCACGGCCTTGGAACATCTGCAAAAAGGCGGCACCTTGGCCCTGGCGGGCATCTACATGAGCCAGATCCCGGCTCTGGATTACGAAAAACACCTCTTTTACGAAAAAAACATCCACAGCGTGACCGCCAACACCCGCCAGGACGCTCGGGAGCTGCTGGAGATAGCGGGCGCCATCCCCATTCGCCCGGAGGTCCACACCTACGCACTGGAGGAGGCCAACCAGGTGCTGCGGGATCTGAAAGAAGACAAGATCCGCGGCACCGCCGTTTTGGTGCCTTGACGAGCCCTCATGCCCATCAGCGGGGGGCCATGATCATGCAAGTGGCTGTGGCGAAGGCGTAGAGCGTTCCGGATTCGTCCTGGATGCGCCCTTCGGCGATGCCCAGGGAACGCGTAACACTGAGGACCGTCCCTTCGGCGGTCAGCTCCGTCCCCAAAGGAATGGGCCGAATCATCTTCACATTCAAATCGATGGTGGCGTAGCCCGCCCCTGCGTCCAGCGTGGTGTGCACGGCACAGGCGGTCACCGAATCCAAAACGGTCGCAGCGAACCCGCCGTGGACCCCGCCCAGCGGGTTGAGATGCCTTTGGTCCGCTTGGACAAGAAAAACGACCCGACCCCATTGCGCGGACACCCCCCTCATGGGAACGGTCTCGGCAATGGGCGGGTGCGGCACGGCACCTTCCACCATGGCCTGCATGAGCTCCAAGCCCGTCATCTTTTCCGGTTTCATCTGTTTTACCCCTGTGTTCGTTCTGGTCTTCTCCAAGAAGGCCCCTTGCTGCGATAGGCAAGATCGGTGGCCGCCTCCGTCCGGACGTGGGCACGTTCACACCGCCCTGCGCCATAGGCCCGGTTGCCTCGCCGGCCGCTTCTTGCTTCAGGCCGTTGCGTGCAAATCGCGTTGCTTCGCCCCCCTTGCGGGCGACACCCCCCTGTTTCTTCTTGCCGTCCTCATTTTTCTCTGGGCGCTCCCACAGGAGGAGAACCCGGGGCCCCAACTATCACCAGGCTGTTTCATGGCGGGTCCCTAAAAGGCGTGGCCGATACTGAAGTGGATCTGATACCGATTGAAGGGCACATCACTGGGTGGATTGAGCTGGTAGCCCACGTCCACTCGCAGGGGTCCCACCGGTGTCTTATAGCGCAGCCCCACGCCGGTGGTGAAGCGAAGCTGGTCCCAAACCAGTTCATAGCTGCTCGGATAAACGTTTCCCGCATCCAGGAAAAGCACCCCTTCCCAGGAATTTTTCAAGGGGAACCGCCAGTCCAGGTTGGCTTCCACCACGGTGAGCCCCCCCAAGGGATTGCCCGAATCGTCCAGAGGGCCCAGTTTCTGGTAGGGATAGCCCCGTACCGAATTGCTTCCTCCGGTGAAGTAGCGCTTGAAAATCGGCACATAGGTCGTGTCTTCCAATTCCTTGATGCTTCCCCAGCGCGCCCTCATGGCCAATACCCCCAGCGGGTCAAGGGGCAGATAAGCCCTTCCTTCCAGGCTCAACTTGAGAAAACTCACATCCGATGCCAGCCATCCGCTGCCCCATTCCAGTCGCTGGAGCACCTGCCAGCCCCGGTGCGGATCCAGCAGGTCGTCCACGCGCTGGTAGGTGCTGCCCGCCACCAGGGACGAGACGAAGTAGTTTTCGCCTTCCTTCTCCGCGCCCAGGACCTCATCCGGTTCCAGGCTCAGGTCCAAAAGCCGGTTGGCTTCCAGGTTGTGAGCCAGGTAGAGCAGGAGACGGTCCGATTCCCGCACATTCCATTGATTGCGGACATAGTACTGCTCGTTCTCAAAGCTTTCTTGGATCTCCCTGGAATAGCCGGCAGACGAGGTAAGAAAGGCGTTGAAACCCAAAAGGTGGGGCTGAAGAAGCCGGGCGTCCACATATCGGGCCAGGGAACTGGCCTTGGTACGGACCTGGAGATCGCGGCCGCCGCCCAGAAAATTACGGTATTCCCAACCCAGGATTCCCCGCAATTTGTCTTCGGTTCCGTAGCCCACGCCAAAGCGCACGCTCTGGCTCTTGGCTTCCTTGACCACGACGTGAATGGGCAGCCGCGGCCCCGTATCGCCCTCTTCCACCACCTGCACATTCACGAAGGAAAAGAGGCGGGTGTTCATCAGGCGCCGCTGGGCGGCTGTCACGGCGGATGTACGAAACCGTTCCCCCTCCCGAAAGTTCAACTCCCGGCGGATGATTTTCGCATCCACCTTGCGGTTTCCTTCGATCGTGATGGGACCGAAATAACAGGGAGGCCCCATCTGCACGTCCACCCGCAGACGGGCTTTCCGGGCTCTTTTGTCCAAGATGCCGCGGGTCGTGACCTTCGCCCGTGCATATCCCCATTCCGCCAGAAAACGCCGAATTGTCCTGTCGATATGCTCGTAGGCCGGCGTGGTGAAACGCTCCCCGGGGCGCACGGGAAGGTTCGACACGAGTTCCTTATGCCACGGGCTGCTTGCTTTTCCGTCCACAAACAGCTGGACGGATTCCACAAGCACCGGCTGCCCCTCGTCCACCTCTATTTCCAGGATGTAGTTGGAACCGACCAGGGGAAGGAGTCGATGGCCGACCACCCGGGCATCGTAGTAGCCCTGACTCCGATAGAGCTTTTCGATGCGCTCCAGGTCTTTGGCCAGGACACGCTCATCCAGGGGCTCTCCGCCAAACCAACGGAAGCGCCGTACGCGCGTCTCCATGACCTTTTTCAATTCCTTGGGAGACAGCCCCTTGACGCCCACGAATCGGATGTGGCGCACATAGCGCACCGGGGAGGAAGGAGTCTCTGGGGAGGCAGCCCATACGGGGGCCCCGCCCACCACCAAGGCGAGCAGGGTCACCAGGACAAGCCGCTTGGCGAGATCAGCGGGCATCTGCATGCAACCCTGGATGGCTCGAAAACGTCCGCTCACCGAACCCGTTCAAGCCACTTTTTGGCAATCTCGGCCTGGGGGGTCTGAGGATGCTGCTGGATCACCCGTTCGTAGAGTATCCTGGCGGCGGTTTTGTCCCCGAGCTTTTCGAAAGCGGCGCCTTGCTTCAGAAGCGCATAGGCCACTTTGTTGCCCTTGGGATAGCGGTCCAGGACGTCCTGGTAGGCGGCAATGGCTTCCTGGTACCGCCCTTTCATGAAGTGGCATTCGCCGATCCAAAAGAGGGCGTTATCCGCCAAATCCGACTGGGGATACCGATCCACGAACTGGCGAAAGCCTTTGAGAGCGTTTTCATAGTCGCCCTTTTGGAAAGATTCCAAGGACCGGCTGTAAAGGGCCTTTTCGGGATCCTGGGGAGGAGTTACGATCTGAACCCCGGCCTGGCTTCCGGTCGTCCCGGACGGGGCCGGGGTGGCAGATGCCGGAGCGGCCGTCGGGGCGGGAATCGGCGCCGCAGCCCGCTGCTGTTCCTCCAGCTGCCCTTTCAATTTGGCCACCTCCATCTTCAAGGCGTCCAGGCGCGCGTTCATCTCCGCCAGGCTTCGGCGTCCCGGGCCCTGTCCCTCTCCCGTGCCAAAGACGGCCGATTCCACACGCTGAACCCGAGAGTCCAGATCCTGAACCTGTTGTTGAAGGGAATAGACACTTTGCTGGAGCAGGGATGTTTGCTGGGTTGTCACACACCCCTGGAGAAGTATGAGCGTCAGAGCGGCCACGGCCGCTCCCCCCAAAGCCCTCATCCTGCCGGTCATGGTCTCCCCCACTGTGTTGGATGGTTAGAAATGGATCACAAAGTGCGCCCGTCGGTTCTTGGCCCAGGACGCTTCGTCATGTCCCGTGGCCACCGGCCGTTCTTCCCCATAGCTGATCATGCTCAAACGCGCCGGATCGATGCCGGAATCCACCAGGTACTGCCAGGCGCTGTTGGCCCGTCGCTCTCCGAGCGCCAGATTGTATTCACTGGTTCCCCGCTCATCGCAGTGGCCCTCGATGGTGACCTGAACCTTGGGGTACCGGCGCAGGAACTCCACCTTCCGATCCAGAATCATCCGGGCTTCTTCCAAAAGCACGTAGGAATCGAATTCGAAGTAAATATCCTCATTCTCGAACCGTTCCATGGCCTGGAGAAACCGGCGGCGTTCCGGTTCTGTGCGCAGGCCCAAAGCCTGCCAGGTGGCTTCGTCGATCCGGCTCGTGCTGGTCATTCCCGGCGCCTCGGTTTGCATCTGCTCCGAGGGAACCACCCCCCCCTGCACAGGCACCGCCTTCTTGGTACAGGCGGAAAAGGACAGGATCAGCAAGCCCATGGCCGCCCCGATCAGCATACGATTCACGATCTTGTGCATGGCTTCCTCCATCTTCCAGGTTTGGAATTCCGGCTGTCTGTAAGCGGGCTCTCCATTTATCCATTCGCTCCGTCCCGGAGTTCCTTCCCGGCTCGGCCACAAGCGGCCTTCCGGAACAAGCTCCCAGGAACCCGGAGCATCCATCTTCCCGACGGCGCAGGGGGCAACGGCCACTCCAACACGCTTTAGCGCCGGATACGAGGCGACCAGTCCGGAAGCGTCTGCTCACCGGGAAGGCGGGTCAGACGTTTGACTCCCTCGCCGTTGTAGAGCATGACCCACACGGCGGAGCGTCCCCCCTGGCGCGTGGAGCTAAAAGCAATCATCCGTCCATCCGGCGACCAGGTCGGCGCCTCGTTGTCACCCTCGCCATGGGTCAGTTGTCGGATCTCCGAACCGTCAGGTCGAATGATGTAGATGTTGTTGCGCCCCTTGTCCATGCCGCTGTAGGCGATCCAATCCCCCTTGGGAGACCAGCTGGGAGCCGTGTTGTATTTGCCGTGGTAGGTCAGGCGTTCCTTTTTGCCCGTGGCCACATCCAGGACATAGATCTGCGGATTGCCCGTCTCGGCCGAGACATAGGCAAGTCGGGTGCCGTCGGGAGACCAGCTGGGCGACACATCGATGGCCCAGCTGGCGGCCAGACGCTGGAGCACCCGACCGTTTCGATCCACCAGGTAGATGTCGGGATTGCCGTCTTTGGAAAGGGTGACCGCCAGAGCCTCTCCGTCCGGCCTCCAGGCCGGGGAGATGTTGAGCCCGGCGTAGGCGCACAGGGTCCGCCGTGTTCCGCTGAACAGGTCCACCGCATAGAGCCTCGGCGTGCCCTCGAAGTAGCTCACGTAGGCCAGTTGACGACCGTCGGGGCTCCAGGCCGGAGACAAAGCGGTGCTTCCGTCCCCGGTGACCCGTTTGAGGTTCTCTCCGTCAATGTCCATGAGGAAGATTTCCTTGGAACCGTCCTTGGCCTGAACGAAAGCGATCTGCGTAT
Source organism: Desulfacinum hydrothermale DSM 13146 (assembly GCF_900176285.1). GTDB lineage: Bacteria > Desulfobacterota > Syntrophobacteria > Syntrophobacterales > DSM-9756 > Desulfacinum > Desulfacinum hydrothermale. The sequence continues at coordinate 491,450 of NZ_FWXF01000001.1, read as the reverse complement.
CGAACATGCCCGCCTCGCCGGTCAAGGCCGCAAGGATCTCGTTGGCGAACCGATGGGCCATGATGCGCGCGTCTTCCCGTCGCCCTTCGTAGATCTTGCCCACGACCAGGCGTTGGGCCACCACGTCGTAGAGTCGAAATTCGGTTCGCAGCCCCGTGCTCGAACGAGCACAGCGGCCCCGAACCAGGAATTCCGCCCCCCCTCGTCGCCACCGGTCGAAACGGATCTCCGCCGCCGTCACGCCCGGAGCCGCTTCCGGGCCGAGAAAGCCCTTGGGATCCAGAACCCGGAACAACCCGGAAAGATCCAGGTCGTTGGCCACCACGGAGGCCAGCAAGGTCCCCAGCCCCTGGGTGCTCGAATCCGCCTCTTGGAGATCGGGAACCGCTATGGGCAGCCGGACGAAATTCGGTTGGGTGATGTCGATGTAAACCCTTTCAGCCGCCACACCTTGATGCGGCCACGCCATCAGGGCCACCAGGACCGCCAACGTCAGCCACACGGCCAGCGGTCTTCCCATTGTGGGCTGCTTCCTCCTCGCCAAAGGCTCTCCTCCCTGAAAGCTCAAGCCAAGTCCTCCGGCCGGAACCGAATGCCGATCTCATCCCGCGGCGGACTGTAGATATCCGGGAATTTGGGCAGCGGGTTGGCCTTCTGGATGGCTCGTAAAACGGAATCGTCAAACAGGGCGTTTCCCGATCTCTTCTCGAAGCGGATATCTTCGATCGTGCCGTCGCGTCGGACCACAATGACCACCACCGCCTCCAGTTTTCGTGATTGCAAAAGCGACCGGGGCAGCGCCCACTGGCTCCGGATGGCGTTCCACACCTCCGTATAGTAGAGCCGACGGGCCAGGCCCAGGTCTTCATCCTCCGGGGCTTCCCGCTCCGAACGGGACGAAGGAGGGCCGGGGGTCTCGGTCTTGGAGCCCTGGGAAGCCGATCCGGTCCGTCGGCGCGGCACCTCCTGGGGAAGGAGTTTTTCCACCGTCTCTTCGATGGAAGGCTTCTCCACGGGGGCCACCTGGGGAGAAAGCGGCGCGTTCAGCTTATGGACCTCGGTTTCCTTGGGTTTGAAGACCTCACCCAGCCTCTTGACCGGCACCACGGGCGGCGGCCGGAACCCTTTCCGGGCCGTCTTGGGCTTGGAAACGGCGGGTGCCTTCCCCCGGCTCGATGATCGGGAAGGAGGAGCCTGAGATGGCAGCCCCACGTCCGCCGGCGAGACCAGCTTGACGGTGTAGAAGGGAATTTCATAGGTCCTGCGGGGAAGCACCTGGGGCAGCCAGAAGACCGCGGCGGCAAGGAACACATGGACCACAAAGGATATCCCCAGGCCCAGCACCACGTCTTCTTTGGGCAGGCGCAGGCGCGAAAATCCCGTCGAACCGTCCACCATCATGTCCCCTCAATCACCGCGGCTCTCCGCAGGGGCGCCCACCGGTTCCGTCACCAGACCGATCTGATCGATGCCCGCCTGCCGGATCAGGCTCATGACGTGCATCACGTATCCGTAGGGAATGGCCGCATCGGAACGCAAGAACACCCCTTGGGTCCCGCCCGTATTGCGGTAGATGGCCGCCAGTTTGGGTCCCAGCACATCCAACGCCACGGGATACTCGTTGATGTACACCTTTTTTTGGGCGTCGATGGTCACCACCAACCGCTCCTGCTCCGTTGGGATCGCCGGGGCCTCCACCTCGGGAAGGTTCACATCGATGCCCTGCATCATCATGGGAGCGGTCACCATGAAGATGATCAGCAGCACCAGCATGACGTCCACGAAGGGCGTCACGTTGATTTCAGACATGAGTCGTTGTCGAGATTCCGGGATCTTCATGGCCCATCACCCGCTGGCTATTCCGGTGCGCTCCCCGGCGGGCGATTCCTCCGCCGCCCGTGCTCCGTAGTAAGAACGGCGCATCCACTCGCGCTTCATCAGGCTGTAGAAGTCGGAGGCAAAGTAGCGCATTTGCCCGTCGATGCCCTGAACCTTGTTGATGAAGTGGTTGTAGAAGACAACGGCCGGGATGGCCGCCGTCAGCCCCACCGCGGTGGCAACCAAGGCCTCGGAGATGCCGGGAGCCACGACCGCCAGGTTGGCCGCCCCTTTCAAACCGATCTCCTGAAAGGAGGTCATGATGCCCCAGACCGTGCCGAACAGGCCGATGAAGGGGGCGGTATTTCCGGTGGTGGCCAGAAAGGGCAGAAACCGCTCCAGACGTCGTCTTTCCAGGAGCATGGAACCTTCCATGGTGCGCTCCACGGTCTCCAGAGCGTCTTCCACCCCGTTCAAGGCCCCCTCCCCGGGATTGCCCACCTCCAGCGTCTTGCTCAGCCGGCTCCATTCCACATAGCCACTGCGAAAGACTTGAGCCAGATAGCTCTCATCCAGCAGCTGGCTCTCCCGGTACAGATTTGCAAAGTTCTTCTTCTGCCGGTAGAGCTCGTAGAATTGCTCCGATTGTTTCTCCGCTCGGCGAAACAGGCGCCATTTCACCAAGGCGATGCCCCAGCAGACCAGGGACATCACCAGCAAAAGGAGCAGGACCACCTTCACCAAGGGACCGGCGTGGCGAATCATGTCGCTCACACCATTGCCAGCCCTCTGGTAGGGCGATGCCAGAGCCACGGTTGTCAAAACGGTTGGAAGAAGGGCTAGATTCATCATCAGGTTTCCACTCGCTTTCCTTGCCGTCGGTTCAAAGGCCCATGGCCGAAACGAGAGCGGACAAGGCACGGCCGGCGGGCTCACCAATGTACAGATCCGTCAGTGTTGGCGTCAAATCCGATTCCTGGGGATTGATTTCGATAATGAAGGCACCGCGGCCCTTGGCGATGATCGGCAGATGAGAGGCCGGAGCCACCGTGGCGGACGTCCCCACCACCAACAAGACATCGCAGCGCTCCACCCATCGGAGGGCCTCGTTCTGGGCCTCCACGGGAATGGCTTCTCCGAAGAAGACAAAATTGGGCCGAATGGGACCGCCACATGGACAACGGGGCGGCAGCTCCTTCAGGTCCAGATGCTCCCGCGGGAAATGCCTGCCGCACCCATCGCATCGAGCGCTTCGACCATGCCCGTGGAACTCCACCACCTTCCGGCTGCCGGCCCGCTGGTGCAAGCTGTCCACGTTCTGCGTCACAACCCCTTTCAGGATCTTTTCCTGTTCCAATCTGGCCAGAGCGTAATGGGCCGGGTTGGGAGCGGCGCTCTGGAGCAGGTGGTCCATGTCCAGCAACATCCGCCACACCTTCCCGGGATTGCGCCGAAAAGACTGGATATCCCCGTATTCCATGGGATCGTACTTGGACCACAGCCCACCCGGGCTTCGAAAGTCAGGGATTCCGCTCTCCACGGAGATCCCCGCTCCTGTGAGCGCCACGGCCCAGGCACTGCTCAAAAGCCGATCCGCAGCCTGTTGGATGAGGCGGTCCATGTGGTTAAACTCCTGTTATCTAACCCATTTCTCAGTCCATGCCGCATCGTAGTGGGGCCGCCGCGCGGTTGTCAAGGACCGAGAGTCGCCCGGGTCTTCGGTCATTAACGCCGGATGACCAACCTTTGGTTCACCCGGATGGTGGAACCTTTAAGCCGGTTCCATCGCTTGATCTGTGAGACTCGTACGCCGTAGCGCTTGGCGATCCTCGTCAGGGTATCCCCTCTCTTAACCCGGTAGACAATCTCCTTGGGTTTGAAGGCGTCGAGGAACGCCGTCAGATTCTCGCGAAACGGGGCGCCCCGGCCCTGGGGCAACCGAAACCGGTAGTGCCCCCTGGGGACCACCTGGGAAATGAACGCCGGGTTGAGGCGCTTGAATTCGCGGTAGGTGATGCCCGCCTTTTCCGCCAGGGCCTGGATGGGTACGGGGTATTTGAGCACCGCCTCCACATAGTCGAAGGTCTCCTGCGGATAGCCGGCCCCTTCCGGCAGCGCGTACCCATACTTTTCCGGACTGGACAGGATGGCTTTGATAGCCAGGATCCGGAAGATGTATCGTTCGGTTTCCGCCGGGAGCTTCAATTGGTAATAATCGCGCACCTTCTGGCGCTCGATCTCCTGCTGAACGCGCTTTTCGCCGCAGTTATAGGCGGCGATGGCCAAGGTCCAGTTCTGGAACATGTCATAGAGATCTTTGAGGTAGCGAAGGGCACTGTCCGTGGCCAGCTCGAAGTCGTAGCGTTCATCCAGCGCCCTACTCTTATCCAGGCCATAACGCCGCCCCGTACCCGGGATAAACTGCCACATGCCGGCAGCTCCCATGGGCGAATAGGCCGCATGCTGAAGATCGCTCTCCGCTACGGCCACGTATTTGAGATCCAGCGGGAGATTGCGCCGTTTGAGTTCTTCCTCGAACCAGGGAAAAAAGCGTTCGGCCCTTTTGAGCCACAGATAGACCTGGGCGTGTGCATAGACCAGGATGGTGAACTCACGATCGAAACGCTCCCACACATCCTGGATATGGAGCGGAACCGGCTCGCCGCACAGGTCCAGGTGGTTGGGTGGCGCCACGTAGGGAACCACCTGAGCGGGCGCCGAAGGCTCCGACTGGGCGCTCGTAGCCATGGCGAAAGAACTCCACAGAAAGCAGATCCCCAACAGGGCCCCAACCCACCGTCTTCGTCCTGCCATCATCGTCCAACTCCTGGCTGCCAATCCCTTTTGGTACCCGGCGGTCCCGTTTCCCTTCTGGAGGCGCGGATCATTTTCACAGCGAGTGGGTGCAGTATGCCACAGAGGTTGGAGTGAGTCACGAGAAGGTTCGCCGGCTCCAGGAGACTCTCCGTAAGCGCTGGGGATGCAAGGATTTCTCGTAGCGCAGCCCATCGGATCCGCCGGAGAGCCCCCGGACGCCCCATGGGCCATTGAGTCGCGGCGCTGGAGCCCCGCAGCGACGAACGAAGAAGGAAGCCCCTGGCTTTCAAAACAACCTGGACACCACGTGCCTTCAAGGCAGGCCCGGGCAGGCAAGCCCCTGAAAGGAGCTTTTCCGAGAACGTGGAGGTTGTTTCCATCGTGGGCGGATGGAAAGTTGGGACTACCAGGCGGGCCCGTGCTGCCGGCCTGCATTGCAGCAGATAGGGGCGGGTTTTGACCCCGCCCCTAAAAAGCTGGCCGAGAATTCAAAAAGCACCACGGGGCCGGTGAAATTTCAACCGGTCAGAAAGCCACAAAAGGCCGAAAGGCCATTGTCAGGCAATCCCCTGGAAGGAACGCGGGAATGCCCCAAGGGATCAGGAACAGATTTCCAGCTCGGAGAAGAAAAACGCGATTTCCTTTTGCGCCGTTTCGGGGGCGTCCGATCCATGGACGGTGTTCTTTTCCACGTCCAGGGCAAAATCCTTGCGAATGGTTCCCGGGGCGGCATCCGCCGGATTGGTGGCTCCCATGATCTCCCGGTTCTTCTGGATCACCTGGTCCCCTTCCAACACCATCACGACCACGGGCCCCGATGACATGTAGGTGGTGAGGCTGTCGAAGAAGGGCCTTTCCCGGTGTACCGCGTAAAAGGCTTCCGCTTCCTTCTTGGTCAGATGGCGCATCTTCATGGCCGCAATCCGGATGCCCGCCTTTTCAAATCGCGTGATCACCTCACCAACGAGACCGCGTTCCACTCCATCGGGCTTAATGATCGACAAGGTCCGTTCCATTCCTTACCTCCTAGAAACGATGATTTTTTCAGTCCGCTACCTCATGCGGTCTGCCGGGACAAAAGTCAAGCCAGAACTTGAGGTGGGGCCGAGCCATGGGGCGACCACAAAAAACGGGGGGCCGTTCGCCCCCCGCAGCGTTGCGTTTGCCGTGTCGCTGTCGGCCCCGGGCCACTCTCAGGGCTTGTGGCACTGGCCGCACATCACCGGCAGGTTCATCCCTTCCCGGCTGTTCAACCGTTCATCACACGATTTGCATTGCAGGTGGAAAGCCCTCTTGAGGGGGACGGCGTTCCCGTCAGCCACCGCCGTATGGCAGGTGGAACATTTCTGCTCCTCCCCCCCCCAGGTTGGCTCCAGAGCGGTCATAATCGTGATGACAGCGACTGCAGTCGATGGCCTCGGCGTATCGTTCATGGGGGAACGTGACGGATGGCCTTTCCGAAAACGCGTTGCCACATGCGGGTTGACGGCTCTCCGGGCCTGGGATATCGGTTCTTGCGTGATTCAAAAATGAGAGCCTTTCACCCAGAAAAGGAGATCCCATGGCATCCAGCCCCGATCCTTTGGAACCGGTCCGCGGTTTTATGAAGAGCCGCATTCTCCTCACCGCGGCGGAATTGGATGTGTTCACGGCCTTGCACGACGGGCCCCTGTCCGCCGAGCAACTGGCGGAAAAGACGGGAACCGACCTGCGAGCCCTGAGCCGCCTTTTGGACTGCCTGGTCACCTTCGGGCACCTGGCAAAAGAAGACGGCGCCTACCGCCTGACGGAAGAAGGGGCGGTCTTTTCGGCCCGCCACCCCGAGAGCGTTTTGCCCATGGTGCTTCACATGAATCATGTGTGGGACAATTGGCACCACCTCACTCGTACCGTGCAAGAAGGAACCAACGCGCAGCGCAAAGCCCCCACGGCTTCGGGACCTGAATCCCTAAAGGCCTTCATCGGGGCTATGCACGTGGTGGGGCGGAACCTGGCGCGTGAGATCGCCCGCTCCCTGGACCTGAGCCCTTACCGCAGCCTTTTGGACATCGGAGGGGGATCGGGCACCTACACCATAGCGTTCCTGGAAGAAAACCCGTCCATGAGAGCCGTCCTGTTCGATCTGCCCGACGTGATCCCCATGGCCCAAGAAAGGCTGGCGCAGGCACGACTGCTGGATCGCGTGACGCTGGTTGCGGGAGATTTCTACAACGATGAACTTCCATCCGGCTGCGACCTGGCTCTACTGTCGGCCATCATCCATCAGAACAGCCGTGAAGAAAACCGAACGCTTTTCCAAAAGATCCAACGGGCCTTGCAACCCGAAGGCGGTCTGCTCATCCGAGACCACATCATGGATTCAGATAGAACCTGGCCGGCGGCGGGCGCCCTTTTTGCCATCAACATGCTGGCCAACACCGCCGGGGGCGACACCTACACCTTCGAGGAGGTGGCGGAAGACCTAAAATGGGCGGGGTTTCGCCATGTGCAATGGATACGCAAAGGAGCGCGCATGGATTCCCTCGTTCTCGCCACTTCTTGACAAGGCCGTCCCCCCCTGGCATAAAGATGATTGAGGTATGTCAGGCCATTCAAGCCACCCAGCCTCCAGGGCGGGGTGGCTTCTTTTTTTGGGGAGGGGACACCATGCAGCTGGTGCTCATCGACAACTACGATTCCTTCACCTACAACCTGTACCAACTCTTTCTCGAATTCCAGATCGACGTGCGGGTCTATCGCCACGACGTGGTGACCCTCCAGGACCTATCCCGGATGCGCCCGGATTGGATCTGCATCTCACCGGGCCCAAAGGATCCCCGCCATGCCGGCATCAGTATCCAGGTTGTGCGGGCCTTTCAGGAAACGACACCGATCCTGGGAGTGTGCCTGGGGATGCAAGTGATCAACGAGGCCTACGGAGGCCAAACCACCCGCGCCCCTGTCCCGCTGCACGGCAAACGCTGCCGGATTCACCATGGACACGATCCCATGTTTTCCGGGATCCCCTCTCCCTTCTGGGTGGCCCGCTATCATTCCCTCCAATGTGCCGATGTGCCCCCGGTTCTGGTGCCAACCGCCTGGGCCGACGACGGCGTGCTCATGGCTCTCCGCCATCAGAGCCTGCCGGTGTGGGGCGTGCAATTCCATCCCGAATCGTTTCTGTCGGAATTTGGCTTGGAGGTCATGGCCAATTTTCTGTCCCTCCATCCCAACTTTTGCCCGGACGCAGACCTTCTTGCACCGCAGAAGTCCCGCTTTCCCCGCTGGTTGAGGCCCGAGCCGCCCGGGTCCGAGATGTTGGAGGCCCGGCCGTGAAAGGTCTTGATGAGATCTTAAAGCCCGCGGTGCACCTGTCCTCCCATGTGGTTTCAGAACAGGAGACGGACCCATCTTTCCTGGACAGGGCCAAAGCGATTGGACAAAGAATCCACAGCGCCGTTCTCATGAGCGGCGGTTGTTTGGACTGCAGCCGTTATTGCCTGGCCTGCTGGAACCCCCTGGCGGTGCTATCGGCTAAGGGACATCGGGTACGCTTGGAACTGCCCACCAAGGCACACACCTTCCGGGCCAATCCCTTCCATGCGCTGGATGACTTCCTCAAGCTCACGACCCCGACCGACCTTCCAGCCCCAGAACCCTTTGCAGGCGGTGCCGTGGGCTATTTGGCCTATGAGCTCAAGAACACCCTGGAAAGACTGCCCCAGACCGCGCGAGATGATCTCAACCTGCCGGACATGTACCTTTTCATTCCGGGCGATATCCTGGTCTACGACCGGGCCAGCTCCCGGACGATCCACATCCGTTTCGCCTTGGAAGACCAGGCCGGGACTGTTCCTGAGGCCCCTTGGGGCCCGTCCGTCAAGGCCCCGGACCTGGTGGACGGCGTAGGCCAAGCCTTCAGCGATTTCAGCCACGGCGAATACCTGAGGGCCGTGGCGGCCATTCGGCGCTACATCCGCCAGGGACACGTCTACCAGGTGAACTTGTCCCAACGGTTTACCGCTCCCTTTGCAGGAGATCCCTGGCGATTTTGGACCGCCTTGTTCCAGAAAAACCCGGCCCCCTTCTTCGCCCACATCCACGCCCCCGGCCATCGGGTGCTCAGCACGTCCATGGAGCGCTTTCTCTACCGCAGGGGGGATCTCATCGAAACCCGGCCGATCAAAGGCACCCGGCCCCGGGGTAAAACGGCTGGAGAGGACGCGGAAAACCTCCGGGACCTGATCATCCATCCCAAAGATGACGCGGAGCTGTCCATGATCGTGGACCTTTTGAGAAACGACCTGGGCCGGGTTTGCCGCCGTCGATCCGTGGTGGTCCGCCACCATAAGAAGGTGGAATCCTACGAAAACGTGCACCACCTGATCTCCATTGTGGAGGGGCGCCTGAAAGAAGGCACCACCCATGGACAGGTTCTTCGGGCCACTTTTCCGGGCGGATCCATCACAGGATGCCCCAAGATCCGGGCCATGGAAATCATCGACGAGCTGGAAAAGCACGTACGCCACGTCTACACGGGATCCATCGGGTACCTGGGCTGGCACGAAAACATGGACCTGAACATCGCGATCCGAACCGCCATCTTGAAGGACGGGATGCTGCACTTGGCCGTGGGAGGGGGCGTGGTCTACGATTCCGACGAAGAGGCGGAGTATCAGGAAACGCTGCACAAGGGGCGGACTTTTTTTCATCTCCTGAAAAGATGGGAACGGGAAACCGGAGGAGATCCATGACCGACAGTCCGGATCGCGTGGTGTGGCTGAACGGCTCATTCGTGGCGGAAGCAGACGCCCGGATTTCGCCCCTGGACCGAGGCTTCCTCTACGGCGACGGCTTGTTCGAAACGCTGCGGGCTCAGAACGGGAACGTGCTCTACGTGGCCGACCATCTGGAAAGGCTTCGAAAAGCGTCCGGGCAGCTGCGGTTGACGCCCGAAAACGCCTTCCCGTCGCTAAGAGACATCTCCCGGTGGCGGGACCTATTGGAAAATCTACTGAAAAAGAACGGCCTCACCGCCGGGCCGGCCCGCCTCAGAATCCAGATCACCCGGGGACGGGCCATGGATCTCGGGCTCCCCACCCCGGCCTCCCCCACCCTGCTGGCCATGGCGGCTCCCTACCACCCCCCCACCCGCCGGGAGTGCGAATCGGGCTGGCGGCTGCACCTGGTGAAATCGCCCTTCACCTCCGCTCTCGCCGCCTTCAAGACCTGCAACTACCTGCTCTATCTCCAGGCCAGGCAAATGGCGCGCGACACCGGCTTCCATGAGGCGCTCCTCACGGACCCCAACGGTACCTTGGCCGAGACCAGCACCGGCTCCCTGATCTTCCTGAACGAAGGCGTCTGCACACTTTCCGCCAGCCCCTTCCGGCTTCCGGGAACTGCGGAAGAGAGGATCGCTCGGATGTTTTCAAAAGACGGCTGGCAGGTGACCCGTGCCGCCGTCACCCCAGGGGACCTTTCTTCTTATGAGGCGCTTTGGACCACCAACTCCCTCATGGGCGTGCTGCCCGTGCGGAGCGTGGATGATGTGGCCTTGCCCCGGATGTTCCGACGCCGAGCCGACCAATACCGCGAACATTTTTTCCAAGCGGGTACACGCCTCTAAGGCCTTGCGGGAAGACGCATGGGCCCGCCGAGCCGACCAAAGGCCCCTTTCCTGATCGGAACCCTTGGGGCCTCGGTCTCAAGGCGGTGATGCCGTGCCATGCAATAGAGCCGCTTGGCCCATGTATCCAGGTGGCATCATGGAAGGCGGGATAACATGCGCCGGAGGGTCTCCCTCCAATGGAGCGGCTCTTCCGGCCAGAGCTTCCAGGTTTCTTCCTTGTCCAGAACACTGTAGTTGGGCCGCTTCGCCGGTGTGGGGTAGGCCGCGCTGGGGATGGGCCGCACGCGAACCCGGCGGCCTCTTGCCGCCCGCGTTTCTTCTTCCACGGCCACGGCCAGATCGTACCAGGATGCCACACCGGCATCGGTGAAATGGACGATGGACGGCGCATCGTCCAGGAAGGCCAGGTGTGATAAGAATCGCGCCAGATCATGGGCCCACGTGGGGGTTCCCACCTGGTCACAAACCACCGCCACTTCCTCCCGCTGGGAGAAGAGCTTCAGCATGGTCTTCACAAAATTGGATCCATGCTCGGAATAGAGCCATGCCGTTCTCACTACCGTGGACCCGCCGGGATGAAGCTCCAAGACCGCCTCCTCGCCGGCCCTCTTGCTCCGGCCATAAACTCCCAGGGGATGGGTCGGATCGGTGGGTTTGTAGGGACGGCTTGCGTTTCCGTCGAAAACAAAGTCCGTGGAAACATGCAGAAGCCGGATGCGTTGCCGGCTGCACTGCTGGGCCAGGTGGGCCGCTCCATCCCGGTTGATGAGAAAGGCCGCCTCCGGATCCGATTCCGCCCGGTCCACGGCCGTGTAGGCCGCCGCGTTGACCACCACTTGAGGCCGAATGTGTTCCAAAGCCCGCCGCACCTGGTCCGGCCGGGTCACATCCAGTTCGGCGCGCGGAAGCGCCACCAGCCGGAGGCCCTGCCGATGGCAACGCTGCAACTCCCAACCCAGTTGGCCACCAGCCCCTGTAACGAGAACCGTACGCATTCCCACTCCTCACCTTGGGTCACGGAAAAAGATCCGCTTTCTCCACCGGGACCCCCGCCGCATCTTTTGGGGAGACCACCGGCTGCACGCCCGGATCCAGGGGCCACTCGATCCGGAGTTGGGGATCGTCCCATCGGATGCATCTTTCGTATTGGGGAGCGTAAAAATCGGTGGTCTTGTAGAGCACTTCAGCCCATTCACTCAAAGTCAGAAAGCCGTGGGCGAATCCCTCCGGGACATAGAGCTGGAGTTTGTTCTCCGCGGAAAGCTTTACCCCGTACCACTGCAAAAAAGTGGGTGAGGAGCGGCGAAGATCCACCGCCACATCGAAGATTTCGCCCGTCACCACCCGCACCAGCTTTCCTTGGGGCTGTGGCATCTGGTAATGGAGGCCCCGGAGAACCCCTCGCCGGGACCTGGAATGGTTGTCCTGAACAAACTCCTGGCAAAGCCCAAGATCCGCAAGCACTCGTTTGTTGTAGCTTTCGAAGAAAAAGCCCCGCTCGTCTTCAAAAACCCGGGGCTCCAAAAGCACCAGATCGGGAATGGGAGTACCAAGCCGTTTCACTGCCCGCCTCTCCGTCGTAAGGGGTCATGGGGAATGGGAACATGCGGCCTTCATTATAGCGGGGCAAAAAGCAAACCCAAAGAACGTTCTGCGCCCGGGAGGATTCCAGAGGTATTCTTTGATTTTTTGTGGCGTAACCTATATTTTTTCAACGCTCGAAACGAGCGCGAACGAGGGCCTTCATACCAAGGTCGGCGGCCTTTCCCGTGACTGTAAGAACGCAGGAGCCCCATGGAACGATCGCCGTTCAGCCAGAAAGAGATTCCCGTTCTGACCGAGGCGATTCGCATTGCCGAAGAGCTCATAGGAGATCGCTTCAGGATTTCCACTTCCGATTGGAAAAGGTACCGCTACGATATCCAGTCGCTCAAAGACCTGCGGCCGGAAGAGATCACCGACAGCGCCTTCGCCCAGATCCGGCGCTACGCACGCCAACCCCATGAAAAGCTCTTGGCGAGTAAGCATGGGGACTACTTCAAGATCTGCCTTCAGGACCACGTGATCCGAAGAGCCCTTGCGCGGGACCCCCACATCCGCCTGCTCCCCCTGGCCACCTACATCGTGACCCACGAGTTGATCCATGTGGTGCGTTTCGCTCGATTTCTGCAAAGCTTCGACGCCCCACCCCGGGAAAGGAACGAGGAGGAAATTCGGGTCCATCACCTCACCGCCGAATTTCTGGGCCCGTTGAGGATGCAAGGGATGCCGGAAGTACTCCAGGCCTTCCAGGACTGCCGCAACATGGAGACCTTCATCAGCCAGAGCAGCCAGACGGATCCGGCAGATTCCCGTTGACGATCCGGGTCGGTTTCGCTAAAAGAAAACCCTTTGACTTGGGGTATTAACGGGAGCCGGTCTCATGGGCCGGCTCTGTGTTTGATAAATCGCATGTGGAACGAGGAGGCTTGAATGGCACGTCACAAGAGGATCGAACGTCGCAGGGAGCTGGATCGCCGTCGTCACCGCAGGAAAAAGAGGGCCAAGCTGCGCGCCAAGGGTCTGCTGCCCCCGGCGGAAGGCAACCAGCAGGCCGAAAGCAGATAAACCACCATCCCGGTGCACCGTAACGACGACGGGTGGGGGCCGAAGCCCTAATCAGGTGCCGCTCCCACTCGTGCCCGGCGAGTGACACCGGAAATGGCCCTTTCGACAGACACGCAGGGAAGAATCCATGCCCATCCAGAGCGGATCCGCGTCTTTTACGCGCTTTTTCGTGCCCGAACCCCATGTGGCGGATTTCTGGTCCTATGTGGATGAGACGCTTCGCGCGGGAGCCTATCGGGACGGCTCCGATGGCGCCGAGGCCCCCAGGGGATTCGTTGCATGGGAGGATCTTTTCGACCCTTCATTCGCCTATTCGTCCTACCACAAGGGTGAATACATCGCTTTCCAGTTCCGCCTGGACCAGAAGAAGGTCCCGTCCCTGGTGCTCAAGCAATACGTTCGAGACGCCGTGGAACAGTACCGGAAGGAGCATGAGGGCCGTTACCCTCCGCGCCAGGAAAGATTGAAGATCCGCGACGAAGTGCACACCAGGCTTTTGAGCCAGGTGCTTCCCCAGCCTTCAGGATGCGACGTGGTGTGGAATCCGGCGGGGCGGTGGATGCTCGTGGGCACCTCCAGCCCCAAAATGCTGGAAGCCTTCCTGGAACATTTCGAACGCCATTTCAAACTCTATCCGGTGCCCCTCTACCACGCCCAATGGGCGCTGAACTTGCTCCCTTTGGAAGGGCGCCAGAAGGACACGCTGGCCGGCCTCATTTCCATCAAGTCCCCCCATGCCATGCACGAAGGGCGCTTTCTCGGCTACGAGTTCCTGACCTGGCTGTGGCATTTCGTCGAGACGGAAGGGGGTCAGTGCGACTTCGCCCCGGGCATGACGGCCGCCCTGGCCCTGGGAGAGCGAATCGTACTCAGCCGGTTGGATGACGGCAAGGAGCGGGTGATTTGCACCACTCAGGCGGGGGCCATGGACGAAGCCAGAACCGCCCTGCGCCAGGGCAAACTCGTTGAGGAAGCCCAATGGATCGTCACCGTGGGCGACAACGAATACATCGCGATCCTGGATCGGGACCTGTGGGCCTTCAAGGGACTGAAAACTCCCAAACAAATGCCCGAATTCGATGAAGAGGATCCCGACGGGCGTTTCCTGGAAAAGATGTTCTTTCTTGAAGAGACCTTCGCGGTGTGGAACGCCCTGTTTCAACGTTTTCTGAGCTCCAGACTCAGCCCATCGTGGAACTCCGACACCCTGCCGGCCCTGCGGCAGTGGATCGAGGGAACGTCCCAATAGCACACCGTCCAACCGGCGGGGCCGGATAGTATGTACGCCCAACCTGCGCTCGACTGGCTCAGACAGCTCGCGGCCGAGCACCTCACCAGTCTCCTCGTGTGCGCCCTGACCCTTGCGGTTGTGGGCGTCGTTGTGGTCCTGCGCTGGTGGCTCCGCCGCCGATGGCACGCCCTCCTTCAGGAAAGCGCCGTCGACGGTTTTCAGTTGGGAGATCCCGAGAAGCTGACGCCCCAGGATCGCCAAGCCCTGGAGTGCCTGAAGCGGATGCGCCGGGAGATCCTCCACGTCCCTGAATCCCAGCTTTCCATCACCTTTGAAAGCCTCTTTCAGCGCTCCCAGCATGTGGTTCGAACAATCGCGCGCATCTACCATCCGGACGAAGAGGAAGCGGAATACCAAGCATCCCTGGACGGCCTGCTCCAACTGACGCAACGGGTCACGGGCCGCCTGCTGGCCGTTGCCGCCTATGGCCCTTTCCGTCTCCTGGCCTCCCGGCGCCTGGCTCACTATCGATCCCTCTACCGATCTTACCAAACCGTTCAGGAAAATCGCCTGGTACAGGGACTCCGGAGGCACAAACGCATTTACAAGGTGGCCCGCATGTTCTGGAACCTGCGGAATATCAAAAACCCCTTCTACTGGCTCGGAAAGGAGTTGTCCCAGGAGGGCTATTTTTTGATGCTGCGATGGTTTCACGTCACCTTGGTCAACCAGGTGGGCAAGGAAGCCATCCGCCTCTATAGTGCCCAGCCTTTCATCCACAACGAAGAACGGGATTTGGCCCTGGCCTGCTTCAAGGTTTTTTCCCAATGTGAACGGGATGCAACGCTGGACGCTCCAGGATTGAAGCGATGGATCTCCTTTGTGTGCCGATTGCCGGTGCTGGATGCGAGCAGCAAGCTCAAGCTGATCCAGCAGGCCTGTTCCGGATCCCTGCCGCCGGAGATGGAAGGGGAAGATTTACGCACCTCCCGCGGCAAGAAATGGTACCGAAAGGGCCTGGAACACGTGCATGGAAAGGATGCGGAATAATTGATGTTCACACCCTCCCGGTGCGATGGTAGAATGAGGCAATTGAGGATCAAACCAATTCAGCAAGGACGCTCCATAAAGACCAGATTAGGAGGAAACCTTTGAGTCCGTTTTACAAGAATCTTGCCCTGTGGCTGGTCATCAGCCTCATGGTGATCCTGCTTTTCAACATGTTCAACCAGCCCCAGCAGGCCCGGCTGGAAACCACCTACAGCCAGTTTCTCGAATCGGTTGAGAAGGGAGAAGTGGCCCAGGTGACGATCCAGGGCGACAACATCCTGGGCATCTACATGGACGGCAAGCCTTTCAAGACCTATGCGCCTCCCGATCCGGACATGATCCGAATCCTCAGGAAGAAGGGGGTCAACATTCAGGCCAAACCTGAAGAGGATTCCCCCTGGTACATGACCATCCTCATCAGCTGGTTCCCCATGTTGCTCCTGATCGGCGTGTGGATCTTCTTCATGCGCCAGATGCAGATGGGGGGCGGCAAGGCCATGAGCTTCGGCAAGAGCCGGGCCCGGTTGCTGAGCGAAGACGCGCGCAAGGTGACCTTCAAAGACGTGGCGGGCATCGAGGAGGCCAAAGAAGAGCTCCAGGAGGTGGTGGAGTTTCTCAAGGATCCCAAGAAGTTCACCCGTTTGGGCGGTCGGATTCCCAAGGGCGTGCTGCTGGTGGGCGCCCCCGGAACGGGCAAGACCCTCCTGGCCCGGGCCATCGCGGGGGAGGCGGGGGTTCCGTTTTTCAGCATCAGCGGTTCGGATTTCGTGGAGATGTTCGTGGGCGTGGGCGCCTCACGGGTCCGCGATCTCTTCATGCAGGGTAAGAAATTCGCCCCTTGCATCATCTTCATCGACGAGATCGACGCCGTGGGTCGCCACCGGGGTGCCGGCCTGGGCGGCGGTCACGACGAAAGGGAACAGACCCTGAATCAGCTTCTGGTGGAGATGGACGGCTTCGAGTCCAACGAAGGAGTCATCCTCATTTCCGCCACCAACCGCCCGGATGTCCTGGATCCCGCCCTGCTGCGTCCCGGCCGTTTCGACCGTCAAGTGGTGGTGCCGGTGCCGGACATTCGCGGCCGGGAAGGGATACTGGCCGTGCACCTGCAAGGCAAGCCCTTGTCCGACGATGTGGATGTGAAGACCCTGGCCAAGGGAACTCCCGGCTTCTCCGGAGCGGACCTGGAAAACCTGGTCAACGAGGCGGCCCTTCTGGCCGCCCGGCACAACAAGGACAAGATCGAGATGGCCGATTTCGAAGAGGCCAAGGACAAGGTCATGATGGGCCTGGAGCGCAAGAGCATGATCTTGAGCGACGAGGAGAAGCGGACCAGCGCCTACCACGAGGCGGGACACGCTCTGGTGGCCCGCATGCTGCCCGGAACCGACCCCGTGCACAAGGTGACCATCATCCCCAGGGGCCGTGCCCTGGGACTCACCCAGCAGCTGCCCCAGGACGAACGCCACACCTATCCCAAGGAATACCTGGTCAACACCATCGCCATCCTCATGGGAGGGCGAGCCGCCGAGGAAGTGGTTTTCAGCCACCAGACCACCGGCGCCTCCAACGACATCGAGCGGGCCACCCAGCTGGCGCGGCGCATGGTGTGCGAATGGGGGATGAGCGATCGGATGGGACCGCTCAGCTTCGGAAAGATGGAAGATCAGGTCTTTCTCGGCCGGGAGATCGTCCAACATCACAAGGATTACAGCGAAAGGACGGCCATCCAGATCGACCAGGAAGTGCGGAGAATCGTGGAGGAAAACTACGCCAAGGCCAAAGACATCCTGGAAGAGCACCGGGAGATTCTGAACGCCATGGCCTCGGCCCTCCTGGAAAGAGAGACGCTGGACAAGAAGGACATCGAGGAGATCATCGGCTCCATCCGGCCGGATCTGGCGCGCCCCGTGGGAGAACCGGAGGAGACGGAGGAGGCATCGGCCTCCCAGGCAGAGCCGGGGACAGCGCCCCCACAAGATTCCATGCAGACAGAAGCGCCGTCGTCCAGTGATTCCAGCGAGCCGGAAGAACCGGAAGCCGACGACCAGGAAAGGGAAGAAACGTTCGGAGACGAGACCAAATGACACCTGCCAATCGCCCTCTGTTCACGCTCAAGTTGCGATCCAACGACTGGACCCTGGGCCACCGAACCCTCATCATGGGCATCGTCAACGTGACGCCGGACAGCTTTTCCGACGGGGGCCGATTCGCTTCCACACAAGCCGCGGTCCGTTATGCCTTGGAGTTGGTGGAAGCCGGCGCCGACATTCTGGATATCGGCGGTGAATCGACCCGGCCCTTTTCCGATCCGGTTCCCCTGGACGAAGAGCTGGAACGGGTCGTGCCGGTCGTTCAGGAGCTGCGAAGTCGGACGGCCGTTCCCATCTCCGTCGACACCACCAAGGCCGAAGTGGCCCGCCGAGCCCTGGAGGCCGGCGCTGACATCATCAACGACGTGAGCGCCCTGCGCTTCGATCCCGAAATGGCCCCTCTGGCCGCCGAAACGGGGGTTCCCGTCATTGTGATGCACATGCTGGGAACACCCAAGACCATGCAGCAAGCCCCCGTCTACCAGTCCCTTCTCTCAGAAGTGACCGCTTTTCTGGAAGAGCGCCTACAATGGGCCGTGGCCCGGGGAATCGACAGGAACCAGATCATCGTGGACCCGGGAATCGGCTTCGGCAAGACAGTCACGCACAACCTCCGGCTGATTCGAGACCTGGACGTCCTTTCCAGCTTGGAACGCCCCATCCTCCTGGGAGCGTCCAGAAAGAGGTTCATTGGGGCGATTCTCGACCGTCCCGTGGAAGACCGGGAAGTGGGGACAGCGGTCGCCCATGCCTTCGGTGTCGCCGCGGGAGCGCACATACTTCGCGTCCATGACGTGCGCGTCCACAAACAGGTGGCCCTCATGGCGGACGCGCTTCGTGACGCCTCCTGGCGCGAAGATGGACCCCAGCACTGAGAAGCAAGGAGCCTGAAAGATGGGAGATCTGTTCGGTACGGACGGGATTCGGGGGATCGCCAATGAATATCCCATGACCACGGACATTGCCTTGAAAGTGGGCATGGGCGCCGCCCACCTCTTCAGGAACCGCCACCAAAGACCCAAGATCGTCATCGGCAAGGACACCCGATTGTCCGGCTACATGATCGAGACGGCCATCACGGCGGGCATCTGCGCCCTGGGGGTGGACGTGCTGCTGGTGGGACCGCTGCCCACCCCGGGCATCGCCTTCATCACCACCAGCATGCGCGCGGACGCAGGCATCGTGATCTCCGCATCCCATAACCCCTACGAATACAACGGGATCAAGATCTTTGCCGGAACAGGCTTCAAGCTGCCCGATGAAGTGGAAGGGGAAATCGAGCGGCTCATCCTCACCGGGGAGATCGACCGCATTCCCAGGCCGGAAGTCAGCGAGATCGGCCGCGCCAAGCGGATTGATGACGCTTACGGGCGCTATATCGTGTACCTGAAGAATACCTTTCCCCGGAACCTGACCCTGGAAGGCCTGCGCATCGTGCTCGACTGCGCCCACGGCGCCGCCTACAAGGTGGCCCCGGCCGTCTTCGAAGAACTGGGCGCCAAGGTGATCGTGGTGGGAGACCGGCCCAACGGCAAGAACATCAATTGGGAGTGCGGCTCTTTGCATCCCGAGAGCATGGCGCGCTTGGTCCGGGAACATCAAGCCCACGTGGGCCTGGCCTTCGACGGCGATGCGGATCGGGTCATTCTGGCGGACGAGAAAGGCGACATCCTGGACGGCGACCAGCTCATGGCCATCTGCGCCAAACACCTGCAGGAGCTGGGGCGCCTGAAACGGAACACGGTGGTGGCCACGGTCATGAGCAACATGGGCCTGGAAGTGGCCCTGCGGTCCATGGGTATCCGCCTGGTTCGGACCGCCGTGGGAGACCGATACGTGGTGGAGAAGATGATCCAGGACGACTACTGCTTGGGAGGAGAACAGTCGGGGCACATCATCTTTTTGGACCACAGCACCACCGGAGACGGCATCCTGTCCGCCCTGCAGGTCCTGGCCGTGATGCTGGAAGCCCAGCGGCCCCTTTCCGAGCTCAAGACCGTCATGGAGCGCTTTCCACAGACCCTGAAGAACGTGTCCGTGGCCGAGAAAGGAAAGATCGAAGAGGTTCCGGAAATCATGGCCTGTGCCTCCAAGATCGAAGAGACTCTGGGCTCCGACGGTCGTCTGCTCATACGCCCCTCCGGCACCGAGCCCGTCATCCGCGTCATGATCGAAGGTCGCGATGAGGCGCTCATCGAAACACTGGCCGACGAGATGGCGGAGCTCATCCGGAAACACTTCAGCCGGCCCGCGCCGGCCACCGCCGAGGGTTCCCCATGCTGCTCGTAATGGACATCGGAAATACCAATACGGTCCTGGGCCTCTTCGACCAGGAACGCCTGCTGCACGACTGGCGGATTCGAACCGAAGTGAACACCACGGTGGATGAGTACGCCATCCTTTTGAAAAACCTCTTCGAGACCCGGGATCTGCGCTTCGAAGCGGTCACGGACATCATCATCTCCTGCGTCGTGCCGCCGCTGCTCAACAACGCGGAACGTTTTTGCCAGAAGTATTTCCATCTGGAGCCTTTGATCGTGGGGCCGGGCATCCGAACGGGCATGCCGATCCTGTACGACAACCCCAAAGAGGTGGGAGCCGATCGGATCGTCAACGCCGTGGCCGCTTACGAAAAATACCAGGCGGCCATCATCGTGGTGGATTTCGGCACCGCCACCACTTTCGACTACGTCTCCGAGCGGGGCGAATACATGGGGGGCGTCATCTGCCCCGGCATCCTGATCTCCTGCGAGGCGCTCTTCCAGAAGGCCTCCAAGCTGCCCCGGGTGGAGATCTTCGCCAGACCCAAGTCGATCTTGGCCAAGAACACCATTGCCTCCATGAACGCCGGCATCGTGTTCGGTTACGCGGGACTCGTGGCGGGAATCATCCAGAGGATCCAAGAGGAGATAGGGACTCCCCTGCGGGTGGTGGCCACGGGCGGCCTGGCCCCTCTGATCGCCAGCGAGTGCCCGGCCATCGAAGAGGTGGACGAATACCTGACCCTCCAGGGACTGAGAATCCTCTTCGAAAGGAACCGCCGATAAAGACCATGATTCCCCGTCGTTCCCGCCGCTTTTCCAGCACCCACAAGCGCCCTGCCGCCCTGAAGCCCGGCATGACCATGGCGCTGGTGGCGCCCGCCGGCCCTTTTCCCTCGGCTCAAGTGGAGACGATCCAACGCCTGCTCCGGGACGAAGGCTTCCAGGTGGTGACCGGTCGCCACATCCACACCCGGGACCGCTACCTGGCCGGCCCCGATGCCTTCAGGGCCCGGGACCTGCTCTGGGCGCTGACCGATCCCCAGGTGGATGCCATCTTCACCATTCGAGGCGGCTATGGGTCGAGCCGCCTCTTGACGCGCCTTCCTTTAAGCTCGTTGGGCGCCAAAGCCAAGCTCCTGTGCGGCTACAGCGACATCACATTCCTGCATGCGGCGCTGGGCACCCTGGCCCGATGGGTGACGTTCCACGGCCCCAATGCCATTGAATTTGCCGAAGACCCCCAGGTCCTGAAAAGGACGCTGGCTTTCTTGCAAGGCACCCGGCCCTTTCAATGGGCCCTGCCGAACTCCGTGATCCTTCAGGAAGGAAGAGCCGAAGGCAGGGTGGTGGGCGGCAACCTCACTTGTTTCAGTCATCTGGTGGGAACCCCTTACATGCCGGACGTGGACGGCGCCCTCCTGTTCCTTGAAGACAAGGCGGAAGCGCCCTACCGCATCGACCGCATGTTGATGCACCTGAAAGCCGCCGGCATCCTTCACCGGATCGCCGGCCTCATCGGCGGCACCTTCACAGACTGTGGCGACCCCGATGAGATCCGCATGATCCTGAAAGAATACACCGCCGCGCGGCCCATCCCCGTGGTCCTGGGACTTCCCTTCGGCCACGGCCACTGCAACGACGTCCTACCGCTGGGCGCCCGGTTCATTCTGGACACGTCCCGGGGAGTGCTGGCCTGCGAGGAACCCCCCTTGGATCCGTGAGCGGGGATTGGAGCCGAGGAGCACGGGGTGGCAAGCAAGGAGTGAGAGGCAAGAAAAATCCTGACCCTTTTTTACCAAAGAGCCCCTTGGCCGCTTGCCGCTCCCGCCGCAGGAAAAACCTTGCGGAAGCTACTGAAAATGGAGCCCCCCCGGCTTGACGGAGTTAAAGAAAAAGCGATGGGAAGTCCAATCTTACGCCCTATCAGAACGTCTCCCAGAACACCGACGCGCGGGGAGACAGGCGGCACACCGAAGACCGACGACCCTTTCCGGGCTGCGAACCGCCCATGATGGTGCTCACCCCCTTCATAACCCGGGCCATCGAAGAAGGGGCCTTTTCCGGCGCCTCCGTGGTGGTGGGTGTTGGAGGCCAGAAGATCTACGAAGGAAGCTGGGGCACCACGTCCTTTCATTCCCCGGCCGCCCCCGTGACTTCTCGGACTTTGTTTGACTTGGCCTCGTTGACCAAGCCCGTGGCGACCGCCACGCTCTTTATGATGCTCCATGAAACGAGGCAGGTTGCATTGGAGGATCCGCTCCCGCGTTTTTTCCCTCGAACCCGGATCCCCTCCGCCAAGCAAGCCATCACCCTGGAGACTCTCTTGTCCCACCGGTCGGGCCTTCCCGCTTACCGCCCCTACTTCCAAAGCCTGGCAAGGATCCCGACCCGGCGCCGACGCGAAACGCTTTTGGACTGGATCCTGGCGGAACCCCTTCAACATCAGCCGGGAAAAGCGCGCCTCTATAGCGATTTGGGCTACATCCTCCTGGGCTGGATCCTGGAAGAGGTTTCGGGAACGCCCCTGGAGCACCTTTTTGTCGAAAAGATCGCCGGTCCCTTGAAAAGCACCTTGGCCTTTCGGCCCCTGGCCCCCCGAAAGATCGGTCCTTTGCCGCCGGAGCCCCCGGTTCCCTCCATAGCCGCCACGGAAAGGTGTCCGTGGCGCGGCAGAATCCTGCAAGGCGAGGTCCACGACGAAAACACGCACTGCCTGGGCGGCGTGGCCGGCCATGCCGGTCTTTTTGGAACGGCCGACGATGTGTGGCGATGGCTGCAGGCGCTCTGGCTCAACGCCAGGGGCGACTGGGCTGGAGCTTTTTCACCACCTCCCATGTCCGGTCCTGCCGGCCCGCTGAAAGCCGAGAATCAATGGGACATCTCGGCTCCCCCTCTTTCCTCCCATAGCCGATCCCCGGTGAAAAGAACGGTACCCTCGGACCCCGTCGCGGCCCCTCAGGCGGCCTTAAGGATTTCGGCCGAGACGGTGCGTTTTTTCTGGAAACGGCGCCTGGACCCCCAGGGAGAACCCTGGAGTCTCGGTTTTGATCACCCTTCGGGAGACACCCCCAGTGCCGGCCGTTATTTTCCCCCGGACAGCGTGGGGCACCTGGGATTCACGGGAACGTCCTTCTGGCTCGATCCGGCCACGGGCACCGCCATCATCCTCTTGACAAACCGCGTGCACCCGTCCAGGAATGACGAACGCATCCGAACCTTCCGTCCCCTGTTCCACGATCAGGTGATGCGGGCGCTGAAAGGCCTTAACCCATGAAGACGCAGATTCTAAAGTAAAGGAGGCACTTCTTGTCTGGAATTGCGACGACACCTTCCAAGCGGCTCTATCTCATGGGAATCGGCGGCATTGCCATGGGAACGCTGGCGGGGATGCTCCAAGACATGGGATACCATGTGACCGGATCCGACACCCAACTTTATCCTCCCATGAGCACCTTTCTGGAACGGAAACAGATACCGGTCCTGCCCGGCTATGCGGCGGAAAACATACGTGCCGCCAGGCCGGAAATGGTGATCGTGGGCAACGTGATCCGAAAGGACAACCCCGAGGCGCAGGAAGCGGCGGCCTTAGAAATCCCCATGATCTCCATGCCGCAGGCCCTGGAACGATTCGTCCTCTACCGCCACCGAAGCCTTGTGGTGTGCGGGACCCACGGCAAAACAACCACCACCGGCCTGTTGGGCTTCGTTCTGGAGACAGCCGAACTGGATCCCTCGGTCTTCATCGGAGGGTTCGTCAAGAATTGGGATCGGAGCTACCGGATCGGAAGCGGTCCCTATATGGCCCTGGAAGGCGATGAGTACGACACGGCCTTCTTCGACAAGGGGCCCAAGTTTTTACACTACCAGCCTTGGGCGGTGATCCTGACCAGTATCGAATTCGACCACGCCGACATCTACCGGGACATCGGCCACATTGAGGAGGCCTTTCGGAGACTCTGCCGCCTCATTCCCCAAGACGGGCTGCTCGTCACCTGCGGCGACGACAGCCGATGCCTGGATGCGGCCAAGGAATGCCGAGCCGAGGTGGTCACCTATGGCCGGGGGCCGGACTGCCACTGGAGACTGGACCGCGTGGAGCCTCTGGAGGGCCGAGTTTGCCTTACCGTCCGGGATCCTTTCGGCGGATCCACGTCATGGGAATCTCCCCTTTTGGGAAGACACAACGCCCTGAACACCCTGGGCGTTCTGGCCCTGTGCCGCGAGCTGGGGATTCCGGACGAAGCCGTCCAGGAGGCCCTTCGGCGCTTTGAAGGCATGCGGCGGCGTCAGGACATCCTTTATCAGGATGGATCCATCACGATCATCGACGACTTCGCACACCACCCCACCGCCGTTCGGGAAACCGTTCGAGCGATCAAGGAATGCTACCCGCACAGCCGGCTGCTGGCCGTATTCGAACCCAGGACCAACACCAGCCGGAGGCGTTTCTTCCAGGAGACTTACCCGGAAGCCTTCACGGAAGCGGACTGGGTGGGAATCAAAGAACCCGCTGGATTTCACGCCATCCCTTCCGAAGAGAGGCTGGACACCCGCGCCCTGGTCCATGAGATCGCCCGGCGCGGAATTCCTGCTCAGCTCTACAGGGAAGACGACCCGGTGGTTTTAGATCTCATGGTAAGGATTCGTCCCGGAGACACCCTTCTTCTCATGAGCAACGGCAGCATGGACGACGTGCCCCGCCGACTGGCGCAGGCCTGCCAAGACGCCTTCGGCTCCCAAGGCCGTCGACCGGCGCTTCACGGAGGATGATCGCCATGACCCGAATCCTGCTCCACACGTGCTGCGGCCCCTGTCTCCTCTACCCCCTGGACTGGTTGCGGGAGGAGGGCTGGACCGTCCACGCATACTTCTACAACCCCCACATCCAACCGTACCAGGAGCTGGAAAGGCGCCTGCAGGCTCTGGAAGAGGCCGCGGAGGCCAAAGACGTGCCCCTGATCGTGCGCAAGGACTATGAATTGGAAACCTTCCTCCGGCAGACGGCCTTCCGGGAACGCGACCGATGCCTCTACTGCTATTCGCGAAGAATCGAAGCGGCGGCGCGCCTGGCCAAGAAGAGCCGCTTCGACGCCTTCACGACCACCCTGCTCTACAGCAAGTTCCAGAAGCACGAGCTGATTCGTTCCCTGGGACAGGAGGCCTCCAAGAGATGGGGCATCCCCTTCGTCTATGAGGACTTTCGTACCGGCTGGCGTGACGGCAAGGAACAGGCGGCACGGCTGGGCATCTACCGCCAGCAGTACTGCGGATGCATCTACAGCGAGATGGAACGTTTCGCTCCACGCTGAGAAGGGCCCAGGGCGTCATGCGTACGAGTAGACAGACACCTTGGCGGGGGCCCTGAGGAGGGCATCGATTTCTTCCTTCAAGGCCTGCCGATTGGGGTTCGCTTCCCAGGCCTTCCAGTCCTCCAGGCTGGCCCAAGTGCTGATGACCAGAAACCGCTGGGGATCCCCCACGGCTCGGAGGGTTTCGCCCGAGATGTAGCCCCCGGCCTGCATGGCTTTGGCACGCAACTGCACGAGCTTGTGTTGCAGTTGGAGCTCCTTGTCAGGGTCCACGATCCTTTCGATCAGCACGCGAACAGCCATGGCCGCCCCCTTTCTGCAGGTCTTGACCAGGTGGGAACATAGGATGACTTTTATTTCTCTTATCATGCCCGAAGGCACCCGACAACGCCTCTGAGCCGAGACCGCAATGGAAGCAAGAGAAACCAAGGACCTGGTGACTCAAACCTACCGATCCCTCTACCAGGCGGGCACCTCGCCCACCCTTCCCGTCCTCGGCGGCAAGGACATGGCCCGCACCCTGGGATACCCGGAGTCTGTGCTGCACGACGTGGCAGACGGCCTTTGGCGCCGGTTCTTTCCATGCGGAAATCCACTGCCCTGCCTGCAGGTGCTCCCCGGCCAGCGGGTGCTCAACGCGGGCTCCGGCGTCGGTCTGGACGCCTTCTTTCTCATGCGGATGCAGGCCTTTTCCGGGACGGTGGTCAACCTGGACATCTCCCACGAAGCCCTGGCCTTCGGTTTCCAGGCTCAACCGATGTTGTGGAACGGACTCGGCCACCTGTTCTGGGTTCAGGCGGATGCAGAGCGGCTTCCCTTTTCAGCGCACTCCTTCGACTGGGTCGTCATGAACGGCGCCTTCAACCTGTTTCCGTGCAAGGACACCCTGGTTCGGGAGCTGGCGCGGGTCATCGTCCCCCAAGGGGGGCTGGTGGTGGCCGACCTGGCCCGCACAGGCCCTCTACCCCATGAGTGCATCCAGGAAGAGGCAGGCTGGGCGTGGTGCCTCAACGGGGCGGAAACACCTGAACGGATCGTCCACCTATTGGAATCGGCCGGTTTTGGGGAGGTACAGTTCCGGGAGTGGGTCTGCGAGTTGGAGCCCTTCTGGCGCACCGTCTTCACGGCCCGTAAAGGTTCCTCGCCTTAGGATCTTGTCTGGCAATGGCCTTTCACTCTATTCGGGAGGTTTCTAACTGCTTGAAATTCCACTGTGCCCTGTGGCTCTTTTTGAGCCTTGTAGGGCGGGTTCCGAACCCACCCCTACAAGGCTCTCTGAGAACTCAAAAAGCACCACGGGGCCGGTGGAATTTCAACTGATCAGAAAGCCACAAAAGGCCGAGGGGCCGATTGTCAGACAAGCTTTAGAGCTTTTCCAGGGCACAGGGCCACGGCGAAGCATGAAAGACGTGGCCCGTAACAAATGATGAAAAGGCCGGTCGAAAAAGCCCACGTGATGGGCGGATCCCACGGTTCTACTCGGCCGCCTCCTCTCCTTTTTCATCCACCATCTTGATGGCCTTGGTCGGGCACTCTTCGGCGCAAATGCCACACCCCTTGCAGTATTCGTAGTCGATCTCCACGGGGATGCCCCGAGTCACCACCCCTTCGGGGCAGTAGAGCCAACAGAGGAAACACGACGGGCGCTTGTTCCGAGTGGGGGTGCACTTGTCGGGGTCGATGACCGGACGTTCGGAACGCCAGTCGCCGGTCCGTCCCCCCTCTCCCACGCAGGGTCGTGAATGGGCAAACGTGAAGGGATCCTTCCTCGGTTCGGTCATGGTCGTTTTACTCCTTCGTACAGCAACAGCCCACGGGACAGCGGGATCACGCGCACTCCAAAGTACACTCCCCGGCCAGAATCGTCCGCTCGAAAGCCAGTTGGCCCCCCCGACGGTTCTTTTCCAGGGCGTCCCCATGAAAATGATTGGCCAAGGCCTTCTCCAAGCTCTCCAGGCTCACCAGCGACGTGGCGCGCGCGAACCCGCCCAGGATGGCGGTGTTGGAAATGACCGCCCCGGCGATCACAAGCCCCGCCTCCTTGGCACACCGCGTGGCGTCCGTGGTCGCCACGGTGAACCGGTCTGAAAAGGGGAAGTCTTCCGGGTGGCGGCGCGAATTGATCAACACCAGTCCGTCGGCGGCCAGCCCGGCGGTCACGTCCACCGTCTCCACCAGGGTCTCATCCAAAACCACCACAATGTCCGGTTCCACCACCAGGGAATAGGTCCGGATCGGGCGCCAGGAAAACCGGTTGGTGGCAATCACCGGAGCCCCCCTGCGTTCTGCTCCGAAAAAGGGAGCCGCCGTGACCCCCCGATAACCTTCCTCAAAGGCGGCTTCCGACAAAATCATGGCGGCCGTCACCGCGCCTTGCCCCCCGCGACCATGCCATCGGACTTGAATGTATTTTCTCTTCATGGGAATCGGCCTGCTCCTCGTTGGTGGTGAGCTCTTCTGGCAACATAGGCAGAGCTCCTTGTTTATCCTTTTTGCCCACCGCCCGTCAACGCTTCCCTTCGCACCGGATGGGGGCGTGACCCGCAGGACAGGAAGTCCCGGCTCATGGGACCGTCAGCCGGGGATCCCTCCCCTTCCCTCTTGCGTCGGTGGGGCCCGATTGGGTATGAGAGGACGTCTTAACCCAAAAGCAAGGAGAGCAGTGAAGATGAGCGATGAACGAGTGCTCCTGGAGTCCAGAAAGCTCCCCACGGGGCTTGCGCTCCATCTCTACGATGGTTCCAGGAAAATCGCCGGCGACCGTTGGTACGTGCAGCTGCAGGTGGAGATTCCCATCCCTTTGGACGATGCCATGCTCCGCACCTTGGACGCTGAAGACAAGGATGTGCTGGACGCCTTTCGGCACCAGGTGGGCGACCCCTACATATACCGCTACCAGAAGGAGAAGAATTTTGTGGACGCCGGGGAAAAGGATGCCGCCCTGGAACAGCTCAAGGAGGACTTTCTCAGCACCAATTGGAATTATTTGTCCCATCCGCGTTTTGCGGAATTGACGGTGCGAAAGTCCTTTTGGGAATGGATGGAACGGCGCCGCTGGTACGCGTAAAGACGCGCCATGGAACCGCCGCCGTCGTGGTGGGGACGCGCCACGGGGGCCCATCAGGGACGAACAATCACCGGAGTCCCGAGATCCGCCATGGTATACAGTTCACGCATGTCGCTGTTGTACAGCGCGACACAGCCATCCGTCCAGTCGCCTTGCGCTCCGCCCCCGTGAATGAAGATCTCTCCACCCAGGGGCGTATCCCACGGTGGCTGGACTCCCCTTTCCAGAGCCAGGATGATATCGCGGTATTGAGTGGGCGAGAGCAGCCCGGCCATGAAGGCCCGCTCGGCGTGTTTCTTCTCGGGGTAAGACAGGGCAAGAGATTTATAGAACTTGCTTCGAGGGTTTTTGAGGCAGATGTAAAACCTTCCCTCCGGGGTCCGGCCGTCGCCTTCCGCCATCTTGTCTCCTTTGGGGTTGTTACCCAGTCCGATGGGGTAGTTTCGCACCAGGACCCCACGGTCCATGACGTAAAGGCGCCTCTTGTCCTTGTAGATGAAGATTTGAGGGTCCAGGATATCTTCCACCGGCCGCAGGTAGTCGATGCGGACGGGTTTCAGCTCGCTCACACGGGGCCGCGTGATCTCTTTGGCGTCCCTCTTTTGCCCTGCCTCCTGTTTTGAAATCTCACCGCTGGAAGCGGGGCCCTGGACGGTGCAGGCCGTCATCAAAAGCAGAGACAAAAACATCACGGGCACGATCAGGTGCGCCGGAATGCGCAAAGCGCCCACGAGGTGAGATTTTACCGCGGGTTCCTCCCCAAAACCTTTCATCCGGATTCTTTCCATGAAATGAGCGCTCGTCCGCTTACATTTGCGACCCCGCCCGCTGATCGGAGAGGTCCACGATCCTCGGGTGGATGAAGATCATCAATTCGCTCTTGTCTTTGGTCACCGATTTGGACTTGAACAGAGATCCCAGGATGGGAATCCGATGGACACCCGGCGTGCGGCTTTCCTCCTTGGAGTCCTCTTCTTTGATGATCCCGCCGATGACCACCGTGGATCCATCGTCCACGAGCAGTTCCGTATCGATCCGGCGCGTGTCGATGGCCGGCTCCCCGGTTCCGCCCGTAATGGAAAGATTGGGGCTGTCCTGCTTGGCCTGGATCTGCAGTCGGACCCGACCGTCCGGCGTGATGTGCGGCGTGACCTGGAGTTCCAAGGTGGCGTCCTTGAACGACACCGAAGTGTTACCCTGTCCGGTCTTTTCCTGGTACGGGATCTGGGTTCCCTGGGAGATGGTGGCCTTCACATGGTTCATGGTCAGCACCCGCGGCGCCGCAATGACCTTGCCCTGGCCCGCCGTCTCGGCGGCACTCAAGCGCAGGTCCAGATTCCACAGGGTGGTTCCCACCAGTCTGCCTATGGTCATGGAGGCCGAGGAAGTGGCGGCCACAGGGTGGTTCACGGCAAACTCTCCGGAAACCACATGATCCGTGGTTTTGGTCAGATTAAATCCCCAGTCGATCCCAAGCTCCCTGGAAGCATTGCTGTTGATTTGCACGATCCGCGCCTCGATAAGGACCTGGCGGGTGGGGCGGTCAAGACGCGCCAAGATATCCCGCGCTTCGGCGATCCTGGCCGGATAGTCCGTGTAGAGGATCAGGTTGGTGCGCTGATCCACGCTCACCTTCCCATCCCCGCTGGCAATCTCCTTGATCTTGGAGGCGATGGAATCCGGGTCGGCGTAATTGACCTGAAGGTAAACCGTTCCCAATTCCCCCAGGTCCTTTTGCGCCCGAAGCAGCTCCTGCTGGGCCTTGATGCGGTCCTGACGTTCTTTCCACTCCGCCTTCAGCTTCTCCTGGCGGGC
Organism: Desulfacinum hydrothermale DSM 13146; assembly: GCF_900176285.1. Taxonomy (GTDB): domain Bacteria; phylum Desulfobacterota; class Syntrophobacteria; order Syntrophobacterales; family DSM-9756; genus Desulfacinum; species Desulfacinum hydrothermale. The sequence goes on along the minus strand of NZ_FWXF01000001.1, from coordinate 461,768 downwards.
GATGCGGATGACACCTCCAATCTCCTCCCTGCCCAGCCGATTCATCATCAGGACCATATCCAGCACCTGGTCCCAGGGCACGTTTTCCACCTTGAGCGTCACCTTACCGGCCACATCGGGTTCCAGGACAATGTTCATGCCGCTGATGTCGGCCAACAGTCGCAGAACATTCTGAACATCCGCATTTTGAAGATCCAGACTGATGGGTTTGCCCCGATAATGACGCTTGTAGCCCAACACGGCGTCATCGGACATGGCCTTGGGGGAGCGCACGGTTCGGCGGCGACTCACCACGGTCGCCGGCCGGGATGGTGTCCTTTTTCGGGGCGCCTGGACGGTGTTAACACCCGCAGAAGCAGGACGCCGGTCGGGCGCTGCGGGAAAGAGTTCCACCACCAAATCCTTTCCCACCGTGCGCGCCTCCAAACGGCCGATGGGATCCACCACCCGCCCCCTCAGCAAGAAACCTCCACCGGAGGTCGCGTTCGCTCTCAGGGCGATCAGCTTCTTGGACGCTGTGGGGATGGAGCCGCCGCCCAGTTGCGTCTCCACTCCGTCCAGCTCCACCGTGAACTCATGGCTGCCGCGACGCACCACCCGATGGCCGGCGGCGGGCCGATCCATCACAATGCGCAGCTCCGTTCGGCCTTCCCGGTCGTAGGCCTGGACGCCGAAGACCTTGGCGTGCCCACTCCAGACGTCCGTCTGCTGCACGGTCCCCGGTGCCGGTGCGGTTGCGGGCGATTCGGACGTTCGGGCCTGCTGGGAGGCTGTCACGCAGCCCGCCAGCAGCATCGTTGCAGCCATCGTCGAGATCAGCGTTCGAATCGAATTTCTGAAAAAACCTTTTTGCGTCTTCATATGCTTCCCGCCTGTCTCGTGAGTTCGCCAAGGCATACAACGGCCTTTGTGATCCAATCAACTATTTCTTCTTTGCCGAGCCGGAAGTTCTTTCATGTTCTTCCAAAAAGCGGAACGTCTGGATGTCACAATTGATCTGAAGGGCGGAGTCTTTTCTTCGCTTGAGGGAAAGGGCCTTCACCCGGATGATGCGATTCAGCCGGCTGATCTTGTCCAGGAAAGATCCGAGCTGATGGAAGGTGCCCACCATGTCCAACCGCACGGGAATGGTGGCATGGAATTCATGCTTTTGCTCCCCTTGGGGCTGGAACAGCAGGTTTTCCAGGCCTTCCTGAGCCCCGATGCCGGAAACGGTTTCCAAAAGTTCGGGTATCTCCCGCCGATCCGGCAGAAGGGCCAGCAGGGCCTGAAACTCTTCTTCCGACTTGCGAAGCTCTTCCTGCAGCGTTTCGTACTGGGCGGCATACTTTTTGAGCTGCGCCAGCCGCCGCTCCTGGGACTGAACGCTGGAGCGAAGACGGCGGATTTCCTTTTCCTGGGGCTTGTATTTGAGAAAGTAGAAGGCCCCCGCCAGCAGGACCAGCGTCAGCACAAAGATCAGCACCTTCTGGGAATTGGGAAGGGCATCCACTCGTTCTTCAATGCTTTGCATGGAAGGGGGATTCCATCTCATCAGCGACTCCGGACTTTACCCTTGCGGTTGGGATACGGACTTGGCGCCTTGCGGGGCGGATGGCGTGGTCCCGGTCTTTTCCTTCGCTTTTTGCTCTTGCAACGCGGCCCTCAGTTCAGAATAGGCGCGTATGGAACAACTCAGCTTGAACTCCCTCAATTTGCGCCCTGCGATGGTCACCTGTTTTGAGTGGGAAAGCTGCACGCTGTCCTTGAAAACATAGGGCGACGCCCGAAGGTTTCTCATGAATTCAGCAATGGCCTCGTTGCTTCTGGCGATGCCGTTGATATCCGCCCGCCCGCCGCTCAGCGACAGGCTCTGGAACCATATCTTTTCCGGAGGAACCAGGAGGCTCATCAGGGCCAGGTTCCGGGCCATCTGGTCCCGGTCCTTTTGAAGACCGCGGATCACCGTTTTCTTTCGTTCGATGACCTCTTTCTTCTTTTGGATCTCCTTGACCAGTCTTTCATACTTGGCGTACTTGGCCACTTCGGCCCGCAGCTGGGCGTCCCGCTTGCTCAGCCGGTCGATTTCCCGCGCCTGGGTCTGCCAGAGGTAAAAGATGCCGATGCCTGTGAGGATGACACACAGCCCGTAAAGCAACAGAATCTGACGGGCGGTGCTCTTCTTTTCTTTCTTTCGAACCGGCAGCAGATTGATGCGAATCATTTGTCGTCCGCTCTCCTCAGCCCCAACCCAACGCAAATGGCCATCTGCGGCCCCACCTGATCCAGGTAATCGGGATCGAACTTGTTCGGGCCGGCCTCCAGGCGCAGCAAAGGATTGAATAGGTCCACATCCACACCCAGCTCGTTCTTGACCAGGGCATCGAGGCCCGGCAGCCTCGCCGAGCCGCCGCTCAGGTAGATCTTATGAATCCTGGATTCCGGATAGGTGGTGTAATAAAAATCCATGGCCCGGCGCACGTCGGCCAGCCAGTCGCCCACCGCCCCCATGAAGGCCGCCTCCAGGCGCGACGCCTCCACCTGCTCCGAGCCCAGGCCGAGCTTGATCCGCTCCGCCCGCTCCACATCCACCTGCAATTCCGAGGCGATCCGTTCCGTGATGCTCCGGCCGCCCGCCATCAAATCGCGCATGAAAACGGGCCGACCGCCCCGCACGATGGTCAGAGTGGTCTTGGTGGCACCGATATCCATTAAAAGGATGTCTTGATCCGGGAAGACGCCATGGACCGCCTCGAAGGCGTTGCCCAAAGCGAAGTAGTCCACGTCCACCACCGCCGGCTCGAAACCCGCTTTCTCAATCAGCGCCGCATATTCGGCCACCGACTCCTTCTTGGCCGCCACCAAGAGGACCTCCATGTGGTGGGGACGCTCCTTGGACAGGTCCAGGATCTCGAAATCCACGTTCACTTCTTCCAGTTGATAGGGCACGTACTGGGCGATTTCTCCACGGAGTCTCTTTTCCACCTCCTCCTCGGACATGGAGGGCATCTCGATGGTCTTGATCATCACCTCGTAGCCGGAAACCGACGTGGCCACGGGACCGGGCTTGATCTGGAGATTCTTGGCCAGCTTTCGTAAGACGTCCGCGATCAGCTCGGGCTTCTCGATCCGCCCCTCCGAGAAAGCCTCGTGGGGCACCATGGCCATTCCCAGGCTATCCAAGCGATAGCCCGCTTTGCCTTCCACAAGACGCACCATCTTAATGGCGTGCGACCCCAGATCCAGCCCCACAATCTCTTTTTTTCTTCGCAACATGGCGACTCGTTCGGCCCCTTCATCGAATAGGGATTGACACACATCGGGATTTGTTATTTATCATCTTGGCTCGTCTATCCACAAACGAATTTGGACCTCTTTTTTTAATTCGGCAGAATGGGAGGTTGCATTGAATTTTTTTTCATTCACCCGCGCGTCACGAGACAAAAAAAAGAGCACCTTTCGCGAGTACACCGAAGCCGTCGTGGTGGCCGTCCTGCTGGCCCTTTTCATCCGGGCCTTTGTGGTTCAGGCTTTCAAGATCCCTTCCGGGTCCATGAAGAACACCTTGCTCATCGGGGATCACATTCTGGTCAGCAAGTTCAGCTACGGCCTCAAAATCCCTGTCCTGGACAAGGAGATCATCCATCTGGGGAGCCCACAGAGGGGAGACATCGTGGTCTTCAAGTACCCCCAGGATCCGTCCAAAGACTTCATCAAAAGAGTGATAGGCTTACCGGGCGACACCATAGTCATACGGAACAAAAAAGTTTTCGTCAATGGACAACCGTTGAAAGAACCTTACGCCCGGTTCACGGACCCCAGAATTTTGCCCGGAGCCGTGAGCCCTCGCGACAATTTGGGCCCGCTTGTGGTCCCACCCCACAGCTTTTTCGTCATGGGCGACAACCGAGACGAAAGCTACGACAGCCGCTTCTGGAAATTCGTGGACGAATCGGATCTCAAAGGCAAGGCCTTTATCATCTACTGGTCCTGGAACAAGGAGGGGGAGCTCACGCTGGACCCGGCCCGATGTTACGTGCGCTGGAACAGGATCGGTCATCTGCTCCACTGACGGTGCCTCGCGAGGCAGGGGCTGAGAACGCCGGTTGAAACCAAGGCCCATTGCGACTTGCTTCGCCAACCAAGGATCCAGCCGGCAAAAGGGTTGCACCATGGCTGATGTTGGGAAGGCACGATCCGAAAACGGGCCGCCCGTGGCAGGATCGCACAGCCCCCGGAGAGACCGGTAAGGTGGGAGCCAAGGCCTGGCCCGCGGCGGTTCCACCACCCAGGACGCCATCCAGGCCCAGCGAAAAAGAAGAAGGCAGGACATGATCCCGAACGAACAAGTCGCTCTTCAGCATGCAGAAGACATCAGCCAGTGGATCGCCCACCGTGTCCGGGAAGCCGGCGCCAGGGGCGTGGTGATCGGCATCAGCGGCGGCATCGACTCGGCGGTGTGCGCCGCCCTGGCCCATAAGGCCCTGGGACAAAACACGCTGGGCCTGCTCCTACCCTGCCACAGCAGCCCCGCGGACCTGCAGGACGCCCGTCGAGTGGCGCAGCACATCGGTCTGCCGGTCGAAGAGATCGACTTGAGCCCCGTTTTCGACGCCTTCTTACACGCGCTCGGACCGGCGGATCCCAAGCTCTGTGGAAACCTCAAGGCACGACTCCGCATGGCCACCCTTTACCATCGGGCGGCATCGCACCATTACCTGGTGCTCGGAACGAGCAACCGGAGCGAATGGGAGATCGGTTACTTCACCAAGCACGCGGACGGAGCGGCCGACCTCCAGCCCATCATCCACCTTCTCAAAGGCGAAGTGCGGATCTTGGCACGGGCGCTGGAACTACCCCGGGAAATCATCGAACGTCCCCCTTCGGCGGGACTCTGGGAGGGGCAGACGGACGAAGGAGAGCTGGGCTTTACCTACGAGCAGCTGGATTCCTTCCTCCAGGGGCAGGTGGAAGCAGTGGATCCGCAGGTGGCCCAAAAGATCCGAACCCTGCAGGAGGCATCCGCCCACAAACGCATGCCTCCGCCGCGGTTCCTGGGACTCCCCCAGGCTGATGGCACGAGCGCCGATAAGAGCGTGGAGGCCCTCACCCTTATCAGCAAGGCCATCACCTCTGAACACTACCTGGAAGACATCCTTCGGTTGATCGTCATGGTCACGGCGGAGGTCATGAATTCCAGCGTCTGTAGTCTCTGGCTCCTGGATGAAAAGGCGCAAGCGCTGCGGCTGCGAGCCACCCAGGCCATCAACCCCGAATACGTCAAGGACAGGACCGTCAAGGTCGGTGAAGGCGTGGTGGGCAAGGTGGTGGTGGAAGACCGGCCCTACGTGGCCCTGGATGTCCTCAAGGATCCTTACTTCAAGGAAAAAGAGCTGGCTCGGCGTCTGGGGCTGGTGTCCATGTTGAGCATGCCCATGCGGGTCAAAGACCGGGTCATCGGCGTCATCAACTGCTACACGTCTTTTGAACATCACTTTACGGACCTGGAGAAGAACGTCCTGACAGCGGTGGCCAATCAGGCCGCCGTGGCCATCGAAAATACGGAACTGCTGGTGCAGACACGAGTCATCCAAGAGGAGCTGGAAAAACGCAAGATCATCGATCGTGCCAAGGACCTCTTGATGGATCGATTGCAGCTTTCCGGCGAAGAAGCCTACCGTTGGATCCAGAAAAAGAGCATGGATAGCCGCCGTTCCATGCGGGAAGTGGCCGAAGCGGTTTTGTTGACCTTCGAAAGTTGACTTGGCGGGACCGGCCGCCAATGGAAGGGGGTTTTTCCGAGCCCACATCCCCTCAGGAATAGACAAGCGCTGGTTTGCAAGACGCTTCGAACTCTTTCAAATCGCTCAGCCACCGGGCCTCCAGGTGGTCCAAGCTTTCGCCTTCTTCCAGGGCTTTTCGGATTTGGCCGTCCCCAATCAGAATGTCCATGGGCAGATGCTCGTGGTCATATTCGTAGGGGGGCGGGAGCCACTGGAACTGATCGGGATAGGCCCTGAGGAAGGCACGAAGCAGGGAAAGGCCGAAACGATAGGGCCAAAAACGATCAGGATCGGTCACCACAAGATGAAACCCCCGGCACAGGCGCCCGGCCCATTTGTCGAAGGTCGGCTCAAAACTCACCGGCCGGAGCACCACCCCTTGCCGATCCCGCGGGTCCAGGTGAGCCTCCAGCTCATCCGGCTCCACGAAAGGAGCGCCGAAGAGCATAAACGGCAGGGTTGTTCCCCGCCCTTCGCTCACGTTGGTCCCCTCCAAAAGCACCATGCCGGGATAGACCAGCGCGGTTTCCCAGGAAGGCATATTGGGAGAGGGAAAGATCCAGGGTCTGCCCGTGGACGGCCACAGAGCGTCGCGTCGCCACCCCTGAACAGGAACCACCTGCACGGCTTCAGGCCGTCCCAGCAAACGGGACACCCAGAGGGCCAATTCCCCGAGGGTCAGGCCATGGCGCATGGGGAGCGCGTAGCGCCCCACAAAAGAGCGGTATTCTTCCTGGACCAGATTCCCTTCCAGGCGCGCGCCTCCCAAGGGATTGGGCCGATCCAGCACCACCACGTCCACGCCGGCGGCGGCGGCCGCCTCCACGCACAGCCCCACCGTGGTCCCATAGGTGTAGACCCGGGTGCCCACGTCCTGCAAATCAATCAAAAACACGTCGATGCGCTCGAGCATATCCGGAGTCGGCCGGCGCACCTCACCATAGAGGCTGAAAACGGGGATTCCATAGCGCGGATGGATCCCATGATCCGATTCGATCATGTTCGCTTGCTTTTCCGAGAAGAACCCGTGTTGGGGAGAAAAGACGGCCGTCACCCGCCCCCCCAAGGCCACAACCGCATCCACCACATTCCGGAATTCCCGGGTGACCGACGCCTGGTTGGCCAGGATTCCCACACGCCGGGTAAAGAGCCAGGAAGGCGGCTCCGAGAGGAAAACGTCACATCCAAAGCGACACGAATCGCCACAACCGGAAACTTCCGCCATCACTTTTCCCCATGCCGCTCTGTGCCCGAGATCCGTTCCAACACCTTGGGGTAATATCTCTGGTCTTCCTCCAGCAGGGGCGACACCCGCCGCATCATGTTGAGCTTCATGATCAGGTAATTGAGTTTTTTCATTTGACGGTACTTCTCCTGCGTGTCTTTTATGCCCGCAAGGAGCTCCTCGGTGGTCTGGATGTCTTTGCGCAGCTGAAGCTCCGGGGGAAGGCAGTCGGCGTTCTTCAGGATCTTGTAGGCGATGCGCAGGTCCGCAGGCAAATGGCTGTCATCTTCCAGGTGAAGCGGTTCGCCCTTGCCGGGCAAATTGTCGAATTCTCCCTGGGCCATGGCTTCTTGAATCTTCTGCTCGGCCAGTTTTTCAAAAACAGCGAGGATATTACTCATGAAATTTCCTCCGGTTCAACCAGGCACCATCGTTGTTCTAGGCGCGGGGCGTTTCGGGAGCCTTGCCGCCCGCCGACTTCCCGCCCGCTATCGGAAGGCGTCCATTGTTTTGGTGGACCGGGACGCTTCCCGCCTCCAAGGTGTGGACGCGCCATCCCCCGTGGAGAAGGTGCAAGACGACGCCCTGACCTTCCTGAACACGCTGGAACGACCCAACCTGTGGATCGTCCCGGCCGTGCCCATCCATGTGGCCTGGCAATGGGTCCTGTCCCGGCTCCAAAAGGTGGGCTCTGCCCATCCCTTGCCCGTGCCGGCGGAAATGGACCACCAGGTGCCGAATCCGCTGCGCATCGATGGGGAAACCCTCTATGCCAGCTTCGCTCATTTCAAATGTCCCGACAACTGCCCGGAGCCCGACAAGATCTGCACCTTCACGGGCAAACCCCGCCCGGGCATCCTGTATCGGCATCTGGCTCGGGTGTCCGTGCCCGGCCATTCCATCCATGTGCTGCGCAGCTGGCAGTTGGCTCCCGGGGTGGGAGGATACACCCTGGGGCATCTCCACGATATCCTCCATGCCGTGGAGGCCGTGCCCGGCCGCCACATTCTGGCCACCAGCTGTTCGTGTCATGCCGTCCTGAACGGACTGGCTTGGGGTGGAAAGGATTTTCGGGCTCACGCCTGATCGTCGTTGGGTGCCACGGAAGATTCCAGCGCATCCAAGTAGCCATGCAGGGAGTCTTCCGGCCGGCGGCCCAGGGCCCGGGCCAGACACACGGCCCGGTAGAGCAGATGCCCGAGCCGTTTCTGGGCCTGGACGGGATCGCTCAAATCCCCGGAATCCAGATCCCGGACGCTGGCCTGGAACATCTCCACGGCCTCTTTCAACGAGCTCGAAGCGGCCCCGGCGTCTTCCTGACGCGCGCGGATTCTGTAGGCCCGCACCAGAGCCGGCAACGTCTTGGGAATGCCCAGCCCCCGGCGTTTACCTCTCTTTTCGGCCTCCTTGATCTTTTCCCAGTTGGACCGCACGTCCTTGGCCGAGTGCACCTGCACATCGCCGAACACGTGGGGGTGCCGTCGGATCATCTTCTCGCAAATGGCACGGCACACATCTTCCAACGAAAAAGCCCTCTTCTCCTCATACAGATGGACCAGGAAAAGCACCATGAACAGGAGATCGCCCAGCTCCTCCGCAGCCTCTTCCTTGCGATCCGCCCGGATGGCCGCCGCCGCCTCGTGGGCCTCTTCCACCAGATAGGTCTGAACCGAATGGGGCGTTTGCTTTCGGTCCCAGGGGCAGCCCCCTTCGCCCCGAAGCCGATCGATGATCTCCCAGATGCGTCGCACACCATCCCAACGACCCAGGTCCAGGGTCGTATCCGACTCCGTCGTTCTCGCCTCTTCCATGATCTCCAGCCATCCTTTCATGCTTCCCGTCGATGCGCCCAATGCTTGTAAAGTTTTCTCCGATTCCGGTCGAACTTCTCCTGCAGGTTTTTGGGAGTGGCGCTCACGGCAAGGCGGGCGGCCTGCAGCACATACGGAGTCAGGCGGGACTCCCGGAGCAGAGGGCTTGTGGCGGGAAGAAACAGGGTCAGAAAGGACACCATCAGCACCGCCGCCACCAGCCCCTTGGCAAAGCCCAAGGCCCCTCCGAAAAGCCGGTCCAGCCAGCCGGCCGGGCTTTCCTGAATCAATCGCGACAGCCAGGCTCCGGTCAGCCCCAGCACGATCCACGTGAGCACGAACAAGAGCACAAAGGCCACCATCACCGGCTGGGGAAGGGAACCAAACGCTTGAGCGATCCGCGCTCCCACCGCTCCGCAATAGGATCCCGCCAGGTAAAACCCCCCCACCACTCCAACGATCCCGAAGACCTGGGACACCGCACCGCGCCACAGGCCCCGTGCCACGCACAAGATCCCAACGGCCGCCAACACCCAGTCCAATCCATTCATTGGATGCATCCTCTCCCGCGTAGAAATCCGGCGTCTGTGTCTCCACCACCCGCCACCATAGAGGATTTTGCCACGGTCGATCAACGGGTTTGGTTTCCGTGGCGGCGTTTCTATTGTCAGACGCCTCCCGGAGTGTTATCTGTGGCTTGCTCCGGCATGCGCCACATCATTGCCATGGACAGCAATGGAAAGGAAGATCGCTTGTTGGCACCGAAACTCGGCACCGATCAACCCTGGAGCCAGACCAAGGTCTTTGAGGACCCTCAAATCCTGCAGGTTTTGGTGGGGGAGCGAAACGCCCACCTGAAGATCATCGAAAAGCAACTGGACCTTCGGCTTCATCTACGCGGCACTCAGATCACCATCTCCGGGGAACGCCCCCAGGTGGAGCTGGCCGACCGCCTTCTGGATGAGCTGGCCGGATTGGTCCGAAAGGGCTATCCCCTTTATCCCAACGACGTCCTCTACGGGATACGCATCCTAAGCGAAAACATCCACCGCCGGCTTCATGAGATCTTCCTGGACAAGGTCTTCGTCACTTCCAGCAAGAGGGTCATCACCCCCAAGAGCATCAAGCAGAAGGAATACATCGAAGCGATCCGAACCCACGACATCGTGTTCGGCATCGGCCCCGCCGGTACGGGCAAGACCTACCTGGCCATGGCCATGGCGGTGGCGGCGCTCACCGCCGATCAGGTGCGGCGGATCATCCTGGTGCGGCCCGCCGTGGAAGCTGGAGAAAAACTGGGATTCCTGCCCGGGGACCTGGCCGAAAAGGTCAACCCCTACCTGAGGCCGCTCTACGACGCCCTGCACGACATGATGGACTTCGAGAAAGCCTCCCGACTTCTGGCGCGCGGTACCATCGAGGTGGCGCCGTTGGCCTTCATGAGAGGACGCACGCTGAATGAGGCCTTCGTCATTTTGGACGAAGCCCAGAACACCACCAGCGAACAGATGAAGATGTTTCTCACCCGCCTGGGCCTGGGCTCCAAGGCCGTGATCACTGGGGATGTGACCCAGATCGACCTGCCCGAAAACAAGCCTTCCGGCCTCGTGGAGGCCATGGAGCTGCTGGGAGGCATCCGGGGACTTCGTTTCGTCTTCTTTTCCAATGCGGATGTGGTCCGACACCGCCTGGTCCAGGACATCATCGAGGCCTACGAATCCGCTGAAGTCCGAAGCGTTCGGTCGGAGGAGTGAAAGGCCGGATCGGCGAGACCATGGAAAAAGAAAAGAAAACAGAATCCCGACGCAGGAAGTCTGAGGGTTTGGATGCCTCCAAACCGGCAAGCACCCGGCCCACAGGCCTGGAACACGGTAAACTCATCGTGCTTCTCACCGTGTCTGCCCTGACCGCCCTTTTGATCACCCCCTCGTTTCTGGCACGAACGCCCACCTACCGACCGGGGGACGTGGCGGTGCGCAACGTCAAGGCAGACAGAGACTTTCTGCTGCTGGACGAAGAGGCCACGGCCCGCAAGAAGGAAGCGGCCCGGCGGGAAGCCCCCCTGGTCTTCGACCTTCACGAAAGGACCCACGAAACGGTGGCGGTGCGCCTCTCCAAGGCCTTCGCACTCATGCGCCGCCAGATCCACAACGCCCAACGGGCCCTCACCCTGGGCCTCTTTCCGGACCGCTGGCACGAGCTGATGGTTCAAGGCCGAATCGGAACGCCGGCCCCGAACCCGTTGGCGGCCCTGGATCGAGAGTCCTTCGAGAAGCCGCTGGGTTTTACCGTGCCGGATCAGGACTTTTCCGTCCTGGCCCAGCACCGCTTTTCCCGGCACATGGAAGTGAACCTTTTGCGGTGGATCCAAGAAATCCAACAGCAGGGAATCCTGGCCACCCAATCGCCGCCGGAAGTGGAAGAGGAAAAACGATTCAAGCTCACCGCCGGGCCCATCGTGGTGCGAAGAATCCCGTCCCTGGAAGAGTTTCGCGTCCCATCCATCCGCCGGTTTCCGGATCTGGACGAAGCGCGCCGACGTTTGTCCCAGCGTATCCGTGAAGAGGAGCCGGATCCGGAGCTGGCCCGGGCCATGATCTCCCTGGCAGCCCCCTTGCTGGAACCCACCCTTTTCTACAACCCACTGGAGACGGCCTCCCTGGAAAACGCCGCCGTCCAGGCGGTCAAACCCGTTTATATCCAGATCAAGAAAAATGAGATGCTCATCCGGGAGGGCCAACGGCTGCGCCCCGAGGACGTGCGAAAGCTCCAGGCCTACGCGGACAGTAGCTCCAAGCAGGGGGGCCTGCTGGCCTTCACCGGCGTCTTTTTGTTCTCCTGCCTCTTCCTGGGAGTTCTGGGGCACCTGGTGGAGGCCCGGGTGCCGTCCGTTCGGCTGGAACTCAAGGACTACCTCTTCCTGGCCGCCATTTTGCTCATCATCTTGGCGGTTGGAAGATGTGCCGACTGGATCAATTCCTCTTTGGGCTCCGGCCTGGGCTATTTGGACACCCGCAGCTTCTTGTACGCGCTGCCCATGGCCGCCGGGGCCATGCTGTGCAGCATCTTTTTCGGCATCACCGCCGCCGTCTTCTTCTCCTTGACGTTGGCGGTCTTTGTGGGACTCCTGTGCGGAGCCGACTATCATCTCTTTGCCTACACCCTGCTGGGATCGCTGGTGGGCAGTTACGGAGTCAATCCGTGCCGCAACCGCCTGGTTCCCATCAAGGCCGGCCTGCTGACCGGACTGGCCAACGTGACCGCACTCGTTCTCATCGCCCTGTTCCAGGAAAATCCCTCCACGCTCACCCTCTGCACCAACACCCTCCTGGCCTTTCTCAGCGGCATCATCGCCGGCGTTCTGGCCACGGGATTCACGCCCCTGGCGGAACTGCTGTGCGGCTACACCACCGATATCCGGCTCCTGGAACTGGCCAGCATGGATCAGCCCCTGTTGCAGGAGCTGATGATTCAAGCCCCCGGCACCTACCATCACAGCCTGATCGTGGGCAACATGGTGGAGGCCGCCGCCAAGTCCATCGGGGCCAACAGCCTTCTGGCAAAGGTGGCGGGCTATTACCACGACATTGGAAAGATCAAAAAGCCGCTCTACTTCATCGAAAATCAGCTGGACGGCGAAAACCGCCACGAAAAATTGGCCCCTTCCATGAGCAGTCTCATCCTCATCTCCCACGTCAAGGAAGGGGTGGAATTGGCCAAGAAGCACCGGCTGGGACGCCCCATCATGGAGATCATCAGCCAACACCATGGCAAGAGCCTGATTTCCTATTTCTATCAGAAGGCCATGGAAACCCGGGAGAAGGCCCAGAACAGCAAGGGAGCGGACCTGCCACCCATCGACATCGAGGACTACCGGTACCCGGGCCCCAAGCCCCAGACGAAAGAGGCTGGGCTGGTGATGTTGGCGGACGTGGTGGAGGCCGCCTGCCGGTCCCTTTCGGAACCCACCGCAGCACGGATCCAGGGCCTGGTCAACCGCTTGATCAACAACGCCTTCATCGACGGTCAGCTGGACGAATGCGAACTCACCCTGAAGGACCTCCACCAGATTGCCAAACACTTCAACCAGATCCTGGCCACCGTGCATCACAAGCGCATCGAATATCCCGCTCAGCCGGGACAAACCACCAAAGGGAAAGCCCATGGCGGAGATTCTAATCAGCGTGAGTCCAAGCAAGATAAAGATCGATCGGCGGCGAATGGAACAAGCGGCCGAGCGGATCTTAAACGCCTTGGGTTGCAATGAGGCCGAATTGAGTCTCGCTGTGCTGGACGACGAAGCCATCCGCAAACTGAATGCCCAATATCGGGGCGTGGACGAGCCGACGGACGTTCTGTCCTTTCCCATGGGCCAAGGGGAGTTTGCGGATATCGCCCCGCAGATGCTGGGAGATGTGGTTCTTTCCGTGGAGACCGCGGACGCCATGGCGGCCGCCCACCGGATTTCCCTGGAAGCCGTCCTGGATCTGCTCCTCATCCATGGCGTCCTTCACCTGGTGGGCTACGATCATGCCGATCCTCAAGAGGCCCGGCGCATGGACCGCAAGACCCTGGACCTTTTGACGCTTTTGGGGCACGATCCCAAAGACTTTGCCTGGTACGAAACATCCGCCCCATACGCCAAGCGGAAAGAAGAGGAGGATTAGCAAGTGGCACGGGTAGCCATCAATGTGGATCACGTGGCGACGGTAAGACAGGCGAGGCTGGCCCACGAGCCCGATCCTGTGACCGCGGCGGCCTTGGTGGAACTGGCAGGGGCCCACGGTGTGGTGGTGCACCTTCGCGAAGACCGGCGCCACATTCAAGACCGGGATGTGGAGATCCTTCGAAAGACCGTCAAGACGCGCCTCAACCTGGAGATGGCGGCCACTCAGGAGATGGTCCAGTTGGCCTTGCGTATCAAGCCGGACATCGTGACCTTGGTGCCCGAAAAGCGGCAGGAACTGACCACCGAAGGCGGCCTGGACGTGGTCCTCTACGAGGACAACCTGAGGCAAGTGGTCAAGACGCTCCACGACGGGGGTATCCCGGTCAGCCTTTTCATCAACCCGGACTCCAAACAGATCAAGACGGCCCATAAGATCGAGGCGGACTGCGTGGAGATCCACACCGGCCCCTTCGCGGAAGCCACCTCCTACCTGCGCCGGCAGGAGGAATACGAACGGGTGGAAAACGCCACCAAATTGGCCACCAAGCTGGGCCTCGTGGTCCATGCCGGACACGGCGTGGACTACCGCAATATCCTGTGGCTCCGAAACATCCGGGAAATCGAGGAATTCAGCATCGGCCACGCCGTGATCGCCCGCGCCGTGCTGGTGGGTCTGGAAAAGGCCGTTCGGGAAATGATCGCCCTGGTGACCGGATCATGGCAGTCTACGGTATAGGCATCGATCTGGTGCGAGTGGATCGCATCGGCGCCGGCCTGGAACGCTGGGGGACCAAGTTTCTGGATCGCTTGTTCACGCCGGCCGAACAGGATGCCTGTGCGGCCAAGGCCTCGCGGGTGTCGTGCCTGTCCATGCGTTTCGCCGCCAAGGAAGCCTTCGCCAAGGCCTTGGGCACCGGAATCCGAGCTCCGCTCCATTGGCGGGACATGGAGATTCGAAACGACGAAGCCGGCAAACCCACCCTGGTCCTTTCCGAAAGGGCCCGCCGGTTTTTGGAACAACGCGGCGTGCGTTCCTGGCATGTGAGTCTGACCGACGACGGCCTGTACGGGGCAGCGGTGGTGATCTTGGAAGACGTCCCCCCCTCCGCGCCCCATAAACCCTAGTCCGTCCTCCCCGATGGGAACCTGGGAGCACAGTGGGTCCGTCCGGCTTTCCAAGAATGGCAAAGGCAGGGGGTCGGACCATCCGCCCCCTTTGGGCACATTCCCGACAATACGAATCCCGATTTGTGCCGCCCCTTCACCCGGCCCATCGGCCCGATGGAAAGGCTTGCGCGGGTCACGGACCAGAGGAGATCACCATGGGCAAAGGTGCCCACCTCAGCACCAAGCCCATGGGCGAACACCCGGTAGGAACGGGTTCCGAACCCGCCCCTACCTAAGGTATCGACGCTGGCATCGATATGATCGGCACATACGTGTATCGTGAAGGAAGGAGACCATGCTGCTGGCTACTGCCTCGGAAATGGCTGAACTGGATCGAAAGACCATGGAAGAGATCGGCATCCCGGGGATCGTCCTGATGGAAAATGCGGCTCGCGGCGCCGCAGCCTTTTTTGAAACCGTCGTTCCAGACCTCTGCACCCGGCACCTGCTGGTGCTGGCCGGATCGGGAAACAACGCCGGAGACGGTTTCGCCCTGGCCAGAATCTTCCATGGCAAGGGGGCCACCGTGCGGGTGGTGTGCCTGCGTCCCGCCGATCGCCTGAAGGGCGACGCCCTCGTCAACTACAACATCCTTCACCGGCTGGGGATTCCCGTCTATCACTGGGACGAAAAGGAAGACTTCGCTTCCCAGTTCGTCCAGGTGCAGAAGGCCGATGTGATCCTGGACGCCCTTCTGGGAACCGGGCTGCAAAACGAAGTCCGGGGCCTCTATCGGGATGTGATCGAAGGGGTGAATGCCCTGGGCAAGCCGGTTCTTTCCGTGGATGTGCCATCGGGACTGCACGCGGGAACCGGCCGGGTGTTGGGATCCGCCATCCAGGCCACCGCCACCGCCACCTTCGGATGCCTCAAGGTGGGCCACGTGGTGGGCGACGGCCCGGCCAGATCAGGCCGGGTCCAGGTGGTGGACATTGGGATTCCGCCGGCCGTGGTGGCATCCAGCGGCATGGCCAGGTGGCTGCTGGATCGGGACCTGTGCGCCTCCTGGATCGGGCCTCGCCCGCCGGACGCCCATAAGGGCCGAGCGGGGCACTTGTGCGTCCTTTCGGGATCCCCCGGCAAGACGGGAGCGGCAGCCATGGTCTGCCAAGGGGCTCTGCGGGTTGGAGCGGGGCTGGTCACCCTCTTTGTGCCGCGCTCCCTCAATCCCATCATGGAAGTAAAGCTCACGGAAGCCATGACCCTCCCCGTGGCCGAAACGGAATCCCAATGCTTTTCCGTGTCGGCGCGCCAGGACATCCTGGACTTTGTCGCCGATAAAGAAGCTCTGGCAGCGGGGCCCGGCATCTCCCTCCACGAAGAAACCCAGGCCCTTCTGAAAGACTTGGTGGCCGGCAGCACCGTTCCCCTCGTGCTGGACGCGGACGCCCTGACCCTTCTTGCCCGCGATCCCAGCCCCCTTCAGGAGGCGTCGGCACCGGTGATCCTCACACCACACCCGGGCGAAATGGCACGCCTTACCGGCCTTTCGGTCCCGGAAGTCCAGGAGAACCGGCTGCATGTGGCGACGGAATTCAGCCGCACCCACAAGGTCATCGTGGTCCTCAAGGGCCATGGCACCCTGGTGGCGGCCCCCGACGGCCGACTGGCGGTGAACACGACGGGAACCCCCGCCATGGCCAGCGGCGGCATGGGGGATGTGCTCACCGGAATGATCGCCGGTTTTGTTGCCCAGGGCCTGGACCCATTCCGTGCGGCGTGCCTGGGCGTCTATCTCCATGGACTGGCGGCTGAAGAGGCCACCGCCCGGGCCACTTCCCGCGGGCTCATCGCCATGGATCTGTTGCCACGGATCCCGGACTTGATCGGACAATTGGAAAGGCATCCATGAAGGAATGGACCATCACTGCCGACGCCCCTGAAAAGACCCAAGAACTGGGCCGGGCCGTGGGCCAGCGGCTCCAGGCCGGAGACGTGGTGGCTCTATGGGGGGAACTGGGAGCCGGAAAGACCTTTTTGGCCGAAAGCATTGCCCGCGGCCTGGGGGTTCCGGAAGAGATCCCGGTCCCCAGCCCCACCTTCACCATCATCAACGAACACGAGGGGCGGGTCCGCCTGTACCACCTGGATCTGTACCGTATCGGGGACCTGGACGAACTGGAGACACTGCCTTGGCGGGAGGCCCTTTTCGGCAGCGGGGTGGCCGTGGTGGAGTGGCCCGAAAGGCTGGGGCCCCACCTTCCCGAAAAGCGCCTGGACATCCACATCCAGATCCTGGATGTGACCGCTCGAGGCTTTCGGTTCGTCTGCGGTTTTCCGGAAATGGAAGAACGTTTCCGGAATCTGGCCGGCCGGGTCCCGGCTTGAGGGCCGTTGCGGCGCCAAGAACTGGCTTTTTGTGTCCGCCGCTTTCGGTAAACCGCTCGCCGGGGTATCCGAGCTGGAGGTGGGCGGCTTGGGCGCCGCCCGGTTCACCGATACCACCGCTATCCCCAGCCGACTTTCAGGCCTGTTTGCGGGAACCCCTCCAGAATAGCTTTCGGAAATGGTAGCCGTAGACCAGGAAGGTCACCACATCCACCAGGGACCTTCGGTAATGAAGGATCGATTCCTTGATTAGCTTCCAGTAGCAGGCCCTGGATTCCTTGGTATCCCGCACGCCCAGGTACCAGAAGGAACGCAGTAAGGTGATCAGATCGTTCTTTTCCAGAGCCGCCTTGGCCCGGGGCTCATAGCTTTCCAAAAACGCCTTGATCCGTTCGTAGTACATCTGGGGTGAATAGATAGTGTCCATGACCCACCGGTACCCCTCCAGGATCTTTTCCCGGTCCATCCTGGGGATGAAGTTGAGCGTCCCGTCGGTGCAGGTGTTGTCGCCGCTGGCCTTGAAAAGCAGGCGCCCTTCCCGCTCCAGCCTTTTGTAAAGCCGGGTTTCGGGAACCGCCGTCAAAAGCCCGATCATGGCCGTCACCACTCCAGCCGATTGCACAAACTGCACCTGGCGTTGGAAGATGTCCGGAGGATCGTTGTCGAAGCCGATGATGAACCCACCCATCACGGCCAGGCCGTGCTTCTGGATGATGCTCACCGACTCATCCAGACTACGACGCAGGTTCTGAACCTTGCCGCATTCCTGCAGGCTGGCCGCTTCCGGCGTCTCCAGGCCCAGAAACACCTTGTTGAACCCGGCTCGTACCATCAGATCCATGAGCTCGGGATCCTCGGCCAAGTCCACGGAAGCCTCGGTAAAGAAGCTGAACTTGCGCCCCCTGCGTTCCTGCCACCGGATGATTTCTTCCAACACCCCCTTCACCCGGCTCTTGTTGCCGATGAAATTGTCGTCCACAATGAAGACCGATCCGCGCCAGCGGCGACGATAGAGCGCTTCCAGCTCTTCGATCATCTGCTCCGGCGACTTGGTCCTGGGGCGTCGGCCGTTCAACACGACGATGTCGCAGAATTCGCAGTTATAGGGGCAGCCCCGGGAATACTGGATGGCCATGCTGGCATATTGCTTGATCTGGATGAGGTCCCAGTGCGGAATCGGCGTGGTGTCCAGGGGTGGATGGAGATCGGAGCGATAGACTCTCCTGGCCCGTCCGGTTTCCAGATCCGCCGCCACCTGGTCAAGGATCGCCTCCCCTTCGCCGATGACCATGTGATCCACATCGGGGAAATCTTCCGCATAGCCGTAGAAGAGCGGGCCACCGCCCACCACGGGAACGCCCAGGGCCTTGCAGCGGGCCACCACTTTCTGGGTGGACTGGCGTTGAGCGATCATGGCACTCACAAAAACGTAGTCCGCCCATTGGATCTGGTGGTCCTCCAAGGGCTGCACATTCAGGTCCACCAAACGCCGCTCCCAGTGTTGGGGCAGCAGAGCCGACACGGTGAGAAGCCCCAGCGGGGGAAAGGCGGCTTTTCTACGCACCAGCTTGAGGGCATGCTTGAAGCTCCAAAAGGTTTCGGCAACCTGGGGATAGACCATTAGGATCTTCATCTTCGCGTTCCTCCGGTGCATGTGGGATGGGGATCGTTAGGGTGCAAAAGGTCCGCGGCCGCCACGCGGTCGCATTTTATTTACCTAATAGAACATACTGACACCGGTAAAGTCGATTTATAATTGAAGCGGGCCATGAAAGTTGGCATTGACTTGAGGCACGCTGGGAGATAGCGTCGGGATCCTCCAGCCGCGAAGGAACCCCCCTGACCGGTCCCCCGGCCAGGGGGATCGCTTGGAACCGTTTCCAGCAAAAACCTCCAGGGAGGGGAGAAGGTATTCCATGGACTTGAAGAAGGTCGTCATCTGCGTCCTGGGTTCGGACCGGCCGGGCATCGTGGCCTCCATCTCCAAGGTGCTGTACGAAAACCAATGCAACATCGAGGATGTGAGCCAAACCATCTTGCAATCCGTCTTCGCCGGCGTCTTTATCGCCGGGGTGCCCGAGGAGATGCCCTTGGAAGTTCTGAGCCAGCGGTTGCAGGAACGGCTCGGCCCCCTGGGCCTGGCCGCCCTGGTGCGCCCCGTGAGCGCTCAGCAGGCTTACGATCCCCCGCCCAGTGAGCCGTTCGTGGTCATCACCATCGGCCCCGACCGCATGGGCCTGGTGGCTGGGATCACCGAAGTGATGGCACGCTTCGGGGTGAACATCACCAACCTCCGAGCGGCCTTCCGTGGAGGAACGGACCCACAGCGCAACGTCATGATCTACGAAGTGGACATCCCCTTGGCCATCGACCAGAAGGCCTTCCGGAAGGCACTGCGAGAGCGGGCGCAAGCCTTGGACCTGGATCTCAGCCTGCAGCACCGGGACATCTTCCAGGCCATTCATCGCGTTTAGCCGGCGGGCTTCCGGCCGTCCCGCCAAGACCGGCCGCCGACCAAGCATTCACAGAACGGGAGAAGACCGACACCATGCTATCCGATCGAGAGATCCTATCCACGCTGGAGATGCTTCGAAACGAGCACCTGGATGTTCGCACCGTCACCCTGGGCGTGAGCCTCTTCGATTGCGCGGCCCAGGATGTGGGCATCTTCTGTGACGCCGTTCACCGCAAGACCACCTCACTGGCCCAACGGCTGGTGGACACCTGCAACGAAGTGGGGGAAAAATTCGGCATCCCCGTGGTCAACAAGCGCATCGCCGTCAGTCCCATTGCGGTGGCGGCGGCCCCTTTCCAAACCGAAGAAATGATCGCCATAGCCCACACCCTGGACAAGGCCGCCAGGGACACGGGGGTGAATTTCATCGGCGGCTTCAGCGCCTTGGTGGAGAAAGGTTTTACGGGGGGGGACCTCTGCCTCATTGAAGCGATCCCGGAGGCTCTGGCCCAGACGGAGCGGGTGTGCGCCTCCATCAACGTGGCCAGCACCCGCGCGGGCATCAACATGGACGCCGTCTATCTCATGGGGCAAACCCTCAAGGAGGCCGCGGCCAAGACCGCCCACGCCGACGGTATCGCCTGCGCCAAGCTCTGCGTCTTTGCCAACATCCCGCAAGACATCCCCTTCATGGCCGGCGCCTATCTGGGCGTGGGGGAACCGGACGCCGTGATCAACGTGGGGGTGAGTGGTCCCGGCGTGGTGAGAAAGGCCATCGACAGGGCGCGAAAGAACCGGGATTCCCTGGACTTGGGGCAACTGGCCGACATCATCAAGCGCACCGCCTTCAAGGTGACCCGCGTGGGAGAGCTCATCGGGCGCGAGGTGGCCCGAAGGCTGGATGTGCCGTTCGGAGTGGTGGACCTGAGCCTGGCCCCCACACCCAACGTGGGCGACAGTGTGGGAGAGATCTTCCAGAGCCTGGGGCTTGCAAGCATCGGGGTTCCTGGATCCACGGCCTTACTGGCCCTTCTCAACGATGCCGTGAAGAAGGGCGGAGCCTTTGCCAGCAGCTACGTGGGCGGGCTGTCGGGCGCCTTCATTCCCGTAAGCGAAGACCTGAACATCGCCCAGGCCGCCGCCGCGGGCCATCTCAGCCTGGAAAAACTGGAAGCCATGACCAGCGTCTGCTCCGTGGGCCTGGACATGGTGGCCCTTCCCGGAGACGTATCCGCGGAGACCCTGGCGGCCCTCATCGCCGACGAAATGGCCATCGGCGTCATCAACAAGAAGACCACCGCCACGCGGCTGATTCCCGTACCGGGCAAGAAAGCGGGCGACAAGGCCTTTTTCGGAGGGTTGCTGGGCGAAGCCACCATCATGGCGGCTCCCAAAGGCGACCTGTCATCGGGTTTCATCAAGCTGGGAGGACGCATCCCGGCCCCAACCCAAAGCCTGATCAATTAGGAGCTTGTCTGGCAAGGGCCTGTCGGCCTTTTGGGCTTGCTGACCTGTTGAAATTCCTCTGGGCCCTGCGGTGTTTTTTGAGCGCTCAGGCCGGCAGCGCGGGCCGCCTGGTAGCCCCAACCCTCCGTCCGAACAAGAAGGGTGCAACGTGGCCGTTTTCGGACAGGTTCATGGGAGTTGACCCGCGAATAGCTCTTCGGCTCAAGACGCCGGGAAATTTCCATTCCATTCGCAGCCGAGGGGCCTTAGCCCAAGTTTGTCACTTTCTGGCATCACTTATTGTTATCCTTAGACGGTTTTTTTTGGTTCTTCACTACGCATTTTCAATCGATGCTCAGGCGGAATGTGTCAATGAAGACTTGAAACACCCACGGTAAAAAGTTAGAATCTTATAAGGGTGTTTGAGGGCTTGTGGATCCAGGCGGCAGTTGGCAATGCCGGTGGCCTGGGTATCTTGCCTTTGAAACGGCTCGGATTGACCTCGAATGCTTGCGTGAGGACCTGCTGACGTTGCTCCACTATCTGAGGCGCCAACCCGTAATGGAGCGGCTCCGCTGTGACCAAGCCGAGACCCGAGTAACGATGTTCTCGATGGTACCAATTGAAGAAATTCCCGCAAAAGGAGCGGGCATCCTCAATGGGACCGAAACGTCCTGGAAATTACGGACACCGCTTGAGGGTCTTGACATGGGGGTCCACCTTAGTTGTTGACTCAACCACATTGGCATAGAGGGTGTTTGAAACCAAACAAGACAGGAGGGAGTGCCATGATGCGAAGAATGCTACTTGCCGTGCTTTTTCTCTGTGCCGTGGTTCTGTACGCACACGGGCCCGCCGAGGCGGGCGAGGGCCCCTGTCTCACGTCCTTTTTCACCAAGAGTCTCCACTTCAGCGGGAAAGGAATGCGCTACTGGTACGAAGAACCCAACGGATTCATGAGTATCACCGGAATTCCCTACAACCAGCTGGGTTGCAAGAAATGCCATGCCACCAGTTGCGACGCGTGTCACATGACCCAAAAAGGGGAGAAGAAGCGATTTTCCAAGCGAGCCGCCAAATCCATGAACACCTGCATGGCCTGCCATTCGCGCGAGGGGCTGACCTTTAAGCTCGACGGCCGGCACAATCAATTGGATGTGCACGTCGCCGCTGGAATGGTCTGTTCTGACTGCCATTACCGAAGCGACGTTCACGGTGACGGCCGGGAACGCACATCCATGCGCCATCCGAAGGCCGTTCGGGCCACGTGCGAAGAGTGCCACGTTCAGCAGGAAAGAGAGTCCCCGGCCTACGACCCCGACACGCCCAGTCACTCGGCTCACGGCGGCAAATTGGCCTGCGCCGCTTGCCATGTCACGAACACCATGTCGTGTTATAATTGCCATTTCGGAGCATTTTTGAAAACTGGACAAAAGAAGGGGAACTTCCTGCCTGAGAAATCCTGGATGCTTCTCATCAACTACAACGGGCAGGTCACCTCCGGAAACGTCATGTCTCTGGTCTACAAGAATCGGCCGTTTGTCGCTTATGTTCCCTATTTCACCCATTCCATTTCCGCTCAAGGGCGTCGCTGTGACGACTGCCACGGCAATGCCGCCGTTCAAAGGATGGTGAAGGGTGAAAAGGTCCCCGTCATGCGCTTCGAAAACGGCACACTGATCCCGTGGCAAGGTGTTGTACCTACGATACCGAACAAACTGGACTGGGTTTACTTGGACAAAACGCCCCAAGGCTGGAGGCCGCTCCAGGACGCCCAACCCGCGAAGATTCAATTTGCCGCCTACGGCCAGCCAATGACCGAAAAGCAGCTGGAGGCCCTGGCTCAAAAGCCCCAAGCCAAGCAATAGCCCACCGGTTCCCAGCCACATAGGATGCACAACACACCTTAGCCGCAAAACCCCGGGGGCATTTTGCCCCCCAGGGTTCCATTCATCTCCCCGCCTTACCCCGCCATCCCAGCGTCATTCGTCGCCCGCCACCGTCCATTCTTCGCCAGCCTCCCCGTGCCGTGCGGCCTATCGCCACCACGGCATCCATGGGCTTTTTGGGACATTCCATGCAGGGAGATTTCGCCCCCATGTGGGCTGTGCCTCTGGCCTCTGTCACAGTGCCCGGCGGCATCCTGGGGGGCAAGTGAACCCTTAAAACCAAACCGAAAAAGTTGAAACCTCTCTTTGCCTATACCACGCTGGCCGCAGCGATTTTTATCCTTATCAACACCTTTTACAGCCACCCTCCGCCCTGAGACGTGCTCCACCGCCGAAGACTTTGTTTTCGGGTATATTTTTTGTATACTCCCAGCGTGACGAACGCGGTTGTTTAGATCGCGACAATTCCCGTGCGATAAAAGGAGGCTGGAATGGATTCTCGATTGAAAGTGGTGGTGATTGGGGGTGTGGCTTGTGGTCCCAAGGCAGCCAGCCGCTTGAAGCGGCTTCTGCCCGATGCAGACATCACCATGGTGGAAAGAGAGGACGTGGTGTCCTACGGAGCGTGCGGCCTTCCGTATTACGTGGAAGGCATGTTTCCCGATGTGCGGATGCTCACCGAAACACCGGTGGGGGTTTCCAGAACGCCTGTATTCTTTGAAAAAGCCAAGGGTTTTCGGGTGCTTGTGCGAACCGAGGCGGTCTCCATTGACAGAGAGGCCAGGACGGTGAAGGTGCGGAACCTGGACAACGGGAAAGAAGACGAGCTTGCCTACGACAAGCTGATCATTGCCACGGGCGCTTCACCGTTTCGCCCCCCCATCCCTGGATTGGAACTGGACAATGTGTGGTTCATGAAGCGTCTGGAAGACGCCACCGGCATGGTGGACAACATTGAGGCGCAGGGCCTGCGGCGTGCCGTCTTGGTGGGCGCAGGCCTCATCGGCCTGGAAGTGGCCGAAGCGCTCCGGGTGCGCGGTCTGGACGTCACCATCGTGGAGATGTTCGATCAGATCATGCCCCAGGTCCTAGACCGGGAGATGGCGGCCTTGGCCGCCAAACATCTGGAATCCAACGGCATCCGACTCGTGTTGGGTGAACGGGTGACGGCCGTGGAAGGTAACGGCAAGGTGGAAGCCGTTCGAACCAACCAACAGGTCCTGCCCGCAGATCTGGTCCTGGTGGCCGTGGGGGTTCGGCCCAACGACCGGCTGGCACGAGAAGCGGGTTTGGATTGCGACCCTCGGGGCGGCATACGCATCAACGCCTATTGTCAGACATCGGATCCCCACATTTATGCCGGGGGCGACTGTGTGGTGAATGACTACGTACACCCCATTACGGGCGCTACGATCTACGTACCGTTGGGCTCTACGGCCAACAAACACGGCCGGGTCATCGCCAACCACATCGCAGGACTGACCTCCCCGTTCCTCGGCGTGAGCGGCACCAGCATCTGCAAGGTCTTCGGCTACACCATGGGCCGTACGGGCCTCACCGAAAAGCAGGCCAGGGAGCTCAATCTGGACTGCGAGACGGTTCTTTGGTCGGGTCCGGATCGGCCCCATTACATGGAAGGCAGCCAGCCCATCGTCATCAAGCTCATCGCCTCCAAACGCTACCGCCGCCTTCTGGGGGCCCAGGTGGTGGGCCTGGGCGATGGCGCCAAGCGTCTCGATGTGGCGGCCAGTGCCATCCTCTTTGAGGCCACCCTGGATCACCTGGAATATGTGGACTTGGCCTACGCGCCGCCGTTTTCCCCACCCATCGATCCCATCGTCACGGCGGCCCACGTCCTTTTGAACAAGCTGAACGGCTTGGCCAACGGCATCTCGCCCTTGGAGGCCAGGAAAAGGATGGAGGAACAAAAGGATCTCATCCTCCTGGATGTGCGCACGCCGCAAGAATTCGAAGCGGTCCGTTTGCCGGATGAACGCGTCGTTCATATCCCTCTGGGAGCCCTGCGCGAGCGCTGGCAGGAACTGCCCAAGGACAAGGACATTCTGGCCTTTTGCAAAGTGAGCATGCGCGGCTATGAAGCGCAGCGCATCCTCAACGCTCACGGCTACGACCGGGTCTGCTTTATCGAAGGCGGCTTGCTTGCATGGCCTTTTGAGCTGTGGACACCCGGCACCTGACTCTTGCAAGAATGTTTTCTTTTCCAGTAGTTGAAGCGCCAGTTGCGATGCGTTGAGCATCGCCACTGGCGCTTCAACGCAAATAGCCCTGTATTGGCGTGGGCTTTCCGCTCCCGGAAGTTAGACTCATAGCCGGCATCATGGGAGCCATGACAATCCCTATTCGCAAGCCCAGTTCAAGACCCTCAAGCACTGTCCGCAATTTCCAAGACCTTTCAGTTCCATCGAGAATGCCCGCTCCTTTTGCCGAAATTTTTTCAATGGGCACCATGGAGAACATCGTCACTCGGGTCTCGGGCTGGTCACACCGGACCATTGCCATTACGGGTTGGCGCCTCAGGTAATGGAGCATCGTCAGCAGGTCATCACGCAAACATTCGAGGCCAATCCGAGCCGTTTCAAAGGCAAGATACCCAGACCTCCGGCATTGCCGACTGCCGCATGGATCATCAAGCCGTCGAGTGATGCCGCATGAGTCTAGCTTTTTGCCGGAGGTGTCTCGTTTTCATTGACACATTCCGTGGCAACGCTCGGTTCTGCTCGAGATGCGCGACCTTTCTCAGGCACTGAACTGACCGCGGGTCCCACGTACGATGTTCAGGATCCGGACTTGAGGGCCTTCGGATCTCTCAGCGTCTTGAGGATTTCGATGCTGTCCTTCAATCCCTTATATTGTCTGCCCATCTCGATGGCCATACCGGTAATCGTGGCCATCGCCTGCACGAAATTCACATCGTTCAGGGTAAATTCCCAGGGCTCGGCGGTGTAAACCCGCAAGGCCCCGATGGGACGACCAGCCGTCACGATCGGTACCGAGAGAATCGATGCAATTCCTTCCTTTTGCGCCTCCTTGGGGTACTGAATCCGCGGGTCATCAGCCACATCGTAAATGGCTATCGGTCCGTCATTCAGAGACCGGGTTATGGAGCGCAAGGCGCTCACCGGGCCTTTGTGCAGATATTCTTCGCTCAGGCCAAACGATGCAGCGAGTTCCAGTTCATTGGTGTTGCGATTGATCAGGAACACCGCACATCCCTTGACTTCCAGAGCCCTGGTTATGCTCTCGGCTGTCATCAACACGACTTCTTCCGGGTCTCTGGAATGGGAGATGGACTGGGTAACCCTGAGCAAGGTATCGTAACTGAGAAGCTGCTTTTTCATGGTTGCGCCCCCTTTCTGGGTAAGGACTGAGAAAAAATCAATAGCCGGTGCAATCCAGACTTCAATACCCCGGCCGCTCCATGGCAATTCCTTTCATTGGCCGAAAAATCTTCCCATGCTGAAGGAACCTTGCCACAGCACCTGTGAGGAGATTTCGTCGCTACCGGTTGGTGCTCCGACCAAGCCAAGCCACTGGAACCAGTGAGAAGCGAAGAATCGCGAGTAGGAGATCGCCCGGGAACCGGTTGGATCTGCCTTCCGGACGAAGCCGCGCACAGGCGTGAGGAAGGATCGTTAAGAAGAACCTGAATCCGTGGCACACTGCATGCCGTATGCCCACCGCTGGGCTGGATCGTTAAGGGCTTCACTCCTCGCTTGCGTATCGGACCCTTTCCTAGCCTGGTGCCGCCCGATTTTATGGCTTTAGGACATTAAAGGACAGAGATCTCCCCTGTTTCTTGATACCCCCTCAGCTCTGTCCGGCTTTTCCCACGTGAAGCCCGTTTCGTCTCATCAGCCCGCGGCGGGTCCCGCTCGTAGGCAACGCTCGAGTTTCTCCCACAAATCGACAAAAGGATTGAGCCGGCCGAAGCAAATGAACCATTGCCTGCCCGCACGGATCAGACGACCGGCCATATAGATCAAGTCCTGCATAATGGTCCTCACCCTGCGCCGCTTCACCCCCCTTTTGGCGTGGCAACGGCAATCCTTCGACGCCATCGCTCACAACCAGGCTCTCCCGACCGATGAAGGATCAGTTCATTGGCGGCAAATTTGCCGCTGGCAAGACGCTCAAGGTCCAGATCGGTTTTGATCTCCGGGTGAAGCTGCTCGCTGGTACCATGGTCATGGTACAAATCAATCACCTCTTGAGCTTCCAGATCTTTCAGGCTGACCCAATAGGTGTCCACTTCAATTTCCGGAATCGCCAGCAGTTGCCCTTTGACCATGGTGCGCTCGGTAACCTCGAAGACGATCTCATGGGGCAACTTGCGACCGTCGATGCCCATATCCGTCTTGCCGATCCAGGTTCTTTTCCCTTGGCGACAAGATCTTTCCTGCCCGCAAGCCTTGGCCAACGCGAGTCACGCCCAGGGCTTCTCCTTGCGCAGGTTGCGCTTGATGATGAACTCCACGTTGTTGAATTCGTCATCCGGGAAATTGTCCCGACTATCGTTACCCGAATCCAGGCGCATCAAGATCCTCTCGTTTGTGATCGAACGAACAGAGCGCAGGGTCTGCCTGATGAATTCTGGGGTGCCCTTCTGACAATGTTGGCTGCCTTCTCGCAGCTCCAGATTGACCAGGTAGCCTTCTTGGCCGAGATAGGCAAAGATCGCCGCATAGCCGTCGCAACCTTTGTAGGTCCTGGACACTCCTTGCTGATGGGTCGTCGAATTGTCCAGGGGGCTCACATCAATGTCGAGCGGAACAAGGCAACCTGCACTGGTGGACACGGGCGTGATTGACGGCGCCTTTCGCCGAACCAAGGACGCCGATTCCTCTTTAAGCAAATCAAGGGTCGGCTGCTCCGCCAACAGTTCCAATCTCTGGCGCTAGGGTAGTACTTGAGGGACAATCCGAAATCCCCAGGGCATTGTTGAAGAACCCTGGATTGCTCCGAAAGGACTCAATGGCGTCATAGTGGGGCTTTCCGACGCTGATCAGACCTGCCATGGCAAAGGCGATATCCGCGTGGGTGAACTTACGCTGGTCGCAGTAGATATCGGTTTGCGCCGGGCGCTGCTTCAGCTCGGTGGCCTCCAACAGATCACCAACCAAAACCAATCCACTGTGACTAACAAGGGATTCCTTGCCGTGCTTTACCTTGATTGGGGACCGCGCCATTGCATCACCTCATGAGTGAGTTAACAAGGACCCTATTTAGCCACGTTTTCCCTGACATATCCTGCATTTATTTAGACGCAGGCATTTTTACTGCCCCGGATTCAGGAAGAAATTGGCCGGGAATCACCGGTGCAAACAGGCCCACCCATGCCTACACGTCTTCCTTGTCAATCTCTTCCCACACAATAATTAGAATCCGTTCTTCATCCGGGGTCAATCAAGGCAGCAAAAAAACAACTGCCAAGCCACCCCGCCCTCTGGGTCTCATTTGCGGTCCCCGACCCGAAGGCCTGCTCAGAGCTTGTCTGACAATGGCCTCTTGGCCTTTCTGACAAATGCAATTCAACTGTGCCCTGTGAGGTTTCTTGAGCTTTGTAGCCACGGGTTCGGCCGCCCCTACGGCGGGCCTGGCCAGGCCGACCGCACGGGCCCACAGGGAGCAATCTGGGCGGTCTCGGACAAGCTCCTCAGAGGATATCTTCGAGGCTGAGCCTCCCCGAGGCTCAGAACAAGGAACGGGATCTTGGGGCTCGTCAGGAAACAACCTGTCCCGAAACCGATGGCAATGCATTGTGACCGATCTCCCGCTCCCGCCAACGGCGCAATGATTATCGGACGAGCCCTTAGCGGAACAGCGCTGACAAGGCCACTGCATCGGAACACTCCAATTCTGTCGACGCGGGCACGGATTGTGCCTATAATTCATAAAGATCAGGTCTATCGTGATCCGCCCGAAGAAATGGGGGGTAAGATTTCATGTGGTTCCATCGGTTGGTTGGCCACTGGGCCCGGCAGATCTTCTCACCAAGTACGCAACTAAAGAAAAAGTATGAAGCGTTTAAAATGTTGCTGAGCCACGACAAGGCGAGCCACGACCTGATCGCTCAACTGGAAGACATCTACTACAACCACCGCAAGGTGGACTTGAAGGCCCTTGAACATATCTACGACCGGCTCTCGGAGCATGTGGGATCGATCATCGACTGTCTCGATCGGATCTGCCCCGCTCGCTATCAGCATCTCAATCTCTACTTCAAGAAACTCGATTCCTATGCGCGCCATTTACACAACGCAGCGCCAGCCGAACAGGGCCCACCCTGGATCGTGGCCCTGGATGAAATCGGAGATCAACATCGGGAGCTGGTCGGAGGCAAGGCTTACCAGCTGGCTCGCGCCGTATCGGAACTGGAGATTCCGGCGCCGCCCGGGTTTGTGGTTACCACCAACGCCTTCCGCGCTTACTTGGTTCACAATGGCCTGCACGAAGAGATCGACCGCCGGCTGGCTCGCCTGGATATGGACGATCGGGCGACTCTGAAAGAGACCGCGGAACATCTGACGGCGAGGATCCTGGCGGGGACCTTGCCCGAAGAGGTGGAGCGGGCGCTGCTCGGAACTTTCCGGGAACTGCAGTCGAAAGCCCGGGAGCCGTTCGAGGTGGCGGTGAGAAGCAGTGCCATGGCCGAGGATTCCGAACTTTCCTTTGCCGGCCAATACCGCACCGTACTCAATGTAAGCGAAAGCAGCCTGGTCGATGCCTACAAGCAGGTGATCGCCAGCAAGTATTCCGAGCGGGCTCTGCTTTATCGAATCCGTTGCGGACTGGGCGACGACGAAACCGCCATGGCCGCGCTGGTGCTCAAGATGGTGAAGGCTCGATCGAGCGGTGTGATTTACACTCGAAACCTGGAACAAGCGACGTCCGAAACGCTTTCCATTCATGCAGTCCGGGGGCTGGGAGAGATATTGGTGGCCGGCCGGGTGAGTCCGGATGTCCTGGTGATGAGTCGGGACCCGGAACCGAGGCTGGTGGACATCCGCCTGGGCGGTCAGGATCGGGAGATGGTGGCGGACCCACAAGGCGGAACCCGGACAGTGGCCCCGCCCCGCGACCGACTTTCCTCGCCCTGTATCGATGAAGCAGAAGCCGTCCAATTAGCCCAGTGGGGCCTCAAACTGGAAGGGTTCTACGGTGGCCCCCTGGATATCGAGTGGTGTCTGGACCAAGACGGCCAACCGATGCTGCTACAGGTACGACCGTTGCGACTGGAACCGGAAGCCCGTGAGCTTCCGGTCTGTCGTTTGGAAGATATCCCCAACCGGGTTCTCTTCACCGGGGGCGAGTGTGCTTCGGGAGGCCTCGCCGTGGGCCCCGTCTTCAGGCTCGAACGGGAATCGGATATCGATCGGGTCCCGGAGGGCGCGATCCTGGTCACGCGCCACACCTCGCCCCATTACGTGCAGGTCATGGAACAGGTGGCCGGAGTGGTGACGCAAGTGGGCAGTCCGGCCGGTCATTTCGCTTCGGTGGCCCGTGAGTTTCGAATCCCGGTACTGGTGAACACCGGCGATGCCGCGGCGGCACTTCCCAACGGAGCGCAAGTCACTCTGGCAGCCGACCAGCGGACGATCTTTGCCGGCCGGGTGAGCGAATTGCAGGAACAAGTCTGTTCTCGCCAGGACCCCATCGATGACAGCCCGTACCTGCGTAAGCTCCGTTACCTGGTGAACTTCGTTTCGCCGCTCAATTTGACAGACCCGCTGTCGCCTGCTTTTGCACCCGGCCAATGCCGTTCGCTCCATGACATTCTGAGATTCTGCCATGAGAAGGCGGTGCAAGAGATGTTCGCCACCGGAAATCGACGATTTGCCGGCAAGCGAGGGGCCTACCGGCTGGTGTCTTCGGTGCCGATGCTCTGTTACGTACTGGACGTGGGCAACGGCATGGAACCGACTCCGGGCAAGGCACGCGGGGTTCCGGTGGAAAATATCTTCAGCATACCGTTTCGAGCTCTTTGGCAGGGCTTGACCCATCCCGATATCCATTGGTCCCACGTCTCCCATTTCAACTGGGCGGACTATGACCGGATCGTCATGAGCGGCGGCATCATCAGTGCCGATTCCGCCCAGTTTGCAAGCTATGCCGTCGTTTCCCGGGATTACCTGAACCTGAACCTCAAATTCGGCTACCATTTCGTGATCCTCGACTCTCTGTGCGGAGAAAGTGTAAAGGACAATTACATCCTGTTTCGGTTCACCGGAGGCGGTGCCGATTTCTATCAGAGGTCCTTGCGAGCCGAATTTCTGCGGCGGGTGTTGGACCATTTCCAGTTCCGGGTGACGGTCACAGGAGATCTGATCGATGCCCAATATCAAGGTGCCGAAGCCGCTGCCATCGAGGAAAAGCTCGAAAAGCTGGGCCGGCTCCTGGGGGCAACCCGGTTGTTGGACATGCGCCTCAAGGACGCTTCCATGGTGGCCGGTTGCGTGGACGAATTCATGCAAGGCCGCTACGATTTCTCCCTGGAGGATCCGGCAGATGATTGAGATCGCCCTGCGAAAAATCGGCAGCAAAGAGATTGCAGCGGGCGTCATTGCCTTGCTGCTGGTTGTGCTGGGGCTCGGAGGGTGCGGGCCGGACGAAGAAGCCACCTGGGTGGACATGGAAAAACGGGTGGAGATTTCCTACGGAAAATCGGAACACGCCATCACCTACGCCTATCTGCCCCAATACGCACACCGGGTGTCGTACCAGAGGCATCGCCTGCTGGTGGAATACCTGCGCAAGAAAACAGGACTCCCGGTGCGCCAGATCTTTCCCAACACCTTCGACGAGCACGTGAAGATGGTGGGGCAGGGGCAGATCGACATCTCCTTTTCCAACCCGTTCATCTACGTGAAACTGGCCCGTCAGTTCGGGGCGCAAGCCATTGCACGCAGCGTGGAGAAAAACGGCCAGAAGGATTTTCGCGGTCGGATCATCTGCCGGGCCGACAATCGCCACATTCGATCCATTGAAGATTGCCGGGGAAAACGATGGATTGCCGTGGACCCGTCATCGGCCGGCGGCTACCTGTACCCGCTGGGATTCTTTGTCGACCATGGCCTGGGGCCGAACGATTTCGCGGAAATCGCCTTCGCCCCCGGTTCCGCCGGTAAGCAGGAAAAGGTGGTGCTGGCGGTTTTTTTCGGACGCTACGACATCGGTTCCATACGCGAAGGCACCCTGGATGTGGTGGCCGACAAGATCGATCGCCGGCTGATCCGCGTACTGGCCGACACCCCCTGGTATCCCGGTTGGGTCTACGCGGTTCGCCGCGGGCTGCCACCGAAGACGGTCGCACGCATTCGCCAGGCTTTGATCGATCTCGACCCCGATCGCCCGGAAGACCGACGGATACTGGAAGCGGCCAACTTCCAGCGCATCATCCCCTCCGATGATTCCGAGTTCGATGCCGTACGTCGATTGGCCACGCGACTCAAAATGGATTTGAACCATTGATGGACTTGGGCCGTTGAGACGGGGAAACAGATGATCCGACGAATGCGATTCCGTACCAAGATCTATTGCAGCATCATCGCCCTGCTGCTTTTGTTCGGTGTGTCCCTGGCGGTGGTCATCAGCCGGATCGCCACCCGCAGCCTGCTGGAAGAAAACAAAAAGCGGGGCGCTGTGAGCGCCCTCAACCTGGCGGCCCGGGTAACCGAACCGATGCTCGGCCGCGATTTCCTCACCATGAAAAACCTGGTGGACGAACTGACCCGCTCCAGCCCCGACGTCTCCTACGGGTTCGTGCTGGATCGGGCAGGGGTTCCTCTGGTGCATACCTTCCAGGGAGGATTCCCTGTGGCCCTGGCGCATGCCAACGAGGTGGCCGATGATGAGTCGTTTCGAGTGCGGCTGTTGACCGATGGGTCCAGCCGGTTCTACGATATCGCCGCCCCTGTGCTGGTGAGCGGCGATCGGTTGGGGACCGTTCGGATCGGCATGTCCCGGGAAAAGGTATCGGCGACACTCAATGAGTTGCTGGGGGCAATTCTGCTCACCACCGCTTTGGGCGTGGGGATCGCGGCCCTGGTGGGAACCGGCCTGGCGCGCACGGTGACCCGGCGAGTGGCCCTGTTGCGCCGGTCTGCGGAAGAAATCATCAAAGGCAACCTGGATGTGGCGACGGCGCCTCGTCCCGCCCACATGTGCTGGGAACTGATGGACTGCGATCGCTCCGAGTGTCCCGCCCATGGCGACGAACGGCGGCGCTGCTGGTACCTGGCCGGCACCCTTTGCCCCCTGTGTGTGGAAGGCGAATATGCCAAAAAAATCGAAAGTTGCCGCAAATGCAAAGTGTTCCAGACCAATTCCGGCGACGAACTGCAGGACCTGGCCGAATATTTCGATGTGATGGCTCTCGCCCTGGGCGATCGCATGCGTGCCCTGGAAGCCGCCGAACAGCGACTCGGTCGGCAGCAGCAGGTGTTTCGAACCATCCTCGAGGTGACTCCGGATATCGTCTGCCTGCAGGACCGCGAGTCCCGTTACCAGGCCGTGAGCAAAGCCTTCTGCCGCTTCTTTGGAAAACAGGAAGAAGAGATCTTGGGGCGGACGGATTTCGATCTGTTCCACTCGCAGGCAGCCCGGAAGAATCGCGAGGAGGATCTTCTGGTCATGCAGGAGGCGCGGCCGTTGCAGATGGAAAAACGAGTCACGGGAGCGCAAGAGCAACGCTGGTTTCACGTGGTCAAGACCCCGGTCTTTGATGAGCAGCGAAACGTCATCGGGGTGCTTTGCAACGAACGGGACATCACCGATTTCAAGGAATTGCAGGAACGGATCGCCGAATCCCAGAAACTGGAATCCATCGGCCAACTGGCGGCCGGGATCGCCCACGAAATCAATACACCCCTTGGCATCATCTTGGGCTATGTGCAGTTGATGCTGGAAGACTTCCCGGAAGATTCCCGGGAACACCAGGATCTGCGCCTGATGGAAAAGCATTGCCGGGTGTGCCGCAAGATTGTGGCCGACTTGCTGCGATTTTCCAGACACACCGAGAGCATCAAGGAACCGCTCGACTTGAACGAGGTTCTGGCTCAAGTTCTGGCCCTGGTGGAACACAGCTTTTCCCTAGATCGCGTGCTGCTGGAGCGGGACTTCGCCGATTCCCTGCCGCTGGTCCATGGCGATCGGGAAAAGTTGGAGCAGGTGTTCATGAATCTTTTGAACAACGCCTACCAGGCGATCGGCTCCAATGGCCGGATTCGGGTCACAACCGATAGCGGCAACGGGCAGGTGCGGGTCATCATTGCCGACGACGGCCCGGGAATCCCCCCCGAGATCCGCGGCCGCATCTTCGATCCCTTTTTCACCACCAAGGGGATCGGTCAAGGCACCGGCCTCGGTCTTTCGGTTACCTTCGGGATTGTCAAGGATCATGGCGGCACGATCGAAGTGGAAACTCTCCACGAATCGGAACTGGAAGAGGCGCGCGCGGCAACAGCAGGAAACGGACAGAAATCGACGGGTGCCACCTTCATCTGCAGATTTCCCATCCATTCGGCTGCGCCACCCGATGACACTGCCGTCCCCCATCCCGCCCAATCGAATCGGGTCCGGGATAAATCACCGCAATGAAGGATGTGAGCATGGCAACGATTCTGGTACTCGACGATGTTTTGGACGCCGGCCGTTTGATTCAAAGAATTCTGACCCGCAAAGGCCATACCGTCCATGTTTTCACCGACGAAGACGATGCAATCCAATATGCCCGGTCGAACCCGGTGGACCTGGCCATCCTCGATATCAAGCTGAAAAAAATGAGTGGCATCGAAGTACTGGGCCTCCTCAAGGAGATCGACAGCGGGATCCAGGTGATGATGTTGACCGGCTACCCGACTCTGGACACGGCCCGTCGGGCGCTGGAACTGGGAGCCGGGGAATATTGCGTGAAACCGATCGAAAAAGACGATCTGGAACAGAAGGTTGCCGCGCTGCTCGCCACTCTCGGCGAGGCGCCCGCTGAATGAACCGTGCCCGACAGGGATCCGAACATGTCCGATTATGAAATTCGCTGGATCACCGATCAGTTGGCGGTGGGCCACGCGCCCATGAGCTACCGTCACCTGGATGAAATCCGGGCTCAGGGGATCACCGCCATTGTCAACCTGTGCGGGGAATATTGCGATCTGCACGAATTGGAAGAAGGGCATGGCTTCGAGGTGTACTATTTACCGATCCCCGATGAACGGGCACCGGACCTGGCGGAACTGGAAAAGGCCCTGGACTGGCTGGATGAATCCGTTTATCTGGGCAAAAAGGTGTTGGTCCACTGCCGTTTCGGGATCGGCCGCACCGGTACCTTTGTGACCTCGTACCTGCTGCGTTGCGGCTTCGGGATCAAATCGGCCAAGAAACGCTTGAAGCAGATCCGTTCCAGCCCCACCAGTTTCAGCCAGTGGCGAATGCTTCGAAAGGTCGGCAAGCAGGAAAAGCAGCTCACCGTCCGGGAACCCTCCCTGGAAGGAAAGCACGTGCTGGACCTGGCGCCCTACTTCGCCGACTACCGGGAACTGGCCCGACAGGCGGACGTCACCTTCCGCAGACAAGCCGAGCGTTCTCCGGGCCTTCTGGTATGCGGAACCGAAACGGCAACCTGCTGCGGTCGCCTGTTGTTTCTCCAATTCATCGAGGCGGCCTACCTGAGTCACACCATGAAC
This sequence comes from Desulfacinum hydrothermale DSM 13146, assembly GCF_900176285.1. GTDB lineage: Bacteria > Desulfobacterota > Syntrophobacteria > Syntrophobacterales > DSM-9756 > Desulfacinum > Desulfacinum hydrothermale. Next base: position 426,318 of record NZ_FWXF01000001.1, on the reverse strand, counting down.
AAGGTTCTCACCAGGGAACAGCGACTGGCCGCAGTCGAGCGCGCGGTCGAATGCAGTCGGCGGTTTTCCTCCGGACCCGTAAAGTCGACCGATAACGCCCGGGGTCTAATCCCGGCAGCCGCCCCGGAGGCGACTGAATACGGAGTTCCGGCCCCACCTGGACCGAATGAAGACGCATACCGCTGCCCTTTGAGTGTGGAGGATCGTTGCATCCTCTTCGATCATCGGCCGTTGGCCTGCCGCCTCTTCGGGCTGGAAGATGCCAACCGGGGTGAAAACTTGAACCCGGCCGAGGGGCTATCTCCGGCCCAAAGCAGAACGCTCCTCTACCGGATTTCCCAGGATCTGTTCTTCGCGTTGAACGGCGTGTTCATCGAGGGACGGAGCCTTCTTTTTCCCCTTCCTCACGTGGTTTCAGGCAAATTCATCCAGGACTATTTCGGGTTCCTGAAAACCACCGGGACCTGAAGCGGGCCCCATTTGACCTGACCGGGGATCATTGCGACACGGCGCACCCGGTTCGGTTCGGCAGCAACGTATCCTGCATCCAACGCGGCACAGCCGCCGAAGCTGGGTGCCAGGTCGAGGATCCTGGGTGGAGACCTGCGCCCCCCTAATGCTGTTAATATATGGGGGATTCTGTCAGAGATTGCTCATGCACAAGCTTTATCGGCCGACAGGCCTAACCCCGAACTGCTCCCCTAGTCGGCTGCCTTTCCTCCCGAGACTCTGCTCGCTTGCCGGCACAAGCTGTTCCGCGCGGGGGAGAGGGTGAGGAGGACCACCCGGCACGACCATAGGCTTCCTGGAACCCCATGGTTTGTCTATCCGTGGCGCGAAGGCCCATAATGAAGTTACCAGCTTGGACCATACCCGGCCAGGCAATAGACTCTCAGTCGAAATCGGCCAACGCCCTTGGGTGGCTAAACCGATTCACTCTCCGAAGCATTACTGCTCACAGAGCCGGATCATCCAGGGGACTGGGGGACACCGTGGCCATTTCAGAGAGGACGCCTCCCCGCCCCAACCCAAAGCCTGATCAATTAAGAGCTTGTCTGGCAAGACCCTGTGAGCCTTTTGGGGCTTTCTGACCTGTTAAAATTCCACTGGGCCTGCGGTGTTTTTTGAGCGCTCAGGCAGCCCTGTAGGGGCGGGTTTGGGACACGCCCTTACTGCTGCAAGGCCAGGCCGGCAACACGGACCCGGTAGCCCCAACCCTCCGTCCGAACAAGAAGGGAGCAACTTGGGCGTTCTCAGACAGGCTCATGGGAATTGTCCGAGACTGGCTCTTCGGCTCAAGACGCCGGGACATTTCCATTCCATTCGGAGCCGAGGGGCCTGAGACCTGCAGAAAAGGGCCCCCAGGGTCCCACGAAGCGCGCGGCAGGACCCGTCGGCCCATGGGACGACCGGAGACTCTCCCGCAGTCCCTTGATGTGAAAGCAGATTGCTTTTGATTTCCGGGGGGAACTTGGGTGCCCGGGCGGAACGCCCGGCACCGTCATGATCCGTTGCGGCCTTTGCCCTTCCCCTGTTCACTCATGTACATCTTGTAGTTGATGCTGTCCACCAGGGCCTGCCAGCTCGCCTCCAGGATATCGTGGGAAACCCCCACTGTTCCCCAATGTTCCTTTCCGTCGAAGGACTCGATGAGCACGCGCACCTTGGAGGCGGTTCCCTCCTTGCCGGGCAACACCCGCACCTTGTAATCGCTCAATTCCACGCCCTTGAGTTCGGGGTAGAATTTTTCCAGCGCCTTTCTCAAGGCGTTGTCCAACGCATTGACGGGGCCATGTCCCAGCGCGGCCGTGTGTTCTTCCTGGCCTCCCACACGCACCCGAATGGTGGCCTCGGAAACCGGCTCCTCGTCTTCGCTCATCTTCTGATCCACCACCCGGAAGCCGATGAGCTCAAAGTAACGCTTGTACCGACCCATGGCCCGGTTGAGAAGCAGCTCAAAGCTGGCTTCCGCCGCCTCGAACTGGTAACCCTGGTATTCCAGTTCCTTGATTTGCTTGAGAACCTCCAGAGCCACCGGATCCGTGGAAGAAAGAGGGATGCCGTACTCGTCGGCCTTGTAACGCACCGCCGCCTTACCGGACACTTCCGAGATGAGAAAGCGGCGCCGGTTGCCCACCTGTTCCGGATTGATGTGCTCGTAGGTGGCCGGATTGCGTTCCACGGCAGCGATGTGGACGCCCCCTTTGTGAGCGAAAGCGCTTCGCCCCACGTAAGGCTGATACCGGTTGGGGGGCATGTTGGCCAGCTCCAGGATGAACCGGCTGACCGACCTCAATTTCTTCACCCGATCGGGCTCCAGGCAGGCCACGTTCATCTTCAAACACAAATTGGGGATAATGGAACACAGGTTGGCGTTCCCGCAGCGTTCCCCCACACCGTTGAAGGTCCCTTGCACCTGCACGGCGCCCATCTCCACGGCCTTCAAGGAATTGGCCACCGCCACGTCCGAATCGTTGTGCGCATGGATGCCCAGCGGCACATGGGGAAACCGCTGCTGCACTGCCCGCATGGCTTCCTCGATGAAGGACGGCAGGTTGCCCCCGTTGGTGTCACACAGGATGAGGCATTCGGCCCCGCCCTCCACGGCCTTTTCCAGTGTGGCCAGGGCGTAGTCGGGATCCGCCCGAAAACCATCGAAGAAGTGTTCGGCATCATAAAAGAGCGTTTCCACATGGGGCCTCAGATAGGCCAGGCTGTCGCGGATGAGCTCCAGGTTTCGTTCCAGGCTGATCTTGAGAGCGTCTTTGACGTGAATCGTCCAGCTCTTTCCGAAAAGGGTGATGACCCTGGTTTTGGCGTCCAAAAGGGCCCGCAGATTGGCGTCCTTTTCCGGCCGTGTACCGGGATGATGCGTAGCCCCAAAGGCGGTGATCTTGGCATGCTTCAATTCATAATTTCGGATCTCCTCAAAGAAGCCCTGATCCTTGGGATTGGAACCCGGCCACCCTCCTTCGATATAGTCGATTCCCAAGTCGTCCAGCTTCAGGGCCACGCGGATCTTGTCCGCCAAAGACAAGTTGAAATCCTCCGCCTGGGTGCCATCCCGTAAGGTGGTGTCATAGATACTCACACGCCTCATCACGCACCTGCCCCTCCTGCCTGTGGTGAAAAAAAAGCCGGCGGCCAGGCCGTGCCGGCTGTGGTCACGAACCAAGGAATTGAATGTACTTATACAGAATGTGGTGATCGAAGGAAAGCCTCATCTCATTGAGCATGATCCTCAAGGCTTTGTAGGGAGAGGTGCGCAGTCGATAAGGACGGTCCGTGGTGATGGCATCGAAGCAGTCCACCACGTGGATCACGCGGGCGTAGGGGTGAATGTGCTTGCCCTTGAGTCCGTGGGGATAGCCCGTTCCGTCCATGGACTCGTGGTGGGACAAGACGCCTTCCAGCTGATTGGCATTCATCCACCCCATCCTTTTCAAGTGTTCATGGGCCTGCAGGGGATGGCGGTGAATGTGTTCCAACTCTTCCCGGGTGAGGGAACCCGGCTTGTTGAGAATGCGGGAGTCGACCCAGGCCTTCCCAATGTCATGGTAGAGGGCGGCCGTGCCGGCATCCCGAATATCCCGGCTCCGCCACCCCATGGCCCGGCACACGGCCATGACCAGCAGCGCCACCTGCACACAGTGGGTATAGACCTGATAGCGCCGGGAAAAGAGGCGATAAAGCACCGACGCCCCCGGGGTCTTCTGGGCCATGAAGCGGGACGCGGCACCCGTCCACCAAGCCGCAGACTCATGGACGTCCGGGTGGTACGGGTCGCCGAAGATGCTTTCCGCCAGGAAGGCGCCGTGCGCCCGCAGCATCCGGGCCTGATCCTCCACGCTCACCCACGCATCCTCCAGCGCCGCCTCCAGGGACTCTCGAAAGTAGCTGCCGATGGCCACCAGGTCTGCTTCTTCCGCATAGAGGACGGTGATCTGCTCTTCCGAAAGCCTCCAACGCCAATCCTCGGAAAACATCTGGCCCCGTTCCAGCACCTTCACAAAGGTGGGGGACTCTTCCCCTTGGACCAGCACCGGCACATAGAGAGCACACGGCACATGAAACTCGGAAAAGAGGTAGTCCAGCCGAAAAGGTACGTATCCCAATTCGCGCAGATTCAGATCAGTGGGAAGGGATCGCGCCTGGACCTTGCCGATCTCCAATCGGTCCGCCAGATTCAACGCCTCGGTTTTGCCGGCCATGGCCACCACTTTCTCCTTCGCCGATTGCCAAAAGCACAAAGCACCCTATCCTGTCTTCTTAATTCGGTCGATCCGGCCAAATCCTTTAATAGTTTTTGTCATTTCAAGATTTTATCTCGACCACATTGCTGGGAATTGCGACATCATCTTGCATCGGCATTGACATCGGACTTTCAAGAGGCCTTGGCCTGCTCCCCGTCCCGTGGCCCTTTTTTCGCGCTCCCGCGTCTTCAAGACGCCGTGCCATCTCCAGCCGTTTGTTGAGTGCAGCGTCCCGGGGCCCACCCGTTACAGGCTTCTCCGATAACCCACGAACCGAAAGACATCGGCCATGACCTCTTCATAGTCCTTTTTCAGGCGCTCATACATCCGGGCGTTTTCGATGGCGATGGCGGCCAGTTCTCCCAGGGCCTCGGCAAAGTGGATCTCCTCCTGGTCGAAATCCCTGGCTTCGGCCGTATAGAGGCGCAGCACGCCGATGATCCGCCCTTTGACCGCCAGGGGGACGGAGCAGATACCTGAGATTCCTTCGGCCTTGGCCGCTTCTGCGTATTGGACCCGGGAGTCGGTGGCGGCGTCTCGAACCACCACGATCTTTCCTTCCATGGCCTCGGCGATGCTTTGGTCTGCGTCCACCGCCCCCTTGTTCACATAGGCCTCACTCAACCCCTGGGACGCCACCAGCTCCAGCGTCCTCTTCTTGGGATCCAACAACCGAACGGCACAGGCCTTCACATCCAGCACCTGGGGCAGGGTACGCACCAGAAGGTCCAGCACCTCCCCCACGTCCAGGGTGGCGCTCACCACTCGCACCACCCGTCGAAAAGCGTCGAGATAGCCTCTTTCCTTTTCGCTCATGGTCGCCTCCCTCATCCGTAACCGAAACGCGTGATTCGCGATGCTTGGGGACCGTTTGGTCATCTCAGCCGGGGCGAGTCTTCCACCTCACATCGTCTGTCCAGCGGGGACGTCCCGGGGTCCCAGGATCCCGAGCCCGCCTCTGCCTCAAGCCGCTTCGGTCCACTGGCAGCTCACTTCCCTCTCCCCCGCCTCCCATCGCGACAGGCCCAGGAGCTCCAGGAAGCGCTCCGTTCTCTTTTCCCAGCTCGGTCGCCAGCGGTCCATCCGTTCCAGCTCCTCCACCAGAAAGCGGGCCAAATGCCGCCGGAGCGTAAAGCTCTGGCCCACCACCTGGCGGCTTCTGCCCGCCCCCCGCATCACGTCCTGGCGGGTGAGCAGCCGCAGCGCCTCCAGGCACTCGAAAAGACTCCGAAGGTCCATTTCCGGGTTGGCCAACAGGTAATGGAGAAAGGCGGCCGGGAAGAAGCGCAGGGCGCTGGTCACCGGATTGGCTGCCGTTGTTCCCAGCCCGCACTGGCTTCCCGCCTGAATCATATCACCCAGGGCCCACAGCCGATGGATGTCGTCCGCCGTCCCCACTCCGAAAAGGATCCTGTCCAAGGCACGCCCCAAGGCCTCCGTTCCCCTAAAGCACGCCGGGCACTGGCCGCACGACTCCTCCCTGAGCCAATCGGTGAAATGGCGGGCCAGGCGCACCACGTCATCGTCATCGCCGATGAAGACCAGGCCGCCTGAGCCCAGCATGGCCCCCGCCTCGCTGAACGTGTCGAAATCCAAGGGTGTGTGGAGGAGGTAGGCCCGAGGCCCGGTCAACGACAAGATGGCCCCTGACGGCCCGCCGATCTGCACACCGGCCAGATGTTTCCCCTCCTGGATCCCCCCGCAGATCTCGATGACGTCCGCCAGTGTTCTTCCGAAGCGCACTTCCACCAGGCCGGTTCGTTTCACGATCCCCGCCACGGAAAAGATCTTGGTACCTCCGCTTCGCGCCGTTCCCAAGGACGCGTACCAACGGCTCCCACCACTCAGGATCACCGGGATGTTGGCGAAGGTTTCCACGTTGTTGAGGAGCGTGGGCTTGCCCCAAAGGCCCCGGACGGTGTTGGATGGAGCATTGATGGTGGGCTCCGCCGGCTTTCCTTCGATGGCCCGCATGATCGCCCGCTTTTCCCCCGCCACGAAGGCTCCCGCTCCCAGGCGAATCTCCACATCGAAGTCCAGTCCTGGAACTCCCAGCACGTTTCGCCCCAGAAGACCCTTTCGGCGCGCCTGGAAGAGAGCGTTTTCCAAGCTCCGCACGGCGTCCTCGTATTCCTTTCGAACGTAGATGACCCCGTAACGGGCCCCCACCGCAATGGCCGCCAGGATCATCCCCTCCAACACCTGATGGGGCTTTTCCTCGATGAGGGTGCGGTCCATGAAGGCCCCGGGATCCCCCTCGTCGCCGTTGGCCACGATGAGCTTCACACAATCCTTGTTGCCGTCGCTCTCATCCACGCGACACACGGCCCGGCGCACCGCCTCCCACTTCTTCCCGGTGGGAAATCCCGCACCACCCCGCCCGCGAAGTCGCGCAGCAGACACCTCCTCCACGATCCGCTCGGGCGGCCAGGGTTCCTCGCCTCCCGATCCCAGGACCCGAAAGACCGTTTCGTAGCCCCCCGCCGCCATGTAGTCTTCCATGTCCTCGGGTCGCCCTTTGCGCGCAAAGTCCAACACCACGCGATCCTGACCCGCCGGAAAGCCCCCCGCCTCTCGTCCTTTCTCTTCCCGCGGCGAAGGCGCGGATACGGAGGCGGTTGCCGCGTCGTCTTCCAGGACAACCATCACATAGTGCTCCTCCGATTCGACCAGGAGTACGTGGTCCTTCCGCTCACCCAGAACAAACCTTTCTGAGTCCGCCTTGAGAATCACCCGCCCGTCATGGACCTCCACCATCGGCCTCACGGTACTTTCCAGGAAGGATTCTTCCCAAAGCTCCGGCACGTTGACCCACGCCCTCACCATGCCGTGCGCATCGGGCAGAACGGCTCCGTAGGCACACTGCTGCCACGGAGCGTCGTAGCGAAAACAGACCGCCTCTTCCACCAGCCGTCCCAAAAACCGCTCCGATGTGTCTTCCGTGTCGGCCGCCGCCACGAAAACCCGTCCGATCCCGTCCAATAGCAGCGCTCGGCCCCGGAACTCCTCCCGCCAGGCGCTTAAGGGCAGCTGCCCTCGGGCCTCTTCCTTGGACACCATCCCCACCCGGGACACCGTGAGTTCCCCCACCGGCTCGCTCCGATGCTCGGAAAGGAGCTTTTCCAGCAGGCGTTGGATGAAGACCCGCCGGTTGTCATAGTCCGGTCCCGTTACCAGGCGCTTGACCAACGCCGGGATGTCCTCCTCCCTCTGATTGCCGTAGAACCGGCCTCCGGCTCGAATCACCGGCGCCAGGTGGCACACACCGAAGCAGTCCATCTCCACATACTGGATGCCGTGGGAGCCGATCTGCTCACGCCCCGCCCCGATCTCCCGTCCGAGACGCCGGGAAAGACGGGGCTGTCCGCGTAAGAAACACGCCGTTCCCTTGCACACGTAGATCAGAATATCTCCCGAAGGATCGGCACCGTATTGCTTGAAGGACGCGACGGCCCGAATGACGTCGTCCATGTCCAACCGGAGGCACTGGGTGATGCGCTCACAGGCCTCCGGCGTCACATAGCCGAACAGGCTCTGGGTTTCGTGAAGCACTCGCGGTAGATAGGCTCGCGGCTCCAGTCCCGGCAGCGCCCGGTAGAGCTCCTTGGCGCGTTCCCGGGCCACGAAGCAATCCACCACGTCGGGACGGAAAAAGAGGGCCCGAACCAGAGGCTCCTCTTCCTCGGGATCATACACCACGCGATGGGCGGCATGTTCCGGCAGCCTGTTGAAGCGGGCCACTTCATCGCGAAAGGCCTGGCGTCGCACCTCTCCAGGTGCGTAGAAGGTCCTGAGGATTCTTCGATAGGCGGCGTCTTCTTCCAGCAGGTACCGAACGAAGTGTCCGTGATGCGGGCTGGAGGCAGGAAACCTTTCGAGAAGGTAGAGGGAGGCCTTTTCCAGGTCCTTAATGGGAAACGGGAGACCCCGCTCGGCCCAAGCGGCGTCCAAAAGCTTCTGCATCCACCGCCAGAGGTCTTCGTCGTCCGCTTCGTTCAATGTCTCTGGGCCGGGGCCCATCGTTTCCCCACATCCCAGCATCCAGGCCATGAGCCGGCACAACCGGGCAAGCTGGCTCGCATGGAAGGGTTGCGCCGCAGCCGATTCTTCCAACTTCCCGTACGCATACAAAAGGCCACCCAGACAGCCCCGGGATTCGCCGATGAGCCCGGCCATCACACGATCCCGTTCGCCCCCTCTTCCTCTCGAAAGAGCCTCATAGTCGGCCAAAGAGTGCACCAGGGCCGGGCTCAGCCGGTCCCGAATCGAATGGAGGTAGGAAACGGCCATTTCCACCACATCCCGTTCCCGCCAGTCCGTGCGGGCCAGGGCGCATGTCAGAAAGTCGGCCCAATGCCCCTCGGGATCCCTTCCCCACGGATCCTCCTTCCGTTCCCGCACACTCTGGACAAACCCCTGCGTCTTTTCTCCGTCTTCGCCGAGCAGAACGCGCACTTCATCGACCACGGCACGCAAAACGGAAACCACCCCCGCCAGGCCGGCCAGGCTTTCGGGAATCCGCGTATCCCGCACGTGACCGCGACAGGCCAGCCCCTGCCGCACACGCTGGAGGAACCAATCCGGGTCCGGATGGACCGAGGGATTCAATGGCCTCACATCTTCCATGGTTTGCACTCCCCCTGACCCAAAATCGTATCCAAACGACGCGACCGGAGTGGGCGCCGAGCGCCCCGTCGCCTCGAGGCGCCTGCCCAAGCACTTCGACCCGCCCTTCCTGCGCGGACGGCCGCCGCCTACCGTCTTTTGGACATGGCATCACAACGCGCCACTGCGCCCCCCCTCCCCTCGCCCTTCACTGCCAAGCGTTTTCCGCCACCATAAAGGCTCGAGCCACCACCTGGCGGATTCGCTCCTCACATTCAGACCGCCACACTTCCAGGGCCCGTTCCGCCTCGGACCGCGCCTCTTTTTCCAGCTCAAGAAGAGCCACGCCCAGCAGCGCCTGGAACGACTCATCCAACTCCTGAAGGCGCTCGTGCGCATCTTCCTTTTCGCCCCAACGAAGGTCTTCGGCTTTCACCATCCATTGGTCGACGATGAAACGGCGAAAGTCCGCCGACGAGGGGGGAGGTCCGCCCTTTTGGCGCTGCCGCAGGATATGGAAGACGCTGAAACGGTTGATCTCGCCGCACACCCAGCTTTTCACGATCTCCAGGCGCTTCCGGTCCAGTTGCTGGACCATCTGTCGAATTCTCTTCCGGAAAGACTCCAGCCGCTCCCGCTCCAGCAACTCGGACAGCTCCCGATAGACCTGTTCTTTGACCTTGCCGAGAGCGATGCCCCGGGCACGGCAGATGGCATCCACCTCGCGAGCCGTTTCCTCTTTCAGGAGGTGCTGGCGCACCTTGACGAAAGCCCGATCGGCCTCCTGCAATTCAGGGCTGAGCGCCGCGCAGCGCCTGGCCACCGCCATGGTCATGATCCAGATGCGGTTGTCCCCGTGAGCCGACCGGCGCTGCCATTCCCGGACAAAGGCTCGATGGAGAACCTCGGGGTCCAGCCCCTCCAGGTTGTATCCGGCATCCAGAAAAGCCCGGAACCCCAGCTCGGGATCCTCCACCGTTTCCGGAAGCTGGACGATGTGAAACCGCATGAAGAGAAGCAGTTCGCGCACTGCGTCGCCCACGGCTCGTTTTTCGGAGCGAGACACGCCCTCCGTAAGTGCGCGGTACAAGGCCTCTTTGTCCTTGATCCTTCCCGCCAGAAGGGGGATGCCGGCTGGCAGGGTCCTGGACGGTGCGGGCGGCGGCCCTTCGGCCAGTCGGTCCTTGGTGAACTGGAGCCAGGCCGCTTCGATCACATCCGACGTCTCCCGGATTTCCCGGAGCAGTCCCGTGATGACGTCCAGGTTTCCCTCCATCTTGGCCAGGACAAAAAGGTAGTGCAGGAGTCGCTCCCGGTCGAAATCCCCATGTCGCCGAACCCGGTCCTGAATCCTTTGGAACCATTCCGGATGGAGATCGGCAAAGCGCTGCAAGAAAGGCACGTGGAGTTCCTGGATGACCACGCCGGGAAAGGCGGACACCAGATCCTGCCATCGGGCCATGGCCGTCAGACGACCGATCCACTCCACCAGAATTTCCTCCTTCCACACGGGGTGCGTCGCAAACCAGCTCCGGATCCGCTCTGCCACCTCCCGGGTTGACGCACCCCGGCGGAGCATGTCCTGAACCCACGACTCCAGAGCACCGGACGGGAGGTTTTGTGGAGAGGTGTCGTCAAGGGTCTTTTCCAGCCAATCGGCCACCTGTCTCTGCCGTTCATACCTCTTGGCCGTGGCCTCCACCAGCACCCGGGCCGCTGTGTCCGGGGGCATTGGGCCGGCAAACACTTCTCCCGATCCGTCCATCCGGCTCTGAAGCCGCTCCCTTTCCCACGGCTCCAAGTCCTCTCGGCTGACAGAAAAATCCGGATGGAAAACATAGCCGCCCTGCTGAAAGGCCTGCCACAGTGCGTCTCGGATCGGTGGGTTCGGCTCTCCTTCGGCCCGACCGGAACCGTTCCCGTTCCTTTCCTTTTCAATCCGCATCACCAGACCTTCCAAAACCCGTCGCAGATCCGACACATCTTTCAGCATCTTGGAGGTCTCACCTCGTTCGGCCCCTTGATCTGCCAGTCGCTGCCTCGCATTCTCGACCGTGAAGCCGATCCAGTCTTCAGCCAACCGTTCCACTTCCCCCCCGTGGGACCATTCCCGGTAGATTTCACGGGCCAGGCGGCGGGGTGCGGGGAAATCCTCCTGGTGCCAGTAGGCGTTCTTCACCACCTTGGAAAACTCTTCCCAGTTGTCGATCAGGTACCGGGGATGATTCATGGAGATCAGGTCCTGATTCCACCACAGGGAAAAACCGTCCTCGTGGGCTTCCAGTCTGCGGAGCAGCAGCCGGCGCCGGTCCTCCTCGTCCAGCTGGCTCAAGTAGAATAGTTTGTCGTAGGCCCTTTCAGCCACGGACACCGGGTCGGCTTCTTCCAGACGCGGCCGGCTCGCCACTTTGAGGCGGCTCAGCTTCAGCCAGTCGCGCCGAAGCTCCAAGCGCGCCCATTCCGCATCCACCCTTCTGCGGCCGTATTGAACCAGCCAGCGCCGCTCCTCTTCGGTTATTCTTTCAGCGGCCTCAAAACCCACGGTCTCCACCAGTGCCCGGTAGAAGGATTCCACGTCCGGCCGGCGGTAGATATCGGGCTTCCGCTCCATGGAGTCCCAGAGGGCTTCCAGTTTCTGCATCAAGATCCGTCTCGTCTTTTGGCGCTTCACGCCCAGTGCGTTCTTGACCGCCCTTTTGAGCGGATGGCGCCGGGAAATCCGTCGCCACATGCCCGGGTCCGCCATCAGTTGAAAGACAGACCGGGACACTCGGGAAGCTCCCGCTGCTGCCAGGATCTGCTGCAGCCTCTGTTGCAAGTCCCGGCTCCGTGGGGCCGTCAGGTGTCCACAACCGCTGGGCTGGTAGCGCCCTGCGAGGAGCCCCAGGGCGAACCGGCGGCATCTGGGTTCCCCGCAGGACCCGCAGTCCAAGCCCGGCAGTCGATCAACCAGAGCCTGCACCAGATCGGGATCCACCGACACTTGGCCTCCGGGATCCATCCATTCCAGAACCAGGCGAGCCACAGGATTTCTCAGGGCGATGTCCGCCGGTGCGTCCCAAGATCCCGCCTCCTTTTCCAGGCAGGCTCGGATCTCATCAGGCCGACGGGTTTCCCACACCCTGTCCAGGTCCGGCCCCAAAACGGTGACGGCCCAGTGGGCAGCGGCCACCTCCCATTCCTGATCGCGCAGAAGAAGCTGACCGTCGTGACGGCGCAGAAAGAAGGAAAACCTGGACCGAAACTCTTTCAAGGCCGCCGTCTCTTGGGACGCCTGCAGTTCGCCGAGAGGAGCCACCAGGACCGCCAGCAGCTTCTGCAGCTCTTCGGGTTCCGGTATCGAGTCGAACGAGACATGCGGGCTCCGGGAGGCAACCGTCAGCCGATGGAAGGCACCGGCGAAATCCCACAAGGTGCGTTCATAGGCCTCAGCCGCCTCTTTTTCAGAAAATCCCTCCTTGCCAAGTCCCACCACGACGGCCTCGCGGGGGATCACGCAGCGAACGGCCTCCACCATTTCGAAAGGAGTCCCCTGGGGTGGAAACGGGGTTTCCAAGAAAAATTGGAAATCTCGCGTGAGGAGTTCCGAAGTCCGGGAAAAGGAACCCAGTCGTTTCAAAACGGCCTCCAGACGCCGGGCCAGAGGGAACCCTTCACCTGTTTCCTTTTCGGGAAACGGCACGCTGGAAAGGGCGGCCAGTCGAACCATCACCTGGAAATCCGCCTCCCCCTCCAGGCGTCCATCCGAGAGGACCTTTTCCAGCACGCTCAACTGCCGTTCACACTCCTTTTCCAGCAGGGACTGAAGCTCTTTGCGGCTCGTCACCTCGAAGCCCCGCCTCTGGCGCACCAAGCAGCGGATCAGGTCTTCCGGAAGGCACGCGCGGACCTTGCCCGCCAGCTGGGACACCTGGGGGAGGTCCTCACGCAGGTGCCCGCTCAACGACCAGCTCACCATGAAACGAAGGCAGCGGCGCAGAAGATCCTTGCGGGGAAGAGGCCGCTCCAATGCGCAATGCATGTCCCGCACTTCCCTGTCCAGCGCCTCCAGCGCCTGCCGCTGCGCATCCAACCAGAAGGCGGAACTGGCTCCACAGTCCCGATCCAAATCGCCCGTCAGGGTTTCGGGATCCACCAAGAGGCGAACGACGGCCTCATCAAAAGTGGGGGTCTGATCGGGAGGAACCAGGGAGGCCACGTAAGGATCCTTGAATGTTTCATGCTCCACGTTGAACCCGGCCTGCACCAACTCCTCCAGCACGCTCACGGCGTCGGGCAGCGGGGCCCTTGGCAGACACCGCCGGTAGATGAGGAGCATGAGATCCGTCAGTGACTGGATCTGGCGGGACGCTTCCACCACCAGCGCCCGTTCTTCTCCTTTTGGATCCAGGACCTCGGAGAGGCAGAAGCGATGGCAGCGCAGCAACAGGTAGATCAGGGCCGGGAGCGGTTCGGGGTAGCTGATCCCGGGGGCCAGGCGGTGTTGGAGGGACCGGGCGCATAGCTGCGCCTTATCCTCCAGCCGCGCCGGAAAGTCTCGAAAAAGTTCCTGTTCGGTCCACACCAGAAGGTCTTCCGCCCTCACCAGCGGGGCATCGGGGCGATCCTGCCTCAGAAAGCGGTAGCGATCGAGCCGGTCTTCATGGCGTGCCGGGTCGGTCCGGTGATAGTGTTCCACCTGAAGGATCCACCGAACCCATGGGGCGATATCCACAGGCTCCCGATTGAAGAAACCCACTCGGGCGGCATGGGCCAGGCCGGGAAATAGCCGCTCCCCTTCCCTTCCGTTGGAGACGGCCTCAAACCAAAGGCGACGAAAGTCCCGAAGGCACGCCCAGGAAACCCCGTTGCCTTCCTCCACCCCGAAGGCATGATCCGTTTGAAAAAGAGCCCGCAGGCTCTCTTCCACCCTGGCTACCAGCGCCGCCCCTTCCCGGGAGAGGCCGAAAATTCTTCCCAGAACCGCCGCCGTCTCCCTGGCCGTTCGGCCCAAGGCCGCCCGACCGTTTCGGCCCACCCTTTCCAGGAACTGTTCGAAGGAGAGATCCTGAGAAGCGGGGGCGTCTCCCCATGAATCCTCCACCGGTTGAGTCCGGAAAGGCATTCCAGGAAGCCCACGTTCCACCTCATCGAAGGTCTTTTTCAGGGTGCTCAAACGATCCATGGCCTTTCCCTTTTCGAAAGGAGGTTTTGCAGAACGTCCATCAGGGACTTGTCCGACAATGGCCTTTCAGCCTTTTCGGGGGATTTCCAACTGGTTGAAATTCCACTGTGCCCTGTGGCTCTTTTTTGAGCTTTGGTGGGGCGGGTTCGGAACCCACTCCCACTACTGAAACGCCAGACCGGCAGCACGGCCCCGCCTGGTAGTCCCAACCTTCCGTCCGTACAACAAGGGAGCAACTTGGGCGCTTCCGGTCAGGCTCCTGACCGCTCGTTTCACCCCTCACGGAGACCAGGCTTGCCCTAGTGCGGTCCCGATGAGTCCGAGCGGTGAAACCCATCACAAGGATCGCCCGCGTTTCGATCCAGAAGGTCGGGGCCGGCCTCCCGGGTCATGGGCGGACGCCTTGGGCCCGCAGGTGGGGCCAAACCCAAGTCCGGAAGTATTCCAGATAAAATTCCGGAGACTTGGGAAGACCTGGAAAAACGCGTTCCCGGAGGAATCCCTCCAGCGCTTCGCACAGATCCCCCACGCCCGGCGCTTGTTTCAGTTCCTCGGCCAGGGACTCCAGCCGTCTCAGTCCGTCCCCCTCGAAGAGCTGGATCAATTCGGGAGCATAGGTCCGGCTGAGCACCTCCCGCTGCACCGCATGATCGATCACATCCCGATAGGCCCACAGGTAGCCCTGCACCCGTTCGTCCCATTCCCGCTCCGCCGTGTCTGGATCACCTTCCGAACCCTTGCGCACCCCTTCCAGCAGGGAGGCGAGCTGGGAAGAGGGATCCTTGGCCAGACCTTCCACCACGGCGTGGTCGTAGTCCTCGGGATTGAAGAACAGGGGACGGCTTTCCCCATCCCGCACCAAGGCCTTGACCAAGGCCTCGATGCGAGCCGCTTCGCTCTCATCCACCCCAAAGACGGGGACTTCGTCTCCCTCAGAAGGCCCATCCGAAGGAAGGGAACAAACATCCAAGGAGGACGCCGGTGTATCGGAACGGTCAGACGGGTGGAATCCTGGCCCAGAGACTTGGGTGGATCCGCTGCCATCCGCACGGTCCAAGGCCGCCTCCGCCAATCCATGACGTCTGAGAAGGTGGGCCGAGCAGGGGAGTCCGCCCTGGCGGGGCATCAGCTCTCTGGCCGCATGGAGATCCTCAGGCCTGCCGTAAAGAGCCAGCAGGAGGGCCCGACGCCAGTCTTTGAGGCCTTTTTGCGACGCTTCCAAGGCCAAGCGGCGCTCCAGACAGAGGACGAGTTCGCGGCGCAGCTCCGTTTCGCCCAGAACCTCTCTGGGCGCGACGAATTCCACCTGGCCGTAGTGGGCCAAAAGCCCCACGATATCCTTTTTTCGGATCTTTTCCTGGAGCGCCCGGCGGATTTGCTCCTGCTCCACCGGTCCGTGCCGGTCCGGCTGCAGGTGCCTGGGCACCCGGGTGTGACGACGGATGGATCGCCTCTCCAAGGCGACCAATTCCTCCACCATATCCCGGATCTCCGGATCCGACTCCACCCATTGGCTCAAGAGCTCTTCTTCCCACGGTTCGGAAGGGGTCAGGAGAAGATGGGAGGACAACAGGACGGCTTTCATCTCCTCCACGGTGATTTCCCGCCCTCCCAGACCTCCCACCAGGGAGCGAAGAAGCGGCTTTGGCGACGATCCCCCCGCCATGCGGGCCACGGCGTTGAAGACTCGGGATGCCAGAGGCGGCACGGATCCGAAGCTGTTGGATCGATCCAACACCACCACCCTGGAGGCGCGGGATATGAGCGCTTGCAATTCCTTTTCTGGAAACGGGTTCATGAGCCGGACCGATACGCAAGCCAGACCGCGCCAGCCTTCTTCTTCCAGCTGCTGAAGTGCCTCCACGGCATTGGGAACGAGGGATCCCTGAAGGATCAAGAGGGTTTCCAGGGCCCCTTGTGAAAGGGCGCCGTCCGGTCCCCCGGCCACCCGTACCTCCAAGGGGTCCAGCCGCACACCGGTCAGCTCTTCCACGGCTTTCACCGCATGGGGCCACACGGAACGGACGAACCCATGAGCCTTTTCCAGCTCGGACTGTGTCTCCTGGTAGGTGGCGGCAGTACAGCTGGGTCCATGGACCACGCGCCTTCCCTGGCGGTTGACGATGCGGTCCTCAAGAAAATCGAATCCGCGCAGCGTGGCCCGAAGCCACCGGCGCACCTGCACGTCCGAAGGCACCCGCACCAGGCCGATCTTGTGGGTGTCGGTGATCCCGCCGATGGAGACGATCACGGGAAGCTTGGCAAAATGGGTCAGAAGCCGTGCCAAATACAGGCTCGGCACATATTCCTGGATGCCTTTGGGCGCCAGCATGATCCCGCCGTCGTCCCGAAAGCTCATGAAATCAGTGTGACTTTCCTCGATATTCAGGTTGGGAGCCGCCAGGGCCCGTTTGGCCAAGACGAAGATCCCCTCCAGGCGCGCTCCCACGAACTGGGGGATGATCTCGGTAAAGAGCCGCCAGCCTTGGGAGGCCGTGCAGGTGACCGGCAGGAAACAGCCCGTTCGGGCCACGCCCAGGAGCTTTTCCGCCGCCACCTTTTCCGACGGATTGTTTTCGTCCACCACAATGTGAGGATGGCCGTTGGCGAAGGCTTCCGCCATGGCATAAAAGGGGTTTCCGGCCGGGGTGATGGGAAACCCCACGTAGAAGAGGGGGTGCTCGGGAAGCGCAATCTGGGAAAGGACCATGCCCGCGAGGGTGCCGCCCATGATCATGAGGGAATCGCCCGGATCGGCCTCGCACCGCTCTTTTTGACCGTCTCCGCCCGTTTTCGAAGGCATCCCGGTCGAGGACATATCCCGCACCGGCGATGGGAATTCACGATAGTCCCGGCGGGCCAAATCCATGGCCGTTTCGTAGTGGGACAGAAGCCGGGGGTTTTTGAGGACCGCTCCCGGAAAGCCCTGGATCAGCAGCTTCCGGTCCTTTTCCCAGTCCAGGGGAAATCCGCCATCTTCCAACGCCTGGAAGATGGGCCCCACGGCCACCAGGTTGGACACCAGGCCGCTTCGGCCCGACGCGCGTTCCATGAGGCCGTCCATGTCCACACTGAGCACACGGCACGAAACCATGGCCAGGCAGGTATCCCGAAGGGAGCCTTCGGAAGGGATCTGGGAAAGGGCCTCGCCCAGGGCCCGCTCCAGGCGCTCCCGCGGCCATTCGCCCTCTCTCCATGCCTGCTCCCGAAGGGCCGTCACCACCTGCCGGATCTCTTCCGGGTAATAACCCACCAATTCCCGCCACAGCTTTTCCGGATCCGCCGTGTGGTTGAAGATGAGCGTTCCCCCAAACCGGAGCTGACCAAAGAACAGGTCGGGATCCCGCTTCATCTCCTCGAAGTTGGTGTTCACCAGAACCGCGCACGGGAAGGCGAACATGGCGTCCTTGCGATCCAGAGGCCGGCTGTCCACGAAGGTGGCCGAAAGCACCGGTGTGCCCCGCTTGGATGATCCAAACTGCCACGCCATCCCCGCCCAGGCGCCCTGGGCTGCCAGGAATTGGGCGAACACCCGGTTGATGGCGATCCCCCGGTCCCCGGCCAGACTGGCCACCGCAATGGAAAAAGGTCCGAAGGCAGCCACCCTCCGGCGCAGTTCTTCCCGCTCCGGCGACGAAACGGTGCGGTGGGCGGCCCGAACGATCCCGCCGGATTCAAGAAACTCCTTCTTCAGTTGTTGGGACAAGCGATGCTGTTGCAATTCGTGAAAAACGGCTACCGCCCGTTCTTCCAACAGGCGATCCAGGGTTCGGCGCAGATGACGCCGCCTTTGCTGGGACACGTCCCGCACCGACGGGTCGGGAGCGCCCCCAAAAAGTTCCCGACCCAGCCAGTCCTTTTCCATCTGGCGGCGCACCGCTTCCCGAAGCTCCTGGAAGGCGCCTTGGACCGCCGTCAAGGCTTCCTTGGCCCGAGCGGCCGCCTGTGTCAGGGCACGGTCCGAACCTTCCAGATCCCCCAGCGCTTCCCGTTCATAGGCTTCCAGTTGCTCCAGCGCCCGGGAGACGCTCCGCCAGCGGCGCTCGGAATCGTCCCAAGTAGCGTCCCGCAGCTCCACATACCGACGGAGATCGTCCCAGCCCAGCACACGCACGATCAGGTCTCGGCGAAGTGTGTGGCAAAATTCCGGCTTCCATTCCCCCCGCTCGTTGAAAAGAAACCCGTAGGGAAACCCGTGGGGATGGGCCCGGGCCGACTCCCACTCCCGGCGAAGTTCTTGGAGAAACCCGTCCACCCAGCCTTCGGCCTGGCGCACCAGGTGGGTCTCCAGGTCGATCTCCCAGTTGAGCTGGTTGCGGAAGGTTTCCAGCTGCAGGATGAGGAAATGGGCCGTGATATTTCGAGGTTCGGCTTCTCCCGTGAGCGGGTTTTTCTTCAGGAGGGCCTTGTAGCGGGGATCCCGGGAGATCCAGTCCAGGATCGGCCGAGGTGTTCGGCACCACTGATCGTAGGGTTTGTCCTCGTCTTCGGGATGTAAGGGCGCCACCCGCTTGCGATACCGGCCGAAGAAGACCACCTCCGGCAGCAGGCCCGCCTGGGCCATCACTCGGGCCAGATCATCCGGGTCCTCTCCGAAAAACTTTCCCGTCTCCGGACAAGGGGTCACGTCCCAGCGGATCGCCGACATGCCCAGCTGATCGGCCAGGTGCCAGAATGCCTGATTGGTTGTGCGGCCGGCGCTGTGGCCCAGCCCCACCAGCACGCCGGGAAATTCGGAAGCCAGATTGATCAGGTTCCATTGAATGCGCTGGTTACCCAGGAGAAACCGGCCGATGGGTGTGGTGAGCGTCCCCATGCCCAGCATGGATGTGGCGGAACTCTCCCCGCCGGTGTTGGAATAGACCTGGGTGTCCGTGATGGTAACAAAGTGCAGGGTGTTGGCATGCCGGCCCGGGATGAGGCGCGCTTGCTGGCGCAAGGCGTTCAGCCATGCCGGTAGTCCGATGACCGCACCGCCGTCACCGCCCTGGCTCACCACGTAGCGACGTCCCTTGCGAAGAAGCCCCATGCGCACCGCCCGGTCCCACACCGATGCCATGGCCTCGCCGAAGGCGAACCCTCCGCCGAAGACGGTGCGGCCCCCCGGAACCTTCTGGGCCACTTCGTTCATCTTGTTGAGGGTCTCGCTCATGCAGCCGGTCTCACACGTGAAGGCCACCTGGGGAATTTCACCCCGGGCCAGGCTCATGGCCAGGGCCATGGTGACGGGAATGGCCAAGACTTGGGCTTCGGCACAGGAAGGGCAGGCGGAATGCCCCCCGGCAAAGGCCAACGGCCGGTAACGGGCGTGTATGAGGGACGCATGGCGCCGCACATCGGAAAGAAGACGGCGGGCGAACCGGGCCTCCCGTTCCAGGAGTTCGGGATGGGCCGGAAAGATCCGGCGAAGCTCCCGGGCCAGGGCGTTCAACAAGGGGCTTTGTGTCACGGGCAGGCGCTCCGGCACGTGAGGCGCCATGACAAGGGCATCGCGGCCGGTCTCTCGAATCGCGGCGCGTCCCAGCTCGGCCGAGACGTCGTCGAAAGACGGCGCCAGGATCATGTCCACTTCTCCCGCCTCCCAAAGCCGCTCCATGGGGCGATCGTCCCAGAGCCCGGCCCGGATCAGGCCGCGCACCACGTGGTTGGAAGGAAAGCGCAAACGCCGCTCGAGTCCTGGCCTTCCGTTTTCGCCCTCGTCCTCATCTTCCGCAACGAACGGCAAGGCCGCTGCCCGCACTTCACAGCCCAGCCCCTGGGCCGCCCCTACCAGATCCCGCTCCACCCGACCCGAATCGGTGGCGCACAGGATTCCCGCCACGGTCCGGGATCGAAAGATCAGCCGAGGGGCCGTTCCCTCTTCCCGTTCCGTCATGAGCAGTCCCCGGGAAAGGACGGAATCCCGGCTGGATTCCTCGGGATCGATCCGGAAAAGGGTCTGGCGTACCGCAGGAAAGAGACTCGGATCGCCGTCCCGGCAAAAGACGGTCGTGCACCGGATGGGCACCTGATGCGATGGCTCCCTTTCCAACCGATGGAGCGCCTCTTTCCACTGTTCGGCCTCGGGGCCGTAGAGATGGATTCCCACCCCTCGCTGGAGCAGGACGCGGCGATAGGAAATCGGGAGTTGCTCTTCCTGCCTGGCGACGGAGATGAGATAAGGGCAGCGCATGCGACACAGCCCACAATCGGTGCAATGGTCCTGAACGGGCCCGAGCAGGCGGGCTCCCTGGGGACCCACCTGCACCTTCATCTCGCCGCACAGTGTGGCGCACTGGAGACAGTGGGTGCATCGTGCCGCATCCAATTGGACCCGGCGGGAAAGGTGGCGGGTGCGTTTTTCCGTGCTGTGGCGTTCCACGATGTTGTGCCCCCCGGGCACCAGAAAGTCCCCGTGGGCATCGAACCGGGAAAAATCCACGGGCCGGGTGACCAGAAGCTGAAGAGCACCCAGGAAAACCGGGGCCACCTGCGGGGAGACCGCCACGGCCGTTTCCAGCAGATGCTGATCACCCTCGGCATCCTCCAGGAAAGTGGCCAGCGGGAGCCATTGCCGTTTGCCCCTCCCCGTCTGCAGCAGAAAGACCCAACAGCGGCCGTCGTCCCCGTGCTGTTCCATCAGTGAGCGAACGTCTCCCCCGGACTCCCCGGAGCGGATCCTTTCCCCGTAACGCACGCCCAGAAGACCGATCCACAGGCCTGCGGAAACAGGCTCCATGTGAACCACTCGGAAACGCTCCGAATCCCTGACCAGCGAGAGGACCCGCGCCCCGTCGTTTCGAACCAGGCTCCAGGCGGTGCTTTGGGCACCGTGGGAAAGCTCTTGCCAGCACGCTTCGAACAAACTCCCGATCCATGTTCTCACCGGTCCTGTCATTTTTCCTGCCCCACAGCCCAGGCTTCCGTATGACAAACCGGGCGCCCCGGCCTCGTCGGCACGGCACAGGAACGCCCCTCAAAGAGAATAGATAGGCGATCACCCGGATCCGGCAGGTTCTTGAAAAGCAGGATCAGGTTCCTGGATGGTGCACGAATCAGAGGAGATTGGTACAGGTTCCGCAGTCGTGAAGGTGATCGTGGGATTGTTCGAGTCGGAGGCTCTTTCCATCGGGGGTAGTCGATGGCGGGACGCCTCCAAGCGGTAACATGCAGCAAAATGGATTTTTCAGGCCAAGTCAAGCATGAAGTTTTTCACAACGTTACCTGAACAACCGAGGCAAGACGCGTCATGGGGCTGAACCGAAGATGTCGCCCCGCAAGGGCTGTCTGGCCCCCATGGGATCTGGGGGAAAGGCCACGGTCCACGGATAGGAACCAACCCAAGGGGATAGCGGCTCTATGGCCTCCTGAAGGCCGATTGCCACCCGGTCGCGGACTCCCCATTGACAGCCTTCGGGCCGCCATCTAGAAAGAGTTTCAAGAGTTCAAACATGCGCCAATGGCGATCCTTTCCCCCATGGCGACCGGATAAGGTTCCGGGCGTCGCTCAACTGGACTGACCGTGGTTCGATCCCCAAGGAGGTGACTGTGGACGGATTCCTCAATCCCGCATCGGTGGCTCTCATCGGCGTACCCAGACAGTCGGGCGTGGGCGCCTACAACAACCTGGAGATGATGCTCCGCTACGGCTACCAGGGAAAGATCCATGTGATCCACCCCAAGGTGCCGAACATCTTGGGCTTCCCAACCTTTCCCTCCGTGGAGGCCCTGCCCGAGGTCCCGGAACTGGCGGTCATCTCCGTGGGACGGGACCGGGTGCTTCCCGTTTTCAAGCAGTGTGCCCAAAAGGGCATCCGGAACGTGATCGTGATCAGCCAGGGATTTGCCGATGCCGACGAGGCGGGAGCGGAGCTTCAGAGGGAGCTGGTGGAGACGGCTCGTCGGTTCCGCGTACGCGTACTGGGGCCCAACACCATGGGAGTTCTCAACGCCTTTTCCCACTTCAGCACCGCCTTCCTGGACCTTCCCAAGGACCCGTCCCCTCCCCCCCTCAGCCTGGTGGCCCAGTCGGGCGTCCTTCAGGTGGGGATCGAATCCTTCACGGGGCGAATCGGTAAGGCCATCGACATCGGAAACGGCTGCGACGTGCATTTTGCCGACGTGCTGCCCTACCTGGAGCGGGACCCGCAGACAGAAATCATCGTACTGCACATGGAAGGGATCCAGAGGGGCCGGGAATTTCTGCGAGCCGCCGCCCGCATGGCCGGCCGCAAGCCCATCATCGTCTTCAAGACGGGCCGGAGCAAAGCCGGAGCGAAAGCGGCCCTATCCCACACGGGATCGCTGGTGGGCGAAGACGCCGTCTTTGATGCGGCCTTTCGGAAGGCGGGTCTTGTGCGGGTTCGCAATATGGTGGAGCTGCGAGCCGCGTGCAAGGCGTTTTTGAACTTTCGTCCCATGGAAGGACCGGCGCTGGGCGTGGCCACGGCCACCGGGGCCTGCGGCATCATGACCGCCGACGCCTGCGAGGACCAGGGACTCCAGCCGGCGCCCTTTCCCGAATCGGCCCGATCGGCACTGGAAAATCCCAGGATCGCCTGGCACCGGCTGGGAAACCCGGTGGATCTTTGGCCCCTGGGCATGGTGGGCGGATCCTTTACGGAGGTACTGGAAAAGACCTGCAACGCCCTCTTCGAAAGCGACCACGTCCACGGGATCCTCGTGATCGCACCGGTCATGGCCTCCTCGCTCCACGATAACCTGCACCTTCCCGAAACCACCCGGCGCATCCAGGAGCGAAATACCGGCAAGAAACCGCTGGCCTTTTGGCTGTACGGCGACGGGGCCCAGGACGAGGCCCCCAGGCTGGACGCCATGGAGGGAGTGGCCTGTTTCGCCAGCATCGACGAGGCCGTCTTGGGTCTTTCGGCCACCTACCGCTACCGACAAATCCAGCAAAATCCCCCGCGTGTGGAGATGCTGGAAGAAAGATCAGAACCGGGGGCGGCGCGTCTTGAGGCACCGGAAGGCATTGTCACGGGAACGGAGGCCGAAAAGATCCTGCGCAGCTACGGGATCGCGTCCGCTCCGGGCCTTGTCACCCGAGATGCGTCGCAAGCCGCACAGTGGGCGGAATCGGTGGGATATCCGGTGGTGCTCAAGATCCTCTCCCCCCAGTGGCTCCACAAGTCGGACCGCGGGGGTGTGGTGACCGGCATCACCGACCGGTCGTCCCTGGAACGGGCCTTCTCCGATCTCTTGGAACGCTTTCGGCAAACGTCACCCGACGACTGCCTGGTCGGCATTCAGGTACAGAAACAGCTGAGTGGAAAGGAGTTGCTTTTGGGTATCAGTCGGGACCCGCAGTTCGGCCCCGTGGTTCTCGTGGGCATGGGCGGGATCTACACGGAGGTCTTCCGGGACGTGGCCCGGGGAATCGCTCCGCTGGAACGGGAAGAAGCAGACAGGTTGCTCCGGTCTCTTCGCATCTATCCGCTTCTCCAAGGGGTGCGGAGCGAGGCCCCGGTGGACCTTTCCGCCGTGACGGAAACGCTCCTGGCCCTTTCCCGCCTGGCAATGGATCATCCCGAAATCGCCGAGCTGGATTTGAATCCGGTCTTTGCCAACGACCAGGGCTGCTTTGCCGTGGACTGCCGGGTCGTGCTCTCTTCCGGCTGATCCATCGGCTGCATGAGCAACCTCTTTTGCATCTCCTGTTGGTAGGCCTTGAGCAGCCGGCTTCGTGTGATGACGCCCCGGAGTCGCCGGGAGCCGTTCACTTCCACCACCGGAAGCTGTTCCATGTCGATGAAGCTGAATTTGTTGAGGGACGAGGCCAGGGTCTCGGCCGGAGTGACAAAGACCAGTTCCTTGTTGGCCAGGTCCTTGGCCAGCACCAACCCCTTCAGTCCCTCCTCCAGTCCCTCCTCAAAGACGAACTCCTTGAGGTCCGTGAAGGAGATGACACCTTCCAACGACCCCTTTTCGTCCACCACATACACATAATTGCCGTTGCTCTTCATCAGCTTTTGGAGCACGTCGTCGTAGGATGCCGTGACGGGAAGCGTCACCACCTCCGGTTCCATGATGTCCTGAACCGTCAGGCTGGAAAGGATGCCCATCTCCCGGCCGGCGTTGATGTCGATGCCCTTGCGTGCCAGTCCCAGGGTGTAGATGGATCCGCGGACCAGCCCCTTGTGCACCAAGGCCGCAATGATGCAGGCGGCCATCATGGGCAGGATGACCGTGTATTCGTTGGTCAGTTCGAACACCATGATGATGGCCATCATGGGCGCCTGCACCACCGCCCCCAGAAAGGCCCCCATGCCCACGACCCCATACGCGCCGGGGCTCAGAACCAGCCCGGGAAACACTTGCTGGAAAAGCCCTCCCAGGAGGCTTCCCAGGGTGGCCCCGATGAAGAGGGACGGGCAGAGGACCCCGCCGGATCCTCCGGAGCCCAGCGTGAAGGCCGTGGCCACCACCTTGAGCACCACCAGAAGAGCCAGGGTGGTCAAGAGCATCTCGCCGTTGATGGCCCGCAAAATGGGCTCATAGGAATATCCGAAGACCTCCGGACATCCCAGCCCGATCAGGCCCACCACCAAGCCGCCCAAAGCGGGCTTGAGCGCCCTGGGGCCGCCCACACGGTGATGGAAAAAATGTTCCATGCCGTGCATGGCCTTGGTGAAGACCACGGAGACGATGCCGGCGGCCACTCCCAGCAGAGCGTAAAAGGGAATCTCGGCCGCTCGAAAGCTTTCGTGAAACGGCAGGTGAAGCAGGGATTCTTCGTGGAGAAAGCCCCGGGAGAAGGCCGTGGCCACCACCGAGGCGATCACGATGGGGCTGAAGGAGGAGACGTTGAATTCTCCCAGGACCACCTCCAGGGCAAAAAGAACCCCGGCGATGGGTGCATTGAAGATCGAAGCCAGTCCTGCCGCGGCCCCGCACGCCGCGATAATGCGCAGCCGATTGCCGGAAACCCGCAAGGTCTGGCCGATACCGGAAGCCAGAGCCGAGCCGATCTGGATGATGGGCCCTTCGCTTCCCGCTGATCCCCCGGAACCCAGGGTAAGGGCCGACATGACCATGCGAAGCAGGGCTTGGGACCATTTCATGAAGCCGTTTCGCAGAGCCACCGCCACCATGGTGGCGGGAACACCGTCTTCCGTGGCTTCCTTGGGAAAGGCCAAGATGAAAGGCGCCAGCAATATGCCGCCAAGCGCCGGCGCCAGCACCAGAGCGTGACGTCCCCGTCCCAACCAGGCCGGAAGCAGATGGAAAAAGAAAAGTTCGGCCCCCTTGAGCATCCACTCAAAGACATAGGTGCCGAAGCCCACCACCACACCGATCAACACGGCCACCGCGATCAGAAAGGTCTGGTCACTGACACGAAACCGCCGCAAAAAACGCGCGAAATCCAGGTACCGCCTCATAGATCGAACCACCCCGTCTTCAGGCCAGAACTTCCGAAGCCGCCCGTGCCAGGCAACCGCCCACCGCCCGTCGAGGATCGAGCCACTTCCAGCGCGGATCGTCCTCCGGGATGGTGACCGCCGGTTGCAGCAGGGCCTTGTCCAAGGGCTTTTCCCGACGGCCCAGAACGCTCAGAACCTCTTCCGGTGTGGCCGCCTGCATGAGACGCTGGAACTGCTCGGGGTCTTTCAAGATCTGAACGGCATGGTAGAGGCACTGGACGAAAAAGTTCTTCTTTCGCGGATTGGCGAAGGCCACCAGAATCAAATGGACCGGTTGGCCGTCCTTGGCCTGAAAATCCACCCCTTGCTCGGATCGGGCAAAGAGGAGGGTGGGCAGGTTGGCTTCTTCACTCAGAACGTGAGGAACAGCAAAGCCTCCACCGATCCCGGTGGTGGAAAGCGCCTCCCGGTCCAAAAGATCCCGCAGCGCCTTTTCCTTGTTTCGAATCCTCCCATTTTGCGGGATCTTTTCCATGATCTCACGCAGGGCCGACATGCGATCCCGAGCCTGAAGATCGAGAACCACCAAATCGTCATCCAAAAAACGCCACAAATGCATCCTTTCCTCCTTCTCCACGGATGGGTTGCCGCTGACGACGGCCTATTGAGGGAGCAATCCCCATGCCAGGCGGAAAGAATCTTTTTTGTCTATGGATTCATCCAGTTACAGAGTTCACGAAGAAACAGCAACGGAGGGACTGCAAACCTTGCAGTATGGGCGGTGGGAAACCGGGGAATCGGCCGCACTCTTTGCAGACGACCTTTCACGACGCGGAAAAACCCGCCCGTCCAATGAAAAAAGGCGGGGGTTCCGCTCCCGGGCACCTTCTTGGCAGCGTGTCCCAAAAGAGTGGAGCATCCCTGGGAGGGGCATTCAGCAGGGAGGGCCATGGAGGAGGCGTTGCCCCGTAGGCTTTCAGGCAGAGATCCCGTATCTTTTGATTTTGTAGTACAGGTCCCGTTCGCTGATCCCCAGGCTTTTCGCCGTCTTTCGCCGGTGGCCGCCGTGGAATTCCAAGGCACGGGCGATGTGCGCCTTTTCCACTTGCGCCAGAGTCCAGGGCGCCGGGTAACCCGCCGGCTCCTGGACCGTTTCCGAAGAAGGCCCTGGGGGGCCTGACACATCGGCCAGAAAGGGAAAGAACCGTCGGGTGATTTTGTTCCCCCGACAGAGAACGGCCGCACGTTCCACGGCGTTTCGCAATTCCCGAATGTTCCCCGGCCAGGAATACGCCTTGAGATCTTCCAACACACCGGGATCGAAGACCAGTTCGGGGCGTCGGTACTTTTCCTTGAACTCTTCCAGAAAATGGACCGCCAGAACCGGTACGTCCTCCTTCCTTTCCCGCAAAGGGGGCAGGGTGATGGAGACCACGTTGAGGCGGTAATAGAGGTCTTCGCGGAACTGCCCCTGGCGGCACAGTGCCTCCAGGTCCTTGTTGGTGGCGGCCAACACCCGCACATCCACCTCCAGGGGCCGGGTTGATCCCAGTCGGTGCACGACCCCCTCTTCCAGCAGCCGCAGGAAATCCACCTGGCTGGACGCCGCCATTTCCGCTATCTCATCCAGGAAGAGGGTCCCGCCGTGGGCCATTTCATAGCGGCCCGGCTTTCGGTTATGGGCCCCTGTGAAGGCCCCCTTTTCGTAGCCGAACAGCTCACTTTCGAACAGATCGGGGGGAAGGGCCCCGCAATTGAGGCTGATGAAAGGACCGGAGGACCGGAAACTTCGCTGGTGGATGGCCCGGGCCACCAGTTCCTTTCCCGTTCCCGTCTCCCCCAGAATCAGTACCGGCACGTCGGTGGGCGCCACCTGGTCGATCAGATCCAGGACCTCCATGAGGGCGTCGCTGCAGCCCACAATGTTTCGGTACTGCCTCTCGCGGCTCAGTTCCTCACGGAGGCGAATATTTTCATCTTCCAGGCGCTTGGCCCGACAGATCTTCTGGACATAGCTTCTCAATCGCTTCAGATTGATCGGCTTGGTCATGTAGTCGTAGGCCCCCTCCCGCAGGGCCTCCACCGCCGTTTCGATGGTGCCGTAGGCCGTGATCACGACCACTTCCGTCCTGGGCCACTTCTCCTTGACCGCCTTGAGGATCTCCATGCCGTCCATATCCCCAAGCACCAGGTCCAGAAGGACCAGCTGGAAGCGGCGCGCTTCCAGTTGCGAGAGGGTCTGGCGGCCGCTGGACGCCGTGGCCACCCAATAGCCTTCACCGGCCAGGGCCTCATGGAGCGCCTCGCGAATGTTGGGCTCGTCGTCGGCGATGAGAATGGAAAAAGGTTCCATGGTCACTGAGACGCCATCTCGCTGGATTGGGGACCCGGAAGATGAACGACGACCAACGTCCCTTCGTTCACCCAACTGGAGACGTGGATCTCGCCCCCGTGCTGTTTCACGATGTTGTGTACCACACTCAAACCCAAACCGGTACCCCGCCGCTTGGTGGTGAAGTAGGGATCGAAGACCTTGGAAAGATTTTCCCAAGGAATTCCCGTCCCGTTGTCTTCCACCTCCACCACGACCCGGTTTGTCCGCTGATCCCAACGGCAGCGCAGGAACACGCGCCCGGAGCGGCCCGTCACCGCATCCAGGGCGTTGAGCAGAAGGTTGATCACCACCTCCTTGATCCGGTCCGGGTCAGCCGCAACCTCCAAGGGGTCCGGCCACAAATCCAGTTCCAGACGATGGCCGCCTTGTTCGAAAGACGCGCGCAACCCATCGGCCACCTGATTCAATACGTCCTGCACCACCACGGGCCTGAGGTGCACGGGAGGTGGCGTGACGCAGTGATGGGTATCGCCCACCACCTTGTCCAGGCGACGGAGTTCGGAAAAGACCACCCGCAGATAGCGCTCCGCCTTGGAATCGTGAACCCCCAGCCGTTCCAGGTGCTCCTGGAGCAGTTGGAGGTTCAGGTCCATGGCGCTCAAGGGATTGCGCACCTCGTGGAGGATCCTTCGGGTGAGATGACCGATGGCGGCCAGTCGTTCCTGGCGGCGAAGCCGCTCTTCCAGGGCCTTGATGGACGTGAGATCCTTGACCAGCAAGATGACACCGATGAGACGCCCCTTTTCGTTGCGCAGGGCGCAGGTGGTGAGGCGCAGGGGCTTTTCGTCGCCACCGGGAGTCTGGTGGACGATTTCGTCTTCCGCATCCATGTTGCCGGCGCTTTGAAGGGCCCACTCCACCATTCGGCGAAACGGGCTGTCTGGGTCAAAGACGGAGGCAAAATCCCTTCCGATGCAATGAGAGGCCGATAGGCCCAAGATCCGGCCGAAGGCTTGGTTGCAACTGGTGATCCGCTGCTTTTCGTCCACCGTCATCACGCCGCGCGTGATGCTTTGGAGGATGTAGTGATCGATGTTTTGGATGTCCCGCATGCGCCCGGACAACCGGACCCAGTAGGTCACGTAGCCGCCCAGAAGGACTCCCATGACCAGGATGAGGGAGGCCAGGATCAGGTTGAGTGTGATCTCCTGGCGGTATAAATCCCTCAACTCGGCCAAAAGAGAACCTGATACGCCGCCCAAAGGCACCGCCCTTTGGTGGACGAAAGCCTGCAGATCCTTTCGCGCCGCCCAGATATCCCAGAAGAGCCACAGGCACACCGCAAAAAGTGCCAGCAGGGCGGCCGCCAGCATCCATTGAAGGACCTTGGCCGTCTCTTCCTTCGAAGCACCCCCTCCCAGGGGTCCACCCGAGCTCTTCCGCTCTTTCGTCATGGTCGCACGTCCTCACAAGCCGCAGTGGGCTGCACCCTGGAGAAGTGCCCCGAAAGGGCCCGCCCCAGCTTCCTTTCCAGGTCCTTCACCACCCGGACCAGCGGCTTCGGATCCACGCCGGTGCAAACCCCCATGGATTCAAAGAGATGGACCACGTCTTCCGAGGCCACGTTCCCGGGCGCACCCGGAAGGAAGGGACATCCCCCCAAGCCTCCCAAGGCCGTATCGAAGCGATTCACCCCCATTTTCCAAGCCGCGTAGATGTTGGCCAGTGCGAACCCCCAGGTGTCGTGCAGGTGGAGCGCCAGGGGCACGTCCAGATCCGCAAGAAGCGGTTCCAGAACCTCTTCCATCTGCCGGGGATGAGCCATGCCCGACGTATCCGCCAAGGACAACTCTTGAGCTCCCGCCTCCCTGAGGGAAAAAAGGAGGCTCCGGACCCGCTCCCGAGGCACCGAACCATCGAAGCGGCATCCGAAGGCGTTCATAACGCCCGCTTGCACGGTCATACCCGCCTCAAGCGCCCGGCGGACCACCGCGGCCGCACGCCCGAGCCCTTCGTCCACGCTGCATCCGGTGTTTTTTCGGCTGTGGGTTTCGGACGCCGAAGTGAAGACGGCCACATGATCCACCCCGCAGGCCACGGCCCGCTCCAGTCCCTTCTCATTGAGCACCAGGACCGAATAGACCACGCCCGGCCTCTTTTGGATCCGCCCATAGACGGCTTCAGTGTCCGCCATTTGGGGCACGGCCCGGGGGCTGACGAAAGACCCCACCTGGATGCGCGGAAACCCGCAGGCGGCCAGGGCTTCCACCAGCCACACCCGTTCCTCCACCGAAAAGATGCGGGCTTCGTTTTGGAGGCCGTCCCTCGGTGCCGATTCTTCCAAGATCACCTGTGGCTGCATGGGCTTTTCCAATCCCTACGAGGTTCCAGATGTTGCGATTCCCCAGGCCCGGAGAATCAGAGTCAAGGCTTTCGGGTCCCACAAGTCCTGCTTTGCCCGGGCGCATCCCTTCCTTCCAACTCGCGGGGCTTCCGCCCTGCCAAAAAGGGCCATGGCAGCCCCAACCAAACCGGAAAAGCGGTAAGCTCTCACCATTTCCGCCACTTCCTGACCCGTCCATCCTCACCCCTCCGTTGTTACGGTCTCCCGTGCGGGGCAAGTCGATAGAATCCCACATGGACGGTCAATCCCCCGTGGCGCACCTTCCAGACCCGGTCCGGTCGCACCCCGCTCTCCGAGAGGAATTCCCGCACGGGGGCGATCACCGCCGCATCCCAGCCGCCAAAACATGCAGCCAGGTGATGGAGGATCCGCCGGTACATTTCCATGTCCCCACCGGAAAGGCGCACACCGTAGGGCGGGTTGAGAACCACCAGGCCGCCGGACAAGCCGTAATCCTCAGGGCGAAAACTTTCAAAGGGCCTCTTCACCCAACGGATGTCCCCGTCCGCCTGGGCCCGGCGCGCGTTGTCGGCCGCGGTACGCAAGGCTTCGCCATGGCGATCGATTCCCACGATGTGCATCTCCAAGGATCGATCGACGGCTTCGTCCGCCTTTTTCAGCAGGTAGTTCCACGTCTTTTGCTGAAAGGACGGCCACCTTTCAAAGAGAAAACCCCGGTTGCGACCCGGCGCCACCCCCCGCCCCATCCAGGCCGCTTCGATGGCCAGGGTCCCGGAACCGCACATGCCGTCCACCAGCGGTCGCCGTCCGTCCCAGCCCGCCCGCTGAAGGATGGCCGCCGCCAGGGTCTCGCGCAAGGGCGCGCCGGTATGACGAATCCGATAGCCCCGTTGATGCAGGTGAGGTCCCGTGGTGTCCAGACTGATGACGCAACGGTTGTCTTCAATCCGAACAAAAATCCTTTGAACCCACTCTTTGGCCGCAGGCTTAGCACTGTCCAAAGGCGAATCCGCCGATGGGGCCTCCTGAGCGAAGCGCGCCTCCAGGCCCATGGCCTCCAGCCTCCGCCTGATGGCATCCCTCACCGCCTGGGCGGCCCGTTGCGTGTGGCGGAGTCGGGATCGGACCACATAGGCCTGGACCCCCAGGGCAAGATCCCGCGGAAGCCACAGCTCCCAAGGGATCTTGCACGCCCTGGCGAAGAGTTCTTCCCGGGAACCGGCGCGAAAGCCCGGCAGACGACACAGAACGCGTCCCGCCGTCCGAAGCCACAAGTTGGCCCGGTAGCAAAGCTCCAGCTTGCCTTCGAATTCCACGCCGGCCTCCGAAATTTCCACCACCTGTGCCCCCATTGTCTTAAGTTCCCGGCGACAACTGCCGATCAATTCCTTTGGAGTCGTCGCGGCGAAACGATGCACTTGAGATCGAATGTGGGCCCGGATCCTTCGTTCCAAGGCCTTAGGTCGGGAACTTGGCCCACCGGCAGGAGTCATGTCCGTTTCCCCATGGATTACAGATGTTCAGAAAGCCGTTGTCTTTTCCGATCGCCTCAGGTAACCAAAGGGATGCCTATCCTTCCGGAGGGATCCTGTCAATCACTAGGAGGCGGTTCGAGAACGCCCGGGTTGCACCCTTCTTGTGTGGACGGAAGGTTGGGGACTGGCAGCAGGCCCGCGCTGTCGGCCTGGCGTTTCAGGAGTAGGGACGGGTTCTGAGCCCGCCCCCATGAAGATGTCTGAGAATTCAAACGGCACCACGGGACCGGTGAAATTTCAACTGGTCAGAAAGCCACAAAAGACCGGATGGCCGTTTTCGGGCGGACTCCCCGATCCATGATCCGCGCCATGGAAGGAGATCCAGTACGTTGGAGCCCGTGATCCGCCGTGCGTGATATGTGAAGGGCACCCCGGACCACAGTGCACGAGCCGCCTGGGCCGGGAGGGCAAGATCCCATCCACCCAAGATCAGAGGGGCGCAATTCCCAAAGGAGCTGCATTCCGTGAAGATCCAAACCTCGAGGGCCGGTACGTTTCGTCCAAGAACCTGTTCGCCCCTGTGGCGCAAGCCACCCGAGGAGTGGAGAACACGGCTGGAAGCCGCCTGCCGCTTCTCCGGCAGCGGCCAGACACCTGCCCTCTTCTTCCGAGCCGACGACATCGGAGCGGGCGGTCGTGCTTTTCGCGCTCTGTGCGATCTATTCAGAAAACACGGCGTTCCCTTGGCCTTGGCCGTGGTGCCCGCATGGCTCAGCCAGTCCCGGGTGGAGCAACTTTTCCAGTCGGCGCCTCTGGAAGAGGATCTTTGGGGATGGCATCAACATGGCTGGCGCCATGTGAACTGGCAAAAGACGGGCAAGAAATCCGAATTCGGAGAACAGCGCCCTCTGGACAAACAATGGAAGGACATTTGGCAGGGAAGCCACAAGATGAAGGAGATTTTCGGAGAGCGGACCCTGCCTGTGTTCACCCCCCCGTGGAACCGATTCAGTGAGGCCACCCTGATGGTCCTGGAACAGCTGGGATTCAAGGCCATTTCCACGACCGAACCGTTGCCGCGCAACTCCAAGGCGGCCAAGGGATTGATCAACCTGCGGATTTTCGTGGACCTGCACACCCGTAAAGGCCCGGATCCGGAGGAGGATTTTGACAAGCTCCTCAGGGAACTCTCCGCCGCCTTGACCCGCAAGGATCCCGTGGGGATCATGATCCACCATCAACGGATGACATCTTTCGCCTTCGAATTTCTGGATGCCTTTCTGGAAATCGTACGGCAGAACCAGCCCCGAGCCTGCCGCCATCTTTCGGATCTCATCTGAACGCTTCCAAAGGTTGCCATCGCCCCATGACGAACCCACGGCCCGCCCTGCTTTACGCCAACGAAAACGGAGACATCCTGGATCATCCCTATCTGGAGATGGTGGGATCCCAGGCCGGACGCTGGAAACGACCGGCCCCGGCCGATCTGATCCCCCTCCCGGAAGGAAGCGAACTCTTCCGGCTCCCCGGCCGCTACCCCGTGGGCTATGACCGGAGAAAACGGCGCTTCCAGGTCCTCACCCGCGACCCCTACGCTCCATCCAAGACGGTGGAGGCGATGGCGGCCTTCGTGTCCCCTGCCCACACCCAAATCTATACGGCGGCCTACAAGGCTCAACCCAACGCCCCGTTGCTGCCCCTGTTCGCCTACACCGCCGTGGGCTGGCACGCCGGGCGTTTTTTCACCACGGCCGTCCGCGTGGATCCGGACCCCCGGCAGGATTTTTCCAACTTCGATCCGGAAAAGATTGCGCAAAACGCCCGGCGGCGCATGCGCCAAGAATCCGACAACCGCCTGATCCAGCACCTGGGAAAATGCGCCCTCACCTACGGGTGCGCGGCGGCTCGCAATCTCTTCATGAACCGCTGGGAAGCCCCACTTCCCACGTCCCCCGTGTGCAACGCCCGTTGCCTGGGCTGCATCAGCCTTCAGGAACGCGAGGATCTGTGCGCCACCCAGGATCGCATCACCTTTGTGCCCAGCCCGGCCGAGATTGCCGGGGTGGCCGTGCCCCATCTGATGCACGCCCCACGGGCGGTGGTGAGCTTCGGTCAGGGCTGCGAAGGCGAACCCCTGCTGCAGGGCCCCACCCTGGAAGAGGCGGTACGGATCATGCGCCGGGAAACGAGCCGCGGGACCATCAACTGCAACACCAACGGAAGCCTGCCCGAGGTGATACGGAGGCTGGCCCAGGCCGGATGCGACAGCATCCGCGTGAGCCTCAACTCCGCCCGGCCCGAATACTACCACGCCTACTATCGCCCCAAGGGCTACAGCTTCGACGATGTGATCCGCTCCATCCAGGCCATGAAGGCGGCTGGAGGCTTCGTTTCCATCAACTACTTCGTCCTTCCGGGCTTCACGGACGACCCCCAAGAAGTGAAAGCCCTGTGCCGCCTTGTGGAAACCACCGGACTGGATTTTATCCAGATGCGAAACTTCAATGCGGATCCCCAATGGATTCTGGCCGCCATCGGGTACAAACCTTCCGGAAAGCCCCAGGGCATACGAAAACTGATGCAGCTCCTACGGGAACGGTTCCCTCACTTGCAATTCGGCTACTTCAACCCGTGCCTGGACCCCCAAGCATGAGGGGCGAGCCATGGCAACAGACGACGGGCGATGAGGGGCCGGAAAGCCGGCGGGAACAGAAACATGCTCTCCATCCCTCGAAAAGAGGCGGATAGACAGGGACAACGGCTTGCGGTCGACGACACAGCCCGGAGGATCCGGCCATGGCACCGAAGAAAGAAAACCAGGCGGATGTGGTGATCATCGGAGCAGGCATCGTGGGTCTGGCCACGGCGCTTCAGATCCTCAAGGCATCCCCTTCCACACGGCTTATCGTGCTGGAAAAGGAAGCCGGTCCCGGTCATCACCAGACCGGACACAACAGCGGCGTGATCCACTCCGGGATCTATTACCGCCCGGGATCGCTCAAGGCCCGCCTTTGCCTGGAAGGATCCCGTCTCCTGCTCGCTTTCTGCCGGGAACACGGCATCCCGTTCGAAATCTGCGGCAAGGTGGTGGCGGCCGTGGACGGCGCCCAGGCGAAGCGCCTGGAAGCGCTCCACCGGAGGGGCCAAGCCAACGGGGTGCCGGGCATGGCCGTGCTCACCCCCCGCGAGGTGCGCGCCATCGAGCCTCACGTTCGATGTACCCGGGCCCTGTGGGTTCCCACCACGGGCATCGTGGATTTCCGCCGGGTGGCGCAAGGCTACGCCCGATGGATCGAAGCGCGGGGAGGCCGCATCCAATATGAAACCCGGGTACTGCGGCTCCTGCCCCGGCGGGGGGAAGCGCAGAGGGTGGAGATTCACACTTCCCAAGGTCCATGGACGGCCAAAGGGGCGGTGAACTGCGCGGGCCTTTATGCCGATCGCGTGGCCCGAGCCACCGGCATCGACCCCGGCATCCAGATCGCACCCTTTCGGGGCGAATACTACACGCTTCGTGGTCCCGCCCGGCACTTGGTGCGCAATCTCATCTACCCCGTGCCGGATCCCAGGTTCCCTTTTCTCGGGGTCCACTTCACACGCATGATCCACGGAGGGGTGGAAGCGGGCCCCAACGCCGTTCTGGCCTGGGCCCGAGAAGGCTACAGCAAAAAGACCGTAAAGCCGGAAGAGCTGTGGGAAACGATTCGCTATCCGGGGTTCCTCCGGCTGGCCTTGCGCTATTGGCGCCCGGGCCTGGAGGAATTGGCCCGATCCCACTCCAAGACGCTCTTTGCCCAGGCCCTGCGAAGACTCATTGCGGACATCGCCGAACAAGATCTGGCTCCGGGGGGAGCCGGGGTGAGAGCCCAGGCTCTGGACCGAAATGGATCACTTCTGGACGACTTCGCCATCGTCCGGTCCCCGGGGGCCATTCACGTGCTCAACGCCCCCTCCCCCGCCGCCACGTCTTCCCTGGCCATCGGCGATCACATCTCCAAGATCGCCCGGTCCTTCTTGCGGTAGACCAAGGCCTGGCAGAGGGCGAGCTGGGTGCCGTCGGATCCCGTCACCCGGATCTGGTAGCTGGCGGTGCGGGCCGTGCGATGGACTTCGCTTGCTTCCGCCCGCAGGAGGTCGCCCGGGCGGGGGGGAGCCATGTAGGTCACGTTCATGTTGAGGGCCACGGCCATGATCCCGTGGGAATTGGACGCCACTTCGAAGGCTTCATCGATGAGCGAGAAGATGGCGCCCCCATGGGCCATTCCGAAGATGTTCTGCTTCGTCTCATCGAAATCCATCTCCACGAGCGCATAGCCGTCATCCACCCGGAGGAGCCGAAGCCCCAGATGCTGAGCGTAGGGCTCCCGTTCCACCCGCTCCACCAGTTTCCTTCGTACCGCCTGGTCCATGCTTTCATCTCCTTTTTCGTGGTCCTTCCCGAAAAGCATGCGACATCTTTTGGGATTTTCAAGGCCCGTCGCCAAATGGATCGCCCACCCGGTCCAGCGCCTCATCTCCCGCCGACCGCTTCCCACGACGGCCGAAGCGCTTGACCGATCCATGCCGGTTTTGCTACAAACGGACCGCTTTGGAAAGGTCTTTGCGTTCGGATAGGCCATGTCAGGAAAACAGATTCTCGAAAATCCCGGTCGATGGTTTGGGTGGCGGCGTTCACCGCAGGGGATGTCCGTCCACCGCTGATATCATGTGAAGGCAAAATCGAAGGCCGTGGGCGGCTTCACCCCCACGGCCTTTTTTCATGGCCGGCTTGGACACTCCCATCACGGCCGACCCATTGGGCAGGAGCCGGCCGGTGATGAAAATGGAGCCCACGGCCGCTCCTCTTGAGGAGAGCCCTCCAGAAGGAGGGTTCCGCCCTCAGGGCGTTTGGGACAGCAAGGGTTAACGTACGGACTTTGGCGAAGAGGAGAAAGGATTGACGGAAAGAAAGATTCTTCTGGGCAACGAAGCCATGGCCCACGGCCTTCTGGAGGCCGGTTGCACCCTGGCGGCCTCTTACCCCGGTACGCCGGCTTCGGAAATCGTGGGAACCCTGGCCGCTTTCAAACGATCCGGCACCATCGCCATGCACGTGGAATGGTCCATCAACGAAAAGGTGGCGCTGGAAACGGCACTGGCCAGCAGCTACGCCGGAAGGCGGTCCGCCGCGGCCATGAAACAGGTGGGACTCAATGTGGCGGCGGATCCCTTCATGAGCGCCGCCTACACGGGCGTCACGGGCGGACTGGTGGTGATCGTGGCCGACGACCCCGGCCCTCACAGCTCGCAGACGGAACAGGACACGCGCCAATTCGCCATGTTCGCCAAGGTGCCCGTTCTGGATCCCATGAGTCCCGCCCACGCCAGGGATCTTCTCTTAACGGCCTTCGACCTTTCGGAAGATTACCAAATCCCCGTGCTCTTCCGGCCCACCACCCGGGTGTGCCATGCGCGCCAGGACATGCCCCTTCGTCCCTTCCGCCAGGACGCGCCCCTTGCCCAATTCGAAAAGGATCCCGCCCGATGGGCCGCCACGCCCAAGTTCCGGTTTCTGCTCCACAAAAAACTCAACGAGAAGCTGGACGCCATCGGCCGGGATCCCCGACTGCAGCCCGTGCAGCTCAATCCCGGCGCATCGGCGGAAAAGGGAGGCGGGGTGATTGTGGCGTCCGGAGCGGTCTGCGCCCATACGGCGGAAGTCCTCAAAGACCTGGGCCTGTGGCAGAGCATCCCGCTCTATGACGCCCCCATGCCGTTTCCCCTTTCCGAGGATTTCCTGACCGGCTTGCTGGACAACGCCCCCCGGATCCTGGTCCTGGAAGAAACACAGCCGGTGATGGAGGCCCAATTCCGGGACCGCGCCAAGGTGCTGGGACGCCTTTCCGGGCATGTGCCCCGGGAAGGTGAGCTACTCCCGGAAACGGTGGAACGCATCGTGCGCGCCTTCGCGGGTCTGCCCCAAGCCGAAGCTTCCCAAGGGGCCAACGCCCCCGGGCGCCGCCCCACCCTATGCCCCGGATGCGCTCACCGCGCCGCCTTCTTCGCCATCCGCAAGGTCTTTCCGCGCGGCATCTATCCGGGAGACATCGGCTGCTACACCCTGGGGCTCAATCTGGGGGCTGTGGACACCGTGCTGTGCATGGGCGCCTCCATCAGCCAGGCCGCAGGGTTCTACCACGCCTTTCGAGACTCCGGTCAGAACAGCCGGCCCATCGTGGCCACCATCGGCGATTCCACTTTCTACCACGCCGGCATCCCGGCGCTCATCAACGCCGTCATCCAGGGATGTCGGTTCGTGGTGGTGGTTCTGGACAACACCACCACCGCCATGACCGGCCACCAGCCCACCCCCGCCGAGGGAAGGTCCCTGGACGGGCGCACCGTCCCCAGGGTGCGCATCGAGGACCTGGCCCGCGCCTGCGGCGTGCGGCATGTGAGTGTGGGCGATCCTTACGACTTCCAGGCCTTCACCGATCTGCTCAAGGCAGCCAGGGAACACACCCGGGATCCGGAAAACGGAGGTATGGCCGTGGTCATCGCCCGCCGCCCGTGCCTCATGGACCGCAAACAGGCCCAACCGGCCCGCCGGCCCGCGCCGCGCATCAACGACAAATGCCAGGGATGCGGCTTTTGCATCACGCACTTTGAATGTCCGGCTCTGGTCTTTCACGGAAAAGAAGAAGCGGTCACGGTGGACGATGCGCTGTGCACCGGTTGCGGCGTCTGTATCCATGTTTGCCCCCACAGCGCCATCGAGATGGCACCTCAACCGTAGCAGAGCAGGGAGTGGAAGGACTCATGAAACAGCAGATCGTCATCAGCGGCCTGGGAGGTCAGGGTGTTCTCTTTGTCAGTAAAATCCTGGGCGAAGCGGCTCTGGCACGGGGCCTTTCGGTGCTCATGTCGGAAACCCACGGCATGGCCCAACGAGGTGGAAACGTCATCAGTCACGTGAAGGTGATGGACCGGCAAGGGGAAAAGGACCAAGGGGACGTTGCGATGGACCCCGCTTGGCAGGTGAGCCCGCTCATCCGCCCCGGACACGCTCATGTGCTGCTGGCGTTGCACGAAGAAGGGGTCCGAGCCCACGGACATTTCTTGAGCCCGGACGGTGCGTTGGTGTGCAACCGAATCTCCCCGACCGGGCCCGGGGATGTGGACGCCACCGGAATCGCACGGAAACTGGGAAACCTCCTGGCCGCCAACCTGGTGCTGCTGGGATTTGCCGCTGCGTCCGGAGTTCTTTTCTGCTCCATGGACGATCTTCGCCAGGTGCTGATGCGGCTGGGCGGACCTCGCCGCGATGCCAACCTGGCCGC
The DNA here is from genome assembly GCF_900176285.1 of Desulfacinum hydrothermale DSM 13146. Lineage (GTDB taxonomy): Bacteria > Desulfobacterota > Syntrophobacteria > Syntrophobacterales > DSM-9756 > Desulfacinum > Desulfacinum hydrothermale. Next base: position 387,442 of record NZ_FWXF01000001.1, on the reverse strand, counting down.
CCTGGAGGCGGGATCGGCCGCCGCAATCGGGGATGCCTAGTCCAGGGTACAGGGTACGCCATCAGCAGGACGCGGCCTGCTCTGGAGTGGCGGACCGAACGCAGGACCTTTGATTCGGCCATCTGCCATCCGCAAACGGCGGTGTCAGCCCGGTGGGCCGGGCGGGAAAAGGCTTGATGGATTCGGTACTGATTCAGCAACTGGCTCAATTCGTGGTCTCCGGCATCACCAGCGGGAGCGTCTACGCCCTGATCGCCCTGGGGTTTTGCCTGGTTCAGAACGCCACGGGTATCGTCAACTTCGCCCAGGGCGACTTCGTCATGCTGGGAGGCCTCACGGCCGTCTCCCTCTTTCAGGATTGGGGTCTTCCCCTGCCTTTCGCTTTTGTGCTCGCCATGGCCTTCACCGCACTGGTGGGCCTGGCGCTGGAAGGGGGACCGCTTCGCCATGCCCGAAACCGGGAGGTGTTGGTGCTGGTGATGATCACCGTGGGAGCGTCCATCAGCCTGCGCGGCGCCGGAATGCTGGCCTGGGGCAAAAACGTGCACACCCTGCCGGCCATGGGCGGTGATGCACCGTTCATCGTCCTTTCGGCGGCCGTGCTTCCTCAGACCCTCTGGGTCATCGGCATCTCGTTGGCCGTGCTCTGTCTCCTCTTTCTCTTCTACCGTCACACCCTGGTGGGAAAGGCCATGCGCGCCGTGGCCGACAACCCCTACGGAGCCGCCCTGGTGGGAATCTCCGTGAGAAGGCTCGTGGCCCTGGCCTTCGCCCTGGCAGGTGCCGTGGGCGCCCTGGCCGGAGTGCTCATCACCCCCCTGACCACCATGAGCTACAGTACGGGCCTCATGCTGGGCCTCAAGGGCTTTGCGGGAGCCATCCTGGGAGGCTACGGCTCCACACTGGGGGCCGTGGTGGGCGGATACCTCCTGGGACTTCTGGAATCCCTGGGCGCGGGATTCGTGTCATCCGCCTACAAGGACGCCTTTGCCTTCCTCATTCTCCTGGGCATCCTTTTCGTTCGTCCGGCCGGTCTTTTCGGCAGCGAACGGGTCCGGAGGCTCTGATACCATGGCCCAGCACATGCCCTTTGTCCCCAAGGACTGGAAGCCCCTGGCGGCATTGATGGTCTTCGCCGCCCTACTGCCCCGGATGCTTCCCAACGACTACTTTCTCGTACTCTTTAACATCATGGCCCTGAACGCCCTGGTGGTGCTCGGTCTCAACTTCCTCATCGGCTGTGCCGGACAGATCTCTCTCGGCCACGCCGCCTTTTACGGCCTGGGGGCCTACACCAGCGCCATCGTGACCACAACCCTGGGATGGCCCCTTTGGGCCGGTCTGACGGCCGGCTTGGCTGTGGCGGCCTTGGTGGGCCTGGTGCTGGCGGTGCCCACCCTGCGTCTGGAAGGGCACTACCTGGTCATGGCCACCTTGGGCTTCAATATCATCGTGAGCATCTGCCTCAATCAAATGGAAGAACTGACCGGGGGCCCTTCTGGTTTCCCGGGCATCCCTTCCCTTCACGTGGGCCCGCTGGCCATCGACACGGACCGCGCGTTCTACGGCTTCATTTGGGCAGTCTTCTTTGGGGTCTTCGCCCTCTTTCTCAACCTGGAAGATTCCCGCGTCGGCCGGGCCCTTCGGGCCATCCACGAAAAGGAACTGACCGCCCGCACCCTGGGGGTTCCCACCCACGCCTACAAGGTGGGGGTCTTTGTGCTCAGCGCGGTCCTGGCGGCCTTTGCGGGTTTTTGCTACGCCCACTACGTCACCTTCATCAGCCCCAAGACCTTCGACATCTTCTATTCGGTGCAGGTGGTCACCATGGTGGTGGTGGGCGGCATGGGAAATCTGTGGGGTGGACTGGTGGGAACCGCCCTACTCACGAGCCTCCCCGAACTGCTGCACCACTTTGAGGACCTCCATGTGCTCATCTACGGGCTGGTGCTCATGGGATCCCTGGTCTTCTTTCCCCACGGACTGGCGCCCGCCGTGGCCGCCGCGGCCAAGACGGCTTTTCGACGCGGGACGCCGCCGGATACCGGTGGCAAAGCCCCTCGTCCAGGGAATTACATCTCCCATCCGGCACGCCAAGCAGGCAGACCACGGCCGCCCCGTGCCGATTCGACACCATCGGCCCCATTGGACGCTCTGACCGTCCAGCACCTTTGCGTTCGTTTCGGCGGCCTGCAGGCCCTTCAGGACGTCTCCTTCAGGGTGCGGCCGGGACAGATCGTGGCCCTCATCGGGCCCAACGGCGCAGGGAAAACCACCCTACTCAACGCCATCTCCGGCTTGGTGCCCCCCCACCAGGGGCGGATCTTGGCCGGAGACCGGGACATCACGGGCCTTCCGGCACACCGGGTGGCGCGGTGGGGAATCGGCCGGTCCTTCCAGACGGTCCAGATGTTTTCCCACCTGAGCGTCTTGGACAACCTGCTTCTGGGCTTTCATCGATGCGGTCGGGCGGGTTTTTTGACCGCCCTGTGCCATACGCCGGCGGAACGCCGGGAAGAAAGAGCACTCCGAGAAGGGGCCCGGATGGCCCTCCAGGGCACTCCACTGGAAGAAAAGGCCCACGTTCCCGCCGCCGCCCTGTCCCTCTACGAGCAGAAGGTGCTGGAAATCCTCCGGGCCTTGGCGCTGGAGCCGAAGCTCCTTTTGCTCGACGAGCCCGTGGGGGGACTCAATCCCAATGAAAGCGCACGTCTCATGGACTGGATCGGCGCGCACAGAAAGGCCGGGATGGCCATGGTGCTCGTGGAACATGATATGAACGTGGTGATGGAATACGCCGATCACGTGGTGGTTTTGCAGCACGGCCAGGTGATCGCCCAGGGCTCCCCCCGAAAGATTCAGAAAGATCCCAAAGTCATCGCAGCCTATCTGGGAACGGGACGGCGCAAGGGATCGGAAGAGACATGGCGGGAAGAGGCTCCGGGATCAGGCCGTGACAATCACCAGGAAGACAGTGAAACGTCATGAGGCGCAAGGGATGGGACTTTTGCCAAGGTACAAGGGGACGGCGCCGGCGCAACCCACGGCAGCCGCCCTGCCGTGACCCGCATCGGGGCCATGGTCGCTCCCAGCGTGGCTAAGGTCCGACCCCTGAGGCGATTTTCGTCCAGCCATAAGGAAACGCCGTGCTCAAAGTTTTGAACGTCTCCGCACACTATGGCACCGTTCCAGTGCTCCGCCGGGTGACCCTTCACGTGGACCCAGGCGAACGGGTGTGCCTCCTGGGGGCCAACGGGGCTGGCAAAAGCACCCTGCTCAAAGTCCTGAGCGGCATGCACCGGCTTTCGGCGGGGGAAATCCACTTTCGAGGAACGCCCCTTCAGGGAAGAAAACCCGAAGAGATCGTGCGGATGGGGCTGGCCCAGGTGCCGGAAGCCCGCCAGCTCTTTCCCAACCTCACCGTGCGGGAAAACCTGGAACTGGGCGGCTACATCCACGGGCGGCGAGAACTCCGCCACACCATGGACGAGATGATGACCCTCTTTCCCATCCTGCGGGATCGCCAGAAGCAGAAGGCGGGGACCCTGAGCGGCGGCGAACAGCAGATGCTTTCCATCGCCCGGGCCCTCATGACCCGGCCCAAGCTACTGGTCCTGGACGAACCGTCCCTGGGATTGGCCCCTTTGATTGTGGAAGAGATCTATGCCACATTGGAAGCGCTCAACCGGCAAGGCACCACCATCCTGCTCGTGGAACAAAACGCCCTGGGCGCCCTGGACGTCTGCCATCGGGGCTACGTGATGGAAACGGGCCGTATCGTTCTGTCCGGAACGGCCCGGGAATTGGCCGAACACGACGAGGTGCAGCGGGCCTACCTGGGCAGGGACTACCGGCACAAGTGGGAAAGGTAGCCCGTGAGCCGGCCTAAATAAGGGGCTCCAGCGCCTGCAAATGCCCTGTGAACCCGATGCCGTTTTGCGGGCGTTGGTTTTTTGCCAAGATTCTTACCTGCAGCCGCATGGCATCGGCCCAGATGGTTTCCTTCCAACGGGGAGACGGCTATGGCCGTAAAGGAAAGGGATGTGAAAGGTCGGGAGGAGATTCGCCAGATCCAGCTGGAACGGCTCCAAATGACCCTCAACCGGGCCTACCTGAACGTGGACTTCTACCGGGCCCGCATGGATTCCCTGGGCATGGTGCCCGAAGACGTGGAAACCGAGGCGGATTTGCGCCGGTTTCCCTTCACCACCAGCCAGGACCTGGCGGATCATTACCCCTACGGCCTTTTCGCCGTTCCGCTCAAGAGCGTGGTGCGCCTCAAGATCGCCACCAGCCGCGACGGGCGTCCCATCGTGGTGGGCTTTACGCGCAGGGACGTAAATCTTTGGCAGTCCCTCATGGCCCGCCTTTTTCGACGGCTGGGCATCACGGACCGGGATATCGTCCAGGTGGCCTTCAACTACAGCCTCTTTCCCGGTGCCTTCACCTTCAATCACGCGGCCGAGGCCATCGGGGCCACCCTGGCACCGTCGGCCACCGTTTCCGCGCGCCTGCAGCTTCAGATCATGCGCGATTTCCGTTCCACGGTGCTCGCCACCACCCCGTCCTTCGCCCTGCATCTGCTGGACACCCTGGACTCCGACCGGGAGGCCGGCCGCAATCACCACGACTTGCACCTGAAGCTCATGATTCTGGGCCCGGATCCCACACCGGAAGGCCTTCGACAGCGGATCCGCTCCACACTGGGACTGCCGGTCTACGGGCTGTACGGTGTGTCGGAAATGGTGGAACCGGGACTCGCCGGGGAATGTCCCACTCAAGACGGATTCCATGCGGCGGAAGACCACTTCCTGCTGGAGGTGGTCCATCCGGTCACGGGACTTCCCGTGGAACGTGGAGAAGAGGGGGAACTGGTGGTGACCACCCTGTCGGCGGAAGCCTACCCGCTGATCCGATACCGCACGGGGGATGTGGTGCGTCAAGAGGCGGGACCCTGCCCGTGCGGTCAGGCCACCCTGCGACTGTCCCCGGTCATCCGACGAACCGACAACAGGGTGAGCGTGCGGGGGATCCCCATCTATCCCGAGCGGGTGGGAAAGATCCTGCGCGCCGTGGACCCGTCCATCGACGATTACCGCCTGGTGGTGGGCACCCGCTACGGCCTGGGAGATACCCTGGAGGTACGCATCGCCCACCGGATCGTCTCCGGCCGGGCCGACGGGACGCATACCAGCCGCCTGGAAGAGATTCGAAGCCGTCTTCGCCGCGAATTGGGCCTGGGCGTGCGGGTGCAAGAGGTCCCACCCGAGCGAATGCCACAGGAAGGATTGACACTCAAGACCGTTTTTCGAGAAAAAGTGTGAACAGGAAAGGAGCCCGTCCATGAGCGTGAGTTTCATGCCGGTGCGGTCCAGTCTGGAAAACCTGGAAGCCCTCCAACTCCAGGGCCTTCAGTGGACCGTGCATCATGCCTACCACCATTCACCCTTCTACAGGCAGCGTCTGGACGCCGCTGGGGTGACGCCCGCAAAGATCCGCACACTGGACGACCTGCGTCGCCTGCCCTTCACCACCGCCGACGACCTCCAGGCCGGGTACCCGTTCCCGCTTCGCGCCGTGCCCTTTGAAAAGATCGTGCGCATCCATGCCTCGTCCGGCACCACCGGCAAGAGGAAGGTGCTCTGCTACACCCAGAAGGACATCGACGACTGGGCCATGATGTTCGCCCGTTGCTTCGAAATGGCGGGCCTCAGCCGCGAGGACCGGGTACAGATCGCCGTGGGCTACGGGCTGTGGACCGCCGGGGTGGGCTTCCAACTGGGCTGCGAGCGCTTCGGAGCCATGGCCGTTCCGGTGGGACCGGCCAACACGGAAATCCACTGCCAGATGCTCGTGGACATGCAATCCACGGTCTTTTGCGCCACGGCCTCCATGGCCCTGCTCATGGCCGAGGAGATCGAGCGGCGGGGTCTCAGGGACCGGATCGCCCTGAAAAAGATCATCTTCGGCGCCGAACGTCACAGCCGGCGCATGCGACAGCGCATCCAGGACATCACGGGAGCCGAACACATCTTCGACATCCCCGGCCTGACGGAACTCTATGGACCCGGCACGGGCCTGGAATGCACCGCCCACCAGGGAATCCACTACTGGGCGGACTACTACATCTTGGAGATTCTCAACCCGGAGACTCTGGAACCGGTGGCCCCGGGAGAATTGGGCGAGATGGTGATCACCACCCTTCGAAAGGAGGCCGCCCCGCTCATCCGCTACCGCACCCGGGACCTCACGCGGCTCCTTCCCGAACCGTGCCCCTGCGGCAATCCGCTTCCGCGACACGACCACCTCCTGGGCCGCTCCGACGACATGTTCATCTTCCGCGCCGTCAACATCTACCCGGGTCAGATCGATCATGTGCTTTCCCAGATCCCCGGTGTGGGAAGCGAATATCAGGTGCACCTCCACCACCGGGAAGACGGCCGGGACATGATGATCATCCGAGTGGAACGGGCCCGGGGCCACTCCCCGGAGGCGGACCAGGAACTCAAGGAGCGGATCGCCACGGAGATCCGCCGCCAGATCCTGGTGCGCGCCGGTGTGGACGTGGTGGACTACGGGTCCTTGCCGCGAACGGAACGAAAGAGCAAGCGCGTCTTCGACCACCGCATCCGGGAAGACGGATAGGCGCCCGCCGGCCCCAGGGTCGAACGACTCATGGAGCCTTCGGGGTTTGCCACTTCCTTCGGAAATGGGAGGGGGGCGCCCGCCGCCGCTGCTTTCCCAGCCCCAACCATGGGGGCTGGGGGGGGCGCACCACGGGGGATGGATGAGGGAACGCCCTACGCAGGGGTCGTTTTTGTAGGGGCCGGTTGGGTGCGCCGTGAAAGGCGCTTCCTGCCGCAGACCCCATGGTCGACGTTTGATGGTTTAGCCCAAAAAGGGAGGTTGCCATGAAACAGCACGGAAGCATTTTGAAGTCGACGGCTGCGGCGGCGCTCATCCTGATCGCCGCGATCTTTTGCTTTTGGCCCGCGTGGGCGGCGGATCCCATCAAGATCGGCGCCTTCTTCGACCTTTCGGGACCCGCCTCCTCCATCGGAACCCCCACCAAGCTGGTGGCTCAGATGGTGGTGGACAAGATCAACAAGGAAGGAGGCATCAACGGAAGACCGCTGGAACTGGTGATCGGGGATACGGAAGGCGATCCCACCAAAGCGCTCATGGTGGCCAAGCGCCTGGTGGAAAAGGACAAGGTTGTGGCGCTCATCGGTCCTACCCGAACCGGTACGGGCATGGCCGTCAAGGCCTACACGGAAAAGGCCAAGATCCCCACCATCATGACCGTGGGCGGAGACCCGGTGATCGCGGGCGGTAAATTCGGCCCCTTCACCTGGACCTTCAAAACGCCCCAGCGAACGTCCGTGGCCGTCAAAAAGATCTACGGCTACCTCAAGGAAAAGGGCTGGACCAAGGTGGCCCTTCTCCACGCCACCGATGGTTTCGGCCGTGACGGCCTGGGCTGGCTGAAGCGCCTCGCTCCCGAGTACGGCATCCAGATCGTGGCCCAAGAGGCCTTCGGGGTGGGCGATACGGACATGACCGCCCAGCTGGTCAAGATCAAGGCCAGCCCGGCCCAGGCGCTCATCTGCTGGACCATCGGCCCGGCCGGAGCGCGCGTGGCCAAGAACGTGAAACAGCTGGCCATGACCATCCCCCTCTTCCAGTGCCACGGCCAGCCCGACCCCAAGTACGTGGAACTGGCCGGCTCGGCCGCGGAAGGCAGCCTCATGCCCTCCACCAAACTCATGGTGGCCGACCAACTTCCCGACACGGATCCCCAAAAGGCGGTGATCCAGGAATTCATCCACCTCTACAAGGACACCTACCACTACGACGCCCAGTACCCCATCAACACCCACAGCGGGTATGCCTGGGACGCCATCATGATGCTGGCCAACGCCATGCGCCAGGTGGGTACGGACCGGGACACGCTTCGCAGCGCCATCGAACAGACCCAGGGCTACGTGGGCATCAGCGGCATTTACAACTTGACACCCCAGGATCACAATGGTTTAGGTACCGATTCGCTGGTGATCGTCCGCGTGGTGAACGGAGGCTGGAAGCTGGCCCGGCCATAATGGCACCTGGGGGCCCGCCGGAAAGCGCCGGGGATGAATCCATTTCACCTGGCAAAGCCTTTCAAGACTGCGGGAGATCCCCCTTGGACGTGGCATGGGCCACCGGGTGTTGCCGCCATTTCCTTGGGTAACAATGGCCCTTGCCCGCGGGAACAAAGGGAAAGGGAGTTTCCGAATTCTTGAGCCGAAAGGCCATTGTCGGACAAGTTATAGTGTCAGATTAGAAGAAGCCCGGCATGAACCGGGCTCTTTTGTGTCATCCTGCATGGCGGGACAGGCGTCGAGGATGAAAATGCCCATGGAGCTGGTACCGTCCCTGCACATCATAGGTAGTCGTGCCATGGGCGGCGCAGAGAGCTTCTTCGCCAGGTTGGTAAACGGCCTGGTGGAGAAAGGCGCTCCCGTCCAGGCGGTCCTTCGCCCGCAGAGCCCTCTGCCACGCCACCTTGCTTCATCCGTCACGGTGCATACCGTGGCCATGAGAAACGGGTGGGACATTCTGTCCGCCCTTCAACTGAGAAAACTCGTGGAACGGGAGGCCTGTCCCATCGTGCAGACCTACATGGGGCGCGCCACGAGGCTGACACGAATCCCCAAGGGATTGGATGTTGTGCACGTGGCGCGTTTGGGAGGATACTACAAAATCCAAGGATACTACACGCACGCCCATGCCTGGATCGGTAACACCAGGGGAATCTGTGACTACCTCATTGCCTCCGGCCTGCCCGCCCAAAAGGTCCATCATGTTCCCAATTTTGTGGACACGCCCGCCCCAATCCCGGAATCCTTGAGAAAGGACTTGCGAAAACGTTGGAAAATCCCCGATGAGGCCTGGATTCTTTTCAGCCTCGGAAGGTTCGTCGAAAAGAAAGGCTTCGATGACCTTTTGAAGGCCTTCTCTCTCCTACCCGAAAAGATTTCGTCGAAACGCATCTTCCTCGCCATTGCGGGAGACGGCCCATTGAAAGGAAGGCTCTTTCGCCTTGCCAATCAGCTGGGCATTGAAGCGCGGGTGCGATGGCTGGGTTGGCAGGACGATCCGGGGCCCTTTTTTTCCATGGGCGACATCTTTGTCTGTCCCTCACGTCATGAGCCATTGGGCAATGTCATCCTGGAAGCATGGAGCCATGGCAAGGCGGTGGTCACCACGGAGACCGTCGGGCCGACAGAGATCGCGTCGGATGGTGATACGGCCATTCTGGCGCGTATCGCTGACCCGCAACATCTGGCCTCCTCCATCAGAAAGGCTCTTGAGGATGAGGACTTGAGAAGGTTCCTGGCGGAAAGCGGCAATAGGCAATTTAAGGAAAACTATACCAAAGATGCCGTCGTGACCCAGTATCTGACGCTTTATGACAGGCTGCTGCGATGAGACCGCTCCGGTGCAAAGGCAACAATAGACTCCCCGACATCGCCAACCCGCGATGCATCTTGATCCTTCGCCCCAGCGCCATCGGGGACGTGGTCATGGCTTCTCCCATGGTCCCACGACTTCGGAAGGCGTTTCCCCATGCGAAAATTTTCTGGCTTGTGGAACCGGCCCTGGCGGATCTTCTTCGTCATCATGCGGATCTGGACGGCATCATCATTTGGCCAAAACACGAATGGGTCCAATCGATCAGGAAGGGGCGATGGACCTCTTTTTTGCGTCAAGTCAAGGCCTTTCGACGCCGTCTCCATGAAATCGAGCCGGATCTCGTGTTGGATGTGCAAGGTCTGCTTCGAAGCCGGTTTTTGGCATGGCTTTCGGGGGCACCGTATCGCATCGGCTTCACTTCCAAGGAACCCCACTTGTTCCTGATGACCCATCTTATTGATCGAGGTCCCTCCACCAAACACATCGGCTCGGAATATACATATCTTTTGGACAAACTCGGGTTGGAGCCATCGCTCCATTCGAAGTTTCCCATCGATAAGGAAGCGGCCGAAAAGGCTGAAAAAATCCTAGCGCAAGAAGGTATTCACGGCCCCTACTGCGTCTTGGCCCCCTTCACCACAAGACCCCAGAAGCACTGGCTCGAGGACCGCTGGGCCCGGGTGGCGGACACCCTGAGAGAGGACTTTGGTCTTCCGCCCGTCCTGCTCGGCGGCCCGGGTGATCTTCCGTCGGCCCAACGGATTCAAAAGCTCTGCCGAGGTAAGATCCATATATTGTGCGGAAAGAGCAGCCTGCTTGAAAGTTTCGCCATCGTCACAGGGGCTTCCCTCACGATCGGCGTGGATACGGGCCTCACCCACATGGCCATGGTTCAACGCCGCCCGGCCATCGCCCTTTTCGGAGCCACGTGCCCGTATCTTTTCACCGGCGGGACCCAGGGGCGGGTGATTTATCACCGCCTTCCATGCTCCCCGTGCAAGCGAAGTCCCGTGTGCCATTCGGATTATCCCTGCATGAAGTCCATCACGGTGGAGGAGGTGATTCGAACCGCCGCCCCTCTCATCGGCCCTGAGGTGACAAGCAATGCGTATTGTGCACATTGAAACGGGTCGGCACTTGTATGGTGGCGCTCGCCAAGTTCTGATCCTTTTAGAGGGTCTGGCGCAGCACGGTTTTCAGAACACGTTGGTTTGCCCCAAAGGCAGTGCCATCGCTCGAGCCGCCACCGCGTTCGCCCGGGTCGCACCATTGGAGATGAAAGGGGAAGTGGACCCTCGCGTCCCCGTTCAATTGCATCGCATCATCCGGAAAACCCGGCCGGATTTGATTCATGTCCATAGCCGCCGCGGCGCCGACTGGTGGGGAGGGATGATCGCTTGCATGTTGGCGGTCCCCGCGGTGGTCACCCGGCGCGTGGACAATCCGGAAAATAGGCACCTTGCGCAGATCAAGTACGCCTTCTATGATCGCATCATCTCCATTTCCAGAGCCATATACCAGGTTCTGGAGAAGGCAGGGGTTGCGGCAAGTAAACTCCGATGTGTTAAGAGCTGCATGATCCCCAACCCGGCTGTCGAAGCCTATTCCAAGCCCTTTTTTCTGCAGGAAGCGGGTCTGCCCCAGGACAGTCGCCTCATCGGAACCATTGCTCAGCTCATCCCCCGCAAAGGCCATGTGTTCCTTCTGAGAGCGGCGCAAAGTGTTGTTCGAATCCACCCGGAAGCGCGATTTTGTCTTTTCGGCCGCGGCCCCATGATCCATGATCTCAAGGAGCTGGCAGCGCGCCTGGGCATTTCAGAAAACATGCGCTTTTTCGGCTTCCGAGAGGATCTCCCCCGGATTCTGCCCAACCTGGACATGGTGGTCCACCCGGCCACCATGGAAGGCTTGGGCGTCTGCCTCCTGGAGGCATCCGCTGCGGGGATTCCCATCGTCGCGTCGCCCGCGGGTGGCATTCCCGAGATCGTCCAGGACGGTCGAAACGGCTTTCTGGTGGATCCCAAAGACCTGGAAGCATTATCCGAAAAGATTGTCTGGATTTTGGAGCATCCCCTTGATGCCCAGCGGATGGGGTCCCAAGGCCGTGCAATTGTTCGCGAACACTTTTCCCCTGAAGCCATGGTTCGGGGGAATATTTCAGTTTATAATGAGCTTTTGAATCATTGACACCACCCTTCCGGCTGCAAAGGTCATGGTCGAGTTGCGGAAGAGACTCCCTGGATTCGAAAGAGGCAAACGATTGGGCGCAAAGAAAACCTCAAGACCGGATATGGTTTATGTTGCCAGAGCCCGACTTCATCGCCGGCGGGCCAACGTCATTCAAACCCTCAAAACAGTGGAAGGTCTCGACAAAATAGGGGTTGGAGTGCGGCTCTTTGTTCCGCCTTGGCAGGGGAAAGAATCCCTGGAAGAAAGACTGCGCTATTTGGGAGTTCTCAGGAGACTGGATGTGTGTGCCACACCGTGGCTCAAATCCCATTGGAAAGCCTTCCACTTCGCCCCTTTCTTCTGGATCTACGGCCGGCTTTTGAAAACCGCAGCCTCTGTTTACACCCGGTCCGTGCCCATCAGCTTGTCCCTGACCCGCAGAAAGATACCTCACAGCCTCGAGATTCACGATGTGGCGGCCATCCACAGAACCGGTGCCTTGGAACCAGTTCTGGCCGCCTATCGACGAGGCGTCGTCCGAAACCTCTTTTCCATCAGCCGAGCCGCCGCCCAAATGCTGATTGAACATGGCGCGGAACCCACACGGATCCATGTCTGCCCCAGCGGTGTGGACCCAGCGATGTTCCGAAAGATCCAGCCATTCGATCCAAGACGGCTCAAAAGCCCGCATATCGTCTATGTGGGCCGGATCAGTCGTGATCGGGGCTTGGATATCCTGGAACGCCTGAGCACGCTGGATTGCTGCCGGGTCACGGTCGTCGGCGAACTGCAGGACCCTCCGAGACATTCGCCCATTCAGGTGGTGCCGTTTGTCTCTCATCGCGATATCCCCAAGTACTTGGAAGAGGCGGATATCCTGGTCATGCCCTACCAGCGGCACCTGCCCCACGCCGCTTCCATCAGCCCCATGAAATTGTTCGAAGCCATGGCGGCAGGTCGCCCGATCATCGTCAGCGACCTCAAGCCCATCCGCGAGATCATCGAAAACGGCAGAAACGGGCTCTGCGTCGATCCCGACGACCCCGAAGGCTGGGTGGCGGCGGTCCAATCCTTGCGAGCCAACCCTGATTTAGCCCTGCGGTTTTCCCAAACGGCGCGAAACGATGCAGCCACATACAGTTGGGAAAACAGGGCCTGCACGATCCGTGATGTTGTTCTGAGAAATTCGGGAGCCTAACATGTTGAGGATCTTTGACTACAAACTGGGTATTGATCGTAGATTTCGCCTTCCTCGATATTGGTCGAACAGGGAGTTGGCCAAATTCGCCCCACTTTTCGAAGGGCATGTGGTGAATGCAAGCGCCTGGAAAGATGAAGACAAGGAAGGTACACATTACCGAGATTACTTTGTAAAAGCAAATACTTATTGGATCACCAACTGGAAGAGCCAAGCCAAGGGTTTTCAGGGATATGAGAACGAGATATTTTTAGATCTGGAACAGGACCTTCCTCACGATCTATTAGACCGTTTTGATGTGGTTTTCAATCACACCACGTTGGAGCACATTTTCGATGCGCGGAAAGCGTTCCAAAACATTTGCCTGATGACTCGGGACGTGGTCATCGTGTGTGTCCCTTTTCTCCAGCCGTATCATACCAACTATGGCGACTACTGGCGCTTTTCCCCTCTCGCCGTAAGAAGACTTTTTAAAAAAAACGGCCTCGAAGTCCTCTACCTGAGCTATAACGATCACCGCATGAGCTCTGTCTATGTTTTTGCCATAGGCTCCAAACAACCCGAAAAATGGAAGGCGGTTTTCGCCGATCATGGATCACTTTCTGAGGACACATGGCTTTGCGATACCGGAGTGGGTTATGCCGCTTTGACCAACCTGCTTCACAAAATCAGGAAAGTGCCGAGACGCATGCCAAGTTTCATCGAAAAGAAAAGTAAAGACAGAACAGGCTGAGGAGCTCACACTATGAGGCTTTTTGACTCCCATTCTCAGTTTCAGCTCCAGGCAATCCTGCCGATGCTGTCGGCTGCGGGAATCTACGGTTTTGCCTTCTTCTCCCTTCTGAGCACCGGTTTGGCCGCGCTTTGCTTTTGGATAACCGTTGGAGTCGCCATATTGACTTCGTGGAAGCAATTCCCCACGGGCAACCGGACCTTTTTTCTTTCCTGGATCCTGGTGCTTTCCTTCATTTTATTGAGAACTGGAATGGCGGTTTTATTCGATGGAAGCCGCGCCCCCTGGCATCTTCAAGGAGCTTGGGAATGGAGCCGGCTCTTGCTCTTTCCCGCCGTGGGACTACTGTGCGCCGGCAACGTCAAGATATGCCGCCGCATGCTGTGGCTGGCCATGCTCGGGCTCCTTGTTGGTATGATCATGAACAGTGACATGGCAACTCTCGCGAAGGCCTGGGAGGGAAGGAGAACGGGTTTCCACCATCGTATTATATCCTTTGCGCTTTATTCAGGAACCACCCTATTTGGACTCGTATGTTTTGCACCGAAATTCTGGAATGCTAAAAGATGGAAATTCATTAAGGTAATTCTTTGGTTGTTGCTGACTGCTGTATTCGGACAGGGACTAGCTTTTACGCAGTCCAGAGGAGCCTTGTTGGCCTTCTACTCAACTTCCCTTTTTTTGATTTTCTTAGCATACTGGATTCGACCTGTCGGGATGGCAGATAACATGCGCCGTTTCAAAATCGGCCTACTCATTGGGGTCGTGCTCCTATGTGCATTCACAGCGTTCAACTGGTCTTTTATAGAACGAAGGTGGATCCAAGAAAAAAATACCATCTTGCAACTTCCCAACTTTGAATTCGATAAACCCACTTCCACTTCGGTGGGCCGTCGAGCACAACTCTATCTTTTCGGCCTGCAGTCCGTTGTGCAAAAACCACTGTGGGGATACGGTCCCGCCGAATCCTATTACTTTATACGGGAAAGCGGCCGAGAGACGCTGCGTGTGCTCAACTGGAAAGGTGAACCCCAATGGTGGGACCATCTCCACAGCACGCACTTGGAAATCCTTTTCCATTACGGCCTGTTGGGCTATGCCCTGTTCGCTTGGCTCATTGCCAGTCTCTATCGGATGGTATGGCATGCATGGAAGGAAGGCCGCTTGGACCGATCCTTCACCCTGTTCGCCGTATCTTCCTTGACATATATGATCCTCTGGGCCTTGTTCGACTTCAGGTCACTCCACCCCGATTGGCGATACTACTGGAATCTTCTTGCCGGAGTGCTGTGCGGCGCCGCTTTGCGGCCGTCAGCGAAAAGCACTCTGGAGGTTTCAAAATAGAAGGCACAGAATGGTGTTGAAGTGGAGACCTCCTAAAATAGCCATCACAGCCTTTTCCTTTGGAGATGGCGGCACCGAAAAGATGCTGGTGCATCTGGCCAGGGGTTTGGAAGAACTGGGCTGTTCCGTGGACTTCCTCTTGGCAAAGACCGACAGTCCCTATGTGCATACGATTGGCAACCAGCTGAACGTTCTTGAAATCCAGGCACGGACGAGCAGGGAACGCATGTCCGCCCTGTGCCGCTACCTGGCTGGGGCGAGACCGCAGATTCTGCTCTCGGGCAAGCGAAGTGACGAGGAAGTGGTAGCCGCCGGAGCGCTCACCCGTGGCCAGACACGGACCTTTCTCCGAATCGGCACGACCCTTTCGGCACGAGACAACCGTTCTCCTTTCAAATTGTTGAGAACCACCTGGAAACTAAAGCGACTCCTTCCTCGAGCGGATGGGGTGATTGCTGTGTCCCGGGGTGTGGCGGAGGATATCCAACGCCTGCTCGGCAAAAGGAAGGCTCGAATCCATGTGGTTCCCAATCCTGTCATCGCGCCGGAAATAGATCTTCTGGCGCAAGCACCGTTAGACCATCCCTATTTTCACGAGCACGAAAAAACCCCCGTTATCGTGGGGATGGGGGGGATGAGAAAGGCCAAGGACTTTCCCACACTTCTCCGGGCCTTTGCGCTGGTGCGCCAGAAGACACCGGCTCTTCTCATCATTTTGGGAAAGGGCCGACAAAAAGATAAGCTCATACGATTGGCACGCGATCTGGGAGTTCTTTCCTGGGTTTCCTTTCCCGGCTTCGTGCAAAACCCCTACGCCTATTTGGCGAGAGCGACCGTATTTGTTCTTTCCTCTCTTCGGGAAGGATCTCCCAATGTCCTCACGGAAGCCTTGGCCGTTGGAACCCCTGTGGTGTCCACGGACTGCCCAAGCGGTCCGCGAGAGATCCTCCACGACGGCAAGTACGGAAGGCTGGTCCCATGTGGGAACCCGGAAGCCATGGCGGCAGCCATCCTGGAGACATTGGAAAAACCGATTCCCAAACCATTCCTCAAGGATGCGGTTCAAGACTACACCTTACGGGCCAGTGCCCAGAAGTACCTGGAAGTTTTCGGTTACCCTCTTCGTTAGCAAAAGGAGCACCCGTGGGTCCTCAAGGGCATGTTGCTTTCTTCATGGCGTCTTTAGGCCATGGCGGTATCGGCAAGATCTGGACAAATCTCATGGCGGAACTGGTCCGCGAGGGAGTGCGCGTGGACCTTCTGCTTGGCAGAATGGACAGCCCGTACCTGGATCGGGTGGACCCCCTGGTCCGCGTCTTTCATGTAAAGGGCTCTCACGCCCTGTTGAGCGTACCTCGTTTGGCCTGGTATCTTCGCCAACATCACCCCCAATGTCTGGTCACGGAACGGATCCGGGTAAACGTGGCGGCCCTGCGAGCGCGGGCTCTAGCCTGTGTGAAGACCCGGGTCTATGCGGGCGTCCACACCAACATGTCGAGAGAAATCGACAACCTGAGACCCGAAAAGCGCAATAAACATGCCTCCTGGTTTCACCATTACTACCCCCGCAATGATGGCTTTGTGGCCGTTTCCCGCGGGGTGGCTGACGATTTGCTGAAGCTGCTGGATGTTCCCCGGGACCGGGTCAAAGTGGTGCACAACCCGGTGATCACCCCGGACATCTTCAAGAAGGCCGAAGCAGAACCCGACCATCCATGGTTCAAAAATCCTTCCCTTCCCATTGTGCTTGGAGTGGGACGACTGGAACCCCAAAAGGATTTTCCCACGCTTCTGCACGCCTTCAAGATCGTGAGCGAAAAGAGACCATGCCGGCTGGTTATTCTGGGAGAGGGCAATCAACGCGCCTCCCTTGAAGATCTTGCACGACGCCTTCATATCGACTCCCATGTCAGTATGCCGGGTCATGTGGACAATCCCTATGCCTACATGAAACGGGCGGCGCTCTTCGTCCTATCGTCCAGATGGGAAGGCTTTGGCAACGCGTTGGTTGAAGCCATGGCCGTTGGAACCCCCGTGGTGGCAACGGATTGTCCCAATGGTCCCCGAGAAATCACACAAGAGGGCACGGCCGCCCCGCTGGTTCCCGTGGGGAACCCGCAAGCCTTGGCATCGGCCATGATGAACGTGATGGAAAACCCACCGGATCAGGACGTTCTCCAACGAACGGTATCTTGCTATACGGTGGAGAAGATGGCTCCTCGATATCTAGAGGCCTTGGGCCTGTCGGGGAAATGAAAGGACGAATTGCATGAACACCTTTCAAAGCAGCCGCTCCCACCCGAGGATTTCGACCCCGCCGGCGGGACTTGAAGGCCGCAATGGCATGGATCTTGCCGTCTTTTGCGCCACATCGCCGCACAGCGGGGTCAACCGCCTCTTTTCCAACCTGTTGCCGGCGATGGCATCAGCGGGAGTCACCATTGATCTGTTGAAGATCAGGAATCATGGCCCTTATCTGCACAAGCTCCATCCAAACATTCGAACGCTGGAGCTTCCCGTAAGCCATGTGTTGTCCTGTGCGCCTCACTTGGTGAAGTACCTCAAAAGGGTTCGGCCCGGGACGATCCTCACGGACAAGGACCGCGTCAACAGGACCTGCATTGTCGCAACCCGCCTTGCCAAGTTTTCCGGCCGTGTCATGTTGCGATTGGGAACGACCGTGAGCACCAACCTCCATTCCAGAGGCGTCGTGGACAGATCCATCCAGCTCTTATCCATGCGCCGTCTCTACCCCCACGCCGACGGGATCATCTTTCCATCCCGAGGTGCCGCCCAAGACTTTGCTTCTATCACAGGAATGCCCGAGGATCGGTTCTGGGTAATACCCAATCCCATCCTCACCGATGACATCCTCGATTCGGCCCGCCTGCCAGCATCTCATCCATGGTTGGCACACAAAGAGGGGACTCGGATCATTGCCGCTTTTGGAGAACTGTGCGCGAGGAAGGACTTTGAGACGCTCATTCGCGCCTTCGTCAAGGTGCAAAAAGACATTCCATCCAGACTTGTCATCTTCGGCGAAGGACGACGCCGCGCTCGTCTTGAAGAACTGATCCACCGCCTGGAATTGAACGGCCAGGTCAGTCTCCCCGGCTTCGTTTCCAATCCCTTTGCGGAAATGGCCAAAGCGGACCTGGTCGTCCTGAGTTCCAAATGGGAAGGATTTGGGAACGTCTTGGCCGAAGCCATGGCCTTGGGCGTTCCGGTGGTGTCCACGGACTGTCCCAGTGGACCTCGAGAAATACTGGAAGACGGCCGATATGGGCCTCTTGTGCCGGTGGGTGATCCCGAGCGTCTGGCCGACGCCATTCGACGAACCTTGCGCTCGGCCCCATCGCCCCAGGAACTCCGCCGGGCGGCTGAACGCTACCATGTCCATCACTGCGCAACCCGTTACATGACAGCGTTGGGGATCAAGACCCGACGCGGTGCCACCGGGATGAGGGATGCGTGAAGTATACTTCTTCCATCCGTGGACATGAGAAAAGACATGCCGGAGCAGTTGCTTGTGTGAGAACGGACCAGTTGATCCCTTTTCGTTCGAACCGCGCCGTTTGGGACTGCCATGACACAGCGCCCTGCCGGCCTGAGGTCGGCAGGCTTTGCCCTGGTTTCCAGGGGCGACCCGGCGGATCGCCCCTACAGAGAGCGTGCGTAGCGGAGTCGCATTTCCGGAAGCACGGTTTCGGACAAGCTCCTGGCACTTTCTGGAAGGAAAAGTGAAGTGAACAACGCCGGAAGACCTCTGATTGCCGTTTTTGCTTCGTTTTCGGGCCATGGGGGTGTGGAGAAAATGCTCAGCCACCTGTGCTCCTATCTGGCCGAATCTGGTTTTGCGGTGGATCTCTTGATGGTCAAGACTCGGAGCTCCTACCTTCAACAACTTTCACCTCGGGTCCGCTCGGTTCCCTTGGGAACCGAGCACACCTATTCCGCACTACCAGAACTCGTGCGCTACCTGAAAACCCATCGACCCACGGCCCTTCTGGCCGCCAAGGACCGAGCCAATCAGACGGCGATTCTGGCTCGCATGATGGCGAAAACGGACACGCGGGTGGTCGTTCGCATGGGCACCACGGTATCGGAAGCGCTCAAATCCAAAGGGCAGATCCACCGGCTGGCATGGGCCCTGCCCATCCGATGGCTCTACCCGAAAGCGGATGCCATCGTGGCCGTCTCGCGCGGAGTGGCCAAAGATCTGGTCCGTTTCGCCGGTATCCCGGAAGACACCCTCACGGTCGTTCCGAACCCGGTGATCGCCCCCCAACTCTTTGAGTCGGCGGCAGCACCCATATCCCATCCCTGGTTCAACGGCGGCGAGACACCGGTCCTTGTGGGTATGGGCCGGCTCACGCGACAGAAGGATTTTCCCACCCTTCTGCGAGCGTTCCAGATCGTCAGGTCCCGCCGACTGTCACGTCTGGTCATCCTGGGCGAAGGCCGGGACCGGGTGAGCCTGGAGGCCCTGGCCTCCCAGCTGGGAATCCGAGAGGACGTGGATCTGCCCGGATTCGTCCCCAACCCCTACCCTTTTCTCCGGAAGGCGTCCGTTTTTGTGCTTTCGTCCATCTGGGAAGGATCTCCCAATGCGCTCACGGAAGCCCTGGCCCTGGGCACTCCCGTGGTGGCCACGGACTGTCCCAGCGGTCCCCGGGAAATCCTTCAAGCAGGAAGGGTGGCGCCGCTGGTTCCCATGCGCAACCCCCATGCCATGGCTCAGGCCGTTCTTGACATGCTGGATCATCCGCCCCATAAGGAGCGGTTGCAGGAGGCTGCGGCGCCTTACACGGCGGAAAACAGCGCGCGACGCTATCTGGAGGTCTTGCTGAAAAGACCGATCTGACGATCGTGGTCGCCTTCAACGAGTACTTCGAAAGGATGACAGCGGTGTTGCTATCGCCCAAATACCAGTTCCTCTTCGTGCATATCCCCAAGACGGGGGGAACCAGCATCCGGGTAGCCCTGAGGGGTTACAAGTGGAAGGATCCCTGGCGGATCCCCATGTTCGTATGCAGCCGCCTGAGCGCCCTTTCGGGGCACCGACTGGCGTGCAAACTCCCCCGCCATGCCAAGGTGATCGCCGCCAAGGAGATGCTACCGCGCGATTATTTCCAAAGCCTCTTCAAGTTCGCCTTCGTGCGCAACCCCTGGGATCTGCAGGTCAGCTCGTTCCATCACATCCGCCGGGAACGCCCCCATCTGATGAAGGGGTTGGAAACGTTCGAAGATTTTCTCAAGTACAAGCTGGATCCGGAACGCCCCTACGTCTTCCACTTCGACGTTTCCATCGAACGCCAGTCGGACTATTTGGTGGATCTGGACGGAAGTCTGATTGTGGATTTCGTGGGACGCTACGAACGACTGGAACAAGACTTCCACGAAGCCTGCCGGCGCATGGGCATCCGGACGCCGGCGCTGCCCCACAAGCGAAAGGCTACGGATCGGAGGGACTACCGGGTCTACTACACAGATGAAACGGCCGAGCTCGTAGAACGCCACTTCCGACGCGACATCGAGCTTTTCGGCTACCGGTTCGACGACCACTGATGGATCCAAGCATCTGATACCGGAGAGGACTCGAGCCGGAGCGGAAAACCACCAAATCCGCATGGGCTTTCAAGGTGACGGAAAGTCCCCTTTCCATTTCACCGGGGCCAGGGATCCTGGGCGCCTCGTCAAAGACCACCCTATCCACCTCGCTTGTCTTCCTCCAGCCCCCTTGGCCGTCGAACGGAAAAGGCCAAAGGCATCCGTTCCCACAAGAATCAAGAGCAAGACGGATTGGCTCCCGGCCGGACGAGTAGGGGCGGGTTCCGCACCCGCCCCTACTGCAGCAACTCCAGGCCGGCAGGATGGGCCCGTCTGCCGGTTCCACACCTTCCGTCCCAACAAGAAGAGAGCAACCCGGGCGTTTGCAGCCAGGCTTTTAGGCCATGGCCTCCAATTCCGCCCACACGGCGTCGGCCAGCCCGATGGAATGGGTGGCTTCGAAAAGCCGCACGGCCTCCTCGTAGGCGTGGGCCGTGATCCGTTCCTTGTATTGGGCCGCAATGGCGTTGAGCTTGCCGGCAAACGGCAGGTTGGCCTTCTTGATGTTGCCGCCCACGTTTCCCGTCTCCACGGCCCAGGCCCACATCTCCTGCCACAGCTCATCGGGGATGCCCCGATAGGGCCGCTTCACGTACCCCTTGTCTTCCGTGGTGATGGCGTTGCCGTTCTGGTTCATGGCGAATCCGAAGGCCACATTCTGCCAAAAGGTGCCCACGTTGCCCTTGCGGATGCCGTAGTTGATGAAGGAGGTGATCTTGTCCAGGGACGTGCCGGTGATACCGTGCTGGGCGATGTCCACCTCCCAAGGCTGGATGGCCTTCCAGATCTCCAGCGTGAGGTCCAGCTGGATCCCTTCCTGGGCCGTACCGAAGTAGGTCCCGTGGATGGATCCGTTGTTGATGGCCAAAAGATCCGGATGGACGCCCTTTTCCGTCAAATTCCGGATGAACCATTCCGCCTCGTCGGGCTGAGTGAAGCCTTCAGCGCTGCCGCTCTTGGCCCCGATCTCGCCCAGTTCCACCTCCAGGCTCAACCCCGCCGCCACGATGGGCCGGGCCAACTCGGATGTGGCCGCCAGGTTCAGTTCGTTTTCCATGTGGGAGGCGTCGATGGCAAACGACGTGTAGCCGGCCTCCATCTCTTCGGCGATGAGCGCCGCCACCGGTTCCTTGTCCTCGGGGCTCTTCACCGTGATGTGATCCCCGTGGATGGCGAACGGCACCTGGGTGTTACCCAGCCGTTCGTTTTCCTTCACGATGAAGTCCACAAAGGAGGCTGGAGTGAATTCCGTATAGGTCAGCTCGGACCGGGCGATCTCGTACATGACCGGTGCGCCCGTGGCCATGGACGCCCGCACGATCCCTTCCACGGGCAGCCGACACCGGATGTTGGTGGCCATGATCATGGCCTTGTGTTTCTTGGCGGCTTTGAGAAGTGCCTTGCCGTTCACCAGCGGCACCACACTGTCAGGGAAACGTTTTTTTACGTTTTCAGGCCGGTAATCCTTTCGGCTCATCTTTTCATTCCTCCCCGATTGTCTTCTCGACTAAGACTCTTCCAGTGCATTTTCCCAGATAGATACGTCTGGACATTCCATCCCTCTTCTGATCTATAGAGAATCCTTTGCCAAACTTCAAGGCGGCCCGCCGCCCCGGGAGTGTCTGTTCCATGGACGATACCACGATCGCGCGACAAAAAGAACAGATCCGTCGGGAGCTGCTCCAGACAGAGGCTTTCCACAATGCGCCTCCGCCCCGATGGGGCAAGGCGGCGGAACGGCTCCGGCGCTTGCCTTCCTACCGGACCGCCCCGTGCCTTCTGATCCCTCCGCTCCAGGCGTTTCGCCAGATCGCCCTGAACGCCCTCACGGACGGCAAGCGCCTCATCTTGACGACCCCCCAGCTTCAGAGCGGTTTCTCCCTGGTGGATCCCCGCGCGGTGCCTCCCCACAAGCGCCCCCAGGCGGTCTATCCGCACCGGTCCAATCCCTTTGCTCAGCGCATCGACTACCGGACCCAGCGCCCTCCCCGCGTGGATCTCATCCTGACCTCCAGCCTGGCCGTCGCCCGCGACGGAAGCCGCCTGGGAGACGGCAGCGGCCACCTGGACCTCCTGGTCGCCTGCCTGTCCCAGTTGGGATGGTTGAAAAAAGGCACCCGGATCGTCACCGTGGTGGCTCCGTTCCAGATCGTTTCCCCACTGCCCATGAAAAGAACGGACGTGGGCGTCCACTGGGTTCTGAGTGATGAAGAGACCATCGCCACCGGTTGGAACCAACCTCTTCACATGCCCCTGCTGTGGCCCCGGCTGGATCGAAAAAGGATCCGGCGAAACGATGTGCTCTTTTACCTTTCAAGAAAACGGAGCCGTCATCCGTGATCCGTGGCGGCTGAAGCGCGGGTGACCCCGGGCGTCGGGGCGGGTTGACCCAAGCACCCTCCAGATCTTCCCACAGGGGCCTACCGGCTTGCATTGCCGAAGCATCGATCGTAATCTCCCAGGGGATGGGTGAAAACAACCGGGTGGGGCCTTTTTTAGGGAACCTGACAACATGGCACAGCCATTTCCGAAGGACGGCCCCGGATTCCTTTTTCGCACAACCTCCATGGCGGGCTCGGCACCGGCTGAGAAGACACAGACTGGAACGGTCACGGAGCAGACGACGCGGCATGGCGAAAAGAAAAGCAGGCGGCATGGCGACCGCCTTTTTCACGGCCCTTCTGGCAGGCGTTTTGGCATGGAACCTTACGGCTTTAGCGGAGGAAAAGGAACTTCCTTCCGCTGCCATCGTCAAATATCCCTACGACTTGGAATCCCTCACCGTCGTGGGCGCCCCCCGCTGGCACCAGGTCCGACCCAAGGAGACGCTACTGGACATCGCCCGCCTCTACGGGCTGGGCTACAACGAAATGGTGCTCCTCTACCCGCGCATGGACCCCTGGCTGCCGCCCAAGCGGAAGAACCTCATGGTTCCAACCCTGTGGGTGCTCCCGCCGACCCAGCATGAAGAACTGGTGATCAATCTGCCGGAGCTGCGCCTCTACTTTTTCAACAAAAAGGAAAAGACCGTCCAGACCTATCCCATCGGCATCGGGGACGAAGGCTGGGAAACCCCGCTGGGAACCTGCCGCATTTCGGAAAAAAGGGCCCACCCCACCTGGTACATCCCCCCATCCCTCCAGGAAAAATACGGGCAAAAGACCATGCCCCCGGGCCCGGAAAACCCCTTGGGGGACTACATCTTGAAACTTTCTCTGGGGGCCTACGGCATTCACGGCACCAGCATGCCCTGGGGGGTTGGGCGCCTCATCAGCCACGGCTGCATCCGATGCTACCCGGAACACATCGCCCTGCTCTATCCCCAGGTCCCGATCGGCACGCGGCTGGAAATCATCTATGAGCCCATCAAGCTGGGGGTAAAAGACGGGGCGATCTACGTGGAGGTCCACCCGGATGTGTACCGAAGAATCCCCGATTACCAGCAATACGCCGAGGAAAAACTCAAAACCTTTCCCTATGCGGACAATATAGATCGCGAAAGATATTTTCTTGCCGTTAAGCTCCAAAATGGAGTGCCCACCAACGTGTCCAAGCCGCCCGAGCAAGTCCGTGCCAGCCTGGCGCCACCGCGCATGGATCCCTAAAAGGTTCTTGCTCCGTCCCGGGTTCTCGGGTAGCATTGGGGAACGGAAGGGTAAGGACTTGGCGTGTGGAACGTTCAAGCAAAAGGAGGAAAGGGTTATGAAAAGGATCTTGGCCGTATTTTTCGTCGTGGCTCTCTGCGGGGCCATGCTGGGTGGCTGTGCCAGCCAGAACACCATCAAACAACTTCAGGCCAACCAGGATCAGATCATGCAACGCCTGGACAGCCTGGAAAAGTCCCAGATGGACAACACCCAACAGTGTGAAGACGCGGCCCGCCGGGCGGAAGCTGCCGCCGATCGCGCCGAGGCCATGGCCAACAAGTGCGAATCCATTTTCATGAAGCACATGAAGAAGTAGTTTTCCATCCAACCTTCACAAACCAAAAGGCCGGGTCCCTTCGGGGGCGCCGGCCTTTTGCATCGGTTCCCGCCCGGAGGCCAACCGGCCTCCTTCTATTTCTTTTCCCCGATCTGGCCGAACACGTATTTGCCCAGCAGATCCTCGATGTCCAGGGGCGGCTGGGTGTCCATGATCCATCCCCCGGGCTCGATCATCGTATCCGATCCCCCGGCTGTGATGGCGATATACTTGTCCCCGATGATGCCCATGGTCTTGATGCTCGCAATAACGTCTTCTTCGAGCTTCACGTCCTTTCGAATCCTCAAGGTCACCACCGCCTCTCCGCTATCCAGTTGGATGTCCTCCACCTGGCCGATCTCCACCCCCGCCATGGTCACCGCCGCCTTCTTCTTCAGGCCCGACACGTTGGAAAAGCGGGCATAGACCACGTAATCGGAGCTACCCCACAGGCGCACATCTCCCAGGTTCAGGGACAGATAGGCCACACAGACCAGACCGATCACCATGAAAAGCCCCACTCCGGCTTCCAGCCCCCACGAATTCCGATTCATCGGTTTGATTCCTCCACGAGTCTGCGGTTCCCCTTTGAAGGCCGCGGGCCTTCGGTCACCCTCTTTTCGCCGCCTCACAGCAAAAGCGAGGTGACCACATAGTCACTTACCAGGATGGCCACCGACGAGACCACCACAGCGTCGGTGGTGGCCCGGCCCACATCTTCCGGACCAAAGCTGCCCCGGTCCACGCCGGCGAAATAGCCCTTGTAGGTGCAGATCCAAATGAAGAGCATGGCAAAGATGAAGGACTTGACAAGGCCCATGTAGACGTCCAGCCATTCCACGCTCTTTTGCATGCCGTCCAGGTAGGCGCCCGGATTGACCCCCAGAAGCGACACCCCCACCAGGTAGCCGCCCGCAATTCCCACCACGTCGAAGAAGGCCGTGAGCAAGGGCATGGCCACCAGGGAAGCCACAAACCGGGGAGCGATCAGATAAGCATGGGGGTCGATGGCCATGCATTCCAGGGCGTCGATCTGCTCTTCGATCCGCATGATGCCGATCTCGGCACAGATGGCCGACCCAGCGCGTCCCGTAACCATGAGCGCCGAAAGGACCGGCCCCAGCTCCCGGATGAGGCTCAAGGCCACGGCCGCCCCCAGCAATCCTTCCGAACCGAACTTGGACAGGGTGTAGTAGCCCTGGAGCCCCAGCACCATCCCGGTGAAGGCGGCGGTAAAGCCGATCACGAAAAAGGACTTGGTGCCGATGAAGTGCACATGACCCAGAATGGCGCGAAATTTCTTGGGCTTTCGGAAGACGCCCCGAACCCCGTGCATCAGGAAGATGCCCGCTCGACCGGTCCCCCGCACATGCCCCAGGGTCCAGCGACCCAATCCGCTCAAAACATCCAGTAGCAGTCCTTCCATGATCACTCCCACCTTCGCGCACAACGAGCAAAGGCCCGAACACGTTATGGGTGGACGCCCACCTTCCGCCCCCCGGTCAGAAGGTCCGACAGGTATCCTTCCTGGTCCCGGGTTCTTTCGTCGGCGCGCCGAGTCAAGAACTGCACCACCCGCTCATCACGGCTTTCCCGGATGGATTCCGGCATCCCCGCAGCCAGCACCCGCCCCTGGTCCAAGACGATGAGTTGATCGGCGATGCGAAAGGCGCTTTCCAGCTCGTGGGTCACCACGATGAGTGTCATTCCCATGGCTTCGCGCAGCTCCAGGATGAGGTCGTCCAGGCCCGCCGCCGTGATGGGATCCAGCCCCGAAGAGGGTTCGTCCACGAAGAGCATCTCCGGGTCCATGGCCAAAGCACGGGCCAGTCCCGCCCGCTTACGCATACCACCGCTCAGCTGGGAGGGCATGTAATCGCCGAACCGGGTGAGCCCCACTTGGTGCAGCTTGATGCGAACCATGATGGAGATGGTGGGCTCCGCCAGGCGCGTGTGGACCCTGAGCGGCACGGCGATGTTGTCCCGCACGCTCATGGAATTGAAAAGGGCTCCGGCCTGAAAGAGCACCCCGATCCGCTTGCGGAAGGCTTCCATCTGCCGTGCATCGAAGCCTGCCAGATCACGTCCTTCCACAAAGATCTGGCCGGGATCGGTGGGCTTGAGGCCGATCAGGTGTCGCAGCAGCGTGCTCTTGCCGCACCCGCTCACCCCCATGATCACGGTCACCTTCCCGGCCGGCACCTCAAAGGAGATGTCCTGAAGAACGCGTCTTTGTCCGTAGAAGCTGTTGAGACTTTTGACTTGGATGATCGCTCCCGCCTCAGTCTCTGCCATGGTCCGCTCCCGCATCGGCCAGGACGTCCAACCGGGCCAGTTCCAACATCTTCATCACGGCACCGCTGGCCTTCTCAAGACGCCAGTCTCCCGCCTTGCCCCCCACCAGGTTGCGCAGTTCCACCAAGAACGCCACACCGGCTGTGTCCATACGCTCGATTCCGGACAGGTCCACCGCCACCTGCGCCGAGGGCTTCTTCTTGAGGGCCTTCAGCACGCGCTTTCGAATATCCGGAACCGTCTCCAGGTCCAGCCGGCCCTGGAGGGCAAGACGCAACGCCCCGTCCGCATCCCAGTCCATTCGCATTTCCATTTGGCAACCCTTGCTGGTGATTCCCTGATCCTTCATCCGTGCGTGGTGAAGGGGCCGTATCCCGCCCGTGCTTTGGAAGGACAGGCGGGTTGGTAGGGCCCACCCTTATTTCGCACCACTTCCCCTTACCTTGACCCCTGTCACGGCTTACGAATATACTCGGTCCACTGGACTTTGACCATACATTCCGTCGGATCCACACACCTCCAAGGAGGGGTCATGACCGAAACCCAAGGCAAAATGGATGTAATGCAGGCCATTTACGAGCGCCGGAGTGTCCGCCATTTCCAGGACGCCCCGGTGGAACGGGACCGGGTGATGGAAGCGCTTCGGGCGGCCTCCTGGGCCCCGTCGGGACTCAACAACCAGCCGTGGCGCTTCGCCTTCGTCTGGGACGGCGAACTGAAAAACACCCTGGCGGGTCTGACCCGCTATGCGACCACCTTAAAGGCCGCCGCCGTCCTCATCCCCGTCTTTTTGGACAAGGAAAGCTCCTACGACTACGTGAAAGACTGCCAGGCCGTGGGCGCGGCCCTTCAGAACCTCCTTCTGGCCTGCCACGCGCAGGGGCTCGGAGCCGTCTGGATCGGCGAGATCCTCAAGAACAAGGAACAGGTGCGCCAGGCCCTGGGGCTTCCGGAGCGCCTGGACCTCATGGCCGTGGTCGCCGTGGGCCATCCGGCTCACACCAAGCAGTCGTCCCACCGCCGACCCCTGGAAGAATTGATTGTCTTCGAACGATAACCCTCCAACGCGAAGGACACCCGATGATCCTGGAACACTACGTGGTGGGCATGCTCCAGACCAACTGCTACCTGGTGGGCGACGAAGACACACGGCAAGCGGTGGTCATCGATCCGGGCGGCGATGCGGAACGGATCGCCGAAAGAATCCGCCAGTTGGACTTGGAACTGGTGGGAATCCTGAACACCCACGGGCACTTCGACCATGTGATGGACGCCTGGACCTTGAAGGAGGAGCTGGGCGGACTGATCTTTCTTCACCCCAAAGACGAAGCGCTCCTTTCCGACCATAAGGTGGGCCTGGGCGCCCTGTTCGCCTCCATGGCCAAGTCGCCCCGGGGCAAGGTGGACGAATGGCTGGAGGAAGGCGAGGAGCTCACCTTCGGATCCATCCGCATGGTGGTTCTGGAAACCCCGGGCCACACCCCCGGGCACGTCGCTTTTCATATGCCGGACGCCGGCATCCTCTTC
Organism: Desulfacinum hydrothermale DSM 13146; assembly: GCF_900176285.1. Lineage (GTDB taxonomy): Bacteria > Desulfobacterota > Syntrophobacteria > Syntrophobacterales > DSM-9756 > Desulfacinum > Desulfacinum hydrothermale. Next base: position 359,147 of record NZ_FWXF01000001.1, on the reverse strand, counting down.
GTGGGCGACACCCTCTTTGCAGGATCCATCGGCCGGACCGATTTTCCCGGCGGCTCCTACAACCAGCTCATTCGGTCCGTCCAGGAAAAGATCTTCCCCCTGGACGGCCAGACGAAGGTCTACCCCGGCCATGGGCCCCAGACCACGGTGGAACGGGAACGGCGCACCAATCCATTCTTTCAGTGAACGGCCGGCACGCCAGGCCGTTTGAAGGAGCAACCCGTGAGGGAAGCCAACGCACCCACTGCTTTCCTTGCACCACTCCCCCTTTCCAGGGGAGGACCGTTTTCCAAGGCATCCGAAAACAGACGAGGCGCACGGAAAGAGGAGAGAGTCATGAACCGCCGACTTGGAATCGTTGTGATGGGGATCGCGCTTTGGAGTCTGTCTCTGGGAGGTTGTGCCTGGTTCCAGCGGGAAGCTCCGGCCGGAACCGAGCCGGCGCAGCAGCCGGCCTCCACATCGGCCCCCACGTTCTACGACTTTCCCGATATTCCCGTTCCCAACGAACTGCGCCTGCAGTCCAAGGAATCCACCGTCTTCCAGGGCGGGGGAGTCAAGACGGGGCTGCTGGTCTTCAAGGGTCGGGTGGATCCCAGTTCGGTCATCAACTTTTTCCAGGTGTCTTTGGCCCGGGAAAAGTGGCGCATGAAGGGCAGCATCCGCTACCGCAAATCCCTGCTCCTTTTTGAAAAGGACGATCGGTTCTGCATCGTCAATGTGTATGAACGCCATTTCTACACGTATGTGGAGATTTACGTGGTTCCCACCCTCCGGGGTATGTAGGTAAGAGGTACGAACAGAAAACCAAGCATTTTACCACTGACGGACGGATCACGGGCGATGCTTCGAGGAAAATCCATCCTTCTCGGTGTGACGGGCGGCATCGCGGCCTATAAGGCGGCGGAGCTCATCCGGTTACTGGACAAACAGGGGGCCATGGTCCAGGTGGTCATGACCGCCGCGGCGCAACAGTTCATCACGCCCCTTACCCTCCAGGCCCTCTCCGGTCGGCCGGTCCTGACGGACCTTTTCGACCTGGGGATGGAATCCCGGATCGGCCACATCCAGGCCGCCAGGGAAGCGGACCTCATCCTCGTGGCTCCCGCCACGGCCAACCTACTGGCCAAGATGGCCCACGGGCTGGCCGACGACTATCTGAGTACGGTGATCCTGGCCGCCACGGCCCCGGTGATCGTCTGCCCGGCCATGAACCACGTGATGTACGCCAACCCGGCGACCCAGGACAACCTGCGCCTTCTAAAGAACCGAGGCGTCCACGTGGTGGAACCGCAAGCCGGGGAGCTGGCCTGCGGCGAGGAAGGCCAAGGGCGCCTCGCGGACCTTTCCCTTATTGTGGAAACGGCCGTTCGGGTCCTCACTCCCAAGAGCCTCCAGGGTAAGCGGGTGCTCGTCACGGCGGGCCCCACCTGGGAGCCCTTCGATCCCGTGCGCTTCATCACTAATCCCTCTTCGGGCAAGATGGGATTCGCTCTCGCCGTGGAGGCCTCACGGCGCGGGGCCCACGTGGATCTGGTGACCGGCCCCACCAACCTCCTGGATCCGCCTTTTCTTTCCACACACCGGGTGAAGACGGCGCTGGAGATGGACCGGGTGGTCCGGGACCTGGCCGCAACAGCGGATGTGATCGTCATGTCCGCCGCCGTCAGCGATTACCGGCCGGAAGAAACGGCCCCCCAGAAGGTGAAAAAGTCCGACCGGGACCTCACCATCCGACTCATTCGAACGCCCGACATCCTGGCGGGCGTGGGGGCGGTCAAAAGAGCCGACCAGGTGCTGGTGGGATTCGCTGCGGAAACGGAAAATCTTATTGAAAACGCCACAGAAAAGCTTCGAAAGAAGAACCTGGACTTCATCGTCGCCAACGACCTCACCCGGCCCGGATCGGGCTTTCGCTGCGACACCAACCAGGTGAAGATCCTGGACCGGGGGGGCCAGGTGGATACCCTGCCCTGCCTGACAAAGAACGAAGTGGCCCGGCGGATTCTGGACCGTGTCGAGACCCTTTTGCAGAAGGTCGATCATGAATGAGTCGGAAATTCGGCGGATGGCCGAAAGCGTTCTGGGGACGGTGGCTTCTCTTCGGCGCGCCGGGCTGAAGGAGATCCTCCGCCACGATCCCAAGCCGGCTTCCCCCGTGGGGGAAGAGTCCGGGGAGCCGGAAATCCCGACGGAGCCCCCTCCGCGGGCGGCGGAGCCCGCCCTTGCGGAAAAGGACGCCCCGTCGGAAAGTGCCAATGAGAAAGCGCAGCGGCTCCTGGCCCTGCGGGAGGAATTGGGGGAGTGCACCCGTTGCCAGCTCCATGGGACGCGAACCCATCTGGTCTTCGGGGAAGGAAATCCCGCGGCGCGTCTCGTCTTCGTGGGCGAAGGCCCGGGAGCCGACGAGGACCGTCTGGGGCGCCCTTTCGTGGGCCGGGCCGGAAAGCTTCTGGACAAGATGATCCAAGCCATTGGCTTGCGCAGAGAGCAGGTCTACATTTGCAACGTGGTCAAATGCCGCCCGCCGGGAAACCGCACCCCGATTCCGGAAGAAATCGAACCCTGCTCTCCTTTTCTTTACAAACAGTTGGAAGTCGTCCAGCCCAAGGTTATTTGTACCTTGGGTGCCTGTGCCACCCAGACGATCCTCCAGACCACCAAACCCATCTCCGAGTTGCGTTCGGGGGTGCGCCTGTGGCGGGGTATTCCGGTGGTGCCCACGTACCATCCGGCCTACCTGTTGCGAAACCCCGCCAAGAAGGCGAACGTATGGGAGGATCTTCTCCGGGTGCTTCAGATCCTGGAAGATTGAACCCGGCCGAAGGCGAAAAATGGCGATCCCACATCCGAGATGCGCCATGGACGACGGGTGGCGCGCTCGCCATGGGAAGGGATCTGGAGGGTCCTGGGCCGCTATCCTAACCGCTCGGGGGGCGGGTCCGGAACACGGGCCGGGATTTTCCTCGTCCCCCGGGGTCGCAGGGCAGAGGAGGCCGCATGCAACATCGGCGTATCCACGCAACCGCACTGATCCTCATCCTTTGCGCAGTCGGTTGGCTCCTGCCAGGCGCTGGGGGATCCGCCCACGCCCAGGACCGCCACATCAACGTGATCCGCGTCCAAGATACCATCAACCCCGGCCTTCAAGACTTCATCCAGTACGCCATTGCGCAATCGGAAGAAGACAGCGCCCAATGTCTCATCATGGAACTGGACACCCCGGGGGGGCTCATGACGGCTATGCGCGGGATCGTCAAATCCATCATGAACGCCAAGATCCCGGTGGTGGTCTTCGTGGCGCCCAGCGGCGCCCAGGCGGCCTCCGCCGGAGTGCTCATCACGGCGGCGGCGGACGTGGCGGCCATGGCTCCGGGAACCAACATCGGGGCGGCCCACCCGGTGACGGCCACGGGCGGGGACGTGCCCAAGACCATGAACGAGAAGGTGGTGAACGACATGGTGGCCTTCGCCAAAAGCATCGCCGAGGAACGGGGACGAAACGGCCAGTGGCTGGAAGAGGCCATTCGAAAGAGCGTGTCCGTCACGGCGGAGGAGGCCTTTGCGCTGAACGTCATCGACCTGGTGGCCCGGGATCTGGGCGATCTGCTGGCAAAATTGGACGGCTGGGAGGTGCAGCGAAAGGGCTATTCCCGGACCCTCACCACCAAGGGGGCAGAGATCCGCCACCTGGAGCCCGGCTGGCGCCACAAGGTGCTTCGGGCCATCAGCAATCCCAACATCGCCTACATCCTGCTCATGATCGGCCTGGCCGGCCTCTACTTCGAGCTGTCTCAGCCCGGCGTGGTGCTTCCCGGGGTGATCGGAGCCATCGCTTTGGTGCTGGCCTTCTATGCCATGCAGACCCTTCCGGTCAACTACGCCGGTTTCATCCTGATCGCCTTGGCGGTGGTCTTCTTCATCCTGGAGATCAAGGTGGCCAGCTACGGCATGCTGAGCCTGGCCGGCATCACCTGTCTCGTCCTGGGATCCCTCATGCTCTTCCATGTTCCCGGTGAGCCCTTCCGCCTGGCCCTGCCCGTCTTCATCCCCACGGTGCTCACCGTTTCCGCCTTTTTCGTGGGCGTGGCCACCCTGGCCTTCCGCGCCCAAAGGCGCCCCCCCCAGACCGGGTTGGAAGCCCTGGTGGGAGCGGTCGGCGTGGTGACCCGAGCCATGGGCCCGGGCCGGGAAGGAAAGGTCTTCGTGGAAGGTGAACTCTGGAACGCGCAAAGTGAGGAACCCATCCCGGAAGGAGCCCGGGTGGAAGTGGTGTCGGTGCGGAATTTGAAGTTGCAAGTCAAGAGGATAGATGATAAATAGGCTCAGTCTTTTTCGGGCATCAACTCGATTTTCCTTGAGATTACGGAGGCCCCCATGTCCCTCTATGGGCTCATCACCGTTGCGGTGCTCGTGGTGCTCTTTTTTGCCAACGCCATTCGTATCCTCAACGAATACGAACGGGGCGTGGTCTTACGCCTGGGACGGGTCATCGCCGCCAAGGGGCCTGGGCTCATCATCCTCATCCCGCTCGTCGACCGGATGCAGAAGGTGAGTCTGCGGCTCATCGCCTCCGACGTGCCCCCTCAGGACGTGATCACCCGGGACAACGTGTCCGTCAAGGTGAACGCGGTCATCTACTTCCGGGTGGTGGACCCGGTGAAGGCCGTCATTGCCGTGGAGAATTTCCTATTTGCCACGAGCCAGCTGGCCCAGACCACGCTTCGGAGCGTGTGCGGCGAGGCCGAGCTGGATGAGCTGCTTTCCGAGCGGGAAAAGATCAACGCCCAGCTCCAGGACATCTTGGACCGCCACACGGACCCCTGGGGCATCAAGGTCACCGTGGTGGAGCTCAAGCACATCGACCTGCCGCAGGAGATGCAGCGGGCCATGGCCCGCCAGGCCGAGGCGGAACGGGAACGGCGCGCCAAGGTGATCCATGCGGAGGGTGAGTTCCAGGCGGCGGAACGGCTGCGGCAGGCCGCTCAGATCATCCAAGAAAACCCCATGGCCATGCAGCTTCGTTACCTGCAGACCTTGAGGGAAATCGCTGCGGAAAACAATTCCACCACCATCTTCCCGATCCCCATTGATCTCATCAAACCGTTCCTTGCGGATACGGCATCAAAGACAACGGAAGCGAAGAAGGAGTCACAGGATGGGTAAGAAGAAGGAGAAACAAGCCAAGGAAAAACCGCTGGAGAAAATGACCGCCAAGGAATTGCGGGAAGTGGCCCTGGGCCTGGAAGGCATCGTGGGGGTCCACGCCATGAACAAGACGGAGCTCATCGCGGCCATCAAGGAGGCCAAGGGCATCGTGGACGAGGGCCCCAAGAAAAAGGCGGTGGATGTGCGGGCCCTGAAGGCCAAGATCCGCGAGTTGCGCGCACGGCGTGATGAAGCCAAGGCGGCCGGCAACAACAAGCTGGCGGACGCCTTGAGACGGCGGATCAGCAACCTCAAGAAGAAGACACGCCGAGCGGCTTGATCATCCAGCGGCGGGGCGGCGCGCGGCAGCGCCTCCCCGCTTCCGTTTATTGGCCGCCGCGGGCGTCACTCCTTACCCCCCAATCCACACTTTTCCTTTCCATTCCACGGCGTGATGAGGTGCAACCCATGACCCGAGAGGAAGCCCTGAATCTTCTGAACCAGCACATCCACGCGGACAATCTGAAAAAGCACTGCCTGGCCACGGAGGCCATCATGCGGGCGCTGGCACGCCATTTCGGAGAAGACGAAGAGGCCTGGGCGGTGGCCGGGCTGCTTCACGACCTGGACTTCGAAGAAACCCGCGATGATCCCGCCTCCCACGGTAAACGCACCCTGGAGCTTCTGGAGGGAACGGATCTTGGCGACGAGGTGCGCCGGGCCATCGCGCGCCACAACGCGGAGGCCCTGGGCCTTACGCGGGAAACCCGACTGGATTTTGCACTCACCTGCGCCGAGACCATCACGGGACTCATCGTGGCGGCCGCCCTGGTCCATCCGGACAAGAAAATCGCCTCGGTCAAGGTGAAGTCGGTTCGAAAGCGCATGAAGAGCAAGGACTTCGCCCGGAATGTGAACCGGGATCATATCGCCTTGTGCGAGCAGATCGGCCTTCCCCTCAACGATTTCATCGAGATGAGCCTTGGGGCCATGGCCGGCATCGCCGACCAACTGGGGCTTTAGAGCGGGACGGAAGGCGGATGAAGAACCCCCTCGGGGATCCGCCTCCCGTCACTCACCATAGCGGCAGCGGAAGCGGAAGCGCAACGGGACCTATGGAATCGGGACGCACAATGAGGAGGGATCGCCTATGAATGTCCATCCCAAGATCGTGGCGGCCATCACGACGGCCATCGCCATGTACATGCAGGCCCAACAGTCGGCCCAGGCGGAAGCGCCTCCGGAGGCAAGACGGGAGCCGGCTCCCGCACCTGCGGCGGCCTTCAGCCTCTGGAGCTATTCCGGACGTCAATCCATGATGGACATGCGGCGCATGCTCCAGATGCGCCTGGTTCGATAACACCCTTCCACACCGGAAGGTCTGGGAATCAAAAGGAGAAACACTATGGCGGAACAGCACGGCGTGTTGACGGCAGGCCTTGTGGACGAACCCATTGAAGTGACCCATCCGGTGAAGATCCAGGACCTCACCTTCCGAGACGGCCACCAGTCGCTGTTTGCCACGCGGGGACGCACGGAAGACTTCATTCCCATCGCCGAGGAAATGGACCAGGTGGGTTTTTACTCCATGGAAGTGTGGGGCGGAGCCACCTTCGACACCATGCACCGTTTCCTGGGCGAAGATCCCTGGGAACGGATTCGAACCCTCAAAAAATACATCAAGAACACCCCCTTTTCCATGTTGCTGCGCGGCCAGAACCTGGTGGGCTACCGCAACTACCCCGACGACGTGGCGGAAGCCTTCGTGGAGCGGGCCTGTGAAAACGGCATGGACATCTTCCGGGTCTTCGACGCCCTCAACGACTTCCGCAACTTCGAAACGGCCGTGAAGGTGATCAAAAAGTGCGGCAAGCACTTCCAGGGCGCCATCTGCTACTCGCTCACCGAACCACGCATGGGCGGCGAGGTCTACAACCTGGACTACTACGTCCAGAAGGCCAAGCAACTGGAAGACATGGGCGCCGACACCATCTGCATCAAGGACATGGCTGGCCTCATCGCCCCCTACGACGCCTACATCCTCATCAAGACCCTGAAGGAAAACGTGAAGGTGCCCATCCACCTGCACAGCCACTTCACGTCCGGCATGGCCGACATGTCGCTGCTCAAGGCCATCGAGGCGGGCGTGGACATCGTGGACACGTGCCTTTCGCCCTGGGCTTACCGCACGTCCCACCCGGCCGTGGAGCCCCTGGTGGTCACCTTGCGCGGAACCAACCGCGACACGGGCCTGGACATCAAGCAGCTGGCCAAGTGCAGCGAGTACATGGAAAAGATCTCTCCCAAGTACCGCCACCTGCTGGACAACCGCATGTCCATCATCGACACGAACGTGTTGTTGCACCAAACCCCGGGCGGCATGCTCTCCAACCTGGTGAACCAGCTGCGGGAAATGGACGCGCTGGACAAGCTGGACGAGGTGTTCAAGCAGCTTCCCATCGTGCGCCGCGAGCTGGGCCAGGTGCCCCTGGTCACTCCCACCAGCCAGATCGTGGGGATCCAGACGGTGAACAACGTGCTCTTCGACACCCCCGAAGAGCGCTACAAGATGATCACGGCCCAGGTCAAAGACATGTGCTACGGCCTCTACGGCAAGACCCCCGTACCCATCGACCCGGAAGTCCAGAAAAAGGCCCTCAAGGGCTACCCGCGGGGCGAAACGCCCATCACGGTGCGCCCCGCCGACGTGCTGGAACCGGAACTGGAAAAGGCCAAAAAGGAAGTGGAAGGCCTGGCCAAGGACTTGGACGACGTCTTGATCTACGCCCTCTACCCCACCACGGGCAAGCGGTTCCTGCGCTGGAAGTACGGCCATGAACCCATGCCGGACGAGGTCAAACCCAAGACTCTGGAAGATGTGCAGGCCGAAGAGGAACTGGTCAAGAAGGCCAAGGCGGGCCTCCTGGTGGAAAAGCCCCAGAAGGAAGCCCCGCCCAAGGGACCGGGCGTCTGCACCTTCAATGTGTTCGTGGACGGCGAATACTTCGAGGTGGACGTGGAACAGGTGGGCGGTGTGCCCGTGGTGAGCCAGATCACACCGGTGGCGCCTTCCGCGCCCCAGCCCACCGCCCCGCAACCGGCCCCGGCCCAGCCCGTGGTGCCCCCGCCTCCGCCCAAGCCGGCTGCCCCGGCCGCCCAGCCCGCCGCCGCGCCGCCACCGCCCAAGCCGGCTGCCCCGGCCGTGGCAGGCGGGACCCCCATGGAAGCCCCCATGCCCGGCATGGTGATCCGCTACGAAGTGAAGGAAGGCGATACGGTGAACGAAGGCGACGTGGTGCTCATCCTGGAAGCCATGAAGATGGAAAATTCCATCACCGCCCCCGTTTCCGGAACGGTCGTCAAGGTCCACTTCAAGGACGGAGACAGCGTGCAGAAGGGCGACGTGCTGGCCGTCATCGGCTGATGCCATTGGACGATTCACGATTCACGAACACGGAGTGATGCCATGAGTCTCAAGCGCAAGAAGATCACGGTGGTGGGAGCGGGTTTTGTCGGCGCCACGGCGGCCCATTGGGCGGCGGCCAAGGAACTGGGCGATGTGTGCCTGATCGATATCGTGGAAGGCATGCCCCAGGGCAAGGCCCTGGATTTGATGGAGGCCTCCCCGGTGGAGGGCTTCGATGCCAACATCATCGGCACCAACGACTACGCGGACACGGCCGATTCGGACATCGTCATCATCACGGCGGGCCTTCCCCGAAAGCCCGGCATGAGCCGCGATGACCTGCTGGCCAAGAACACGGCCATCGTCAAGACCGTCACCGAGCAGGTGGCCAAGTACTCGCCCAACGCCCATCTCATCATCGTCTCCAACCCTCTGGACGCCATGGTGTACGTGGCCCACAAGGTGAGCGGCTTTCCCACCAACCGGGTCATGGGCATGGCGGGCGTTCTGGATGCGGCCCGGTTCCGCACCTTCATCGCCATGGAACTCAATGTTTCCGTGGAAGATGTGACGGCCTTCGTGCTGGGCGGCCACGGGGACTCCATGGTGCCCCTGGCCCGCTACTCCACGGTGGCCGGCATCCCGCTGCCGGACCTGCTGCCGCCTGAAAAGATCCAGGCCCTGGTGGATCGGACCCGCAACGGGGGCGCCGAGATCGTCAATCTCCTCAAGACGGGAAGCGCCTTTTTCGCTCCCTCCGCTTCCGCCGTTCAGATGGCCGAATCCATCCTCAAGGACAAGAAGCGTATCCTTCCCTGCGCGGCCTACTGCGACCGGGAATATGACGTGGGCGGCTACTTCGTGGGCGTGCCCGTCAAACTGGGCGCGGGCGGCGTGGAGCAGGTGATCGAGATCCAGCTGCTCCCGGAAGAAAAGGAAGCCTTCCAGAAATCCGTGGAGGCAGTGAAAAACCTGGTGAAAAAGATCGATATCTAGCCGATTCCACACCCATCGGCTGCACTCCGTTGGCCCGCCCTTTCCTTTCACCGAACGCCGCAATGGGCGCACCTGGCGCGAGCGCTTGGGAAAAGGAGAGGGTGGGCCGACTCTTTTTCCGGGTGCGTGGTCCCAGCAGCACAAATGGAGAACCTTAAACCGACTCCCCTTTTACGGTGCATTGGCGCGGGTTTCGGACCTTCCCAAAGGGAAAGAAGCATCTTCTCGTTCTCAGCTGGCCGTGGCGCACGATGCTGATGGGGAGGGTTAAATTCAAGTGGTAGGAGCGAAGACAATGAAGCGCGTAGTGTCCGTACTGATTCTGCTTCTTGCAGCGATGGGGGCTGCCTGTGCCGCCCGAGCAGTGACAGTAGAACATTACCTTACCTACAGCAATAAGGGTAGCCGTTCGGAAGCCCGCCATGGACACCTGAAGATTAACGGGAAGGAGATCCCGTGGTGCTTCGACTGGCTCGTAGCGGACGGACGCTCGTTTTCGTTTCACACCAGAATGAACCTGTGGGGAGACGACGGGTACTTTCCGGACGCCTCGCCGCCGCCAGAAAAAGTCAGCCGCACCAAAGTCCCGCGCGCGGCCCTGGCCAGGGGTTACTACGTGGGGGATGAGCGGCTTTCAGGGACGCCCTCATCGTGGATTTTCGTTGGCTGGCAGGCCCAGGGCGTCCAGCAGTCTGCTCATGTGGACCCAATGAAGATCGAAGTACTGATCGAAGATTTGCATCTGCCCGTCAAGGACGGCATGACCCGGATGCTCCTGCGGCGGGTTCCTCAGTGATCTGAAAGAACCGCTCTCTTGACTCATGCCGGAGCGGCCATGGCCGCCATCCGGTTCGCCGTCATATGCAAGAAAGGAGCTGGCGGGAAGCTTTCCAATAACGCTGGGGAAGAAGCATTTTTTCCCAGTGCAGCCTCTAAGGATTGGGGGAAAGTCCCCAATCCTTGCATGGCCATCGGGTATGGCGTGCCCCTTGGTGGGGCTGCGATGCCCTGTCCCGCAGGGCCCACGTCCCACGGCTACGCAGGGAAGGGAAATCTCATGGCATTTTGAGCCGGAAAGCAGCTTTTGCACAGGCCCATCTCGGGATGATCCCTCGCTGCGGGGCGCTCAGCTTATGGTGATCTTTGAGGGTCAAGGTCGGAGCATGGAATCTGAGAGAGACGTGAAGGTGAAATCGGGGGCGGAAGTTGTATTGCATGACGGAGCTCTTGAACTGATAAAGGAGAGACCATGTCACGGATTCTTTTTGCGACCACTGTGGCCTGTTTTTTCGTCTTCAGTGCCGCCTTTTCCTGGGCTGGCGGCCTCATGAGCTATGACGAATGCAGCCGGAATTGCCAGCAAGAATACAAAGGATGCAAGCAAAAGGAGACCGCCGAAAGTGTGATTAACGACGTTTCCTGCGCTGAGCTGCTGGAAATGTGCGAGCTCGGATGTCGAAATAGGCAGGAATACATTGAATGTAAGCGAAACTGCGGCAACGACCCCGACTGTCTGGACAAGTGCAAGGAGCGTTTCATGAGAAACGTTCCGGACTATCGCCCCTATTTGCAACACAAGAACAAGGACTAATATTCCCGCACGAAATCATTCCGCCCCCGATCCCGTTACGATCTTTTCGCTGGCGTTCAATCCGCCAGCCACTCCTTTTTCTTGACCGCTTCCGCCTTGAGACGGTTGACCGTCTCTTCCAGCACGGGAAAGACGTTTTCCCGGATATCACCGGCCACCACCACCAACAGCACGTCGTCGCCCACTTGGCGGTGGCCCGTGCAGAGGTGGGCCTCCACGGCCGCAATGCCCGGCCGGGCCCGCATGTCTCGAAGCACCCGCTCCCAGGCCTTCCGGTCGCAGTCGATGTCCAGGGCTCGGGCCGGCTTGCCGTCCCGGCTGGTGGCCCGCACGACACCGTTGTGGCAGGCCAACATGCCCACGGCCGCCGGGTCCACCTTGGCCTTTACGGCTTCGATCATTTCCTGGATGTTCGCCATGTTGTCTCCTTCCATGAAGTCATGAATTCACACATAGCACATGGAAAAGCGCTGGAATGCCGGGGAAAAGATCCACCGCTCCCTTTGTCCCACCTTTCCACGCTTGATCCCGTCCGTCATCACTGCTATAAGCGTAAAGGTTCAGTCCGTTGCGGCAAGACCGCACCCTATCCGAACCTATCCGGCACGACCACGACTCGAAGGCACCCGCTCCACGCTGTTGACGACGCATCCGGCAGAGGCGCTGTTTCCTTTTCCACCCTACCAGCAGACGGAACGATCGACGTGCCAGCCCACTACTTTTCCACACATTCCACTGCACGCCCTTTCCGGGGACCTTCGCCCCTATCCCCATCCGTTGCATTTGTCAAGATTTCATCGCTCGGGCCCGCTCGCTGCGCCGGCGCGTACCACCGCCCCGGCCGGGCGGTTCCGGGCGTTTCCCTGGGCCATAGGACAGAGTGAGGAGGGACACCATGTACGATGACAAGGAACTGGAACGCATTCGAACCGGAAAGGAAAATTGGGAAAAGACAACGCTCGGAAAGGCCTTGAGTCGATTCCCGGAGCGCAAGCCGGTCTTTACCAGCATTTCCGGCATGCCCGTGGAGCGCCTCTACACGCCGCTGGACACGGCCGATCTCGACTACGAAAAGGATCTGGGTTACCCGGGCCAGTATCCCTTCACACGGGGAGTTCAGCCCACCATGTACCGCGGCCGTTTCTGGACCATGCGCCAGTACGCGGGCTTCGGCAACGCCCGGGAAAGCAACGCCCGCTACCGCTACCTTCTGGAACAGGGCCAAACGGGTCTCAGCGTGGCCTTCGATCTTCCCACCCAGGCCGGCTACGACAGCGACCATCCCCTGTCCATGGGCGAGGTGGGCAAAGTGGGAGTGGCCATCGACAGCCTGGACGACATGAAGATCCTCTTCGACGGCATCCCCCTGGACAAGGTGACCACGTCCATGACCATCAACGCCCCGGCCACGGTGCTTCTGGCCATGTATCTGGCCATCGCCGAGGAACAGGGCGTTTCCTTCGACAAGGTGGGTGGCACGGTCCAAAACGATATCCTCAAGGAAATCATCTGCCGCGGCCAATACATCTTCCCGCCCAAGCCCAGCATGCGCCTGACGGTGGACCTCATCGACTACTGCTTCAAGAACGTCCCGCGCTGGAACACCATTTCCATCAGCGGCTACCACATTCGGGAAGCCGGCTCCACGGCGGCCCAAGAGATGGCCTTCACCATCGCCAACGGCATCGCCTACGTGAAGGCCTGCGTGGACCGCGGTCTGGCCGTGGACAGCTTCGCGCCCCGGCTGAGCTTCTTCTTCAACGCCTTCACCAACGTGCTGGAGGAAGTGGCCAAGTTCCGGGCGGGCCGCCGGGTCTGGGCACGGATCCTGAAAGAGCGGTTCGGGGCATCCAATCCGCGGTCCATGATGATGCGCTACCACGTGCAGACGGGCGGCGTGACCCTCACGGCCCAGCAGCCCCTGAACAACATCGTCCGGGTGGCCCTCCAGGCCTACGCGGCGGCCCTGGGCGGCTGCCAGTCGCTCCACACCAACTCCTTCGACGAAGCCCTGTGCCTGCCCACCCAGGAAGCGGTGACCGTGGCCCTGCGCACCCAGCAGATCGTGGCGGAAGAAAGCGGCGCCACCGACACCATCGATCCTTTGGCGGGCTCCTACTTCGTGGAAGCCATGACGGACAAGATCGAAGCGGAGATCGAGGAATACATCCAAAAGATCGACGCCATGGGAGGCACCCTGGCCGCCATCGAGCAGGGCTACATCCAAAAGGAGATCCAGGACAGCGCCTATCGCTTCCAGAAGGAGATCGAATCGGGAGAACGGGTCTACGTGGGGATCAACAAGTACACCATGGAAGAGCCCGAACCCACCAACCTGCTCAAGGTGGACATGAAGGTGGGGGAAATCGAAGCGGCCAAGCTCAAAAAGCTCCGCGCCGAACGGGACCAGACCCGCTGGAAGGCGGCTCTGGACAAGCTCCGGGAGGTGTCCCTTTCGGACGAAAACGTCATGCCCGCCGTGATCGACGCGGTAAAAGCCCGGGCCACCATCGGCGAAATCTGCGACGTGTGGCGGGACGTCTTCGGGGAATACCGGCCCAAGGAGTTCGTGTAAAGACATCCCAGCGCCCAGACGTGGAGATCGAAGAGAAACGGCTCGTGGGGCGCTTCTGCAACGCGCCGCGCCCCAGGAGCTTGCGATTGGCGAAGCGCGGTGCCGTTTCGCGCCAATAGATCGGAGGAGCGACAGCCATGACGGAAGACAGGAAGATCAAGATCATCGTGGCGAAACCCGGCCTGGACGGCCACGACCGAGGCGCCAAACTGCTGGCCCGGATCTTCGCCGAGGCGGGCATGGAGGTGGTCTACACGGGGCTTCGGCAGACCCCGGAGATGATCGTGGAAACGGCCCTGCAGGAAGACGCGGACGTGGTAGGCCTTTCGAGCCTTTCCGGGGTACACATGTACTTCTTTCCCCGGGTGGTGGAGCTGCTGCGGGAAAAGGGCCTGGACGACGTGCTGGTGGTGGGCGGCGGCATCATCCCCAAGGAGGACATCCCGGAACTGAAGAAGGCCGGGGTGGCGGAGATCTTTGGGCCGGGAACGCCCACGGCGGAGATCGTGGCATTCATCAAGAACAACGTTCGAACGCGCGATTAGCGGAAGATCCATGCGAGACTACGCCAAGGAAGTGCTGGAAGGATCGGTCCGGGCGGCGGCCCGCCTTATCAGCTGGCTGGAAGATGAGGACCCGCGCGCCCTGGAACACATGGAGCGGCTCTATGCCCACACGGGCCGCGCCTACGTGATGGGCATCACGGGGTCTCCCGGAGCGGGCAAGAGCACCCTTACGGACAAGGTCACTTTCGCGCTCAGGAAGAAGGGCCTCACCGTGGGGATCGTGGCCGTGGACCCCAGCAGCCCCTTCACGGGCGGAGCGGTGCTGGGAGACCGGGTGCGCATGAGCCGCCTGACCATGGATCCGGGGGTCTTCATGCGCAGCATGGCCACCCGGGGCTTCCTGGGGGGCCTGGCCAAGGCCACGGGGGAAGTGGTGAAGGTCCTGGATGCGCTGGGAAAGGACGTGATCCTCATCGAAACCGTGGGGGTGGGCCAGGACGAGGTGGACGTCATCCGCCTGGCGGACACCACGTGTCTGGTGCTGGTTCCGGGCCTGGGCGATACCATCCAGAGCATGAAGGCCGGGGTCATGGAAATCGCCGACGTGTTCGTGATCAACAAGGCGGACCGCCCCGGTGCGGACCAGCTCTACGCGGAAGTGACCACCCGGGTGGAACAGGACGCCAGCATCCGGGAGCGGGCCTGGACGCCGCCGGTGATGAGGACCGTGGCCGTGGACGACGAGGGCATCGGCGACCTGGTGGAGGCGGTGGAGGCGCACCGGAAGTTCCTGGAAGAATCCGGCGCGCTGGAAGAAAAACGGCGGCGCCGCGCCCGCGAAGAGACGCTCCAGTTGATCCACGGCGAGCTCTACCGGCGCATCCGGGATCGTCTCACGGCCAACGGGGAACTGGACGCCCTGGTGGAAGCCATCGTGCAAAGGCGCGAAAGTCCCTATCGGGCCATGCAGCACGTGGTGGCGCGCTGGATGAGGGAGTGATTTTAACCGAAGCGACCGGAAAGGCTGGGGGCGCGGCGCAACAGTCCCGCCCCGGCCCCAAGGACCGCTTGGCCCCACCTGAGCGACGGGCTCTTACGTGGAAGTCAACCGCATCACGCCCCAGATGATCGGCACCGCCACGAAGGTGCGCCGGTCCCTGCGCTCGTTGTACCTGGGCGGCGATGTTGGCGTTTGTTCAAGACCGAATCAAACCCACAGGGAACGCACCCTTCCACACCCCAACCCAACCGTTTAAGGAGGATTCCCATGAAGGTGCTCAAAGTGGACCACATCGGCATCGCGGTCAAATCCATCGACGAAGCCCAGAAACTCTACCACGACCTTCTGGGTCTGGCCGACCACGGCCGGGAAACCGTGGCGGAACAAAAGGTCACCACCGCCTTCTTCCCCGTGGGGGACACGGAAGTGGAACTCCTGGAAGCCACGGACCCCGACGGTCCCGTAGCCAAGTTCATTGAAAAAAAGGGCCAAGGAGTGCATCATATCGCCTTTCGGGTGGACGATCTGGACGCGGCCCTGGAGGAATTGAAGGCCCAGGGGGTCCAACTCATCGACCAGACCCCGCGCCAAGGGGCCGGGGGCGCCCGCATCGCCTTCCTGCACCCCAAGTCCACCCACGGCGTCCTGGTGGAATTGTGCGAACGGAAAGAACCGTAAGGATACGGGCGGCGCTTTTCCGCACACTGCGGGAAGGGGCGCCCGCATCGCCGGAAAGCCGTCTCCGCCCGGCTTTCCGCATGCGCCGCAGGATCCGGATCCCCTTCCGGTTCCGGGCCCTTGTGCGGGCGGCCTTGACTCCGAAGCCAAGGCGGCGCAAGGACCGGAGGCCGCCGCCTCGGCGCATCGTTCAACGGTTGAAAAATGGACGCGGAGTGGACAACGCAACCATGATCCGAACCTCCAACCACGCAGCGGAACAGACCTTTCCCTTCTCGGCCCTGGTGGGCCAGGACCTCATGAAGCGGGCCCTGCTTTTGAACGTGGTGGACCCCACCCTGGGCGGAGTCCTCATCAAGGGCGAACGGGGAACGGCCAAATCCACGGGAGTGCGTGCCCTGGCGGATCTTCTGCCCCTGATCCGGGTGGTGGAAAACTGTCCGTTTCGTTGCGATCCCGACGCACCCGATGATTGGTGCCCGTCGTGCCGCCGGCGGGCCGCCTCCGGTGGACCCCTTCCCGTGGTGGAACGCAAGGTGCCCCTGGTGAATCTACCCATCGGCACCACCGAAGACCGCCTCCTGGGAACCATCGACATCGAAAAGGCGCTCAAGACCGGTACCAAGGCCTTCGAGCCCGGACTGCTGGCCGAGGCCCACCGGGGCATCCTCTACGTGGACGAAGTGAACCTTCTCAACGACCAGATCGTGGACCTCTTCCTGGACGCCGCCGCATCGGGCCGCAACGTGGTGGAGCGCGAAGGGATCAGCTTCAGTCACGCCAGCCGGTTTGTCCTGGTGGGGACCATGAACCCGGAAGAAGGGGACCTGAGGCCCCAGCTCCTGGACCGGTTCGGGCTTTCGGTCACCATTCAGGGGATCGAGTCCGTGGAAGAGCGCGTGGAGATCGTGAAGAGGCGCTTGGAATTCGAAGCGGACCCGGAAGGGTTTCGCGCCCGCTGGGCCGAAGCGGACCGGGAACTGGCCCGGCGGATCGCCTCCGCCCGGTCCCGGCTCCATTCCACGGCCTTCACGGAAGAACTGCTCCAGCGGGCATCCCGGATCGCCGTGGCCATGGGAACCGACGGACACCGGGCGGACATCGCCATGATGAAGGCGGCCCGGGCCAACGCGGCCCTGGAAGGCCGGGACGCTGTCACGGCCGACGACCTGCACCTGGCCGCCCGGCTGGTGCTCGCGCACCGCGTAAAGAAGACCCCGCTGGAAAAGGCGGAACTGGACGAGGGAAAGCTGAAGGAGCTTTTGCAGGCGGAAACGTCCGCGGCGGCGGGGGAGGCCCGGGAATGGGTCCCCGTTCACCAGAACGCCCCCAAGCATTCGTCCAAGGTCCGAACCTACAAGGCCCCCACGGAATGCGCGACCCATCTTTGTCCCACGGCCCGAAGTCTCGTCGTCACGGTGCCGTGGCACCGCATTCTCCCGGGAACCCACCCCGGGCGCCGCTTCCTTTTGCCGTTGGCCCGCAAGTCCGGGACCATCCACGGCAGCCGCCATCCCCGGCCCCAAGACGATCTTTCGGATCTGTCGCTCATGGCAACCCTGCGGGCGGCGGCCCCCTGCCAGCCCCATCGGCGAAATGGTGGGCCCCACGAGCGGCCCATCCTGTTGCCCCACGACCTGCGCCTTCGCAAACGGTCCCGAAAGACCGGCCTTTCCCTGGTGATGGTCGTGGACTCCAGCGCCAGCATGCGCACCAACGACCGCATGGCCGTGACCAAGGGGGTGATCGACGCGCTCCTGCAGGACCTCTACCTGAGGCGGGACAAGCTGGGGATCGTTGCCTTTCGGCACACGGGGGCCCAGGTGCTCCTTCCGCTCACCCACAACATCCGGGACGCGGCGGCGGCCGTGGACGCACTGCCCGTGGGCGGGCGCACGCCCCTGGCCTCGGGCCTGGATCTTGGCCTTCGGTTGCTTCGCCAGGAGATGCGAAAGAATCCGGAAACGGTTCCCGTCCTGCTCCTCTTTTCCGACGGGCGGCCCAACGTGAGCTGCTTCGGAGCGGATCCGGTGGATGAAACGTTCCATTACGCTCGCGAAGTCCGCCGCCATGGCATCCAGGCCCTGTTCGTGGACACGGAAATGGATCCCATGGCCATGGGATGCAGCTACGAGATCGCCCGGCGCATGGGAGCCGTCTATCTGCCCGTGGACCGTCTTTTGAACGGGCGGTGATTCCCCCGGCCCACCTTGCCCTGCCCGATCCCCTGTGATAGACAAATGGAAGAATCGAGCAGAGGGGATGGGTATGAAAGCAAGACAGATTCCCGCCTTTCTTTTAGCGGCAGCGATCGTGTGGGGGCTCTGGACAACGCCGGGGGCCGCCTGGGCGGAAGAGGCGGGCTTCACCCGCCGGGACCGCGACCTGCTCATTGAACTGCGCACCCGCATGCTTGAAATCGACAAGCGCTTTGAAGAGCAGGCAAAGGTTTTTGCGCAGATCGACAAGCGCTTTGATCAGCTCATGGACTTCCTTTACATCCTGGCGGGCATCTTCACCTCCCTGGTGGTCGCGGTCATCGGCTTCGCCTACTGGGACCGGCGAACCATCATTACCCAGGCCAAGAAAGAAACCAAGGAAGACCTGGAGCGGGAAGGCCGCCTTCGGGACGTGATCCTGGCCCTTCGCCAATACGCCGCCAAGAACGAGGACCTGGCGGCCATCCTCAGAAGCTTCCACCTCCTTTAGAACCCCAACCGAGGAGAAGGGCCTTCCTCCAAAGACCTTTAGAAAATCACGCTCATTTGGGCATGCGGTAGCCGAATTCGCCCAGCACCCGCCGGTCGCGCCGCCAGTTTTTCTGCACCCGCACGAAGAGCCCCAGGTACACCCGACAGCCCAGGAACCGCTCCAGGTCTTGGCGGGCCTGACGGCCGATCTCTTGAAGCATCCTTGCGCCTTTGCCGATCACGATCCCTTTTTGGGAATCGCGCTCCACGTGGATGGTGGCCTCGATCCGGACCAGGTTCCGCTCCGGTTCTTCCCGGAACCGCTCGATGGTGACCGCCACGGCATAGGGCACTTCCTGTTCTGTCAGGTGAAAAACCTTTTCGCGGATGATCTCCGCAGCAAAAAACCGTTCCGGCTGATCGGTGAGGTAATCTTCCGGATAGTAGCGCGGCCCCTGGGGAAGCAGTTTCACCAGTTCCGCCACCAGGTCATCCACCCCGTCCCCCGTCAAGGCGGAAAGCGGAATCACGGCGGCGAAGTCGCGCATGGTGCGGTAGCGTTCCAGGATCGGTAAAAGCGCCTTTTTGTCTTTGAGCAGATCCACCTTGTTCAGGGCCAGCACCACCGGAGTGGGAACAGATTCCATGCACTCCAACACGAACCGGTCCAGATCCGTACTTCGCGCCGTCACGTCCACCAGAAAGACCGCCACGTCCACTTCCTTCAGGGCGCTCAGGGCGGTTTCCACCAGGATTTTATTGAAGGTATCCCGGGCCCGGTGGATCCCCGGCGTGTCCACGAAGATCATCTGACAATCCGGCCGGTTGAAAATGCCCAGGATCCGGTTTCGAGTGGTCTGGGGCTTGGGGCAGGTGATGGAGATCTTTTCCTGGAGCACCTGGTTCATGAGCGTGGACTTTCCCACGTTGGGCGCCCCCAGAAGCGCAATAAAGCCCGAACGGATGGCATCCTTCATGTCCGATCCTTCAATGGTCATCTATATGCACTCAACCTTTCATTTCAATATCAAAACCGAGGTCGTCCCAATTCACCAACCGTACATCAGCACTGGGGGAGATTGGAATTTAGAGTTTCGGGATCAACATCCCGTGGAATGCAAGGGTCGGTCGTTAACGGCTCAACCACTTTCCTGCCTACCGGCCCCTTTCGGGCTTTCCGCTCGCACTTGTCCAACTTGCGAACAACCACCTCCAAATCCCTGCCGCATTCCGCCCGAACATCTGAAAATCCCCAGCGATCTTTCCAATAGATCACATTGGATCGGCCGGGACCGATCACTTCGCTCATACGCCGTAAGGGAGCTTTCACGATCAGACAGGCCCGTTTCAAAAGCTCCCTCGGTTGGTTATGGGACCAGCCGATTGGAATCTCCCCCGGTGGTCTCCCTGGTGACGCGCCCCATCGCACCAGAGCAGCATCCACGCGGCGGCGCCACTGGCGGGAGCGCACCAGGTAGCCGAAGGCCGGGTGGCGGGGTCCGGCCAGGACGGCGCCCGGCGCGTCCAGGGCCGGGTCCGGGTGAAGGCCCATGCGGGCGATGGGAATGCCCGCGGCGTCCAATTGGTCTGCGGCCCAAGCGCAGCGCTCTACGGCTTCTTCCAATCCGAGCGGGCGGTACCGACCCCGGCGATACCACTTGGCAAGGGCCGTGCCGAATAGAACCAGCGCGGGATAGATCCGAACGAAGTGGGGCCCAAGATCCACGGCGCGCAGCACGCTTTCCCGCCACCTGGCTTCCGTCTCTTCCGGAAGGCCCACCATGAGCTGCAGCCCCAACCGCCAATGCCTGCTTCGAACCCGCCGGCAGGCATCCGAAACGCACGCCCCGTCGTGGCCGCGCCCGGAGGCTTCCAGCACGGCGTCGTCCAGGCTCTGGGCCCCGATTTCCACGGTCCGGACCGGATAGTCCGAAAGCACGGAAAGGACCGTGTCCCCCAGCGCATCGGGCCGGGTGGAAAAGCGGATGCCCGTGAAGGCCCCCCGTTTCGTCCACATCCCGGCTTCCCCGAGAAGAACCCGCAAGGATTCGTCCTCCAGGGCCGTGAAGGTGCCGCCGTAGAAGGCGATCTCGCCCGGCCGATGGCTTTCCAGGGCCTTCCGGCCGTGACGGGCCACCCACCTCAGGGCGTCCCGCACAGCCTGCCAAGGGTCCCTTTCCGGAAGGCCCGTCACTGCGTGTTGGTTGCAATAGACGCACCGGTGGGGACACCCCTGCTGGGGCAGGAAGACGGGGTAGATGAGGGGCCTTTTCACAGGGGTTCCTCCGCCGCACACCGCCCCTTCGTGATTCGTGCAAGGGTCATCATGCCACCCCATCCCAGTGTCAGCTTCGGTCAAGTTCCAGCCGCCATCTTCCGCGAGGCCTGCTTCTGGATTTGTCAGAAGCGCCATGTTAACCTATTTTATAGTACGGTGCACCCGGTTGAATGCCAGAGCCTTGCCGGACGGACGTGGCCTCGCCCAGCGAATGGCGCACAGGCGCGCAACCAAGGGGAAACAAGATGGAAATCAGAGATGCCATACGGGCGGCGATCCAGGAACTCATCGTTCCGGAGTTGGATCAGATCCGCAAAGACCAGGCGGAGACGAAGGTTCATCTGGAAGCCGTTCATAAGCGCCTGGACGACATGAACGCGCACCTGGTGGACCAGAGCCGACGGATCGATGAGACCAACCAGCGTATCGATCAGATCAACGCTCGCATCGATCAGACCAACGCTCGCATTGAAGAACTGCGCGATGACCTGATCCAGCGCATTGATCAGGCCAACAATCGCACTGACGATTTGCGTGTTGACCTGATCCAGCGCATCGACGCACTGCGACAGGAACTCATCCTGCGCATCGATGAGTCCAACAGCCGCACCGATGCTTTGCGTGATGACTTGATCCAGCGTATCGATCAAACCAACGCTCGCATCGATCAGACCAACGCTCGCATCGAAGAAGTGCGTAATGACCTGATCCAGCGCATTGATCAGGCCAACAATCGCACTGATGCTTTGCGTGTTGACCTGATCCAGCGCCTCGATAAATTGCGGCAGGAACTGACCCTGCGCGTGGATAAAATCAACAGCCGCATGGACCGACTTTACGAAGCGATTGTGCGTCGGGACGAACACGAAAAGCTGGAAAAGCGCCTGGGCGCATTGGAACGGGACGTGGCAAAACTGAAGGCCCAACCGGCCGCTTAACGCCGCCCTGCCTGTTCATTTCCCGCAACGGCCATCCATCCCCTGCTTCCATGGTCTTACCGGCCACGAAGCACCGGCCGAGGGCAGACGTCGGTCCCGTCCCACCGGGCTCTCTTAAGAATCTTCCAGCGCATCCAGGGCCTTACGGGCCGCATCTTGTTCGGCCGCCTTCTTGCTCCTTCCCGATCCGCGGGCCAGAACCTGCTCGTCCAGGGTGACCGCCACGTGAAAGATCTTGTCGTGGTCCGGGCCTTCCTCGCCCTCCACGGCGTAGGCCGGCGCCCTGCGAAAGCGCGCCTGGGTGATTTCCTGCAGCCGCGTCTTGAAGTCTTTATCCAGTTTACGGAGGGGATCGCTGGCCTCCGCCTCCTCTTCCAGAAAGGGCCCCAGGAACTTTCGCACCACGCGGAAAGCCGCCTCCAGGCCGCCGTCCAGATAGAGCGCCCCCAGCACCGCCTCCACCGCGTCGGCGATGAGTGACGGCTTGCGGCGCCCGCCCGACTGTTCTTCGCCCTTTCCCAAACGAAGCAGGTCGCCCAGGCCCATGGCCCGCCCCACCTGGGCAAGACGCCGCTCGTTGACCAGAGATGCCCGCAGCCGGGACAGATCCCCCTCGTTCAGATCCGGGAACCGTTCCACCAGCAGGTGTGCCATGGTGACGCTCAAGACCGCATCGCCCAGGAATTCCAGTCGTTCATTGTCGCCCGAAACGGCCTGCGGGTTTTCGTGGGCAAAGGACCGGTGCACCAGGGCCTGTCGAAGCAGCGACGGGTTCCGAAACCGGTATTCCAGGGTCTCGGCCAATTTTTGGATGGAAGTTGCCATGCCCGCCTTTTCCTGTTACCAGATAGAAACCACATCGTTTGAAATGCGCTCGCACGGCCGCGCCTGCTGATTTTTTCCGCAACCCCACGCGCTGTCAAGGCGAGAGATGCACCTGGAAGGCCATCTCCCCTAAGGGAACGGAGCCGCCCATGATCGCCTGGATCCACCGTGTGGAACCGACCGGATCCCGGTTCGTCTTCCTGGACCGGGACGGGGTGCTGAATCGAGACAGCCCGCACTACATCAAGAGCTGGGATGAATTCCACTTCTATCCGGACGCCCTGGAGGCCCTGCGTTTCCTTTCCCGGCGCCGGGTGGACGTGGTCCTCGTGAGCAACCAGTCGGCCCTGAACCGCGGCATCATGACCTACGACGCCTTTTTCCACCTTCATCAAAACATAGCGGCCCAAATCCGCCGAAGCGGCGCCCACCTGGCCGCCGCCTTCTTCTGCCCGCACCGGCCGGACGAGGGCTGTTCCTGCCGCAAACCGGCTCCCGGCATGCTCCGGGCCGCCGCCCGTCTCTACCCCATGGATCTTTCAAAGACCTGCTTCGTGGGCGACAAGGAATCGGACCTGGAGGCGGCTCGAAACGCCGGGTGCCGGCCTGTGCTGCTGCACAGAAACGGTACCGGAAGCCCCGAGGTGCTCAGCCGGGCCGAGGCCGCCCGTGTGCCCGTTTACACGACCCTGCTGGATGCGGTACAAGATTTGTTTCCCGATCCGGATTAGGAAGGCACACCAGGTAACAATCCACAACGGACCATAACAAGGAGTTCACAGAGACACCGATGGAGGACAGCACCGTGGAAACATGCGAAACAATCAACAACAGCCCCAAGGTTCCCGTGGAACAACAGGGCATCGTCAACTACACCCGCATCTTCCACAACCCTTCGACCCCCCAGATCTATGAACAGGCCATCCGCCGGCAGGAAGGCCTGCTGGCCCACCGCGGCCCCCTGGTGGTGAGAACGGGCAGCTTCACCGGCCGGGCCCCCAACGACAAGTTCCTGGTCCGTGAGCCGTCCAGCGAGGACAAGATCTGGTGGGGCGAGGTGAACCGCCCCTTCGAGCCAGCCGACTTCGACCGGATCCACGCCCGCCTGCTGGCCTACCTGCAGGGCCGGGAGATCTACGTCCAGGACTGCTACGCCGGAGCCGACCCCGCCTATCGGGTTCCCATCCGGGTCGTCACCGAAATGGCCTGGCAGAGCCTCTTCGCCCGCAACATGTTCATTCGGATGCAAAGCCCGGACGAATACGCCGCCTTTGAACCGGAATACACCGTGATCGCCGCTCCCCGCTTCCGAGCCGACCCGGCCGGTGACCACACCCGATCGGAAGCCGTCGTCCTGATCCACTTCGGAAAAAAGCTCGTCCTCATCGGCGGGACGGGCTACGGCGGCGAGATCAAAAAATCCATCTTTACCGTGATGAACTACCTCCTGCCCCAGCGGGGCGTCTTTCCCATGCACTGCTCGGCCAACGTGGGACCCGACGGACAGGTCGCCATCTTCTTCGGCCTGTCCGGGACGGGAAAGACGAGCCTTTCCGCGGATCCGGAACGCATTCTGGTGGGAGACGACGAACACGGCTGGAGCGACCACGGGATCTTCAACTTCGAAGGCGGCTGCTATGCCAAGGTAATCCGCCTTTCGCCGGAAGCCGAACCCCAGATCTACGCCTGCACCCGCCGGTTCGGCACGGTGCTGGAGAACGTGGCCATCGACGCCCGCACCCGCCTGGTGGACCTGGACGACGATTCCCTGACGGAAAACACCCGGGCCGCCTATCCGATCCACTTCATCGAAAACGCCTCCCGTACGGGCACGGCCCCCCATCCCCGGGACATCGTCATGCTCACCTGCGACGCCTTCGGAGTGCTGCCGCCCATCTCCCGGCTGAGCCCCCAGGAGGCCATGTACCACTTCCTTTCCGGCTACACGGCCAAGGTGGCGGGGACCGAGGCCGGGATCACCGAACCCCAGGCCACCTTCAGCACCTGCTTCGGAGCGCCCTTCATGGCCCTGCCGCCCGCCGTCTACGCCCGTATGCTGGGAGAACGCATGCAAAAGCACCAGGCCCGCTGCTGGCTCATCAACACGGGCTGGTCCGGCGGTGGCTACGGGGTGGGACAGCGCATCCACATCCGCCACACCCGCGCCATGGTGCACGCGGCACTGAACGGCGTCCTGGACGAGGTCCCCATGGAGCGGGAACCTCACTTCGGCCTGCACATCCCCACCGCCTGTCCGGACGTGCCCGAAAAGATCCTCCGCCCCCAACAGACCTGGCGGGACCCGGAGGCCTACCGCCGGCAGGCGGAGCATCTCAAGGGGCTCTTTCGGGAAAACTTCCGGGCCTTCGCGGACACTGTGGACCCGGACGTGCGCCGGGTCATGGGGTGAGGTGCGAAGACCAAGGGGGCTCTCCCCACACGAACAAGTGGGTTCCTTTCCGTGCGGACCGGGCCGGCTGGAGACGGCCGGGACCATGCGTCCTGCCGGCCGGCGAGTGAACCGGCTTTGCGCTCGTGGGGCGACCCTCGAAGGGTCGCCCCTATTTGAGGGACGAGCGCTTTTTTCGTCGCACAGCCCTGGAAGGCTGCGCTGCGGGAAATGGGGCACGGGTAGATTGCACCATCTCACGAACAGGGAGGAAACCATGTTTTTCCCACCGTTTCTCATCCTTTTCGTCTTCCTTTTCGGCTTCCTCCTTTTTTTCCTTTTCGGGCTGGTCAAGTTCGGCCTCTTCGCCGTGGCCTTCGCCAAGTTGGGAATTCCTCCCGACCAGCTTTTCAGTCTGCTCTTTTTGTGCATCGTGGGAAGCATGGTGAACATCCCCGTGAAACGCGTCCAGCTCCAGGAGGAGCCCGAAGTGCTGGAGATGGTCTCCTTTTTCGGCCTGCGCTACCGAGTGCCCCGATGGCGCCGTCCGCGGGAGATGGTGATCGCCGTCAATGTGGGAGGTGCCGTGATCCCCACCTGCATCTCCCTTTATCTCCTGGCCCACGCCCCCCATCCCGTGCGGATGCTTCTGGCCGTGGCCGTGGTCACCTACGTGGTCCATCGCATCGCCCGGCCCGTGCCGGGCCTGGGCATCGCCACGCCCATGTTCATCCCGCCCCTGGTGGCCGCTCTGGTGGCTTTGGTGATCAATCCCCACTGGGCGCCGCCCACGGCCTACGTGGCCGGCACCCTGGGGACCCTCATCGGAGCCGACATCCTCAACCTGGACCGGATCAAGGAACTCCATGCCCCGGTGGCGTCCATCGGTGGAGCGGGCACCTTCGACGGGGTCTTTCTCACCGGCATCCTGGCCGTGCTGCTTTCGTGGTAGAGAGGAAAGGAGAAGAACACCCATGTCTCGAAGCGCCGTCTATTTCATCGATCTTCGTGCCAACGACGAATGCAACCTGCTGGATAAGATCGGCCTGCTCCTCCAGGAGGCGGGCCTGGCCAAACGCATCCCCCGGGGAGGACTCACGGCGGTCAAGATCCACTTCGGCGAGCGGGGAAACACCGCCTTCGTGCGGCCCATCCTGGTGCGCCCCGTGGTGGACGCCGTGAAGGCGGCCGGCGGCAAGCCCTTCCTCACCGACGCCAGCACCCTCTACGTGGGCGCCCGAGGAAACGCCGTGGACCACACCCTCACGGCCCTCCGGCACGGCTTCGGCCTGGAAGTGACAGGAGCCCCCATCGTGATCGCCGACGGCCTGAACGGCCGGGATGAGGTGGGAGTTCCGGTTTGTCGCCGTCACTGCGAAGAGACCTATATCGGGTCGGCCATCGCCCGAGCGGACGCCCTGGTCTCCGTGGCCCATTTCAAGCTGCACGAAGCGGCCGGGTTCGGTGGGGCCATCAAGAACGTGGGCATGGGCGGTGCCTCGCGCCGCGGCAAGCTTCAACAGCACTCGGGGGTGGAACCCAAGATCAAGCCCAAGAAATGCGTGGCCTGCGGCTCATGCGTCAAGCAGTGCGCCCACCACGCCATCGCCCTGGTGGATCGGGACGCTTCCATGGCCCGCCCCAAGGATTCGGTCAAGAAGGTGGCCCGGATCGACCCGGAAAAGTGCGTGGGCTGCGCTTCCTGCATCCACGCCTGCCCGGAAGGGGCCATCGACATCAACTGGGACAAGGACATCCCCCGCTTTCTGGAGCGCATGGTGGAATACACCGCCGGGGCCCTTCACGGCAAAGAAGAGCGGTCCTTTTTCATCAATGTCCTCACCCAGATCTCACCCGCCTGCGACTGCCACCCGTCGGCGGACGCTCCCATCGTGGGCGACGTGGGGATCCTGGCTTCGGCCGACCCGGTGGCCATCGACCAGGCCTCCGTGGACCTGGTGAACGCCCAGCCGGTGCTCCCCCACTCCCAGCTCAGCGATCGGGATCCCGCGCCCCAGGACAAGTTCCGGGCCGTCTACCCGAAGATCGACTGGGAACATCAGCTGGACTACGCGGAAACGGTGGGCCTGGGCCGCCGCGCCTATGAGCTCATCCGCGTCACGCCCCCTAAGAAAAAGAAGGGGCACCGGTAGGAGTTCGTCCGAAAACGGACGTTCCGGCCCAAAAGGACCGCAAAGGCCATCGGCCCCTTGCCAAGACCGGATGCTTTGTGTAAAAGGGGCGGTGGAAGTGCCAAGCTCACTGGTGGGGCTCCCGGACTTCAAATCCGGTGTGGGGCGCTGAGGGGCGTCCCAGGTGGGTTCGATTCCCATGCACTTCCGCCACACGAACAAAAAAACCCCCGAAACCGGGGGTTTTTTTGTGGGCGGGGTTTTCCTCCGCGCGGAAGAAACGAGCCGCCCCGTTCCCATCCCAGGTCTGCTCCGCTACCGTCGTCCCGGGGCTTGGGCCCCGCGGCCCAGAAGCGCCTGGGTCAGGAACGGGAAGCCCGGGGGGGATTGCGCTGCTCCAGGGCGCCGAGCAACGCGTAGAGTGTTTCCATGTGGGGAACGGGCACGGCCAGGTCCCGGGCCATGCGCACGGCGTTTCCCAGGATGGCCTCCACCTCCATGGGCCGGCCCGCCTCGTAGTCCAGCAGCATGCTGGTCTTGTAGGGCGTCATCTTGCGGGTATCGGCGATCATGCGATCCACCACGTCGTCCGCAAGCGCCCGCCCCGCCGCCGACGCCACCGCGCACACCTCTTCCATGACCGCACGGACCAGCCGGGTCATCTCCTCGCTTTCCAGCATCTCCCGGGTGCTGGCCCCGCCGGAAAGGACCGAGATGGGGTTGAAGGGGGCGTTCCACACCAGCTTTTGCCAGCGGTCCGTGACCACATCGGTGCTCACCTGGCAGGGCACGCCCGCCTTTTGCAAAAGATCCGCCAGGGCTTCGGCCGTCCTGGACGTTCCTTGGGGATAGCGCCCGATCACGATGCGGCCGTAGTCCTGGTGGCAGACACGGCCCGGGCCGGACCGACTCACACAGATGAAGGCCAGGGCACTGATGATTTCGTTGTGGGGAAAGGCCTCCGCCACGGGCCGCTCGATGCCCACCCCGTTTTGAATGAGCAGGATGGCCGTGGACGGCCCCACCGCCGGCCGGATGAGATCCACCACGGGAATCTGGGGAAGCACCTTGAGGCCCACCAGGACCACGTCCACCGGCGCCCCTACTTCCGAAGCCGATCGGAACACCCGGTGCGGCCGAAAGACGAAATCCCCCGCCGGGCTTTCCACCGCGATACCGTCTTGGACCACCGCCTCATAGTCGCTTCGAGCCACCACCGAAACGCGCGCACCGCCCTGAGCCAACCGCCCGCCGTAGTAGCCGCCGATGGCCCCGGCTCCCACAACCAGAATATCCATATGGGCTCCTCCGTTCTCTTTGACTGCAGCGACTCGGAAGACACCGAACCGCCCTTCACGCCTCGTCCCGCATACCCGACGCCTCCAGCAGGCGCACCTCGGCGGGCACGCCGAATTCCTGGCGGAGCTCGAAGGCGAGCCTTCGTACGATCCGTTCCAGCTCCTTGATCTCGTCGGAAAAGAGCCGCTCATCCACGCCCAGCCGGACCTCCAGGCCCTTGTAACTCCCCCTTTCTTCCAACCCGACCCGAAGGACGGCGGCTTCAGTGCCCAGGGTTTGCCGAACGCGCAAGACCACCTGGTCCTTATCGATCTTCACTCCCTGGAGCACCATCAGATCGTCCATTCTTCCGGGGAGCCATTCCAGCCGGGTCAAGGTCCTGCCGCACGGGCACGGATCGGGCACCACCCGCACCCGATCTCCGGTGCGGAAACGGATGAGCGGGAAGGCCTGGGTGGTGAGGCTGGTCAGGACCAGCTCACCGGGATCCCCGGCCTGCACGGGCTGCCGGGAGGCGGGGTCCAGCACCTCCGCCAGGAAGTGGTCTTCCGCCAGGTGCAGCCCCCTGTGTTCTGGGCACTCAAAGGCCACGGCCGGCCCCGGGATCTCGCTCAGCCCGTAATGAATCCAGGTGGTCACGTGGAGCCGATCTTCCAGGAAGCGGCGCTGGGCTTGATCCACCGGCTCGCCCACCAGCACCAGGGTCTTCAGGGCCAGCTGCGTGGGGTTGATCCCGGCGCTGAAAAGCGCCTCTTCCATCTGGGCCGCGGAACCGGGCGTGGTGATGAGCACCGAGCTCTTGTAGTCGCGCAACACCATGATCTGCTTGGCCAGATGCAAAGCGTTCAACGGTATGACACTCGCCTCGATGGCCTCCGCCCCGTCCTTGTAATCCCGGCCCCAGTTGGCCAAGCCGGGATGGAGCACGATCTGCACGATGTCGTCCGCCCCGACCCCGGCGGCCGTAAGCGCCCGGGCCACCAATTGGCGCCAGAGCCGCAGGTCGCGCACCGTGTAGCCGCTCACGGTGGGATTTCCCGCCGTTCCCGGCGCCGTGTGGATCCGCACGATGTCCCGGAGCGGCACGGCGAAGAGCCCGTAGGGATAGTGCTCACTGAAGTGGCGCCGTTCGGTGAAGGGCAGTTTGGCCAGGTCCTCCGGGCTCGTGATGTCCTGGGGCGACACCCCGGCTTCCAGGAACCGGTTGCGATAAAAGGGCACATTCTTGAAAGCACGGTTGCACGACACCTGCACCTGTTCCAGCTGCATCTGCCGCCGATCCGCCGGATCCAGATACTCGCCGTTGCCGGCACCCACCATCCTCAGACCCTCCCTTCCACGAATTCCTTGTAATCCCGGCCCAGGTAGGCGCGCTTCACTTCCTGGTCTTCCAACAGCTCCCGGGCCCGCCCCTGGAGCACCATGCGGCCCGTCTCCAGGACGTAACCGCGGTCGGCCAGCGCCAGGGCGCCCTGGGCGTTTTGTTCCACCAGCAAGAACGTCAGGCTTTCGTCTCGAAGCCTGGCGATGATCTGGAAGATCTTTTCCACCAGAAGCGGCGCCAGCCCCGTGGTGGGCTCATCCAGAAGGAGCATCCGGGGCCGCGTCATGAGGGCCCGGCCCATGGCCAACATCTGCTGCTCTCCCCCGGACAGGATCCCCGCGGGCTGACGGCGCCGTTCCGCCAAAATGGGAAAGAGTTCGTACACCCTTTCAAGTTCTTCTTCCACGCCCTTATGATCGCCGCGGCGCAGACGCAGGTAGGCCCCCAAGCGCAGGTTGTCCACCACGCTCATGGGCGGAAAGATCCATCGCCCTTCGGGCACCAACCCCACGCCCAGCGCCACGATCTCCGGCGGTTTTTTCCCCTGAAGGGGACGGCCGTCGAAGAGAACCTCCCCCGTCCATTGCGGCAGCAGGCCGCTCACGGCCTTGAGCAGCGTGCTTTTGCCCGCGCCGTTGGCCCCCACCAGGGCCACCACCTCGCCCCGGCGCACCGAAAGGCTCACCCCATGCAGCACCTCGATGCGCCCATAGCCGCCCCGCAGATTGCGAATCGTGAGCATGGATCCGTCCGTCAAATCAAACAGGTTCCAGGGGAAAGGGAAACGCCCCAAGGCACAAGGTTCCAGAACACCCGAGCATGGGCGCTCACTTCCTCACCCCTTCCTCCCCAAATAGGCCTCCATCACCGCCTCGTCCGCCTGGATCTCCCGGGGCGTGCCTTCGGCCAGCTTCCGCCCCCGGTCCAGCACCACGATCCGGTCGGAGATGTCCATGGTGAGATTCATGTCGTGTTCCACCAGCACCACAGTGATGCCGCGGGATCGGATCTTTTGGATGAGATCGGCCAAGGCTGCCGTTTCCACGGCGTTGAGGCCCGCCGCCGGCTCGTCCAAAAGGAGCAGGCGCGGATCCGAGGCCAGCGCCCGGGCGATCTCCACCAGGCGCTGCCAGCCGAAAGGAAGATCGCCGCTCATCTTGTGGGCGACCTCTTCCAGGCCCACAAAGCCAAGAAGTTCCATGGCGGCGTCCCGGGCCCCCCGTTCCTCGCGCTCCACCCACGGCCAGCGCACCATGGCCCCCACCAGGCCGCAGCGGGTGCGCACATGCCGGCCCACCAGCACATTTTCCAAGACCGTCAGGCTGGCGAAGAGCTCCACGTTCTGGAAGGTGCGCGCGATCCCTCGGGCCACCAGCTCGTGCATGGGCCGCCCCTGGATTTCCATTCCTTCCAGAACGATCCGGCCTTCGTCCGGGCAGGTGGCCCCCGTGATCACGTTGAAAAGCGTGGTCTTTCCCGCTCCGTTGGGACCGATCACCGCCTGGATATGCCCCTTGGCCACGCGAAACCCCACCCGGTAGAGGGCCTGCACGCCGCCGAAGGCCTTGGAGACTCCGTCAATGTGAAGAATCGTTCGGTCCGCCATGCGCGATCCGTGATCCGTACGTCGTGGTTCACGACGCGTGCGTCGCCCTGCTTCGGCCCCTTGCGCCTTACGACTCACTCTTGACACCTTCCAGCGCGTCCAGCACGCCCCGGGTGAGGCCCTGGGGCAGAAAGATCATGACCAGCATGAGCACCAGGCCGTAGACCATCATTTCGTAGTCCGAAAAGACGTGGAGCCATTCGGGCAGCAGGGTGATCACGGAGGCTCCGAAGAGCGATCCGTAGATGCTCGCCATACCGCCGATGACCACCATGGTCACCATGCGGATGGACATGAGAAAGTCGAAGGAGCTGGGACTGATGAACCCCACCAGGTGCGCGTAGAGAAAGCCGGCCAGGGCGGTCAGGACCGCGCTGAACGAAAAGATCACGGCCTTCAGTCGGCCCGTATCCACGCCGCAGGCCGCGGCCGCTCCCTGGCTGTCGCCCAGGGCCCTAAGCGCCCGGCCGATGCGCGAGTCCACCAGACGGTCGCAGAAAAAGAAGGCCATCAGCACCACGACCCACACCAGGATCATACCGCTTCGCCCCAGGCTCAACACCGTGCCACCCACCTGCAGCGGCGGGATTCCCACCATACCGGACGCCCCGCCGGTCATGGAATCCCACTCCCGGAAGATCACATGGCCGATGATGCCCAGACCCAGAGTGCCCATGGCCAGGTAGTAGCCCGACAGCTTCAGGGTGGGACGGCCGATCACGTAAGCGACCGCGCCGGCCGCCACGAGCACCAGGGGAAAGGCCGCCCAGGGCGACCAGCCGTAGTGGGTGGTGAGGATGCCGGTTCCGTAGGCCCCCAGGCCGTAGAAGGCCGCATGGCCCAGGGAGATCTGCCCCGCATAGCCCATGAGCATGTTGAGGCCCAGGGCCAGCAGGGTGTGGATCCCGATGACGGTGAGCAGCTGCTGGTGATAGGCGTTGGAAACGGCCATGGATGCCACGGCGATGGCACCGGCAAAGGCCGTGGTGGCCCAAAGCCTCCTTTTTCCGGTCACAGATCCTCCCTCTGTCTGGCTCGACTCTTTCTTACCCGCAGCGCCGTAACACGCGGTGGGTGATGACTGCGTCAAAAGCGTGTCACCGCCTTTGGCCCCAGGAGCCCCGAAGGGCGAGCCATGAGGATGGCCAGCAGGAGCAGGAAGGCGATGGCGTCCTTGATCCCGGATGAGAAGAAGCCCACCCCCAGGGACTCCAGCACGCCCAGAAGCAGTCCACCCACGACGGCTCCCCAGTGACTTCCCAACCCGCCCAGCATGGCGGCGCAAAAGCCCTTGAGGCCCAACATGGTTCCCATGTCGTAGCCGGCCATGGTGATGGGTGAGATGATGATCCCGCCGATACCGCCCAGCGCGGCGCTCATGGCAAAGGCCAGCTGCGCCATGCGGTCGCTGGGAATCCCCAGGATCCAGGCCCCGCTGCGGTGGATGGCGCAGGCCTCCATGGCCTTGCCCGTGAGGGTGTGCTTGCTGAAAAGGTGAAGGCCGCCCATGAGCAGCCCCACCACGGCCAGAATCCACAGGCTCTGGGGCATGATGGCGGCGCCCAGCACTCGGATGGGAGCCGCCGCAGCGAACCCGGGCACGCTGTGGGGATCCTTTCCCCACAAGAGCATGGCCAGACCGCGCAGGAAGATACTCGCCCCCACCGTGATGATGATGAGCGTGATGGGCTCAGGTTTTTTGACCGGCCGGATGGCCAAGCGCTCCAGCACCACACCCAGCAGCCCCACCACCAGCGTCACGGCGGGAAAGGCCGCCCACAGAGGCCAGCCCAGGACGGACAGGAAGGTGAAGAGCCCCAGGGATCCCAGCATGACGAACTCGCCCTGGGCGAAGTTCACCAGTTCCGTGGCGTTGTAGAGCAGGGTGTAGCCCAGGGCGATCACGGCATAGATCGCCCCGGCGGTGAGTCCGCTCATGAGGTATTGGACGATTTCGCTCATGGCCCGTCCGCTATTTTAGAAGCTTCCAGGTGCCGTTTCGGATCTCCACCATCACGAAGGCGTCTTGGCCCAGGCCGTTGTGGTCCTTGTCGGAGAAGGTGAAGGTGCCACTGATGCCCACATGGCCGGAGATCTTTTCCAGGTTGTCCCGGATCTTGGCCTTGTCGCCGCCCGTTCCTTCCATGGCCTTGGCCAGAAGATGCATGGCGTCGTAGGCATAGCCTCCGAATCCGGAAACCCCGCCTCCGTAGCGCTTGTTGAAGTCCGCGATGTAGCGCAGCAGCACGGGCTTTTGGGGATCGCTTTCGGGCAGCAGATCCGCCACCAGGATCTTACCGGTGGGAAGGCGCACCCCTTCGGCCGCCTCACCCGCCAGCTCGATGAACTTGGGCGAGGCCACGCCGTGGCTCTGGTAGAGCGGGATGGTCATGCCCAGTTGGCGCATGTTCTTGGCCACCACGGCCGGTCCCGGGTTGGTGCCCCAACAGATGATCGCGTCGGGCTCTTCCTTGCGGATCTTGGTGAGCTGGGCCGTCATGTCCGTATCGGAAGCCCCGAAGGCCTGTTCACTCACCACCTGGATCCCGTGCTCGTCGGCCTGCTTGAGCAGCTGATCCCGGCCGCTCACCCCGAAGGCGTTAGTGACCGCCAGGATTCCCACCTTCTTGATCCCTTGCTTTTCCATGTGCCGGTAGATGGCGGCCACAGCCAGCACGTCGCTTTGAGCCGTCTTGAACACATAGGGCTTGACCGGCTCCACGATCTGGATTCCCGCCGCGCAGCTGATGAGCGGAACCTGCAGCCGCTCCACGATGGGCACCACCGCCAGCGTGGTGGGCGTGCGGCTGGGACCGATGATGGCCAGCACCTTGTCCTTGCTGATGAGTTTGTTGACGGCCAGCACCGTCTTGGTGGGGTCTCCTTCCGTGTCGTAGATCACCGCCTCCACCGGGTGTCCGTCGATGCCGCCCCGGGCGTTGATCTCATCCACGGCCATCTCCAGGCTCTTCTTTTCCGGATCCCCCAGGAAGGAGGCGCGGCCGGTCACGGCAAAGATCCCGCCGATCTTGTAGGCCTGGGCGGCAAAGACCGCCGGGGCGTTCCACCACAACCCCAGCCCCACCACCAGGGCCGCCATCCAACAGATCGCCTTCGTGCTTGCACGCTTCATGGCACAACCTCCTTCCGTTCTGAGTGAACCAATGAAGGGCCGGCGTCCGCCCCTGCGGCGGTCTCCGGCCCGAACCGGTTACATGGTGTAGACCTTGCTCCCGTTGATGACCGTCACGCCGTTTTCGGTGAGCACCCGAACCGCCTCGTCCAGGTTGTCGAAGCGGAAGATGATCACCGCATTGTCTCCGCTTTGCTGCACAAAGGCGTACATGTATTCCACGTTGATCCCCGCCTTGCGCAGGATATCCAGGATCCGATGCAGGCCGCCCGGCCGGTCTTGCACTTCCACCGCCACCACGTCGGTCTTACCCACGGTGAAACCGCCCTCCTTGAGGGCCTGCTTGGCCTTTTCGTTGTCGTTGACGATCAGGCGCAGGATACCGAAGTCGGACGTATCGGCGAGAGACAGGGCCCGGATGTTCACCCCGGCCTCCGAAAGGATCCGGGTCACTTCCGCCAGACGTCCCGCCTTGTTCTCCAAAAAGACCGAAATCTGTTCCACACGCATGCTCGGTCCTCCTTTCCTTGTCTGTGTGTTGGATGGGTTTCCAGAAACTTGCCAAAACGCACCGCGGCCGTCCCAAGCGCCGGTGCTTAGAGCTTACGGTTGTCGATCACCCGCACGGCCTTGCCTTCGCTCCGGGCGATGCTCTTGGGCTCGACCAGCTTCACTTTAGCAGAAACCCCCAGGTACTCCTTGATGTTTTTGGCGATGAGCTTTTCCAGGTGCTGCAGGCCCTTGATCTCGTCCGTAAAGGCCTTTTCACCCACCTCCACCATGACCGTCAGCATGTCCAGGGTGCCTTCCCGGTCCACTACCAACTGGTAGTGGGGCTCGACCCCTTCGATTTCCATGAGCACGCTTTCGATCTGGGACGGGAAGACGTTCACGCCGCGGATGATGAGCATGTCGTCGGTGCGGCCGCTCACGCGGTTCATGCGCACGTGGGTCCGGCCGCAGATGCAGGGCGCGGGATTGAGACTGGTGATGTCGCGGGTGCGGTAGCGGATCACGGGGAAGGCCTCCTTGGTGATGGACGTGAAGACCAGCTCGCCCGTCTCCCCGTAAGGCAGCACCTCACCCGTTTCCGGATCAATGATCTCCGGGATGAAATGGTCTTCGAAGATGTGTAGGCCCGCCTTGGCTTCCAGGCATTCCACGGCAACACCCGGCCCGATCACTTCACTCAGCCCATAGATGTCCAAGGCGTCCAGGTTGAGCTTCTTTTCGATCTCTTGGCGCATCTTTTCCGACCAGGGCTCGGCCCCGAAGATACCCGCCTTGAACTTCAAGTCCTTGAAGTCCACGCCCACCTCTTCGGCGACTTCCGCCAGATGCAGCGCGTAGGACGGGGTGCAGGTGAGGATGGTGGCACCGAAATCTTTCATGATCATGATCTGGCGCTTGGTGTTGCCGCCCGAGATGGGAATGACCGACGCCCCCAGGCGTTCCGCCCCGTAGTGGACGCCCAGGCCGCCCGTGAACAGACCGTACCCGTAGGCGTTGTGGATGATGTCTCCGCGCGTGGCCCCGGCGGCCGAAAGGGACCGGGCCATCAGCTCCGACCAGGTGGTCACGTCCCGGGCCGTGTAGCCCACCACGGTGGGCTTTCCCGTGGTGCCCGACGAGGCGTGGATGCGCACCACGTTGTCCATGGGCACGGCGAAAAGTCCGAACGGGTAGTTGTCCCGAAGGTCCTGCTTGGTGGTGAAGGGCACCCGTCTGAGATCGTCCAGAGTCTTCATGTCCGCCGGATTGAAGCCGGCGTCGTCGAAGCGCTTCCGGTAGAACGGCACCGTGGCATAGACCCGCTGCAGCGTGGTCTGCAACCGCCTGAGCTGGATGGCTTCCAAGGCTTCGCGAGGCATGGTTTCGTATTCGATGTCGTGAATCATGGCTTCTCTTCTCCTTTCCCCAAGGGGTTTCCCCTGCACCAACCTTCCAACTTCCAACAAAAAAGGCCGGGGTTCCTGGGAACCCACGGCCCATCATACAAAAACAGCCATGGGTTCTGCTTCCGTCCACCCATGGCTGCTTTTTTCCCGGTTAAGGTCCTCTTCGCCTACCTTTCCCGGCCATGGGCGGACTTCCTAAAAAAGAAGCCGCCCAAAAAACCGAAAAAGCGAAAGCGAAAGAACCGATTGTCCATGACCGTTTCGTCGTCTCCGTGTGTCGCAATGGTTGCCGTTTCGTGTCCCCGTTCATTAGCCAATGCGCCCGGAAGCTGTCAAGGACAAAGATGGCGGTCGCCGCCCGGAAGCGAAGGGGCCTGTCCGACAATGGCCTTCCAGCCATCGGGAGATTTCCAACTGGTTGCAATTCCAATGTGCCCTGTGGCTCTTCGGGAGCCCTG
Source organism: Desulfacinum hydrothermale DSM 13146 (assembly GCF_900176285.1). Lineage (GTDB taxonomy): Bacteria > Desulfobacterota > Syntrophobacteria > Syntrophobacterales > DSM-9756 > Desulfacinum > Desulfacinum hydrothermale. The sequence continues at coordinate 322,277 of NZ_FWXF01000001.1, read as the reverse complement.
ACAGAGGTGGGTTCGGAACCCGGCCCTACTCCCGCATGGCAAGGCCCGTAGCGCGGGCGCGCCTGATACCCCAACCTTCCGTTCGCACAATAAGTGAAGAACCTGGGCGTTTTCGGAAAAGCCCGAAGGGACAATCCATGGGACCTCTCCGGCTCAGGCCGCTGCTGGCCCACCGAATCGACCGTTTCCGGAAGCCGCCTCGGCGCACGGCGGTGCGGAGGCCCTACAAAGCGTTTTTTTCCGCCTCCAGCAAGCTCTTTCCGGGATAGGCCCCCTGGGCCTGGAGCGCCAGGTCGTAGTAGCCCTGGGCGGCTTTCTTGTCGCCCTTCCGAGCGGCCAGGCGGGCCTGGTGCCACAGGCATTCTCTCTTCAGGCCGTCATCGGCCTTTTGCGCCAGGGCGCCCCAGGCGGCCAACGCCTCGTCGGTCCGCTCCATGGCCTCCAGGGCGAGCGCCCGACCGTAGTCCACCGTCAGATCCAGGGCCGAGCCCTCCGGAAGGTCCTGGGCGGCCCGATCATACCACTGGAGCGCCTCCTCATAGCGGCCGGCCTCCTGGAGCAGGCGCCCCAGGTCCACCGCGGCCAGAACCGCGGCCCCCGTTCCCTCGTGCTTTTCCAAAAAGCCCTTGAAGGCGTCCAGCCTGGCCTTCAAGGCTTCTTCGTTGGCGGGATCCACCGGCTCCTGCGCCGTGATCCGGGCGTATTCCCGAGCGGCGCTGCGCTCCTTGGATTGATTGTAGAGCCCCACGCCCCAGACAATGAGCACCACCAGGACGATCCCCCCGACGGCTCCGGCCAGATAGGCCATGTTGTCCCGGCCCCATTCCAGCAGGCGATCCGAAAAGCCGAGGATTTCATCGGCCTTTTCCGTGGGCTTCTTCTTGACCTTGATCTTCTTGGCTCCCAACGCGCATCCTCCCCAAAGGTTTGAACATCCATCCCAACCGCCGCGCTCCGTCATGCATCATCCATGGTCCGAAAGCGGGCTTCAACGGGTTTCCCTGATAGCAGAGGGTGACCGGCGGGGTCAAGCCAAGGGAACGGAGATCCCAAGACCATGGACCGATGGCCGGGAACATCTGCCGAGAAGGCTGTCTGACAATGGCCTCTCGGCCTTTTGTGGCTTTCTGACCAGTTGAAATTTCACCGGCCCTGTGCTGCTTTTAGAATTCTCAGACAGCCTTGGTGGGGCGGGTTCCGAACCCGCCCCTCAAGCGGCCCGGCCAAGCCGGCAGCACGGCGGTTGACAAGCGGATCCCACTTTCCTAGTGTAAGAGAGTATTGGGAGAAGAGCCGAAAGGCCTTCCGGACAGAGGGTGCCGAGAGGTGCCCTTTTCATTTTCGGTGCGCCCCGCGAGAGAGTGAAGACATCATGGGACGACAGTTTCGAGAACGGATCGTCATGGAACATACGGAGATGGAAGAGGCCCTGCGCCAGATGGCCCGGCAGATCGTCGCCGACCTGGACGACCCCGAAGGCCTGGTGCTGGTGGGTATCCACACGGGAGGCGTCTATTTGGCGCATCGGCTCGGCCAGATCCTGGACACGGAACACGGCCGCAAAGTCCCCATCGGCACCCTGGATATCAACCTCTACCGGGACGACTGGTCCCGGCTTCACACCCAGCCGGTGGTCCGGGCCACCCGGCTCCCCGGCTCCTTGGACGACAAGGACGTGGTGCTCGTGGACGATGTTCTTTTCACGGGTCGGACCATCCGCGCCGCCCTGGACGCCCTCATGGACTACGGCCGGCCCCGAAGGGTGCGCGTGGCGACCCTGGTGGACCGGGGGCACCGGGAATTGCCCATCTGCGCCCACTTCGTGGGTCTGGAACTGGAAACCCTTCCGGACGAACAGGTGAACGTCTATTTGAAGGAAAAGGACGGAGCCGATCGGGTGGTGTTGGAATGCCGGTCGGCCGCGTGAGATCCCGCAGTCCGGGAGCCGCGATCCGTCATCCGGCAAGCAGAAAGCGCCGGTGGGCGCGGCCGAGAGCCTACGGGAACGCCGAGGACGGGCCGCTCACAAAAGATCGCGAAGGCGCTCCGCCCTGATGTTTCCGCCCGTCATGACCGCCACCACCTTCTTTCCCCGCAGGCGGTCGCGGATCTTGAAGGCGGCCGCCAGGGAAGCCGCTCCCGCCACTTCGGCCAGGTTCTGGGTATAGCGCACGGCCAGCCGCACCCCTTCCAGGAGTTCCTCTTCAGAAAGCAGTACCACGTCGCTGATGCAATCCTTGAGGATGGCCCAGGGGACTTCGAAGGCGGACCGAGCCGCCAGGCCGTCGGCCACCGTCTCCGCCGCCGGCACCACCACCTTCTTTCCCTGGCGCCACGATTCGTAGAAGGACGGCATGTTGGCCGCCTGCACCCCGATCAACTCCACCTGGGGATGGATCCCTTGGATCACCGTGGCCAGCGCCGCGCAGCCCGTTCCACCGCCGATGGGCATGAGAATCGCCTCCACGTCGGGAAGCTCTTCGAAGATCTCCAGGCCCAGGGTGGCAATGCCGGTGATCAGCAGTGGCTCGTTGCCCTGGCGCAGGTAGTAGTAGCCGGCGTTTTCCGCCAGCTCCTCGCAGTAGTCCTGGGCTTCATAGAAGTCGCTTCCCTGCTCGATGAGCTGGGCTCCGGTGGCCAGGATGTTGGCGTTGAGTTCCGGGTTGTTGTTTTCCGGAACCACCACATTGCAAAAGATTCCTCTTTCCTGAGCCGCCCAGGCCACCGCCAGCCCGTGGTTACCCTTGGTGGCCACCACGATGCCGTTACGCACCACCTGAGGGGGCACCTGGGCCATGAAGTTCACCGCCCCCCGCACCTTGAAGGAATTGGTGGGCAGGTGGTTTTCGTGCTTGACGTACACCTCCGCGCCCAATTCCTCCGACAGACGCCGATACGCGGTGAGATGCGTCCGGGTCAGGACCCGCTCCACGATCCGACGCGCCTTGAACACCTCCAACATGTTCACCTTGGCGATGGATTCCTCGTAATGCTTTTCCATGCTTCCTCCTCACCGGTTGGGGATCCGAACGCGAAAGGGCGGGGACCACAGGCCGAATAAAACGATGTTTCACAATGTCAAATCCCACGTTCCCTCCCAAAAGGCAAGGCAAAATTTCCGTTGAAAAGGAAGGCGGAGCGTGTTAGATAACGTCCGTTCAAGCGGGAGTAGCTCAGCTGGCTAGAGCATCAGCCTTCCAAGCTGAGGGTCGCGGGTTCGAAGCCCGTCTCCCGCTCCAAAGAACGCGAAAATCGCCCGGCCCGCTAGGGTCGGGCGATTTTTTTGTGTGGATCTCACGGGTCGCCGAACAGCTGGAGGACCTCCTGGACTCTGGCCTGCACGCCTTCAAGAAGGGCCGTGAAGTCTTTGTCTGCCGCCTTGATGGCCCGCTGGACCGCCGACAGATCCAGCTCCGGTCGCCGCACGGGACCGTATTCCAGCTTCTGGGCCACCAGGTCCGCCATGCGCACCACGGTGGGCAGGATGGATCGGCGGGCCGCATCCCGGGGCCTGTGGTGGTAGGCGCACGACAGGACCGCCTCCTCGCCGCACTGCCACACATCCAAGGCCACCGCCCCCACCTGGCAGTGATCCACGCCCATACGATCCTTTTCCAAGACCACCGACGGCTGGTTGCCCGGCTCCCAGTTGTCGTTATACTGATCTTGGATGATGGCCCGCATGGGGTCGGGAAACCGGGCGTTGAGAATCACCTTGCCCACATCGTGCAGCAGGCCGCAGACGTAGGCGGTTTCCATCTGCTTGGAATGGACCCGACGGATGATCTCCGAAGCGGCCACGGCCACCGCCACACAGTGTTCCCACAGGAGGCTTTCCACCAGGGACGACGGGCGAAGCAGGCTCTTGAGCGCATAGCTCAAAACCACCGACTCCAGGGCCCGTCGCCCCAAGATATGCAAGGCCCGGGAAACGGTGAGGGTCACGGCGGCGGCGTAACCCCGCCGGTACAGGGGCGAGTTGGCCATCCGGAGCACATAGGCGCTCAGGGCCGGATCCACGGAGATGATCTCCGCCAGTTCGGTCATGGTGGCGTGGGGATCCTTGACGCGCTCCACAAGGCGGTCCACCACCCGGGGAAAGGGCGGGATGTCGCCCACGAGTCGAAGAACCTCTTCGTTGGATCGTGGCGGGTGCACAGGATGCATGCTTTCCATTCCCAGGGGAGGTCAAGGCGGCGTGTCTTTCCACAGGCCACTATATCGTAATAGGACCGCGAGGCAAGCAAATGATGGACCATGAGACACGAGAAAGGGCGCGGGAGCAGACCCTGCTCTGGGCCACCCAAGCCTACCGGGCCTGCGCTCGGAGGCACTTCATCCCGGCGTTCCATTACCTCCAGCGAGCCCTGGACCACGCCCGCGCCCACGGCCTGACCCGGCTCCAGGCCCAGCTCTGCCGGGACGCCGCCCACATCCACCTGCACCACGGAGCCACCGGGAAGGCCCGCCGCCTTCTGCTTGAGGGCCTGTCGCTGGAGGTGGAAGACGTGACTCTGCGCTTCGGCCTTTTGAGCAACCTGGCCTCCGTGGAGCTTCTGGAAAGGAATTACCACCAGGGCCTGATCGCCGTGGAGGCGGCTCTGGCCGCCTTCCTCCAGGCCTATCCGGAACTGGAGGGCGCCCCTTTCGCCCTGGTTTCCTCCTACACGGCGCTTCATAAGCTGCGCCGGAGCCTGCGGCAGGTGGTCGCGCTATTGGATTCGGGGATCGACCCGGACCGGATCCACATCACCTACCGGCCGGCCGCTCCGCCCTGGAACCCTCCGTCGTGATCCTTCCAGGAACTCACGAGCATGGCCAACGGCCAGACCACCAGGGGACGCCACCGGGTGCGCACCACAAGGAATTGGCCGTTTCGATAGAGGGTGGTGAGCTCCAATTCGGGTTGGCCCTGCCAACCCAAAAGCGGCGCCTCCCATGATTCCAGCGCCGCAGCGTGTGTCAGCTCCCCGCCTCCGGGAACGATCTTTCCGTCCCACGTGAACCGGTACAGCTCCTCCACCGGCCCGTCCCCTCCCGCCGGAAGGTAACACAGTCGAAAGGAACTCCAGGGAAGCACGGGCCGCACCAACATGAGCTCCCCTCCCGGCCATGCGCGAAAGGAGACGAAGGGAAGGGGAATCAAGAGGGTCAGGGCCAGCACCACCGTGACCAGCACATCCCAGCGGCGGGCCCGCCGTTCCAGCTCGCCCACGGAAACCCGTGCCTCATCCGCACCTTGCGCACCCACGCGTCCTCCACCTCCGGTTGGTCCCCGGCTTTGTTCACCGGGCTTGCTTTCCCGCCGCCATGTGTTACCACTGTCTTTCCGGGAAAGAAACCGGCAATTGGACGCATGGAATACGCCCTGCTCGTCAGTAAGGGAAAGGACGGACAGTCGATGAACGCTCAGGAATGGATCGCCGGGGAAATCGAAGGGATCATGGATCAATGGATCAGGGAAGGCCGGTCTTCGGACTATTGGAGGCGCCCCGTGCAGGTGGGGATCGCCTCCGCCCAGGACCCCCTCTTCGACCAACTGCCGCGGGTGGCGGCCCCGGACCACCTCCTTCCCCGGGACTTACTGCCGGACGCCCGGTCCGTGGTGGTCTTCTTCTTACCGTTTCAAAAGGACGTGGTCCATTCCAACCGGGCGGATGCCGCCGGCAGGGCGGATGCCGCCGGCAGGGCGGACGCCGCCGGCTTCGCCTCCCGAGCCTGGGCCCAAGCCTATGTGGCCACCAATTCCCTCATCGGCCGCATCTGCGACCATCTCCAGAGCCGATGGGCGGAGGAAGGTCATCGAAGCGCCGTCACTCCCGCCACCCATAACTTCGACCAACAACGGCTCCTGAGCCGCTGGTCCCACAAGCACCTGGCCTATATCGCCGGTTTGGGCACCTTCGGGCTCCATCACCAGATCATCACCCCGGCCGGCTGCTGCGGCCGTCTGGGAAGTCTGGTCACGTCCTGCGCCCTGGCGCCCACGCCCCGTCCCACAGGGGAATTCTGCCTGGCCAAGGCGGGAAAGGAATGCGCCCAGTGCATCTCCCGCTGCGTCTATGGCGCACTGACAAGGGACGGCTTCGACCGGCATCGCTGCTACGCCCGGCTCCTGGAAAACGACCGGCACTACGCCGACCTCCCCTTGGTGGACGTCTGCGGCAAATGTGTCGCCCACGTCCCGTGCAGCTACACCGCCCCGGCCTCCAAGGCGTCTCACTCCTTAGGAGCACGCAACACTTGGCGCAAGTGATCGAGCCACACGTCCACCACCTGGGAAATCTCGGCGGTCCCGCGCAGGACGGGAACGGCCTGGATTCCCTGAGCCTTCAGGACGGATTTCCAGCTGTCCGGCTCATCCCCCGCCATGTCGTTTCGCGCGTGATCCCCAGCCACCAGCATCAAGGGGACGAGATAGGCCCGAGTGATCTTTCTGGCCTTGAGGATGGGGATCACATCCTGGAGGGTCGGGTGGCCTTCCACGGTGGCCAGAAAGGCGTTGGGATCCGCCTTTTGAAAAAGGGCATCCATGGCCGTGTAGACCGCGTCGGCGGGGTGGTGTCCCGAGCCGTGGCCCATGAAGATCACGGCGTCTGCGGGTTTACGGTCTGCGGGCACCTGATCCAGCAGGGCCGTGACCCCCCGGGTCATGTCCTCATAAGAAGACAGGAGGGGCCGCGCCACGCTCACCCGATCGAAGCCGCCGGCCATCTGGGCGAACAGGCGCACATTGCCGTAAAGTTCATGAAATTCTTCTCCCGGGATGGTGTGCAGGGAGCAGACGGCCACCTGGGTGAACCCGTCGTCCATGAGCCGAGCCAAGGCCATTTCCGGAGAATCGATGGAGGTTCCCCGGGCGGCCAGTTTCTTTCGGATCACGCCGGACGTGTAGGCCCAGCGGACCTCCACACCCGGAAAGGCCTCTTTCACCCGTTCGTCGACGATCTGGAAGGCCTTCTGCGCCTGCGGCACGCTGGTACCGAAGGCCACCATCAGGATGGCTTGCTTCTGATGCCTTGCCTTGCCATGCATCGCCCACGCTTTGGACACGCCCGCTCCTCCCATCAGGAGACCCACCATCACCATCACAGCCATCACCACGGTCAACCGTTTCAGCATAGGCCACCTCCTTGCATCCGCACAAGTGTCACCCAACGATTTTGCCAGCACGTTTCAACCACAAAGGCGCAGGGGCATTCCGATCAGTTCCATGCCGTCTCCATCCACCCGGGCCCGCACACACATCACCTCTTGCATGCCCCGGACGACCATGCGCCACCAGTTGTAGGCGATCTCCGACTCGTCGCGGGCCACCCCCACCTCGTGAGCCGCATAGCGGTCCATGCACGCATAGATACCCCAGCTGTCATCGGCCAGTTCGGCCCCTCCTGTCACGTAGACGATCAAGCCTCTCTTCATGGGTCCATCTCCTTTTCGGGGAAGGGCGCCCGCGGCGGTTGGAACCCCCGCGGGCGGTCTAGGGGTTGAAGGAAACGATGAGGAGGGTGGTGCCGGGGAAAGGATGGGCCGTCCTTTCCCCAAAAAAAAATCCCTAGAGCCGGCGGCTCTAAGGATTGCACCCAGTTTCACTTGGTCCTTGCGCTCGGAAGCTCAAGGCATACACCCGTGCCCCGCTTCCCTTCGGTCAGGCAGGTCTTCTGGCTCACGGATCGCCCTACTCTCCGCACCTTCCCGCTTCTCAAAAAGAGAAGCAGTGGCTTTTGCGCGGATTTCGTCCCCGTTCACAGCGGCGGGACCGCTCCCGATTCGCACGGGATTCCCTCTTAAGCCCACGGCCGGGCACCTGACCGCTCGATTCAATTGTGAAACTATTCCTATCAGGTCGCCTGGCCGGGGTCAAGCCCTAAATGCTTCGGAGGGGAAGCCGGCCTCGAGTTTCACGGCGCCTTGGCAATCACCATACGCACCGATCCCGGTTCCACCTCTTCCATTTCCAGCACCCGGCCGCCGTTGTGGGCCACCACCCGCTCCATCTTGGGGCGCTGCTCGGAAGTGACCAGCACGGCGAAGGTGTCGCCGGGCTTCACGAAACGAAGACGTAAACTTACGTCCAGAAAACCCGATCAACAATCGCTCCGATAATCGGCCATGTCCCCTTGGACGAAAACCCCTTGAGCCATGATCCTATTCTCCTTTCCCATCCCCATATCCCTTGACAAAAGGTACTGCCTGCGACACATTGCACATGCGATTGGGAAGCAGGAACTTCCCTCACCGCCCCACCTGAAGGTGCCCTTTTCCTGAAACCGGCTTCAAAAAACCAATCCAAGGTCAAGAAGACCCTCACCGAGCGGACCGAAGAAACGGCCGCCAGGCTCTGGTTTGTGTTTTCGCAGACTCGAACCCTATCCGTCAATCAAGGAGGAAACAATGCGATTCCGTTCCCGTCTCTTACAGATCCTGATGGTCGCCCTGGCGCTCTTGGCGTACCCCGTGCCGGGAGCCTTGGCCCATTTCGGCCTCATCCTGCCTTCGGACGACATCATCTCGGCCCACGACTCCAAGACCATCACCGTTCAGGCAAAATTTCTCCACCCCTTTGAAGGCCAATACATGGAAATGGCCAAGCCCAGGCGCTTCGCCGTGATGAGCCGCGGCAAGACAACGGATCTCTTGGACACCTTGACCCCTCAAAAGGCCCGTTCGGCCGACCAGGAAGGGGCCCACACCTACTGGGAAACCCGCTATACCATCAAAAGGCCCGGTGATTACATCTTTTTCGTGGAGCCGGAACCCTACTGGGAACCGGCCGAAGACAAGTTCATCGTGCACTACACCAAGGTGTGCGTGCAAGCCCTGGGACTGGAAGAAGGATGGGACCGGCCCGTGGGGTTGGAAACGGAGATCATCCCCCTGACCCGGCCCTACGGTCTTTGGACCGGCAACGTCTTCACAGGAAGGGTTCTCCTCAAGGGAAAGCCCGTGCCCTTTGCGGAAGTGGAAGTGGAATACCTCAATGGGTCGCCCCATAATCCGTCCCGGGTAACGGCGCCGGCCGACGCCTTCGTCACCCAGGTGATCAAGGCCGACGCCAACGGCGTTTTCACCTACGCCATGCCGCGAGCGGGCTGGTGGGGCTTTGCGGCGCTGAGCGAAGCATCCTGGACCCTGCCCAAAGACGGCCGACAGAAGCCCGTGGAGATCGGGGCCGTCTTCTGGGTGCACACCACCGACATGAAATAACCACCGACATAAAGTGACCGGACGAATCCGGTCATTGACAGACCCGGCCGGGCTCCTCCATGATGGACCCGGCCGTGTTGGTCCGTCCCAGACTGACCTTTCCAGCACTCAACCCTCTCTTTTCCAAGCGAGGAAGCCCCATGAGCCATGACCATCCGCACCCTTCGACCGCCGACAAAACCGAAAAGCCCCTGAGCACCCGGGAAAAATTGGCCCGGATGATCCACCACTGGATTCACCACACGGAAGACCACGTGCAGTCCTATCGGCAGTGGGCGCAAAGGGCCCAGGAAGAAGGCTTGCCATCGGTGGCCCGGGCCCTGGAACGGGTGGCAGACGGATCCCTGGAACTGAACCGGATCCTGGAAGAGGCCCAAAAGGAACTGGACGAGATGGGTAATGCGTAACAGGAGTCTGCCATGAGCAACGGATGGTTCAGCACCCACTGCGCCCGGTTCGACCACGGCGGCTGCGGCCTGAAGGTCCAGGTCCAAAACGGCCGCCTGACCCAGGTCGTTGCCGATCCCCACGATCCCTTCAGCCGTGGATGGGCCTGCCCCAAGGGGCTTTCGGCCGCCGAGCGCCTGGAAAGTCCCCATCGGCTTCGAACGCCGCTGAAACGAAAGGGGGCGCGCGGTTCCGGCCAGTGGGAAGAAATCGGCTGGGATGAAGCCCTGGACCGACTCGCCTCCGCCTTTCAAAAGGCCATGGCAGATTCCGGCCCGGAAGCCGTGGCCTTCGCCCAGGGCGCTCCCAAGGGCCCGGAATTCTTCCTGCTCCTCCGGCTGGCCAACCTGCTCCAATGTCCCAACGTGGCGGGCACCCAGCACGTGTGCCACATGCCGCGGGAACAGATGGCCCTGGTGACCTGCGGATTCTTTCCCGTGGCGGACCTGGAGGGCCCCACCCGGTGCATCCTGCTCTGGGGCAGCAACCCCATGCGCACCAACGAAGAAGGGGTCCTGGGCGGCCACCTCAAGAGCGCCTTGGACCGCGGCGCCCGCCTGGTGGTGGTGGATCCCTACCGCACCGCGCTTGCTGAAAGGGCGGACATGTGGCTTCCCATCCGGCCGGGAACCGATGACTTCCTGGCCCTGGGCTTCCTTCACGTGATCCTGGCGGAAGGACTGGCGGACACGGCCTTCGTGGATGCCTGGACGGTGGGCCTGGAGGACCTGGCCCGCGCCGTGGAACCGTACACGCCCGAACGGGTGGCACAAGCCTGCTGGATCGAACGGGAAGAACTTGTGAACGCCGCCCGGCTCTACGCCACCTCCCGCCCGGCCTGCCTCCAGTGGGGTAACGCCGTGGAGCATACCCCCAACAGCGCGGCCGCTTGCCAGGCCCTGGTGCACCTCATGGCCGTCACCGGCAATCTGGAAGAACCAGGCGGGAACATCCGAGCCCAGGCCCCGCGGCTCCTGCGCCTGAGCGAATTCATGGCCCTGGACGCCTTCCCCGGTCGGCCCCGAAAGCTTTTGAACCACCACCACGGCATCATCCCGCGGCTTATCAGCGTGCCCGGCTGGATGCTCATCCGCTCCATCCTGGACCAGAGCCCCTATCCCATCCGCTGCCTCTACACCCAGGGCACCAACCCCATGATGACCTACTCGGACGCGGACTCCGTTCGGGAGGCCCTTTGCCGGCTGGATTTCCTGGCCGTGGCCGATCAGGTACTCACTCCCACGGCGGCCCTGGCCGACCTGGTTCTTCCCGTGGCCCTGCCCATGGAGATGAACGATCTGGGCCACTACGGCCTGCCCCATGGATTCGTAACCGCCCGCCCCAAACTGGTGGATCCCCCGCCGGAATGCCGCTCGGATCTATGGATCCTGAACGAATGGGGAAAACGCATGGGATTCCAGGATCGATTCTGGGATCGGCCCGAAGACATCCTGGACGCCATCCTGGCCCCGTCGGGACTTTCCTACGAGGACTTCAGGGAAAAGGGCGTGCTGTTCGGACCTCGAAAGGTCCGCACCTACATGGGAAAAGGCTTCAAAACCCCTTCGGGCAAGGTGGAACTCAGGTCCAGTCTGCTGGAAAAGTGGGGGTTTGCCCCCCTTCCCCGGGCACGAGAACCCCAACCCCTCAGCGACGCCTTTCCCCTGCTCCTCACCAGTCGAAAACCCAAGGATTTCTTCCACTCCGCCTACCGGCACCTGGAACGCCTGCGCCGACGCCACCCGGAACCCCGCGTGCACCTTCACCCCCAGACGGCCCGGGAACGGGGTATCCGGGAAGGCCAGAAGGTCCTGGTGGAAACCCCTTGGGGCGCCATGACCCAGGCGGCCCACCTCACGGAGCGGGTGCACCCCAAGGTGATCCTAGCCGACTACGGCTGGTGGTTTCCCGAACGCACGGAGGATCCCCTGCGGGGCTGGGCGGAAGCCAACGTGAACCGGCTCACCCCCGTGGACGAAACCGATCCCGTCATGGCCACCCCCCAGGTGCGCGCCCTTCCCTGCCGGATCCGCAATCCCTAATCCGAAATGCGGATAGCAAGGGCGCAAACGGTTTCTTGAAATCATGCAATGTTAAATATCTTGAAATTACAGCCACATTTCTTCCCCGCCCTTCGACTCTTGGGTTGACATCCCCCGGGGCGCCATTGCACTTTTTGAGGACCTTGATAGGGTCGCCGAGATCCCTCGCTTAGGGCAGCGGCGGCCTGATCCCACCAAGGCTTGGGGACCGCCGGCGAGGCCCCGTGCCCCCGTCGGCCGACTCCCTTTCCGTCAACCTCACAAACGAAGGAGCGCATTATGAAAAGAGGCTTTCTGGCGGTGGTTGTCGTGTTGGCGGCGGCTCTGTCCTTGAGCTTTCCGCCGGTGGGGGCGGCCGGCACCAAGGACGAGTACAAGATGAGCATCGTGGTGGGCCCCAAGGGTCCCTGGGGGGAAAGCGCGCAGAAGTTCGCCGACCTGGTGCGCGAGAGGACCCAAGGGCGCATCAACATCAAGTGCTACTTCGCCGGACAGCTCTTTGCGGGCAAACAAACCAATGAATTTCTGCTCATGCGCCAAGGCGTCATCGATTTCGCCCTGGCCTCCACCATCAACTGGTCGCCCCAGGTGCCGTCTCTCAACCTCTTCGCCCTGCCCTTCTTCTTCGAAGACTACCAACAGCTGGACGCCGTGAAAAACGGCGCCCCTGGTCAGGAACTCTTCCGTCAGATCGAGGAGAAGGGCGTGGTGGGCCTGGCGTGGGGTGAAAACGGCTTCCGGGAACTGACCAACCGTAAGCATGCGGTGAACTCCCCCGAAGACCTGCAGGGCCTCAAGGTGCGTGTGGTGGGATCGCCCATCTTCATCGACACCTTTCGGGCCTTGGGCGCCAACCCCATCAACATGAATTGGGGCGAAGCCCAGACGGCCTTCCAGCAGGGCACCGTGGACGGCCAGGAAAACCCGGTGAACGCGGTGATCATTCCTTACCAGCTGTGGCAGGTGCACAAATACATCAGCATCTGGCATTACGCCATCGACCCGCTCATCCTGGGTGTGAGCAAGAAGACGTGGGAGTCCTTTTCTGCGGAAGACCAGGCCATCATCAAGCAGGCGGCGGCGGATGCCTGCGCCTGGGAAGTGGCCCAGGCGAGAAAGGGGTTGGAGGGCGACATGCCGGCGCTCCAGACCCTTCGTGACCACGGTATGAAGGTGACAGTCTTCACGCCGCAGATGCGGGCGGCCTTTCGGGAAAAGACCCGCTCGGTCTACGATGAGTGGCGCAAGAAGATCGGTGAGGACCTGGTGGCCCAGGCCGAGAAGATCCTGGGCCGCTGAGGGGATGGAGCCGGTAGTGATCCGACGCGCTCTTTCCTGGCTGTGGGACCATCTGGAGGAGAGCGCCTGCGCGCTTCTTCTCCTGGTGATGGCCCTCATCGCCTTTGTCAATGTGGTGATCCGTTACCTCACCAACTACTCCTTCGCCTTTACGGAAGAAGTGGAGGTGGGCGCCCTGGTCTACCTCACGCTCTTCGGAGGTGCCGCCGCGTTCCGGCGGGGCCTCCATCTGGGGCTCCAGTTCGTCTACGAACGGCTTCCCCGGCCGGCCAGGCAGGTGGTGTCGGTTCTTTCCCTGGCCCTGGTCTTCTTTGTCTTCGGGACCCTCACCTACTATGGGATCTTTCAGATTCGTGACGAAATGGATCTGGAGACCCTGTCCGAAGCCCTGGAGGTGCCCCAGTGGATCTATACGCTGGCCGTTCCCTTGGGCAGCGTCCTCGTCATGGTTCGGGCCGTGGAGCGAACGGTGGAGCTGTGGGGGCGGGAAAAGGGGCCTTCCAAGGCCAAAGAAACAAGGTGACACGGAAGAAGCCATCGGGGCGAGCGGCCTTAGGAGGTTGTCCGAGGATGCCCAGGTTCTTCCCTTCTTGAGCGGACGGAAGGTTGGGACTCCCGAGCAGGCTCGCCTTGCCAGCTTGGCCTTGCAACAGCAGGGGCGGGTTCCGAACCCGTCCCTACAAGGTTGTCTGAGAATTACGAAAACACCACAAGGCCCGGTGGCATTTCAACCGGCCGGAAAGCTCAAAAGGGCCGAGAACCCCTTGTCAGACAGGCTCCGTCACCGTTTCCCTTGCTCCTCAAACCTTTCCCTCAGGTGGATCTTTCATGGATGCAGCGTTCTGGCTCTTTTTCCTCTTTGTCGTGCTCCTCTTCTTCGGCATCCCCATCGCCGTGGCTCTGGGTGGTGTGGCCATCTTCATGATCTGGCAGTTCAACCTGGGCATCCCGGTGATTTCATCCAACTTTTACGCGGGGATCGCCAAGTACCCCCTGCTGGCTATTCCGTTTTTCATCCTGGCCGGCATGATCCTGGAGCGGTGCGGCGTGTCCCAGCGGCTGGTGAACCTGGCGAGCCTGCTGGTGGGGTCCATCCCCGGGGGGCTGGCCATCGTGGCCGTTTTGGTCTGCGTCTTTTTCGGCGGCGTGAGCGGGTCCGGGCCGGCGGATGCCGCGGCCATGGGCGCCGTCCTCATTCCGGCCATGGCCCGCAAGAATTACGACAAGGAATTCAGCGCCGCCCTCATCGCCGCCGGAGGCTCCACGGCCATCGTGGTGCCCCCCAGCATCGCTTTCATCCTCTACGGGGTGATCACCACCACGTCGGTGCCGGCCCTGTTCGCGGCGGGGGTCTTTCCCGGCATCCTGGCGGGGCTCTCACTCATCCTTCCCGCCTATTGGATCAGCAAACGCCGGGGCTACATGGGCGCAGAGCGGGGGAACCTGGGCGAGCTCTGGGCCGCCTTCAAGGACGCCTTCTGGGGACTCATGGCCCCGCTGGTCATCTTGGGCGGCATCTACGGCGGGATCTGCACGGCCACCGAAGCGGCCGTCGTGGCGGTCTTCTACGGCATGGTGCTGGGCTTCGGGGTCTACCGCACCTTGGACCTCAAGGCCTTTTACCAGATCCTGGTGGACGCGGCGCTGTCTTCGGCGGTGGTCCTTCTGATCGTGGCTCTGGCAGGCCTCTATAGCTGGGCGGGCGCCACCCTGGGGGTCATGGAACGGATCGCCGGTGCCTTGCTCACCCTGTCCCACAACCAGTGGGTAGTGCTGGCCATGGTCAACGGGCTCATCCTGGTGGCCGGCATGCTCCTGGACGCCATTTCCATCTACTATGTCTTTCTGCCGATCCTGCTGCCCATCGTGGCCCACTTCGGCTGGGATCCGCTCTGGTTCGGAGTGGTCATGACACTGAACCTGGCCATCGGCCAATTCACGCCCCCCGTGGCCGTCAACCTGTATGTGACCACCAACCTGGCGGGCACCCCCCTGGAGAAGACATCGGCGGCCGCCCTGCCCTTCATCGCCGCCATGGCCGCAGCCCTCATCCTGGTGATCCTCTTTCCGTCCCTGAGCCTCTACCTGCCCAAGCTGTGGGGACTCTACTGACCCGGTGGGCTCACCAGCCGTGCCCGAAATAAAAGTGCCACCAGATGGGCGGATACCGATCACAGGCGTAGGGATCCCGAACCCGTTGGGACTCTTGGGGCCACAGGTGGAGTTCCAGCACATCCAGGACCGGGTAGGTGTAAGGGACCTGGCCCACCCGGCGCCTTTCCGCGCCCGCCACGGTTCCCGCCACCGTGACCAGGCGGCCCGGGGCGTAGAGGGCCGTATCCAAAAAGCGCTTGTCCCGGGCCAGGAAGCGGCCTTCGGAACGGGTGAAGTCGCGGGGTCTTCCCTGCCGGTCCGCCGGAAGCTGCAGGATCTCCAGCACCGTTGCCGTGCTCAAGTTTTCCCCGGAAAGAATCCGCCCGCTCCAGATGACCACCTTGCCCCGGTAATAGTCGGGATTTTTTTGAACTTCCGAAACACTCAGATCCCATTGGGCCTGCCGGCGGACGGCCGGCGAGATCACGTGGGCGCATCCCCCCAGAAAGAGGATCAGCGCCGCAAGCACCGTCAACGTGAACCGTTTCATGACTCCCCTTCTCCTTGCACCAGGCACGAAGGCGCCGATCTGGCCAGGATCTGGGCCGCGCTGTCCAATTCCAAGAACCACTGCCGGCGCGGCCTGCCCGCTTGCAGATCCAGCGCCTCCAGCGCTTCGCCCAAAGGAATCGCCTCCACACCCCGGCCGCGAAGCCCCAGAGCCACCCCGTCCCGAGCCCCTTCTTCCAGCAGGCGGCCCATCTCTCGGGCCGCGGCCGACCCCATGCGGCAGGCCAGGATGCGGTCGAAGGCCGTGGGCGAGCCCCCCCGCTGCAGGTGGCCCAGGATGGCGGTGCGAACCTGGTAAAGCCCCCGACTCTCCTCTTCCAGGAGCCGGGCGATGAAATCCGTGGTGTAGTGGCGGCTGGCGTTTTCGTTTCGTAAATAGATCACCATGCGCTTTCCACAGCGGAAGCTTTCCCTCAAGGCCTCCACATCCGTGTTGAGTTCGGCCAGCGAGATGCCCCGTTCGGGCAGGTAGGCCTTCTCGGCTCCCGAGGCCAGCGCCCCGGCCAGGGCCAGGAACCCGCTCTGGCGTCCCATGACCTCCACCACGAAGGCCCGCCGGTTTGCTCCAGCCGTGTGCCGGATCTTGTCCAGGGCCTGCACGATATTGTTGAGAGCCGTGTCGCAGCCGATGGTAAACTCGGTGCACGGCAGGTTGTTGTCGATGGTGGCCGGGATCAGGACCAGGGGAAGGGCCAAGGCCGGATGGGAGGACGCCCCTTCCATCAGACGCTTCGCGTTCAGGTAGGCCCCCAGGCCGCCCACGGCGATGAGCCCACGGATGTGGTGTGCCTGGATGTTGCGCGCGATCCGCTCCAGATCCGAGCCGCTCAGCTCATGGCGCGCCGTCCCCAGTTCGGAACTGGGCCGATTGACCCAGCCCGTCACCTGGTTCCATTCCAGCGGCTGGAAGTCCGCCGCGATCAACCCCCGGAAGGCGTCCCGAACGCCCAGCACCGCATATCCATCGTTCAGGAGGCATCGGGCCGCGATACTCACCGCCGTGTTCATTCCCGGCGCGTCGGCCCCGCCCGTGAGGATCGCCACACAGCCCTCTTCCTGGCGGGAGGCGGCCGGTTCGATGCGGGTCAGGGTCTTGACCAGATCCAAGGTCCGGACGAACCCCTCGCCACGAAGCCGCTGGGCCTCTTGGTAGTTCCCACGGTCGATGTGTCGACCCACCGCACGGCTCTTTTCCACCACCTCGGAAAGGGACGTGGTGGTCACCCGGTTCTTTTGAAGCCCCACCATGTGGCAGAGGGGTTCGGGGCCGGCGCCCATGAGCAGCTCCACCGCCGCCACCCCCAGCCGGGTGGCCAGGATGCGATCGAAGGCCGAAGGCGGGCCTCCCCGCTGCACGTGCCCCAACACGGTCACCCGCACGTCGATCCCCAGCCGTTCGGCGAGAATCCTTTTCAGTTCTTCCGTGCGGATGGGCAGTCCGTCCGGGTGACGGGCCCCTTCCGCCACCACCACCATCTGATGGGGACGGCCGATGGCTCGAGCCCGCTCGATGGCTCGACTCATCTTCTCATGCCACCGAAGATCCAGCTCTTCTTCCGGCACCAGCACCCAGGAGGCCCCGCCGCCCAGGGCGCCCATGAGCGCCAAATAGCCGCAATGGCGCCCCATGGTTTCCACGATGAAGGTGCGCTGATGGGAGGCGGCCGTGGAGGTGAGATCGTCGATGGCATGCACGATATGGTTCAGGGCCGTGTCGGCACCGATGGACATATCGGTCCCGTACAGATCGTTGTCGATGGACCCGGGAAGGCCCACCACGTGCAACCGCTCGGGCATCCCGGCACGGCCCTCGGCCGGTGCCTCCTGGCCCAGCTCAGCGCAGTGCATCTGCCACTCTTCCGCCAGCACCCGCGCTCCCATGAGGGATCCGTCCCCACCGATGACCACCAGGGCCTGGATACCCCGCTCGCACAGGTTCTTTACCGCCTGCCTTCGGCCTTCCACCGTTCGGAACCGCTCGGACCGGGCCGTTCCCAGAAAAGTGCCGCCCCGCGGAAGAATGCCGCCCACATCGTTCCAGCCCAAAGGCCGTATGGCATCGCCTCCGGCAACCAGGCCCTCGTAGCCGCTGAAGACACCGTAGACGTCCATGCCGCCGTCCAAAGCCCGCCGCACCACGGCGCGCACGCCGGCGTTCATACCCGGAGCATCCCCTCCGCTGGTCATCACCGCCATGGTTCGAACCATCGTCTCTTCCCCCGCACTGAACGTCATCGCCACACTTGGACTCAACGCCTTTGGCCGTTAAGATACGCATATCCCCCCGGCCCTCTCCTGGCAACGGGTTTCGAGGACCGGACTCCGGGCCGGGTAGGGCCGGAGTAAGGAAAACCCGCTTTTTTTCCGGATCCGCTCCCAGGATTGAAGCCGATTCCAAAGGAGGATACCCCTTCATGGCCCCGTTTCGGCATGGAAAGTTATGGCCCCCCTTTCCCGGCGCCCAAGGAAGGCCCGGCCTGGACAGCCCCCTTTTTGACTCGGTCTGTTCTCAAAGACGCGGCGTCAATCCCAAGACTCTGGAAGCCGTGATCACCCTGGCGGTGGAAATCGCCCGGGAAGGCCGCGAAGGCCGCAAGGTGGGCACCCTTTTTGTGGTCTCCGACGCCCAGGAGGTCCTCAAGCGTTCCCGGACACTCATCCTGGATCCCCTCTACGGACATCCGGAAGAGGTCAAATCCATCCAAGACCCGGACATGCGGGAAACCATCAAGGAACTGGCCCAGCTGGACGGGGCCTTCATCGTCTCCGACACAGGCGTGGTGCTTTCCGCCTGCCGTTATCTCAACGCCACCGCGGAGGGGATCTCATTGCCCCTGGGCCTGGGGAGCCGTCACATGGCGGCAGCCTCCATCACCCACCAAACCGGGGCGGTGGCCGTGGTGGTTTCCGAAAGTTCCATCGTGCGCGTCTTCGACGACGGGGAACTCATCAGCGAAATCCTGCCGGAAATCTGGCTCTTCAGCCGTTTCAGCCTCCACCTCACCGGTCCCGTGTCGGAAGAAACGGAAGCCGACGTCATGGTGGTGAGCAAAAGGGAGGACTAGGAGCTTGATAGGTTCCTAAACGTTCCCCCCCTTGGTGGGAGGAGCTAGGGGAGGGAGTCGGAGGGTAACAAGGGGCCATCTTTTACCCTTACTGAGCAGGGGATATGGAGATGAGCTGACGGGATCACCCCCTTACCAATCCAGCTCACCCACAGAGGATGAGAAGCAACGCTATAGGAACTTCCAAAGATTCGTGCACTTCATAGACAACCAGGAAAGCTTTGAGGTGCGCCTCGGACGTCTCGAGAAAAGAGGATCGAGCTTCAATCAGAAGATGGTCGATGTTCTATTGAGCATCGATCGCGTTGAGTTGAGCGCCAAGGAAAGGATCGACACCGCGATCCTGGTTGCAGGCGACAGCGACTTCGTACCGGCTGTGCAGAAAGCGAAGAACAACGGAACCAGAGTGATCCTGGCCTGCTCATCGGATCGGAACGAATACCACCTGGAATTGTGGAAGACCGCAGATATCCGAATCCCTATTGACGAGGACAGGATGAGAGGGTGCAACGCCGGGAACTTATCGCAGTAAAAATGACCATCATTCTACCGGAACTGGAATAGGAGTCGTTACGTCCCAGGTGGCAAAAAAACCGGCCCCAAGAGGCCGGCCAGTTCATCGACTGCTTGGTCGGGGCGGGCGGATTTGAACCGCCGACCCCCTGCTCCCAAGGCAGGTGCGCTGACCAGTCTGCGCTACGCCCCGACGCCACGAAACACCACGCCGATCGGCTTTGGTGGGTAGCACAGCATCCCCCAAAAAGCAAGACGATTCCCGGGTTCTGAGGCCCACCGGTCCCTTCCGGTGGGCCTCCAGACCGTCCAAGACGCCTTGCCCTCACCCCTTGGGAATCCCAGACACGGCCCGAAGGCACGCAGGCTCGACACCGCACCCCATCCGGAACTGGAGTCCGTTCCCGGGCCATGGCGCGCCTCGGATCACGGCTTCGATCGCGGCATGTCCTTTCCCCACAAGGCAAAGCCCACCGTTCCCACCACGCCGAAGGCGAAGGCGGCCATCAGGTTCACCTCCGGGCCGATCCGCCACAGGAACGCCCCGCCCAACGCGGCGGCGCTCACCACCACATCGCGGATCAGATAATAGAGGCCGAACATGCCCGCCTTGCACCCCTCAGGGGCCAGCTCCATGATCAGCACCTTCCGGGTCGGTTCGCCGAACTCCTTGAGACCCCTCAGGATGAAGGCACCCACAAGGAAGGAAAAAGACCGGCAGAACAGGAGCACCAAGGGAAAGCAGGTGAAGAAGACGAAGGTGAGCAGCACAAAGGGCTTCTTGGTGCTTCGATCGGCCAGGTAGGCCACCGGGATGTAGACCAGCACGGCCGTGGTCATCTCGATGGTGGTCAGCAGTCCGAACTGAAGGGCCGATACCGGTTGGGCGATGGTCTTCATGCACCAGACCACCACAAAGGCGTAGGGGATCTGTTCGCAGAAGCGGATCAGGATGTCGGAGACGAGCAGCCCCTTCATGGGCCGGTTCATGAGGCGAAAGAGCTTGAGCGGGCTCTTCTCGGGCCTCAGTTCGCTGGCAGCGGCGCCATCCCGGCCGCCACCGTCCGTCTCGATCATCTTCTGCTGGAGAACCAGGGCGACCCCCGCCATGAAAACCGCAACGCCGAAGGCCACCCTGACCCCGTCTGTCTCTCCCCAGAGGCTGATGCACAGGCCGCCCAAGACGGGACCCAGCGCCATGGGGATGCGCCGCACCAGCGAGTGCATGCTCACACCCATGACACGCTTGTGCCGGGGCAGCACCCGGAAGATCAGGCTCAGGGTGGCTGGAGCCGAAATGGCCGACCACGAGATGAAGAGCACCGCTCCGGCCAGCACCGCCTGCCAGGTGGGCGCCACGATGGCCGCAGCGAATCCCGCCATGGCCACCAGGTTGAAGAAGAGCAGCGACTTCTTGACGCCGATCCGGTCCGAAAGGTAGCCCCCCGGGAAGGAATAGAGCGCCGAGAGTAGATTGTCCATGGCCTGCAGCAGTCCGACGGCCACCGCCCCGCCGCCCAGGGCCATGATATAGATGGGCAGGAAGCGCTCGGCCATCCGCTCGCCCAGGCCCACCAGCACCACCATGGAAAGCACCCCCACGGTGCTGCGCTGCAATCCGAGAAATCCACCGAGCCGTCTGCCCGTTTCCCGAAGCGTTTCAAGGGCCGACGCGTCTTTTCCCACGGGATTCTCCCTTCGCAAACAGCCTATCGTTGCAGGTGCCGGCAGTCGTGCGCGTTCCCACCCTCACCTATATACGCCCACTGGATCCAAAAGACCACACAACGGCCTCCGCCGTCACCTGTCCGAGCCTGGACCCTGGCCCTCAAAAAACGCCATCGGCCCCACCGACCCTCCTTCATCTTTTGCCTTGACCAGCGGCCCATGGTTTGGATAGCATGGGCCACGAATGAATGGTTATTCATTCAGTGGCCCCTCGAAGCCCTTGAGGGGCCTTTTGGACTCACCACCAAAGTGGATGCCCCCAGCCGCCCGCGGACACCGGCACACGACGTCCCGGCCCGATGGCGTGATGTCCCGGGCTTGAAGCGAAAAGAGGTGCCCATGGAAGCGCAGCAGATCCTGAAGCCGTTCGTGGAAGTGAGCCAGGCCCTGTGTGACGGCGTCGACAGCCAGAGCGTCATGAATCTCATCGCGCGACGTCTCACGGAGGCCCTGGAACTCAAGGGTGTGGTGGTCAAGGTCTACGACCCGGAACGCAAACGCCTGGAGCTCTTTTCCAGCTACGGGCTCACCGAGCACTTCCTCTTTTCCAAGCCCGCTCCGGGCAGCGTCTGCGCCGCGGTTCCCCCCCAGGTGGTGCAGATCAAGGATGTGCGAGCCGAAGACAACGGCGATTACGAAGCCATGATGGTGGAAGGCATCCGGGCCGCCGCCATCCTTCCCATGGAGGTGGACCAAGAGCCCCTGGGCATGGTGGTCCTCTTTTCCCAAGAACCCCGAACCCTCACCGAGGAAGAAATCCAATTCGCCAAGGCGCTGACCAGCCGCGCCTTCCTTTCCCTCGCCTGGGAACGCCGGGTGCACGGCATCATCGAACGGGAACGCCACTACCTCCAGAACTTCCAGGAGATCGCCCAGGCCATCAATTCCACGCTCACCATCAACAAGGTCCTCAAGCTGGTGGTCACCAAGATCACGGAGGTCATGGGAGTGCTGGGCACCTCGGTGCGGCTCCTTGACAACAAGACCAACACCCTGTACTTGGCTCAAGCTTGCGGGCTCAGCGAGCGCTTCCTCAACAAGGGCCCCGTGGACGCCCAGAAGAGCATCGCCGAAAACATGGCCGGCCACATCGTGGTGATCGAGGACGTCTACACGGATCCTCGCATCCAGTACCGGGCGGAGGTGATCGAGGAAGGGATCCGCAAGATCCTGTCCATCCCGCTGCAGGTGCGCGGAAAGGTGATCGGGGTGCTGCGCATCTTCACCGGGGACCGGGAACCATTCCACGATCTGGAGATCCAGTACGCCGCGGCCGTGGCCCAGCAGTGTGCCATGGCCATCGAAAACGCCCGCATGTACCAGAGGGTAAAGTACGAGTACCAGCAGCTGTTGATCGATTTCGGTTACGAAGGCAGCAGTAGCTGAGCCATTGCGTGGGAAGAACCAGCAACGCATCGGAATCGGACACGCCATGAAAAACGGCCAGAACCTCCTTCGCATCCAGGAAAGCCGCGACGCCGGATTCGTAGAACGGGTGGAACGCGAAAGCGGGCAGCGCGTCTCCCAGTGTTACCAGTGCGGTAACTGCAGCGCCAGCTGCGCCTACACCCACGTCTACGACTTTCCCGCCAACCAGATCATGCGCCTGATCCAGCTGGGCCAGAGGGACATGGTCCTCCGGTGCCGTTCCATTTGGCTGTGCGCCCAGTGCCAGGCGTGTACCACCCGGTGCCCGTGCAACATCGACGTGGCCCGGGTCATGGAGACGCTGCGGGTCATGGCCGTGGAGGCCGGCCAGGTGAGCGAAAAGGACATCCGGCTCTTCTACGACGAATTTTTGAAGTCCGTGGCCGCCTTCGGCCGCGTGTTCGAAACGGGGCTTTTGGCCGCGTACAACTTGAAGACCGGAAAGCCTCTGACCGACGCGGACCTGGCCCCGCAGGTGCTTCGAAAGGGCAAGCTGGCCCTCATGCCGCAGCGCATCCGGGGACGCAAGGAAGTGGCCGCCATCGTGCGCCGATTCGTGGACGCTCAGCCGCAACGCTAGGACGTCCCGCGCTGACGGGGCGTGACCAGGGGTTCCGGGCGGGAAGGGCGCCCCCCACACGCCAAAGGCCCTCCCCCCGGGAAAAACAATCATCGGGCTCCTGACAACAAAGCCTTGAACGGGACCCGAAGGGAATGCGAAGCCGATGAAGAGAACCGTCGCCTATTATCCGGGTTGTTCCCTGGAAGGACTGGCCGAGGAATACGATCGCTCCACCCGGGCGGTGTGCCGTGCCCTGGGCTTGGAACTGGTGGAGATTCCCGACTGGAACTGCTGCGGCTCCACGCCGGCCCATGGCTACACTCCCCTGCTTTCGGCGGCCCTCGCCGGACGCAACCTGGCTCTGGCAGAAGACGCGGGGCTGGACGTGGTCATGACGCCCTGTCCCGGTTGCCTGAAGGCGCTCAAGGGAAGCCTGGAAAAGTACCGCGAAGACCCTGCCTGCTTCCAGGACGCCCTGGGGCGTTCTTTTGACGGGCGTGTGCGGGTCGTCTCCATCCTGCAGCTGCTCCTGGAAAGGATCGGGCCGGAAGCCCTGGCGCAGGCCGTCCGCCACCCGCTCACCGGGGCCAATGTGGTGCCCTACTACGGATGCCTGCTCACCCGCCCGGCCTCCTTCGCCCAGTTCGACGACCCGGAAAATCCGGTGTCCATGGACCGGATTCTGGAAGCCATCGGCTGCACGGTGCCCGACTTTCCCTTCAAGACAGAATGCTGCGGGGCCACCTACGGCGTTACCCGCAACCCCATTGTGACGGGCCTCACAGGGCGGATCCTGGACATGGCCGTCCGCGTCGGCGCGGCCGCCGTGGCGGTGGCCTGCCCCTTGTGCCAGCAGAATCTGGACCTTCGCCAGCAGCAGGTGGAAAAGGCCAACCACCGGTCGTTCCGCCTTCCCGTACTCTACATCACGCAGCTGGTGGGGTTGGCCCTGGGACTCGCCCCGGAAGACCTGGGCCTGGACAAGCTCTTCGTCTCCCCGGAATCGCTCTTGTCGAGAATCGACCAGGCGTCGGATACCGCCGACTCCCTTTCCAACGCGGGCTGAGGATAGAGATCATGCGCATCGGTGTATTTGTCTGCCAGTGTGGAACCAACATCGCCTCGACCGTGGACACCGGGGCCGTGGCCCAGCGGGCCCTGGACTATCCCGACGTGGTCTTCGCCACCGACTACATGTACACCTGCTCGGAACCGGGTCAGCAGGAGATCCAGAAGGCCATCGCCGAACACCGGCTCCAGGGCGTGGTGGTGGCCGCCTGTTCGCCCCGCATGCACGAAGCCACGTTCCGCCGGGCCGTGGAAAAGGCGGGCCTCAACCGCTACATGTTCGAGATGGCCAACATCCGGGAGCATGTCTCCTGGATCGGTCAGGACAAGGGCGCCAATACCCTGAAGGCCATGGAGCTGGTGCGCATGGCCGTGGAGAAGCTTCGCCGCAACGAACCCCTGTTCGCCTCGGAAGTGCCCATCAACAAGCGGGTGCTGGTGATCGGGGGCGGCGTGGCCGGCATCCAGGCGGCGCTTGATTGCGCCGATGCGGGCCTGGACGTGGTCCTGGTGGAACGGGAACAGTCCATCGGCGGCAAGATGGCCAAGCTGGACAAGACATTTCCCACCATCGACTGTTCGTCGTGCATCCTGGGGCCCAAGATGGTGGACGTGGCCCAGAAGGAAAACATCACCCTGCACGCCTACAGTGAAGTGGAGGCCGTGAGCGGCTACATCGGCAATTTCACGGTGAAGATCCGCAAGAAGGCCACCTACGTGGACTGGGACGCCTGCACCGGCTGCGGCCTGTGCATGGAAAAGTGTCCGTCCAAGAAGACGGTGGACCGATTCAATGAGAACCTGGGAACCACCAGCGCCATCCAGATCCCCTTCCCCCAGGCCATCCCCAAGAAGGCCCGCATCCAAAAGGACGCCTGCCGTTACTTCGCCACGGGCAAGTGCAAGGTCTGCCAGAAGATCTGCCCCACCAACGCCATCCACTACGACATGGAAGACCGGGAGGTGGTGGAAGAGGTGGGCGCCATCATCGTGGCCACGGGCTACGATCTGTTTGATCCGGCTCCGTACGGGGAATACGGCGCCGGACGCTATCCGGACGTGATCACCGGCATCCAGTTCGAGCGCATCCTGAGCGCCTCGGGCCCCTTCGGCGGCCATGTGAAGCGCCCATCGGACGGCAAGGAACCGAAAGACATCGTTTTCGTGGCCTGCGTGGGGTCCCGCGACAAGTCCGTGGACCGACCCTATTGCTCCGGCATCTGCTGCATGTACATCGCCAAGCAGGCCATCCTGGCCCGGGACCATCTGCCGGGGGTCCAATGCTACGTCTTCTACATGGACATCCGCTCTCCCGGGAAAAACTACGACGAGTTCGTGCGCCGGGCCATTGAAGAATACGGCGTGCAATACATTCGCGGGCGGGTGGGCAAGATCTATCCCAGGGGCGACCGCATGGTGGTCCAGGGCGCCGACACCCTGCTGGGAGCCCAGGTGGAGGTGGAAGCCGACCTGGTGGTGCTGGCCACCGGCGTGGAATCGTCCCGGGGGGCCAAGGAGCTGGCGGAAAAGCTTCGCATCTCCTACGACCAGTACGGATTCTACATGGAAAGCCATCCCAAGCTGCGGCCTGTGGAAACCAACACGGCGGGGGTCTATCTGGCCGGCGCCTGCCAGGGTCCCAAGGACATCCCCGCCTCCGTGGCCCAGGGAAGTGCGGCGGCCTCCAAGGTCCTGGCCCTCTTCGCCCGGGACACCATCGCCACCGACCCGCAGGTGGCGGGTGTGCTGGAAAGCGTGTGCATCGGCTGCGGCAAGTGCCTGAGCGTGTGTCCTTTCGGGGCCATCCAGTGGAAGACCCTTCGGGACGGCAGCCGCAAGGCGGAGGTGTTGGAAACGGTCTGCCAGGGCTGCGGGCTGTGCAACGCCACCTGTCCGCCCAAGGCCATCCAACTCAAGCACTTCACCGACGACCAGATCCTGGCCGAGTTGGACGCCTTGTGCGCGTGAGGCCCGAGGCGCCAGGGGCGGGCCGGACCCTCCCGGAAAGTGGGATCCTGCCGGACCCGGGAAACGAGAACTGACGACCGGCAACTGAACCCGTGAGGCGGTGAGCGTGGACGAAAAGAACGACAAACAGCTTCGCATTGTGGGATTTCTTTGCAACTGGTGCTCCTACGGCGGCGCGGATACGGCGGGCGTATGCCGATTCAAGCAGCCGCCCCTGCTGCGCATCATCCGCATCCCCTGTACGGGCCGCATGGACCCGCTCTTTGTGGTGAAGGCCTTGGCCCAGGGAGCCGACGGCGTTCTCGTCTCCGGCTGCCATCCCAAGGACTGCCACTATGCGGTGGGTAACTTCTACGCTCGACGCCGCCTGGAACTGGTCAAGCGGTTTCTGCCCTTCGTGGGCCTGGACCCCAGGCGTTTTCACTACACCTGGGTATCGGCTTCCGAAGGCCAGCGCTGGCAGCAGGTGGTGAGCGAATTTTCCGCCGTGATCCAGGAGCTGGGGCCCAACCCGGGCTTCGGTCAAGACGCCGTCACCGAAAACGCCCCACAGGCGGTGTCCTCCCAAGGAGGAGCCGGGGACACCGAGCGATGCATCAGCCCGAGGAGCCTATGAAGACCTTGCACTCTCACCTGGAGGACCATTTCGAGGAGCTGGAGCTGGTCATCGGCTGGGAGATCGGCTTCGAGCCGCTCCGGGCCACCCCCGCTTTCGTGCGCAGGCGGGAAGACCTTGCCCGCCTTGTCTGGAATCCCTTGTGCGCTCCCAACTTGTCCGTCTACCTGCCCCAAATCCTCAAGAGCGCCGAGAAGACGGAAAAGAAAGTGGCCGTTTGCCTCAAGGGCTGCGACACCCGTTCCCTGACCGCCTTGATCCAGGAAGGGTTCGTGGACCGGGAAAGACTGCACGTGATCGGCCTGCCCTGCCCGGGAACGGTGGATCCCCAGGCGTTGGCCCAGGCCAGGAAGAACCGGGCTCCGGTCACCCAGGTCTCCTTTCAGGACAACCTGCTGATTCTCCATTCCTACGAGGGTACGGAAGAGATCCCACTGGATTCCGTTCTGGCCCGGCGGTGTCGCCGATGCCGCCAGCCCAATCCGCTGCTTGCCGACGTGGTTTTGGGCGACCCGGTACCGGCCCGCTGCGACGCGCCTTCTTTTGCCCATGTGGAGGCCGTCGATTCCCTGCCCCTGGAAGAACGCCGGGCCTACTGGGAAAGGGAATTGGACCGCTGCCTTCGCTGCTACGCGTGCCGAAACGCCTGCCCCTTGTGCGTCTGTCGGGACCGCTGCCTGGCCGAATCGCGGACGCCCAAGTGGACCACTCAGCGCGACAGTGTGCGGGACAAGTTTCTCTTTCACATGATCCATGCCCTGCACCTGGCGGGCCGGTGCACCGAATGCGGGGAATGCGAGCGGGTGTGTCCCGTGGGCATCCCCGTAGCCCTCTTCAAGGAAAAGATGGCCCAGATCGCTTTGGACCTGTGGGATTACCAGGCGGGAGTGGATCCGGCGGCCACGCCGCCGCTGCAAACCTTCGACCCGTCCGAGACGGGCATCTGAGCTTGGGAGGGCAAGGAACGAGCTCCAAGGCCCCAGGCATCCAGTCAAAGTGATTGACTCCTGACCGCCGGTCTTTCGCCTTGCCCCGAAAGAGGTAAGCCCATGGAAAAAGCTGTTTTCCTTCCGGATACGGAACTTCATGAAGCCCTTGCGGCCCTGAGCGCCGACGCGCAGGTGTGGGTGCCCGCCGGCGACGCCTCCAAGCCCGACCTGGTTCGGTTCCAGCGCTACCGGCCCGGCTTGTCCGTGCGGCTGGACGCGCGCAGCTTGGTCTCGGCCAAGGAAGTCCTCTTTCCCCGGTCGGAAGCCCTGCTTCGCTTCGTCAAGGAAAAGGACCTTTCGGTTCCTGCAGGCCACCGGCTTCACGTGGACGACACCCGCACCGTCCCACCGGCCGTGGTCTTCGGCTGTCGGCCGTGCGACGCCCGCGGATTTCTCACCTTCGATCGGGTCTTCCTCCAAGGGCCCTACCGGGATCCCTACTACGCGGAACGCCGGGAAAAGACCACCTTCGTTTCCCTGGTCTGCCGGGACGCGGATGGGGCCTGCTTTTGTTCCGCCGTGGGAAGCGGTCCCGCGGATCCGCAAGGAAGCGACGCGCAGCTCATTGCCCTACCCGACGGCTACGTGTTGCGGGCCATCACACAGCGGGGCGCCGCCTTGGTGGAAAAGATCGGCCGTGGCCCCACCGCGGAACAGATCCAGGCGGCCCGGGACATGCTGGACCAAGCCGGCCGTGAGATGGTGGGGGAAGGCTCCCTCACGGCCATGGATGCGGCCTTCCGGGCCCGATTCCAGGACGCCGCCTTCTGGCACGGCCACATCGACAAGTGCCTCAGCTGCGGCCTGTGCACCTTCGTCTGTCCCACCTGCTACTGCTTTACCATCACCGACGAGGCCCGTGGTCTGAGCGGGGAACGCATCCGGTCCTGGGACGCGTGCATGTTCCCCCACTTCACCCTGGAGGCCAGCGGCCACAACCCGCGCCCGTCCAAGGTGGAACGCTACCGCAACCGGGTGGGACACAAGTTCAGTTATTTCGTCTCCAAATACGGGCAGGTGGCCTGCTGTGGCTGCGGCCGCTGCATCCGCCACTGCCCCGTTTCGGTGGATATCCGCGCGGTGGTCCGTGATCTGCCCGTCCAGGAGGAGGTGCATGCCTAACGTGGTGAGCAAGAACAATCCCTATCTGCCGCAGATGGGCACCATCCGAGAAATCATTCAGGAAACGCCCAACATCAAGACCTTTCGGATCGTGCTGGACGACCCGGAACAGATGGCCGCCTTCCGTTTCGAGCCCGGCCAGGTGGGACAGCTGTCCGTCTTCGGGGTGGGTGAATCCACCTTCGTCATCAACTCGCCGCCCACCCGCCGCGAATATCTGCAGTTCAGCGTTATGAAAACAGGTGAGGTGACCCGGGCCCTGCATCGCCTCTGCGAGGGGGATCCCATCGGCGTCCGCGCGCCTCTGGGCAACAGCTTTCCCGTGGAGGCCCTCAAGGGCAAGGATATCCTCTTCGTGGGAGGCGGCATCGGCATGGCGCCCCTTCGGACCCTGCTGCTCACCATGGTGGACCGGCGTGAGGAATTCGGAGACATCACGGTGATCTACGGCGCCCGCTCTCCCCAGGACCTGTGCTACCGGTACGAGTTCGACCAGTGGAGGGCCGCCGGCGTCAACCTGGTTCTCACCGTGGACCGGGAATTTCCCGGCTGGGAGGAACGGGTGGGATTCGTTCCCACCGTCTTGGCGGAAGAGGCCCCCAGCCCCTACAACCGGGTGGCCATCACCTGTGGACCTCCCATCATGATCAAGTTCGTCCTGGCGGGCCTCAAGGAGCTGGGCTACGAAGACGACCAGATCCTCACCACCCTGGAACGGCGCATGAAATGCGGCATCGGCCTGTGCGGCCGTTGCAACATCGGGGACACCTACGTGTGCGTGGACGGTCCGGTCTTTTCCAACACGCAGCTGCGCCAAATGGTTTCCGAGCTGTAAAAATGAGGGCGTGCCGCCCGGCTTCAGGGCGGCTCCACGGCAGGGTCGTTTCCAAAACGGTGATGTGAACCCGGCCCTTCCGGGCCTCGAGGGCGAAGGCCTGCACGGAAAGACCTTCAGGATCGGCCGGCGGATTCCGTCTCTTGGGGAAGGCGCTGGGCGGCCTTGGCCTGGCACAGGGACTTTTGGACCGCATCCAGCAGATCCTGGGCCCGCTCCATGGTCCCGGTCAGGGTGGCCACCCCGATGCGGGGCCGGATGAGAAGGACGGTCCGTTGGCGCCGGAAGGGGGAGCGGCGGATCAGGTCCATGAGGCGGTCCCGGAGCACCTGGGCCTCCCGCTCGTCTGCGTAGGGGCACACCACCAAAAACTCCACACTGCCGTAACGCCCGATGAAGCCTTCACCATCCGGGAAGGTGCGGCGCAGCAGTTCCCCCACGTGGTTCAGCACGGGACCCACCATGTCTTCATGGCCGAAGGCCTCGTCCACGAATTCCAGGTCCACGGCCAGCACAGACAGATCCGTGGACTTCCGCCTGGCCCGCCGGAACTCCCGTTCCAACACCGAATGAATCTGGAAGAAATTGAGCAGACCGGTGGCTTCGTCCCGATCGGAAAGCTCCTTGGCCCTTTCGTAGGCCAGGCAGTTTTCCATGCACAGAGCCACCTTGTGGCCCATCTGTTCCAACAGCTCCGTCCCGTCCCCGGGCCGGTAGTGGTGGGGATCGCGACTGGCAAGCAGCAAGAACCCGAAGAAAAGGTCGTGGATACGAAGCGGCACCAGGGCGGCGGAGCCGATGGGAGGAAAATCCTCCGGGAGGTTCATGAGCGCGGCCACGGCCGTTTCGTCCAGGAGCCGTGGGCCGCAGGCTTCCTCCCCGGGCCCCTGGGGATCGTCCGGCAGGGCGCAGGAGACGATGCACGCCCCGTCTCCGGCCCAGAGCACCCGGGCACCGTCTCCGTTGGCCAGTTGCGGGAAGAAGCGCTCCAGCACGTCCGGATGGCCCACCGCCAAAACCACCCCGTCCAGATCGAAGCGGCGCCGGATTTCCTCCAGAAGCTGCGAAGCCAGCAGATCGAATTGGCGGGTGCGGAAAAGCACCTTCTCGATCTCCACCATGTGGCGCCAGATGGCTTCGTTGGCCGCGGCGGTGCGAATCACCGATTCCAGTTCCCGGCGCAGCGCCTTGTTTTCCCGGATGAGCTCGGCCAACGACATCCGTTCCCTGGGTGTCTTATCCGTCACGCTCCACTCCCTTTCCTCGGGATGATGCCATCCGTTTTCGAGCCGCCGCCACGGCCCGCTCCACGGCCTCCTCCGGCGATTCCACGATCCGGGCACCCGGAACCTCACAGGGCGGATGGATACAAAAGACGGGCTTGGCCGCTTTCAGGGCCAGGGCGATCTCGGAGAGGGTCCCGTAGCCGCCGTGCACGGACACCACAGCGTCCGCCGTCTGCACAATCACGGCGTTGCGGGCCTGGCCCATGTTGGTGGCGATGGGATGATCGATATGGGGATTGGCACTCCATGTGTCGGCACCGGGCAGAATCCCCAGGGTGACCCCGCCAGCTTCCTTGGCGCCTTGGGCCGCCGCCTCCATAACACCGCCCAGCCCGCCAGAGATGAGCACGGCTCCGGCTTTGGCAATGGCCGACCCGACCCGCCGCGCCGCCTCGGCGGCGGCCTCGGAGGCCGTTCCGGCTCCCACCACGGCGATCACCGGTCGACGCACCTATTCCTCCCAGCCCCACTTGCCCACCAGATCCACGAACCGACAGCCGCCCAAGTGGCTCTTTCGCACCCCTTCCGGAACCCGCTCCACCAACACCAGCTCCTGGCTGAGCCGGTCCCCCACGGGAACGATCAGCCGTCCCCCCACGGCCAGCTGATCCACCAGCGGCTGGGGCACCTGGGGAGCGCCGGCCGATACCAGGATGGCGTCGAACGGCGCCTCTTCGGGCCAGCCCACCGTTCCATCGCCCACACGGAGCACCACGTTTCGGTATCCCAGTTGTTCCATCGTCTTGCGGGCTCGGTGCAGCAGGCTCGGAAGGCGCTCGATGCTGAAGACCGTATCGGCCAACTCGGCCAGCACCGCCGTCTGGTAGCCGGACCCGGTGCCGATCTCCAACACCTTCTCCGTTCCCTGGAGCTGGAGGGCTTCGGTCATGAGCGCCACGATGTACGGCTGGCTGATGGTCTGTTTATCACCGATGGGAAGGGGATGGTCGGCGTAGGCCTGGCTCTGGAGTGCTTCGCTCACAAAGAGATGCCGCGGCACCTTGCGCATGGCGGCCAGAACCCGCGGATCATGAATGCCCCGGGGAATCAGCTGGGTTTCGACCATCCGGTCGCGGGCTTTTTGAAAATTGTGCGTCATGGTCTCGTGATCTGCCGCTTATCCAATGGGGTAGCTGCTGTTGGCAAGGAGGTTCACATTGCACGAATGTTTTTCAAAAAAAGCACCTACCCCATAGAACTATCCGAGAACATTGTCAATTCCTTTTTCCCCCAGCCCGTCTCACAAAAGGTTGGCCCATCGGGCGTAGAGGCCCCACACATGGTCCCGCCCCGGGTCCGCCGGGCCGCGGGAACGGTTTCGTCCGAGCACCAACCGGCGCAGGCGGCGGCGAAAGAACGCCCCCAAGGGGAGCCGGCACCGATCCCAGCCGATCCAGGCGGGAAGCAGGTCCGCGTCGGTGGGAAGGGACAGGAGCGGCTCCACCTGGGTGCCTGCGTAAAGGGCATGGATCCCGTCCTTCCACGACGAGTCGTAGGGGTCCAGATTCGGGCTAGGGCTGGAAAAGATTTCTTTTAATCCCATGGGATGGTGGGTGTCGTCCAGGGGACGAAGCACATAGAGGCAGCCCGGACGGGCGATCTGCCCCAGGATGCTTTCTGCGTCCTGACGCCCCCAGCGTCCGTCACCGAAGACGCCGAAGCCAAGGAATTGATCCGGCTCCCAATGTTTTCGAAGCGCCAAGGCCAGGCTGGGATCCGCCGAGCGGGCCGTATCCTCCCAAAAAAGGATCACGGGCGGCTCCTCCAGCCCCTGGAGAAAGGAAAAGAGCGCCCTCAGGTAGCCCGCATCCCCATCCCGCCTGGAAGAGATGAAGAACTTATCGATCCAGGGAAGGACGAGGGACTCCACGCGCCCTTCTTGGAGCCACAACCTTCCCTCAGCCAGAAAGGCCTCCAGAAGGGTCCAGCCCCGAGGCCAGAGCACACGGCGTCCTTGCCACCAGCCGTAGAGACGCGGGAGAGAAAGCCTCTGGTGGGGCGCAAGCCACCCCGGCCACGCATAGGGAAGCGTGGGCGCTTGGTCCATGAACTCCTGGGGATTCACAAGGGATGCAAAAAGGTGCAGATAGCGCTCCAAGAAGGCCGCATCAGACGGCGCCAGCCGACTCCTCCCCCAAGCCTCCCACAGGGCGAAGAGTACCTTGGGCCGCGCCAGCCGCTTTTCCCATTGGCGCCAGAGGGACTGGGGGATCGATGCTTCGGTGGCCTCTTGGGACCTTCCGTCGGCCCGGCGCACACGTTCCCACACGCGCCGGTAAAATTGGCGCCCCCGCTCCGGATCGGGAAATTGCTCCCCCAGGCTTTCGAAGGCCCAGCCTCCGCAGGCGGCCAGGGTGGCGTTGTGGAGGCTGAGGACCACACGTCGCTTCTTTCGGCTCACCGCCGTGGCAAGACGGCGGATCGCCACCAGCTCTTCGGCTGTCCGTTCCGCAAGGCGGTCCAGGACACACCGTCGGCTCCTCGACCAAAAGCCCGGCTGAGGCGGGATCTTCGGGCAGCAGGACGCACGGACGGGGCAGGTGATGGGATACAACATGGCCCGGCCCACGCGCAGCCACCGCCCGCGATCAAAGCGGGCGAGCTGCACCCGCGGGCTTCGCATCCACACGGAGGCCAGATCCCGAAGGGTCACCACGGACCAGGGCGGCGGAACTTGCCGCCCCATGCGGGTCCCCAACAACCGCAGACACCGAAGCCAGGCGCGCCGGGACGATGGGCGGCGGTACGGCTTGGGGATCGGAGGCCCCCAGGCCATCAGTGGGCTCAGCGGATAGGGTCGGCTCTGGAGATAGCCGGGCAGGCGTCTCAGAACGGCACGAGCCCTCCCGCGTGCCCCCTGCAGGGAATCCTTTCGGGAAGCGAAACGCCGCTTCCAGGTTCCGACCTTTCCCGCCCTGCCCCGGGTCGGGCTGCCGTCCTCTTCCAGCCAGCACAGCAGGTCCAAAAGGAACGTGATCAGCTCCCTGTCCAGGGCCGGCAGAGGCATCCCAAGCGCGGCCTCCAGGACCCCGCTCCAATGCTCCCAGTCCCCCCCGTCCCGGGGAGCAAAGAGAGCCAGCAAGGCCGTTTCCCGCACCTGCGGATTCGGGTGAGCCGCCCTTTGGACCAGACGCCTCAGGCCCTGATCGGGGGTCTTGGGATCCTGCACTGTCTGTCCCCCTGAAGGAATCAACGGCCATCCGGGGTGGGGAGTGCGACGCACGCTTCTTTGCCCTTCCGTCTCACGTTTCACCACTCGCCGCGATCTTCACATCGGGGCGCGGAGGCGCCGTTCACGATGCCCCCCGCCTTCCAACCGCGCCTTCCAGGATCTTCCAAAACCACGGCTGGAACAAGTCAAAAGGCGAAAGCACCGGCGCCCAACGCAATTCAGACACCGTACGTCCCCACCTTCCGTCGGCACTCGAAGGGAGCAACCTGGGCGTTCTCGGGCCGGCTCCAAGGGATCCTTCCAGGGCTCCCTTGCCCCTCTTGCCGCCATCCTTATCTTTAGTTGGAATGGAGACGGCGGCAGGATGGAAAGCATCCAGTGAAGTTCGGTCATCCGAGTCAAGTTTTCCCATGACCAATTTCCTGTTGACTCCGCATAAAGTTTGGAGTACCTAACAACAAAACTCGACTGGAGAGGTCGGCAATGAACTGGTGGACACGAGGAAGAGGATCCTGCGCTACGGTGAGTCGTGAAAACGGTTGTGGAAAGCTGATTCCTCTTTCCCACGCCCGGTCGGGGTCGCGCCTCAAGGTGCGGCGCATCGACGGAGGGCGCAGGTTGTGCGCCCGCATGGCCGCCCTGGGGATCTACCCGGGGGCGGAGCTGGAACTGGTTTGCGCCGGTTGCGACTGCCCGTGCCTGGTGAAGGTACACGGAAGCACCCTCAGCCTGGGGGCGGGGATATCTCGCAAGATTCTGGTCAGCGGCCCGTCGAACTGAACGCGGGTGCCGGAAGGTGGATGCCGGCATCGGGGAAAAAAGATCGCGGCCCATGGACGGAGATCACCGGGGAGGAGAACCGGATGGGGTCCTGAGGTTGCTTTTTTTGGGGTCCATAAGTTAGGGCCACCTAATTTGGGAGGGACCTTGGTGGGTCAACGCAACGCTTCCTTGAGCAGACACGCCGTCCCCGACCACAAGGGACACGGGGCGCAGAAAGGCCAATCAACCGGCCGCCGGGGGGCTTCCCCGCCCCCTGAACCTGAAACCTTTCATGGACACAGGGAAAAACCGGGCATGGTGCTTCGTTCCCATGACCCGTCAGGATGGAGGCTTTTATGAAAACGGTTCTCTTGCGACACATGCAGCCCAAGCAGAGCGGGGTCATCGTGAAGGTGACGGCCACCGGGGAGCTGGGCTGGCGCATTCGGGACATGGGCCTGGTGCCGGGCACCCCCCTCCACGTCCAGGGTCGAGCGCCGCTCAAGGACCCCGTGGCGATCCGGATCCGGGATTTCACCCTCACCTTGCGAAACAACGAAGCGGATCACATTCACGTGGAGGTTGCAGACGGCTCATGAGCGCATCGGCCAAGGAACACCTGTTCGCCCTGGCGGGTAATCCCAACTGCGGCAAGACCACCCTTTTCAACGCCATCACCGGGGCCCGCCAGCACGTGGGCAATTATCCCGGGATCACGGTGGAGAAGAAGGAAGGCCTGTGCAGCCTGGACGGGCACACCATCCGGCTGGTGGACCTTCCCGGAACCTATTCCCTCACGGCCTACTCCCTGGAAGAGCTGGTGGCCCGGGATTTCCTGGTCCACGAAAGGCCGGAGGTGGTCATCAACATTGTGGACGCGTCCAATCTGGAACGGAACCTCTACCTGACGGTGCAGCTCCTGGAGCTGGGCGTACCGGTGGTGGTGGCCCTCAACATGGTGGACGTGGCGGAAAGCCGCGGCGTCCGGATTCACTGCGATGAACTGTCTCGACGCCTGGGCGTGCCCGTGGTTCCCACGGTGGCCCGGCGCGGAGAAGGCAAGGAATCGCTCCTCAAGGCGGCCGTGCAAACGTCCGAAAGCGGCCGTAAGTGGGAGCCCTTGCGCTTGTCCTACGGGGCGGACATCGACCCGACCCTCCAGGATATGGAACAGATCATCGAGGAAAAGGGGCTGCTCACGGATCTCTATCCGGCCCGCTGGACGGCCCTGAAGATCCTGGAAGAGGACGAACAGGTGCTGGGCAAGGCCCGCGAGGCGGATCCCGATCTCACCCAGCGGCTGTTGTCCCTGGCGGCCAAGGTGATCACGCACATCCAAAAGACCCTGGACAGCTACCCGGAAGCCATTATCGCGGACCACCGCTACGGTTACATCTCGGGGCTCATGCGCCAAGGCATCGTGGAACAGCGGTGGCGGGGCGACCGGCTGCTTTGGTCGGATCAGATCGACCGAGTCCTCACCAACCGATTCTTCGGTCCCCTCATCATGCTGGCCGTTCTTTACGGGGTTTACCAGATCACCTTCACCTACAGCGAGATACCCGTAGGCTGGTTCGAAGCGGCCTTCTCCGCCCTGGGATCCTGGGCCGAAAGCGTTCTGCCGGAGGGACCCGTACGATCCCTGGTGATATCGGGCATCATCAACGGCGTGGGCGGCGTGGTGGGGTTCGTCCCTCTGATCTTTCTCATGTTTTTGGCCATCGCCTTCCTGGAAGACACGGGCTATCTGGCCCGGGCCGCCTACATGCTGGACCGCGTGTTTCGGATCTTCGGTCTTCACGGCAACTCTTTCATGGCCTTCATCATCTCGGGGGGCATCGCGGGAGGATGCGCCGTGCCGGGCGTCATGGCCACCCGCACCCTGCGCAGTTCCCGGGAAAGGCTGGCCACTCTGCTCACGGCCCCCTTCATGAACTGCGGGGCCAAGGTGCCCGTGTTGGCCATGTTGATCGCCGCCTTCTTTTCGGAAAACCGGGCCCAGGTCATGTTTCTTCTCACCCTGCTGGCGTGGATTTTTGCCCTGGTGCTGGCCAAGCTCCTTCGATCCACCATCCTGCGGGGCCCCAGCACGCCGTTTCTACTGGAACTGCCGCCCTACCGGATCCCCACCTTCAAGGGACTCATGATCCACACCTGGGAACGGATCTGGCAATACGTGAGCAAGGCGGGCACGACGATTCTGGCCATCTCCGTGCTGTTGTGGGCGCTCATGGCCTTTCCGGGACTGCCGGAAGAAAAGAGAGCGGTCTTCGAAAAAGGGCGACAGGAAGTCGTGGCGGGCCTTCCCGCGGAAGTTCGCGCGCCACTGCTGGCGGGTGAGGATCCAGCATCTTCCGACCCGGCGGTGATTCAGGCCGCGACGGCGCTGGCGGAGCTTTCCCGACAGGAGGCCACGGAAGCCCTGAAGTATTCCTTCGCCGGCCGTATGGGCAGGGCCTTGGAAACCTTCAGCCGGTGGTGCGGATTCGACTGGCGCACCAACGTGGCCCTGGTGGGAGGGTTCGCAGCCAAGGAGGTCATCATCTCCACCCTGGGAACCGCCTATTCGCTGGGACAGGTGGAAGCGGACCAGAGTCTGTCTCTGAGCCAGCGGCTTCAGCAAGATCCCCACTGGAAGCCCCTGACCGCCCTGGCGGCCATGATCTTCATCATGCTCTATTCGCCCTGCTTTGTCACCGTCACATGCATCGTGAAGGAAACCGGTTCCTGGAAGTGGGGCCTCTTTTCCATGGCCTTCAACACGACGGTGGCCTTTGTCTTCGCGACAGCCGTCTACCAGGGCGGACGCCTGCTGGGATTCTGAAAGGACAAAGGCGGGACCGCACGTCTTTGCCAGGAGCTTTCGTTTCCTCGGGAAGGCAAAGAGAGAAAGGATCTATCCATGTGGCAGACCCTTGTGATCGGAATCGCGGTGGTGGCGGGCCTGGTTTACACGGTTCGCCATTTCCTCCGGATCTTCAAAGCCCAGGAGCCCGTGTGCTCAGGCTGTTCGGGCTGCTCGTGCGCTACCTCGGCACGGGCGCTTCAGGATCCCGAATCGCTGGAGGCGTCTCCCCCACCGTGCGGACAATCTTCTTCGCCACGGTGATGAAACCCGTGTGCGCCACCATGCGGTCCTCGGGCCGGGCCCGGCGCTCGTCGATCTTCCAGTTGCGCTTGAGCAGCTCGAAGGTGGTCACATTGGCAAAGCCGTGGGCCTTGAGTTCCCGGCAAACGAGCTGCACCTGGCCCACGTTGGGGCTCCAGCTGATCAACAGGCCTCCGGTGCGCAGCTGCCGGGACGCGGGCCCCACGGCATGCCAGGGTTCCGGCACATCCAGCACCAGCCGATCCACGGTGCAGCGCAGTGGGACGGACTCGATATCGCCCACCACCAGCCGGTGGTTTTTCGGCGGCCGTCCAAGGAACCGTTCGATGTGACGGCGGGCCAACTGAGCGAATTCCGGCCGCTTTTCCACGGAGACCACCGTGCCCGTGGGCCCCACGGCCCGAAGCAGGGCCAGGGTGAGCGCCCCGGAGCCGATGCCGGACTCCAGGACCCGGTCGCCGGGCCGAATGTCGCCGTAGACCACAAAGGCCCCCATGTCCTTGGGATAGATGATCTGGGTCTTCCTTTTGAGCTTGAAGACGTAGTCGGTCAGGGACGGTCGAAAGAGAAAGACCTTGGCCCCTTGGTTGGTCTCCAGGCATTCGCCTTCCTGGCGGCCCACCACGTCGTTCAGATCCACGTTCCCCAGGTGGGACGAAAAGGGGCCTTCGCCCGCCCGCACCAGCCACGTCTTTCCCTTCTGGGACGTGAGGAGCACCAGCTCGCCGGCTTCGAATCGGCTGTCGGTCATGGGTTTGCTATCCTTTCTCAATCTCCAATCCGGATGAAATAGTCCCGGGGCTTGTTGCAGTTGGGGCACATCTGCGGCGCCTCCCCTTCCTCGATCCAGCCGCAATGGCTGCAGACCTGATAGACGGGCATGCGCTCCGCCACCAGGTCCTCCAGGGCGTGCTTGTAGAGCCGGGCGTGGCGCTCCTCCGCATTTCGCGCCGAGCTGAGGAACCAGATGGCCGCTTTGTCCTCCAGGGCCCACGCTTCCTTCAAGAGTTTGGGGTAAGCCACCTGGTTGGCGAAGGTTTCCGTCTCGAAGGCGGCCTTCAGATTGTCCTCCGTGGACCCCACCGATTCCAGCAGCATGGCGTGATTGCGGGCATGGACCCTTTCGGCTTCCGCCACGGCACGAAAGAGGCGGGCGATCTGCGGATAGCCCTCTTCGTCGGCCCGTTGGGCGAAAAGGAGCAGCCGAAAGTGGGCCCGGGCCTCCCCCGTGAAGGCTTCCAGCATGAGCGCCTTTCTTTTCTCTTCCATGCCATGTCTCCTCTGTTGGATGAGCAGTGTGCAGAAAAATCTCCGCTCCCCATCACGCCTCACCCAAGGACTTGCGTGATGCAGGTTTAACCAAAAAAACCAGGGTGTGGCGCCAGACCGCCTTGTCCAACCCCGGCGGGCGGATCGTTACCGGAATGAACTCTGCCTTGTAGCCCATGTGGAGGGGAATGGCCAGATCCTCCATGGCGTGTGAAAAGGCGTGCGTATCCTGGCCCTGAAAGATATAGACGCCCACGGCCCCGGCGGGCTCAAGGGCCCGGTCCACCCGGGTCCAGAAACGCTCCAGAAACCGCCGGAATCCGCCGTCGTCTTCCGCCAGGAGAAAATCCCGGCGGACGTATTCCAGGATATTGGAAAGGTAGATGAGATGAAAGGAGGCGGCGGTCTCTTCCAGGAACCGCTCCACGGGAGCGCACACGATGGAAACGGGGCGTGCGGCCCCGGCCGCCCACGCCCGGTAGGCCGCCTGGGAGGTCAAAGGCGGAAACAGCGCCACGTGGATGCGGTCGGTGGGGCGAAGAAACCGGGTGAGCGGAGTGGATCCTTCCGGGGCGCCGTCAAAGAGCGGATCGAAAAAGGCCCGAGCGGGGCCGGTCAGCAGGGACCGCACCTTTTGGTAGCAAGCCTTGGGATCCCTTCCGGAGCCTTCGATCTGCGCGTCGGCCGGTTCCACCTCTTCCAGGCCGGAAAAGAAGAGGCAAGCGAATTCCTGCCGATGGAGCATTCCATAGGCGGCCCGTTTCAGTTCGGTCAAAAAGCACGCCTTCCGGGACACATCCACCGCCACCACGGCTTCCACGCCCCGGGCGTTCCAAAAGACGGGCCCATCGCCGCTTCCGGCCACGGTGAGCACCCGCTTTCCCGTGAGATCCCGATCGGCCAGGGCGCGCCAGGGATGTTCCGTGGGCACCAGGTAGGGATCCGAATCCCCATGAAAGCTTGTGCCACCTCCCGTCATGGTTCCTTCCCAAAAGCGCCAGGCGCCCACCATCGGATCCGCCCTCTCCCCTCCACGGGCTCCGGGATCACGAAGGACGGATGGCAGATGACGCATCACGGCCCGTCAG
Source organism: Desulfacinum hydrothermale DSM 13146 (assembly GCF_900176285.1). GTDB lineage: Bacteria > Desulfobacterota > Syntrophobacteria > Syntrophobacterales > DSM-9756 > Desulfacinum > Desulfacinum hydrothermale. The sequence continues at coordinate 282,038 of NZ_FWXF01000001.1, read as the reverse complement.
ATCTTGATCCGAAGCTCTTCCAGCATGCGGTCCGCGTAACCGATGATGTAGTCACGCTGGTCCGGCGTGGCGTAGCCGATGCAAGCGCAGCGCAGGGTGTTGCGACTCCGGATGAGCCATTCGAATCCCACCTGCTTTCGGGTCAGGTTGACCGCAAAGTAGTAGGGCTGGCAGTCGCCGTGTTCCTTCTGGAGGCTGGAATAGAATTCCTGAGGAAGGTCCACGTGGTAGATCCCTTCCATGGCAGCGGTTTCCGTATGGTTGGTGAGGTATTGGCGGATCTGTTCGTAGTCCGATTCCCTCAGCTGATCGATCACGTACTGCTTCATGCACCCCTCCTGCGTGGGTGAGTAGTGAGTGGAGAGTGGGGAGTGGTTTGGATTGCAATCCCTCCCCGTGCATCCCCCGATACGCACGTCCAGTTGCATCCTCCGTGGTCGCGGCCGTTCCGGTCACAAAAACCTTGCCGCCTCCACAAAGCACCGGTTTTAATCTCCATAGACGCTTCAAGCGCCTCCACATGCTCCAGGTCATGCTCCGGGCGCTGTTTTCCAATATCTCCTGCAGGGTTGTCAATCCTCATCCTGTCCTGTTTTCGGATGCGGAAAGAGCCCCACAAGAGGCGCCGGGACGCCCCCGCGTGGGCGCGGCGGGCTCCCTGATAACCCCAAAAAGGAGGAGGATGACCATGAAGGCGGGAATCATTTTTACCGGAACGGGACCCATCCTGGTGCTGACGAGCTACGATTCCTTCACGGATCCCAAGTTTGTGGAGAAAATGTCCACCAAGGGGATCAAAAAGTTCATCTCCAGGGAGCTCCCCACGGAGAAGGTGAAGGAAAAGTACGGGCTCCAGTACTCCATCATCCTGGGTGATCTGAAGCAGACCGACGACTTGCGGGTTCTGGACTACAACGGCCACAACGTCTTCTACAACTTTTCCTTCAAGGAAATGGGCGAACCCATCTATTACGAACCGTGAGGCCAGCGAAACGGAGTGCGCATGAACCGGTGGATCCTCCATGCGGAAACCTTGGAAGTACCCATGAAGCAGGGCGTGGACATTCGAGACATCACGGCACAACTGGGCCAGGCGATCCAGGCGTCCGGGGTCCGGACGGGAACCCTCAACGTGACCGTCGTGGGGTCCACGGGATCGGTCACCACCATCGAGTACGAACCGGGCGTGGTGGAGGACCTGAAGCGGGCCATCGAACGCCTGGCACCGCCGGGCCTGGATTACGAACACGAAAAGGCCTGGCACGATGGAAACGGCCACAGCCACGTGCAGGCGGCCCTGCTGGGGCCGTCCGTGGCGCTGCCGGTTCGCCGAGGCCGCCTGGTGCTGGGCACCTGGCAGCAGGTGGTGCTCATCAACCACGACAACCGAAGCCGCTCCCGCCGGGTGGAAGTCACCGTCATGGGAACCGGATGAGATGCCGGGGGCCGCCGGGCGGCCGGAGCACTATCCCAAAAAGGCTTGCTGGACGGCACTCCACCCACCTTCTGATCGGGCCGACCCGACCCATCGCCCCAGGAAGAACCTTCGGACACTTATCTCCTTTCAGCCCCACATGGTCAGCGCGCCTTTCCAATTTCCACGCTCCACTCACTCAGGCCACGGGCTCCAGGTGGCTGACGGTGACGCTCACCGCCCCGAAAGACGCCTCCACCTTGCCCCTCAGGGCATAGGGGCGCTCCCAGCCCAGGGTCCGACAAAACCGCCCATAGGCCCCGGGAAAGAAGACCGTCTCGTAGATGGCCGTTTCGTCTTCGAAGGAGACGAAGGCCATGGGATCCCCTTCCCGAGTGAGCACCTCCTTTTTCGTGATGGGCCACCCCTTGAGCCACACCGTCTTTCCCACGGACCGTTCCAGGTCCTTGGCCCGTATCCAGGGACGCCTCCGAGCGGCGAAGGCCCTTGCGTGGGTTCGAAGCGGATGCGCGGAAAGGACAAAACCCAGGGCCTCTTCCTGCTGGCGCCACAACGTGGCAACATCCGGCGGCCGTAGCGGCGGAGGGTCGGCCCCGAAAGGTCCCTTGCGCGGCAGGCCCCTTTTCCGCCCGGCCCGGGCCCGGACCCACCACAGGAGCTGGGACCGGTTGAGGTGCCGGGCGTCGGCCAGCGCGTCCAGAGCCCCGCTCTTGGCCAGAACCACGGCATCCGAAGGCGGCAGGCAGACACGCTCCAACAGGTCGTCCAGGCTTTCGTAGGGCCCGTTTCTCTCTCTTTCCTCCAGCAGCCGCTCCAGGCTCTCCCGACGCACCCCTTGAAGTTGCTGCAGGCCCACCCGGATCCATCGGTCCTTTCCCCAGTACTTCCAACGGCTTTCGTTCACATGGGGGGCCAGGATCCGAAGGCCCAGGCGCTGCGCTTCCGAAAGGTACGCCCTGGGGGTGTAATAGCCGCCGCCGTTGGCGACCACCGCCGCCATGAATTCCGCCGGGTAGTGGACCTTGAGCCAGGCGGACTTGAAGCTCACCAGGGCGTAGGAGGCCGAATGGGGCTTGCAGAAGGAATAGCCGGCAAAGGAGGTGAACATGTCCCAGACGGAACGGATGACCTCTTCCGACACGCCCCGGCGCCGGCACCCTTCCTGGAACCGTCGGCGATAATCCTCGATCCGCTCCCGGCTCTTCTTGCTCAGAACCTTGCGCAATCCGTCCGCCTCGGCCCAGTCCCAGCCCGCCAGCACCATGGCCGCCCGCACCACGTCCTCCTGGTAGACCAGGATCCCGTAGGTTTCTTTCAAGAGCTCTTCCAGGTCGCGATGGATCGGTTCGTAGGACGCCCCGTGGAGCCGCTCGATGTAGGCATCGATGTAACGATTGGCCGCCGGCCGGATGATGGAAGAATGAATGACCAGATGCTCGAAATCGCCTCGGCGTGTCTTGCGCTGCAGTTGGCGCATGGCGGGCGATTCCACGTAGAAGACGCCCATGGTATCCCCGCGGGCCAGAAGCGCCTGGGTGGGCGGATCGTCCAGGGGATGGAGGGACGCATAATCCAGACGACGGCCTGTGTTCTCCGCCACCATGTCCAGAGCGTCCCGGATGACCCCCAGGGACCGGTTTCCCAGCAGATCGATCTTCACCAGACCCGCTTCTTCCGCCTGGTCCTTTTCCCACTGGATGATCCGAACCCCCTTGGCGGCCCGCTCCACGGGCACGTAGCGGTCCACCCGGTCGGGTGCCAGCACGATCCCGCCGCAATGGACGGAAAGGTGGCGGGGAATCCCCTCCAGGCGCGCCGCCAGTTCCAAAATCTCCGGCCAGGGAGGATCCAAGCGGAATCCCCGAAAGGCCGGGTGGTGGGCCAGCCGCTCGCCGATCCGGCTGGGACGCGTCCAGCCGCTCAGGCGCCGGGTCACCTCCCGGATTTCTTCCGGCGGCACCCCGTACACCTTGGCCGTTTCCCGAACAGCCGCCCGGGCGCCGAAGCCCACGTGGTTGGACACCATGGCGAACCGGTCCGGCCCGTAACAGCGCTCCACCTCCTCCAGAAGCCCGTCCCGTTCGTCCCAGGGAAAGTCCACGTCGATGTCCGGATGGTCCTTTCGTTGCGGGTTGAGGAACCGTTCGAAGACCAGGCGGTGGCGCAGGGGATCCACGTGGGTGATCCCCAGAAGGTAGCTCACCAGGCTGGCCGCGGCGCTGCCGCGGCCGCAGTGGATGGGGCGCCGTCCCACGATGTCCGCCACCACCAGGAAGTAGTCCACGTAGCCCTTGTCCCGAATGAGGGCCAGCTCGGCCGCCAGACGCCGTTCCAGCTCCGGAAAGGTCCCGGCGTAACGGCGGCGGATGCCGTCCCGGCAGCGGCGCACCAGCAGCTGAAAGTGGTCCGTCTCCCGGCCGTCGTAATGGGGAAAGACGGTGCGAAAGGAAAGCCACCGGGCCCGACAGCTCCGAAGGATCCGTTCTGCATGGGCCAGCGCTTCCGGACAGTGGGGAAACCGACGAAGCCCCGCCTCGGGCCTCTGGATCCAGGCATCGGCCGGGGCCGTCTCCCGGGGATCCAGGGCGCTCAAAACGGTGTTGGTGGCCACGGCCCGCACCAGACGGTGGAGCGCCCAGTCTTGGGGATCGGCGAAATAGACGGGAAAGACGGCCGCGGGCGGCACGCCCAGTTCCCACGCCGCCCGCAAGGTGCGCCGGCCGCTGGGCCCCGGCGTAACGGCGGCGTAACACTCCACCCGGGAAGAAACCTCCTTGAGAAACCTGGGATCGGCACTCAAGGCCACCAGATGCTTTTGAGCCTCCGGCACGGCCGCTTCCAGACGGAGGCTGGGATCCAGGTGAAGCCGGCTCACCAGGCCGCAAAGCATCTCGTAGCCCTTGGGAGAGCGGGCCAGCACCACCGCCTCCCGACCGTCCCGTACCAGGTGCGCCCCCACCACGGGCTCCACCCCGAAGCGGCGGGCGGCCGAAAGAAAACGCACCAGGCCGTACAGGCCGTTTCGGTCCGCACACACCACCACGGCGTGGCCCCGCTGGGCCGCCGCGCGGCAGAGATCTTCCGGGGACCGCACGCCCCAAAGGAACGAATAGATGCTGTGCACCACCCAGATCATCGCCCGCCCTTTTGGGTCCACCCGCTTTGCGTGGCACCAAGGAGACGCAGAAAAAACCTCTTCCGATCGGGACGCCGCCTCGGCGCCCTCTCCCGTGGGGTCAACGGCTCACCCCTCCCCGGCCAGGCCCCAACGCACGGCGCTTCGCCCGAACCGGCTTCGCACGGCGTCCAGGGCGGCCTGAATCCGCCGCTCCCGGGCCAGGTCCACCCGGCGGTCCGAAAAGAGGCAAAGCTGGCCCAACGGCATGCGCAGATCCAACCACTCCACGGCCATCTTTCGCACCGCCACCCGGCGCACCGCCACCTTGCGAAACAGATCCCGGACCACACCGAAGAGCACCCGGTCCAGGATCTGGTTCCAGTCGGGAAGGCGGCGGGTGGCGGTGCGCTCCACCCCGTCGGCATGGCCGACCACGATCCGCACCCTGCCCGGCACGCGGTTTTGGCGTCTCAGGACCCAGCCCGCCTCCTCCACCATGTGGAAGAGAAAGATCTCCAGCCGGCCCCGGTCGATTTCGTCCGCCGGAAGCGCCCTCGCCACCTCCAGCCGGGCCTTCCTTTCCAAGGGCACCACGGGAAGCGGGTCTTCGCCCCGGGCCAGCCGGATCAGACGTTCGGCCCGGCGACCGAAAACGGGAAAGAGGTGCGCCGGGGCCAGTCCGGCCAGTTCTCCCACCCGGCGGACATTGAGCTCACCCAGGATGGAGGCCGTTCCGGGACCGATGCCGGGAAGCGCCGTCACGGGAAGCCCCTCCAGAAAGGCCCTTTCCCCCCCGGGAAAGACCCGACTCACGTCCCCCACGTCCACGCAGGCCGCCGCCGCTTGGCTCACCAGCTTGTTGGGAGCCACCCCGGCCCGGGCCGCCAGCCGGCGGCGCGCCAAGAGCTCATCTTCCAGCCGGCAGGCCGTGTCCGTGGCCGGGCCCCACAGGCGACGCGTTCCCGTGAGATCCACGAAAAAACGGCCCAGGACGGCCCCCTCCACCAGAGGGGAAAAGGCGGCCAGGTCCCGGGCAACCAGGTCATGGGCCCGCTTGTAGAAGGACCGGTCGCACGGCACCACCTGCAGGCCGCGGCACCGGCGCCGGGCCTTGGCCAGGGGCATTCCCTCCCGGATTCCTTCCCGGCGGGCCAGGTGGTTCACCGCCTGCACCACGGACCGCGCCGTCGGGTCCGCCACCGCCAGGGGGCGGTGCGCCCGGGACGGATCCCGCAATGCTTCCAGCACCGCGCAAAAGTCCGGCACCTGGATGTGCAGGATGGTTCGTTCCACCGATGCCTCCCCTCTGAAGCTCCCCTTGCGGGGGCCTTGGTGGAGGGATCATAAGGTGAATAGAAGGTGAAAGTCAAGGGACCCCAAGCCCTCTCCCCCGCGGCGACCGCCGGGCGCTGGCTTGGACTTCCATTCAACCAAGCCTTGAAGACGTCCCACGGGCCGACGTATTCTGTGGTCCGCCAGGCGATGCCCTCCAGGCCGCAGGGTACAGGATCGACGGGGACAGGGTCCGGACCTCCCCCGCTGGCACGGTCCCTTTCGAGCAGGCGGCGTTCCCCCATGATTTCTCAGGCACGCGCCAGGTATCGTTTTTTTCGGAAGAACCCATTTTTTCCCGGAAGCGGTTAGAATAGGGGCGAAAGGCACCCTGAACATGGCATGGAAAGAATCCCGATCTGAAACCCCACTGCCCGTGGAGGAGCTCAGGCGGATCTGCGGGCCGGAACACGTGCTCACGGCCCCGGAAGACCGGCTGGCCTACAGCTTCGACGCCAGCAAGCTGTCCGCTTTGCCCGAAGCCGTGGTCCTTCCCGCCAACGCCCGCCAGATCTCCCAAATCCTTGGGCTCGCCAACCGGTACGGCTTTCCCGTCTATCCACGCGGAGCCGGAAGCGGCATGGTGGGCGGCGCCGTCCCGGACCGGGGCGGCCTGGTGCTGGCCCTCACCCGGCTCAACCGCATCCTGGAACTGGACCCGGACGACATGATCGCCGTGGTGGAACCGGCCGTGGTCACAGGACGCCTCCAGCAGGAAGCGGCCCGCCACGGGCTCCTCTATCCCCCCGATCCGGCCAGCCTTTCCTTTTCCACCCTGGGAGGCAACGTGGCCACCTGCGCCGGCGGGCCCCGGGCCGTGAAATACGGGGTCACCCGCGACTACGTGCTGGGCCTGGAGGCGGTGCTTCCCACCGGAGAGGTCATCACCACGGGGACCCGCACCATGAAGGGCGTGGTGGGCTACGACCTCACCCGCCTGCTGGTGGGATCCGAAGGCACCCTGGGGGTCATCACCCGGGTGGTCCTGCGCCTCGTTCCGGCCCCCGAGACGGTGCGCACCCTGGCAGTCGTCTTTCCGCAAATCGACCAGGCGAGCCGAACCGTGACGGCCGTGCTGCGGGCCCGGATTCTTCCCACCTGCTTGGAGCTGCTGGATCAGGCCACCCTGGAGGCCGTGGAGGCCCACGTGCAGGCGGGGCTCCCGGTGCAGGCGCACGCCTTGCTCATCCTGGAGGTGGACGGCCCGGAGGCCGTGGTGGACGAGCAGGCGCGCCGCATCGAAGACATCTGCCGGCGCATGGGCGCTCAAGACGTGGAAACGGCCCGCGATCCCGCATCCCGGGAGCGGCTGTGGGCCGCCCGCCGCGCCATCTCTCCCGCGCTTCGGCGCATCCGGCCCGGAAAGATCAATGAGGACGTGACGGTCCCCCGATCGCGCATCCCCGATCTCATCCGCTTCAACCGGGAGCTGGCCCGCAGGCACGATCTCATCATCGTCAGCTTCGGTCACGCCGGGGATGGCAACATCCACACCAACATCATGGTGGACCGCTCCGATCGTCACGAGATGGCCCGGGCGCAGCAGGCCGTGGAGGAACTTTTCCGGGAAGTGCTCAGACTGGGTGGGACGATCTCCGGTGAACACGGGATCGGCATCGCCAAAAGCCCCTTCTTCCAGTGGGAGGTGCATCCCGGGGCCCTGGACGCCATGGTGCGGATCAAGCACGCTTTGGATCCCAACAACATCCTGAACCCCGGCAAGATGTTCGTGCCCAACCGGGCCTTCTTGGAAGCGGAAACGGGAAGGGGGAAGCCATGAGGGGTGAGAAAAAAACTGCCGAGACGGCGGCGGCCGTCCCGGCATGTTTCCAAGTCTCCGGTTCTTTTTTCGCTGCTCCCTTGGCAGGGCCCTGAACCTTAGGAGCCTGTCCGAAAACGGCCTTTCAGCCTTTCGGGAGGTTTCTGGTTGAAATTTCAATGTGCGCAGTGGCTCTTTTTGAGCCTTGGTGGGGCGGGTTCGAAGCCCGCCCCTACCGCTTCACGACCAGGCCGGCGGCAAGGGCCCGCCTGGGAGTTCCAACCTTCCGTCCGTACAAGAAGGAGCAGCCTGGACGTTCTCAGACAGGCTCCTAGACCGCTTCGGCCTCGGCCTGTGCCGGAGCCTCCGCCTTCTTCCCTTCCAACTCGGCGTAGTACGTTTCCTTCACGCCCTTGAGGTAGGCCGCCATGGGCCGGTAGGCCAAGTGGGCCCACTTGGCGAACGGCACTTCCAGCACCAGCATGGGCACGGCCACCATGAGGTGGATGATATAGAGGGCGTACAGGGCGAAGGGGATGTTCATGATCCGCAGGATGTGCACAGCGATTCCCGTGATCACCGTGAGTTCCAGAAGGACCAGGAACATCCAGTCGGTGCCGTGGGAATTCTTGTAAGGGGTCTTGCTCCGGCGCGACCGTCCCAGCAGCGCGTAGGTGGCGCCGATGAGCACGGAGATGGTCGCGTAGTAGCCCAGCAGCCGGATGGGATGGAAGAAGGGATAGACCATGTCGCGGCCCGTCGTGGGATCAAAGGGCCGTTGGAAGCGCAGGGGATCCCAGTTGAGGCCGATCACTTCCAGACCGCCGCACAGCAGCACCGCCACCAGGATGAAGGCCGTGGTGTATCCGGTCATGATGAGCAGGTGGATGATCCACTGGGTGCGGTCTTCGCACTTGGCCCAGCGCTTCTGGGTGAGGAAGTGAAGGACCAATTGTTTGGCTTCGGAGGCGTAGATCCGCAGGGGGATCTTGGTGAGCAGATCACCCATGGTGAACTTCATGAAACGCCACACGTTGGACAGGAGGAAGAAGGACAGGATCGCCGCCATGATCAGGTCGGCGATCTCCATGCCGGCGGCCGGCCAGGCCTTCTCCAACGAAGCGTTTTGCCAGTCGAACTCCTGGGCGAAGAGCAGCATGAGCAGGCCCACGAAGAGCCCCACGGCCACCACGGCCATGGTCTCGAACTTTTCCGACGTGTAGAACCGGCGGGAAAATCCCGTCCAGTCGTACTGGCTGGTGAGGTAGCGGCGCATGACCATCATGGTCTCACCCGGGTCGGCACCGCGCGGGCACCGGTCGGAACATTCGCCGCAGTAGTAGCACAGCCACGGCTCGCTGGACTGGAGGATCTTGTCCTTCAGGCCCATCTGGGCGTATTTCACGAGCTTACGGGGAAAGGGCGTGCCCGTTTCCGAAAGGGGGCACACGGCGGTGCAGTTTCCACAGTGGAAGCACTTGCTGGCGTCCTTGAGCCCGAAGTGCTTCAGATCCTTCATCAAGTTCGGATCCACCTTGATACTCATCCTCAGGCCTCCTCGTTCTGGTCAAATCCCAATCGGATGGACCGTTCCATGCTTGGGGTGAAAAGGGGCCGCCCCGGTGGGGGCGGCCGCCGTCTCGCCGGGTTCTAGAAGTCCTTGTAGGGGTTCGGACCCACTTCCTCCAGGGTTTCGGCGAAGTCGTCCAGGAGCTGCGGCAGTTTGTCGTAGTCCGTGATGGCGATGGTCTCGAAGCGCACGCGATCCGATTCCAGCACCAGCCGGTCCAGGGTCTCCTTGATCTTGCCCAGCCGGATGTTGGCCAGCTCGGAGCCCTTGACGAAGTGGCACTGGTAGTCGTCGCCGTACTTGCAGCCCAGGAGGAGCACGCCGTCGATGCCGCTGGAAAGGGCGTCGGCGATGAAGATCAGGTTCATGGACCCCAGGCAGCGCATGGGGATCACCCGCACCCAGGGGTTGTAGTTCATGCGACGCAGCCCGGCCATGTCCAGGGCCGGATAGGCGTCGTTTTCGCACGCCAGCACCAGGATCCGGGGTTTTTCCTCGTCTTCTTCCGGAACCTCCATGTTCTTGATCATGTCGCCGATCATGCCCACGGAGTAGTTCTTGAACGAGATGATCCGCTCCGGACACGCGCCCATGCACACGCCGCAGCGGCGGCACCGGGTGGGCTGGGGCAGCGGATTGCCCTTTTCGTCTTCGTTGATGGCCCCGAAGGGACATTCCTCCGTACAGCGCTTGCATTGGGTGCAGCGTTGCATGAAGAATTCCGGAAAGCTCATGTCGCCGGCGCGCGGATGCACCGCCTTGCCCTGGCTCACCATCTCCACGCACTGGATCGCCTTGAGGGCCGCTCCGGCCCCGTCTTCCAGGGCGGCGGCCACGCCCATGGGCCGACGCACGCAGCCGGCCGCGTAGATGCCGGTCCGCCGTGTTTCGTAAGGGAAACAGATGAAGTGCGAATCCGGAAAGCCGTGCTTCAGGCCCGGAAGTTCCGGGCCCTGGCGGTATTCCAGGTTGAGGATGTCGGAGACCAGGATGGCGTCCTGGGGCACCTCCAACTCCTCTTCTTCCTTCTTCTCTTCGCCTTCCTGCTGCTCCATGCGGGCGCGCACCACCGCGTAGTCTTCGCCGAAGGCGGTCACGGGCACCATGCCGGTGGCCAGCACCACCAGATCCAGGTTCTCCAGCACCACCGTTTCACCCAGCAGCTCGTCCAGGGCCTCCACCGTCACCGCCGAGCCCATGACCTTCACCTCGGGGTCCTGGCAGCGGATAAAGATGACCCCTTCTTCCTGGGCCCGGCGATAGAGATCCTCGGCCTGGCCCGGGGTGCGCATCTCCTTGAAGACGATGAAGACGTTGGCGTCCGGGTTGTTTTGCTTGATGAAGAGGGCCTGCTTCAAGCTGGTGATGCAGCAGGTGGACGAACAGTAGGGAAGCCGCTCCGGATCGCGCTGGCCGGCGCACTGCAAAAAGGCCACGTTCGTCACGTCCTTGCCGTCGCTGGGCCGCTTCAGGCCGCCGCCCTGCGCCATCTCCTCGAACAGGACGTTGGTGATCACGTCGGGCGACTGGCCGAAGCCCAGCTTGGGATCCAGTTGGGCGGGGTCGTAGGGTTTCCAGCCGGCGGCCATGACGATGGCGCCCACCTTGTGTTCCGCCTTGGTCCCGTTCTGGGAGATGGTGACCTGGAAAAGGCCCGGTCCGCCCGCCGTCTTTTCCACCTTGGCGCCGGTGTAGACGGTCACGTTGGCATCCGAGGTCACTTCCTGGATCAGGGCAGCCACGTCGTTGTCCTTGAGATCCTTGTAGGGGAAGGTGGCGATCTTGGCCACCTTCTTCTGGAAGCCGCCCAGTTCCTTTTCCTTTTCCACCAGCACGGCCTTGTAGCCGGCCTTGGACACTTCCTTGGCCGCGGTGAGACCCGCCAGGCCGCCCCCCACGATCAGGATGTCCTTGGAAATCTCCTCTTCCGGCTGGTAGGGCTCCGGCAGATCCATCTTCTTGATCTTGGCCGTGGACATGCGCACGTAGTCCTCGGCCATCATCTGGGTGTCTTCATCGCCGGGCTTCTGGCACCAGACCACCTGTTCACGCAGGTTCACCCGGTCCACGATGCAGCCGTCGAAGCGGAAGACATCGTACATGACCCGGGGGGAACAGGCGGCGATCATGAGCGCATTGACGCCTTCGGCTTCCATGTCCGCCTTGATCAGATCCACCCCTTCCTGGCTGCACAGGCAGGCGTGGGTCTTCACAACCGGCACCTTGCATTCCTTCTGGGCCACTCCGGCCAGCTGATCTATGTCCAGGGCATCTCCGATGCCGCATCCCGTACAGATATAGGTGGCGAGTTTCTTCTCCATTGAGTTACCTCCTCACGACGGATTGGATGGCCTTGAGAGCGGCTGCCGTGCCGTCGGCAACACATTCGGCGACGTTGGCGGGGGTGCGCGTGGTTCCCGCCGCGTAGATCCCCGGCATGGCGTCCATGGACGCCACGAAGCCGTATTCGTCGTAGGGGACCGGGGTGGGAAGCGGCGCCTCGGAGGTCACCGGTTGCATGCCCGTGGCCAGCACCACCAGGTCCACCGGGATCTCGTGGAGCTCCTCGGTCATGGTGTTTTCCACGCGACAGACCAGATTCTTGGTGGCGTCGTCCTGGGTGATCTTGGCCACCTTGCCCTTGAAGAAGATGAGCTTTTCGTCTTCCTTGACCTTGGTGACGAAGTCTTCCAGCCGGTCCGTGGCCCGCACGTCGATGTAGAAAAAGTAGATGGTGGCGTCCGGGTATTGTTCCCGCACGTAGGTGGCCTGCTTGAGCGAAGCCAGGCAGCAGATGCCGGAACAGAAGGGCAAGTGGTTCTCATCGCGGGACCCGGCGCATTGGACGAAGGCCACGGTCTGGGGCGCCTGGCCGTCGGAGGGGCGCAGGATCTTACCCTGGGTGGGGCCGTTCCAGGCCGCCAGCCGTTCCATCTGCACGTTGGTGATCACGTTGGGGTAGGCCCCGCCGCCGTAGTTGTCCAGCTTGGAAATGTCGTAGGGCTTCCAGCCCGTGGCCCACACGATGCTTCCCACCTTCAGGTCCACCGTCTTTTCGGCCATGTCCAGCTCGATGGCGTCGTAGGGGCAGGCCTCTTTCACCTTCTGGGCCTCGGCGCTCTGGACCAGCGCCGGGTCCAGCACGTAGCGCAGCGGGAAGGCCATGTCGTGGGGCAGGTAGGCCGCCTTCACCGTGTCCATGCCGTAGTTGAAGGGGTTTTCGATCTCCAGGGTGCACGCCTCGGCGCATTTGCCGCAAGCCGTACACTTTTCGTTCACATAACGCGGATGGACCTTCACCGCCACGTCGAAGTCCCCCTCCACGCCCCGAATGCTTTCCACCTCCGCCATGGTGAAGACCTTCACCCGGGGATTGTCCTTGATCCGGCGGAAGTTGATCTCCAGACCGCAGTAAGGCGGACACAGCTTGGGGAAGTATTGGTTGAGCTGGGCCACGCGCCCTCCCAGGTAGGGATTCTTCTCCACCAGGAAGACCTCGTAGCCCGCTTCGGCGGCTTCTATCGCGGCACTGAGACCGCTCATTCCGCCTCCGACCACCATGATGCTTTGCGTCACCGTGTTTGCCATGCTCATCCTCCTAAAGAAAACGCCTATGGAAAATGTCCCGAGAACCCTTGCAACCGTGGGCCGAACATGTGGTGGCACCGGGATGCGCCCGTGGGATACGGGCCGCGATGCGTCGGAAACCGGCAGGAAAACCGGGCGAGCATCATGTGCAACTATACACAAACTCCCCCGGGCGCGCAAACAAAAACTTGGTGAGATGGCCAGGTTAGATCCTTCGAAAAAGGAGCTTTTTCGCCTCCCGGCCCTTAATCCCCGGGGGGCCGGCGGGTCATGTTGTGAAAAAAAGAGCTTATCGGGGGACCTTGCCCTTGAAAAATCGGCCGGCCTTCGATAAGAGTAGACCGATTTGCTGGAGCGTGACCCTCTGGTAGGAGCGATCCTGTGAGGCCGGGTGTGCGGTCCAGATCGGCGCACGGCCAAACCCTCCAATAGACCGGAAGATACCTCAGACGAAGACGGAGAGGCGATTATGGACGAAAGGCAAGAAAGCAAAAAGTGGGTGGAACCCGTGGTGAAGATCGTTTTGTCCCTGGCGGCCCTTTTTCCCGTCTACGCGTTTTTGTACGTGACCTTCCCCGCCTCGGTCATCGCTTTCTATCTCGTCTCGGCGGGACTCCTGGCCGCCTTCGCTCCCTGGGACAAACTAAAGCAAAAGTTCCTGAGCTGACCGAGTCCGCCACCGGCCCGCCCCTTCCCGAAGACGCAGGAAGAGAAAAAACACGGGGAACCGTCCCCGTGTTTTCCTCTTTGATGCTTGTCCGGACTTTGGGGGAAACCTCACGCTGCATGGCTCAAGGCGTGGAGGCAACGCCATGGCCCCATGGGAACCCCACCGCCGACATCGTCTCCCACCCGCTTGAAGGGATACGATTACAGCCAACCGGGCGCGCATTTGGCCACCATCTGCACCCACCGGCGCACATCCCTGCTGTTTGGGAAAGTGGAAGACGGGCAGGTACGAGTTAACGATTACGCACGGTTGGTAGAACAAACCTGCCAGGATCTACCCAATCACGTGGGAGACATCCAACGGGGCGCCTTCGCGCTCATGCCCCATCCCATCCACGCCCTTGTCATCATCACTTCCGATAGGGGCTTTGGAACCCGCCCCAATCCGCCGTTACCGGACGTTCCTCCGCCGGGTCCCGGCCCTGCAACTGCAAAACGCTACGGCTTGCCCGCAATCGTGCGTCCATTGAAGGCGTTTTCGACCCGGCACATCAACACGTGACGCGCCACCCCCGGCGAGCCTGTGTGGCAGCGAAAGGATTATGAACACATCCTCCGAAGCGAACCCACCCTGAACGCCGTCCGGCGCCATATCGCCCAAAACCCGATGCGCCGGCACCTGGACCGCCACAACCCGCACGCCACGGTACCGACCCTCTGGCCCGCCGGATCCGGCCGATGATCCAAAAGGATGCCCCAAACGGCGGCGGCTGCCCCCCTTGACCCCGCTCCCGCCACCGGCAAGAATTACCAGGTAAGCCCACCCCATCTTCCCATCCCCACACCCCAGGAGGTCCCGTATGAAAACCTTGCATCCCAGTTCCCTGGAAAGCCTGGCGCGGCGCAACGCCCCCGAAGGATCCTGGATCCTGAGCGTCTATCTCAACGTGGATCCCCAGGTGCGGGCCAACCGCCGGGGCGCCCACAAGCTCGTCTTGGATCAACTCCTCAAGGACCTGGAATCCCATCTGGCAGATGAGGACCAGCGGGATCATTTCCAGGAAGACGCCGACTGGATCCGCCGCCAGGTGGAGGTGCACATCCCCAAGGGACGCAGCATGGTCTTCTTCTGTGACCTGTCGGAAGGCTACACCTACCAGGAGGATCTTCCCGTGCGGCTTCCCAACGGGGCCTGGTACGAAAAGCGCCCGCACATCCGGCCGCTCCTGGACGCCTGGAAGGAACACGAACGCACCGGCATCGTGGTGGTGGACCGGGAACGGGCCCGGCTCTTGGTGGCGTCCATGGGGGAAGTGGAAGAGATGGAGGAGGCGTTCCAGACGCCGGCGGTCCACCACCGGAGCACGGCCGGATCCGACCACATGCGTTCCCAGATGGTCTTCCAGCGCCGGGCGGCCACCTGGAGCCACTGGTTTTTGAAGGAAGTGGCCGATGCGCTGCACGACATGATGGACGCGTACCAGATCGACCGGGTGGTGCTGGCCGGCCCGGAAGAGGTGACGGCGGAATTGAAGCGGCTCCTTCCCAAGGGGGTTTTGAGCCGGGTGGCGGCCCGGATCCGGGCTTCCGTTGCCGCCAAGGCGCAGGATCTCCTGGACCAGGCCGCTCCCGTGCTCCGGCAGCTGGACGCGGCCCGGGAACGGGAACTGGTGGACGAATGCATCACCACGGCCCGGAAGGCCCAGAGCGAATCCCCCAAGGCGGTCCTGGGCCTGGAGGCCGTGCTGGACGCCGTGAACCAGGGCCGGGTTTACCAGATCCTGGTGCCCGAGGGATTCTCCGCACCCGGCTGGCATTGCCCCTCGTGCCGGGTTCTTTTGGACCACGGCCCGGCCCAGCAAACCTGCCCCTATTGTTCCGGCGCACTCAAGGAAGAAGACGATGCGGTCTGGGCCGCGTGCGACCGGGTGCTCCTTCTCGGCGGCCGCGTGGAAGAGATCCGTGACCCGGAAGCGGTGCAAGCCCTTCAATCGGCGGGCCCGGTGGGCGCGTTTCTGAGATGATGCAAGGAAAGACCCGCCGGAGACGCCGCCGGGAGCCCATGGCCACAAAATAAGGTTGGGGTTAATTGAAACCGTCCCGCCTGGTGCCGACTTTCCGGCAACCGCCAGGGCGTGGCGCCACAAAAAAAGCCCGGGCCAAATCGGCCCGGGCTTCGCGCTACTTAGATCAGCTCAGGAAGCCGACTAGAAAGCCCACTGCAGCCGAGCGCCCACTTCGTAGGCATCGTCGTCATCCTTCGTGCCGGAGAAAGCATCGTCAGCAAAGAGGTAGGCACCGATAACATCAAGATTCAGGCCGTCCACCACTTTCTGGGTCAGCCTGAAATCCACTTCGCTTCCCACGGAGTCGTCTTTCTCGCCGGTCGCTGCGTTGGCCACCACGTCTTCAGCCGTGCCGAGGTAGTAATAGGCCAAATGAAGCTTGGTTGCTTCCAACGCCTGCCAATCCACCGAGGCATACAGGGTGTAGAGGTTGCTGGGATTGCCGCCGGCGGTGTACTCGCCCGCGCCCGGGTAGCCTGTATAGGCTCGAGGCGTCATGTCATCAAGCACGCCAAAGCCCATGATTTCAGCCCAGTAGAAGGAGTCTCCCACAGCTCCCGGGTAGACATAGCCTTCCACATCGTCATCGCCTTCATCCTGGCCGGTGGTGTAGAAGCCGCCGAGACCGAACGTGAAATCATTGACCGGGATAGCCACATCAGCACCCAGGAACCAGCCTTTGTAATCAGCAGACTCGCCGTTCAGATCAACGCTACCAAAGTTCTTGATGAAATGAACGGTGGCCTTGAACATGTCGCTGGAGTAGGCCAGCTTCACGCCCAGGTCGAACAGGTGGTTGTCTTCAAAAGTATATCCATCGTAGGTCTCGCGACCTTGGGCGTCCACACCCGGATCGGCGTATTCCGTCTTCAGGCTCACAGCGGTATCGCTGCCATCCTGGTACAAGCCGATGAGCTCGCCGCTGAAGGGACCATTGGCATACTGGAGCTGCAGATAGTAAATGTCCACGTTGTCTTTTTCGGAGGAATAGTCAACGTTCTGTTCCGCAATGTAGCCCAGCGTGACCTTCACGGGATCGAAGGGCATGGAGAACTTGGCTCCCGTGTAGTCCTCGGCAATTATTCGGCCGCCAAAGAGGCCGAAGCCCTGTTGACCCAGCTTGGCACGGATGGGCGTATTGGGAATATTGAAGTCCAGGTAAACGTTCTTGGTTTCCATATCATAGGGATCGCGAAAATCGCTGGTGGCGTGGGTCAGGTCACGGTCGCCACCCTTGGCGCCCCACACGTTGTCTTCTTCCCACTTGGTCACCAACTGAAGATTTTCGCTGGCCACGAAGGTGAAGTACATCCGAACGCGTTGATCGAAGTAGTTGGCGTGATCATCGGCGTCATCGGTACCGTCAAAGTTGTTGTAGGAATACCAGCGAACGCGCATCATACCGCCGTACTTGAAATCGACGGCGAACGCCGGCAACGCGATGGCAACCGCCATCAACACCGCAAGAAGTACAACCAGATTCTTTCTCATCTCTTTCCTCCACGAAAGTTTTGAGATTCTCGATCCCTCTTTCTTTGGTTTCTGATCAGCCCCAAAAATCACCCAAAGCTCGTCATCCGATGTGACGCGGCATCCCCCCTTTCTCTTTTGCGTTCACAGCCTTCTGCCCAAAGTTACACATCTCACGCTTATAGCGAACCCGTGATCCCTGTCAAGGGGAAAAGGGGACGGTTCACGGCTTGTCGCCACTTTTTTGAAAACATTCTTCTTGCGCCACTTCCCCTTTTGACGCTAGCTTCCCTGTGGAAGACCACACTAGAGTTCCGGGAAGTGGTCCGCAATGGGATGTTAAACGAATCATGATTCCACGCGCCGTGGAGTCCACCAAGTTTTTGCCGTTGTCGGCAAAAAGCCCACATGCAAAAATGGGCTTGGAGCCTGCGAAAAGGATGTGAAACCACCACGTGAGCGAGAGGAACATCGTGATGAAGTACAAAAAATCGGTCCTTTGTTTCCTGGCCTTCAGCCTCGTTTCTTTCTGGATCACGGCCTATTGCCAGGCGTCGCAGGACGCTCCCAAAACCGTTGCCATCATGCCGTTCAAAATGAACACGCCGGACTCGATGCGCTATCTCCAAGATGGGGTCTGGGACATGCTGCGCACCCGCATTGAAGATCCCGGGTCCGTCCATGTGGTCGACAAGGCAGCCATCGACAAGACGGCCCAATCCATCGGGGATCTGGCCGACAGCGGAGCAGCCCGAGGAGCGGCCGAACGCTTGGGCGCCGATTACGTGCTGTTTGGAAGCATCACTTCGGTGGGACAGGCGGTCAGCATCGACGCAACCATTTCGCCGGTGACATCGCCTGGTGCACCCATCCGCTTGCCGTTCCAAGCCGACACCCTGGATCAGCTCATCCCCACCATCAACCGCCTGGCCCAAACCGTCAATCGGAAGGTCTTCAACAAGGCGAACCCGTCGGCCGACGAAACCATCACTCCTCCCCCCACCGCAGAAAACATGAACCCCGAACTCTTGATTCCCGGAGGCATGAAACCGGGGATGGAAATTTCCTATCTCAACCCGAATTTCATCCAGGTGACCCCGGAAGGCGCTATGCGACAGGCGGGACTGTGGCGCAGTCAAACCTTCAAGGAAGCCCTGGTGAGCATCGCCGCGGGCGATCCCAACGGAGACGGTCGCCAGGAACTGATCGCCGTGAGCCCCAAGCGACTGGCCGTCTACCGAAGGTACGCTCAAGGTCTGCGGCTGCTAACGGATGTTAAGGCAAACAAATTGGAAGAATTCAAGTGGGTTGCCTTGGCCGATGTGGATGGGGACGGAAAGGTGGAGATTCTTCTCACCAGTGTGTACCGCCAGATCAACCCCACGGGTGGCGGATCGGAATCCATCACATCCGGCGCTCAATACAATCCGCGACCGCGCTCCTATGTTTTCAAGCTGCAAGGGAAAAAGCTGACGGTGGCGGCTTCTGATGTGCGCATGTATCTCAATGCGGTCACATTTCCCAATCGGGGCTCGGTGGCTCTGGGGCAAAAGCCGGGCCCCATGGGCGATCTCTTTGATTCGACCCTGTACGAGGTGCGCCTGCGTGGCGGACAACTCATTCCCGCTGCACCCGTTTCGGTTCCCAGCCCCTGCAACGTCTATAACTTTGCCGTGGCCGATCTCAACAATGACAAGGCACCTGAATACGCGGTGATCAGTCCAGATAACCGGCTGATGATCCTGGACGGCTCGGGAAACCGCCTCTGGCGAAGCCGCCTGCATTTTGCGGCAACGACCAATGTCCTGGAAGGCAAGATCCGCGATCTGCGCTACAATGACATTGAGCGCTACTTCATCCCGTCGCCCATTCTCATCATGGACGCCAACCGGGACGGGATCCATGAGATCGTGGTCAACCGCAGCCCGGACTACAGCCGCTTCCTTCCCCAGGGCTTCAAGTATTACGAAGCGGGGGAGATCGTGTCCCTGTCGTGGGACCAACTGGGACTCATCGAAAACTGGAAGACCCGGGAGGTGAGCGGCATGGTGAGCTGCATCCGAACGGGCGACCTGAACGGGGACGGAACCCCCGAACTCATCGCCAGCCTGGTGCTGGGAAAAGACCTGCTCAAACTCTGGGAAGCCCGAAGCACCGTCTTTTCCTACGACCTGAACGTGGGAAAGAAAGGATCGGCCGAGACGACCCGAAAACGTCAGTAAATCAGATGGATTGCGGTTCCCTCGAGGGGGAACGGATCATAGGATAAGCATCCCAAGCGTCGATCCGTCGAACGCAGAGGAACAGTCCGGAAGAATGCGCACATGCCGGGGCGAGGGAAACCCGCCCCGGCATGTGCGTTGGCCCTTGGGGCCAGGCCCGATTTTTTCCAAGCAGGAGATTCAAAGATTCGCGATATGGCCATTGAAAAAAAAGATAGGGCGGAGCGGGATAACGGCGCCCGGTGGCCGCAGGTCTTGGGTTCCGCCTGGCACGCCCTGGACGCTAAACACCGCCGCACGGCGGAGGCCAACATCCGAATGGCCCTGGGACTCAACGCCCAGGAATCCCGCCGGCTCGCCCGGGAAAACTTCCGGCACCTGGCCCGGGTCTTTTCCCAGTTTCCCCTGATGGCCCGCATGAATCGGGAAAACTTTCTGCGCTTCGTGGAACCTTGCGGAACAGAATACCTGTTGGAATCGCTCCAGCGGGGCCGGGGCGTGCTCATCCTCACGGGCCATTTGGGTAACTGGGAATGGATGGCCTACAGCGCCCCCTTCTTTCTTCCGGCCCGTCTCAACATCGTGGCCCGGCCCGTGCGGCCGGAAGCGCTCCACCGCTGGGTCACCCGAACGCGCCAAGGCTCGGGAAACCGGGTGATCCCCAAGCAGTACGCCCTCATCCACACCCTGAAGGCCCTGCGGCGAAACGAAATGGTGGGGTTTCTCCTCGATCAAAACGCGGGGAAAAAGACGGGCGTCTGGGCCCCCTTTTTCGGCGGCTACGTGCTCACCCACAAGACCCTGGCCCACATCGCCCTTCGAACGGGAGCGCCCGTCCATCCGGTCTTCAACCACCGCCTCCCGGACGGCCGCTACCGCATCGAGATGGGTCCCGAGATACCGACGCCTTCCCACGGCACCCTGGAAGAGAAGGCGGCGGTTTTCACCGCCGCCTTCAACCGTATCATCGAAGCGCAGATCCGCCGGTTTCCCGCCCAGTGGTACTGGGTCCACCGGCGCTTCCGGCGCTTTCGACTCCATCCCCCGTCCTAAAGTTCGTATTCGCCTTCTATGTCCAGGATGTATTCGCGGTCCTGGGCGCCCGCCTTCACCGTGAAGGTGCCGCTTCCCTTGATGCCGGCCAGCTTGCCGATACCCCGGTAGATGGTCCAGGTGCCCTTGGTGAGCTTACTCTCGGCGTCGCGTTCCCCTTCGTACTTGCTGTAGATGGACCCCTCTTCGAAGTGCGTCACCGCATAGCCCGTCATCTTCCCCGCCCCGCGGACACGATCATGGAAGGTGACGCTTCGCCGCGAGATGAACTTTCCGGCCACGCCCACCTGGTACTCAATGGGCTCCCCTTCCATCTCCACCAGCATGAGGGTGTGATCGAATTCGTCGTGGACGTAGAGCATTTCGCGGCGGGTGACCATCAGTCGATACGTGGCTTTTCGCTTCATGGGGACCTCCTGTGAAAAAGGGTTTGCGGGTTGCAGGCGGGTACCGCCCGAAGAAAACGGATGCTTTGTCTTTCTTCTTTAGCACAGGTGGGCCCAGGCGGCCAGATCAAAACCCGTTGGCATGGGAGCGGCCCATCGAAACCATGCACCGCCAAGACCCGACCAGGACACCGAGAACTTCTTCGATTCGCACCGTTCTGTGCGCCGGCCCCGCGCTTGGGCGGTCCTTTTCCTTGACGCACGCCCCCTTTTTCGTTAACTACAGCCGAACTTGTGGGTTGACACACAACGAAACCATGGAGGTCCATCATGCCGCTGGAATCGATTCGAAAGATGGTGCTCGTGTGCCTCATGACCGCCCTCACGGCCGTGGGGGCCCAGATCGCCGTGCCCATCGGCCCGGTACCCATCGTGCTCACCAACCTCTTCGTCCTGCTGGCGGGGCTGCTCTTGGGACCCACCCAGGGTGCGGCCGCCATGGGCCTTTACCTGCTGCTGGGCGCCGTGGGCCTTCCGGTCTTTGCCAATTTCAAGGGGGGACTGGCCCATTTGCTGGGGCCCACCGGCGGCTATCTTCTGGGCTTTGTGGCCGCCGCCTGGCTCGTGGGAGTCCTGAGCCATGGGAGGCCTTCCCGATGGTTCGACGGGATCGCCGTGGTGCTGGGGTCCCTGGTGATCTATGCCTTGGGCGTCCCGTGGCTCAAGGTGGTGACCGGCATGGCCTGGACCAAGGCCCTGGCCGTAGGGATGCTCCCTTTTCTGGTGGGAGATGCCGTGAAAGCGGCCGCCGCCGTGATGCTGGCCTGGTCCCTTCGGCCGGCTCTCCTGCGCCATGTGCGGACGGCTTCCGCCTGAGTACTCCACAAAACAAAACGCACTGGAACGACACCGGGGGCGCAAAGAAAAGGGCTCTCAATCGGGCTGTTCAGGCGTCCTGACCGATCCTTCCTTCGCGCCTCCTATCGGCGATTCTTCCACGAAGACGCCCGAAAGTCATGATCGAAGCCAACGACCTCCACTTCACCTATCCCGACGGGACCCAGGCCCTTCGGGGGGTCACCTTCCGGATCGCCACGCCGGCCTTCGTTGTCGTGTGCGGCGCCAACGGCCAGGGAAAGACCACCCTGCTGCATCTGCTGGCGGGACTCTTTCGGCCCGACGCGGGATCCCTCCGCCTCCTGGGCCTGGACCCGGCCGGGGATGCCCAGGCGGTGCGCGCCCGTGTGGGACTGGTCTTCCAGGACCCGGACAGCCAGATCCTGGGGGAAACGGTGGGAGAAGACGTGGCCTTCGGCCCGGAAAACCTGGGACTTTCCAAGGCGGAGGTCCGCCAGCGGGTGCAAGCGGCCCTGGCCCGGTTCGGCCTGGAATCCCTTCGGGATAAGCCCTGTTACGCCCTTTCCGGCGGGGAAAAGAGGCGGGTGGCCCTGGCCGGGGTCCTGGCCGCGGATCCCTCGGTGATCCTTTTTGACGAGCCCTTCACGCACCTGGACTGGCCGGGAAGCCGGGCGCTCCTGGACCTCTTGCTGAATCTTCGCCGGGAAGGTCGCACGGTGGTGGTATCCACCCACGACGTGGAAAAGGTGCTGGCCCACGCCGACCGGGTGATGGTGCTCCAGGGCGGCCGATTGGCCGATGAGGGCCCGCCGTCGGAGGTGGCGCTTCGCCTGGGTCGCCACGGTGTGCGCCCCCCCTGTTCCGTTCTCCTGGGAAAAGGATTGCAGCCGTGGCCCGCGGGTTAGCGCTCCATTACGTTCCCCGCCCGTCCGGCGTGCACCGGCTGGACGCCCGCACCAAGCTCTTCGCCGTGCTGGCCCTCACCATGGCCCTCTTTCGCCCGGACGGGCCCGTCTACGCCGCCGTCACGCTGGGGCTTCCGGTGGCGGTGATGGCTTCCCACCTTCCCTGGAGCCTTCTGGTCCGCACCCTTCGCGGCTGGCTGCCCTTCCTGGCCCTCATCTTCATGGTCCAGGCCTTTTCGCCCCCGGATGTATCTGGAAACGCCTTCCTTTCCGCCGCGGCGGCCCCGTCCTGGGCGGCGCGCCTCTCTTTCCTTGCGGCGTGTTTTCCGCGGGAGGCGCTCATCCAGGCGGGGGTCGGCACCTGGCGCCTGCTTCTCATGGTGCTCTGGGCCGTGGTCTTTACGGCCGTCACACCTGCCCGGGACCTTCAAAACGCCGTTTTGTGGCTTTTGCGGCCCATCGGTTTCCTCCCGGCCCGGCGGATCGCCGTCATGACCGCCCTATCGCTTCGTTTTTTCGCCCTCCTTTTGGATGATCTGGAAGAAGTTCGGCTGGCCCAAAGGGCGCGGCTGGCCGGCCGGAACCGGAATCCCTGGCGGCGTCTTCGAACCACGATCCCGGCGCTTTTTCGCAAGGCCCTGGGGCGAAGCGAAGCCACCGCGCTGGCTCTGGCCGCCCGCGGCTACCGCGAAGACCTTCCCGTTCACATCCCCCCGTGGCCCCCCAAAGAAGCGGCCGGCCTGTGCCTGCTTGCGGCCCTTCTTGCCGCCCTGCACCTTTTCTGACAAGATGGCTCCCGGAGCTGAACCATCTTTCGCCCCATGACATGGCGGGGCCTCATCCTTCAGAAGGGGCTTTGGACGTATGACGTACAGCCAGGCCTTGGATCTGCTGGATTGTTTCGTTCGCGATGTGGAAAGCGGCGTCCTGTGGGCCGTACGGGACGAGACGGCCCATGGGAAGCGGCGCCGGGATCTTTGGCGGGCCCTGGATGCCCTCCTGGTGTGGCACCGCCCGCGGCTGGAAGCCGGCCCGGGGCTGGATCACCCTTACCATGTGCTCAAGCAAACGGCCCCGATCCTCCAGCGGAAGGCGGATCGGGGGGAGGATCCTTTCCTTCGGGCCCAGGCGTCCCTCTATCTCACGCTGCTTCCCTTCCCGGGCCAGTGGAACCGGCTGGCGGAAGCGGAAGACGGAGCGCCCCCCGACTCGGAAACGGCCGCCTTTCTTCGTCGGGAGCGGGAAATGATCCTGGAAAAGGTCCGCCAAAAGGCCGACAGAACCTTTCGGGTACGCCACTTCCTCCAGGTGCTGAAACGGCCCCAAGGGCCGGACGAAAAGGGCGTTCTGCGCCTCTTTTCCCTTCCCTACCTGCTGGCCGATCCCGGGCTCCTTCGTAAAATGAGCCGGCGTTACGTCTTCTTCGTGGAACCGCCCATGGGGGTGGTGTGGCGACACGGGTGGTGGCGGCACTTCTGCCGCCTGAACGACCCGTGCCTTTTCGGCGTGGGCGGGCCGGAAGACGCCCGGTTTCTCCAGACCCAGTCCGGGACCCTTGCCGTCGGCCTGGCCCACGGCGATTTCCTGGAAGACGAGCCGCCGGTTCCGCCGACGGTGCCGCCGGTCCACGACATGGTCTTCAACGCCACCTTTGACGATGTGGAACGAAAGCGCCACGATCTCATGCTGGACCTTTTGGACCATCGGCGCCTTCGGGATCGCACGGTCCTTTTTCTGGGCCGGGGCGTCCCCGAAAGGGTCCGGGCCTTCGAAGACAGGGTGGCGCAACGGGGTCTGACCCGGCGGGTTACGGTCCGAGCCAATCTGCGCCGAAGCCAGATCCCGGCCCTTCTGGCTCGCTGCCGCGTGGGAGTGCACCTTTCCCTTTACGAAAACGCCTGCCGGGCTGTGTACGAATTCTTTCGCGCGGATCTTCCCTGCGTGGTGTCTTCTTCCATGGCGGGTATGAACCCGGCGATTTTCAATGAAGAAACGGGCCTGGCGGTGCCCGACGCGGACCTTGCGGACGCCGTGGCCTCCGTGCTGGAAGATCCCGGGCGCTTTTCGCCCCGCCGCTGGTTCCTGAGGGAAAGCGGAAGCGCCGTTTCCAGCCGGCGTCTCAACGCCGTTTTCCGTAAATTCTTTGCCGAGCGGGGATACCGGTGGACCGAAGACCTGGTGGCTCTGGGAAGCAGCGGCGCCCGCCGTTACGTGAGCCGCCGTGACGAAGCGCGCTTTGCGGACGAACATGCCTGGATCGCCCGGATTCTGAGCCATAGGGAGCACCTTCCGGTCGCCGTGGAAGCATAGGCCCCGGGGCGGCACCCCATGGGCGGCCTGTGGCCGGCCGGTCTGCGGCGAAAGGGACGGCGTCCCGACACACGGAAAAGAACAAAGGGCGCACCTCCGTGCGCCCCCTCTGTCCCCTCGTCGTCTCCGGAAAGAAAAGAATCAGGTTCTGCTCACCGGCGGGCCACGGCCCCCAGCACGGCCCGAAGCGCCGCCGAATGGGGATTGCTCACCGCCTTGGTCACCACGATGTCCGTGGGACTCACGGGCTTGCCGTAGTATTGTTCGTTCCAGTCGTTTCGAACCTTCACGATGGCTCCCTCCAGACTCATGCCCGCGTAGGCCCCCTTGGCCTTGGCAAAGGAAAGAAAATCGGCGCTCAGGTTGTGGGGTGTGGCCCCTTCCATGGCCATGCCGATGGGGCCCGCCGCCACGGCCGCATCGCCTCCCAGCTTGAACCCGGACGTCATGAGGGCATCCACGCCCCGCTGGGTGCGGACCATGAGGATCACCTGGGCCGCTTCCCCGCCCATCTGAAGCCCGATGCTGAGCCCACCCAGGGTGTAGAAGACCGGCTGGCTCCATTGCCCGCTCTGACGGTCCCGGACCAGCAGCACCCCGCTGCCTCCCGATCCGCCGATGATAAAGCCCCCTTTGAGAAACTGGGGGATGATGAGCACGCCCTGGGCGTCTTTGAGGTGGGTTGTGAGCCAGGAAAAGTTGGGATCGGACGTGAGGCTCTGAAGGGTCAGTCGGGCCTCTTCCACCAGCGTTTCCGGCTTGGAGATGGAATCTTCCGCCGTGGCCGGGGCGAAGGCGCCCAGTGCCAGAGCCAACGCCAGGGCCATGATCAGCACAACCTTTCGTTTCATGAAGGGCCTCCTTGGCATCCAGATTGACCGTTCCAGACCCTTATGCCCCTTTCCACGCCCCGGGTCAATAAGGGCCTGCACCTCTTGCACTCCCCGCTTTATTTCATTAGTATGAAGTGTAATGGTCGCGTTCAAGTCTCTTTCTCTCACACCCATTCGGACCTCGATGCAACACAAGGAGGCCTCCATGAACGAACTTCTGGCCCCGGGCGGCAGCCTCGAAATGGTGGAAGGCGTGCTGAAAAGCGGCGCCGAGGCGGTCTACGTGGGATCCAAGGGATTCAGCCGCCGCAAGTGCGCCTGGGAGATGGAAGATTCCCAGATCCGGGAAGCCATCCAAATCGCCCGCCCCCTGGGCGGCAAGATCCGCGTGGCCCTAAACGCCGAGGTGCCCGCAGACAAATTCATGATCCTCCTGAAGAAGGTGGCCAAGTACGCCACATGGGGAGCCGAGGGTGTGATCGTCAAGACCCCGGCGGTCATGGAGATGGTCCGGGAGAACTTCCCGGAACTGGTGATTCACGCCAGCGTGGGGTGCAACATCCAGACCCGGCCCCAGATCGCCCGGTTCAAGGCCCACGGCGCCTCGCAGATCGTGGCCAGCACGGAAATCGACACGGTGGAAAAGCTCCGCCGTTTCAAGGCCGACGCAGACGCGGAGGGCGTGGGCACGGAAGTGCTTATCCACGGCAATCGATGCGTGGGCGGCGTGGGCAACTGCAGCTTTCACGAACTGATCAGCGACTCCTACATCAAGAAGATCTACCACGACGAGGACGGAAACGAGATCGTGGAATACGAAGGCTGGCCCGACCGGAGCGGAAGCTGCTTCCGGCTGTGCCTGCTCACCGATGAACAGCGCGAGAAGGTGCTCAAAAAGCGCGGCCGAAAGGACGAAGAGATCCGAAGCATCAACGAGCGGATCCGTCGCCACCCCAACGTGGCCTTCGCCATCAACGGCAAGGAGCTCTGGGACTACATGGATCTGGGCCTCACGACCCTCAAGGTGCAAGGCCGCGAGTACGCGGTGCGTCTCATCAGCCGCATGATCGCCATCTACCGGGCCATGATCGATGCCCACCGGGCCGGCAGACCCCACGACGATCCGGAACTCATCCCGCTCCAGAAGGAACTGGACGCCATCGCCCTGGACCGGGACCGGGCCCGCATGGAAAAGACCCGGGAACTGCACCGAAACATCAAGGGCCTCTAAGCCTAAGGAGGCTCCCTGAAAACGCTTCGTTTGCTCCCTTCTTGTGCCCACAAAAGGTTTGGGACGGCCAGGCGGCCCGTACGGCCGCCCTGGCCTTGCGGCACCAGGGGGTGGGTTCCCAACCCGCCCCCACGAGGCGCTCTGAGAACTCCCCAAGGGCCACACGGCACACTGCCATTTCAACTCGTTGGAAATCTTCCAAAGACCCAAAGGCCATTGGCGGACGGCCTGCCAGGAGATGGGCCCGATCGTTCAATGGATCGCTTTCACCCTAGCGCTGCCCCAACGGGCTGTGGCGGGAGCGGCAGCGAAGGGAGGGGGCTCTGCCCGATCCCCTAGAAAGATCTGAAAGCTCCCATCCAACCGCCGCTTCAGGTGCGGCCGAAGACCGATTCCGGCTCGAGGCGGTGACCGCCTCATCCATCCCACCCACAGCGCACGCGCCCTCCCCCTTGGAACGAAGGGGAAGAAAGAATCGCGGGCCGCCCACGATGATCAAAAACTTTTGAGAATGGGAAGGGCTCGGCGGAATTGGGGCGTTCCGGCCCGGTTGAGCCATTCGAAGGTGACCATTTCCGTGGACGTGATGACCGCCCCGGCCCGATCCAGGCGCCGGAGGCCTGTCTCCCGGTTGAAGGCGCTTCGACTCGTCACCGCATCGCCCACCACATGCACCGTGTAGCCGAGCCGGAGCGCATGGGCGGCCGTATGGAAGATGCACACGTGGGCTTCGATCCCTGCGATCACCAACGTGTTCCTTCCGGAAGCCGCCACGGCGTCGGCCAGGGCCGGGTTCTGGAAGCAGCTGAATTCCAGCTTGTTGAGCACCTTGGGTTCGGGCACCTTGGCCACCAGCTCCGGCAGAAATCCCCCCAGCTTTTCCGCGTTGTGTTCGGAAAAGAGAACCGGCACCTCTACGATGGCGCTCATGTCCAGAAGCGCCATCACGTTTTTCACCACCTGGTCCCGGTCCGGGCACAGGTCCAGCATGGCCTTTTGCAGGTCCACCAGGAACAATAGGCATTCTTCGGGTCGGATGAATCGGGCATGGGCGTTGTCTGCGGTCATGACGGCTTCCTCCTCCAAGGCGGTGCATGGATGCAAACGGGGGTCCCTTGCGCCCAGCATACGCAAGGGGCCGGTGCGAGTCAAAAGGGGAAGGCCCCATTGGGCCCGGAGGCGCCCTTTTCCTGGCTGCGGCAGGCAAAGCGATCGATGGAACAGCCTGGAACGGTCCAGCCCCAGTCGGCCAGAAGACTCACCATGCGGCCCAGCGTGCCTCCTTGCTCCTTCACCTGGTTGGTCACGCCCCACAGACAGTCATCCAGGTGGGAAGGATCGAGAGCCGGGTTTCTTTCCGTGAGGGCCTTGAGCACCGCCACGGCCAGGTCTTCGGCTCGCGTCTTCCAGAAGATTCCCTTTTCCCCGGCGCGCCCGAAGGGGGTGCGCACCGAATCCACCACCACGTCCTGGACCAACCGCCCCATGGCTCACTCCTCGGGATTTTCCAGGTTTTCAAAAACGGCGGCGATCCCCAGGCCGCCACCCCCGCAGATGGCCTCCAGGCCGTAGCGCACCCCGCGACGGCGCATCTCATGGCAAAGGGTGACCAGCACACGCACCCCGGTGCAGGCGATGGGATGTCCCAGGGAGATGCCGCTTCCATTCACGTTCACCCGATCGTAGCGCTCCGGCCCGATCCCCATCTGCTTCAAGTCCGCCAGAACCTGGGCCGCAAAGGCTTCTTGGACTTCGATGAGATCCATGGCCTCCAGGTGGAGCCCCACCTGGTCCAGGGCCCTGTTGACGGCCGTGGGCACCGCCTCATAGGTGCGCCGCGGATCGCAGGCCGCCACGGCGCAGGCAAGAACTCGAGCCATGGGCCGAAGGCCCCATTCCAGAGCCGTCCGGGAGTCCATGAGCACCACGGCGGCCGCACCGTCGTTTTCCGAAGAGGAATTGCCGGCGGTGCACACCCCGCCCAGCACCGGTTTGAGGCGGGCCAGCTTCTCCACCGTGGTGTCCTCACGGGGCGTTTCGTCCCGGTCCACCACCACCGGCGGGCCCTTGGGAGCCCGCACCTCCACCGGCACCAGCTCGGCCCGGAAACGCCCTTCTGCCCAGGCCGCACAGGCCTTCCGATGGCTCTCCACCGCCCAGGCGTCGCAATCGTTTCGGGAGATGCCCTCCTGGCGGGCGGCGACTTCCGCCCAGCTCATCATGGACGGCAAAACACCATAGCGTTCCTGGGGCTGGGACATGACCCGGGCCCGCTGAATGCGGTCGTAGAAGGGAAGGCCCCAGATGGACAGATCCCCGTGGCCACGGGGCATGCCCTCTCTTCCGCCCACACCCCACTTGATGTGGCCGGGAAGGTAGAATTCGGCGTTGCTCATGCTCTCCACGCCCCCCGCCACCACCACCCGGGCGGCACCGGAACGGATGAGCAGCGCACCGTAGCGCACCACGTCCAGGCCCGTGCAACAGCGCCGATCCAACGTGATGCCCGGGATGGATTCGGGCCAGCCGGCCTTGAGAAGCGCCATGCGGGCGATGTTCACGTATTCGCCGTTCTGGTAGGCCTGACCCAGGACCACCTCGTCCACCTGGGCGGGTTCGATACCGGCCCTTCGCACCGCCTCGTCCAACACCCGCGCGGCCAGGTCGTAGGCCTCCACCTCCCGGAGCGCCCCCAGGTAACGTCCCACCGGGGTGCGCACCCCGCTCACCAACACCACATCCCTCATGCCCGTTCTCCGTAACCCGTTATCGGTTGTCGGTTATCCCCCTTCGGGTTTTGGCCGTTCGTGATGCGGCACGGAAACCCCGTCGGCCGCACACTCTCTTCTCTTTTCCAGCGTCGCTCGACCACCTTGCCGAACATTATCCTCCATGATATAGATTCAGAGCGCATCTTCCCGGTTGTACCCATTCCCCAACGGGAGGCCCCCATGGCCGTATCGCATCACACGGACGACGCCGTTTTGGAGCAAAAGATCGCCGCCATCGTGCAACAGATCTTGCAACGAGAAGCCGACGGGCTTTTCGCCGAGAAGATCGCGGCCTTCGTCCGGGAAAACGAACGCCGTTCCAAGGAACTTTCCCTCATGGAACGCATGGTCCGGGTGGAGGAGGAACTCAAATCCCTGCGAGAGATCGAAGCAGCTCGATTCGACGCCGCGGAGAAGCGCTTTGAAGCCATCGATAAACGCTTTGAATCCCTCCAGAGGGAGATGGGCGCACGGTT
>NZ_FWXF01000001.1:0-251801 GCF_900176285.1 Desulfacinum hydrothermale DSM 13146 | reverse complement strand
AGGCCATGGATGAGCGCTTCCAGGCCATGGAAAAGCGCTTTGAAACCATGGATAAACGCTTCGAAGCCCTCCAGAGGGAGATGGGCACACGGTTCGAGGCCATGGATGAGCGCTTCCAGGCCATGGAAAAGCGCTTCCTCACGCTCCAATGGACCATGGGAATCGGTTTTTCCTTCCTCACCGTCCTCATGGGCATCCTCAAATTCTGGCCTTGACGAGCGCCGACTTCCTCCCTTTCTGCGTCTCCAGCCTTTGGCGCTTTCGGCCTTTTCACACGTCCGCCGGTCCGATCCGGTTTCCCTGGTCGTCGTAAACGTACCAGCCCCGACCGGTCTTTCGGCCCAGGTGACCCAGCTGGACCTTGCGGCGCAGGATGGCCGGCGGGTACCAGCGCGGGTCTTTCGTTTCCTCGAAGACGGCCAGCAGGGCGCCGTGGGTCACATCCAGGCCCACCATGTCGCCGGTTTCGAAGATCCCCATCTTGCGGCCCGCCGCCAAGCGCAGCCCTTTGTCCACGTCCTCCACCGTGGCCACCCCCGCTTCCACCAGCCACATGGCCTCCAGGGTGGCCGGGAAGTTGATCCGGTTGATGAGAAACCCCGGCACGTCCTTTCGCACCAGAATGGGCTCCTTGCCCAGGCTCAAAACGAAATCGCGCCCGGCCAGGAAGGTCTGGTCGTCGGTGGTCATGGCCCGGACCACCTCCACCGCCGGCATCATGGGCACGGGACTAAAAAAGTGAAGGCCCAGCACCTTGGGTCTGCGCCCGGAGGAAACGGCCGCGGCCAGTTGCGTGACGGGAATGGCGCTGGTGTTGGTGGCCAGAAGGCTATGGGCGGGAAGGACCGCGTCGAGCCGCTGGAAGACCTCCCGTTTCACCTCCAGGTTCTCGAAGACCGCCTCGATGGCCATGTCCGCCTCCGAGGCGGCGTCCACGGTGAGCGTGGGTCGGATCCGGTCCAGCACCGCCTCTTTGGATTCCTGCACCGCCCCCTTTTCCACCAGTTTTCCCACGGACCAGCTGATGTTGTTCAGGGCCCGGTCCAGGGCTTCCTGGTTCACGTCGCACAAGTCCACCCGGCAGCCGGCCTGGGCGGCCACCTGGGCGATCCCGCTTCCCATGAGGCCCGCCCCCATGACGAAAACCTTTTTCACTTCCATGGCTTCTCCTTTCTCAAACCCATTGAAGGGACTACTTGAGAAGTTCGCGCGCGATCACGAGCCGCTGGATCTCGCTGGTTCCTTCGTAGATGCGCGTAAGCCGCACGTCCCGGTAGAATCGTTCGATGGGATAGTCCTTCATGTACCCCATGCCGCCGTGGATCTGCACCGCCATGTCCGCCACCCGGTTGACCATCTCGGTGCAGAAGAGCTTCACCATGGCGGCTTCCTTCACCACGGCCGTGCCGCGCTGGTCCCGGAGCCATGCGGCATGATGGACCATCTGCCGGGCCGCGTAGATCTGGGTGGCCATGTCGGCCAGCATGAACTGGATGGCCTGGAATTGGGCGATGGGCCTTCCGAACTGGACCCGCTGTCCGGCGTAGTCGAGGGAAAGTTCCAGGAGCTTCTGGGCGGTCCCCACGGCCGAAGCCCCCATGGTGAGCCGCCCCCGGTCCAGGACCTTCATGGCGGTCTTGAAACCCTGACCGATCATGGCCTCTCCACCGATCACGTTTTCCCGGGGAACGATACAGTCTTCAAAGACCAGTTCCGCCGTGTGGTTGCCGCGCAGGCCCATCTTCCGTTCGATGGTGCCCACGGAATAGCCCGGGAAGGTCCGTTCCACGATGAAGGCCGTGATGCCGCCCCGAGCCCGCTTTTCCGGGTCGGTCACGGCGAAGACCGTGGCCACATCGGCGATGTCCCCGTTGGTGATGAAGTGCTTCTTGCCATTGAGGACCCAGTGGTCGCCTCGGAGCTCCGCCCGGGTGCGGATGGCGGCCGCATCGGAACCGGCTTCCGGCTCGGTGAGGGCGAAGCAGGCGGTCCATTCCCCCGAGGCCAGTCGGGGCAGGTATTTTTGCCTCTGCTCCTCGGTGCCGTCGATCACGATTCCCTGGGAACCGATGCCGTTGTTGGTGCCGATGCGGCTTCGAAAGCAGGCGTTGGTCTTGGAAAGTTCCTCATAGACCAGGCATTCGCTCAGAACTCCCAGGCCCAGACCGCCGTAGGATGCGGGGATGGCCAGGCCGAAGAGGCCCAGGTCTCGCATCTTTTGGACGGTTGCTTCCGGGATGCGGTCTTCGTCTTCCACCTGGCGGCTGATGGGTTCCAGGTCCCGTTGCACGAAGCGGCGGATGGTTTCCTGCATCATGCGAAGGTTTTCGGGGATGGTGAAATCCATGGGTCCACGTCCTTTCATTTCTGGGAAGGTGCCCGAGGCCGGTTGTTATACGACCAACCAGACGGTAGAATCACAGGGCTCAAAAAAAGGCCTCATCGGCCTTTCCACACGGGCCTTCGCTTCTCGGCAAAGGCCCGGGCCCCCTCCATGTAGTCTTCCGATTGGCGAAGAGCCCGCATGCCCGGAAAGACCGTTCCAAGGGCCTCGTCAAGAGGCAGATCCAGGCCCTGGACGGCCGCCTCCTTGGTGGCCCGCAGCGCCACGGGCGAACAGGCCAGCATCTCTTGCGCCCACCGACGGGCCGCGTCCAGCAGCTTTTCCGGTGCGGTCACCTCGTTCACGAGCCCCACGGCCAGGGCTTCCTGGGCCGAAAGGCGCCGCCCCGTGAGGAGAAGGCCCATGGCCGTGTGGTAGGGAATCCGGCGCGGAAGACGCACGGCCCCCTCCGGCCGCGGCCATGGCCCCCACGCGCGGTTCGGGAAGCCCGAACTGGGCCGTTTCCGCGGCCACGATCACATCGCAGGCCAGGCCCAGCTCGAAGCCCCCGCCCAGGGCCAGGCCGTTCACCGCCGCGATGAGGGGCTTGAAGCAATCGGTCCTGCGGGTGATCCCCCCGAAGCCGCCCCGCAGAGCGTCCATCTCACGCCGCAGGGCCTCGGCCCCGTGTTGCGCCTGCCACTTCAGATCGTTTCCGGCTGAAAAGGCCTTGGAACCAGCGCCCGTGAGGATGGCCACCCACAGATCCGGATCGTCCTGGAACCGGTCGAAGACCTCATCCAATTCCCGGCAGGCGGGAGGATGCAAGGCGTTCATGGCTTCCGGACGGTTGACGGTCACCGTGAGCAGGTGTTCCCCTTGGACCACGTCCAGGTATCGGTAGGTCATGGTTCACCTCCTGAGGGTTTTCTCCATGGCGGATGGAACGGAAAAAGTGTTGGTGCCCATCCAGGGCGCCGGGAGCGATTCCTCAAAAGGTCCGAAAAAGTACATGGGAAAGGTGGTGCTGCAGCAGCAGTTTCAAGGCTCGGCGGCTTCAAGCCATCAAAAGATTGGGCAGCCTCCGGCCGACTCAGCCCTTGGGCAGGTCCCTCGGGACCCGGACGCCGTTCAAGAAGAGCTCTTCCCAGACGGAGGCAATCTCTTCCGGGCTCTTTTCCCCTTGGGGATCCACCCAGCGGATGGTCCAGTTGACCATGCCCAAGAAGGCGAAGCCCACCAGCTTTTCGTCCAGGTTCCGGAAGGCGCCCTTTTCCATGCCTTCTCGCAGAATGGCGCGCAGCAGGGCCTCGTAGCGGTCCCGGAGCGCCACCACCTCCTTCCAGTGATCCCCCGCGTTGACGGGGGTGAGTTCCCGGAGCGAGACGGTGAAAAGATCCAGGTTGCGGCAGATGAGGGTCACGTGGCTTTTCAGGAGCTCCCGGAGCTTCTGGTCGGGCGGAAGGGGGGCCCGGGCGATCCGTTCCCCTTCGGCCAGGAGCATCTCCATGGACGCCCGAGCGATGGCCATGAGCAGGTCCTGCTTGGTGCGGATGTAGTAGTAGATGGAGGCCTTCTGGATGCCCAGGGCGTCGGCGATGTCCTGCATGGACGTGGCGCGGTAGCCCTTTTGTTGAAAGAGGCGGGCGGCCACGCGATAGAGTTGGCGCTGCGTGCTGTTGTCCGCCGGATTCCGGGATGGGGAAAAGCGGTGGGGTTTCATCTTCTTACCTACCGTTCGGTTGACTTACGGGCCCTTTTTACCCCCTGTCGGCCGGCATGTCAAGGGCTTTGGGGACCAAGCGGAAACACCCCCGCTTGGCCCCTGTGTTCCGGGAAGTTTTGAGCTTTCGGTTCTCGGGCGTCGATTCACGACTCCCCATTCACGGCTTGGCCCTGACGGGGATGAGATAGTCGCTCATCTGGGGCGGATCTCCCGAAACCAGCGTGGCGATGGCCAGGTCATCACCGAAGAGGCGTTCCACGCGGAGCCGTCCCTTGGGCGGGCCGGGTATCCAGGCGGCGGGAACCCCCGTGGGAGCCTTCACCAGCTTGCCTTCGCTCACCACGTCCAGCAGATCCCCCACCAGCAGACCCGATCGGTTACCGGCGCTCACGAACCACTGTCCCGACTGGCCGCTGAAGACGTGGGTCACCCAGGGCATGGTGCTCTTCTTGTCCAGGGCCTGTTCGTAGCTTCGACGCACCATGAGTTCCAGGAAGGTGGCCACATCGGCGTCGCTTTTGACCGGCATCTCCATCTGCACCAGCGGGTAGCGGTATCCGATGCCGGCGTCCACCAGGCCGAACCGGGCCGAGGCCGTGCCGGGAAGGGACGCGGGGACGCTGACCGATTCCACCAGGCAGATGAAGCGCGTTCCCGGATAGATGGCGGCGATGCGGGTGATGCAGGCCAGATCCCGCTTCTGGAGGCAGTCGGTGCCGGAAAGGACCTGTTCCAGGTCCCGATGGTGGACGAAGAGCACATCGTAGGTGACCGCCAGGCGGTCCGCCTGGGCCAACAGCCGGTCCGCCAGGTGGGCGGGCACCTTTTGCGGATCCACCAGGAATCCCACCTTGATCCGCAGCGCCTCGGCGGGAAGGGCCGGACGCCGCCCTTGAAAGACGGCCTTTTCCAGCCGTGCCAGCCGTTTTTCCTTTTCCTTCAGTTGGGCCTTGAGTTCTTCGGTGGATTCCTCCTGGGCCTGGGACAGCACACTGCCCA
Organism: Desulfacinum hydrothermale DSM 13146; assembly: GCF_900176285.1. GTDB lineage: Bacteria > Desulfobacterota > Syntrophobacteria > Syntrophobacterales > DSM-9756 > Desulfacinum > Desulfacinum hydrothermale. The sequence goes on along the minus strand of NZ_FWXF01000001.1, from coordinate 246,753 downwards.
GCACCATGGGCTTCAGGTCCCGACGCTCCCGAAAGTAGTCCCCGGAAAGGAGAAAGGGGTGGTCGATCAAGATCTCACGGACCTCGGCCGCCGAGTACTCCTGGCCCGGCTTCTTCTCCTCGCTCACGATGTCCGGACCCGAACCGCATCCCGGAAGGCCCAGGTAGGAAACGACCAGCAACAGGGTAAGGAACAGTGTGACGGAGCGCTTCATGGGTTGGACTCCCTTTGCCGTTGGGGGTTCAAAAAAATGGGGCATAGCGGCCTCGCGGCGCTCACTATACCCCATTTCCCTGCCCCACTGAAACATCAAAGAACGGGGCACGGCCCCGATGGGCCGTGCCGACGATCCAGCGTTGCGGTTAGAATTTCCAGATGAGCTCGGCGGCCAGGCGCGACGCCGTGTCGTCGCTCTTCTTGCCGCTGATGGCTTCCGTCACGTCCTCGATCACCTCACCCGGGAAGAAGAAGGACGCCTCGCCCTTGATGAACATGTTCTTGTGCAGGGCCACGGTCAGCTCGTTGTCCCACTCCGTTCCCACAAAGCCGGACTCCACCTTGGTGAAGATGGCCGGATTCACAAAGTTTTGCACCAAGATATCCTCGTTCCACCAGAAGTTGTTCACGTTGGTGCGGTAGATGATGAACCGCTTGGGCGTGATGGTCACCCCCAGGCTCAGCATGGTGAGACCCGGGTTGTCGCCACGACCGTTTCCTTTCCCCGCAAAATTCTGCAATCCACCGGTAAAAACCGGGGTGCCGTTGCCGTAGAGTTCCGGAAGATAGCCGTAGAGCACCGTCCCCAAAACCAGGTTGGTGTCGGCGATGATGGTATTCTCGCCACCCCAGTAGCTGGAGAAACGCTCGCCATTTTCGATGCCGTTGTAGCCATTCAGCTCATCGTCGTTGGGATCATCGTCACCGGAAGTATACATCACACCCACATGCGGCTTCACGCTGAAGCCGACCCAGTCTTTCAGGTCCACAGCCAGGTCGGCGGCCAGGGCATAAGCGGAAATGTCGTAGTCTTCAGCCTTTCCCAACGCGCTCAAGCCCGTGTTGTCCGCGCTGCCGAACTGGTAGACACCTTCCAGGAAGAGTTCAAAGGCACCGAATTTCCCCGTGTAGTAACCGCCCAGATGGTGGCTGTCGATGTCGGCCTGTTTCCCGGTTCCAATGCCCGGTCCCTTCAGCGCATAGAGAAGATCCCCGGTGGGGACACTGCGGATGCGATCGAAGCCATAGAAGAACTTCACCTTGTGGTTGTCGTTGATCTTGTACTGCACCCAACCGGCGAACAGGTCGCGGTCGCTGTCCGCATCGGAGAAGTCGGCATTCGTAATAGCCTGACTCAGCCCGCTTTGGAAGTTCGTGTCCGCCAGCTTGAAATAGCCGATGCTATAGGTGAAGGCGCCTGCCGCACCATCCAGCCAAAAACCGGGGTTGTCATCGGCATAGACCATGGAAGCGCCATCGTAGTGATCAAAGCCCAAATGTCCCAACCGGCATGCAGGCGGGTGTTGAACGGCAGGGCCACGCTCACGTTCAGGCGCTCCATGCCGAAGTTGCTGTTGTCGCTGTTGCCGCCGCGGTTGTCCACCGTGTTCGTGTCGATGGGCCGGTCGAATTCCAGCGCCGCATAGAAGGACCACTTGCGGTCCTGAGGCAGGGCATTGAAGTAGATCTTGTCCTCGTTTCGAATGTAGCCGCCGGTGACCGTTCCCGCCTCATTGGCATGGGACTTGAAAAGGTAGCTGGGCAACCCTCCGCCCAAAAACCCCGAAACTTTGTCTCCCATCCCGAAGTCCCAGTTGGATTCGGAGGTGGGGATGAAGCGCACCAGGGCGCCGAAGCTCATCATGATGTCCTTCTTGGTGGCCACGCTCACACTACCCGGCCCCACGATCACTTCTTCGGTGATGTCCTTGGCCGGCTGAGCCGCCACCCAGGAGGCTCCGCCGAAGGCCACAACACACACGCACGCCAAAATTAACAGCAAGCCCCTTTTCGTCATCTCTTTCCTCTCCCTTCTTCGTTGGACATGAAAGAATAGAGATTGCCTCTCGTACCCTGCCGGCGCTTCCCTCGTCTTCTCGCACCTCCTTTCCGCGCCGAAAATTGAGCAAAAAAAACGCTTATCGCCCCAAAAGAGAAAAGATGAAACTCCCATGTTGCGGGTCTCGGTGTGGGCCAAAGATCTGTGCCTGTCCAAATCGGGAATCGAGTGTGATTCTTCCGGGAGGCCCCGAAAGCATGCCGGCGCGCCGGAACTCCTGCCCCTGGAGCCGAACGGACGCATGTTCACTTTAGTGGAGCTTCCACAACGCGTCAAGAATTAAAGTGAAAAAAAGGGCATGGGGCGCCACAATTTTCCTTCCTTTAATGGCCATGCACAAAAGGGTTTTCCTTGGGAGGGGACACGGGACCGTGTTTTTGCTATTCTCTTCACACAACCGCGGCCCAGGCCTTGGGAGTGGTGACGATCCCATGGGGGCGGGCGAAGGCTCCTTTTCGTTTTCAGGATGTTTCGAAGGCGTAAGGGATAGAGTTCCGCGGTGAGGTCTTTCCTCACCCACAGGCCCAGAAGCCATTTTAGCACAGCCTCCCAGAATCCTTGCAAGTGACGTTGAAAGCGGTCAAGGCCGGCCGCATCCCAACGGAGGTGTCATCATGGAAACCAGGCACGATGTGCTGGAAGCGCGCCCCTACCGGCTTCACAATCCCATCCAGCCCTACGCCTGGGGGGAGCGGGGTCCCCGGGCCTTCATCCCCCGCCTGCTGGGAGAAGACGCCCCGCCGGACGCCCCCGCGGCGGAGCTCTGGGTGGGGGCCCATCCGTCGGCACCGTCCCGACTGGATCTGGACGGCCGTTGGATCCCCTTGAACCAGGCCATTGCCCGCTGGCCGCGCGCCCTTCTGGGATCGAGCGTACAACGGGCCTTCGGAGACCACCTGCCCTTTCTTTTCAAGATCCTTTCCGCAGCCGAACCCCTTTCCATCCAGGCCCATCCCAACAAGGCCCAAGCCCAGGTGCTCCACGCCCGGGACCCCGAACACTACCCGGACGCCCATCACAAGCCGGAGATCGCCATCGCCTTGGAGTCCCTGCAGGCCCTGGCGGGGTTCAAGCCGCTTGGCCAATGGAAGGAAACACTTCGCGTTCATCCCCAATTGCAGGCCCTGGTGGGGGACTTGGATGGAACCGAGCCGCCCCTTCCGGAAGACGAGGCGATCCGGCGGGCCTTCACCCGACTGCTCCAAACGGCCCGCCAACGGCCGGACCTTCTGTCGCGCACCACGGACGCGCTGGCTCAAAGGTTTTCCACGCGGCCGAACCGGGATGAATTCCAGGATCTCTACCTCTTCCTCTATGAAAAGTACGGCAAGACGGACGTGGGGCTCCTGGTCCTCTTTTTCCTGAACCAGGTGGAACTCAAGGCCGGCCAGGCCATCTACCTGGACGCGGGCCTTCCCCACGCGTACCTCAAAGGAAACATCGCCGAATGTATGGCCAATTCGGACAACGTGGTGCGCCTGGGCCTCACGACCAAGTTCAAGGACGTGGACGCGCTCCTGGAGATCCTTCGCTTCCAGCCCGGAGCTCCGCCCATCTTCACCCCGGATCCGGCCTCTCCCCGCACGGTCTATGGGGTCCCCTGTCCGGATTTTGAAATCCATCGACTGCGTCTTGGAAAAGGCTGCCAGGAAGTGCTTTCCCGGCCCGGAGGTCCGGAGGTGCTCTTCGTGGTGCAAGGCGTCGGCGAAATCTTCTGGGATGCACTCGGCAAGACGGGCCGCCTGGACTACCGGCGCGGCCAAGGGTTTTTCGTACCCGCCGTCCTTCCGGCCTACCGGCTGCGGGCGGACGCGGCCACCGATGTGTTCCTGGTGCGGGTGCCCCTGGACCATGCAGCGTAAATGGGGTCATGGGGACGGAGACAAACTAGAGAGACCGGGACGCGCTGGCGATTCGATCCGCAGACGGCTCGGTTTTGGACCACCGGCCCGGTGCGGCTCGCCGCCCCGCGGGGAAAAAGACATCTCCCTTCCCCGGGCCTTTGCCGGGAGACCCGACTTGACGGCGATTGGGATCACGGCCAAGACGGCTCCTGGGAGTCCACCCCACAACGGCCTTTCGTTGGTTTGGAAATTTCCAACCCATTGCAATTGCACCGTGCCATGTGGCTCTTTTTGATCTCTTCAGACGACCTGACATCGACTGAAAATTTGTAGTGAAGAACAAAAATCCATAGTTTAAGGATAACAGCCAGTTACACAAAAAAGTGACAACCTTGGGCTACGACTGAAAGGCCAAGCCGGCTGCACGGCCCCCGGCGGATAGCCCCAACACTCCGTCCGCCCAAGCAGAGAGCAACCTGGGCATTCTCGGGCAAGTGGCTAGGCCTTGGGCAAGAGGCCGTGGAGGAAGAGGTCGGCGATCTGTTCGGCCACGTCTTCCAGCGTCAGGGGCCCGCCGGGCTTATACCAGAAGTAGAGCCAGTGGAGCGAACTGATGAGGGAGAAGGTGAGCACGGTGGGATGCACGGAGCGGATGGTGCCGTCTCCCATGAGTGTTGCCAGGTAGGTGCGGAGCTGGTGCACGTTTTCCTTTTCCTTGTCCAGGATGACCCGCTTCTTGTCTTCCGGCAGGTATTCCATGTCGTGGAAGAGGATCTTGTTGAAGTTTTCGTTCTTCATGTAGGTGCGCAGGTATTCGATGAGGATGTCGGTGAGCTGCTCCTTGAGCGGCTTTTGGGAGCCCACGTTGCGGGCGATGGCCCGGCGCATGTTGCCCACCAGCTCATCGGCCGCCTGGAGGCAGAGGCGAAAGAGGATCTCTTCCTTGTTCCGGAAGTGGTGGTAGAGGGCCGCCTTACTGATGCCCACCCGGGCGGAGATCTCCCGGGTGCTGGCGTTTTCGTATCCCTTTTCGTAAAAGAGCTGCTGGGCGGCCTGGAGGATTTCCGCGGCCGTGTCTTTCTTGTCTTCTTTCATGGCTTCCTTGCTGCGCCCCTGGAGCGGCGGAGCCCAGGCCCCGCCGCGGTCCGTCGGTCCTATCCCTTTTGGTATTCCTTGAGCACGATCTTGGCGATGGTGAGCTTTTCCGCTTCCTTGGTGCCTTCGTAGATCTCCAGGATCTTGGCGTCCCGGTAGAAGCGTTGCACGTCGTATTCGTCGATATAGCCGTAGCCGCCGTGGAGCTGCAGGGCCTTGTCGGCCACCCACACGGCCGTCTCACCGGCGTAGTACTTGGCCATGGCGCTCAGCTTGGGATCGATCCGGCCCTGGTCCACCTGCCAGGCGGCCTTGTAGGTGAGCTGTCGGGCCAGCTCGATGCGCGTGGCCATTTCCGCCAGCTGGAACTGCACGCCCTGGAAATGGGCCAGGGGCTGACCGAAGACTTCCCGCTCCTGGACGTATTGGGCCGCCTTGTCCAGGGCGCCTTGGGCCAGACCCACACCCTGGCCAGCCACCATGGTCCGGGTGGTGTTGAAAAAGTCCATGAGCTGGTAGAAGCCGTTGCCTTCCTTTCCCACGATGTTTTCCACCGGCACCCGCACGTCCTCGAAGCTGATCTCCGCCGTGTCGCTGGCCCGGATGCCCATCTTGCCCTGGATCTTGTTGCGGGTGATGCCCGGCGAATGGGCGTCCACGATGAGCAGGCTGAAGCGCTTGTGGCGCGGCGCGTCCGCATGGGTGATGCAAAAGACCACGAAGTAGTCGCAGATGCTGCCGTTGGTGATGAACATCTTCTGGCCGTTCAGGACGAAGTGGTCGCCGTCGCGAACCGCCCGGGTGCGGATGCCCGCCACGTCCGTTCCCGCGTTGGGTTCCGTGTAGGCGCCGGCGAAGATGATCTCGCCGGAGGCGATCCGGGGAAGGTATTCCTTCTTCTGCTCTTCCGTGCCGTAGAGATAGATGTTTTCCGCTCCGAAGCAGGACGCCATGATGAGCCCGATGCCCATGTCCACCCGGCTGAACTGCTCGGTGATGATGGTATTGGCCAGGAATCCCGCTCCAGCTCCCCCGTATTCCTCCGGGATCCACGCGCCGATGAATCCGTATTCGCACGCCTTCTTCCACACCTCCCGGGGATACTTCTCCTCCCGATCGCATTCCTGGGAAACGGGGGTGAATTCCCGCACGGCGAACTTGTAGGCCTCCTCCTTCAGGATCTTCAGTTCCTCTGGAAATTCGAAATTCATGGGTCCCTCCTATAAGTAGTGTGGGTCGCCCGGACGTATGGACCAGGCGGTTTGTGGTTGGTTAAGTTGTCCGGGCCACGGCGTCGGGGACCAGGTCGTCATGGTCCGTGCGCTCCTTGGTGGTTTCATAAAAGCCCCAGCCGCTTGGCCACGATGAGCTTCATCACTTCCGTGGTGCCCGCGAAGATGGGAATGACCCGAACATCCCGGTAGAACCGGCTGATGGGATATTCTTCCATGTAGCCGTAGCCGCCGTGCAGCTGCACGCACTGGTAGGCCACCCGGTTGGCCATCTCCGCAATCCACGCCTTGGCCATGGACACGTCCGTGACCAGGTCCTTCCCCTCCAGGTGATCCCCGATGAGTCGATCCAGGAACGCGCGCCCCAGCTTCACCTCCGTGGCCATGTCCACGATCTTGAAGGCGTTGTGCTGGAAGGCGGCGATGGGACGGCCGAAGGCGGTGCGTCCCCGCGCGTAGTGGATCGTCATCTCCAGCATGGCCTCGGCCATGGCCTGGGCCATGACGGCCGCCATGAGCCGTTCCTGCTGCAGATGGTCCATCAGGTGGTAAAAGCCGCCATGGAGCCGTCCCAGCAGGTTTTCCGCCGGCACGCGGCACTCATCGAAGATGAGTTCGGCGGTGTCCTGGGCGTGCAGGCCCATCTTTTTCAAGTTGCGCCCGCGGGCAAATCCCGGCGCGTCCCGTTCCACGCAGATGAGGCTCAGGCCCTTGGCGCCCGAATCGGGCGCCCCGGTGCGGCACGCCACAATCACCAGATCCGCCAGGATGCCGTTGGAGATGAAGGTCTTCTGGCCGTTGATGACCCAAAAATCCCCGTCCCTTTCGGCTCGGGTGCGGATGGCGGCCAGGTCGGAACCCGTGTTGGGCTCCGTCATGGCCACGGCCAGGATCATCTCACCCGACGCGCACCGGGGAAGCCAGCGCATCTTTTGCTCCTCCGTTCCCAGCGCGTACAGGTACGGGGCCACGATGTCGCTGTGAAGCGGCGCCATGAGACTCACCGCCCCGGCCTTGGCCAACTCCTCGGCGATGATGACCGAATAGAGAAAATCGGCGCCGCTTCCACCGTATTCCTCGGGAAGCCACGGGCAGAGGAACCCCGCTTCCCCCATGGTGCGCCACACCTGGCGGGGAACGATCCCCTCCGCCTCCCACCGTTCCATGTGCGGCGTCACCTCACGGTCCAAAAACCGACGGAAGGCCTCCCGAAAGATCTGGTGTTCTTCCCGAAACATGATTCAGCCCCCTCGGCGTCGGAGTCTTTATGCCTTGCCGGACGCCCGTTCGTCAACGAAGGAATCCCCGGCACGCTCTCCGGTCAGCCTTCCACCTCGGCCACGGCGTGGGACAGCACCACGGCCCGTTTAGTTTCGGCTTGCACGGCGTAGCGGCCGTCTTCCAGCTTCCAGCCCCGGGTGGTGATCCTCTCTCCGGGAAAGACCACGTCGGCGAAACGCACCTGGAAGGCCTTGAGCCGGTGCACCTCCCCGCCGCAGGCCCCTTCCAGGATCGCTCGGGTGGCGAAGCCGAAGGTGCACAGCCCGTGCAGGATGGGCTTGGGAAAGCCCGCCGCCTTGGCCGTTTCCGGGTCGATGTGCAGCGGGTTCACGTCCCCGGAAAGGCGGTAGAGGGCCGCCTGTTCTTCGATGGTCCGCTGGGAGATCTCAAAATCGGGGGCCCTGTCCCGGGGCACCGGAACGCTTTCCGCCTTGGGCCCCGGATCGCCTCCCCAGCCGCCCAGTCCGCGGCAAAAGAGGCTCGCGCGGGTGTCGAAAAGGGCCGTTCCCGCCTCGTCGGTGGTGCGGGTCTCCAGAACCACCAGGGCCGCCTTTTTCTTGTCGTAGATTCCGGCCACCCGCACGGTGGTCTTCAACACACCCTGGGCCGGAATGGGCCCGTGGAGACGAATGGCTTCTTCTCCGTGCAGCACGGTGCGAAGATCGATCTTGAGCTCTTTCAGCACATGGAAGAAGGGCTGGAAGGCGGGAATCACCGCGTAGGACGGGCAGACCTGGAGTCCCCCCGGAGCCCCTTCCCAAACCAAGTGCAGATCGCTGGCCCGGGCGCCGATCCCCAGGTGATAGAGGATCACATCGCGCCACGTGACCCGGTGGTCCATGGGCCCCAGAGTGAGCCCCACCCGGCTGGCATCGATCATGGCCTTTCTCCTTTCTTCATGGCGGGGACGCCGAGACGCCCCACGAGTCACGCCCCACTCCCCTATCCCTCTCACCAGCCGCCGGTGACCTTGATCACCTGGCCGGAGACATAGTCGGAAAGGGGCGATGCCAGAAAGAGCATGACCCGAGCGGCTTCTTCGGGCGTTCCGGGCCTTCCCAGGGGGATCATCATGCGGAAGGCTTCCAGCTGGTTTTTGGGAACACCGATGGCGATCTTTGTTCCGTCCTTTTCCAGCACGGTGTCTTCCCCCTTGGGCTGGGTGAGCCGGGTCTGGATCCAGCCGTAGGCCACGGCGTTCACGTTCACATTCAGGCGCCCCCATTCTTTGGCCAGCGTTTTGGTGAAGCCAAGGATGCCGGACTTGGCCGTGGAGTAGTTGGCCTGGCCGGGATTGCCGTCCGTTCCGGCCACGGAACTGACGTTGATGATCTTTCGCATCACTACGCGCCCTTCTTGCGCTTCCTTCTTGGCGTTTTCGCGCATGTAGGGGGCCGCGGCCCGCACGATCCGAAACGGGGCCGTGCAGTGGACCTTCAACATGGCTTCCCACTGCTCGTCGGTCATCTTGTGCACCACGCCGTCCCAGGTGTAGCCGGCGTTGTTGACGATCACGTGGATGTCCGGCCCGAAGGCGTCCACGGCCGTCCGGACGAACGTTTCCGCAAAGCCGTCCGCCGTCACGTCTCCGGCCACGGCCACGGCTTGGCCGCCCGCGGCCTTGATGGCCTCCACCACCTCCTGGACCGGCTCCGGATCCAGGTCGCTCAGAACCATGCGACCACCTTCCGCCGCGAAGAGAAGGGCCGCCGCCCGGCCGATGCCCCGGCCGGCTCCCGTGATGAGACAGACTTTTCCTTCCAGCATCTTTTCCATGTGGTGCCCTCCTGGATTGGGTTCAAAGGGAAAAAGGGATAAGGTCCAAGGGCCTGGAATCATTCCTTCCTTGTGGCGCCGCGGGGCTACCGCCCCGCAAAAACTGCTCCCCAAAGCCTTCCCCGGTCGGCCAAGGCCGCAGGGCTCTCACGCCAGGTCCAACCGCTTCCGGATGTGGCGGCGCAGTTCCTTTTTGAGGATCTTGCCCACGGGGTTTCGCGGAATGGTCTCCACCACCTCCAACCGTTCCGGCAGCTTGTAGGTGGCCACTCCCTGTTCCTTCATGTAAGCCACGATCCCTTCCAAGGTGACCGTCTCCCCGGGCTTGGGCACCACGTAGACGCAGGTGCGCTCGCCCAGGTTTTCGTCGGGCATGCCCACGGCCGCCACGTCCTGCACCGCCGGGTGGCCCAGCAGCACGTTTTCCACTTCCTGAGCACTGATGTTGTAGCCGCCCCGGATGATGATGTCCTTGGCCCGGTCAAAAAACTTCAGGTAGCGATCGCCCACGATCTGGAAAAGGTCTCCCGTGCGGAAGTAGCCCTGGGCATCGAAGCTGGTTTCGTTCAGGTCCGGCCGTCTGAAATAGCCTGGAATCACGTTGGGACCGCGGTAGAGCAGTTCGCCCACGGCGCCTTCTTGGGTGAGCTCCTGCCCGTCGGGGCCCACCACCTTGGTCTGGATGAACCGGGCCATGGGCGTGGCCCACTGCACCCCAGGCGCCCCATAGCGGGGCAGGTGGTTCACCCGGACCTCCATGTCGGGCACGTCGGTGACGCCGGAGATGATGGCCGTGCCCTCGTTTTGGCCCCAGATGTTGCCGATGTCCACGTTCCAGCGCTTCTTGAATTCCTGCATGGCCCAAAGCGACGGGGGCGCCGAGCCCACCGTGATGACCCGAATGGAACTGAGATCCACCCCCTGGGCCGCCGGATGTTTCAAGATGAGATTCACCACGGCCGGGACCAGAAGGGTGTACTGGATCCTTTCCTCCACCATCTGCTTGAGGAGCAGCATGGGATCGAAGGGATGGTGCAAGACGACCGTGCCCCCGAAGTGGATCCAGGGAACCAGCACCGTTCCCACGGACGCCATGTTCACCAGAGGCCCGGCGGTGAGCATCACGTCGCCCGGGCGCATCCCGCTGGCCGGCAGGATGGCCGCCTGGCAGCGCCAGTTGTTGTGACTCAGGGGGCATCCCTTGGGCTGGGCTTCTGTTCCCGAGGTCCAACAGATAGTGAAGATGTCGTTGGGATCCACGGGAACCCTGTCCAGGTCCGGGTCGGGCGTCTCGTCCATCATGCGCCGCACGTCCCCGTAGGTGTAGAGCTTGGCCAGGCCCGGCACGTCCCTTTGCACCTCCCGGGCCATGGCCAGGTATCCGAACCCGTGGAAGTCCTCCACGGTGATGAGAGCCTTGGCCCCGGTGAGTTCGGCCACGTAGCGCACTTCCTTGGCGCGCCACTGCATGGGCATGGGGGAGATGATGCCGCCTGCCCGGGCGATGGCCAGATAGAGGGCCGCCAGCTCCCAGCAGTTGGGAAGCTGCACCAGGACGATATCGTCCTTTCCGATCCCCTCGGCACGCAGGGCCGTGGCGGCTCCGTCCACCGCCCGCTCGAACCGGGCGTAGCGCACCCGCTCCGGGTCCGTCCCCAGCAGCGCCTCCTTGTTGAACGGATCCACCATGGCGACGGCCTCGGGCATCTTCCGGGCATGCGCCTTGAAATCGTCGATGAGCGTGCGGTCCTGCCAGCAGCCCTTTTCCGTGTATTCCTGGATGCGTTCCGGTGAAGCCAGGATCATGGCGCCCTCCTTTGAATGGCGGGGAAGGTTACAGACCGAAAATGCCCACGCTGCACACACTGAAAGACGGGATGCCCCCCAGGTTGTGGGTGAGCCCCAGCCGCGGGTCGGGGATCTGGCGGGGGCCCGCCCGGTGGAGCAGCTGGTTGTACACCTCGTAGATCATCCGGATCCCGGACGCTCCGATGGGATGCCCGAAGCACTTGAGCCCTCCGTCCGACTGGCAGGGGATCTTTCCTTCCAGATCGAAAAAGCCCTCGTTGATGTCCCGAATGGCCCGTCCCCGCTCGGAGATCTGCAGGTCCTCGTAGGTGACCAGTTCCGTGATGGAAAAGCAGTCGTGCACCTCCAGCACGCTCAGTTCCTCCCGGGGCTTGGCGATCCCCGCCTCGGCGTAGGCCCGCTTGGCCGCTTCCGTGGTGGTCTTCAGGTAGGTGCCGTCCCAGCGGGTGGTGAGCATCTCTTCGCCGGAGGTGGCCGCGATCTGGAGGGATTTGACCAGCACGGGGTTCTTTTGAAAAGCCCGGGCCACATCGGGGGTGGTCACGATGGCCGCCGCCGCCCCGTCGCTCACCCCGCAGCAGTCGAAAAGCCCCAGGGGCCAGGCGATGATGGGCGCCTTGAGCACCTGTTCCGGGCTGATCTCCTTTCGCAGATGGGCCTTGGGGTTCAGGGCCCCGCACCGGTGGCTCTTGGTGGAAATTTTCGCCAAGGCCATCTTGCCCTCTTCCGGGGAGATGCCGTATTTGGCGAAATAGCGCGTGGCCATGAGGGCGAAGCCCCCCGGAGCGGTGAAATTGGGGAGGATGAAGCGGTTGAGTGTCCCCATGGCGGTGTCGAAACCGGGAAGGCCGCCGTAGCCCGTGTCCTTGAGCTTTTCCACGCCCAGGGCCAGAGCGATGCGGCAGGCCCCGGACGCCACCGCGTAGCACGCCCCCCGGAAGGCCTCCGTTCCCGTGGCACAGAAGTTCTCCACGCGGGTGACGGGAATGTTGGGAAGCTTCAGGGCCTGGGCCATGGGGATGGCGCTCTTTCCGATGTTCACCTCGTCGAAGCAGGTGCCCAGCCAGGCCGCCTCGATCTCATGTTTTTCGATCCCCGCGTCCTGGAGCGCTTCCTGGAAGGCTTCCACCATGAGGTCCTCGGCGCCGTCGTTCCAGCGTTCGCCGAACCGGGTACAGCCCATGCCCAGGATCGCCACCTTGTCCTTGATACCCGTTGCCATGGTCGTCGCCTCCTTATCGCTGCGGTGTTTCGATGGGAACGGCCTTCCAGAAGTAGGTGTGCACGCCGCGATGGGCATCGTGGTACTTGCGGCGGAGATGAAGCTCCACCGGCTGGTCCACCTGAATCGCCTCCAGGGAGCAATCGGTGAAGTCCAGCATCATGCGCCCGCCTTCGTCGAAGTCCACGATCCCATAGATCTGGGGAGGATCCAGGGAGAAGGCCAGGTTGTCTCCCGTGTAGCTGAAGATCCGGGCCGACCGGTGGGAAAAGAGGTAGGGCTCCGTCTCGTCCACGGCCTGGCATTCGGGAACGGCGCAGATGCGCTGGGGAGGAAACTGGGGCGTGCCGCACCGGCTGCAGCGGGTGCCCTGAAGGCCCAGGACGGCCCGGCGGTTCCGCCACAGGACGGAAAGGGGGGGTTCCGCCTGGAATTCGCCTCGGATGCCCGTTTCCACGGGGGTCAGCTCCCGGAAGGCCAGCGCCTTCTCGTAGGGAACCAGCGGGGCCCTGCGGGCCAGGAGGGCGTCGAAGGTCTTGGCGGGTTGGAAGGAGACCACGGCGTCGGTGGCCTGGAAGTGGAGCACGTCCACGCCGTTTCCGAATCCCACCACCAGCAGGTGGTCCCCCGGCGAGGCGGATTCCAGGGCGCGGCAGAGCATGAGAAGCGGATGGGCCGCTCCCGTATCGCCCAGTTGGGCGGCCAGGGGATCGGCCACCTTTTCCGGGGGCAGGCCCAGGCGCTTTCCCATGGCGGCGTGTTCACGGACATAGGGGCACGGATAGATCACGGCGGCCACCTCTTCCGGCGAAAGGCCCGCCTTTTCCATATAGGCGCCCACCGCCCGGGGAATGAGAGAAAGGTAGCCTTCGTCCCGGACCCAGCGTTCCTCCCAGCTTCGGGGAAGCGGCTTTTCCGTTTCCCGAAGATGGTCGGGAAAGTCCGCCGTGAGCGTGAAGGATCCCACGAAGGCCGCCAGCACCTCTTCGTCTCCCACGGCCAGGGCGGCTCCCCCATCACCGTAAAGGAGCTCATCGGCGCTTCCCATCTTGGCCCGGTGCACGTCGGCCGCCGCCACCCAGGCCCGCCGCACCGCCCCGGACGCCACCTGGTTCAGGGCGGCCAGAAGCGCCGACGTGCCCGCCCGGGTGGATCCCGTCACATCCAGGGCGGCGGCGCCTTCCGGAAGGTTCAGGGCTTCTCGGACGATCACGGCGTTTTGTCTCCGGGCGTAGGGGAAGGTGGTGGAGGCCACGTGCAGGGCCCCGCAAAGGGGATCGGGGCCGTTGTGGGCGTTTCGCACGGCGGCCACCGCCAGGGTGATGGAATCTTCGTCCACGTTGGCCACGGCCTTTTCTCCACCGGCCAGGGCCCAGACGGTGGGGTTCAGCCAGCCCATGGCCTGGGCCGCCGTTTTTCGTTCCAGGCGGTACCGGGGTACGTAGGCGCCGTAGGCAGTCAATCCAACCATGGCAAACCTCCTTGGATGGGAATGGGGGGACGGTCATCTAACCGAGCGCTCGTTCAGTTTGGTGGCAGACTCCATCCCCCTTGTCAAGAAAAAGATGGGGGAACGGCAAGGGGGCGCGCTAAAACCCCAGACCGGACACGCCGCCTCAGCCCCATTCTTGGGACCACGCGACAACTCCGACCAGGCAACCCCCCTCTGTGGAAGCAGACAAGGGTGGGGCCGCCCTTTCCGCATCCGGAACGGGAAAGACCATTCTTTTTCTTCAAGAGATCGGACGGACGTGCCGTTAAGAGGAGCGTATCCTCACAACCTCCATGAAAGGATGGTTCCATGGGCACCCACAACCTGGTCTTCCTGGAAGTCATCGAATGGTTCGATCCCACCGGCCGAGAGATGCTCCATCGCATCCCCCAAGAAGGTTCCGGCGAGATCAAGTTCGGCGCGCAGCTCACTGTGCGCGAAAGCCAGGCCGCCGTGCTCTTCTACCAGGGAAAGGCGGTGCACGGGTTCGGCCCCGGCCGGCACACCCTGAAAACGGCCAACATCCCCATCCTCACCAAAATCCTGAGCCTTCCCTGGGGCTTTGCCAGCCCTCTGCGGGCCGAAGTCTACTTCATCAACAGCAAGGTCTTCAGCAACCTCAAGTGGGGCACCCGGGATCCGGTGGCCTTCAAGGACCGGGAACTGGGGCTCATCCGGCTGCGCGCCCACGGGATCTACAATGTGCGCATCGTGCAGCCCCTGCTCTTCATCAACCGCATGGTGGGCACCGTGGGCCGGTTTTCCACCCAAGACGTGGAAGACTACCTGAGTCGCGTGATCGTCTCCCGCCTCAATGACTTCATGGGGGAAGAGCTGGACACCCTCCTGGACCTTCCCGGCCGCTACGACGAGTGGGCGGAGCGCCTCCGGGCCCGCCTGGAAAAGGATCTGGCCCATTTCGGCATGGCACTCACGCACCTCTACATCAATGCCATCACGCCGCCGCCCGAGGTCCAAAAAGCCATGGACGACCGGAGCAAGCTGGGGCTCTTCGACGACCTGAACCGGCTCATGAAACTCAAAGCGGCCACAGCCTTGGAAAAGGCGGCGGAAAACCCGGGAACGGCCGGCGAGGGTGCCGGGCTGGGCCTGGCCTTCATGATGCCGGGGCTGCTGGGCCGCGCTTTGGCTCCAGACGGCCCGGAACCGGCGCCCGGGACCCCGGGTGCCGCCTCGGACGGGGCCACTGCTCCCGTCTGCCCCGACTGCGGGCACCATGTGCCGGCCGAGGCGCGCTTTTGCCCCTTTTGCGGCCACCACCTGGTGGTCTTCGACCAGTGTCCCTACTGCGGCAAAAACGTACCGCCCAACGCCCGGTTCTGTCCCCGCTGCGGCAACGCGGTGGCCGAAAAACCCCAGGAAAAGAAGTGCGGCAACTGCGGGGCCGTGAACCTGCCCCAGGCCGCCTTCTGCGACCAGTGCGGTGAACGGCTCTAACTTCCACATCCACCAATCGTGCCCCCAGTGCGGGGGCACCGTGGTCCTGGAGGAGACGGACCGGATCCTCCAGTGTCCCTTCTGCCGGGTGCGCCTCTTCGTGGATCAGCGGCCCCACTTTTCCCACGTGCTGGCGCCCCACCCCGACCACGCCCGCAAGGACCTGCTCTTCGTCCCCTACTGGCGATTCCGCGGCCTGGTCTTCGCCTTGGACGGGAACCGGGTGGCGCACCGGGTTCTGGACACCAACGCTCGTGCCGTCGAGGGACTGGCCGGCATGCCCTCTTCCCTGGGCCTGCGGCCCCAGGCGCTTTCGCTTCGCTTCGCCGGGCCGGAAATCCCCGGCCGGTTTCTGGCCCCGTCCCTTTCCCGCAAAGACTTCCTGAAAAGATTGGGAAACGGCCTGCGAGGACGGCTTTCCAACCTATCCGGGAGGCTCTTTTTCCAGGCCTTCATCGGCGAGGCCTTGAGCCTGATCTACAGCCCTGTCTTCCGGGAAGACGAAGCGCTGGTGGATGCCATTACGGGCCGAAACCTTTCCGCTGAAAAAATCCCGCAGGCCGGCACGCAGCCATCGTCCGGCACCGCTCCGCCCGACCCACCGGCCTTTCGCCCCACCCTCTGCCCCCACTGCGGCGACGACCTGGAGGGGGAACGGGACACCTTGGTCCTTTTTTGCCCCAACTGTCATTCCTCCTGGGAGATGGGCCCGTCGGGATTCCACCCCGTGGACACCTCCTTTGCCCCGCTCCATTCCCAGGGCACCGCCTGGCTCCCCTTCTGGGCCCTGGACATCCGCTGCCAGGGCCTGCCCCTGGAGACCGCAGACGACTTGGCGCGCCTGGCAAACATTTCCCGAAACATGTCTCCGGAAGCCGCGTCCCGTCCCTTCCGGTTCCTCATCCCGGCCTTCAAGGTGTCGCCCAAGCACCTGCTCTTGCTGGCCCGGTTCGCCACCCTGGCCCAGCCCCATTTCCCTCCTCGGGGCCGACCGCCCCGCGCCCCCCTTTACCCGGTGACCCTTCCGGCCGTGGAGGCCTTCCAATTCACGCCCATCCTGCTGGGGGCCGTGGCGGCCGGCAAAGAGGACATTTTCCCAAAAATCCGCGACACCCGGTTCGCATTCCGGGATAAAAGCTTGATATATTTTCCTTTCAGACGCCTGGGATCCGAGTGGATCCAGGACGATCTGGGCTGCGCGATTCCCGCCAACGCCCTGCGCTGGGGAAGGCGGCTGTGAGTCGGGGCGGTGGGCGAAACGGTCCCTCCTGATTCGGCGTCGGTGATCCGTTTTGGGCTCCCAGGGAAGGGCGACGGGCGCCACCGCCCGGAACGGATCAGCGGAAGAGATCCTGGTAGTGCTTTCGAAGGTCGCGCTTGAGGATCTTTCCCGTGGGGGTCTTGGGCAGGGCTTCCACCACCACCACGGCCTTGGGCACCTTGAAGCCGGCCAGTTCCCGCTTGCACAGCGCCAGGATCTCCTCTTCCGTCACGTTCTCTCCCGCCTTGGGCACCACCACGGCCGTTACCGCCTCCACCCACTTGGGATGGGGAACCCCGATCACCGCCACCTCGGACACCCTCGGGTCGGTGTAGATGACCTCTTCCACCTCCCGCGTGGAGACGTTTTCGCCGCCCGTCTTCACCATGTCCTTTTTGCGATCCACCACCGTGATGTAACGGTCTTGGTCCAGCACGCCCACATCCCCGGAATGGAACCAGCCGCCGGCCATGGCCTCTTCCGTCTTTTCCGGATCCTTGAAGTACATGAGCATCACGTGGGGGCCGCGGCCGCAGATTTCTCCGGGAACCCCCGGGGTGGTCACGGGCCGGCACAGGTCATCCAGGAGCGAGGTTTCCATGTTGAGGCCGCCCATGCCGGCGGATCCCGGCTTGGTGAGCTGGTCGGCGGGCTTGAGGATCGTGTGGTACGGAGAAAGCTCCGTCTGCCCATAGTAGTTGTAGAGTCTCTGGCAGGACGGCAGCCGCCGCTGGATCTCCTTGAGGATCTCCACGGGCATGATGGACGCCCCGTAGTAGCCCTTCTGAACCGAGGAAAGGTCCCGCTTTTCGAAGTCCGAATGGCGCAGCAGGCCGATCCAGACCGTGGGCGGGGCGAAGAAGACCGTGGCCCGGTGCCTTTCGATCTGCTCCAGGATGGTGGGCACGTCGGCCGTGGCAAGGAGCACGTTGGTGGCCCCCAGCCACAGGAAGGGCGTGAGAAAGACATCGCGCTGGGCGCAGTGGAAGATGGGCAGCGCGTTCAGGTTCACGTCCTCCGAAGAATAGTCGCCGTCCACGATGGCGCCCATGTACTGGGCCATGAGGGACTGGTTGGTGAGCACCACGCCCTTGGGAAGGGATTCGGTGCCGCTGGTGTAGGTCATCTGCACCGGGTCCTCGATGTGAAGCTCCACGTCCGGCTCTTGCGCGGGCTGGGCGTCCGCCCAGGCGTCGAAATCGAGCCAGCCCTGGGGAGCGGCCTTCCCCGCCCCCTGCTGGGACCAGATGCGGTGTGCCACGGTGGGCATCTGATCCAGCACCCCGTCCACCAGTTCCGCCAAGGCGTCTTCCACGATGAAGAACCGCGCCTCCGAATGGTTGATGCAGTAGGCGATGTCCTTTCCCCGCAGCAGGTAGTTGATGGCCAGGTAGACCCCGCCGGCCTTGGCCGTGCCCAGCCAGGTGAGCACATGGTGGATGGTGTTGTGGGCCAGGATGGCCACCCGGTCGAAACGCTGCAGGCCCAGCGAGAGCAGGCCTTGGGCCACCCGGTTGGCGGCTTCTTCCAACTGGGCGTAGGTGAGCACCGTGTCCCCGAAGACCAGGGCGGGCTTGTCCGGATACCGATAGGCGCTCCGCCGCACGATGTCCGCAATGACCCAGCGGGTGATGTGGTTGTAGCGCGACCGCAAAAAGTGGATGCTTTCGCGGTCGAAACGGTGGTAGTGGACCTGATCCTCTCTTTTCAGGGGCTTTCCGGACACCATGACCACACTCCTCCTTTCGAGCTGGGGGAAAGATGAAAGGCCCAAGGGACAAGAAAAAAGACATGCTCCTGGCTTCGACCTTAAAAGGTTGTCTGACAAAGGCCTCTCAGTCTTTTGGGCCTTCCTGACAAATGCAATTCAACTGTGCCATGTGATGCTTTTTGAGTTTTGAGATAGGGGCGGGTTTGGAACCCGCCCCTACTGCGGCACGGCCAGGCCGGCAGCACAAGCTTGATTGAAAGTCCCAACCTTACGCCCACACAAGAAGAAAGGAACCTGGGCGTCCTCGGACAAGCTCCTTGTTGCTGGCTCTTGACCCCTCACACAAACTTGGGCGGCCGCTTTTCCACAAACGCCCGGAGCCCCTCGCGGCCGTCGTCATGACGGGCGCAGGCCGCCAGGGCCCGCCGCTCCCTTTCCGCCTGGGTCTCGAAGTCGTTTTGAAAGGCCTGGTTGAAAAGCTCCTTGCAGCGGGCGAAAGAATGGAGCGAACGTTCCGCCAGGTGGTTGAGCATGGTGAAGGCCTCGTCCCGGGCCGTTCCGTCGTCGACCAGCCGGTTGGCCAGGCCCCATTCCAGGGCCTTTTCCGCCGGGATGCGTTCGTCGAAGGCGGCGATTTCCAGGGCGCGGGCCAGGCCCACCAGGCGCGGCAGGGTGAAGGTGCCGCCCCCGTCCATGCACAACCCGTTGGAGGTGTAGGCTTGCAGGAAGAAGGCCGACCTTTCCATGATCCGAAAATCGCAGGCCAGGGCCAGGGTGAAGCCCGCTCCCGCCGCCGCCCCCTGGACGGCCGCCACCACGGGCTTCGGCATGTGGCGAAGTTCCACGGCCACCCGATTGAGCTGGCCCGCCAGGGTGTGGAAGGACACCCCCGGATCGTCGGCGAAGTCCAGGGTCCACTTGAGGTCCCCCCCGGCGCAGAAGGCCTTGCCCCGGCCCGTGAGGCACACCCCGCGCACGGACGCATCCGCCGCAGCCGCCGTGAGGGCATCGGCCAGTTCGGTCATGATCTGGAGGTTCAAGGCGTTCAGGTTCTTGGGCCGGTTCAGGGCCACTTCCCGCACCTTGCCGTGATCGATGATCTCCACCAGTTCAGGCATGCTTCAACACCCTCCCTTTTTTACTACGCATTTTTCGTCGTCCATTTGCACTGTGCACCCGTCACTCACCACGCGCTCCACCATAATAGCCGGCATACTGCTCCCGCGCCACGCGCTTGGCGAACTTGCCCACGCTGGTTTTGGGAATGGCGTCCACAAAGAGCACCTCGTCGGGCAGCTGCCACTTGGCAAAATGGGGGCGGATGAAGTCCAGGATCGCCTCCTGGGTGAGTGTTCCCCGGGCGCTTTCGTGGAGCACCACCAGCGCCAGCGGCCGCTCCTCCCACTTGGGATGGGGGATACCGATCACGGCCGCCTCCAGCACGTCCGGATGGGCCATGATGGCGTTTTCCAGGTCGATGGACGAGATCCACTCGCCGCCGCTCTTGATCAGATCCTTGAATCGGTCCGTGATCTTCAGGTAGCCGTTGGGATCGATGGTTCCCGCATCGCCGCTCCGCCAGTATCCGTCCTCGGTGAAGGATTCGGCGCTCCGGGAATCCTTGTAGTAGCTCCGGGTGATCCAGGGACCGCGAATGTGCACTTCGCCCACCTTGGCCCCGTCCCGCGGCAGTTCCGCTCCGTCGGGGCCCACCACCTTCACGTCGAGCCCCGGAACGGGAAACCCCTGCTTCTTTCGAAGCTCCCAACGTTCCGCTTCCGCAAGGTCTTTCAGGGACGGTTTCAGGTGGTTCACGGTCACCAGGGGGGCGGTCTCCGTGGCTCCATAGGCGTGAATCACCCGGGCGCCGCCCAGTTCGTGGTATCCTTTCATGAGGGCCAGGGGCGGTTCCGTGGCGCCGCTGATCATGCGAAGGCCTGTGAGATCCGGCTTGGGATCCATCTTCTTGATGTGATGCAACATGGGAAGGAAGATGGCCGGCGCCCCGCAGGTCACGGTCACCTTCTGGTCCACCAGCAGATCCACAAGCGGCGACGGATCCTCCATGGTGTAGCGCCCGGGAAAGACCAGCTTGGCTCCCAGCATGGGCCCGCAGAAAAACATGCCCCAGCCCTGGGCGTGGAACATGGGAACGATCTGCAGGATCACGTCGTCCTGGGTTATGTTCAGCGCCTGGGCGATGGCCAGGGTGTGGAGATACATGGCCCGGTGGGAATTGTAGACGCCCTTGGGCTTTCCGGTGGTTCCCGACGTGTAACAGGCCGTGCAGGCGGATCGTTCGTCGACCCAGGGAAACTGGAAATCGTCGTCGGTTTCCTTGATGAGCCCTTCGTAGTCGTGGGCCCGGGAAAAAGCGGTCCGGGGCAGCCCCTTTCCCAGGTCGTCCAGGACGATCAGGGCCTGGACGGTGGGACATTCCGCCGCCAGAGGCTCCATGACGGGGAGAAGGGAGGCGGAAACGGCCACAAACCGGGCTTCGCTGTGGTTCAACACGTAGGCCCGCTCCGCGGCCGAAATGCGCGGATTGAGCTCCAGGAGCACCGCGCCGATGCCCGAGACGGCAAAGTAGAGTTCCATGAAGCGGTGGGTGTTCCAGTCCAGGGCTCCCACTCGGTCGCCCGCCCGAACCCCGATCCCTTCCAGGGCCTTGGCGAGTCGTTTCACCCGCGACCATATTTCTCCGTAGGTGCTCCCGCGGAGACTCCCGTCCAGGTTCCGGGACACCACCTCCGTTTCCGGATAGTTTTGAGCCGCATGCTTCATGAAGGCGATCATGTTCAAAGGATAGTCGTCATTGGACGTGGCGGGAAATCCCTGGACGATCTCTTTCATGGCAGGCCCTCCTTTTAAGCGGTTTGCGTGGCGGCGTCCCTCGAAAGGACGGCAAGGCTTTGGGAAGAAGAGACAAGGAGACAGGGGTGCGGGGAACGGTCCTCTCGCCCTTTCACCTTGGGGTCTCCTTCTCCAGCAATTCGGTTCGAAGGTCCTTCTTGAGAATCTTTCCGGCGGCGCTCTTGGGAAGCTCTTCCCGGTAGACCACCGCCTTGGGACACTTGTATCCGGCCAGGTTCTTGCGGCAGTGCTCCAGGATTTCCTCTTGGCGTACGGCGGCCCCCGGCCGGAGCACCACCACGGCCGTCACCCGTTCCCCCCACTGTTCGTCGGGAAGGCCGATCACGGCGGTTTCGAAGACCGCCGGGTGGGACGCGATCACCTCCTCCACCTCCCGTGAATAGACGTTTTCGCCCCCGGTGACGATCATGTCCTTTTTCCGGTCCACCAGGTAGATGAATCCTTCTTCGTCCTTCCTGCCCAGATCGCCCGTATGGTACCAGCCGTTGAGGAGGGCTTCGGCGGTGGCCGCCGGGTTCTTGTCGTAGCCCATCATGACGTTTCCGCGGGTGACGATTTCTCCCACCTGGCCGGGGGGAAGCTCCCGGCCTTGGTCGTCGAAGATCTTCACATCGCAGATGGTGAGCGGAACGCCCACGGAGGCGGGTTTTCGAAGCACGTCTTCGGGCCGAAGGATGGTGGTGCACGGAGAGGCTTCGGTCATGCCGTAGGTATCGCCCATGCGGGCGTTGGGAAACATCTCCAGGACGGCCCGGCGCATGGGGGCCGGCATGTACATGGCGCCGTTGATCACCCTGCGCACGCTGGAGGTATCGTAGCGGCCCCGGTGGGGATAGGCCAAGAGCATGCGCCAGAGGGTCGCCGGCCCCCAGGTGAAAGTCACCTGGTGGTCCTGAATGCTTTGGAAGATCTGTGCCGGGTCCACGGCGGCGTGGAGCACCTGGGTGGCCCCCAGCAGCACCCCCGTGACGGCGAAGCCGTTCAGGGAGGCGCTGTGGTAAAGGGGCGGCACCACCTGGAGCACGTCGTCGTGGCGCATGCCATAGTCCATGATCATGGTCATGGCGTTGAAAAGGGAATTCTTGTGGCTGAGAACCGCCCCTTTGGGAACGCCGGTGGTTCCGGCCGTGTAAAGGACCACGTTCTGATCGTAGAGGAGCGCGGGCTCGTGGGGTTCCCGGGGATCGCCTGCCTGCAGGACCGATTCGTAGGACAGAACACCGTCTCCTTCCGGGCCCTGGCCGATGAAGAACCGCACCTGGGGCAGATCGTTCCGGATGCCCAGCACCGTGTGGTGGAAGGCTTCATGAAAGAGAACGCACACGGCGTCCGCCTGGTGGATCTGGTATTGGAGTTCCCGGCCCACGAGCCGAACGTTCAACGGCACCCCCACGGCGCCCATCTTGGCCACAGCGAAATGGATTTCCAAGAAGGTGCTGGTGTTGGGAAAGAGGTAGGCCACCCGGTCGCCCCTTTGCACCCCAAGGCGCTTCAGGGCATGGGCCAGCCGGTTGGCGCGTTCGTTCAGTTGGGAGAAGGTGAAGGACGGACCGCCATAGTTGATGACCGCCGTCTTGTGGGGAAACTTTCCTGCGGTGAGCGTCAAGACATCGCCGATACTGTCCACCATGAAATCCTCCTCCTATAAGTACTATCTCCTTGGAGCTTGTCTGAAAACGCGGGAGATGAACGCATTTCCCGTGGCGCAGGACTGCCAGAGGGGAGAGCCCCCGAACGTGGCACGGGCCATGGGCTGGTGTCCGCCACTTCATGGGATGCCGATGGGCCTTTCCCGCGGGGCGGAAGCTTTGCGGCGGCAAAGACACCCTGTATCTCTCGTTGAGCCGGCTGCCGAGCCGCCCTTCGGGGTACCGGTGCGAGCGCCAAGCCATGCGGGCAGGAAGGAACCTGCACGGCGAGCCGGCATTGGCCTTAAGGCATCTTCCAACCGGGCATGGCGGCCGGGTTCTGCTTATCGGGACCTGGCGGAAGGATGGGCAAGAGCGCACGGAGCTTTGAGGACGTGCGGAGAGGAAGGGGGTCCCGGCCGATCTAACTGGGCGCTCGTTCAGTTAGATGCCCCAAAACGTTCCCGCTCGTCAAGGAAAAAGGCGTGAAAAGTCCATCGGAAAACGGCCGGGACCACGTGTTCGGTAAAGGCCTGGGCACAAGCCCAAAAAAGGTTGTCCCACAACGTCCTTTCGGTCTTTGGGGGGATGTTCAACCGGTTACAATGCCACGGTGCTTTGTGGTGTTTTTTTCAGCTCTCAGACCGCCCCCACAGATGACGCGGGCTTCCCATCCGGCGAAAAGGACTTGACAGGGCGCCCCACTTTACGTTTACGTAAACGTAATGGTGGGAGGATCCCATGACGTCACCCAAAAAAAACACCCAACAGACCTTCAGCATCTCCCAGCTGGCCGCGCAGTTGGACATCAGCCCCCGGGCCATCCGCTTCTACGAAGAAAAGGGCCTCATCAGCCCCCGGCGCACCCCGGGCAATCAGCGCATCTACACGCCCAAGGACCGCGCGCGGCTGAAACTCATCCTTCGGGGCAAGCGCTTCGGGTTCAGCCTGGACGAGATCGCCGAGATGATCGGCATGGCCCATACCGATTTGGACGAAGTGTCCCAGATCCAAAAGAGCCTGGACTACGGCCGAAGAAAGCTCCAGGAGATCCGGGAACGCATGCGGGATCTCGTCCTCCTGGAACAGGATCTTCTGGCCGTGCAGAAGAAGCTGGAAAGGCGCCTGGAAGAACTCCAACGGGAGGAGAAGCCATGAACCTGGTGGAAATGGTGGACCGAAACGCACGCAAGTTCGGATCCAAGGACGCGATCCGCACCCGGGGCCGCGGTGTGTCGTTTCTTGATCTGAAGGATCGGGCCGAACGGGCGGCGGGTATTTTGCAATCCCACGGCATCCAAGCCGGGGACGTGGTGGCCATCATGAGCCCCAACACGCCCGATTTCATCACGGTCTTTTTCGGTGCCCAGAAGACCGGGGCGGCCGTGGTGCCCGTCAACCACAAGCTGGCCGCACCGGAAGTGGACTACATTCTAAAACACAGCGGGGCCAAGATCTTCTTTTTCGACGGATCCCTGGTCCAAAGCATCGACGCCCTGACCCTTTCCATCCCCCAGATCGCCCTGGACAGCCCGGCCCCGGGCCGCCCTCTCCTGGCCGATCTCCTGGAGACCGCCCCCGCGTTCCAGGCCGTGGCCATCTCCGACGACGCCACGGCCGAGATCCTCTACACCAGCGGCACCACGGGAAAACCCAAGGGCTGCGTCCTCACCCACCGGAGCGTGGTCATGGCGGCCATCACCGGGGCCCTTGCCGTGAAGATGGACGAAGAAGACCGGCTCCTCATGGCCATGCCCATCTGGCACTCTTCGCCTCTCAACAACTGGTTCCTTGGCGCTTCCTACGTGGGGGCCACCACGGTGCTTCTTCGTGAGTACCACCCGCTCCACTTCCTCCAGGCCATCCAGGACGAGCGGTGCACCGTCTACTTCGGTGCCCCCATCTCCTATCTCATGCCGCTCCAGATGGTCCCCACCTTCGACGACTTCGACCTTTCGTCCATGCGGGCCTGGATCTACGGCGGCGGCCCCATCGCCCCGGACACGGTCCGCATGCTCCAGGCCCACTACAAGAGCGATCGGTTCTACCAGGTCTACGGCATGACGGAGGCGGGCCCCACCGGCACGGTGCTGCCGCCTCAGGCCCATGCGGCCAAGGCGGGATCCATCGGGAACAAGGCACTTCCCGGTGCGGACCTTCGGGTCATGAAGTCGGAGACCGAGGAAGCCGGTCCGGGCGAAACGGGTGAGATCTGGCTCAAGGCCGACTCCATGATGCAGGGCTATCTCAACGATCCCGAAGCCACCCGCCAAGCCTTTCACGACGGTTGGTACCGCACCGGGGACATGGCCCGTATCGACGAGGACGGATACCTCACCATCGTCGATCGGCTGAAAGACATGATCGTGACCGGGGGCGAGAACGTCTATTCCAAGGAAGTGGAGGACGTTCTGGCCGAACACCCGCACGTGGCCCAGGTGGCCGTGATCGGCACCCCCCATCCCCACTGGGGCGAAACGGTGACGGCCGTGGTTGTGCCGGCCCCGGGAACGGAACCCAGCGCGGAAGCGCTCAACCGGTTTCTCCAAGATCGGCTGGCCAAGTACAAGATCCCCCGCATCTACCATTTCGTGGACGCCCTGCCCCACACCCCCACCGGCAAGGTGATGAAGTTCAGGCTTCGGGAAATGTTCTGAGGCCGATAAAAGGAGAGACGGTCATGTTCGATCACTTGTTGGATGAAAGGACGCGCCGGTGGCGCGACGAGGTGCGTGATTTCGTCAAGTCCGTGCCGCGTCAGATGATCCTGGACATGGACGCGGACAAGATCCGCTTTCCCAAGGAGTTTTTGCAGGAAGCCGGGCGCCGGAACCTCCTGGGCTGCCGCTATCCCAAAAAATGGGGCGGCCGGGAGATGGACTGGGTGAGCACCTGCGTGGCCATGGAGGAAGTGGGAACCCTGGGCTACATCTTCGCCTGCACCTTCGGGGTGGGGGCGGAACTGGTCTGTGACGCCATTGTGCTCCACGGCACCGATGCCCAGAAGGAGCGCTACGTGGTGCCGCTGCTCAAAGGCCAGATCTTCGCCGCCGAATGCCTCACCGAACCGCGGGGCGGATCGGACTTTTTCGGCGCCACCACCACGGCGGTGGACCGGGGCGACCACTTCGTCCTCAACGGCCAGAAGCGCTTCATCGTGGGCGGGGAAGGCGCCGATTTCTTCCTGGTTTATGCCCGCACGGACCCGCAGGCCGAACCCCACCGGGGGATCACCTGCTTCATCGTGGACCGGGGTCCGGGGGTGGAAACCTCCTACCTCTACGGCCTCATGGGCTGCCGCGGCGGGGGCACCAGCCGCCTGGTCTTTCGGGACGTGAAGGTGCCCAAGGAAAACGTGCTGGGGACGGTGAACGGCGGCGTGGAGGTCTTCAAGACCATGATGATCCCCGAGCGCCTGGGAACGGCCGCCATGACCATAGGAGCCGCCCGACCCGCCCTGGAGGTGGCCACGGGCTATTCCACGCGCCGGAAGGCCTTCGGCCAGCCCATCAACGAATTCCAGGGGGTGAGCTTCCAGGTGGCCGAAGCGGCCATGCTCCTGGACGCCTCTCGGGCCATGGTCCATGTGACCGCCCGGGCGGTGGACCAAGGTGCACCGGCTTCCACCGTCCGGCGCATGATCTCGGAGACGAAAAAATTCGTCACCGAATCGTGTCAGAAGGTGGCCCACAACGCCATGCAGGTCATGGGCGGGATCGGCTACACCACCATCTTCCCCGTGGAACGCATCTACCGGGATCTTCGGCTGGCCTCCATCTGGACCGGCACCAACGAGATCATGTCGATGATCATCGCCAACGAGTGGTACAAGGAATACTGGAAGATGAAGGAAGCACGCCTCACCCGGGACGCGGAGATGGACGCCCCGGGCGCCGACGACGTGGAAGAAAAGGTCTACGAGTAGGCCTTCCGGCGGGATCAGCAGTTGAGGCGGGGGTGGGCCCAGAAGCGCCCGTCCCGCCGCTGCACGTCCATGGCGATGCGGAAGGCCGCTTCTAGGTTTTGGGCCGTGAGCACCCGGTCCTTGGGCCCCTGGGCCAGGCCACGGCCGTCTTTGAGAAGCAGAACGTGGGAAAAGACGGGCATGATCTCCTCCAGATGATGGGTGACCAGCACCAGCGTGGGCCCTCCCTGGGATCCGCCCAGATCGTTCAAGGAAGCCAGCAGATCCTCTCGAGCCACCAGGTCCAGTCCGGAACAGGGCTCGTCCAGGATGAGAAGGCGGGGATCGCACATGAGCGCCCGAGCGATGAGAACCCGCTGCTTTTCCCCCTGGCTCAGCACCCCGTAGGGGCGTTCCATCACGTGAGCGCATCCCAGTCGCTGGGCCAGTCCCCGCGCCTTTTCATAGTCCGCCGCCGACGGCGTGTGGAAAACGCCGATGGAGGCGAATTTGCCGCCCACGATCAGATCCAAGGGGCGCTGACCGGGAGGGATCTGTTCCTGCAGGAAGGATCCCACCCAGCCGATGCGCTTCCTCAGTTCCCTCAGGTCCACTTGCCCGAACCTTTTGCCCAGCACCGTGACCGCACCCCGGGTGGGCCACAGGTATCCTGCGAGCAAAAGGAGGAGCGTGGTCTTTCCCGACCCGTTGGCCCCCACCACGGCCCAGTGCTGGCCCGGGTTCACGCGCCAGGAGATCCCCCGCAGGATCTCCTTTCCCGATCGCACAAGATCCACCTCTTCCAGCGCAATCCATCCCCGACCGTTTTCTCGCCCCACCTGAATCCCCTTGTCCTTTCAAACCAGATCGGCGCCATGGCGCCCGCCGTCGTCCTTCCAGCACAGGACGATCTTGCCGAAATGCTTTCCATCCTTCAAGTACCGATGGGCCGCTTCCGCCTCGGCGATGGGAAAGATCCGGTCCACCACGGGCTTCACGTCCCCCCGAGCCAGCAGAGGCAGCACGTGGTGCTGGAAGTCGGACAGAATCTTCGCCTTTTCTTCCCGGGACCGGCTACGAAGCACCGACCCCACCAGGCGGAGCCGCTTGGTGAGCAGGGGGGCCAGGGAAAAGTGGGCCTGGTGGCCGCCCATGAGCCCGATGAAGACCAGGCGCCCCCGGAGAGCCAGAAGATCCAGGTGCCTTTCCAGGTAGGGGGCGCCGATCCAGTCCAGAACCACGTCCACACCCCGGTTTCCGGACCACCGGCGGAGTGCGTCCCAGAAATCCTCATCCCTGTAACAGACCGCCAGGTCCGCCCCCAATGTTCGGCATCGTTTGATTTTCCAAGCTTCGCCGCAGGTGACGGCCACTTGAGCGCCTCGGGCCTTGGCCAGCTGGATGGCGGCCGTTCCCACGCCGCTTCCGCCCCCGTGCAGGAGCAGCCTCTCTCCGGGACCCAGCCCCGCTTCCAGGAAGAGGTTGAGATGGGCCACCACGAAGACTTCCGCGGCGGCCGCGGCTTCCACAAAGGAAAGGTTGTCCGGGATGGGAAGAAGGTGTTCCGCGGGCACGGCGCAGTATCGCCCATAACCGCCACCGGCCACCACGCCGAAGACCCGATCGCCCTGCTGCCAGGAAACCTGCGTCGGCCCCCCTTCCACCACGTAGCCCGCCAGGTCCAGGCCCGGGATGTCCGGAGCGCCCGGGGGAGGAGGATAGAGACCGCGGCGCTGCAGCAGATCCGCCCGGTTGACGGAGCAGGCTTCCACCTGTACCAGCACCTCCCCCGATGGCACCACGGGACGGGGCACCCGGGCGAGCTCCAGGGCGTTCCAGCCGCCCTTGCCTTCCGTTTCGCGCACCACCACGGCCGGCATGGTCGCTTCCATCAGTCCATCTCTCCTCTTTCGGCAAAGGAATAGTGGCGGGGGCCCGCCAGGATGATGTGATCGTGAACGGCGATGTCCAGATCCCCCAAAAGGCGGCGCAGCTTGCGGGTGAGCTGCCGGTCGGCCACGGACGGCTCCGGTTCCCCGCTGGGATGGTTGTGGGCCAGGATCACGGCCGTGGCCCGGTGCCTCAGGGCCGCCTCCACCACCAGGCGGGGGAAGACAGCGGTGCGATTGACGGTTCCCTCCTGGATCCGCTCCACAGCGATCAGGCCGTTCTGACTGTTGAGAGCCAGGATGCAGAAGACCTCCTTGCGCTCCGCCTCCAGGTGCCCCTGGAGATAGCGCACGGCCTCCCGGGTGGAACTCAGTGTGGTGACGGATCGCCACCGATCCCGATGGTATCTTTCCAGAACGCGGGGAAGCAGGGTGAGGAGCAGGGCCGCGTGGGGGCCCACGCCGTTCACGCGGGTCAGTTCCTGCGCCGAGGCGTCCAAAACGGCGGACAGCGACTGAAACCGCTCCAGGAGGGCCCGGGCCACGGGTTTCACGTCCCGGCGGGGGATGGCGAAGGTGAGCAGAAGTTCCAGAACCTCGTGGTCATGGAACCCCTCCAGTCCGCTTCGAAGGAACCGCTCACGAAGCCTCTTTCGATGTCCTTCCGGCCCCAAGGCTGTCATTCTTTTCCAACTCGGCGACCTTTTCCTTGAGCAGGGCGAACAGATCGTCCACCGACTTGTTCACCAGGATGGAATCGAACTGCTTGCGGTAGTTGTTCACATAGCTCACCCCTTCGATCACCACGTCGTAGACCATCCAGCCCTTGTCTTTTCGGATCATGCGGTATTCCACGGGAACCATCTTGTCCTGGTAGGACACGCGGGTCTTCACCAGGGCGTAGCGGCCCAGGATCCTCTCTTCGTCATAGGCGATGGTCTGGGTCTGGCCGCAGGTGTAGGTGTCCACCCGACCGATGTAGGTGAAGTAGAGCAGGTCTTTGAACAGTCGAAGAAACTCGTCTTGCTGTGCCGGTGTGAGCTTTTTCCAGTGGCGGCCCAGGGCGCGCCGGCCCATCTCTTCAAAGTCCACATAGTCATAGGCGATCTGTTTGATCTGTTCCCGCCGTTGCCGGCGCACCTGGTCGGGCTCTTCGTCCCGGCAGACGTTGAGGATCGCCAGGGCCCGCTCGGTGCCGCTCTTGATGACGTCCGTGGGACCCGGATCTTGGGCGCCCACCGGACCCGTAAAGAAAAAGGACAGGACGACGAGAGAAAAAACGGGGACGACGTGCACAAGTCGTTTCAGGAACCAGCGTGTCATGGACAACTCCTTCAGCTAAGCCTTGGCGGTTCGATGCGGTGCAGGAACCTTTCCATCATGCCCGTTGAAAGCCGCCGTGGGCTAATGGTAAAGCGTGGCAGTTCCTTGCCTTCCTAGTTAATCCATTTCCCGCTCTCTTGTAAAGCCGGCGTCCGAAGTCGGTCGCGCGGTCATCTTTCCAGGACCTGCAGGAAGAAGCACTTCAGGTAGCGGGTTTCCGGCATGGCGGCCAGAACGGGATGATCCAGGGCCTGGCCTCGGACTTCCAGCACCCGCACCATCCTTCCCGCCGCCTGGGCGGCTCGGACCAGCATCTGCTGGAAGGCCGATTGGGAAACGTGGTACGAACAGGAACAGCTCACCAGGACACCCCCCGGCCGCAGCGCCAGCAGGGCCCGCCGATTGATGTCGGTATAGCCTCGAAGGGCGTTCTTGACAGCACCCTTGGTCTTGGCGAAGGCCGGGGGATCCAGGACCACCACATCGAAGGCGTTTCGGCCGGCCCGTTTGAGAAAGTCCAGCACCTCCGAGGCGTGGAACCGGCACCGATCGTCCAGGCCATTGGCGGCCGCATCCCGGGCCGCCCGCTCCACGGCTTCCTTGGACTGGTCCACCCCCACCACCCTTTGGGCCCCGGACGCCGCGGCCACCAGGCTCCAGGTCCCCTGATAGCAGAAGAGATCGAGCACCTCCGCGTCTTTCACCCACCGGCGAAGTGCTTCCCGGTTGTCCCGCTGATCCAGGAAGAGTCCGGTCTTTTGGCCGTTCAGAGGATCCACGGTCAGGCTGAGCCCGTGGAGCGGCACCTGGACGGGTTCCGCCACAACCCCGTGGCTCACTCGTTTTTCCAACGAAAGGCCTTCCAGGAGGCGCGCGCGGGTGTCGTTTCGAACCACCAGGGCGCGGGGCTGGAAGAAATCCACCAGCACCTGGTGCACCATGGGCTCCAGGGCGGCCATGCCCGCCGTGGTGACCTGGGTGACCAGCACCTGCTCATAGCGGTCCACGATCAGCCCGGGAAGCCCGTCCGATTCGCCGTAAACCAGCCGATAGGTCTTCTCACCGGGATAGGCGCGTTCCCGGTAGTCCAGGGCCCGGCGGAGACGTTCCTCCAGCCACGCCCGATCCGGTCTCAGCCCGGTGGGCCCCGCCAGGCGCACGGCGATGAGGGAGTGGGGGTTGATGTAGCCCGAACCCAACGGCACGCCCTTGGAGGAGACCACGTCCACCCATTGGCCCGGCCGGTACGCCTTGAGGGAGCCGTCCACTTCGTTGCTGAAGATCCAGCGGTGCCCTTGGAGCACCCTTCGCTCCGCGCCCGGCTTCAGTTGCACTTGGTCCATCTTCCACTCTTTCCGGGGACCACCACGCCCCAACAAAAAAAGCGCCCCCCGTGGAGCGCTCCCTGTTCATGGGATTCCGGATTGTCCCGCTACTCTTCCGCCGGCTTCAGGGACTCCAGAAGAATCTGGTACTCGTCGTAGAGCTTGGCATCGCTTTCGATAATCTCGTACAAGTCGTCCAGCTCCATCTGGATGACGGCATCCTTATCCGGCGCCTCTTCCTTGAGTTCAATCCAAATCCAGTCCAACAGCTTCTCTTCCTCAAAGGAATAGCCCTCTTCGTTCCGGTCCAGGGTGCCCGCTTCCAACTTCCGGCTCACCTTCCTGAGGGCGGTTCTGATGAATTCTTTCATTTCCATAAACGATGGGCCTCCGTTTCCGTCTGGAGAAAAGTCGCTTGGTATGCACCACGTGGCGCATGGGCTTGATAACGAATTTTCCATCACCCTTCAACATCTTTCCAGCATCTTTCCGATGAGCAGAGAGAAACAGTGCAAGGGGAGGGAAGACGATCGAGGAGCCTGTCTGAGAACGCCCGGACTGCTCCTTTCTTGTGCAGACGGGAGATTGGGACTACCAGGCGGGCTTGCGCTGCCGACCTGGCTAGGCCGCAGATAGAGGCGGGTTCCGAACCCGCCCCACCAAAGCAAAAAAAAAGAGCCACAGGGCACAGTGGAATGTCACCCAACTGGGAATCTCCCGAAAAGGCTGAAAGGCCATTTTCGGACAAGCTCCAAGCCCCTCTTCCGGGGGCGGATTGCACGGCCCTTGGGGCCCGGGCTCCCACTGTGATAGGCTAGCCTTCCGCGGCCCCATTGGTATCATCCATCACATCATGGGAGAAGAGCACATGAATGAACGCCAATACCTCATAGACGCAATGACGGTTCAGGATTCCTGGCGACTGTTCAAGATCATGGCGGAATTTGTGGACGGGTTTGATTTATTGGCGGACATCTACCCGGCGGTGAGCATGTTCGGTTCGGCCCGGGTGCGTCCCGGAGATCCCGACTACGAAAGGGCCGTGGAAATCGCCCGAAAGCTGGCCCAGGAAGGCTACAACATCATCACCGGCGGAGGGCCCGGCATCATGGAAGCCGGCAACAAGGGAGCCCGGGAAGGAGGTGCCCGGTCCGTGGGGTTGAACATCGAACTTCCCATGGAACAGGAGGGCAATCCCTACGCCGATGTGCAGGTGAAGTTCAAGTACTTCTTCGTGCGCAAGGTGATGTTCGTCAAGTACGCCCAGGCCTACGTGGGCATGCCCGGGGGATTCGGCACCCTGGACGAGATCTTCGAGTCCCTCACTCTCATGCAGACCAAGCGCATCAAGCCCTTTCCCGTGATCCTGGTGGGAAGCGACTACTGGAATGGACTGCTCCAATGGATCCAGGACACGCTCCTGGCCCGGCACCTCATCTCCCCCGACGACCCGGATCTGGTCACGGTGGTGGATGAGCCGGACGAGGTGGTGCACCTCATCAAGAAATTCGTGATTGTCTGAGGCCAGCGTTGGCCGCGGGCTGCCTCCCATGAGGCGCCGGGCCCCTGCCTTCACGAAAACGGCCGACGACGCGAAAAATCCCCGAGGCGGCTCAGGCCCCTGCGGTTTCGCTCTTTTCGTCTTTTTCCGGGGTCTCCACGGTGATGAATTCCAGGTGCCCTTCGTGGGGAGCCAGTTGGGAAGAGGCCTGGATGGTGATTTCCTTTCCGAAATGGTCCTCCAGATAGACCAGGTCATTGCGTTTGCGGTTGAGCAGATAGTGGGCCACGTCCGTGGAAAAGCGGCCCCGCACGGCCACCACCTCGTCCTTGAGCAGCCCGTTCCAGATCTTGCGAAGGTACCAGACGGCGGAGGCTTCCGTGGAGCGCACCATCCCCGTTCCTTCGCAATAGGGGCAGTCTCTGTAGGAACCCAACTGGATGTTGAGCCCCAGGTGCTGGCGCGATATCTCCAGCAGGCCGAACTGGGAGATGCGTCCCACCTTGATCTTGGCCCTGTCCTTTTTGGTTTCGTCTCGAAGCCTTCTTTCCACGTTGCGGATGTGCTGGCGGCTTCGCATGTCGATGAAGTCCACCACGATGAGCCCACCCAGGTCGCGCAGGCGCAGTTGCCTGGGAATCTCCTGGGCCGCCTCCAGGTTCACCCGGTAGCTGCTCTCTTCCAGGGCCGAATCCCGGGTGGCCCTGCCCGAATTGACATCAATGGCCACCAGGGCCTCGGTGGGGTCGATGATCAGGTAGCCACCGGACTTGAGCGGCACCCGTTTCTGGAAGAGCTGGTCGATCTGGTCCTCCAGGTTGTACTTGTTGAAGAGCGGTGCGTCGCCCTTGTAGAATTTGACCACGCGCTGGTGGCGCGGGCTGATGATCCGCAAAAATTCCTTCACCCGCTTGAAAATCTCCATGTCGTCCACCCAGATGGTCTTGATGCTCGGGGTGAAGTAGTCGCGCACCACCCGGATGGCCAGATCCCGCTCCCGGTAGATGAGGCAGGGCGCCTGGGATTCCTGGACCCTTTTGAGGATTTCATCCCAGATGCGCATCAGGTAGCGAAGGTCCTTTTGAATCTCGCGTTTGGTGCGGCCTTCCGCCACCGTGCGCAGGATGATGCCCATCTCTGGAGGAAGTTCCAGCTCCTGGGCGATTTCGCGAAGCCGCTCGCGCTGGGTTTCATCCTCGATCTTTCGGGACACGCCCCGCTGGCTCTGACCCGGAGCGATCACCACGTAGCGGCCTGCAATGGACACGTAGGTGGTGAGGGCCGCCCCCTTGGTCCCGATCTCCTCCTTGGTGACCTGGACCAGCACCTCCTGGCCGGTCTTGAGCACATCCTGGATCCTGGGATGCCCTTCCACCTCGGTGGCATAATAATCGGGATGGATTTCAGAGATGGGCAGAAAGCCGTTGCGGTCCGCTCCGTAGTCCACGAAGGCGGCCTGCAGGGAGGGCTGCACGTTGACCACGATGCCTTTGTAGATGTTGCCCACCACCTTGCCGCGCGTGGCCGTCTCGATGAAAAAGCCTTCCAAAGACTGCCCCTCCACCAGGGCCACGCGAAACTCTTCCGGATGGACGGCGTTGATGAGTAGATGCTGTGGTGTCATACTTCTCGGTTCCCGTTCTGTTGGCGATCTCGATATTGGCGCGCCTGATAGACGAAGGTTCGAAGGGCCACTTCCCGGTTCGGCTGGACCGTCCCGTCGTAGGGCGCGTCCAGGTAGGGCACGCGCTTTTGGGCCAGGATCGGTTTGAGGATCGCCGAACAGATGGTGCTGGGCATGCACGTGAAGGGAAAGACGTTGACGATGCCGTGAAACCCTTCGTGAACGTGGGCCAACGCCCCGCCAATACTTAAGGCGGCTTCCGTTCCGATTTCAAAGGAAAAATGCCTTCCGCCGTCCAGAAATTTCTCGATTTCCCGGATGGAGTGATCGGGTTGAATGTCCAGGTGGCGGAGCACCCGGTCGTAGACCTGCTTGAGACGCCAGGCCTGGTAGGCGATTTCCACCTTTTGCAATCCGGCGGCCCGCACGGCCTCCTTGAGCGATCTGCCGTCCTTGCGGCGAAAGGCCAGCGCGGCCTGACGCTTCATCTTGCGCAACCGTTCGTGGCTCACGAAATTGATCCATTCGGCGATGGACGCGTCCACCACCTCGCCCCCATGCCGTTCGATCTGCCGGACGATGTCCTGGTTCGATTCGGGATGGGTCCGAAGATAGATCTCCCCCACGATGCCGATCCGGGGTTTGCGGGCAATCCCCGGATCCACGAAACCGGCGGCCCTGCGGGCCACTTCCTCCACCCGGTCCAGCAGCGCCTGGAAATCCCGGGCCTCCCCCACGCGCTCCAGGAGGGCCTCCATATCCCAGGCAGCCTCTTCCATGAAGGCGTCGGTCATCCCGGCCGTACGCTCGTAAGGGCGCACCCGCCACACAATGCGGTCGAAGACGTCGGCGATGACCGCCGCCACGTAGGCCACCCGCCGGAAGTAGCGGGCTTTGTGAGCCGGAAGGAGTCCCGCCACGGAGTAAGCGTCCTGGGTGGAAAGGTAGGTGATGGCAATGTCGCGGTACTCGGGAAAGGTGTCCAGAACGAGGCGCTGCAGCTTGTTGTACATCCCGAACCGGCACGGACCGTCCGATTCCGGCAAAAAATAGACGTAGCGGCGGGGATCGAACCGGGAACCCAGCCGCTCCTTTTCCCCCTGGAGAAAATACAGGATGTCTCCCAGGGTCACCTGGCAGGGAAAGCATTCCTTTCCCGACGTGTATTCCTTTCCCAGGGAAAGCCCCTTGTAGGTTTCCATGACCACGGCGGGAACCCCGAAGGCCCGAAAGCTGGCGGCCAGAAACCGGGTCCCGAAGGGGGTCATGCGAGGCAGTAACAACACCCGGCCCGTCACGTCCAAGCGCTGCACCAGTCGAAGTCGAGCGGTATCCGTCTTCTTGGCGTCCATGGTCCTCCACCGGAGATGATCCGTGATGGTGATCGCCTACTTCCCCTATCCCGGCACGGCGGCTGTCAATTGCTGATCCATTGCCCGAAGGCCTCGGGAACGCCCATCTCCAGGGTCTCGCGGCACACGTTTTTCACCACGTTGCGGTAGGCCTCCACGCGGGTGAGCATCCCGGCCACGGCGCTGTGTTCGTCCAGTTCCAGGATGAGCGCCGGCTTGTGGGTCAGAACATGCTTGTAGAAATGCTCCAGAAACGAATCGGCGCCGCAGCTGAAGTTGGTCATGTGCACGCCGAACCAGGTCGGCGTGCGGGCGATCTTCTTGGCGGTTCGCAGGATTCTGGCTCCCAGTCCCCAGTACATGCGGGGAAAATCGCTCAAGTCTTCGTCATCCACGGCGATCATGTCCGCCGGCATGGCCCAGATGCCCAGTCGGGCCAGGTGGCGGCCCAACTGCAGATTGAGCCGTGAATCGTGCAAGTTGTAGGGTCGCCCCGTGATGATCCAAACGGGCTCCCCGTGGGGAATCCGCTCCAGATAGTCCCGGCCCGCCTCCAGGAGTCGTTCCCGGAAGGTTTTTTGGTAGTCCCAAGCCTGGCGCACCGCCCGGGCCACCTGCTCCGGGCTGCATCCCAAGGAGGCCGGCAGGCTCCGGTGCACGGCGGGCGCCAGGGCATCCGGCCCCTCCCGCAGATACAAGGTCGGGCGGATGATGTGGCCGTCGTCGAGTCCAAGAGCCGCCCGCACCATATACTGGGAACTTTCCACCAGCGGACAGAACATGCCCGCCTCGTCCGGCCGGGGCCCCGGCATGTCGATCACATTGGGAAGAAAGAGGTAATGGCATTTGTGGGCAAGGAAACGTACATGGCCGTGGAAGACCTTGACGGGAAAGCAGGTCTCTGCCGTCATGGATTCCAGGCCCGCCCGAACCATGCGGGTGTCCGTGGGGGGACTCACCACCACGCGCAATCCCAGTCCGGCCAAGAGTCGCACCCAGAAGGGCCCCCACTCCAGGGCGTGGAGCCCCAGGGGGACGCCCACCGTGGGGCGGGAGGCGTTCCGAGCGCTTGGGGATTTCCAAGCGGCCTCCTGGGAATCGGACGACCTTTCCATCTCGTCGGCTCGCACCGCCCAGGCATCCAGGGCCTCCCCAAAGAGCCGGCGGCGGATCTCAAAGGCGTTTTCCGCCTTGGGACCCCGGTGATGACTCACCTCATATCGGCCGCAGTCCCCTCCCCAGACACTCTTTCGGCCCGCAAAATCGTAGATCTTGAGCTTGCACTCGTTGTGGCATGCGCGGTCCGCCCGGCAGACGGATTCCACGAAACTCACTTGGGCCTGCGCCAGCCTCTCCAGATCCCTTTCCTTCGGAGACACCTCCCCCCGCTCCAAGGCCTCCTTCACCGCCAAGGCCGCTCCGTAAGCCCCCATCACCTCCCGGTGCCGGGGAACGATGAGGGGTCGATTCAGGACCCTTTCGAAGGCGGCCACCACGGCCTTATTGAGCGACGGGCCGCCCAGGAACATGATGCGCTGACCGATGCGCCGCTTTCCCACCACCCGGTTCAGGTAGTTGTGCACCACGGCGTAGCACAGACCCGCGATCAAATCATCCCGCCGCGCCCCTTTCTGGTAGTAGCCGAACAGGTCCGATTCCATGAAGACCGTGCACCGTTCCGCCAGGTGCACGGGATTTTGCGCCGACAGAGCAATCTCCTGAAACTCCCCCACGATATTGATCTTCATCTTGTTGGCCAGCTCGTGGAGAAAGCTGCCCGTTCCGGCGGCACACACCTTGTTCATGTCGAAATCCAGGGGATGGGTGTTGTCGATCCGGATGTACTTGGAATCCTGCCCGCCGATCTCAAAGATGGTGTCCACCAGAGGATCCACGGCCACCGCCCCCCGAGCATGGGCTGTGATCTCATCCATGACCAGATCCGCATCCAGAAAATCCCCCACCACGTTTCGGCCGGAACCAGTGGTGGCCACGGCCAGGATCCGCACGCGGGAGCCCACCTCACCCAGCAGGGTCTGCAAAAGCCTTCGGGTGACCTGGATGGGCTTTCCCTGGGTCTGCACATAGCACTTGTGGCGGATCACCCCGTCGCCGTCGATCAGGGCGTATTTGGTGGTGGTGGATCCGATGTCCACCCCCAAAAAGACGGGCAGCGGGTTCTTTTCCACCCGCCCCCAGGGCTCCAGATCGTTTTGGGGATCGAAACGGGTGTGGTGCAGCTCCAGCCGGGGAGCCCGCGGGAAGGACTCCAGGGCCTCCCCGGCCGAGCCCTCAGCCAGAAGATCCAGTTCCACCCGGTTGGAAAGGCCGGCTCGGTGGGCCTGAAGGGCCGCCCCCAGCGCCCCCAGGCACGTATGGTGCGGCGGCACCTGGAGCGATGGATAATACCTGCGGAAGGCTTCCACCTGCAGACGGTTGGACGCCATGCCGCCGATGAAGACGATGGGCTCGCGCACCTGACGATTGGCCACAATGGTGCTCACATAATTGGCGGCGTTGCCGAAGTGCAGTCCGGCGATGATGTTGGGAAGGGGCTCGCCTTTGTTCTGCAGGTGGATCATGTCCGATTTGGTGAAGACCGTGCACCGGCAGGCCACGGGAGCCGGATTGGTGTATTGCAGCCCCAGCCGGATGAAGTCGTCCAGGGTCTTCTGGATCTTTTCCTGGCTCATCTCGAAGCGGGGACCGTACAAGGACGTGGCCAACCGCTCGCCTTGCTGGTCGATGAAGGAACCGGTGCCGGACGCGCACGGGCCGTTCATGTTGAAGGCTTCCAGGTACCACTGGTCTCCGTCGTAGTCCAACTGGAACAGGCAGGCGTCCTGGCCTCCGATGCTGATGATGGTGCGAACGCCCGGCACCACGTGCACCGCCCCCAGGACTTGTGCCACCGTCTCCACTTCGTAGGGAGCCGAAAGGAGCCGGGCCAGGCGCTCTCCATGGACCCCCGTGAAACTCACCGACCGGACGGCCTCGCCGCCGAATCGATCCAGGACGGACTGGAGAAGGCCCCGGGTCTCCGGGATCACCAGGCCGAAATGCCTCCGATAGGGAGCCTCCCAGACAACCCTGTCACCGTCTTCCACCACCACGCAGTTGATGCTGACCGAACCCACATCCACGCCCACATCCAAGGTCCTCACGGCATCCTCCTGAACGCGACCACAGGTTCACCGCCACCCGTCTGCAGGGTTCCCCACGCTTGATCACCACCCCATTCAACGATTGGAAAGGTACCGGATGATCTACGGGATGATCTACCGGTCTTAAGTATAAGGGCAGATGAAACAGAGAATCAATTGAAGCCTCTCCACGATCGGTCCCCGCCGGGCGTGGAAGGAAACAGGGCAGGGTCCGTTCCCGCCCCGGGGCGATCCCCGCCGGAAAAAACAGCCCCTGGGCAGTCCGAGCCGCACCCGCGAGAGGAGCCGGTTTTTTGGGGTCTCGCATTATGGATCACGGGTGCCGGTCTCCCCACACAGAAACTCCCCTCCGTGGAACCGACGCCGCACCAGACGGCCTTCCCTTTCCAGATCCACCACGGCTTGCAAAACCCGCTCGACCGGAGCGCCCAGCACATCGGCTGTCTCCTCCGGGGTGCACGGGCGGCGCCTTACCAAGGCCACGATCCGATCGGGCAGGTCATCGCAGGACGACTCCGTTTGGCGGGAGCGGAAGGATCCGATCACTTCCGTGCATCCGGCGGGAAACAGGACGGCCGCCCGCTCCATCTCATGGGGCTCAAGCCCCTGAACAACCGGGTCGGCAGGGGGCCGCACCACCGTATTCAATTCCACTCGGTCCGGCCCGATCCCTTCCACCAGACGCGCCAGGCGATGCAGGTGCTCGGGGCTGTCGTTCACACCGCGCGCCAGTACGATCTCCAGGTGGTATTGGCCCCCATAATCCCTTCGGAACGCTCGAAGCCCCTCCAGCACACGTTGAAATTCCAGGCGGGGATGGGGGCGATTGAGTCGTGCAAAGGTTTCTTCGTCAGCGGCATCCAAGGACGGGATCACCCGGTCGAATGGCAGCAGATCCCGGCGCACGGCGGGATCCCACAAAAGCGTTCCGTTGGTGAGCATCACCAGGGGAAACTCTGGAAAACGACGCTTGATCGCCCCCGCCAGCTCTCCCAGGGGTTGGTACAGGGTGGGCTCGCCGGCAGCCGAAAAGGTGAGAACATCCACCGCCGCGCCATGTCGGCGCAAAAACGCCTCCAGCTCGGCCATCACCGGATCGGGCGCAAAAAAGGCGCGCCTTCGCAGGGTCAGGTGGGTGGTGGAGCCCGATTCGCAATAGATGCAGTCGAGGGAACAGGTTTTGGCGGGGATGACATCGATGCCCAAGGACCGGCCCAGGCGCCGGGAAGGCACGGGGCCGAACAGAAAACCTGCATGTTTCACCTCACGGCGGCTCACATCGGGCCCCCTTCCTTTTCGGCAGAACACTTCTGCATCATCACGTGGTTCTTCCTCTGGATGTAGACCTCGCACTCGGCGCAGACCCGGCCCTTTTCCTGACACGCCCTCGGCACCAGATCCCAGCAAGGGACCGGGAAGTTGAGGATGGCCGGACAGCTCTTTCGAACCTCTTGATCGCAGCCTCGAATCTCCCAGCAGGGGGCCACCGTGAGCAGCTTCTTCACGCCCGCAATGTTCAAGCCGTCTTCGGTGAGTAGACGCCGCAGACACTTGAGCCATTGGAGATCGTTGTTGGAATAGTAACGCTTGCCCCCCCGGCGCGCAGGCTTGATCAGGCCTTCCTGCTCATAGATCCGCAGGGTTCGGGGATGGATGTTGAGCAATTCGGCAACGATGCCGATGGGATAAAGCGCCTTGCCGCTTTCAATATCCATGACGCCCACCTCCTTCGTATTGGTGCACAACAAAGTCACATGACGTGTTTGTTGATATAGAATTGGCAATCGCATTGTCAAGGAAGGAATCCTTGGCGTTCCCACTTCAGTGACCGTTCCTTTTCCCTTGCCAACACCGGAAGGGTTACAGTACCCTCACGGGGACGGGGCAAGTGGTGAACATTGCGACTCTTTTTCTTTTCCACCCAGGTCCCAGCGGGCCGCCATCGGGTGGGGGGAGAACGGCTGCGGGGAAGGATCCCGGGACATCCCATGGGCCATTGCCGGGCACTCCATGGAATGGTGGTGACGATGGCCCTTTTTGCGGGTCAACGCCCCGCGGCCACGGTGGGAAGGGAAACTTCCCGTAGTGTTGAGCCGCAGGGCCCTGATCGGACAAGCTCCTTTGGCCGTTATCTGTCTGCCGACCATAAAGAGAGAGGCTACCATGCGAAGTGATCTCATGAAGAAAGGACCGGAAAAGGCGCCCCATCGCTCCTTGTTCAAGGCCATGGGCTACACCCGAGAAGAACTGGAGCGCCCGATTGTGGGCATTGTCAACTCCTTCAACGAAATCATCCCCGGCCACATCCACTTGGACAAGATCGCCCAAGCCGTCAAAGCCGGGGTGCGCATGGCGGGCGGAACGCCCGTGGAGTTTTCCACCATCGGCGTGTGCGACGGCATCGCCATGAATCACGCCGGAATGCGCTACAGCCTGGCCAGCCGGGAATTGATCGCCGATAGCGTGGAAGTGATGGCCACGGCCCATCCCTTCGACGCCCTGGTGCTCATTCCCAACTGCGACAAGATCATCCCCGGCATGCTCATGGCCGCCTTCCGCCTCAACATCCCCACCCTTTTGGTGAGCGGAGGGCCCATGCTGGCGGGCCGGGTGGGCCGTCGCCCTGTGGATCTCATCTCCGTCTTTGAGGGCGTGGGTGCCCACAAGGCGGGAACCCTTTCCACGGAGGAATTGGAAGAGCTGGAGGACTGCGCCTGTCCCGGCTGCGGATCCTGCGCGGGCATGTTCACGGCCAACTCCATGAACTGCCTGAGCGAGGCTCTGGGGTTGGCTCTTCCCGGCAACGGGACCATCCCGGCGGTTTCGGCCGCCCGATTTCGCCTGGCCAAGACGGCGGGCATGAAGATCATGGACCTGATCGCCGCGAACAAGCTCCCCAAAGATCTGGTCACCCAGGCATCGTTCGAAAACGCCATTGCCGTGGACATGGCCCTGGGCTGTTCCACCAACACGGTGCTCCATGTGCCGGCCATCGCCCACGAGGCCGGCATCACCCTGGATCTGGATCTTTTCAACAGCATGAGTGCCAAGACGCCCCATCTGTGCAGCCTGCGACCCGGCGGCCCGCACTTTCTGGAAGATCTCAACGCCGCGGGCGGCATCCAGGCCGTCATGAGGGAGCTGGCCAAGGGCGGTCTCATCCACCTGGACGCCCAAACCGTGACCGGACAGACAGTGGGAGCCAACCTGGAACGGGTGAAGGCCGTGGACCACGACGT
This sequence comes from Desulfacinum hydrothermale DSM 13146, assembly GCF_900176285.1. GTDB lineage: Bacteria > Desulfobacterota > Syntrophobacteria > Syntrophobacterales > DSM-9756 > Desulfacinum > Desulfacinum hydrothermale. The sequence continues at coordinate 204,693 of NZ_FWXF01000001.1, read as the reverse complement.
GATCCGGCCCCTGGACAAGCCCTACCATCAGGAGGGGGGCATCGCCATCCTGTACGGCAACCTGGCTCCGCAGGGCGCGGTGGTCAAGCAGAGCGCCGTGGCCCATGAGATGATGCAACGCACCGGAAGGGCACGGGTCTTTGAAAGCGAAAACGAGGCGGCCTCCGCCATCCTGATCGGTCAGATCCGCCCGGGCGACGTGGTGGTCATCCGCTACGAAGGGCCCAAGGGCGGTCCGGGCATGCAGGAGATGCTCACCCCCACGGCGGCCATCGTGGGCCGGGGCCTGGACAAGGACGTGGCGCTCATCACCGACGGCCGCTTCAGCGGCGGAACCCAGGGCGCGGCCATCGGGCACATCAGCCCGGAAGCGGCCGCCGGGGGCCCCATTGCCCTTGTGGAAGAGGGCGACGAGATCGTGATCGACATCCCCGGCAAGAAGCTGGAACTCAAGGTGGACGAGGCCACCCTGGAGGCGCGTCGCGCCCGGTGGCAGCCCAAAGAGCCCAGGATTCGCCATGGCTATCTGGCCCGTTACGCTCGGATGGTCACCAGCGGAGCCCAAGGCGCCGTCTTGGAGTGATGGGTGAGGCGCGGCGGGCAGCGGACTGGATGACGCGCCCCTTTTCCAAAGAGAGCCGGGGGGACATCCCTCCCAATCCTTTCACTTAGAGGATAGGCCCGTGGGATACGTCTTTCGCCTGGAAGACGCCTTGAGGATGGAACGTTGGGCCCAGAGTGAACCGGGCCGGACGGCGCTTCGGCTGGAACGCCTGCTGCTGGAGCGCGTCTGGGCCCCGGTGGGCCCCCAGCGCGTCCTGGAGGTGGGCTGCGGCACGGGCTTCTTTCTCCGGTGGTTCAGCCAACGGGGCCACGCGGTCACGGGTCTGGAGCCGTCCTGGGAGCTGGTCCTGGAGGCGCAGCGCCGCCTGCCGGACAGGATCTCCGTCCGACACGGGTTTGCAGAAGATTTACCCTTCAGCGACAATGAATTCGACACAGTGGCCCTGATCACCACCCTGGAATTCGTGGACAAGCCCCAGGCGGCCCTGGCGGAGGCGTGCCGGGTGGCCAGAAAGCACGTGCTGCTGGGGGTTTTGAACAAGTGGTCCCTGAGCGGCCTTTACCGGCGCCTGGAATTTTTGTGGAAACCCTCGCTTTTTCGGAAGGCCTCCTTCTACTCCGTACCCCAGCTCCGAAGGATGGCGGGCTCCATCCTCCACGGTCCCCCTCCCTGTGTGTGGCGCACCTGTTTCCTCTTGCCCCTGAGCACCCTTGCCCACACCGCCTTTCTCGAAAGCGCTCCCTGGCTCCAGGTGCATCCGTTCGGTCACTTCATCGCCATGCGCATCGACCTGCGCCCCTTGACCCGGCCGCTCCAGGAACCGCTCATGGACAAGGTCATGAACCCCGGACGCCCCCATGCCCAGATCTCCTGCTGGCGCAAGCCCAGCCCTCCGCCGACCATGGGGCAGGGCGCCGGGTGGAACGCGCTGTGACGGAGGACTGACGCCCATGAAGGAAGCTCGCTTCTACGAGAGACTGGAAGACGAGGCGGTCCGCTGCGCCCTGTGTTGCCACCGGTGCGTGATCAAGGAAGGGAAGGCAGGGATTTGCGGGGTTCGCCGGAATGAAGGCGGAACGCTCTATTCCCTGGTCTACGGCCGCCTCGTTGCGGCCAACGTGGACCCCATCGAAAAGAAGCCGCTCTTCCACTTCCAACCGGGTTCCAGAAGCTATTCCATCGCCACCGCGGGCTGCAACTTCCGCTGCCTCTTTTGCCAGAACGCGGACATTTCCCAGCTCCCCCGGGAACATGGTGCGGTGTTGGGTAGCAAAGCCTCGCCCGACAGGGTGGTGGAAGAAGCCCTCAAGGCCGGCTGCGCCAGCATCAGCTACACCTACACGGAACCGACCGTTTTCATGGAATACGCCCTGGAGGTGGCCTCCCGGGCCCGGGCCGCCGGCTTGACCAACGTCTTCGTCACCAACGGCTTCATGTCCCCCGAGGCCCTGGAAGCACTGGCGCCGGTATTGGACGCCGCCAATGTGGATCTCAAGTCTTTCCGGGACCGCTTCTATCGGGATCAATGCGGTGCCCGCCTGGAGCCCGTTTTGGAGACTCTCCGAACCCTCAAACGCCTGGGGGTCTGGGTGGAAGTGACCACGCTCATCATTCCCGGGCTGAACGACGATCCGGAAGAACTGAAGGAACTGGCCGCTTTCGTGGCGTCCTTGGGCCCGGAAACCCCCTGGCACGTCACCCGGTTCCATCCCACCTACAAGCTCACCGACCGGCGATCCACCCCCGTTCAGACCCTGCAGGCGGCCCGCCGGACCGGACGGGAAGCCGGGCTGCATTACGTCTACACGGGAAACATCCCTGGAGATGAAGGAGAAAACACCTTGTGTCCCGGCTGCGGGGTCACCGTCCTTCGCCGGTTCGGTTTTGCCATGCACAACGTGGGGCTCCGCCGAGGGCACTGCACGGCCTGCGGCCGCAAGATCGAAGGGGTGGGCCTGCCGTGATGTCCTCTGCCCGAAGCCGGCTGCTGCACCAGATCTACACCACTCTTCGCCAGGCCTACGGCCCGCAGGGCTGGTGGCCCGCGGACACCCCTTTCGAGGTCATCGTGGGGGCCATCCTGACTCAGAACACGGCCTGGAAGAACGTGAGACGGGCCATGGACAATCTAAAGGCGGCGGGCCTACTGCAATTGCAGGCGCTGCTCCAGGCGGATGAGGACCAGGTGCGCCAGTGCGTCCGCCCGTCCGGATACTACAACCAGAAGACCAGGCGCCTGCGCACCTTTTGCCGGCACGTGGCGCAGCGCTGGCAGGGGGACCTGGAGGCCTTCCTGACCCAGGACATGGAAGGACTGCGCCGGGAGCTCTTGTCCCTCAACGGCATCGGGCCGGAAACCGCCGACAGCATCGTGCTCTACGCCGCCCATCAGCCTTCCTTCGTGGTGGACACCTACACGCACCGGGTCTTTTCCCGTCACGGTTGGGTGCCCGAAGAGGTGAGCTACGAAGAATTGCGCAACTATTTTATGGACGCCCTGGAACCCGATGTGTATCTTTTTAAGGAATTCCATGCACTGGTGGTTCGGGTGGGACACGAACACTGCGGACGCAAGCCGTCCTGCCCGGGGTGCCCGCTTGAACCCTTGAGGGAAGAGTGAGTCCAGCTTTCAGCAGGAGCGAGATATGATTCGAGTGGAAAAGATTCTGGTGCCGGTGGATTTTTCCGAATATTCCCAGAAGGCCGTCAAGTACGGGGTGGAACTGGCCAAAGACAGGAAGGCTTCCCTGACCCTGCTGCACGTGATCAACCAGCGGATCATCGACGCCGTCCACGAATTGAGCGTCAAGGGCTACAAGGGGGACTTCGTGGAGGTCATGCGCAAGATGGTGACCGAACGCGAAGCGGAACTACAGCAGATGGTCCCCCAGGACTGGCGGGAAGGCCTGACGGAACTGAATTTCGAGATCCGGAAAGGACGCCCCTCCGAAGAAGTGATCCAATACGCCAGGGAACACGGCATGGATCTCATCGTGGTGGGAACCCATGGAAGGTCGGCTCTGGCCAGCGTCCTTCTGGGCAGCGTGGCCAACACCGTGGTTCTCCGGGCTCCGTGCCCCGTCCTGGTGGTTCGCGCCATCGAACACGACTTCGTGGAGTAGCCCGCCTTCGCCGAGCCATGATGGAAGAAGAATCCAGTTCCTTCCGCCACCCCCTTTCCGACGGACGGTGGCGGAATTTTTTTGCCGGGGCTGAAAGGATCCTACCCCGGGAGGTGCAAGCAGAGCTCCGGGCACATGCCCGATCCATCCGCCGGGCCGTGGAAGAGCTGGACCCGTGGATGGAAGCCCTATGTGCCGACACATGCCCCGATTGCCGGGACCCCTGTTGCACCGCCGGAGGCATTTTTTACAACCTGGCGGACATGCTCTATCTTTTGGCCCTGGAACAGGCCCCGCCCCCGGGCCAGACCCGGACCCGGACGGGAGAGCCGTGCCGTTACCTGGGGCCCGGAGGATGCGCCCTTGCCCGCATCCAGCGCCCTTACGTGTGTGTCTGGTTTCTGTGTGAGCCGCAGGCTCAAAGGCTTTCTGAAGAGCCCGGGCGGGTCCAGAGGCGGGTGGTGGAACTCTACCTCCGCATCCGCCGGCACCGACTGGCCCTGTTGGAGGCGGTGGGGCCGTACCGGCCGATCCTGGAGGATCTTTGATGGTTCTTTCCTTTTTGAGAGACCGGCGTCTGGGCAGCCAGCTCAAGCTGGAGCTGGAGTACGAACTGGAGCACCTGCCCAAGCCTCCCAAAAAGGGTAAGACCGTGGAGGCCTACTTTCAGGACATGGTGGCCTACGTCCAGCGCTTTTGCGACCGAAAGATCGCCTTCCTTCCCAAGTTCGAACGAAACCACGGGGTTGTGTTCAGCCAGGGCTACCGCCGTCGCTACCTGGCCAAGTGTTTCGACGCCCTGGCGGAGGATCTTCAAAAGATCTTGCTGGAATACCTGGAAATCGATTTCATCTTTTTCGTCCAGCAGGCCGCCCGATCCCACGGGACCGACGACGACCTGGAATCCCTGGAGGCTTTCTGGAGCGAGCTGGAAAAGGGATTGTTGGAAAAGACGCACCGTCTTCTCTCCCAGTGGTACGACGAGCCCTTGCGCGCCCACCTGGAAGTGATCGTCCAGGAAGGGCAGATAGAGCCCAAACGCCAGGAGGAGCTGCGCCGACTCCACCAAAAGAACGTTCAGGGGCTGCGGGAAAGGAGCGAACGGATCATCCGCCGATTCTGCCGCCACAAGGACGGCCAAACGGCCAGGGACCAATTTCGGCAGGTCCTGACAGAACAGCGGGAGCAGTTGCCCGGCTTTTGCCAACGTTTGCGCGAACAGGGATTCCGAGTGGATCCGCCACCCGGGGCGGGTGCAGAGTGAAGAACCGGGACGGAGGCGTGCGGGGAAGGGGCTGGCAGAAACCGCGTTCGTTCCGCATCACCCACCCAGTGCGTTGTTGTGCCGGGACCCTGTGAGCCTGTGGATGGAGACCGGTGGAAGTCCAAAAGAGAAGGCGAGAGGACTTGATGGATCGAAAACGAATCGCCGGCGCACGATTGTCCCAGACCGACCGGAACCTGGTTCTGATCGGGATGCCGGGGGTGGGAAAGAGCACCCTGGGCGTTCTTGTGGCCAAGGCCCTCAGCACCCCCTTTCTCGACACGGACCTCCAGATCCAAGCCGAACACGGAAAGAGACTTCATGAAATCATCGCCCGGGTGGGACTCGCCCGATTCAAGCAGGTGGAAGAAGAAGCCGTCTGCTCCCTTGCCGTGACGGGCACCGTCATCGCCACCGGCGGCAGCGTGATCTACAGTGACCGGGCCATGGCCCATCTCAAGGCCCACGGGGGGGTCTTGTGGCTCGATCTTTCGTGCCCCCTTCTGGAAAAGAGGCTGGGCGACCTGGACGAGCGGGGCGTGGTGCGCGCGCCGGGACAAACCCTGCAGGACCTCTACGACGAACGAAGGCCCCTCTATGAGCGCCACGCCGACGTGCGCGTTCTCTTGGACGGACTGGACCACAAAGCGGGAGCCGCCGCGATCGTCCGGGCCTGGCAGGCGTGGAAAGATGAACGAGGGCGGGATTGATGCCGGGATTGGCCAATCCGGCTAAGGGGCCGTGAGACCAAGGATCTTTTCGATCAGAAAGGTGCTGGAAAACCCTTCCACCAAGGGAATCCGCTCCACCCGGCCGCCGTGGCTTCGCACCCAGTCGGCGCCCACGATCCGGTCCTCGGGCCAGTCGGCTCCCTTGACCAGCACATGGGGCGTGAGGCGCTGGATCAGCAAGAGCGGATCCGGCGTGTCAAAGACCACCACACAGTCCACGCAGTGCAGGCCGGCCACCATTTCCGATCGGGCCCATTCGGGGACGATGGGCCGCTGGGAGCCCTTGATGGCCTGAACCGATCGGTCCGAATTGACCCCCACCACCAGAAAATCCCCCAGGGCTGCGGCGGCCTCCAGGTAGCGGAGGTGACCCACGTGGAGGAGATCGAAACAGCCGTTGGTGAAAACGAGGCGCCGGCCCTTGCGCCGGAGCTCGCCGCACAGCACCTCCGCCTGCTCCATGGAACGTATCTTATTTCGAGCTTTCATGGGACGTGCCGGCCGGATCGGCGTCGGGGCTTTCGCGCTCCAAATCGCGGAGCAACTGGAGGGCCTTTTCGCGGGGGTAATCCCTGGGGATCTGCAGCCGCTCGCTTTCCAGTGCGTCGATCACGCCCTCGGCATACATCTTCACCCAGAAGGGAAGGCTCACATCGTCCGCGTTGGCCACCCGGATAATCTTTCCCGGATCCTCCACGAACACGTCCCCCTTGAAGATGGACTTGAGGCATCGGAGCGCTTCCCGCCCCTGCCCCCGGCGCCGGGCCCCCTCCACCTCCAGATGATAGAGGGTGATCTCCTTGGTTCCGTCGGAGGCCAGGGAGACGCTCATTTCACCCCAGAAGGCCCCCGGCTTCCGGAACTTCAGGATCTCCATGGGGCCGTGGCCCTTGAGGATGGTCAACAGTTCCCTGATGGACAGTTCACCATAGGCAGCTTTCCAGATGATGCCTTTCCACTCTATTTCCGCCACTCGCACTCGCTCCAGGTATCCGTTGATAACCCGTGCCCTTGGACCGGGCCCTCTTCTTCGTGCCGGCCAGCTTTCTTTCCGCTTGGCGCACGGCGCAGCGCAAATCCCGCTCCCACTGGCCGCCCTTACGGACGCCAGAATCTCGGACCACGAAAGAACTCAAAGGAGGATCTTTCTTCGAGCAGTCCCTGCTCTCAAAAAAGACCACTCAGTAACGGTTCCCTTTGCCCATGACCACATAATAGAGGCCCATCTCCTGGACCTCGGGGCACAGCTCCAAAATCTTGTGCTGCAGGCCTTCCTTGCTCATGCTTTCCATGGGAACCCTTTGCACGTTCGATGTCCTTGTCGCTCCAGATTTCACGGGATCCTACTCTCCCCGCACATCCGCGTGGTCCATGGGGCCCCGTCCTGCAAGGGCCCGACGGGAAGGGACGTGGTCCGGGCGGCCACCGTTGGCCGGCTCAATTGACGGCGGGCTTCGAAGAGCCCCACACCCACTGTGGTGGCCAGATTGAGACTGCGCACATGCTCGCAGTCCATGGGAATGGACACAACCCGGTCCCAGGCGCTTTCCAACAGCTCCTCCGGAAGTCCCCGCGTTTCCGGCCCGAACACCAGGATGTCCCCCGGCAGAAAGTCAAAATCATAGTAAGGGCACGCCCCCTTCTTGGAGAAGAAGACGAGGCGCCGGTGCTCCACGGCTCTAAGGAAGGTGTCCAGATCGGGATGCACCCGCACCTGCACATGAGGCCAGTAGTCCAGGCCCGCCCGTTTCAGATGCCGGTCGGTGAGGCGAAACCCCAGGGGCTCCACCAGGTGCAGGGGCGTGCGAGTCGCCGCACACGTGCGGGCCACGTTTCCCGTATTGGGCGGGATCTCCGGCTCCACCAGCGCCACTTCCACAGAAGATGTCATGGCAACCCGTTGCACTGACTCCCCCGTCACCTTGGGCGCCTATGCGTTTCGAACGGCCCGAACAAAGTAGTTGGCATACTTTTGTTCCACCACGTAAAGATCGCCGTAATAAAAATCGGCATAGACCGCCCGATGGTGCTCCGCTTCGGTGGAACTCCAGCAGCAGCGCTGATCCCCAAAGACCGGGTCGATATAAAGGCCCGTTTCCCGACTTTCTTCCGCCGTGAGCAAGGTGGCCAGCTCTTCCTGAGTGGGGTATCGCCAGTCGTCAAAGCCTCCCCACGCCTCCTGGTTGAGCCGCTCCACGTAGGCAAACCCCTCCGGCCACATCATCCGATCCGACGAGGCGCCCCGCTGCCACATCAAACCCGTTTCCTTGTCCAGCACCAGAATGTCCTTTCGCACCGTAAATCGAGCGCTCATGGTCCCCTCCTTCCGAATGGGAAGAGCCGTTGCGGGATATGATGGATTGGGCGGGGAAAAGGGCTGCATCTCCACTGTCTCAACACCTCATTGCTTCAGGTTTACGACCCCTTGCATCAAGACGAGCCCATCGGCACAGCATGGGGGCTTCATACCACAAGTTGAAGACCTCACCAAACGGCAACTGATCTCCCATGAGATAACAACCTGTTAGAGATGTATGCACACGATATGATCGCCCGTCATGGCGCTTCTCACAATCCACAAGATCCATGAGTGTGCAGCGTGATCGGGTCCCTGTCGTCAACTTGGCAGAGCACCCTGCGCACAATTCGAGCTTGATTTTGGGCATGGCATGAAACGATGCGTCATTGGGATGGAAGTGGAACCTCAGACGAGGGCCACTTGGGATCGCACGCGCTGCCCAATGGAGCAGCGCCTGGGATCTCCCCTCTGTGCCCCTGTCATTGAGACACCTAACCCTTCTAAATTGGTAAAGACCAGGCAGAAGAAGGAATCGGATGAGATCAATTCAGAATCGGGAAACAGGGGTAGGCATGAGGGTACCGGAAGGAGCCCGTGGGGCGGGAAAGCCCGCTCCCTTGAACAACGAAACGCGGTCGCGCTATTGAGAACGTGTTGATGCATCCAGAATCGTTATCCCCACCAGATCATCACCCTTGTACCGCAACAAGATGCCTTCTTCGGTCATTTCCGTGTCTGTTGCTTGTTGGGGACGACGAAAACTGATGTACAGAACATCTGCCTCCACGTCATAATCCACCCAGAATCGTCGTTCTGGAAACTTGAGCAACAAAGGAACGGCTGACGTTACCGATTCTACAGTCCGAGAAGCTATGTTTTTTTCCATATGGCCCTCTTTCTATTGATTTTACTATCGAAATAAGCTGTGATAACAAATCCGTCATCACAGCTCACCTGACGATAGATGGCAAACAGATATCGCTTCCTACCATAGTTGCGGACGGCAATCAGCGAGCCTCGATACCCGGGCAACACCAGATCGGGATCGGCAACGGTTTCCAGGACGTCATCGTAATGGCCGGCCATGTCGTCGAGGTTTTCCACTATATGGAACCATCGTTCTTCAGTCAGCCTTATGGGAACTCCATCAACAGATATAACCGTGTCCATAATGCGCCTGTCACCTTTCCTTCACCTAGCCACCGGCTGATCTGAAGCCCAATTGTCATTATACACGAGGTACCTGGTGCGTGGCGAAAAAGGAGCATCTCTGCTGAAACGATGCGCGAGTACCGCACTATGCTCAAAGAGCCCGGGCGTTGTCCTCGCGTCTTGGTTCAGCGCGTAATGGGTTGTTTTTATTCCCAAATAGGCCGCCTTTCCCGTTATCGGGAGCTTGCCAGGCAGGACTTTAGAGCGCATTGCCTCTGGGCACTGCGTCATGCTTTTGCCGTCTCGTTTTGCTCCTCTCCCCTATGCAGTTAACAGATACAGAAGAGAATTCCAATTCCGTGCGCCGCCCTATTCGCTTGACCCCGGAGGCGGGAGGCTCTTATAGAAGGTGGACGAGAAAGGAGGGGATATGATGGCGTTTTGTGGAACGGAGTCTGGGAAGATCTATTACGAGGTGCACGGAAACGGCCCGCCGCTTCTTTTGGTGAGCGGATTGGGCGGAGGGACCTGGTCCTGGTACGGCCAGGTTCCCTATTTTAGCCGCCGATACACCACCATCGTCTTCGACAACCGCGGCGCCGGCCGCTCTGCCATGCCGCCCGGCCCCTACACCATGGGCGATTTTGCTTCGGACACCCTCGCCCTGCTGGACCACCTGGGCATCGACCGATGCTTTCTGGCCGGGCTCTCCATGGGCGGTATGATCGCCCAGGAAACAGCGCTTCTGGCCCCCCAGCGTTTCCAGGCCCTGGCCCTGGGCTGCACCCACTGCGGCGGCACGGCCCGCATCGCCCCCACCCCGGAGGTCATCGCCCGGTTCACGGACAACGCCGGCCTGAGCCAGGAAGAGATCATCGAGAAGAACCTGCCGTTTTTCTTCAGCCGCCGGGCCCTCGAAGAAAAGCCGGATGTGGTGGAGGCCTACAAGACCGCCCAGTTGAGCGTGCCGCTTCAGCCTTCGGAAGCCTTTCAGGCTCAGTTGGCCGCGATCCAGACCTTCGACTGTTGCGACCGTCTGGGATCGCTTTCCATCCCCACCCTGGTCGTCACAGGCACGGAAGATGTCCTGGTTCCCCCGGAAAATGCTCGCATCTTGGCGCACCGCATCCCCGAAGCCCTTCTTGTGGAGCTGGAAGGTGCGGGCCATGCGCTCCATGCGGAGTGCCGGGACGAGCTGAACCGGCTGCTGGACGATTTCTTTTCGGGACGTCCGGTTGGAAAGACAGAAGAATAACCTCCCCCGTTTCTCGCCGTTCTTTCCACAGAAGCGGGGAGAGGGCAATGGGAAGCAGGCAGGGACCTCCCGCTTAGGAAGGGCGGACGCACCGTCGGATTCCCGAACCCCATCGGCGCCGACGGCCCCAGGGGGAGGTTCCTCCACCCAATGTCAGATTTGCTCTCCGCGGGAGGCTGCCCAGTGGTGCGGCGCCACGCGCCAGGACTCCAGGAACGCCCGCACCCTGGAGGTGACCTCGCCTTCCTTGCCCCAGTAGAAGTGATCGCATCCCGGGACCACTTCCAGCCGACAGACGGCGTTTCGGGGCCGACTCCGCTCATGCCAGGACCGCACCTGGTCCACAACAGCAAACGTGTCCTGATCGCCCACAATCACCAGGCTGGGACGATCCGGAAGGGACAGGGAGCGGAAGTCGAGAAAGGTGACGGCGGGAGAGACGAGCACCAGAGCGGCCGGGTCCAGTCCCGCTGCACAGGCCTTCAAGGCCACCCATGCGCCGAAGGAATAGCCCGCCAGATGCACCTGCACACAACCCCGTTGGGCCAGGTAGCGGCAGACCGCCAGCACATCTTCCGCCTCGCCGTCCCCGCCCCCGTAGGCCCCTGTGCTCCGGCCCACCCCGCGGAAGTTGAACCGGACCGTTCCCCAACCCATCTCCCCGTAGAGCCGCTCCAGGGCCAGGAGCAAGGGCGTGTCCATGGCACCTCCATAGAGGGGGTGAGGATGGCACAGCACGACCGCTTCCGCCCCGTCTCGAAGGTTCAAAACGGCTTCCAGGCGGTGGGTTCCCGCCTCGATCATGACCCTTTCCATCCGGTTTCCCTGTCTTTTTACCATTCACTGGTGAGCTTTCGCTCCACCGCGTCCCAATGGGCATCCAGGGCCTTCACCGCTTCCAGACCCAGATCGATGTGGGTATCCATGAAGTCATCGTAGACCTTCTGGTGGAGTTCCTTGCTCTTGATACCCCGGCGCTGCAACGGCATGTCGGAGACCAGCATGATGGAGCCGATGGGCACCTCAAAGCGGTAGGAGACGGAAAAGAGCGTGGCCAGTTCCATGTCGATGGCCAGAATCCGCTGGTTTCGGAGATAGTCCACAAAGGCTTCGTCGAACTCCCACAGGCGGCGGTCCGTGGTGTAGACAATCCCGCACTTGGGCACCATCTGCGCCCGCTTGACGGCTCCAATGCAAAAGAGATTGACCGAAGAGGCGGGAATGGCGGGAAATTCTCTCGGCAGGTAATGACGGCTGGTGCCTTCCCCTCGGATGGCCGCCGACGGAACCACGAAATCACCCACTTCCAGGGTGTCGTCGATCCCGCCGCACATGCCCAGCATGATCACCGATTTGAGCTGATCCAGGTAGGCCAGGCAATGGATGACCAGGGCGGCCTGGGGGGATCCGATGCCGAAGTCGATGAGCGTGCAGTTCCTGTCCGGAACCGTCACAACCCGGAAGTTCCCTTCGCTGAACTCCCCACCCGTCTTTTCCCGAAAACACTGGGTGTAGCGCCGGAAGTTGGTGATGATCACATGCTCGCAGAAACGATCCAGACTCAGGCCGGTGTAGCGCTCCAAGGTCTGCCGCACGTATTCGTGTTCCTTCAACCGCATCGGTGACCACCTCCCGAAGCATGGGGTGTGCCCGGCCCCGCCGGAACGGCCCCCTCCGGTCCCGGCTTCAGCCCCTTTGGACTTTGTGCTATGATACCCTGACCTTTAAGATCCTTTGACGTTTCAGCATACGACAGTCGCAAATGAAACGCCATACCCATCCCGTTGGGAATCTCCCGCGGAAGGGAGCGGAGTCCATGAAGACAGGACTGGTTCTGAGCGGCGGGGCCGCCCGGGCGCTGGCCCACCTGGGTGCCTTGCAGGCACTGGACGAAATGAAACTCCCGGTCCACGTATTGGTGGGCACCAGCATGGGGGCCATCATCGGTGCCCTCTACGCCCATTACGGATCGGCTGAAGCCGTGTATCAGAAGATCCACACGTTCGTGGAAAGCGAGCGCTTCCACAGCACCCTTTCCTTTGCAGTGGACGAATCCAAAGCCACCTCCACCCACTCCCTCTTCGAGCGCTTCGGCCAGCAGATTCGAAAGGGCTACTTTTACACCCGGCTTGTCACCCAGCCCAGCCTGGTGCCGGAAGACGACTACTGGAGACTCCTTTCGGATCTGGTGCCGGATGTGCGCATCGAGGATCTTCCGGTGCCCTTCGGGGCCGTGGCCTTGGATATCCTGACGGGAGACGAAGTGGTCTTTACCAAGGGCCCCCTGCTCCGCGCCTTGGGTGCCAGCGCCTCCATACCCGGCATGGGCCCGCCCGTGCGCTATCGAGGCCGCCTTCTGGTGGACGGCGGCTGGATCGATAACGTCCCGTGCCGACCGGCCCGACATCTGGGAGCACGTTTCGTCGTGGCCGTGGAGACCTCCTCGGACGTTTCCGATATCCAGCCCCTTCCCGATTCGGCCCTGGAATACGCCCTTCGGAGCAGCGAGGCCTCACGGATCGCCCTCAACAAGCTCCGGCTCTCGGACGCTGATGTCGTGGTCCGGCCCGCGGTCGCCCACATCCGCTGGTCCGATTTCCACCTCTTTCATGACGTGGTGGACGAAGGACGGCGCGCCTGGCGGGAAGCCGCCCCCAAGATGGCCCGCACCCGGCGCCTCCAGGCCTTCAATCCCTTGGTGCGATTCAATCGGCGCCCCTACCCGGACACCGCCCCGAGCCTGGTGTTTCTCTGATTTGTGAGAGATGGGGACGACGAGAACGGATCTGACGGGCCCTGGCTCCCCCGACGCCCACGTGGGCGGGCAAGGCCTTGGACACCGCCAAAGTCCCCAAAAAACAAAACCCCCTGGGGGCGTCCAGAGGGTTTGAGTGGCGTTGGATAAAGGAAGGTAGGCGCGCGCTTCAGCTGGCCTTTGGCTCCACCTTCTTCAGTTGGCCCAGGTAGGCCTGCAGAAGCTTTGTCTGGTCCTTTTTGGTGATCTTCTTTTTCAGACGTTGTTCCGCCAAAGCGACCGCCATGTCCACCACCTCCGCCCGGAAGCGTTTCTTGGCCTCCTCAAAATCGCGCTGGGCGGCGGCCTTGGCATCTTCCAGGATCTGCTTGCGGGTCCGTTCGGCCTGAGCCAGGATCTTCTCCTTTTCCTCCTGGCCGATCTGGTGGTAGTGGGCCCGGATGCTTTCGATCTTCTCGTCCAGCTGGGCCAGCAGCCTTTCCTGCTCCTCCTGCTGGCGCTTGAGGGCCTCTTCCTTTTCCTCCAGCCGTTCAAAGACCTGGGCGATCTCCTCACGGCGTTCCTTCAGGAAGCTGACCAACGGATCCTTGAGGTACTTGACCAGCAAGAACACAAAGATACCGAAGTTGATCCATCTCCAGGCCAAATCCCACGTGGCCCGCTCGATCCCGAACACGGTCGAGGACGCGGCCGCAGGATCGGCCGCCATGACGACCGCTCCCAGAGCGGCCAAGGCACCCATGGTCAATTTCCACATCGTCCGACTCCAGACCTCTTAGACCCTTCGGCCAACGACCTTGGTCGTGATCTCGAAAGAGAGAGCCTCCGCCTGCTTTTTCAGATCTTTGCGAGCCTTCTCCAGCTCCTGGAGAGCCTGCTCCCGCGCCTTTCGGCGAAGCTCCGCCACCTCCTCCTGGGCCGTGGCAAAGGCCTCGTGTGCTTCCCGGCTGGCCCTTTCCCGGAGGGCCTTCCTGGCCGCCTGGGCGTCCGCCTCGGCCGCCCGGAGCCGCGACTCATAGGCTTGTGCCATCTTACGCAGCTCTTCGCTCGCCGCATCCAATCCCAGCTCGCGTTCCCGAATGGCCTCGTCCCGCTGCAAGATCACCCGATGGATGGGCTGGATCATCAAGCGGTTGAGAACAAAGACCAGGACAAGAAAGAAGGCGACCTGAACAAAGATCGTGGCATTCAGGCTAATCATGGCAGTCTTTTCTTTCCGCGTTCCGCTTATTTCACCACAAACATGAGCAGGAGCGCCACCACCAGCGAGTAGATGCCGGTGGACTCGGAAACCGCCTGCCCCACCAGCATGGTCCGGGTCAGCAAACCGGCTTCTTCCGGGCGACGTCCAATGGCCTCACAGGCCTTGCCCGCAGCGAAGCCTTCCCCCACGCCCGGGCCGATGGCACCCAGCCCCATGGCAAGACCTGCCCCCAACAAAGCCAGTCCTCGAATGAAATCAGCGCCTGAAATTTCCATGTCTCTCCAACCTCCCAGTCAATCATTTTAAGAAGATCAGCAACAAAGCCACCACCAAGGAGTAAATGCCCGTGGACTCCGCCACGGCCTGCCCCACCAACATCGTGCGCGTCATGAGGGCCGTGTTTTCCGGGTTGCGCGCGATTTGGTATACGGCGTTTTCCGCGGCGATCCCCTCGCCGATGCCCGGACCGATGGCCCCGAAGCCCATGGCAAGACCGGCACCCAAGAGACCACACAGCCCCGGAAAGGTCATGGCCTCAGGCAACTGCTTGAAGAGCAGAAGGAGCGCAATGAGAAAGCCGTAGATCGCCGTGGACTGGGACACACCCGCCCCAATGAGCATCAGGGTCGTGATGGGCCCGGCAACGGCGGGCTGGCGTCCGATTCCCATACAGGCTCCCCCAGCCGGCAGGCCGGAGCCCACCCCGCATCCAATGGCAGACAAACCCATGGACAAGCCCGCCCCCAGGTACGCCCAAGCCGTGAGCAGCGGCTTGCCCGAACTGGGGCCAAAAAGCAAGAGCATGGCGATCACCAGGCCGAAGATCCCGGCCGTTTCGGCCACCGCCTGCCCCACCAGCATGGTCTTCAAAATCTCCCCCGCAAGCCGGGGCCTGTAGGAAAGGACCTCGTTGGCCCGGCCGGCGGCGTAGCCCTCTCCAATCGCCGCACCAATCGCCGCAAACCCAACGGAAAACCCCGCCCCAAGCATCGCAGCCGCCCTAATCCAATCCGCCTGTTCCCACGTCATCATCACTTTACCTGAACCGAGATGTAAACCAAGGTTAACATCGTGAAGACAAACGCCTGCACCGTCCCGACAAACACGCCAAAGAAGCCGTACAGAAACGGAGGAATGATCAGTCCGTATACCAAGTGGCTGACGACCAAGATGATGATCGATCCCCCCATGATGTTGCCGTAGAGACGGAAGGAGATGGAGATCACCTTGGCCAGCTCGCCGATGACGTTGAGGGGCATCATGAAAAAGATCGGCTCAAAGTACTCCTTGATGTAGGCGCCGAACCCCTTCGTTTTGATCCCGGCATAGTGGGCGATGAAAAAGCCCATGATCCCCAGGCCCAGCGGGGTATTGAGGTCCTTGGTGGGCTCCTCCATGTGCGGCACGATCCCGATCCAGTTACAGAGGAGAAGGAACATGAAAAGGGAGCAGATCATGGGGAAATAGGTCTTGGCCATGTCCTCGTCGAGGGCGTCTTTGGTCAAGTTCCAGAAGGAGTCCACAAAGAGCTCGGCCACAATCTGAAAGGGATTGGGAATCAAGCCGGTCCGCCGGGTCGCGAGCCATCCGAAGGCGATGAGAAGCCCCATGATGATGAGAGTCATCACGATGGTGGTCGCATTGAACACTAAATGAAACCCCGCCACATCCAGCGTCCACGTCCATACTTTGGTCAGATCTTCCATCGCTTACCTCAAAGTCCCCAGCCGTCTATCCCAAAGTCCATGGATCCCTGCAGCGAAAGACTCAGCGGGTTTGCACCCGGTATCGGCTGAGACGCTGCCAAACCACACTCTCCATGAAGATGGCAACCGGAACCACAAAAAGCCCGGCAGCCGCCGCCCAGAAATTGAACCGATCGGATTTGGAGGCCACCACCAAGGGGATCGCCATCAGGGCGAGCCGTACCGTCAACGACCCCAAAGCCCACGCGGTGGCCCGCGCCCTCCTTCCTCCCAGGCCCATCTGGCGTGGCAGCATCTGGGCCATCAAGGCAAAATTGAGAACGCTGAAAAGGGATCCCAGCACCAGCCCCTTGGCTACGGCACTGTAGCCGGCCACGTGGAGCAAGAGCCCCGCCATGACGGCCGCCGTGAAGGCGCCTCGTGTCAGACGCCGCCGGTATCTGTGGTAATCTGAAAGATCGGCCGTCTCCAACGGGTCCCCTCTCACTTCTTGGGCAGCTGGGTGATCTGTCGGTAAACGGTCACCGCGCCTCCCACCACACCCAGCACGATGAAGACCACCAGAAAAACCCCCCGGGTGTGGAGCCACTTGTCCAGGAAGTAGCCGATGACGAAACAGAACAGGATACTCCCGGCCATGGTCAGGCCCAGCTGGCTGACCAGGGCCAGATACTCCACCAAATCCCGGTTCTTCTTGAAGTCCTTCATGAACGTTCCATCTCGCCATCCATAGGGCGCATCCTTTCTAGCACAGGCGCCATAGATTGTGAAACAATTTTTTTGTTGTTGCACACTTCCCGTCCAGCCCTTTGGATTCTCTATGAATCTTCGCTCCACGGAAGGCAATTCGCCCGGAAGGGCCCGGAACTTTGTGAACACAGGCACATATTCCCGGCGCCGCTCGCCCATCCGGAGCCGGAAGGAAAAACCTTTGCGAGCCTCCTTCACATCGTGGCACATTAAGCCGCGTTCCATTGAAAGCTCGAAAGGAGATCCACGTCAACCCCGATCCCCGGCACCCGCGGCCTGGGGATGGTTCGAAGAGGTGCCCATGATCCCCTTTATCCGCAGCCGTTCCCCACGCGCCGCATGGCGCCTCCCCACGCCCGTCTTCCTGTTCGTCCCTTGGATCCTCTTGCTTCTCCTGGGTTTTGCCACGGAACCCGCCGGAGCCCTGACGATTTCGGACGCCATCCGGTCCCTGCTGGGCGACGGCGCGCCGCCCCGAACCCTCTTTGTGGCATGCCAGAAGATCCACGCCAATCGGGATCTCATCCACTTCTACGCCCATCGCAACCACCAACCCGCCTGGGTCCGCCCAGCCGGTGCGGGCCCCCTGGTGGCGCCCATGGTGCAGGTCCTTGCCGATTCCCGGGACCACGGTCTCAACCCGGAAGACTACCACCTGTCCTGCATCCGCGCCCTGCTGGAATCCGTGGAGGAGGCCTCCAGGCGCCAACGCCCCCTGAGCCCGCGCCTGCTGGCAAGCCTGGATGTGGTGCTCTCCGACGCTTTCATGATCTTATGTTCCCACCTGGCCACGGGCCGGGTGAATCCGGAACGGCTCTATCCCCAGTGGCTTTCGGCCCGCCACAAGGCAGACATCATCCAGGGTTTGAACGATCTCATGGTCCACGGCGACGTGGCCCGAACGGTGCGCCACTTTGCCCCGCCCCATCAAGACTACTGGCGGCTACTGGCCGCCGCCCGCCGGCAGCGGGCCCACCTCTGGTCCCGCGTGCCGCCCGGACCCACCCTGCATCCCGGCGACCGGGACCCGCGGGTCGTGGCTCTGCGCCGCCGACTGGCGGCAAGCGGCGACCTGCCCGATCCCAGCTCGCCTGATCCCGCCCTTTTCGACCTCGACCTGGCAGCGGCCGTTCGCCGATTCCAAGCCCGCCACGGCCTGGAAACGGACGCTCTGGTGGGACGGCGCACCCTGGAAGCGCTCAACGTAAGCGCCGAGGAGCGCCTGCACCAGATGCTCATCAACCTGGAACGCTGGCGGTGGTTGCCCCGCCGTTGGGGAGACCGTTCCATCTTGGTGAACACGGCGGATTTTTCCCTCACCGCCTACGAAAAGGGCCGACCGGCTCTCACCATGCGGGTCATCGTGGGGGAAACCGCCACCAAGACCCCCGTCTTCAGCCGGGACATGCGCTATTTGGAAATCAACCCCTATTGGAACGTGCCCCGAAGTATCGCCACCAAGGAGTTATTGCCAAAAATCAGAAAGGATCCCGACTACCTGCAACGAAACCACTTTGAGCTGGTAACGGGATGGAGCCAGGACAGCCCCGTGGTGGATCCGGCCACCATCGACTGGTCCCGGGTCAGCCCGGCCACCTTTCCCGGCCGACTGCGCCAGAAGCCCGGCCCCTGGAACGCTTTGGGCCGCATCAAGTTCATGTTTCCCAACCGCTTCAACGTCTATCTGCACGACACGCCGAACCGGCACCTTTTCCAAAGACCCCATCGGGCGCTGAGCCACGGGTGCATCCGCGTGGAAAAGCCCTTGGATCTGGCCCTTTTTGTGCTCCAAGACGACCCGTCCTGGACGCGCCGGCGCATCCAGGAGTTGATCGCCACGGGACAGAGGCACGTGGTGCCCCTTGCCCGCCCGTGCAGGGTGCATCTCGTCTATCTCACCGCTTGGGTGGACGAGCAGGGTACGGTCCACTTTCGCAAGGACATCTACGATCGGGATCGGGTATTGATGGAGGCCCTGGGATGGGTGCCGTCGCCTACCAATAGCGGACCGGCCCCACATCCAGGTGGATGAAATCAGGGTAGGAACCGATGCCGCCCGCCCGGAATCCCGCCGCCGTCTTTCGAAGGACGGCCAGTGGCACGCCTTCCATGCGGATATCGGCGGCCATGCCCCGCAGGTGGTAGCTCTTTTTGGCCACGCCATGGCCTTGCTTGCGAAGCAGGGCGTTGTAGACAGGGGATCGATACCCTGAAACGAGCAGGTAGGGTTTCTCTTCCAGGCCCAGCCGGCTCCGCAGGGCGTCCAGGAGCATGTAGAGCCGACGGTCGATGCGCCGAACCTCACCCGTGTAGTGGCATCGGAAGAGATGGTCCAGACGGCGCAATGCCCGGGGATCCAGTCGTCCGCCGGCCCCCATGTACCGCACCGAAAGGGATTCCCGGGTATGAAGATTGTAAAAGCTGAGCCGACCGCAGCACGCCCCCCGAAACGGGGCCGCCTGGGCCGGGTCGCACCCCAAAAGAATGGCGGCGGTGGCGCATCCCCCCGCCAGGATGTTTTGAAAGAATTGGCGTCTTGTCATCGGAGGTCCTCGTCCCTTCCCGCTCCGTCTTTTTTTCGAGATCCACTAGGAACCTGCCCCTTTACCCACGCTCCCCTAACAAGAACATCTTTCCATGTCAATCACTTAGGCCGCCCGAAGCCGCTCCAGGACGGTCCGCCCCGTGTATTCGGCCACGTCCGCCAAGGCGTCCAGGGGCATGAAGCTGTGGGCCGCGCCCCCGAAAAGGCATGTGACCGCCGCCGGGAATTCTTCGTCGGGCAAGTGGAAGATGTAGTAAAGGGGGATCTTGGGAAGTGGATAGAGGGTGAAGGAAAAATCGCCGGCGGGGGCCTGGGGGTTCAGGTGTCCGGAAAACATTTCCATGATGGATGCCCGCTCTTCATGGATCTTGGCCACATGGGGCACCAGAAGGTTTTCCGCCTTGGCCGCAAAGGCCGCCTGGTAAGGACCGCTGTTGGGGATTTCCTTGAAGGCCACCAGCGGCTCCAGGGGAGCGCGACCCGTGGGGACGAAGGCACAGTAGATGGCTGTGAGCACGCCCTTCACCCCCGCCTCGGGACGACCTCCCAGGACGATGCGGTCCGGGTGCACGGTGCACTCCGCCCCAAAAGCCCGAAGATGCAACCCACCCTCGGCGCTTCGCTGGGCCGGAAGCGCCTCCAGCAATTCCTCGGCCCCCCGAGCCCACGCCTTTTCCAGGTATCCCTTGACAATGCCTTCATAGCCCGCTTCCATGGTCCGTCCTTCCTCCTGGTTCCTTCGGCTGAGAAGTTCCTTCGCAATTCGGGTAGCCCCCAAGGGGAAGGGCCGCACCGGCCCTCTCCATCCCGCGGATTTGCATCAAGAGATGAGCGGTCACGGCGCGCTCCCCCGCATTGAGTCCGAGCATGCCGCAACCTGGTGCTGCTGCGCAAGCACAAGTCCGCCATCCAGCCAAAGGCTGGGTTCTTCTCTTTCGCGGCGAGCAAGAACAAAAAATTTCCCATGAAGCCCAACGCCCCGTCTTCCCCAGCTTCCCCGGAGCGGCGGTCGAAAAAGAGGCTGCCGACGCTCTCTGACAATGGCCTCTTGGCCTTTCTGACAAATGCCATTCCACTGTGCCAGGTGATGTTTTTTGAGCTTTGTAGGGGCGGGTTGGGAACCCGTCCCTACGGCGGCCTGGCCAGGCCGGCAGCACGGGCGCGCAACAGCTTGAAACACCTGGAAGAACGGATGGGTAACGGTGGCGATGGGGCAAGGGGGAACCGACACAGCGCGTGAAGCGCCCAAAAGAAAACGGCCGGTGAATGTTTCACCGGCCGTCTTTACCTTCGCTGGTGGAGCTGAGGGGAGTCGAACCCCTGACCTCTTGAATGCCATTCAAGCGCTCTCCCAACTGAGCTACAGCCCCAGCCGCAAGTGAGCGTTTCTATAGCAGGGCTCCCGAACCGTGTCAACACTTTTCCCTGGGTTCGTCCACAGGGCCGAGCGTTCCCCGCGAGCGAGTGCGGTCCCCTTCCCCTGGCTGACCTTGGGGGAGCAGGAAAAGCGGCCGGCCATGGTGGGACACGTGGCCTCCGAGCATGTTCTTTCCTTGTCTAGGCCCTCGCTGGCCTACCACGGACCGCAGCTGCCGAAGGCCTTCACGCTGGAGCAGCCCCCCCATGACCGACGGACCTTTTGCTTGACACGTGAGAGAGCCGCCTCCTATAATTCGGCCGCTTTCGCCGGAGTGGTGAAACTGGTAGACGCGCTGGACTCAAAATCCAGTGGGCCTTGCGCCCGTGGGAGTTCGATTCTCCCCTCCGGCACCAGGAAACATCGAGGGGCGGGCGGTATCGCCGGCCCCTTTCTTTTATGCCGGCCACGCCCGACCGCCGCCCGAAGGGGCCCCATGACCACCGCATCGCGCCTCCCCACATCCCATATCTGGATCATCGCCTCCACCCTGACGGCGCTCTTTCTCGGGGCGCTGGACGCCCTGATCGTGGGGGCCGCCATGCCCACCATGGTGGCCGAATTGGGAGGCCTGTCCCTCTACAGCTGGGTCTTTTCCGCCTACCTGCTCACGCGGGCCGTGGCCCTGCCCATTTTCGGAAAGCTCTGCGACCTTTTCAGCCCACGGCGCCTGTTCACCTTGGCCATCCTCATCTTCCTGGCCGGTTCTTTGACCGCCGGTCTGGCGGGATCCATGGCGCAGCTCATCGCCGCCCGAGCCGTCCAGGGAGTGGGAGCGGGCGCCAACTTCGCCCTGTGTTACTACGTGATTTCGGATATCTCCGCCCCGGAACGGCGCGGCAAGATGATGGGCCTGGTGAGTTTCGTCTGGGGCGTATCCAGCCTCCTGGGCCCCGCCCTGGGGGGCGCCATCGTGGAATTCTTCTCCTGGCGCTGGATCTTCTTCATCAACCTGCCCCTGGGCCTGGCCGCCCTGGCGGGGGTACTCCTCCACATGCAGGAAAGGACCCGGGGGGACCGCCGACCGGACGTGGATTATCTGGGAGCGTTCACGCTTTCGGCGTCCATCCTGAGCCTGCTGGCCGTCTTTCTGCTGGCGGGCGACACCTACGGCTGGACCTCCCTTCCCATTGTGGGCCTGGGGGTGTGTACCCTGGTCTTTGGATTCGCCTTTTTCCACGCGGAAAAGCGGGCCTCCGAACCCATCCTGCCCCTGAGCTCGTTCACATCCCCGGGCTTCACCCTGGGAAACGCCACCGCCTTCGCTTGCAGCTTCTCTGTCTTTTCCCTTTCGGCCTTCTTTCCCCTCTTCTTCCAAGGCGTCTTGTTCCAGAGCCCGTCCCGGTTGGGCCTGGCCATGATTCCGCTCAGCCTGGGCTGGTCCGCCGGGGCCTGGTTCTACGGTCAAATGTCACAGGCTATCGCCAAGAAAAGCGCCTCCCTGGCCGGTTCCTGGTCCATGGCCGCCGCCTGCGCCGCCTCCCTGTTTCTGGGCCCCCGCACGCCGGTGGGCCTCTGCTCCGCCGTGCTTTTGCTCGCCGGGCTGGGGATGGGCTTTGTTTCCATCTCCACCCTGCTCATCGTCCAAGACAGCCTGGACCCCCGGGACCTGGGCGTGGCCACCTCGTCCCACCAGTTTTCCCGGACCCTGGGAGGCACCATCGGCATCGGAGCCACCGGAAGCCTGCTCACCCACGCCATCTCCCGATCCCTCCAGAAACTGGAAGGACTGCCCGGCCCGGAAAACCTAAGAAACCTCAGCGCCCTTCGCGAGCTCCTGAAGCCGGAGATGCAGGAAAGATTGGCCGAACCCTTGCGATTCAAGCTCCAGACCGTGATCGCCGGTGGTCTGCAAGAGGTCTTTGGGGTCTGCCTGGCAGCAGCGGCCCTGTCCGTGGTGCTGAGCCACGTTCTCAAGAAGCGGCCGTGATCTGGGATGAGTCGATACCGCTCATGGAACGACCACATGGAAATGGGACGAGCTCAGGCCCCACGCTTCGTCCCAATCCCCCGGTAGGAGCGGCGAAAGCCGCGAGGCACGCTCCCTCCGTGCCCCTTAGGACGACCGCAGGTCATCCTCCGCCGGCCCTTCGGATCGCGCCTCTCGGCGCTCCTACCGAAAAGAACCCCCGATAGCCTCCGTTTCACCGAAACGTGCAAAAGATTCAGAGCCAAATTCCCGGTTCGCCGAAGGCAACGCGCCCCATCGTTCACGCATTGGATCGTTCAGTTCAGGCAGCACTCAACGGCATGGCGTGCTGAGTGATGGGTGATGGGTGTGATCCCCACCACTCACCACGGACGAGGACCCAAACACTGAGAAGAGCCGCCGCGGGGGCGGCGATTGATCCGACGAGTGCGGAATCCGTCAAACCGCGGAGGTGCGGCTCAGGTAGGCCCGAAGGCCTTCATGGGCCCCCCGAGGGGCGGCCAGCAGCGGCACCTCGATGCGCCGGCTTTCGAAATGCTCATTCAGGTAGAAGGTTCCCGGCTGTTCCACCTTCTCGATGGCTCCTCCCGCCGCCTTGAGAATCACCTGCGCGGCGGCCAGATCCTGATAGGACACGCTGTTGAGCAGGGCCCCTTCCGCTCGCCCCATGGCCACATAGCAGATATGGGCCGCCGTACACCCCAGGTTGCGGATCTTGCCGGGGAAGTTGGACCGGTAGTGGTTGTGGAACCGGGAATAGGTGAAGAGCAGGCTTTCGTTGTTCATATCGCCCGAATAGGCGATCCGGATGGGGTTTCCGTTGAGGGTGGCACCGGTGTCCGGTTCGGCGTAAAAGAGGTCCCCGGTGGCGGGCAGATAAAAGAGCCCCAGGACCGGCCAGAAGTTTTCCAACAGGGCCAAGGACATGCCCCAAAGGGGAACGCCCGCCTGGAAATTGGCCACCCCGTCCAGCGCGTCGTACACCCACAGGAATCCTTCCTGGCCGTGCACATAGTCTTTGCGCGGCGGGGCGTCCCCGAAAACCTCGTGGCCCGGAAACCTTTCCTGAAGCGCCTTGTGGAAGGTTTCGATGAGGTGCAGTTCCGCTTCCGTGACCAGATCCTCATCGAACTTGGTGTCGCTCCGACCCTTGCCGTACCACTTCAAAGCCTCCTCACCCGCCCGGCGAATGGCCGACACGGCGAAATCCCTCAGTTCCTCGATACCGGCACCCTTTTGCGTCATGAGACACCTCCGTCTTGGGGGAACACCTTGGGGATACGCCACCCTTCTATGGAACACCATAAAGCGACGGCCGCCCCGTGTCAAAAGCGCGCACAGCGGTTCCTCGCCGATTGCAACGCCCCCGTCTTTGTGATAAGAGAGAAGCTTCGAAAAATAAGACAATTTTTGGGCGGTTAATCCATGTCACATCCATACCGGGACCACTACTTTCACCGAGCCAAGAAGGAACGCTATCTTGCTCGCGCCATCTACAAGCTGGAACAGATCCAGAAGAAGCACCGGATCCTCAAGCCCGGGCAGCGGGTTTTGGACCTGGGGGCGGCCCCCGGTTCGTGGATCCAGTTCACCGAGCGGGTGGTCGGTCCAAAAGGAGTGGTGGTGGGCGTTGATCTTCAACCCATTGCCCACCCTTTTCCTTCCCACGTGATCACCTTCCAAAGGGACATCTTCGAGGAAGACACGGAGGCGATGTTGCGGGACTACGCGCCGTTTGACGTGGTCCTGAGCGACATGGCCCCCAAGACCTCGGGAATCAAGGTGGCCGATGCGGCCCGTTCCGAATTGCTCTATGAACGGGCCTTGGACTTGGCCTGCCGGCTGCTCCGGCCCGGAGGGCACTTCTGCTCCAAGATCTTCCAGGGGAGCGATTTTCACGCCCTGGTGGCGGAGACCAAACGCCGGTTCCAACGGGTCAAGGTGGTCAAACCGGACGCATCCCGAAAGCAGAGCAAAGAAATCTACATTCTCGCCATGAAATACAAGGCGATGTGAACATAAGGGGGGAACGACAGATGTCAGGGCATTCCAAGTGGAGCACCATTCGTCACAAGAAGGCCGCCCAGGACGCCAAGCGGGGCAAGATCTTCACCAAGCTCATCAAGGAAGTCACCGTGGCGGCCCGCATGGGCGGCGGGGATCCGGAAGCCAACCCGCGGCTGCGCGCGGCCATCGCCGCCGCCAAGGCCGAAAACATGCCCAAGGAAAACATCGAGCGGGCCATCAAGAAGGGCACGGGCGAGCTGGAAGGGGTGGCTTACGAAGAGGTCATCTACGAAGGTTACGGCCCGGGCGGGGTGGCCATCCTGGTGGAGGCCATGACGGACAACCGCAACCGGGCGGCCAGTGAAGTGCGTCACATTTTTACGAAAAACGGAGGCAGCCTGGGCGAAGCCGGTTGCGTGGCCTGGATGTTCGACAAGCATGGCCTGATCGTCTTCAGCAAGGACAAGGTGAGCGAAGAAGAGGTCATGGAGGTGGCACTGGAGGCGGGCGCCGAGGACATTCGGGACCAGGACGATCAATTCGAGGTGGTCACCACCGTGGGCGACTTCGAAAAGGTGAAGGCGGCCTTCGACGAACAGGGCCTGGCCTACGAGATGGCGGAAGTGACCATGGTGCCCCAGACCACCGTGCGGATCGAAGACGAAAAGACGGCCCAGCAGCTTCTTCGACTCATAGACATGCTGGAAGACAACGACGACGTCCAGCATGCCTACGCCAACTTCGACATTCCGGACGAAATTCTCAATTCCGTGGCGTAAACGGCGGCTGCGAAAAACCGTGGCCGGCCTGGGTAGCAATCCACATGGAAACCACCAAAGGAACCCCGTCTGTGATTCGAGTGCTGGGCATCGACCCGGGATCCCGCCACACCGGCTACGGCGTGGTGGACGGCCACGGAAACCGACTGGTGCACGTGACCAGCGGCACCATTGCCGTTCCGGGCTCCCTTCCCTTTCCCGAACGGCTCGGGGTCATCTTCGCCAGGATCGATGCCCTCATTCGACAGACGGCACCCCATGAGTGCGCCGTGGAAGACGTCTTCATGTCCCGTAACGCCAAAAGCGCCCTCATCCTGGGCCAGGCGCGCGGCGCGGCGGTGGTGGCCGGCGTCCAGGCGGGCCTGCCGGTCTTCGAATACAGCGCTCTGCAGATCAAACAGGCGGTGGCCGGTTTCGGAAAGGCGGACAAGGAACAGGTGAAACAGATGGTGCGCACCCTGTTGCGTGTGACGGGCCGGCTCAGTTCCCACGCCGCCGACGCCCTGGCGGTGGCCGTCTGTCACCTGCACTCGCGCACGTCGCCGCTTTGCCGGCAGGTTGGGGAGCAGCGATGATCGCCCATCTGGAAGGGATCCTTCGCCACAAGGCACCGGACCATGTGATCGTGGATGTGCACGGTGTGGGCTACCGCGTGCAGGTCCCGTTGAGCACCTTTTACCACCTGCCGGAAACGGGAGCGGCCGCCTCGCTTCACGTGCACACCCATGTTCGGGAGGACGCCCTGCAGCTTTTCGGCTTCCATACCGCCGAAGAAAAGGAGATGTTCACGGTTCTTATCGCCATCTCCGGCGTGGGGCCCAGGCTGGCCCTGACCATTCTTTCCGGTATCCAGCCGGACGAACTGCGCCGCGTGGTGCAGTTCCAGGAGCGCCAGCGCCTGCAAAAGATCCCGGGCATCGGCAAGAAGACGGCGGAACGCATCCTGCTCGAACTGAAGGACCGCCTGAAACTGCAGGTCCCCGAACGGGAGGCGCCTCCCGCCCCATCTCCACCTGGAGACGACGGCTACGCCGACGCCCTTTCGGCCCTGGTCAATTTGGGATATCGGCCCACGGAAGCCGCCAAGGCCCTGAAAGAGGCCCGAAAGGCCCTGGCCGACCGGGAAGGAACCCCGTCGCTGGAGGTCCTTTTGCGGGAAGCGTTTCGGAGCCTGGGCTGACGGACCCGGCGCAAGAAGGGGGATGGGAGAAGAGGTCTGGTGAGGGCACCTTCCCCAGCTCCCACACACCCAACGCGCCATGTGACGGCAAAGGGGGAATCCTTTCAACATGACGGACCGACTGGTGGAACCGCACCCCCGGGAAGAAGATCTGGGGCTCGACAACAGCCTCCGGCCTCGATCCCTGGACGAATACCTGGGCCAGCATGAGCTCAAAGAAAACCTGAAGATCTTCGTGGAAGCCGCCCTCCAGCGCGCGGAACCCTTGGATCACGTGCTGCTCCACGGCCACCCGGGCTTGGGAAAGACATCCCTGGCGGCCATCATCAGCCACGAGATGGGCGTGCCCTTTCGGGCCACCTCCGGGCCCGTGATCGAACGGCCCGGCGACCTGGCGGCCATTCTCACCAACCTGGAACCCCGTTCGGTTCTCTTCATCGATGAGATTCATCGGCTCAACCACGTGGTGGAAGAGATCCTTTACCCGGCCATGGAAGACTTCCAACTGGACATCATCATCGGCCAGGGCCCTTCAGCGCGCACCATCAAGCTGGATCTTCCCCCCTTCACCCTGGTGGGGGCCACCACCCGAGCCGGCCTCCTGTCTCCGCCCCTGCGGGACCGCTTCGGCGTGGTCCTGCGCCTGGAATTCTACCCGGTGGAGGACCTGAAAGAGATCGTGGTTCGAGCCGCCCGGATCCTGAACATTGCCATCGACGATCACGGCGCCCAGGAAATCGCCAAGAGATCCCGGGGAACCCCGCGGATCGCCAACCGACTGCTCCGCCGCGTGCGCGACTATGCGGAAGTCCGGGCCGAAGGGGTCATCACCCGGGACGTGGCCGACGCGGCCCTCAAGTTGCTCGACGTGGACGAACAAGGATTCGATCGCATGGACCGGCGGATCCTGTCCACCATCATCGAAAAGTACGACGGCGGCCCGGTGGGCATCGAAACCCTGGCGGCGGCCGTGTCCGAAGAAAAGGACACCTTGGAAGAAGTCTACGAACCGTACCTCATCCAAATGGGCTTTCTGAAAAAGACTCCACGGGGACGTGTGGCCACCCGGTTGGCCTTCCAGCACCTGGGGCGCCCCTATCGCTCCACCCAGCAACTGCGCCTTTTCTGAGGAGATCCGGGTTTGGGCTACGTTTCCGGTCCTGGCCCGGTTATATGTACGTTAACCATGATCGGTCGCCGGGTTCCCGCAGAAAAGGGCCAGCGGAGGGAACCGGGGGACGGATCGGGCCAGGGGCGGCACGCGCGGCGGATGGAGCGGACCTGCACGGCAGGCAGGTCGGAAAGGGGGCACCCATGGCGGAAAGCGTCTACAAGATCATCGAACTGGTGGGAACCAGCACCGTGTCCTGGGAAGAAGCGGCCAAAAACGCTGTGGAAACAGCGTCCAAATCGCTTCGGGATTTGAGGGTGGCCGAAATCACCAAGCTGGACATGAAGCTGGAGGAAGGCAAGGTGGTCGCCTATCGGGCTCGGGTCGCCATTTCCTTCAAGTATCAGGGCAGTTGACACCAAGGTCCGTGAAGGACTCTAAACCCAGCGCTCCCACGCCGTGCCGCCGTTCCCCACCCGCCTCGGACTCGGGACCACCGACGATCCGCCCGGGCGGGGCCCAGCCGGCGCTTCCATGCGCCGTGCGGGCGTCCGACACCAGATGAAGCCAATGGAATCCACGATTCCGATGGGATAACGTATCGATGGCAACAGGCGATCGGCCGCTTGCCGGCCGGTTTCCTGGTTGGACCACCACAGAGCCAAGGGGGAAGATATGAGTGAGCGGAAAGTGCGAATCCTCATGGCCAAGTTCGGAGAAGGTCATCAAGAGGCCCTGATGCGACTGGCGGGCGCCTTCAGTGAGGCGGGTTTCGAGGTGATCTACACCGAATCCGAGGACCCACGGGCCATCGTCAACGCGGCCCTCCAGGAATCGGTGGACCACATCGGCGTCACCACCCTTCCCGGAGCGTCGGTGGAAGATTTCCGAACGCTGTTTGCCCTGCTCAAGGAAAACGGTGCCCATTCCGTGGCGGTGACCGCCGGCGGATATTTTGACGAGGCGGCCGTGGACCAGCTCAAACAGCTGGGCCTGGTGACCTTTTTCCCCAAAGGAACCACCTACGAGGAACTCATCGACTGGGCCCGCCGAAACATCCGACGCGCGGACCAGGAGGCTTTCTGACAATGGCCTCTCGCCCTTTTGTGGCTTTTCTGACCCGTTGAAAATCCACCGGCCGCGTGGTGCTTTTTGAATTCTCAGACAGCCTTGGTGGGGCGGGTTCAAAACCCGCCCCTACTGCGGCATGGCCAGGCCGGCAGCACGGCCCCGGCTGGGTGCCCCAAGCTCCCGTCCGTCCAACAAGGGAGCACTCAAGGCGTTCTCGGACACGCTCCTGGAATTGGCCTGCCAAGAACCGACTGCCGTCCCTTGCACTCCCCGCCAATTATTGCTAATTTTCCAGGGGATTTGGAGGAGCGTACCCGATCGCCGGTTGCATCCCAGGGTGCAACGGGAGGAAAGTCCGGGCTCCACAGGGCAGGGTGCTGGGTAACACCCAGTCTCGGTGACGAGCAGGAAAGTGCCACAGAAAACAGACCGCCGAGCCTTCTCCCCCGGGGAGGACTCGGTAAGGGTGAAACGGTGAGGTAAGAGCTCACCAGTCCCGGTGGTGACACCGGGAGCTTGGTAAACCCCACCCGGAGCAAGGCCAAGTAGGGGAGCGCTGGAGGGTGGCCCGCCCGAGGCTCCCGGGTCGGCTGCTGGAGCCCGACGGCAACGTCGGGCCTAGAGGAATGATCGGGGCCCGCCCACTGCGGCGGGAACAGAACCCGGCTTACGCGCTCCTCCAATCCCCTTTTTTTGACGACCCACGGTGCTAGCGCGACAAACGCGCCGGCGGGACAGAGCCTTCTGGGGATCCCGATGGAGCACAGGACCACGGACGCGACCAATTGCCCAGCAGATCAGGTGTGGATGATCGTAGCCGCCGCGGGAAGCGGCGTGCGCATGGGATTGCCTCACCCCAAGCAATTCCACGACCTGGAAGGAAAGCCCCTTCTCGCTCGGACCCTGGACATCCTGCACCGGCTGGACTTTTTGAGCGGCGCGGTGGTGGTGGCACCCCAGGCGTTTGTGGCTTGGGCCCAAGACCTGGTGGAGACGGTGAACCCGCCTTGCCCCGTGCGGGTGGTGGCGGGAGGCCGCGAACGCCAGGACAGTGTGCGCAACGGCCTGGACGCCCTGCCTTCCCGGTGCCGGTGGGTCTGCATCCACGACGGAGTGCGGCCCTTTGCCTCACCCCAGTTGTTTCGACGCACCCTGGCGGGCGCCCAAAAGACGGGGGCCGCCATTTGCGCCTGCCCCGCCGTGGACACGGTGAAGCTGGTTCGCGACGGCCTGGTGGAAACGACCCTAAACCGACGCCGCGTCTGGCTGGTCCAGACCCCGCAGGTCTTTCGCCGGGACGTGCTGACCGCAGCCTATGACCGGACGCTCCAAGAGGGCCTTTCGGCCACGGACGATGCGGCCCTGGTGGAACGCTGTGGAGTTTCCGTGGCCGTGGTGGAAGGCGAACGGACCAACGTGAAGATCACCTGCCCGGAAGATCTCCACTGGGCCGCGGCGTATTGGAAGGAAATCGCCCGGGGCGGACCACCACCCGGTCATTCAGACGTAATCCGTGAGCCAAAAACCATGGAAGACGCGGAGGGCAGGAACCCGTGAGAGTGGGAATGGGCTACGACGTCCACCGATTCACCGAAGGACGGCCCCTCGTCCTGGGCGGCGTCCAAGTCCCCCACTCCTGTGGACTTCTGGGCCATTCGGACGCGGACGTCCTGGTGCACGCCGTCTGCGACGCCCTGCTGGGTGCGGCGGCCCTGGGCGACATCGGCCGCCATTTTCCCGATTCCGATGACCGATACCGCGGGATCTCCAGCCTGGTGCTGCTGGAAGAATCCACGCGGCTCGTCCGCCGCGCCGGGTATCGTCCCGTGAACGCGGACTGCGTGGTGGTGGCCCAACGGCCCAAGCTCGCCCCGCACATCCCCCGGATGTGCGCCCGGATCGCCGCCGCCATGGGCCTGGACACCGGGGCGGTGAACGTCAAGGCCACCACCACCGAAGGGCTTGGATTCGTGGGCCGAAAGGAAGGCATCGCCGCCTATGCCGTGGTGCTCATTGAACGGACGCCTGAACGGTCCTCACGGGGCGCCGGGACAGCAGTGCATGAACCCTGCCATGGGTGATGGGGAAAGGATGGGGGACATGCCAAGGCATCCCTGCACCCGCTATACGTTTCACGGTTTACGGCCAACGGAAACTTGCAAATGAAGGAGCGGCTTCATGACCCTGACCGTCTACAACACGCTCACCAAGAAAAGGGAATCCTTCCAGCCCCTGGAACCCGGCAAGGTGCGCCTCTACGTGTGCGGCGTCACCGTCTACGACCTGTGCCACGTGGGCCACGCCCGTTCGGCCATCGTCTTCGACGTGATCTACCGCTACCTGAAATACCGGGGCTACCAGGTGACCTACGTGCGCAACTTCACGGACATCGACGACAAGATCATCAAGCGGGCCAATGAGGAAGGAACGGATTATCGCACCATCGCCGACCGATACATCGCAGCCTTCCATGAAGACATGGACGCCCTGGACGTCCTCCGACCCGACCTGGAGCCCCTGGCCACGGACAACATCGACCAGATGATCCACATCATCCGCCGCCTGGAAGAAAAGGGCATCGCCTATCAGGCGGGATCGGACGTCTACTTCTCCGTGGAAAAATTCCCCGAATACGGCAAGCTGTCCGGCCGCAGCCTGGAAGACATGATGGCCGGAGCGCGGGTGGAGGTGGACCCGAACAAGAAGAATCCTCTGGATTTTGTGCTGTGGAAGGGAAGTAAGCCCGGCGAGCCGGCCTGGGACAGCCCCTGGGGACCGGGCCGCCCGGGGTGGCACATCGAATGTTCGGCCATGGGCAACCGGTTTCTCGGCCCCACCTTCGACGTGCACGGCGGGGGCAAGGATCTCATCTTTCCCCACCACGAAAATGAAATCGCCCAGAGCGAAGCCGCCTTCGGTGTGCCCTTCGTGCGTTACTGGGTCCACAACGGCTTTGTGAACATCAACAACGAGAAGATGTCCAAGTCCCTGGGCAACTTCTTCACCATCCGGGACATCCTGAAGTCGGTCCACCCCGAGACGCTGCGGCTCTTCGTCATCAGCAAGCACTACCGAAGCCCTGTGGACTTTTCCGACGAAGCCCTGGCCGAAACCGAACGGGCCTTGGTGCGTCTCTACGCCACGTTGGAGGACGCGGACAGACGGGCGCCCGACACGGGCGGCGATCCGCCCCACGAAAAGGCGCTCATGGCGCAGGACAAAGACCTGTTCGAAAAGTCCCGGAACCTCCCCGATCACTTTCGGGACGCCATGGACAACGACTTCAACACGGCCCAGGCCATCGGACACCTGTTCGAGGTGCAGCGCGCCCTCCAGCGCTTTCTGGATTCCTTCGGCCGCAAGAAACTCAAAGGCCCCGCTGCCTTCCTGGCCCGCCAGGCGGCCGAGACCATCCAAGAGCACGCAAAGGTCTTGGGCCTCATCACCCGCACACCGGAAGCCTTCTCGCGCCAGATCCGCCAGATCAAGATCCGGGAAAAGGGGCTTTCGGAAGCTCAGGTGCACGATCTGATCGCAAAACGCGATCAGGCCCGCAAGGCCAAGGACTTCGCAGAAGCGGACCGGATCCGGGACCAGCTCACCGCCATGGGGGTGCAACTGGAAGACACGCCGGAAGGTACCCGCTGGCGGGTCCACTGAATTTTCGAAGGCCCCTTGAAGGATCAGGCCTTCCCGCAGCAAGATCCGGGAACGCAGCCCTGGACGTCGGGACTGGAACCGCAACATCCCGTATCCCCGGGGCCTGCGACCCGATCGGATGGGCGAACCCCGGAAGCAGCCGACGGAGCCGACAAGAGCTTACGAAGGGCCGTGCTCCCGCAATGGGAACAGGCCGGCACCTCGGAATCCCCCAAGACCAGGTGTTCCGAAACCCCACCGCACCGATCGCACACATATTCGTAGATTGGCATGATCTCCCCCTTAAAACCGATCCGGCCCGCAGGTCGGGCCTTGCCGTAAACGTTATTCCAATGTCTGCCGGAAACAACGGGGCCCCATTTCCTCGGGGCGCCCGCAAAAGAAAAGAAGCCTTCCACGAGCCGTTCGGGGTCAGTGATGGGAACATCCCCCGGCGTGCCCGTGACCGGCACAGGTCCAATCCGCCGAGAAAACCGGCAGCTTCCCGTCGCGGAGCATCTCCAGGTTGTCCTTCACGGTCCCTTCCACCGCGCGATAAACCGTGATCCCCTGGGCCTGAAGCTTCATGAGGGCACCCATCCCGATGCCTCCCACCGCCACACCGTCCACCGGACGACCTCCCAGGGCCTTCAGCGGCTGGCACATGCCGTGGGCGTGATGCAAGTCCGCGTTTTCCACCTCTTCCAATTGCCCGCTTTCCGTGTCCACGATCATAAAGGCCGGCGCCGATCCGAAGTGACCATATACGGGGCTCTCCCACCCCTGCCCTTTGGCTACGGGAAAACAGATGCGCATGCTGATTCATCACCTCAAGATGCACTTCACTTGATATCCGGATGTTCCACTGACAGACCTTTTTCGCTTTCTGCATTTAGAACCACTTACCAGTCATGTCAATGGCCCCTTCTCCGATAAGGACCGCACACGCCCTCGATCCCTGATGGAACGTTTCAGGTGGGCGTGAAGTGTCCTTGGGGAGGGCATGTTCCGGCCGAAAGGCGCCGCCCGCATCCCTTTCGGCGGTCTCTCGGAGCCCTACCCCTGAAAAAAGTTGGGAGCAATTGCCGAGTCTTCCGCCTTGCCGTCGGCGATTTACGATTTACCAGGGATGGCTCTTGTCCTTATAATCCCAAGACAGGAAGAATGAGAACCCGCCAAGGGCGGGAACCCCATGAGGAGGTGATCGGATGGAAAACAGCGATTTCATCGTGGCCAACGAAGTCTACATCAAGACCGATCGGCAAGAGGGCAACATGGTCATCCTGAAGGAATCGGAAAACGCCGACTACTACTTCCTGATGTTCGTGGGGGACAGCGAGATCACGGCCATCGCCAAGGAAAAGGGTCTTGTGGAGCCCAGGCGCCCGCTGACACACGACACCTACCTGACCATTCTGGAAAGGGCGGGGGTGCACTTCCATCGGGTGGAGATCCATACCATGAAGGAAAACACCTACTATGCGCGGATCGTAACGGAGATCGATGGGGAGGAGATGGTTTTCGACAGCCGCCCCAGCGATGCCGTGGCTTTGGCCTTGCACGAGAAGTGTCCCATTCTCGTCCACAAAAAACTCCTCCGGCGCGAACTCTCTCCGGAGGAGGTCCAAGAGTACGAATCGATTATCAAGACCGTGAAGTTCTGAAGGGCCCGCCCCCCATCCGCCCTGGATGCCGGCGTGCACAGGGGCGATCCGCTGATTTCCGATCCCCCGGGAGCTTTTCCGGCAACGAGCTTCTGGAAAGGAAACCCCGCCGCGCACGGCTTTTCAAGGGACGCCCCCCCGGGCCGCCCCGCCAAGCGCACAGGCTGTTGGTTTTCAGGCCCACAGGACACGCCTGGTCACGGCCGCGCTGCCAGCCTGGCGTTTCAGCACCAGGGGTTTGTCCGAGAACGCTCCAGTTGCTCTCTTCTTGTGTGGCCGGAAGGTTTAGACTTTCAAGCGGGCTTGTGCCGCCGGCCTTGCCATGCCACAGATAGGGGCGGGTTCCGAACCCGCCCCTACAAAGCTCAGAAACCTCACATAGCACCGTTGCATTGCATTTGTCAGAAAGGCCAAGGGGCCATTGTCAGACAGCCTCCTACAGGAGTGTCTGAGAATTCAAAAAGCACCACGACCCTTGGAATTCCAACTGGTCAGAAAGCCACAAAAGGCCGAAAGGCCATTGCGGCACAAGCTCCTAGATCAGCTGGTAGTAGTAGAGCATCAGGTCGGACCGGGTGA
This sequence comes from Desulfacinum hydrothermale DSM 13146, assembly GCF_900176285.1. Classification (GTDB taxonomy): domain Bacteria; phylum Desulfobacterota; class Syntrophobacteria; order Syntrophobacterales; family DSM-9756; genus Desulfacinum; species Desulfacinum hydrothermale. The sequence continues at coordinate 169,968 of NZ_FWXF01000001.1, read as the reverse complement.
CAATGCCCACCAATCGGCCGTCTTCCAGGACCGGAAGGCGGCCGATGTCGTGTTTGACCATGATTCGCAGCGCTTCCGTCACGGTGCATTGGGGGCCGATGGTGCGCACGCTCCTTCGCATGTAGGCCTTCACGGGAGCCTTGAGCTGACTGGGGCGGGTGAGTTTGACCAGATCCCGCACGGAGATGATCCCCACCAGGCGTTCACCTTCCACCACGGGTGCTCCGGTGTGACCCCGCCGGCGGAGTTTCTCGTGCACGTCTTCTGCGATCTCCTCGGGGGCCACCGTGAAGACGGGAAAGGACATGAGATCGAAGATCTTCACATAACCGTTGCCGTTCTGGTTGAGAATCTCTCGAAGCCACGTCTCCACCCCGGCGGGCTTGGCGGCCTTGACCACAGCGGAAGCGGCCTCGGGGCGCCCCCCGCCTCCCATGGTCCGGAGCACCTGGGCCAGGTCCAGGGTGTCCGCATCGCTGCGACCGATAACGATGGTCTGGTTGCGCCGTTCGTCCCAGAAAAGAGCGAAAACGGCGTCGCAGTTGAGCACATCCCGGAGCATGGTGACCACGGCCGCCAGGTCCGGCACATAGCCCTTCACGTCCGCCCGGGCGAAGGCCACCGTGTACCCGGAGATCTTGTCGCGGACCACCGTTTCCAGCAGGCGGGTGAGGATGGCCCGATGCTGGGGCCCATAGCCGGGTCGTAGGGCCGTTTGGATCACGTGGAGGTCGGCCTTCTTTTCCAGCAGGAAAGCCGCTGCACGGGCATCCCGTGCCCGGGTACACGGGAAGGTCAGGTGTCCCGTGTCCTCATGGATGCCGGCCAAAAAGAGCGTGGCCTGCACCGGATCCAGGTCCACGCCCCCTTGCTCCAGTTCCTCCACCAGCAGGGTCACCGCCGCTCCCGTGTCGTTCCAGCGAAATTCCTGGGCCTCCAGATCCGTCTCCCCCGGATGGTGATCCCACACGTGGATCTCCAGGTCCCGGCGTTGGCGCAGGGAATCCAGGCAGTCCAAGCGGTCCCAGCGCTTGGCGTCCACCACGATGAGCCGTTTGACGGCGTCCAGGGGAACCTCCAGAGGCGACAGGACTTGGAAGAGATCTTTGTGGATGGAAAGAAAGGCTTTCACGTTGGCGTTGACGGATCGGGGAAGGACGATGCGGGCCTGGGGATAGAGTTTCTGGGCCGCCACCACCGAGGCCAGGGCGTCGAAATCCACGTTTTTGTGCGTCGTGATGATCTCCATGGGCACTCCCGCTTTCGGTGTCCGCCTTAAGGTCCACACTCTCCTTTTCGGCACAAGGGGCTCTTATCTTGAAATTTTTCACATGACAACCCTATCCCGTTAAATATAGTTTGACATTTTCTATCCCAGCCAATAGGTGGGAATGGAAGCCACACACCCCCGGAGATCCAGTTGGGAGGTCCCCTGCCCATGCATACCCGAAAGCCGGTTCCCGCTCACCACGCCCACACCCTCAATGCAGCGTCCTACAAGAATCTGGTGGAAAAGATCCCCGCCATCGTCTACCAGGAACGCCTGGAAGGCGCCCGGCAAGTTTTCTACGTCAGCCCCCAGGCGGATTCCTTCCTGTCCTGCCGCTTGGCGGAATCGTCCGCCGGCGGAGATTTCCTGGAAGAATGCATCCATCCGGACGATCTGGACCGGGTTCTAGAGATCCGGCACCGGGCCCGCCGGGAAGGGCGCCCCATTCGGTGCGAATACCGGTTGGTGGGCACCGACGGGCGGAGTCGATGGTTTTGGGACGAGGCCTCGGTGTCCCGGGAACCGGACGGATCCTCCAGCTTTCATGGCGTCCTGTTTGATATTACGGAACGAAAGGCTGCGGAAGAAGCCCTCCTGAAAAGGGATGCGATCCTGGAGGCCGTGGCCTTCGCGGCCCAACACTTTCTGCGCAGCTCCCTTTCGAGCGTCTCCATGGAATCCATTTTGCGGAAGTTGGGGGAAGCCACCGCCGTCAGCCGCGTCTACATCTTTCAGAACCACCTGGACGAGGAAGGAAGATTTCTCACCAGCCAGCGGTACGAGTGGGCCGCGCCGGGCATTGAGCCGCAGATCCACAACCCGGATCTCCAGAATTTTCCCTGGCACGCGGGAGGCTTCTCGCGGTGGGTACAGCTCATGGAAAAGGGGGAACCGGTCTTCGGGCGGATCTGCGATTTTCCGCCCTCGGAACAGCCCATCCTCCAGGCCCAGGGGATCCTCTCCCTGGTCGTGACGCCCATCTTCGTCCACAACGATTGGTGGGGGTTCATCGGCTTCGACGACTGCGTTCGGGAGCGGGCTTGGGACCGAGCGGAAATCGAAGCCCTCCAGATCGCCGCAGACATGCTGGGGGCCATGATCGCCCGCCATCACCTGGATAAGGAAATCTTCGAAGCCCGCCATGCCTTGGAGCAGCGGGTCCGACAGCAGACGCAGGAACTAACCGAAGCCAACCGCAGGCTCTTGGAAGAACTACGGGAACGCAAGCGCGCCGAAGCGCGTCTGAAAACTTCGGAGCGGCACTACCGGGAACTCTATGAAAGGAGCCTGGACGGCTACGCCCGGTTGGATTTCCAGCAGAAGATCCTCCAATGCAACACTCCCTTTGCCAGGATGCTGGGCTACGACCGCCCGGAAGAGGTGGTGGGCCTTTCCTGCCGGGACCTGACGCCCGAGCGCTGGCGCGACGTGATGGAGCGCACCCTCCGGGAGCAGGTCCTGGAACGGGGGTTTTCCGATCTTTTCGAAAAGCAGCTTCGCCGAAAGGACGGAACCCTTTTGGACGTGGAGGTACGTCTTTACCTCCACCAGGACGAGCAGGGGCGTCCGGATTCCATCTGGAGCTCAATGCGCGATATCTCGGAGCGCAAAGCGGCGGAATCCGAGCGCATGAAGGCCCAGAAGCTGGAGTCCCTCGGCGTATTGGCCGGCGGCATCGCTCATGATTTCAACAACATCCTCACCGGCATCCTGGGCTATGTGTCCTTGATCAGACAGGCATCGGCCGTGGGAGCTCCCATCGAGAGCCGTTTGGAAGAGCTGGAACGGGGCTGCCTTCGGGCCCAGGATCTCACCCGTCAACTGCTCACCTTTTCCAAAGGCGGCAGCCCGGTGAAAACCACAGGCAGTCTTTCGGACGTGATCCGGGAATCCGCCGTCTTCACCCTGCGCGGAACGGCCACGGAATGCGAATTCTCAGCGGACGAGAACCTTTGGATGACGGAATTCGACGCGGGCCAGATGGCACAGGTGGTGCAAAACCTGGTTTTGAACGCCCACCAAGCCATGGATGAAGGGGGCGTGGTGCGCCTCTGTCTGAGCAACCAAGAGATCAAGCGACCGGGTCCCCTGCCCCTTGCTCCGGGCCGCTACGTGTGCCTTTCGGTCAGGGACACGGGCTGTGGGATTCCCCAAGAGCAGCTGGAATCCATCTTCGATCCCTATTTCTCCACCAAGCCCCAGGGAAGCGGCCTCGGGTTGGCCACCGCCTATTCCATCGTGAAAAAACACGGGGGACACCTGGCGGTTCAGTCCGCTGTGGGACAGGGAACAACCTTCACGGTCTATCTTCCGGTGGCGGAAGCCCGGGAGCACGAGGATCCGGGCCCTTCGTCACCCTCTGTTCCCGCCGGTTCCGGCCGGATCCTCGTCATGGACGACGACCCCGTGGTGCGGGATGTGCTCTCGCAGATGTTGGAACATCTGGGATTCACCTGCGACACGTCGTGTCACGGCCAGGAAGCAGTGGATCTTTACCGAAAGGCCCTGGCTTCGGGCTACCCCTACGACGCCGTCATCCTGGATCTGACCATTCCCGGCGGCATGGGCGGTCGGCGCACCTTGCAAAAGCTCCGGGAATTGGACCCCGATGTGCGCGCCCTCGTCTCCAGCGGCTATTCCAGCGACCCCATCATGGCCCGGCCCCACGAATTCGGTTTCTACGGCGTGGTGGCCAAGCCCTACCGCCTGGAAGACCTGGCCCGGGAACTGCAAAGGGTGCTTTCCGAACGCACCGGGTGAGTACCCATCCCGGTGGCGGCCGAGGCCCTGGGTGGGCCGGTTCCAACGGGTCTCAACTCACCACCCACACGGTGCGGTCCCTGGCCAGCTGGACCACCTTGTTGCTCACCCGGCCCATGAAAAATTCCTCCACGCGGCTCAGACCGCGCCGACCCACCACCACGGTTTCATAGCCGCCGAGCCGGGCTGCTTGCACGATGGCAACCGCCCGGCTGGTGGCACCCGTGATCACTTTGGTCTCGATCAGATGCCGGGGCAGCCCTTCCGCTTCCAGGATCGTGGAGGCCCTCTCGAAGACGGCATCCATTCGGGCCACCGCGCGTTCCATCTCCGCTTCCGTTTGCTTCCGCCAATCCCTTTGTGCCTCGGGAGAGAAAGATTTTAGAATCTCTCGGGACTCCGGGCCCATCCCGCGCAGGACGTGAACCAGCAGTACCCGGCGCGGTTTCGGCCCCACGAGAGAAGCCGTGAAATTGACGGCTTGCAGGGCCGCGTCGGAGGCGTCCAAGGCCACCACAACGCCGTCGGGGCTCCCGGCCTCCCCCACGATCCAGAGGGGCACCTCCACCACCCGGCCCAGCAGCTTGGTGGCCACACTTCCCAGAATCAGGTCCTTGACGTCGCTCACGCCGCGCCGTCCCACCACCACCGCGTCATAGCCCTGATGGGCCTCCAAGGCCAGGTCCCGGGAAATGCCCACCTCCCGGCGCCGGACCACGACCCGCACGGATTCATCCGGCACCCCCGCCTGCCTCAGGGACGCGGTGGCCGCCTCCATGAAGTCCTCCACCGCCTGTTTCTGCGCCGCTTCCCAAGCGGCCACCGGGGCCAGGCGGCCCCGGAACGCCGGGCTTTTCTCCAGATCCCAGAAACTTTCCGGAATCGGAGAACTCACGTGAAACAAAACGATCTCCAGCATCCCGGGATCCACCATCCGGATCACATACTGAACCACCAGGTGGGACCATGGGGACCCGTCCACCGCTGCCAAAATCCGCTTCTTTTCCATCCCCGCCCCTCCTTGGCAAAGCACATTCCTCGTCCTCACAGGCCCCTTCCAATCCCGGTTTGGAGCCAAGTGGGAAAAAAGCCGGAACCCGTCATCCGCGATCCTCGGCAAGAGACGCGTGCAGAGTCCGCATCCAGGGAGCACGATTCAGGGGGACCACGGCTGCCATGGGCGATCGCAGGCATCCCACTGGGAAGGAAAGGGAACGGGGAAAGAAAGCACCTGGAGAGCCTCTGGGAAACCTGCCGGAGCCCAGAAAGATGAAACGCCGATCACGCCTCGCTGTTCGCCTCTTTGTAGGGATTAACGGTCAGCACCGGGATGGACGCCCCCTTGACCACCCGTTCCGCCACGCTGCCGAAGATGACCCGTTCCAGCCCCTTGCGGCCGTGGGTTCCCATGATGATGAGATCCACCTGGGAACCGTCTGCGTATCGCAGGATCTCTTCCGCCGGGTCCCCCGAAACCACTCGGGACACCACGTCCACCCCCTCAAGCTCTTCCGTCACAAACTCGTCCAGCTTTTTTTCGGCTCCCTCCAGGATTTCCGATTCAAACTTTCTGATGGAGGGACGGGGGACATAAAGGCTTCCCAGATGTTCGAAGACCCGGGCCACAAAGAGCACGTGCACCTGGGCGTCAAACCGGGAGGCCATCTCTCGCACCACGGGAACGACTTGGGGAGATACATCCGATAAATCCACTGGAAAAAGGATTTTCTTGAACATGGCTGATCCTCCTCTCTCATCTTTCAAAGCCGTTGATAAAGTCGCTCTCTGTGATCCACAGTCCGTGGCGCACGGCCGGTGATGACTCCCCCGGCAAGAGCGCCGGCGGTTCCGCCCATTGACGGCCCTGAACCATAGCGATCCCGCCTCTCCGGAACGGGATCGATCCCATGGGAGGATATCTTTTTTAATTATAGCCTACCGTCTGCGGCCAAGTAGAGGTGAATTTCCCAGCGTCCGGATGGAGCCGCCGGGTTGAGGCGGAGAAGAGACCGGCAGGAACTCCGCACGGCGCCATGGCTTCCGGCCGGCACACCGCCTATTGTCAACCGCTCACAAGAGGGTACAGATAGCGGAACGCCACAAAAATCACCGCAGCGGCCAAGATGATCTTGATGACCAGGGCGGGCACAAATTGTTGGAGCCGCGCTCCCAGGTAGATACCCAACAGTCCCCCCGCGCCGAAAAGGCTCCCCAGAAGCCAGTCGGGCGATGTGCTCCCCTGGGTGCCGAAGGTGGGGCCGAAGGCATAGAAAAGGGCCGCCACCACGGAGGTGCACCAGGTGGAAAAGAGGGTGGCGCCCGAAACCACATACGGGGGAAGATTGAGTACCGATATGATGAAAGGAGCCATGAGCGCTCCGCCCCCGATGCCGTAAGCCCCCCCGATCACCCCCACGGCCAGGGAGATGACGGCCAGGGGGACCGTGGGGTAACTGTAGGTCTGTTCTCCAAAGACAACGGTTCCGCGTGTGAGGGAGATCGTCCCACCGGTGATCCGCCCGGACGGCGGGGCCTTGGGCGCGGTGTTTCCGTCTCTGGCTTCCTGGCAGGCGCTCCATAGAGTCCGCAGGCCCAAGTAGGCCAGGACCACCCCCACAAAGATTTTGAACCGTCCCGGCTGGGGCAGATAGACAAGACGGATGTAGTAGCCCAGGAAGACGCCCGGCAGGGTGCTTCCCATGAGGAGCCAGAAAAGGGGCCAGCAAAGCCTGCCCGATCGGATATGGCGCAGCACCCCCACGGGGATGGAGACGATGTTATAGACGAAGTTGGTGGCACTCACCCCCGGCGCCGTGTAACCGAGCACACTCATCTGGAACGGCAGGAGTATAAAGGCCCCCGACACGCCGCCCAGGGACGTGAGCGAAGAGATGCAGAGCATGACCAGAGGGGGGAGAAACCAGTAGGTCTCCACTCCTGAGACCGTGAAATGCCATCTGAGCCAGTCCAACGCTTCCATGGAACGTCCTTTCCCGGCGGAGGAGAGATCCTGGCATCAAGAGAGAATGTGAGCCACCATGGGACCTTCCGGTGCATTCCCTTTTGGTTTTTGGATCAGCACTTTGGCACAGGGGCCTCGCGCGGTCAAGCCAGCCATCCTCCATCCGCCCCCGGGGACCTGTCCGATCATGGCCTTTCGGTGTTTGGGGTGATTTCCAACGCGTTGAAATACCACGGCACCTGGTGGCTCCCATAGCACTTTCCGATCGCCTCCACAGGGGCGGGTTCGGAACCCGCCCCCCTTCTCGCCTCAGGCGCCGTTGACGGCGTCGATGAGCTGACGAAGCCGACCGAAATCCCTGCGATTGAAATCCACCAAGAGCCGCGGCAAGTGCATCACCTCGGGCTCATCCGCCTCCTCTTCCAGTGCCTTCCCAGCCCGGATGGACCCGCCGGGCACGAGGATGTGGGAAAACTCCCGGTTCCATTGATCCACGGCCGAGGCGGGCACCGGATCCGTCAGGCGCACCACCAGAACGTTCCCCACATACCGCAGGCTGTGGTAACGCCGATAAAAGTCCCGGATATAGGCCACGGCCGCCTCGGGCGACGTCACCCGGTGGAAGAGATGGAAGTCGGAGTCGCTGATGAGGCTTCGTTCCAGCAGGTTTTCCTTGAGAAAGTGCATCCACCGGAGCCAGTAGTCGCCCTCGGGCGGATCGATGAGCACCAGGGGCATGGGATTGCGTTTGCCCGTCTGCAGCAGGGTCAGGGCCTCCATGGCCTCGTCCAGGGTTCCAAAGCCTCCCGGAAAGAGCGCCACCGCGTCCGCTTCCTTCAAGAAGGCCACCTTCCGGTTGAAGAAGTATTTGTAGTGGATCACCCGCGGGCTGTTTGCCAGGACGGGATTGGGGGACTGCTCAAAGGGGAGACGAATGGTGACGCCGAAGGAATGCTCGGGCCCGGCCCCTTCGTTGACCGCCTGCATGATGCCGGGGCCGCCGCCGGTGATCACCATGAATCCGGCCTGGGCCAGAAGGCGGCCGAAGGCGGCGGCCATCTGGTACGCCGGCTCCTCGGGAGTGGTTCGGGCCGAACCGAACACCGTCACCTTCCGAACCCCGCGGTAGGGGCCGAAGACCTTGGCCGTAAAGCGCATCTCCTTCAAGGTGGTGTTCATGACCTTGAGGTCCAGGGCCGAAGCGCTCTCCTGTCCGGCCTTCAGGGCCGCCAGGATGATCTGGCGCACCCAGGTGGACTCATGGATGCCCCCCACGGCCTCCATCAGGTCTCGGATCTTTTCGTCCACACCCGGGTTGGGCTCTGTGAAAGACAACCGAAGTGGTTCCCGATTCATTGACTTGTCACCTCCATCTGCGTGGCATGCCGCTTGGCAATGCCGTTCTGGGCAACGGCTCATTGGACCGGATCCGGGCACCGGCTTTCCGTATACCCCGTGGAAAGGTTACGTGCCATGGGTTGATGTGAAAATGAGATGGAGGCACCGGGCGTGAGGTCCGAAGCGCGGTTTCCACGTGCTCGGCCAACCCTTCCCCACCCTGCGCGGGCGCCGATCTGGATCCGTCGCCGGTTGGGCGCACCGGAATGAGCGTTTCGGGTGGAGCCGACCGAGCCCACGGCCGCTGTGCTTCCGGGATGCGTTCCCGTCCAATTTACTGTAGGATACGGGAAATGCAAGTGGGGCCAAGGTGAGCCTGGAGAACCCTGGAGATGGAGAATCTTCAGGCAATGGATCGGGGTGTTCCGCTCCCGCGCGGGATCCACCCGCTGGATCGCCCCATGGATGGAGCAGGCCCTGCGCGACGGTCATGAAAAGGAGACGGAATGAGCGAAGGAAAGCGAAGCGCCTTTATCGAGCGGAAGACGAAGGAGACGGCCATCGCCGTGCAGTTGGACCTGGACGGGAGCGGATCGGCGGAGGTGAACACCGGCATCGCCTTTTTCGACCACATGCTCACCCTGTTCGCCGTCCACGGCTTTTTCGATCTCACCATCCGAGCCCAGGGGGATCTGGACGTGGACGGCCATCACACCGTGGAGGATGTGGGCATCTGCCTGGGGCAGGCCTTCAGCCGGGCGCTGGGGGATCGGGCCGGGATCCGACGCTACGGCCAGGCGTCCGTTCCCATGGACGAAGCCCTGGCCCAGGCGGTGGTGGATCTGCCCAACCGCCCCTATTTGGTCCTCCAGACCCCCGCCCTGGTGGAACGGGTGGGGGCCTTCGAAACGGAGCTGCTGCCCGAATTCTTCCGGGCCTTCTGCGTGCACGCGGGCGCCACGTTGCACCTCCATGTGCCCTATGGGGACAACACCCACCACATGCTGGAAGCGGTGTTCAAGGCTTGCGGGCGGGCGCTGGACCAGGCCACTTCGGTGGATCCCAGACGCACGGGAGTTCCCAGTTCCAAGGGGATACTGTGACGGTTCCACCATTTTAGACGTGATAGCGGATGGTTACTCAAGATTCAGCCGGGTGCCGGAAAACTTTTTTGGGCGAAAACGCATTTTCCCCTTGCTATCGGGCCGGAATGCCGTTAGCTTTGCGTCACCTCAAGCAGGCCCGTTTCAAGAAAACCGGCACCGTTTCCACTGCAGGACCAGTTCGATCGTCGAAGTGACATCCTCCAGTAGTTGAAACACTTGAGAAAATCCAAAACGACAGGAGAATGTCGCTATGAACAATGGTACTGTGAAGTGGTTTAACGATCAAAAGGGTTTCGGTTTTATCGAGCAGGATAATGGTCCGGACGTCTTCGTCCACCATTCCGCTATCAACGCCGACGGCTTCCGATCTCTCAACGAAGGCGACCTGGTCAGCTTTGACATCCAGCAAAGCCCCAAGGGTCCGGCGGCCGCCAACGTGACCGTCCTGTAGGACCCTGGGACGGGGGCGCGGGACAAAACATTCCTCGCCCTCTTGCCATGGGGCCTCAAGGCCATTAGCTTTTCAACATCTCAAGTTACGCCGTTTCAAGAAAACCGGCACCGTTTCCACTGCAGGACCAGTTCGATCGTCGAAGTGACATCCTCCAGTAGTTGAAACACTTGAGAAAATCCAAAACGACAGGAGAATGTCGCTATGAACAATGGTACTGTGAAGTGGTTTAACGATCAAAAGGGTTTCGGCTTTATCGAGCAGGACAATGGTCCGGACGTCTTCGTCCACCATTCCGCTATCAACGCCGACGGCTTCCGCTCTCTCAACGAAGGCGACCGGGTCAGCTTTGACATCCAGCAAAGCCCCAAGGGTCCGGCGGCCGCCAACGTGACCGTTCTGTAAGACGCCTTTCGGATCGCCACGGCGCCCCCCGCTTCCCGCGGGGGGCGTTTTTTTGCGCGATCCCCTCCGGACGCGCGCATCCGCATCCCGCCCAAGAAGAACCTGCCCACTTGGTGGATTCTTCCGCCCTCCGCCCTCCTTCGGGCCTCCAGGACGCACCCCGCGGGATCAACCGCGAATTCAACCTTTATAAAGGATTACTATTGAGTCATTTTAAGGACTTCCAGCTGAATTCCGTTTTTCAAAAGAACCTTGAGCGATTGGGCTTTGTCACGCCCACCCCCATTCAGGCCCAGGCCCTTCCGGACGCCTTGCAAGGTCGCGATCTCATCGGCCTGGCCCAGACCGGCACGGGAAAGACGGCGGCCTTCGGCCTGCCCCTATTGCAGAAGCTCCTCAAGGGGCCCCGCGGCACCCTGCGGGGCCTCATCCTGGCTCCCACCCGGGAGCTGGCGGAACAGACCCGCACCATCCTGGAACAGCTGGGCCGAAACACGCGGCTTCGGGTCATCAGCCTGTACGGAGGCGTGGGGATCCAACCCCAGATCGCGGCGCTCCGGCGCGGGGTGGACATCGCCGTCTGCTGTCCCGGCCGTCTGCTGGATCATGTGGACCGGGGCACCGTGGACCTGCGCTCCGTGGAGGTCCTGGTGCTGGATGAAGCGGACCGCATGTTCGACATGGGGTTCCTGCCCGACATCCGAAAGATCGTGGAACATCTTCCCGTGCAGCGCCAGACCCTGCTCTTTTCCGCCACCATGCCGTCGGCCATGCGGACCCTGGGCAAGACGATCATGCGCGAGCCCCGGACGATCCAGGTGGGCGCCACGGCTCCCGTGGAATCGATCACCCACACCTTCTACCCCGTGGGCCCTTCCCGCAAAGGCGCCCTCCTCAAGGACATCCTGGGCCGTCTGGACCGGGGCCGTGTGATCGTCTTCACGCGCACCAAGCACCGGTCCACCTCACTGGCCAAGCAGTTGGCCAACGCCGGCCATCGGGCCGTGGCCCTCAATGGGGACATGACCCAGGGCAAGCGCCAGCGCGCCCTGGACGGCTTCCACCGCGGCCGCTACCGGGTTCTGGTGGCCACCGACGTGGCCGCCCGGGGAATCGACGTGAGCAAGGTGTCTCACGTGATCAACTTCGACGTTCCGGACACGGTGGATGCCTATATTCACCGGGTGGGCCGCACGGGCCGCGTCTGCGAAACCGGCGAGGCCTACACCTTCGTCTGCGCCGAAGACCGCTTCATGGAATCGGCCCTCAAGCGGACCCTGGGCAAACACCTGAGTTACTGTATCCTGGAAGACTACTGCCCGCCTCGGCATCAGAAGCCCGCCGCCGGGCACTTCCGACCCGCCCGCCGCACCAGGCGGCCGTCCGGGCGAACCGCCCGCGCCTGGAACTGAGAAGACGCAAAAAGCCCATCCTTGCCCCTTGACTTCCCCGACCTGATGGGCTAATAAACAGTGCTCGTTGGCGCGGGGTGGAGCAGTTAGGTAGCTCGTCGGGCTCATAACCCGAAGGTCGGAGGTTCAAATCCTCCCCCCGCTACCAGAAAGCAAAGGACGCAGCCCAAAGGCTCGCGTCCTTTTTTGTTTGGGATTTGAAAATTCGTCGCATCCCAAAGACTATAGGTAAGATGGTGAAGCTGTCGCCGCCGATCCCGATCGTACTCCTTTTCCCCGAGGCACTCGCCTCGGAAAGCATGTTGGGCCTGCTCCACTAAAAAGATTGAGACCAAAGTCTGCCAAGAAAAGAAAAATGGGCCTGAGGCGGGCACTCCTCAGCAGCTCCGGGCAGAGAATTGCCGCGTCGCCTTTCGGTATAGCACAAAGATAGTGGTTGGTAGGGATTGAGACTCGGGCTTTTGCGCCCGAGTTCGGGCGATGTGGTACCCATTGAATACTGAGCCGGATGGGCCAGAGACTGTGCCGGCCGTCTCCACAAGCAGGACCGGGCCTGGGGCTCTTGCGGCGGCAGCAGGCACCGCAGCCTGTCAGGACCCGCGCCGTTCCGTGATCATGGTGGCGGCCAGTTCCTGCCAGTAGCCGGTGCCGGCGGAGGGGATGCCGGCCAGCACCCCGTAGCTTCGCACCAGTCGGGGATCCGCCCGCCACAGCGGATAGGGAAGTCCTCCCAGCACCCGGTTGAAGAAGACCGCGTTGGCCGTGAGCAACACCACCGCACAGATGAAGCCGATGATTTGCGCAGGGTTCGACACGTAGCCCATGGCGGCGATCAGGGCCGAAGCCGCTGCCGGCGGGTGCACGCAGTCCAGAGCGAGCATCACCGCCACGGAGGCCCCCAGGGACAGCACCACGGAAGCCAACCACATGGTGCGAAAGGCTTCCGGGGAGGCCGACACGGAACCGAGGCCGGTCCATTCCACGGCCCGCAGGATCCCCACGCCGCAGAGCACGGACAGGCTGTGGGAGAGCAGGACGTTGCGGGGACAGGCCCGGTCGGACATGGGGGTGTGGAACAGGACGAAGGCCGACGGCCCCAAGGGAGGGAAGAGAAACGGCAGACGCACCGCGTAGGCGCCCAGGGTGAGGATGACCAGGGAGGTCACGGCCGCAGATCCCACGAAGAGGCCCAGCACCAGGCCCATGTGGGCCGTGGTGCGCAACACCATGCGAAGCTGGAACCGAGCGAAAAAGGCCACCAACCGGAACAGTCGTCCCGATTGAGGACCGGCGGGCGCCACACGGAAGTTTCTAGCACGCATGCCCCACCTCCTCCACCGCCTCCTGCGCCGTCTCCAGGGCCTGGAAGTAGGGCTCCGCGCCCCGGACCTGCAACCCGAAAAGGCCCATGAGGGCATGAAACGAATCCTTCACCTCTTCCAGTCGGGCGGCCAGGGTGGCAGGATCCAGGCCGAGGCGCCGGCATGCGGACTCCCGAAAGGCCCGAATCCTTTCCGGATCCGTCTTGAGAAGGCTCGGCGCCAAGGCCGCCACCGCCAGGGGAAGAGCCACCGTCTCCTGGAGCTCGTAGCGCTCCAGATCGTCCAGATCCAGGTTGTGGGCCCCGATATAGCAGACCAGTTCCTCGGGAAATTCCCAGTATTGCACGATCCAGGCCCCCGCCTGGGCGTGGTCCCAGCCGAAATGGCCCCGTTCCAGGGCCGAAAGCCGCACGGAGGCCTCCCCCCATCGGCTCACGATGGGCCGATAGTAGTCCCCCCAGACGGTGAGCAGCACCGGCAGGGCCACGTGGGCCAGCAGGCCCGCCGTGAAGGCGTCCTCCGCGCTGCCCTGGAAACGCTTGGCACACAGGGCTCGGGCCAAGAGGGCGTGCAGAAGCGAGTCGGCCCAGAAGGCCTCTTCGTCGAAGAGCGAATCCCGGGGGGAGGGCAGCGCCGACATGGTGGCATAGGCCAGGGCCAGGCTCCGGATGTTTCGGATTCCCAGGAAGGTGACCGCCTGGCGAACGTTGGTCACGGGTCTTTGCAGGCCGTAGAGCGGTGAATTGACCGTCTGGATGACCTTGGCCGCAAGGCCCGTGGTGGAAGAGATGAGCTCCGCCAGCACGTCGAAGTCGGGTTCGGGCTTGTTGGCCTCCGCCACCAACCGGGACACGGCCGCCGGAAGCGGCGGGATCTCCACCTTTTGGAACATGGCGGCGAAGTTTCCCGTGGCCACCGCCGCATGACGCCGCAATTTCGCAAAAAGGCCCATGGTCTCCCTCGTCTCTTGCTGCATGCCATTTCGGGCGGCCTCCCCGTTCCACCGAACCGGGGCGCCTCCAGGTGGGCGGGCGAAAGCGCCGGACCCTTCACAAGGAACTATCGGAAAAGAAAGATGAAAACTTGAACGGAACGGGCAACAATTCCTCCGCCCCCAGGATTCCCCCCGCACGCCCAGGCCTCCCTCCCGCCGCAAAGGCTCCCGCGGGTGGTCGCGCCTTGTGATTGGGGCCCATGGATGGTATAAATTTTACTTACGCATCCCAACCCGCACTGGGAAAGACCATGCAGCACAGCGCGCACCTTTTGGACATTCAGCATCTCAAGACCCATTTTGCCACCTTCGAGGGGGTGGCGCGCGCCGTGGACGACGTCTCCTTTCATCTGGACCGCGGGGAAGTGCTGGGGGTCGTGGGAGAGAGCGGCTGCGGCAAAAGCGTGACCGCCCAATCCATCATGCGCCTCATCCCCGAGCCGCCCGGAAAGATCGTGGGCGGGCACATCTGGTTCGACGGCATGGACCTGACCACCCTGGATCCGGCGGCCATGCGGCGGATTCGAGGGGACCGCATCGCCATGATCTTCCAGGAACCCATGACCTCCCTCAATCCCGTCTACACCATCGGGGACCAGATCGCCGAGATGTTTGAGCTCCATCGCGGCATGAAGCGCCGCGAGGCCTGGCAGCAGGCCGTGGCCATGCTGGAAAAGGTGCAGATTCCCGCCCCGCATAAGCGCGCGGGCGAATATCCCCATCAGCTTTCGGGCGGCATGCGCCAGCGCGCCATGATCGCCATGGCCCTGGCCTGCGACCCGGAGATCCTCATCGCCGACGAGCCCACCACGGCCCTGGATGTGACCGTGCAGGCCCAGATCCTGGACCTCATGCTCCAACTCAAAGAAGACTTCCAGACCGCGGTCATGATGATCACCCACGATCTGGGCGTCATCGCCGAGGTCGCCCAGCGGGTGGTGGTGATGTATGCGGGCAAGGTGGTGGAGCAGGCCCCCACCCTGGCGCTCTTTGAAGACCCCAAACACCCCTACACCCGGGGACTGCTCCGATCCATCCCCAAGCTGGGAGAACGCTCCCGGCAGGGACGCCGGCACCTGGAAGAGATCCCCGGCATGGTGCCGGGACTGCTGGAACTGCCGCCCGGCTGCCGGTTCGAGCCCCGCTGTTCCCATGCCACGGCGGTTTGCCGTGAACGCGAACCGGAACTGCTGGATCTTGGATCGAACCGTCTGGTGCGCTGCCATCTGTACGGGTCCTGACCGTCGAGGAACGCTGTGAAGACATTGCTCCAGGTCGATGGCTTGAAGGTTCACTTTCCCATCAAAAGGGGCGTCTTGGGCCGCACGGTGGGTTATGTTTACGCGGTGGACGACGTTTCTTTCACCCTGCGCCAAGGAGAAACCCTCGGGCTTGTGGGCGAAAGCGGCTGCGGCAAGACGACCACCGGGCTGGGCGTGCTTCGGCTGATCCCCACCACGTCGGGGCGCATCCTCTACAACGGCCAGGACATCACCCGGCTGAAGGCCCAGGAGCTGCGCCGGTTGCGCCGCGAGATGCAGATCGTCTTCCAGGACCCCTATTCGTCGCTCAACCCGCGCATGACCGTGAACCAGATCCTGGCGGATCCCCTGGACACCTTCGGGCTCTACCGGGGACGCGAGCGCAGCGAACGCATCGCTTTTCTGCTGGAAAAGGTGGGGCTGTCCCCCGAACACGGCCGCCGCTATCCCCACGAATTCTCCGGCGGTCAACGGCAACGCATCGGCATCGCCCGCGCCCTGGCCCTGGACCCCAAGATCGTCATCGGAGATGAGCCGGTGTCCGCCCTGGACGTGTCGATCCAGGCCCAGATCATCAATCTGCTTCTGGACCTGCAGCGCGAATTCGGGCTTTCCTACATCCTGATCGCCCACGATCTGGCCGTGGTGGAATACATTTGCGACCGGGTGGCGGTCATGTACCTGGGAAAGATCGTGGAAATGGGCACCTACGAACAGATCTACAACGACCCCAAGCACCCCTACACGGAAGCGCTGCTTTCCGCCGTGCCCGTTCCGAATCCCAAGGCCACCCGCCACAGGATCCTGCTCCAGGGCGATGTGCCCAGTCCCATCCATCCACCGGCGGGCTGCCATTTTCATCCGCGCTGCCCCAAGCGCCTGGACATCTGCGACAAGGAGCGCCCGCCACTCAAGACTTTGGCCGGCGATCATCAGGTCCGGTGTTTTCTCCACAGCTGAGCACCTGATGATCCCTGCGGGGGGTGAGGCCGCGGTCGGGGCCATGGGGGGCCGATCGCGGCAAGACACATAGGGTCAACTTTCAACGAAAGAAAGGGGGAGCAGCGATGAAGAGCAAGATGGCGATGCTTTTGGTCGGCCTCATGACGCTGGGGCTTCTGGCGGCGGCGCCGGCCGCGGCGGAAACCTCGCTGGTGGCGGCGGTGGACACGCCGCCGCGCATGATGAACCCGCACGGAGACGACTCCGATGCCGGCCTGTCCTTCATGGCCAATTTCTTCGACGGCCTCTTGCAGCGCAAGGGCCCGGACGGCAAGTTGATGCCGGCCCTGGCGGAGCGGTGGGAGCATCCGGATCTCTTGACCTGGCGGTTCTACCTGCGCAAGGGGGTCACCTTTCACAACGGCAACCCCTTCACCGCTCAAGACGTGAAGTTCACCTTCGAACGGCTGAAAAACCCGGAAGTGTCCGAATTTTTGAACACGGGCAAGTCCATCGATTCCATCCGCATCCTCGATGACTACACCGTGGAGATCAAAACCAAGAAGCCCATCCCCTGGTTCGCCAACAACCTGCACCAGATCTTCATCATGGACAAAGAATCCACCGAGAAGCGCGACCCGGGCGACGTCATGATCCATCCCATCGGCACCGGCGCCTACAAGCTGGTGGAATGGGTCAAGGGCTCTTACGTACGCATGGAGGCCAACGAAAACTACTGGGAAGGGGCCCCCGCCATCAAGAAGGTGGAGGTGCGTCCCATCACGGAGGCTTCCACCCGTTTCGCCGCGCTGGTCTCCGGCCAGGCGGACATCATGACCGGCGTCCCGGTGGAGCTCTTCGACAAGATCCAGGCCAACCCCAAGCTGCAAGTCATCAGCCGCCCGGCCCGCCGGTCCATCTTCCTGGCTCTGGGCAACAAGCCGGGGGATCCCTGGTCCGACATTCGCGTGCGTAAGGCCATGTACATGGCCATCAACGAGGATGAGATCATCCAGAAGGTGATGCGCGGCCACGCCACCCCGGCGGCCCAGATCCCCGATCCTCCCACCATCGGCTACAACGCCGCCATCCAGCGCCTGCCCTACGATCCGGAAGGCGCCAAGAAGCTGCTCAAAGAAGCAGGCTACGAGAACGGCTTTGAAATCACCTTGACCGGTCCCAACGACCGGTACGTCCAGGACGAAAAGATCGCCGAGGCGGTGGCCAAGTACCTGGCCAAGGTGGGGATCAAGGTCAAACTGGACGTGAAACCCAAATCCATCTTCTTCCCGGAGGTGGCCGAAGGGAAGCTCCAGTTCTACCTGATCGGCTGGTTCGACGGGACCTTCGACATGGGCCGCACCTACTTCAAGCTGGCTCACACCCGCGATGACGCCGCGGGCTTCGGCGGCCTGAACGGCGCCTCCTACAGCGATCCCAAGCTGGACCAGATGCTCGAGGCCACCGCCGATATGGTGGACCCGGCTCAGCGCAAGAAGGCCCTGGAAGAGCTCAACCGGTACGCCATGGAAGAAAAGATCGTCTGGATCCCACTCCATTACCAGGAAGACCTGTACGCCATGCAAAAGGGCAAAGGCATCGTCTTCCAGCCTCGTCCGGACCGTTGGATAGTGTACAAGGAAATCGGTGTGAAGTAGGGCTTTTTTCAGCCGGTGGATCCCCGAAAGCCCCCGCGGTAGGGCGGCCGCGCCGCCCCGCCCGGGGCACCGGCACACCACACCCGAAACCGTGAAAGCGATCTATGACCACTTACATCCTCAGACGCTTGGTTCAAGGCGTGGTCGTTTTGCTGGCCGTCTCCATGATCTGTTTCATCATCTTTCGCTACCTGGGCGATCCGGTCCTGACCATGGCCGGAAAGTACGCAACCCAGCAGGAGATCCAAGAGGTGCGGCGCGCCTTCGGCCTGGATCAACCCACCTACGTGCAGTACGGGCGCTTCATCTGGAACGCGCTGCACGGCAACTTCGGCAAGTCCTACGTGAGCCGGGTGCCGGCCCTGGGGCTCATCCTGGAACGCTTTCCGGCCACCTTCGAGCTGGCCTGCGCGGCCATGCTCATTGCCCTGACCCTGGGCATCGGCCTGGGGGTCGCCGTGAGCCTCAACCCCTCCTCCTGGCCCAGTCGCCTCATCATGGCCGGATCTCTCGGCGGCATCTCGGTGCCCACCTTCCTCACCGGCGTGCTGCTCATCATGATCTTCGCCGTCTACATCGGCATTCTGCCGCCCTTCGGCCGCGGAGAAACGGTGCAGATCGGCTTCTGGCGCACCGGCTTGCTCACCGCCGACGGCCTCCGACATCTGGTGCTTCCCGCCACCACCCTGGCCATGTATCAGCTGGCGGTGCTGCTGCGGCTCACCCGAGCCGGCATGCGCGAGGTGCTGGCGGAAGAATACATCAAGACCGCCTGGGCCAAGGGGCTGCCGCCGGGCAAGGTGATCGTCAAGCACGCCCTGCGCAATGTGCTGATCCCCGTGGTCACCATGGCGGGCCTTCAGTTCGGAGAGCTCATCGCCTTTTCCATCGTCACTGAGACCATCTTCCAGTGGCCCGGCATGGGCAACCTGCTGCTCCAGTCCATCTATGAGACGGACCAGCCGGTGATCGTCACCTACATCATGCTGGCGGCGTTTCTCATCATCACCATCAACATGGTGGTGGATATCCTTTATGCCGTCTTGAATCCCAAGATACGCTATGACTAAACCGCGCACCCGATCCAAGATGTTGCACAGTTTTCTGCACGATCCGCCCGCCGTGGCCGGCAGCGTGATCCTGCTTCTGTTTATCGTGGCGGCCTTGGGCGCCCCCTGGATCACCCCGCAAAATCCCTATGATCTGGAGCAGGTCAGCCTGGAACACTTCCTCAAGCCGCCCATCTGGATGGAGGGAGGGCAGGCCCCGTTCGTGCTGGGCACCGACGACCAGGGCCGGGACATCTTGAGCACCATCATCTACGGCTGTCGCACGTCGCTCATCGTGGGCTTCAGCGTGGTGCTCATCGCCGGCACCTTCGGTGTGCTCATGGGCCTTGTGGCCGGCTACTACGGCGGTTGGATCGATGCGCTGGCCATGCGCCTGGCGGACACGGTCTTTTCCTTTTCCACCACGCTCCTGGCCATCCTCTTGCTGGGCGTCTTCAAAAAGACCGGCCTGGGCACGGTGATCGCCGCCATCTCCATCGCCGACTGGGTGCGCTACGCGCGCACCATGCGCGGCAGCGTGCTGGAGGTCAAAGAAGAAGCCTATGTGATGGCCGCCAAGGCCACGGGAGCCCGGGATTTTCGGCTGCTGGCACGCCACGTCCTGCCCAACGCCATCCCGCCCATCCTGGTGGTGGTGGCCGTGGACCTGGCCGTGGTCATCATGTTGGAAGCCACCCTGAGCTTTCTGGGGGTGGGCGTGCCGCTGACTGAGCCCAGCCTGGGCATGATGATCTCCATCGGCAAGAACTACATCTACGCCGGCATGTGGTGGATGGTGGTCTTCCCCGGCGCCGCCCTCATCCTGCTGGTGGTGGGCATCAACCTGTTCGCCGACTGGCTGCGGGAGGAGCTCAACCCCAAGATCGGGCGCTGAGAGGCCGTGTGAAAAGGCTGGGAAGGAAGGCATTTGTCCCCCCGCAGCCCTGCAAGGCCTTCGGGCCAGTGTCCGGGCGTCGTGGGGCCATCCGATTCCGCCTCACGGGATGGCGATGGCTTCTTTCCACGGGCCGGAAGCCCGGCGGCCACACAGGTCATGGCAATTCGTTCGGTCGCTTGATCCGGAAAGCCTTTTTCGAACCGGCTTCCCGTCTATTCCACCTGGATCTTGGTGGCCTTCTTTTCCTTCCCGCCCGATTTCTTCTTTTCCAGGTGATCGATGCGCTCGTCGATCAGGCTGCGCATGGCCCGCAGCACCTCGATGCGCGCATTGGTCCAATGGTCCCAAAAGGGACCGCCACGGTGCTTGGCCCCGCCCAGGGCATCCATCATGCGGCACATGGGGCAGTGGCACCGAGGGCTTTCGGAATGCTCCGATCCTTTCTTTTGCTCTTCATCAGGGCCCATGATCCCCTCCGAAAGTGATGGTCAAGGTGTCCTCCTCCAGCCGCGCCTTCTCCGGCTCGAGCCTGGCGAAGGCGCGGGGCAGCACCAGTTTTTTCTTGAAGGCTCCCATGCGGATGATCAGTTCGTCGCCCACCTTGGTGAGCTGGATCTCGTGGCGACTGACAAAGGGAAAATGGATGTGCACCCTGGGGCGCCCGTCTTCGTAGGCGTAGCTCACGGGCTGGTGCCGATAGAGGGCGTGGTGAGGCGGGGTGTCGCCGTAGATGGCCCGGGCGAGCGCTTTCAGGCGCTCGTAGCCCAGCGTTTCCCGCTCGTAGTAGGGCGCCTGCAACACGGGAAGGGGTTGAAAGGCTGCGGTCACCAATTGCAGGTTGGATCGCTGCTGCTCGACCCAGGACTTGACAAAGGGATCGTCGGATTCCTGGTGGAGCACTCGATTGACCATGATGGCGTCGATGTTCAACTGGTGCAGAGAAAAGAACATGAAGCTTCTCTGGGTCTCCCGGATGACCATCTTTTCCAGATTGGTCACCAGCCGAACGGAGGTGGTCCGGGAATCGCTCAGGAGGGTGTCCACACCGCGCAGCCGATGGAAGAGCCGTTGGATGGATTCAAAGTAGGCGTCTTCGGGAAGGGGAACGTCCGAGACGCGCCGGACCATCGGGCGCGCCACGCGGAAAAGGGTCCGTTCCATGCGGAAGATCTTTTCCATGTACCATTCCAGGGCCTTGGGGACGCTCACAAAGCGGATGGATTCCGCCGTGGGGGCACAGTCCAGGATTAGAACGTCGTAGGCCCGGTCCCGGGCATAGCGGTTCACGTGGAGAAGCGCGCTCACCTCCTCCATGCCGGGCAGGATGGCCAATTCTTCCGCCAGCACCTGGTCCAGCCCGGAAACGTTGAGCAACAGACTCAGATATTGATGCACCTCCCCCCAATGCTTTTCGATCTCCTCATGCACGTCCAGTTCCTGGATCCATAGCCGATCGGCCACGGCCACCGGCCGGCCCCGATTCACGTCCATGAGGCGCTTGTCCAGATCGAAGGCATCGCTCAGGCTGTGGGCGGGATCCAGGGACATGACCAGGGTCTTGAGCCCCCTTTCCGCCAGAAGGATCCCGGTTCCCGCGGCCACACTGGTCTTGCCCACACCGCCTTTGCCGGCAAAGAGAAGAATGCGCATCGCTCCGTCCATACCCCTTGAGACCTGGTATTTGACTGGTCTTTTCTGAGCATTGTCCCCTGGCGGGCGGGTCGTTGCCTTTTTCTCAGTTCAGCTGTTCCAAGAAAGTCCTTATTGCCAACCCTTCAAACAGGAGAAGCATCATGAGCGATGTGAATGAACCCAAAAGCCGTCAGCAGTTCGTCTGGGTCAAGGACCGCGCCGGGAACGAATTCATCTGCCCTGCCAACGCCCTGAAAGATGCCAAGAACGCCGATCCAGAAGAGCTCAAAAATTGCGTCGACGACGCCTCCTCCCCCCAGCCTTTCGCGGGAGGTTGATCCCTGGTACAGCCCCGGGAATAAGGAAGGGCTCCGCCTCGCAGGGGCGAGCCCCCTTCCCCGCCGCTTTCTCCCAATGGACCGTCGTGGGAGACCTCACCCGTCGCCTTCGCCCTCCAGGACCTGGCGGAGCCGCTCTTCTCCCCGGCGGCTCAAAGACGTGGTCAGCACCGTCACCCCCACCTGCTTCAGATCCCTTCCCAGAAGATCCACCTTGAGATGCTGGGCCACCACCAACAGCGCCCAGGTGCCGGGAAGCACCGTGCAGGCCAGCTCCCTGATGAAATCGTCCTCCAGGCCCACGTGGCTCAGGGGAAACGCCTCTTCGCCCACCGCGGCCCCCGCCACGGTGCCGATGGCAGCCCCCAAAAGCGGGTGGAGAAAGAGCGCCCCCAACAGGAATCCGGCCACCCCTCCGGCGGCCGCCTCGCGGATGCCGACATGCTGCACGTGTTCTATTTTCAGCTCTCCCGAATCCCCCCGCCGGAGCACCACCAAAGATTCCAGTTCCAGGGCCTTTTGCCGATGCAGGGCCACCAATCGTTCCCGCACATCCTGGATCGCCTTTTCTGATCGGGCCCCAAGCACGAAAAGATGGGTTCTGTGGGTGCGTTCCCACAGGGCTCGTGCGAGCTGATGGGCCAGCCATTGCCGGAAGTGCGGCGCCTCCGGACTCTGTTTGCCCAGCGAATCCACCCGATGGACGCTGTCGTCGTTGACGTCCAGGGCTATGTAGACGTCGATCTCTTCCCCGATCTTTTCCATGAGCTTCTTTCCCCCGTAGCCGACCACAATCCAGTGGTGGGGAAAGTCCGGGAAAAGGGACCGGAAGGTCTGGGTGGTTCCGATGGCGAAATCGGCGTTCCCCAGGCCCGGGATCCAACCGGGTTCGGTGAGGGGATCGGAAGAAAGATGGCTGTTGTGGTGTTGGAGCAGCGCCTCGTAGCAGGCGGAAATCCGAATGCCCAATTCCTCATGAAAACGTTTGGCCAGGTCCGTCATTTTCCGTCTCCGTTGATCCCTTTTCAATCCCCATTGTCCATTGCTTCCTGCCTCGCCCAGGTCCTCTTTCAAATGATACCCTGGATGCCGCCTTCCGTTAACGGCATGGACGCTGCACTCACAAGTTCCGGTCGGGCGTTTCTCCTTCAGGCCGGGCTCCGGAACGCAGCCATCGGCCCACGAGCGCCAACAGTTCCTCCACCTGGAAGGGCTTGGACAGGTGATCGTCACAACCCGCCTCCCGGCTCTTCCTTCGATCCGCCGGCATGGCATGGGCCGTAACGGCGATGAGCGGGATGGTCCGGACGTTGGGATCCGCTTTCACCCGCCGGGCCACCTCATAGCCGCTCATCTCCGGAAGGGACATGTCCAGCAAGACCAGGTCCGGACGCCATTGGCCGATGAGCCGCAAGCCCTCGCGACCGTTTTCCGCGTCCCGCACCTCGTAGTGCTCATCCAAGATGGCGTGGAACAGGACGCGATTGTCCGGATTGTCCTCCACCACCAGGATCCTGGGCCGGGAAGAACGGTCCCGGGCCGTTTGGCGGTTGACCGCCCCTTGGGCAGCGGCCCCCTCCACCTTCTTCTCCGGCCCCGAAAGCATGGTTCGGATCTTTTCCAGAAGTTCCGTGCCATCCACATCCCCCTTTGGGATCAATTGGAAGATGTGGTTGCTCTCGAGCCGCTCCCAATCCTGGGCGGTAAGTTCCTTGGCGGTCAGGACCAGCACGGGCACCTCTTGCAGATCGCTGCGCTGGCGGATCCGCTCCAGCAGATCCAGGCCGCTCACATCGGGCATCATGAGGTCCAGAATGATCCCATCCGGGCGGACCCGGTCCACATAATCCAGGGCCTCTGCACACGTACGGGCCACATCCGGCCGATAGCCCGCACTCTCCAGAATGGAACACAGATGCAACACGGCCGTCTCGTTGTCTTCCACCACCAGCAGGCGTTTCGCCGCGGGATCGAAATCCTTGCCGCGGCCTTGCAGCACGCTCCGCAGGCAACTCAGCAAACGTTCCCGCTTCAAGGGTTTTCCCACGAATCCGTCGGCGCCTAGCAGCTTGGCGGTCCCCCCGTCACGCGCCGCAGACATGATCAGGATCGCCACATCCTTCAGTTCCGGCTGCTTTCTCATGCGCCGCAGCGCTTCATATCCATCCATTCCGGGCAGGATCACGTCCATGACGATGGCCGCCGGCGCCTTCCGCCGGCAGGCCTCCAGGGCCTCCTGGGCCGAAGCGAATCCCCGCACGGAATAACCCGCCTCTTTCAGCCACCCTGCCAGGTTGCCCCGCACCTGCTCGTCGTCTTCGACCACCACGACCTCCGGGCCCGACTCCTCGGAAACGCGCTGCAAGGAGGCCGGGGCCATGACCTGCCCTGTTCCCTGCCACGACACGGGCAGTCGCAGCGTGAAGACCGATCCCTGGCCCGGCCGGCTTTCCGCCCCGAGATCCCCCCCGAGAAGCTCCGAAAGCCGCTTGGCAATGGCCAAGCCCAGGCCCGTTCCTTCGAATCTGCGGGAGGTGGTCCCATCCGCCTGGCGGAATTTGTCGAATATGTGCGGAAGATCTTCGGCCGCGATGCCGATTCCCGTGTCCCGGACCGCCAGCACCACCTGATCACCGTCCGGGCGCGCTGAGATTTCCACATGGCCCGACTCGGTGAACTTGACGGCGTTTCCCACCAGGTTCTGGAGAATCTGGTAGAGCCTCTTGGCGTCCGTCTCCACGGTGGGCAGCTCGGTAGCCAGGCTCACCTTCACCTCCAGTCCCTTCTTGTCCGCCAGGGGCCGGATATTTTCCACCACGGTTTCCACCAAGGCCGGCACAGACACCGCCTCCGGAAAGACGTCCATGTTTCCCGACTCCACCTTGGACAGATCGAGGATGTCGTTGATGAGACCCAGCAAGACCCGGCCGTTTCGTTCGATGATATGCAGGAATCGTCGGTGCTCTTCCGACAGATCGGCCCCCAGCCGGTTGTCCAGAACACGGGACAGGGCCAGAATGGAATTGAGAGGCGTTCGCAGCTCATGGCTCATGTTGGAAAGAAATTCGTCCTTCAGGCGGTTGGCTTCCTGGAGTCGGCGCTGCTGCAATTCCAACTCCACGTTCTGTTCCCGCAGTTCTTCGGCCTGCAGCCGGAGTTCCTCGGCCTGCTCGGCCAGCTCTTCCGATTGGTTCTGCAGTTCTTCTTTCTGGCTTTCCAGTTCCTGGTTGCGCTCCGAAAGGAGGTCCGTGAGGTCCTGGATCTCCTGCACCGCCACCACCCGGGCGCAGGCCGTATCCAGGGCGTGCCGGACTTCTTCCACAAGCTCCAGGGATTCCCGACGAAAGGGAGCCAGGCGGATCAGGGAGAAGACAAGCCGAACCCGGCCGTTGTCCGATACCGGCACGCTCAGCCATTCCCTGGGAACCACGCCTCCCGCCACGGCCTTGTAGATGAAACGGGTGTCGGGAGAGACGTCCGTCACATGCACCACCGATTGAGTCGCCACGGCCCGGCCCAGCTCCCCGTCGGCGGAAGCCGCATCGAAAGAGGCCAGCCGTTCCTTATCCAGGCCTTGCCACGCTTGAGGCTCGAAGCGCTCCGTCCGGGAATCCAGGACGTGGCACGCCCCCGCCTGGGCCTCGGTCATCTCCATGAGCCGCCCCAAAACCGAATGGACGAAGGCGTCCAGATCCACCGCCGCCACCATGGTTTCGTGCAGGGCGGCCACCTGCCTTTGCCTTTCCAGCCGGTTGCCGAGGGAATCCAGCACATGGTTGTAAGAAAGGGCCAGAACGCCCAGTTCGTCCGGCCGGTTGACTTCACATCGCGCCCCCAGATCGCCCTCCTGGACCCGTCGGGAGACCCGGGCCATGGCCTCCAGCGGGTGCGCGATCCGGCGGGCCAGAACAAAGCCGGCGCCCAGCAGCAACAAGGCCCCGAGCACGGTGGACGCCACCATGCGGGCCCGAAGGGACGCCACGGGACCGTCGATGGCAGCCGCATCGACGAGGGTCCAAAGGCTCCAGTCGGTCCCGGCGACAGGCGAAGCCACCCCGTAGAAGGCCCGCCCCGCCGCATCCCGGAGCCGTTTCAGGCGAGCCCCACCGCCCACCGCGCTTTCATCCAAGCCCACCGGCGGTCGTTCCCAACGTCCGTCCTCCATGCGGTAAAACCGGTCTCCCATGCGCAGATAGGTAGCCCCTTGACCTTCCGGGACATGGTGGGGCTTCATCCAGGCAAAGGCCCGGGTGGAAAGGGTTGCCATCAACACCGCTCCGGGCCGTCCCACTTCCGAACTGCGCGCGGAAACGCAAGCCTCCACGTGCAAGGCGTCGCCGGGCCGATCCCCATGCACCACAGCGATGACCGGGGTGCCGGATTGCAAGGTGCGGGCAACACAGGGATCCCCGGAAAGATCCCGCCCCAGGCGCTTGGGATCGGAAGAGGCCCACACCCGACCGCTCTGCGCATCCACGAGAAAAAGATGGCCCACGGAGGGAAGGGTCCGGGCCATCACGGAAAGAAGATCCTCCGCGGCACGGGCCCGGTGGGGATCGCCATAGAGGGGAGTTTCGGCCAGGACCGAAAGCGTGGACGTCAGGTCTTCCGTCCACCGGTCCAGGGCGGCCAGAGAGCGCACATGGCGGTCCACGAGCCGTCCTTCCTCCTGGACTCGATATTGGGCTTGGTAAAGCTGGAACCAGACGGCCCCAAGGACCAAGAGGGACACACCGCCCATCAAGGCCAGCCAAAAGGCCAGTCGAAGCTTCATGCTGCGGAAGTGAAAGAGCGCTTTCATGGGATCTCCCCGGGTTGGAACGACAGGTTGAGGTGAGCCGTCCGCTGTGCGATGCCAGGACCCGTCACGGAACGGCTCGCCAGGGGCGGGTTCAAAACCCGCCCCCCCAAGGCACAGCGGAATTTCAATCTATTAAAAATCCCCAAGCAGCCGGAAGGCCATTGGGGGACCCGTTTTCAATGGTTCCTCCGGTAGATAGGGCACCATGAGATCAACGGAAGGAAGTCCCGGGAGAAGGCCGCGGGAAGCCTTTCCACCTCCCCCAACACCAAAAGACCTCCGGGCCCGATGGCCTGGTGCAGCCGGGACACGATCGCCTCCTGGGCTTCCTTTTCGTAATAGATGAGAACGTTTCGGCAGGACACCAGATCGAACCCCGCAAAGACGGCCTCACTCGGCACCCGCCGCTTGCCGCCGCGCAGATCGTCCACGGCGAAGGTCACGCGCCGCCGCACCCGTTCCGTCACCCGATAGCCGTCCCCTTCCGCCTGGAAATAGGCCCGGAGAAATCCAAGGCGCACGTTGCTCAAGCTCGATTCCCCATAATACCCCCGCCGGGCCACCTCCAGGGCCTTGGCGTCCAGATCCGTGCCCAACACGAGCACCTCTCCAGCCCCCTGCTCCATGACCGTCATGGCAATGGAATAGGCCTCCTCCCCGGTGGCGCATCCCGCCGACCAGGCGCGAAACAGGCGTTCTTCGCGCCGCCCCTTTTCGGCGATCACCCCGGGCAGGATCCGGTGGGCCAGAAGTTCAAAGACCCACGGGTCGCGGAAAAAGGAGGTCACCTTGACGGTGAGCGCATCCAGCAGGGCGTCCACCTCTTGACAATGGGCCTCCACATACGCCGCATAGTCGCTCAGGGAAGAAAGCCCCAGCGCATCCGCCCGGCTGCGACAGCGCCGCTCAAAGGCCGCCGGCCGGTACGCGCTGAAATCCACGCCGCGCCGTTCCCGAAGCAGCGTCAGGAGTCTGACACAATGTGGGTTCATCCTCTTCCCCGCAGGGCCCGGCCCACCCCAAGGAGAGGGCCGGCCATCGTTCCGTATCCTATTTGTTTTGTTATAGTTGGCCTTGATGGTAAAAGAAAGTTCAAAGGTCCCGCGTGGGCCCTACCGGCCCTCAGCGGACCAAACCAGCTGACCCTCTTGGAAACGGCAGGAGAACCATGGCTCGAATGACGGTCAAAGCGGCGGCAAAAGCCTTGGGCGTGTCCTGCGAGGTCCTGGAAGCCTACCTGGCCGAGACCGGAAAGCTGGAGGAGATCCGCCGGGGACGGCGCGTCTTCATCCCGGCCGAGGAAGTTCGCGCCCTCGTGGAACAGGCCCGCCACCCTGAGGACGCCAAGGAAGAAGAAGCCCAGGAGGCCAAGCCGGCTCCGCCCCCGCTGGAGGCCCAGGCGCCCCCTGCGTCCTCCCAAACCGGGGCCCAGTTGCACGAAGAGCTGGGCCGCCTTCGGGCCCAGGTGGCCCTGCTGGAACGCTACCGGGCCGAACTCACCGAAAAGGACACCCTGCTCATGGAAAAGGAAGCCCGGATCGCCCGTCTGGAAACGGAGCTGGAATTATTGAAACGACCCTGGTGGCGCCGCCTCTTTCGGCACCTCTCGTGAACGGTCGGGGAAGATGTCGCGTTATGGCGGGTTTATGGCGCGATTATGGCGCGTATCTGCCCTTCATGTCGTGATTGGGCGAGTGGGTGCGGTTGGAATGGCGAGGGGGAAGGGAAGGAAAGGCAGAGGGATGGGGCGTTCACACATTTTTTCCTTTCCTGGCACACCGATTGCTTATGCATAGGGGGCAAGAGAAACCAACTCTTTCCTCCTCGAGAAGGCCGAGCGGTACAGCCCCACCGCTTGGCCTTTTCCTTTTGGGGAACCTATTCGACCATGGCCTTTTTGGGCCTTTCTGACAAACGCACTTCAACTGGGCCAGGTGATGTTCTTTTTAGGGGCGGGTTCGGGACCCGCCCCTACTGCTTAAAGGCCCGCCCCGCAGTCCCAACCTTCCGTCCGCACAAGAATGGGGCAACCGGGGCGTTCTCGGACGGCCTCTCTTTGGCGCGTTGGAACCTGGGACCATTCCGGACCAAGGGGCACGCTTCCTCTTGGTCCATCTGGGCCTCCGACAATTGTTCCCCGGGATCCGGCCATGCGCATGGCCCCTCTCGGTGCTTCCAGCCAAAGAGATCCCCTCCGTTCCACTGTTTGCTCGGCAGGGCATGGAATCCGAACCGATGCGGCGTGCATCAAGCCCCCAGGCGTTCCTGGAGCCATGCCCGGATGGGGTCCGTGATGGCGTAGACTCCCACCCCCGGCTTTCTTCCGGCGTCTTCGACGGCTTGTCGCACCAGCTCCGCCGGCACCGGCACCTTGGCCAGTTCGTCCATGCCCTGGGAATCGCGTCGTACCAGGGTCACCTGCGGCGGTTCTTCCCAGTCGTAGATGACGAAGTACAGGGATTCCTGTCCCACCACGGTGGCCGCATCCCCCTTGCGGGACCAGCCCGTCCCCCACTCCAGATAGGTCTCCACCGCCTTCTCGGGGGTCATGTCCCAGTCGATGTTGTCCACCAGATCCCGCCTTTGCTTGAGTTGCTCCAGATTCAGCATGGCTCCGTTCCTCTCCCCGGCCTCGCCCATCTTCTTGGGGGGCGTTGGGCCAAAAAGTTTAGACAATTGCAAGAATAGCTTTAAGATAAGCAGGGGCCTGGGGAGCGCAATGGGCCAGGAGCCTCACTCTTTTCTCAAGTTTTTGGACCGGCCGACCGAATAGATGGGGGGAGTGTATAGATAGATGGAAGTCTTCGCATCGTATTATGGATCCGTTCTGCTGGACCCGTCTCGAGGCAAGGAACTGGGCCCTTTGCTGCGCTTTCTCCGCCAGACAGCCCAGTCTCTGGACGAGTCCGATTCCCTGCAGGTGGTGGAATTCGAAGAACCCACCGGCAAGTTCCGCATCGACATGGAAGGGGTGCTCGAGTCCCAGACCCACAAGAAGGTGGTGGCGGTGCTTCAGGCCCTGGGACGCTTCGCCAAAGGCGTGGGCAGCTTCACCGTGGAGCACGACGATCGGTCTTATACCATTTGGATCGGCACCGAACATGACGTACGGCGGACCAAAGTGGGCATCTACCTGCAGGCGGCCCTGCAGCTCTTGAAAAAGGCCAGAGACCTGTCGGATTCCCCCAAGGAGGTTCAGCAGATCATCGAAGACTTGGAGGCCCTGGAAGAAACCCAGCACGGCAAGGATTTCAATCTGCTGCCGCCTTTATAGGCGGCCGCCCCCAAACGGCCCCAGGCGGATCCCTTTGGGGGCGATCGAAAGGTTTTGGGGCTCCCGCGGCAACGGGTGCCGCCAGCCTGAGCCAGAACAGGCCCTGCGCTGGCAGGGCCGACACGCCGGGTCTCACGTCCGGAAGCCCGTTTTCGGACAGGCGCCCAGAGAGGCTGTGTCCGGTGCAAAAAGCTTGGAGGAAAGGCGCTGCCAATGGGAAAGAAACCATGACGGCTTTTCTCCTCCGCGGTCACGCAGCGGTGTGACGAGGGATTATCAGCAGCCATGACTGTTTTGATCACCAAACCCGCTTTGGATGATTTGTTGAAGGCCGTGGACACCCTTCCGCCTTTTCCCAAGGTGGTCACACGCGTCATCCCCCTCCTGCGTCAAATGGCACCCATCGGCCAGATCGAGGCCGTGATCCGCTATGATCAGGCCATCACCGCCCGACTGTTGGCCATCGCCCGCTCCCCTTACTACGCCCGCCGGTACAAGATCCGGTCCCTGCGGGACGCCATCATCGTGCTGGGCCAGCGCCAGTTGGTTCAGATCCTGCTCATGGCCTGCTCCGCCCACTACTTCAAGGGCAGCGCCCGGGCCTACGACCTCCGGGAAGGGGAGCTCTGGGCCCATTCCGTGGCCGTGGC
Source organism: Desulfacinum hydrothermale DSM 13146 (assembly GCF_900176285.1). GTDB lineage: Bacteria > Desulfobacterota > Syntrophobacteria > Syntrophobacterales > DSM-9756 > Desulfacinum > Desulfacinum hydrothermale. The sequence goes on along the minus strand of NZ_FWXF01000001.1, from coordinate 139,444 downwards.
GCTGGCTTCGGAAATCATCGCCGAAGGCCTGGGACGGCACCGCGTCCTTTCCATTTACACGGCCGGGCTGCTCCACGACATCGGCAAGACACTGCTGGATCGGCAGGTGCCCGACTACTTTGATTCCATCTTCCTCTTGGTTCAGGAACGAAAGGTTTCCTTTCTGGAAGCGGAAGAGGAGGTGATCGGCATCAACCACCAGGACTTGGGGGCCATCGTGGCCTATCGGTGGAATTTTCCGTCCGAGGTGCAGACAGGCATCCGCTACCACCACAACCCGCTCCAGGCCAAACGCCACAAGGACATGGCCGCCATCGTCTATGTGGCCAACCGGCTGGTGAACAGCATCTGTATCGGTGCCAGCGCCGGAGATTTTCTCTACCCGGACTCCGACGAGGTGATCCAAACACTTGGCATCACACCGGCCATGTTGGATTCCTATCTGGTCAAGGTCATTGAGGCCATGGAAGACGCCCGAAGCTTTCTGACCGCCTGATCCGGGAGGGGAGAGCTCTGCGCCATGGCCCGGGACGGGGAATGAGGCAGGGGGCGCCCGATGGAACGCCTGGCGGGCTTTCGGGCTGGCCACCGAATCCGTTCCAGCGTCCGCTAGAAGAGCAACCAGCGAGAACCTTTTTCCCAAAGAACCACCAGATCCCCCGTGGCACCCACGTGGTCGGGCCGGCGTGCGGACAGCCAGCGGAAAAGGGGCGGGATCCGCTCCCACGAAGCATCCGCCACGGCTTCGGCGGAAAGATCCCCCAGTCTCCCCAAGAGTCCCGCCAAGTACCTGCTTACCTCTCCGCTGTCTTCGCCCTTCTCCTGGTCGCCGGCGAAAAGGATGGGACCCGGCCCCTGGTACACCCGGGTTCGAAACCCTTCCCGGCCACAGAAGCGGACCAGGCAGGCGCCTTGTTGCGCATCAAACCGGGCCAGAACCACTTCCTGGTTGGCAGGGCGAAAGGCCGCTTCCACCTCCGCGGGCCGATCCATCCCCGGATCCCCCGCAAGCCTTTCCCACCGATCGGCCACGCGGCGGCCGTCTTCCAGGTGCGCCAGAAGGGCTCGGACGGCGTCTTTCCCCGGAGCCCATTTGTCGGCCAGGCCCGCCATCTCGCGACGCACGCCCCGGTGAAAGTCCGCCAGACCCACGCCGGTCATCCACCATCCCCCGGCCACGGCATGGATCTTTTTCGCGTCCGAAAGGGTCACCGGTTGCACGGCGGTCCCCGATCCGGTCCGGCCTCCAAATTCCAGGATGCGCCGCTTGTTGTCCGCCGCCAGCACCAGGCATCGGGATAGGCTCAAAGCACAGTAGAAACTCATGGTCTCGGCGTCGCCCGGTGGTCGAAGGATCTTCCGTTCAGCACTTGTCCCACACCCCTTCGTCCCAGATTTCAATGAACACCCGATCCGGGTCCACCCCCAGGGACCGCAGCGCGGCATGGATCGATCGGCGTCCTTCCTCCACGGACGACGCCGTTCCCTCCGCCACGGGATCCCCGGGCCGGGAAAACACCCGCCAGCGCCAGCCCCCATGCCCTTGGGGCTCGCTGCGCCAGTAGACAATGGCCTGATACGGCATGCCTACCTCCCCACCGCCCGATTGATCATGAGGTCATCCAGTCTCAATCGCTCCATCAGGAGATCCGGACGGAAGCGACCGTTCAGGTAGTCGTCCCGGAAGCAAGGATCGTCCAGCAGGGCCAGAACGGCGCTCAAATGGCCGGCATAGCCCGTTTCGTCCAGCTTCTGGATGGCCAGGGTGGTCTCTTCCGCCAACTGCCACAGATTCTTGTGCACCACGGGCCCCCGCCTTGCGCATGGCTCCACCGAATAGAGGCGCCGGCAACTGAAAGGGCGCACGTCGTAAATGGAACACATCCGGTGTGGATCCAAAAAGGGACACGGGAGCAGGAGGGTTCGCCGCTTCTCTTCCCTGTTGGCCTCGATCTTTTTGGCCATGGCCTGCCTCTGAAAGACCGAAAGCCCCTGAAGAAAAAGCCAGATCCGATAGGCCTCCAGGGTGGTGACGGCGATTTCTCCCACGTTGGTGCAGCATTCGGCACATCCCGGCCCACAGACCGCCCGGCGCACGTAATCGGCCGCCTTCGTCTCGAATTCTTGGTAGATCCGTTCCAGCTTCTTCAGTTTGTCGTCCAGGCGCACCCATACCTCCTCTTTTTGGCTGCTCGCTGTCTTGAGTGGAAAGGGAAAAGAATAGAACCGCCTGATCTTCCCGTTCAGACGAGGACGGCGGCCTCCTTTCGTTTATCCAAGCTTTGAAGGCCCAGGGCAAGACCTTTTCACGGCACCCCGCCATGATATAAACAATCATTCCGGCCTCACAGGCCGGCACATGGCAAGAGGAAAGGCCTGGGGCGCTCCAACCGCGGCCCGTGGAACCCATCATGGATCCCGTTCAGGGTTGGCGGGATCCCGGAAGCACCCGGGCCTCAGCTCAGTGACTCGTGGAAAGGAAAGGACGGAAGGGTGTTTACGAAACTGCTCCTGGTCCGGGTGGTCCTGCCGCTGGCGATTCTCCTGGTTGGGCTCAAGCTGCTGCGCCACCCTTGGCTGGTCCGTTTGAAAGAAAAGATTCGATTCGATATTTGGGTCAAGCGGATCTTGCTGGTGCTCCTGGTGCTGGCAGGCCTTGCTTACGGTGCCGACAAGCTGATCGATTGGATCGGGCCGGACAAGGAGGAACTGACGATCCAGCGACAGGGAGGCCGAGAGAGCTCGCTTCCGCCGCCCATCCACGGCCGGCCCTTCGGCCGACCCTAGCGGGAACGGCCCTCTCAGGCGGCGCGACAAAGCACGTCGCGCACGGGTGCGCAAGGCTCCAATCGGCGGATCATCGCCATGGCGTCCAGGGATTCGTGGCGGCCCCGTTCAATACACACGGGCTCGCCGAAACGCACCTGAAAACGCCGACGGCCGGCCAAGACCGGTTTCCATTCCTTTCGGAATCCCCCATAGATTCCTTGGATCAGCACGGGCAGGACCACAAACGAGGTGAACTTGGCGAAAAAGCGCAACGCCCCCTGGTCCTCGCCCATGGTTCCGTCGGGGGAGACCCTGCCTTCGGGAAAGAGAAAGACCACGTCCCCGCGCCGCAGCTGCCCGATGGTCCGCTTCAGGGTGCTGCGCTGCCTCACGTCCACGGCCCCCAGCCTTTCCATGGCCCATCGCTTGAAAGGCCTGTCAAAGAGCTGCTTCTTGGCCAGAAAGGTGATCTCTCCCATCTCTTTCAGAAGAGGGAAAGGCATGACCGCACAGATGAAGAAGGGGTCCAGGGCGCTGATGTGGTTGGCCGCGATCACCAACCCCGTTTTCTTATCACGGAGCATGTCCAAAGCCCGTGCGATGTGTGGCTCCCCGTGCACCTGGGGATCCAAAAAGAATCGAAACGGATACCGCATGAGTTTCCACGCGGCTACTTGATAGGGATTGACTCGTCTCATGGCCCACACCTCCCGGGGGATTCGTCGTCTCCCCTTTATAATCGGCAGGATGTGAGGCCAACTTGAATCTGCGCCGTGACGCCAGAGCCCGTGTGCCCGAGAGATATTCCGCGCGGGAACCGCTCATCGCAGAGCCTTCCTCCAACCGTGGGCTTTCAATTCCTCCACGCGGCGGCTTCGCCGAAGGCGCATCTCCTCGATGTACCTTCTCAGGTCCCTTTTCCTGAGCGGCTCCAATTCCCGATTCAGGCGCGCACTCTCCTCCAGATCCCTTGGGGTCAGTCCGTACCAACTGCAGTAGTCCCCATCGAAGATCACCTCCGGGCTCACCCGGGCCATGCTCGTGCGCCGGGCCAGATAGAAGCGCGCCGCCTCCATGTCGTACTCCAGGATCCAGCCGGCGTCCCGGATCATGGTGGAGGCGTCGAAATCCACCTCCCGGGCACAGACCGGACAGTAGAGGGCCAACAGAACCTCTTCCGGAAGCACGTTGTCCCGGTGAAAGAGAAAGGCCTCTTCCCGGCCGCACGCACAGGTTCTTTTCTGGTGCAAACACATGGGCCGCCCCCCGTTGTCATGGTTTTTGTTTCACCATATCACGCGGGGGCGGCCCGGGTAAGAAGGCACCTCATCTCAAACCGATGGGATCACGGCTTTTCGGTATGACAGCCCTGGCAGGTGATGGGAGCCGCCTGCGCGTTGTTTTCATGGTTGTAGCTTCGGTGACATCCGATGCAATTGTTGTGAAAGGCGAGCTTCAGGTTCAGTTTCTGCTTGGGCAGAGGCAGGCGCTTTTCGTTCTTGGTGGTGGGCTCGTTGTGGCATTCCTCGCAGGTGACGGGGTCGCTGTCCGGATCGGACCAGACGTTCTCTCCGCCCTGGTAGACATGGTGGCATTCGGTGCAGTCGTAGCCGTAGTCGTCCATGTGGGCCAGATGGTTGAAATGCACCAAGGGCATGCGGTGTTCGTAGATACTGGATTGGATATCGAACTCATCTTCCTGGGCCCTCACCCATTGGACGCCGCAGGCCAACACCACCACCGCCACCAGACACAGAACGCATTTGCCTCGCATTTCGGTTTCTCCCTCGCTGGATTTGCCCCTTTGGGCATTTATCGAGCCGACCCCATCCTGGAGGCGCATTCTAGTGATTATTTTCTCTTGGTGTCAAGCTCACAACGAAGCTTCTGCACAAAGGGTCGGTCGGCGGGCGCCAGATCGTAGCGGTCCAACCGGGATATGGGTACCCAAGCCACGGCTGCGTGCACCCGCGGCTGCAGGCGCCCTCCCGTCCAGCGGACCCGGTAGGCTTGAAGATCAATCAGCCCATGGTCGTAGCGATACAGACTTCTGGCGAAGAAGGAAAGCACCTGAACCTGGATGCCGAACTCTTCTTCCATCTCCCGTTTCAGGCACGCCTCCGGCGTCTCTCCCTCTTCCACGGTCCCTCCGGGAAATTCCCAACGAAACGCCAGGCGATCCCCCGGGGGCCGCTGAGCGATGAAAACCTCCCGCCCTCGCAAGAGGATGGCGGCGGTCACCTGCTTGGCTCGATCTCTGTCTTCCATGGACGTCCCAGGAGCTTGTCCGACAATGGCCTTTCAGCCTTTCGGGAGGCTTCTAACCAGTTGAAATTCCACTGTGCCCTGTGGCTTTTTTGGAGCCTTGGTGGGACGGGTGGGGAACCCGCCCCTGCGCCGACAGAAGGCTCGATGGCCGCGGCCTCACGCCTGGTCCGGGTAGGGACACCACGGCGCCAACCCACAGGCCTGGCAGTCCGGCTTTCGGGCCTTACAAACTCTTCTGCCATGTAGGATGAGGGCGTTGCTGAACCAGGTCCAATCCTCTCTGGGCAGAAGCTGCATAAGGTCCGCTTCGATCTTTTCCGGCGTCTTGGCCGACGACAGCCCCAGTCGCTGGGAAACCCTCTTGACGTGGGTATCCACCGCGATCCCCTCGTGGACGCCCAGAGCGTTGCCCAGCACCATGGCCGCCGTCTTGCGCCCCACTCCGGGCAGCCGGACAAACTCCTCCAGCGTGCCAGGAACCCGACCGCCGTAACGGTCCACCAGTTCCTGGCAGCAGGCCCGCACCGCCTTGGCCTTGTTTCGAAAGAATCCCGTCGGGCGGACCATCTCCTCCAGTTCCTCCTGGGACAGCGCCAGGATATCCTGGGGCGTGGGGCACCGGGAAAAGAGAACGCGGGTCACCTGGTTGACCCGCGCGTCCGTGCACTGGGCGGAGAGGATCACGGAGATGAGGAGCTGAAAAGGATTGTCAAAGACCAGCTCCAGGGAAGCCTCCGGGTAGAGTCGCCTCAAAGCCTCCACCCGCTTGTCCGCGGCTGCCGAATCCCTCATGACCTTCCCGATTCTTGGTTGTTTACCGACGACTATTTTTTCTGTTTGCGCCGGGCTTCGTGATATTCCCTGAGCTTGTCCGGAATCCCCCGCTTCTTGGCCGCTGCGCTCCGGGACCTGGTCAGCACCTTGGCCGCCAGGGAATCCTTCAAACGAAAACCCCATTTCTTCTTGTATTCCCGGGGCGTGAGGCCGTGACTGCGCAGATGGTTGGCGGTTATCTGACGGAATTCGGCCCCGCATTCCAGGCAGACCACACTGTTCTCCCCGATGGAACTCTTCGGATCCATGGCCGCGCGAGCCGCCGGCTCCTTTGCCTCATCGGACGGCCATTCCGAAACCGGGGCCTCCTGGGATTCCTCCCTGGTCTGAAGTTCCTGCAGGGTCTGGAAGGTTTTCTTCAGGGCCTCTTCAATCTCTTCCGTCGACATAACGGCAGCGGAGGCCTGGGCCGTAACGATTTGTACGCACATCTCCAAAATCTTCTTCGCCATAAGCTTTCCCTCCGAGGTTTCATCACAAGTTGTCAAGACACCTTTTCCATACGTATAACCTCAAATGCCTATGAACTCCAAGACATTTTTAACGTCAATCAGACTCTTTTGAACAGGGCGCTGGTAGTTGGGCAGGTATTTGGGGAAGGGAAAAGCATCGACCTAACCCGGAGGCTTTAGGTATTGGCGGTGGGAGGTTCAAAGCAGACGGGACAAGATCGCGGCGAAAGATAGACATCGGCCCACCGGAAATCCAAACAAAAAATCCCCGCCGAAGCGGGGACCCCATCCCTTGCGCACCCTTATGGATTTTCCATGGAGGGAAAGCCGCGGTGGAAAAGGACTTCCATCCAAGGACCGAAAAGGCCTCCCAGCGTCCCTCTACCTATGCCCGAGCAGCTCCATCCGCTCCCGGAAGGTTGCTTCGCGTTCCGCTTCCAATTCCTCCCGCAACGCCTTCAGCTCCTGGAGCCTCGTTTCCAGTTGGGTTCGCAGCGCCTGGTCGCCCGGTTCATGGGAAGACAATTCCTTCAGCCGGGATTTCACCTGGCGGGCCTCTTCCTTGACGGCCAGGATCCTTTGCAGCACTTTTTCTTCTTTCACCGTGAAGACGGTCTTTCGCTCCGCACAGCCATAGGGGTTTCCCTCACTGTCCAGCGGCGGGGCGCAACCGAGACCGGGGAGCAGATCGTCTTGTTTCTTTTCGTTGGTCATGGGGCACCTCCCTGTGGGAACCTTCGGCGGGATCTCGTCCCGCCCTTTTGATGCAACGGCCCGTCAGGTGCGGTGAATCGTGGGGCCTGCATGACGGAATGTGTTGGATGGACCTCCTGGCCCTTTGCCCCCTCACGCCACACCTCTCGGCGTTTCTTCTTGGTTAAATTAACCACGACGGACCTCCCGCGCACCCCTTTCCACGTCCAGAACCCTTCCCGAAAACCTAGGGTTTCATCGCCGTTGGAGGAGATCCTCCACACACTCCACGTGGGCGAGCAGAAGGCGCCGGTCCTCCTGGCGCCATTGTTCCAGCAACCCGGTGGAAATCCACCCCTGTCCCTCCGCAAGCTGGCGCAACCTCCGGATGACCAGGTGCCCTCGAACCCCCTGGCTGCACGCTTCGGTGCAGCTCTGGCATTGAACACACAACCACAAGGCCGGGGATTGGAGAAGGGAGGAGGGATCTCCCAGCAGGGCGGATCGGAAAAGAAAGAGCGGATCGAAGATCTTCCGGTCGTGGCACACGGGACAGGCACTGCTGCATTCGCCGCAGGCAAAGCAGGATGTGAGGTGGGTCGGATAGCCGTCGAAAAAGGAGGCCGACTCCCCAAGCCCGCGGTCCGAGACCATGCTCCCTTCCCCCCCCACATCCTGCCCGGTGGATGTTTCGCCGGAGGCGAGTCGGGCCAAGACATGGTGGCGTTCCTCATGGAGCCGGGCCTGCAGCTCCCGCCACTGCAAAGCCACCTGGGGGGACACCACACCCCGGCGCACCGCCTCCCAACGCAGGTGGGCGATGAGCATGGCGGGCTTGACCGTCATGGGGCAGGCGTTGGAACACCGGCGGCAGGCCAGGCAGAACCAGATCTCCGGCAGCTCCACCAGCTCCTCGATCAGCCCCAGATTCGCCATCCACACCAACACACGGGGGTGCAGTCGGTTGGTGGCCCTGTTGATGGGGCATTCGCTGGCACAGGACCCGCACGTGTAGCACAGGTTGATTTCGGCGCGGATTGCCTGATTGATGGACTTTCGATCGGCGGCGGACGGAACGACGACGGTTTTCATGGCCACTCCTTTGCTCTGGAGACGCCTCTTCCATGGGCCAGAGAGGATACACGCTTTGATGTAGCCTACCCCCCCCACGCGCACATGTGACAAGTGACCTCGTGCCACGCATCACATACGGGCCGCCGCGTCGGGCCGGGTTGCGAACCCGTTCCGACGGATGGGTACGGGAGGGGCGCGCGGCCGTGGGCGACCTGTTCTTCAGGCACCGGCTGTCCGCGGGGCGCCCCGCCCCCGGCTAGATCCTTTCCAGCACGGCCTTCATGAAAGCCGGCAGGTCATCGGGAGTGCGCGAAGTGATGAGGTTTCCGTCCACCACCACTTCCTGGTCCAGGTATTGGGCCCCGGCGTGCACCAGGTCGTCACGGATGGCAAAAAAGCAGGTGGCCTTCTTGCCCTTGAGGATATCGGCCGAGGCCAGCATCCATCCTCCGTGGCAGATGGCAGCCACCACCTTGCCCGCCTCGTAGGCATCGCGAACCAACCGGACCATGGGGGCGTGTCGGCGCATGAGATCCGGGGAATAACCGCCGGGGATGATCACCGCGTCCCAGTCGGCGGCGGACACCTGGTGGGCCGCCAGATCCGCTGTCACGGGATAGCCCAGTTTGCTCTTGTAGGTTTTGCCCTTTTCCGGAGCCACGGTGGCCGCCTGAACGCCCGCCTCCCGCAGTCGCAGCAGGGGATACCAGACCTCCAGTTCCTGATACAGATCCTCCACCAAAACCAACGCCTTCTTGTCCCCCATCGATTTTCCTCCCTTATTGGTCGTGCCCTCTCCAAGCCATTCAACGGGACATTCTTCTCCATGAAACCAAATCTAACCATTCCCGCGCCCAGGACCAAGGCCGCCCCCAGGGCATTCCCCGGGTGATTCCTTCCGGTGATCCGAGCCGCTGGGAAGGTTTCTGCGGGAAAAGTCCCGCGGAGCGCCGTCCTGTGGGCCTTGAAAAAGAGAACGCGGGGGGAGCGGTCGACCTTCCAGGCGACCCTGCCTTCCATTGGAAGATCGGCCTGCGCCCCGGGTCAACCGAAGCTTGACACCCCGCGGATCCGACCCTTACTTATGGCTCGACCACCACAGCAAGGAGTCCATTTTCCATGAGCATCTTTCGGTTGAAGGCGGACTGGGATCCCACGGGGGACCAGCCCCAGGCCATCCAGACCCTGGTCCGAAACGTCCACGGTGGAGTGCGGGAACAAACCCTGCTGGGCGTCACGGGATCGGGCAAGACCTTCACCATGGCCCATGTGATCCAGCAGATGGAACGTCCCACGCTGGTGATCGCCCCCAATAAGACCCTGGCCGCTCAACTCTACGGGGAATTCAAAGCCTTTTTCCCGGAAAACGCCGTAGAGTATTTTGTCTCCTACTACGACTACTATCAACCGGAAGCCTACCTGCCTCAGACCGACACCTACATCGCCAAGGATGCCTCCATCAACGAAACCATCGACAAGATGCGCCATTCCGCCACTCGGGCCCTGCTGGAGCGACGGGACGTGATCATCGTGGCCAGCGTTTCGTGCATCTACGGTCTGGGAGCACCGGAAACCTACCGGGACATGCTCTTGTGGCTCAAAACGGGAATGGAAGCGGATCGGGACGCCGTTCTCCGCAAGCTGGTGGAGATCCACTACGAACGCAACGACGTGGATTTCCACCGCGGCACCTTCCGGGTGCGCGGGGACGTGGTGGAAGTCTTTCCGGCCCACGAAGAAGATCGGGCCGTGCGGATCGAATTCTTCGGCGACGAGGTGGATGTGATCAAGGAATTCGACCCCCTCACCGGTCGCACTTTTCGAACCCTAAACGAAGTGGCCGTCTATCCCGGAAGCCACTACGTGACGGACCGAGCCACCCTGGAACGGGCCATCAAGTCCATCCAGGAAGAGCTGTCCGTGCGGCTGGACGAACTGCGGGCGGCCGGCAAACTGGTGGAGGCCCAGCGTCTGGAAGAGCGCACCCGACTCGATCTGGAAATGCTCAAGGAGCTGGGCTACTGCCCGGGTATCGAAAACTATTCCCGGCACCTGACGGGCCGGCGCCCCGGCGAACCGCCCCCCACACTGCTCGAATACTTCCCCGACGATTTCCTGCTCTTCATCGACGAGAGCCACATCACCGTCCCCCAGATCAGGGGCATGTACCGGGGGGACCGCTCCCGCAAAGAAACCCTGGTGCGCTACGGCTTCCGCCTGCCGTCCGCCCTGGACAACCGCCCCCTGTCGTTCGAGGAATTTGAAGCCAAGGTCCATCAGGTGATCTACGTCTCCGCCACACCGGGGCCCCATGAACTGGAGCGCTCCGGTCCCCACGTGGTGGAACAGATCATCCGCCCCACAGGCCTGGTGGATCCTAAGGTGGAAGTCCGCCCGGCCGATCACCAGGTGGACGATCTGATCGCAGAGATCCGCAAACGGGTGGCGGCGGGCCAAAGGGTCCTGGTGACCACCCTCACCAAACGCATGGCGGAAGACCTCACCGAATACCTGGCCGAACTCCACATCCGCGTCCGCTACATGCATTCGGACATCGACACCCTGGAACGGATCGAGTTGGTGCGGGACCTGCGATTGGGGGAATACGATGTGCTGGTGGGCATCAACCTGCTGCGGGAGGGGCTGGACATCCCGGAAGTCTCGCTGGTGGCCATCCTGGACGCGGACAACGAAGGCTTTCTGCGCTCGGAGCGATCGCTCATCCAGACGGCGGGACGAGCGGCCCGAAATGTGGCGGGAACAGTCCTTCTCTATGCCAATCACATGACCGAGTCCATCCGGCGGGCGGTGGAAGAGACGGAGCGGCGCCGCTCCATCCAGCTCGCCTACAACGAGGCCCACGGCATCACCCCCCACACGATCCAAAAGGAGATCCCGGACATCCTGGCGGAATATCGTCCGAGGGAAGAGGCCTTTGTCTCCGACGAGCTGGCGGAAGAGGCGCGGGCTCTCTTTCAAAGCGGTGGAGATTCCCTGGACGAGCGCATCGCGGCTTTGGAAAAGCACATGAAAGAAGCGGCGGCGGCCCTGGAATTCGAAAAGGCGGCGGCCCTGCGGGACCAGATCAAGGAGCTGCGCCAACGCCAGCTCCTCACCCAGTAGGCCTGCTGCCGTCCCCAGGCGGGCTTCATGGGTCAGCCGTCAAAAGATCTATCCGTTCCAGGCCCACCGAAAAGTCCCGGCCGGCAGTCGGCCTGAGGGTTTGCCCGAGACGGAACGGAAAATCCGGGATCTGGTGCCATGAGCTTTCCCGGCCTGTGCGCCAGTGGCCCCCTTGCTGTCCCCCAAAGGATCGGCTCCCAGATATGAGTCGCCGCAACGTCTTTGGCGAAACGGGATTGGCGTGGGTTCGTTGGGCTAGCCGAAAGGGAAAAGCCCCGTGGCCTTCAAGGGTGGAGGAATCCTCTCGCAGTGATCCGTGTTCCCAACACTGAGTGCGATTTGTCTCAATTGGGTCCACTGAGATTGAGCGTACCAAGAGCCGCCACAGCAAGGATTCCAAGGACCGTATGGTCCCGCGGATGCTTTGTACTTCCAGCAGAAGGACGTCCTGCTTGGAAGCGATTCCACTCCCATGGAATGGGTGCTCCTTACCACACAGGCTGTCAACGACTTCAAGGATGCCCAAAAGCGGAGGGAGCGGTACTCGGCTCGACGGGGCATGGAAGCTCACCGGTGGGCCCCTAAGAGCGGAGCCGGTCATTGCACAGGGCCTGCCCATGACTGGCTTTCGGGTCGGCGCGCGGGATGGCACGGTTTTGACGCGTCACCGGCCCCGTCTCGAAAGGGGTTGCGGCGTCGGCGCCTCACCATGAGGGGGAGGCCCGGGTTCACGGTCAGCTGAGGGCCTTGCGGAACTCATCGAGCGATTGAGCCCGCAGGGCGTGCCGCAGTAATCCCTTGATCTGCCTTCGCGAATCGATGGCCATGATCCGCTCTTCCAGATCCCGGGGGATCAGCCCGAAACGCTCATCCAGTGCCTCCAGCACCATCTCCCGGGCGTCCGCCAGCATGCCCTGCTGTAAGCCCTGCTGCATGCCCTGCTGCATGCCCTGTTGCATGCCCTGCTGCATGCCCTGCTGCATACCCCGTTGCAGCCCTTCCTCATAGCCTTCTTTTTTGATCATCTCGTAGGCCACTGACTCCATCATGATATCCTTCCTCCTGCTCAAAAGCCTTTGAGGCAACTCCTTTGACACCAACCCCGACAACAAGGCCATGCAGGTTAGGAGATCCGCCCTTTCAGGTCCGGCCGGCAGCGCATCTGTAAGGGACCGCTCAGCCTCATCAAATACCTCAACTCCCCCCCTTCATGAGAGCCACAAAAGGGAAAAGACAGGGATCGCCTTTGTCCAAGACCTCCCTGGCATCCATGGCCGCAAGGGAAATGACCCGAAACGCATACCGAAGCCCCCCATCTTCGAACCTCTCCACCACGGCCCTGCTGGGAGTGAGGAGCAAGACGGCGGGAAGTACCGATAACCCCGTCTTGAGCCGATAGCGTGCGTCGTATTCCAGAAGCCTCAGGGGAAGGTCACGCTCCCAACGGCTCTGCACCTCCAGGAGCACCACGAATACCCGGCCATCGGAAGTCCGGACCCTGATGGGAAAATCGCTCCGCCTAAAAGTGGCAGTTTCCTGGGGCAATTCAAGGATCTCGGATCCCTCCACCTGGAGGCCCAGGAAATATTCCAGGGCGGCCTGCCGGCAGTGGCCCAAGATGACCTTCACCGCAGCATCATAGCTTCCCATGGCTCTCCCCTGGGGTCTGTTTTCGGATGCAGGAAGATTAGCATACTCTGGAGGTGGGTGGAAGACGAGCCTCCCCGGGGTCGGTGAATGGGCGGATGGCCTCCCCACGCCCCAGGAGGCTCACCATTGCCCCCACTTGATACCTGGGCCGTCGCTTGCCGTTTGACGTGGGAAGAGGGGAAGTGCCTTCCACGGTTTTCTGTGTGCCTCAAGACCAGGGCTCAAAGGACTGGGAATTTGTCTCCTTTTCGTGGCTCTACCGGTGCTGACGCGGCCGCCCGCTCCCCGGGGATGCCCCGGCCACCTGCAGCCGATCCCGTTAACCCAAGCACAGGGCTCCGCGCGACATGGAAGGAAGATCCGCACAAAGGCGGGGAACTGATGCGCATACGGGCTGCTCTGGAACCTCAGACGAGCGTTTGGGAACGCACGCGCTGCCAAATGGAAGATCTCGTGGGTTCTCTTCTGCAGAAGCGCCGAGAGGCGCGCTCCGCAGGGCCCCATCCCGCATGAGACGGCCCGCGGATGCCCTGACGGGCCTGAGAATGAGTGCATTGCGGATTTCGCGCTCCTCTCGGGTGGTTTTTAGCCGAAACGTGCGTCAAGCGGCCACCCCCCATGTCCATGTCCTCGTTCAGTTGATAACGTTGACTCATCGGACATCTCGCAGGCCGCCCCGCCGTGGCCTTCAGTCCTTCGTTTGGCGCCGTGAAAGGAGATCCCCTTCCAGCGGGCCGAAATGGGCCTGGTAGCGTGCGCCAAAGTCCTGTGCACTGAAGACATGCTCCTGGGTCCCGTGGCATTCCACGGCGAAAGATGCCGCCACGCTGCCCAGCTGGCAGCACACCAGCGGATCCTTTCCGGCCGCCAATCCTTTCAGGAAGCCTCCCCGGTACGCGTCGCCCGCCCCCGTGGGATCCACCACCTGGCGTGGGACCGCCGCCGGCACAAGGGTCTCCTGGCCTTCCAGGCGCAACACGCTGCCTTCCGGTCCCCGCGTGACCACCACCATGGAAACCCGCCGTTCCAGATCTTCTCGGCGCCACCCGGTCATCTTCAAGAAATGGCTCAGTTCGTATTCGTTGGAAATGAAACAGAGCGCCCCCTGGACCGCCCGGGCGATTTCCTCGCCTGTCCAGATATTGAGGCTCTGGCCCGGGTCGAACACAAAGGGCACCTGGGCCCGACGGCAGCGCTCGGCCAGGCCTTGCATGTCGTTTTTGTTGCCCGGACCGATGTGCACCAGGGCGGGCAGCGCCCCATCGTCCAGGGTGGGAAGATCCGCCTCGAAGGCCATGGCCCCCGGATTGAACGCCGTGATCTGGTTGTCATTCAGGTCGGTGGTGATGTAGGCGCCCGCGGTGAGCACATCCGGGATTCTCTTGATCCACGTTCGAGGCAGGCCGTTGGTGTCCAGCCACCGTTCATAGCGGTCGAAGTCGTCTCCGGCCGCGGCCACGATGGCCGGCTTTTCGCCCAGGAGCGCCAGGGTGTAGGCGATGTTCCCGGCGGTTCCCCCGAACTTTTCCACCAGCCCGTTGATATTGAAACACACGTTGAGCATGTGGATCTTGTTGGGCAGAATGTGATCGGCAAAGTGCCCTGGAAAGTCCATGATGCGATCGTAGGCCAGGGACCCGGAGATAAAGATGTTCATGTCGTCTCCTTCCTCTTGTTTACAAACCGTTACCACATGAAAGATCGCCGGCCCGCTCCCAGCTCCCAACGCCGGATCCCTTCCCCGTCCGGAAGGTCGTCCGAGAAGCCTCCCACAGCCCTTTGCAGGCGAACGCCATGCAATGTGATTTCCGCCGCCCCCGCCCAAGCCGCCCCTGGGCGCACCAGGGGGAGCAGAAACCCCATTTTCGCCGGACTATGGCATGGTGCTTTGTGGGAGGGACCGACCCTTGAGCGTTCAGGCAGGCCTGCGGGGACATACAGGAACCGATAGCCCACGCCACGACGGAAGGCTCTTCCGCAACCCCAAAGGCCTGCGCTACGAGCAAGGCATGCATTCCCAGCGTTTTCGCACAAGCTTCTAGCTGGAATGGGTAGCATTCTTTCCTTTGGGCTTCCTTTTCTTGCGAGGCCGTCGTCGCCTGCGCTTGGCTTCGGGGGTGGTCTCTTGCTTGGCCTTGGTGTCCTTGGGCCCGGAGCCGGACCTCTTTTTCCGCGGCGGCCGTCTCGTCCGTCTTTTCTTGGCTTTGTCAGCCACAAACAGGTCGTCGTCCGCCCAAACGACGGGAATCTTGTTCCCCAGGAGCTTCTCCACATTTTCCAGGGCGTACACGTCGTCTTCGCAGCACAGCGTGATGGCCCGCCCTTCCTTGCCGGCCCGCGCCGTGCGTCCGATGCGGTGGACGAATTCCTCGGGATCCTGGGGCACGTCGTAGTTGAACACGTGGGTCACGTCCTCCACGTGCAGGCCCCGGGACGCCACATCGGTGGCCACCAGGATCTGAATCTGGCCGGCCTTGAACCTCTCCAGGAGCTTGATGCGGCGAGCCTGGGGCAGATCCCCCGTGATGGCCCGGGCCTGGTAGCCGTTTCCACCCAGGCGGTCGGCCACCCAGCTGGTCTGCGCCTTGGTATTGCAAAAGATCAGGGCGCGCTCCGGCTTCTCTCTTCCCAGCAGTCCCAACAGCAGGGAAAACTTTTCGGGCCGTCCCACATGGTACAATTCCTGGTGCACCGTTTCCACCACCAGCTGTTCCGGGTTGACGACCACCTCCTCCGGCACGTTCATATACTGGTAGGTCAGTTCCAGCACGCGCAAAGAAAGTGTTGCAGAAAAAAGCAGGGTCTGCCGACGACTATAGGGAGGGAGCTTGCGCATGATGTAGCGCAGGTCCTTGACGAAGCCCATGTCCAGCATGCGATCGGCCTCGTCGATCACAAGCATGGACACGTCGTGGGGACGAAAGATCCCCTGCTTCATCAGATCAATGAGTCGGCCGGGGGTGGCGATCACGATGTGAGCGCCCTGTTTGAGCGCCTCCACCTGGGCGTTGTAGCCCACCCCGCCGTAGATGGCCACGGTGCGCAGGGGTAGGTATCGGCCCAGCAGCTCGGCATCCGCCTGAATCTGCAAGGCCAGCTCCCGGGTGGGTGCCAGGATCAGGGCATGGCTCGTATCCGCCAGATTCTCCTGCCGGCCAAGCTTTTGAAAGATGGTCACCAGGAAAACAGCCGTCTTGCCGCTTCCGGTCTGGGCTTGGGCCGCCAGGTCTTTGCCCTCCAGGGCGATGGGAAGCGACTTTTCCTGGATGGGGGTGCAGCGGACATAGCCCGCCTCATGCAAGCCCCTCAAAACCTCCGGTGCCAGGTTCAGTTCGGCGAAGGGCAGGCCCTGGCCCACGTCACTTCGAGCCTTGCGCGCTTGGAGCAGAGGCGGTGGATCTTCGGGAGCGGCTTTGGGTGGCTCAACGGCAGCTTTGGGTGGCTCGACGACAGCGCCGGGGGGAGTTTCGGAGGCGTCCCGGGACGGGGCCTGAAAGAGATTACGGAAAAAGTGGATGATTCGCTTCAGCACTCGTTTTTGCTCCTCCATAAAGGTGAAAAGATGGTATCACATGGCCGGTCCCACATTGCGGTTGGCCTTTTCATCCAAAATTTGGCACACTCGGGTTCGTCTTCGTCAACGAAACTGTCTATAGCAAAATAAGGCTGCAACGGCAAATGTGCCCGCCCGGCGCCGGCATTCTTTGCCGGGGGCCGCGCGGAGGCGCAAGGGGCACGAAAAGGAGGCACGATCCATGAAAGGGCTGGGACGAAAGGCAAGGCTTGGTGTGAGCGCGGCATGCGTGATCCTGATGCTCGGCCTGCTCGCCACCGGGTATGCGCAGGCGGCCACCTTCCGCATCACCCTCAGGGACGGAAACCGGGTGGAGGTCCCCTACTGCTGGGAAAAGGGGACCACCGTCTTCTTCGAGATCCCGGGCGGCGTGGCAGGCATCCCCAAGGCGCAGATCGCCCGGATCGAAGAGGTGGTGGCAACCCGAGAGGTCTCCATGGACGAGACACAAGCCAAGGCCGACGTCTATCTCAATGCGGGACCCAAGGAAGAGGAAGCCCTGATCCGGTTGGTCCGTGAAGCCATGCCCCAGGCCGACCTGGAGGACCTGTCTCCTGAAGAAGCCGCCGGCCTCTTGGGCGGAATGGAGCGTCCCAAGGCCCGGCCCGGTTCGGTGCGCCTGTACCGGACCACGATGCACCCCCAGGGCGACTTCGCCGAATGGATGCGGCTCAAGGGCGACGGGGCGGTCCTGGTGGTCCAATACCTGCTCAGCGGGGCGGCGGATCTCAAAAACCGCCGGTTCCATGTGCTGCTCTATGACGGCAACGACCGGCTCCTTCGAAAGCAGCCCTGCCAGGTCCAGGAACTGGAAATCCCGAAGAAGCTGGCGGCAAAGCTCGGAGTGCAAAACAAGCTCTTCATGGTGGTGGCCACCCTCCGACCCGATCCCAAAGTCCGCCGCTATGAGCTGGCTTCCTCCTCCCTCTGACCATGGGGAAGGCCGCCCCACACCCCGGCACGTCCCTCCGCCCGCAAGGCCGGGACGGGCACCCGGTAATGAGGATAGGAAACGGATGTCGGGACCATGGGGCCCCCTCCTCACCCGCCGATAAGTCCCGATTGCATCCACCGCCTCAGGGCGTCCGCGAAGGCTTGCGGAAGGGGCAGGGGGCCGGACGCCCCCACGCACACCAGGTGCAGCACCGCCCGGGTGGTTGTTTCCCGAATCCCGTCTTCTCGGATCCGCTGGATCGTGTGGGCCAAGGAAAGGCTGCGGCGGCCCAGGCGCACGATGGCCACCCCCACCCGAATCCGTTCGTCATAATGCAGCGATTTGAGATAGTGGCATTGAAGTTCCGCCACCGTCAGGTGCATCCCTTGGTCCATGAGCCGCCGGTAGGGGAAGCCCAATTTTCTGAAGAACGCCTCCCGGCCCCGTTCAAAGAGATGGAAGTAGTTCCCGTGATACACGCCCTGGCCCAGGTCCACCTCGTAGAGGGGAACCCGCATCCAATGATGGAACCAGGGGCCCTGCACCCTCATTTCCTCCATGCCCACCTCCACATCTTGACGGCCCGGCCTTCTCCGCCATCCGGACCGCATGGAACCCCGGCCTGGATCCTTGCCGCTTGAAGTCGCCGTTCTCCCATGTTAGCCATACAACGAGTTGCATGATCCCCCATGAAGCCATTGAATAGCCAAGGAGTCAAAGCTCATTTGAAGACAACCACGCGTGGCTTATGCCGCCGTCACAAGGGACATCAAAAGAAAGCCCCCTCCCGGAAGCACACGACCCGGGATTCCTTCCGCCTCAAGGTCCACCCCAGGGTGCGCAAGGTTCTGGAGCGCATCGGGGTGCCGGAACGCCGTCCCTTCGTGCCCGATCCCTTCCAGGTGGAGGCCATCGAGAAGGTGCGCGAGCACGACGTGCTGGTGACCGCCCCCACCGGTGCGGGCAAGACCCATATCGCCATCGAGGCGATCCGCAACGTGTTTCGTCAAGGAGGCCGCAGCTGGTACGCCTCGCCGCTCAAGGCCCTTTCCAACGCCAAGCTGGAAGAATTTTCCGCCATCTTCGGGCCGGAAAACGTGGGCATCTTAACGGGCGACCGGAAAGAAAACCCCAACGCCCCGATCATCGTGGGCACCACGGAAATCCTGAGAAACCAGCTCTACGACGCCATGCACCGAGGCCAGGATCTGGCCGTGGATCTGGTGGTGATGGACGAAGCCCACTACCTGGGCGACCCGGATCGGGGAGTGGTCTGGGAGGAGGTCCTCATCTATCTGCCCGCCCGGATCCGTTTGCTCCTCCTGTCGGCCACCATCCGAAACGCTCAGCAACTGTGCGACTGGCTCCTGTGGCTGCGCCAATCTCCGTGCCTGTGGGTGTCCGCCACGGAAAGGCCCGTGCCCCTGTATCCGCTCTTTCTTTTCCCCCACGGCGACCTGACACCGCTGGGGGGAAGGGGGGGGCTTTTTCGCCCCATCCGGGACTTGGACCCCCGGCAGTTCGCCCGCAGGGATTTTCCGGACGTGGCCCACATCCTGGAAGCGCTGCGCCAGGCGGACTTGCTGCCGGCCATCTTCTTTCTCAAGTCGCGGGCAGACTGTGAACGGGCCATCTCCCTGTGCCCGCCAGTGCCTCGATCAGCGCTCAAAAAATCGGCGGACTTCCACCGCCGTCTGCAGGAACTGTTGGATCAATGGCCCTTTCTCAAATCCCACAAACACCTGTCCATCCTGAAAAAGAGCCGGGTGGGGGCCCATCATGCCGGGCAGCTGCCCCACTGGAAGCTGCTCATGGAAAGACTCATGCAGGAAGGCTACCTGGAGGCCATCTTCTCCACGTCCACGGTGGCCGCCGGGGTCAATTTCCCGGCCCGAACGGTGGTGATCCCTCAGAGCGATCGGTTCAACGGCCGCGAATTCGTGGATCTTTCGGCCACGGATCTGCTCCAGATGACGGGCCGAGCCGGGCGCCGCGGGATGGACGAGATCGGATTTGTGCTGGTCGTTCCCGGTCGGTACCAGAAGGCCGAGCTGATCCACGACCTGCTCCGTTCGCCTCCCGACGCCATCCAGAGCCAGATTCGGGTCAATTTTTCCATGGTTCTGAACCTGCTTTTGTCCCATGAACCGGAGGAGATTCGAACCCTGTTCGCCCGCAGCCTGGCCACGTACCAGAACCTGAGCCGCGAAGAACACGTTCGGGACCTGGTCCAGACCTTCCAACGGGAGGTGAGTCGCTGGGAACCCCACATGGCCTGCGGTTCCATGGATCTTCTGGCCGAAGTGCGCCCCCGCTTCATGCGTTTGCACGAAGCGCAAAGGAAGGCAAAGAAACAGGCGAGGAAACAGGCCCTGGCGTGGTCCACCCAGGGCCTGCTCACTCCCGGACGCCTCTTCCTCAACCGCCGGGGCACCCTTTACATGGTGGTGGAGCCGGCGGGAAAAGACGCTCCGGACGTGGAGGCCGTCCGACTGCAACCTCCCCTGCAGTGGCACCGGGGCGCCGTGCGCACCCACCGAGTCCGCACCCGTCAGATTCGGGACATCGGCCGCAAGATCGGTCGCCTGCCGGATCGTCACGACAAGCAGGGATGGCAGGCACTGGTGCAACAGTGCGAACAGGAGGGCTATCGTTCGCTTTTCCACGAGGACGCGGGGGTGGAAAGGCCCGAGGCGCTTCAATCGGCCACTCGGACCCTGGCCGAGACCGCCATGCTCAAGGCACAGCTTCCCTGCACGGGCTGCGAACTCTTCGGCCCCTGCCACAAGGCGTCCAAGCATCCCTTCGCCCGACTGGTACAACGCTACTTTGCGCACCGAGTGGAGATTCAGTCGGTCCAGGAAGCCCTGTGGCGTTCTTTCCAGCACCATTTCCGCATCCTGCGCGAGGAAGGCTACGTGACCGAAGAAGGCCACCTGACGGCAGACGGCCTGTGGGCTTCCAAGCTTCGTCTCGACCAGCCGCTGCTCATCTCGGAAGGCATCCGCCACAACATCTTCCCCGCAAAGGATCCGGCGCTTCTGGCCGCCCTCATCGCCCCGTTCGTCATGGACCGGGAGCGGCCGGGAGAGTCGCAATTGTCGGCCCTCATCTGGAAATACCCGGACCTGGCCACTCCCTACTTCGCCCTGATGCAAACCCTTCACCGCCTGCGGGAAAAGCTGAATCAGGAAGGATTCGAAACCCCCGCCCTCCCCTTTTGGACGGTGGTGGCCGTCTACCACTGGGTCAAGGGGGAACCTTGGGTGATGGTCAAAGGGCTCACGGGAATCGACGAAGGGGACCTGGCCATGGTGATGCTCCGCACAGCGGACCACCTGCGGCAGGTGGAATCCCTGGCGGAAAGCCACCCGGAACTGGCCGACTCGGCGCGGGAGGCCATCGACGGGATTCTGCGAGAACCCGTCCTGGTGACATAGGGAGTGGGTCGTGGCGCGAGTGGCCGTCCTTTCCGATATCCACGGGAACATGGAAGCCCTGGCGGCGGTTTTGAAAGCGGCGGGTCAGGAAGGCGTGGACGTCATCTGGCACCTGGGTGACCTGGTGGGCTACAACGCGGACCCCGACCAATGCATGGACCTGCTGCGGGACCATAACACCGTGGGCGTCCAGGGGAACCACGATCTGGCCGCCGTGGATCCGCAGATCGCCCAGTCCTTCAACGTTCTGGCCCACGAAGCCCTCCTCTACACCCTCACGCGCCTCCATTCCGCCCACATGGCCCACCTCTATGCCTTGCCCCTCTACCGGGTCCTGGATGATGCCGTTCTGCTGTGCCACGGCACCCCGGAAACACCCCACTCCTACATCCTCACCGTGTTCCAGGCCAAGCGGACGTTCAACCTGCTCCGGAAACAATTTCCCCAGGTCCGCATCTGCTTCCACGGGCACACCCATGTGCAGAAGTTGTGGGCGCGAGATCAGCGGGGCAAGGTGACGGCATGGGACCTCCCCTCCGGGGAGATCCGATTGGATCCGAAATTCATGTTCCTCATCAATCCCGGCAGCGTGGGCCAACCCCGCCAGAAAGATCGCCGAGCCCACTTTCTGATCTTCGATACGGAGCGCCTGCTGGTGACCTTCCATGCAGTGGACTACGATGTGAGGGCGGCTCAGGAAAAGATCCGCCGCGCCGGACTGCCCGAATATCTGGCCCTGCGTCTGGAGGACGGAATCTGAGAAGGTGAGGGCTGTGGTCCATTCCCGGACAACCTGTCGGAAGAAGAAAGGAGCGCCCATGTTCGGAAGCAAAGAAGCGCAGCTCAAGGACGGGACGCGGGTGACCCTCCGCCCCATGACCATGGACGACGAAGCGGCTCTGTTCACCTTCTTCCAGGGCATGCCCGATGAACTGCTCCTCTACATCCGACACAATGTGCGCGATCCGCAGGTGGTGCACCAATGGGTGCAGGAACTGGACTACAACCGGGTGATCCCCCTGCTGGCCTGGGTCGGCGAGGAAGTGGTCGCGGACGTGACCCTGCATCGCATCCCCCACGGATGGAAACGACACATCGGAGAGGTGCGCACGGTGGTCTCCCCCAAGTACCAAAATCGGGGACTGGCCACCCTGATGCTCAATGAAATGGTGGAGTTGGCATCGGAAATCGGCCTGGAAAAACTCTGGGCCGAAATCCCCCTGGATTCGGTGGGGGCTGTCCGGGCCTTTCGGAATGCGGGTTTCGGCTGCAAGGCCGTGATCGAGGGCCTGGTCAAGGACATCCACCAGCGCAATGTGGACATCCTCATCATGGTCTGCGACGTGAGCGCCCACTACGACCCCCGGTGGTCGCACGAGCCGTCGGAGGCGGGCCCACAATAGGCAGGCCGCTGGGGTTCACGATCCAGGCAGGACACGGCCCGAACCGAAGTGGGGAAACGCCTCCCTAAGTGACCGGCGCAACGCTTCTGCATTGGCATAACGCTTCTGCCAATCCTTTTCCAGACAGCGTAGGATGATGCCTTCCAGTTCCAGCGGCAGATCCGGCTCCAGCTCCCGGGGCGGCTCCGGCGGGGATTCCAGGATCAGGTCCATGAGTTCCTTTTCGTTGTCGGAATAGAAGGGCAGGTATTCGGTGGCCAGGGCGTAGAGCACCACGCCCAGAGCCCACACGTCACTGGCCTGGCGGCTCCGACCCAGGATCTGTTCCGGGGCCATGTAGGGGCGGGATCCGATCACCGTGCTGCTGATGGAGCGGCGGGTCACGTCCTTGGCGGTTCCGAAATCCAGGAGCTTCAAGGTGCCCGACGGGGTCACCAAGATATTTTCCGGCTTGATGTCCCGGTGCATCACCTGGCGGCGGTGGGCGTAGGCCATCACATCCAGCAACTGCAGAAACAGGCGCTCCTTGGCCCGGGGCTCCAGACCGGCGTCCAGAAGCTCCTGCAGGGTGCGTCCGGAAACGTATTCCTGGATCAACACCACCTTGCCCCCCGCCTTGATCACCTCCAGAATGGCCACCGCGTTGGGATGCCCGGCCAACCGCCGCAGGATGGCCGCTTCCATGAGAAACTTGCGGTTCATCTTTTCTTCGTGGGGGACCTTGGCCACGGCCGCCCGGGTCCCGTCCTTTTCTTGAACGAGCCAGACCTCCCCGAAGCTCCCAAAACCCAATCGGCGCACTTTTTCCCACCTACCCAGGTAACGGGCGGCCTCCGCCGCCTCCGGCGGCGTGGCGCGGCGGCGAAAGAGGGAATCGGTGAATCGGTATAAACTGCGGCGCAACGCGCGCAACCACTGGGGTTGGTCTTGCCAGGTCGTGGTGCGCCGTGTGGTGCTTTCCGATTCCTGCCAGTCCAGTAGCAGGTGAAGACGTGAGGCAAAGGGAGCCCCGACCAGAGGGGGGATCCAATAGTCGTCGGCTCCGGCGCGAAGGATGTCGCGAACCCTTCGGAGCCTGCCTCGGGGAAGGAGCACCAGCAACGGAGGCCCCGGCCCCCAATGGTTTCGAAGGCGTCGAACCAATAGTTCCGGGCGGCCTTCCTGGTCACCCACCTTCAAGACCACCAGGCGGAGGTCCTGGATCGCCGCCTCCAGGGCCTGGGCCACCGTGTCCACCTGCACCACGCCCAGATCGCCCTCTTCCTTCAGAACCAGATCCTTGAGGAGGCGACTTTCCTGGGGATCGCAGCCGATGAGCAGCACGGTGCCGGACCTCAGGGCCATGATCGTCCTTTTCCCTAACGGCCATGGTGGTTGCCGAACAGAAAAGGAGCGAGAAGATGGACTTCCCGCTCCTTCCATTCATCGCCTCATGCTTCGATCACCGATGCCGAGGCCTCCTAGTCCATGGAGTAACGAGGCCGCTTGGTCACCAGGGCGAGCACGATACCCACAATGAGCAGAATTCCCGCAATATAGAAGGCGTAGTCATAGGATTGGTACTTGTCGTAGATGCGCCCCGCCAGCTTGGGCATGAAGGCGCCAAAACCCCAGCCGAGAAAGACCAGACCGTAGTTGAAGCCCAGGTTCTTGGGGCCGTAGAAGTCGGCCGTGAAGCTGGGGAAGAGTGACAGGCCGCCGCCGTAGCACCAGAAACCGATGGCGCAGGCCAGGAACAGGAGCGGGATGTTCTTCATGGTCAGCAGGTACGGCAGCAGGAACATGATCACCGCCGCGGCGATGTAGTTGACGATCAGGCCGTTGGTGCGGCCGATCTTATCGGAGATGATACCCGTTCCGATACGTCCCACGGAATTGAAGATGGCCCCCCAGGACACCAGCAGATAACCCGCCGCCATGATGCCCTTGATCATCTTGGCGGCGTGACCGATGAGCAGAAGGCCCGCCTGGGTGTTGATGCAGAACATGAGCACCAGGGCGTAGAACTGCCAGGTCTTCAGCATTTCTCCTGCGGTCCAGTCCGCCCGGGTCTGAGTCGCGGCCTGCGCCGCGCTGGCTGCGGTGGCCGGCGGTTGGGGCGGCACATAGCCCGGTTCCGGCCAGGCCAACAACTGGGCGGCCGCAAGGATCACGATGAGATAGGCCACCCCCAACACGTAAAAGGATGCGCTCATGCTGTAGCTGGTGATCAGCCACTTGGCCAGCGGTGCTACGTAGAAGGCCGCCAGGCCGTAGCCGCTCACCACCAAACCGGCAACGAGACCGCGCTTGTGGGGGCCGAACCACTTGAGGGCCGCCGGGGTGGGCGCGGCGTAGCCGATGCCCATGCCGATACCGCCACCGATGCCAAAGCCCAGCAAGATGCCCGAATAGCTCTTCATGGCGCCGGCCAAGAGAAGGCCCAAGCCGATGGCGATGCCGCCGATGGAAGCCGCCAACTTGGGACCGTACTTATCCTGGATGCGGCCGCCGGGAATCATGAGCAAGGCAAAAACCAGGATACACAGGGACGCCGGGTTGGACGCCTGTTCCGCCGTCAGCGGGGTCCAGCCCTGGCTCAACATGTATTCCTTGTCCGTAAGGTATTTGACCCACACGCTCCAGGCGTAGAGGCAGCCCAGGCACAGGTTGATGGCCGTTCCCGCAAAGACCACGCGCCAAGCCTTGCCCGGAACCTGGTCCACTGCTTGTTGTGCGCTTGCCATAACCGATCCTCCCACTTCTAGAGCCCTGATTGAGCGTTCCTTTGGAGGATTCTCACTTCCAATGGAACGCCTTCGATGCCAATGGGAGCTTAGATCTGGGTACTTAAAAAATTGCTATGAATCTGGTTAGCCGTTGATGATGGCTGGGCGACGCCCACAATGTCGGTCGCACTGGGAAGAAAGTGATACTGAGGGGAAGTGCTGCCGTGAAACTGCTCAGGATGAGACAAAGCCATTGGAAGCCCGCGAAAGGCTGCGGTAGCCGAGTTGCTTCATCGCACGCGAAAGCCACCGATAGGGAACCCGAGGCACATCCGTTGGAGATCTGCCAAGAAAAGCGCGTTTTCTTCTCACCTCCTTTCCTCGGTTTTGCCACACCTCCTTTCCTTGTCCTTATGGCCTTTCAAACCTCTTTCTTTGCATATACGCCAGAGTCCAGAAGGGTGTCAAGGGGGATTTCCAATTGTTTTTAGATTGTTACATAATGCACAATGGCCGTGGCGGCGCCCGCTCTGCGCCTGGGAGCTTGTCCGAGAAGGCTCAGGCTGCCCCCTTGTTGTGCGGACCGAAGCCTGGGGCTACCAGCCGGGGCGGGTAGGATTTGAACTGGTCAGAAAGCCACAAAAGGGCGAGAGACGATTGTCAGGCAGGCCCCTGGAAGGCCCTACGGTTCCAGGTGCACATGCTCCACTCCCTCTTTCAAAAAGAAACGGCTTTCGTCCACCTTCTTCTTGAGACGCCCGACGGTAAAGATCACCTTCCCTGGGCTGTCCAAGGAAGTGAGGCTTTTGACGGCGTACAGGGTGACCACTTCGTCGAAGCAGACGGCCCCCACGATCTTTTTCTCCCGGTCCAAAACCAAAAGATCCACGGACCGATCGGTCACGCGGGGAGGCATCTCATCGGCCAGAACCTGGAAGCCCGCCTCGCGCAAACAGCCGTAGAGGTGACATGGGAGATCGCCATGATCCATTCCGGGATTTGAAAAGACCCAGGCGGTGCGCGTCCAAGCGCCCCCCAGGAACCGGCCGGGCCAGGTCGGCCGGGCCCTGCCCAACCCAAAGGCCCGCAACCTTGATGGAGGCTGCGGGCCTTCTTCCCGGATCACTCCGGGAACTCCAAAAATCTGACCGAAAAACCCACTTTTCTCTGGTTCCGCCTTCGGTGGCCGCCGCGTGACACCGGACATTCATAGCTCCAGGCAGCGACGAAATTCCGAAACGAGCCTTTCGGTCAGACCTCCGAGCCCAATCATTTGATCCATGGCTTCCCGACCGGCAGGTTGATCCCCGCTTCGGCGAAGATCACATGGGCCATCAGGTACCAGGCCAACAGGGCGCACACGATGAGATCCCACGCGGCCAGCGTGCCGATGGCTTTGCTGCCGGCCAATTCCTTCACATCCAGTCCGAGGAAACCCAACAGCAAAGTAAGAAAGATCCATGCAAGCACGCCATGGTGTTTCATGGCGGCAATGAAGAGAATGGCGGTAAAGATGGTCCACACCACCAGGAAGAAGCCCAGGTCGTGCCCAGTCAGTTTGAGCACCCCGTATTGGGACGTCAGGTCCGCATTGGTTCCAAAAACCACGTAGAAGCACAGGGAGATCCAGAAGGCACCGTATCCGCTGAAGGCACAGAAGCCGAAATTATTGCCGGTTCTGAATTCCAGCATCCCAGCGATCAATTGCGCCGTCCCCCCGAAGATGAACCCAAGCCAGAGCACGGGGCCAATGCCGCACCAGCCCAGGTTATGAAATTGGAGGATGAGAGTGGTCATACCAAAACCACCAAGGCCCACAACCGCCGGATTCCCGATTTTTACTTCGCTCATTCTATCCTCCTCGATTTAAGTGGGTAAGATCGGTTTTGAAGAGACCCACGGCGGGCTTACTCGGACAAGCCCCTCTCCGGAAGAGGAAAAACGCCGCCTCACCGGCGCAAACCCGCCGACCCGCCCAAGCCGCATCGGGAAATAAGATCCAAAATCGTCGGCCAGAAAAATCAATGAAACGGACGCTTTCAACGGGAGTGGAAGAAAAGGATAAAGAGAAGGGATCACTGCGTTTGCATCTGCGTAACATCAACCGGGGGCACCACCCAGACCGTCCCTCGGCGAACGCCCACGCTGGAGCTCAGGCGCGCCGGATCCTGGTCGAATGACCGACATCACCTCCTTTCTCCTCAGGGATCGATTCTATCTATCCAATGTGTGGAGCCAGTACGAATCAACTACAATTACCTAAGGATGCTATCTGCCATGTAATCTCAATGTGGGCGGAGAACCCGCCGTTCCGATTGCAGCCATGGGGATTCACCAAACACCCAGCCCCATGCGCCCGCCCCCTTTGCTCGGCCGCGGTACCGCACCGCAGTGCCAGGGAGTCTTTTGCACATGCAGAGCCACTGGGAATGGGAACACACAGAGGGATTCGATAAGGGAGGAATCGTGTGGGGGAATGCCACTTTCGAACCGCTCAGGATGAGAAAAAGCCGCCGGAAGCCCTCAATCGCCGAGTTCCTTCATCGCACACCGAAGCCGCAAGTAGGGAACCCGAGGCGCATCACTTGGAGATCTAGGAAGAAAAGCCTGTTCTCTTCTCACCTCCTTTCCTCGGTTTTGCCACACCTCCTTTCCTTGTCCTTATAGCCTTTCAAACCTCTTTCTTTGCATATACGCCCGATCCCCGAAGGATGTCAAGGGGGATTCCCAATTGTTTTTAGATTGTTACATAATGCACAATGGCCGTGGCGGCACCCGGTCTGCGCCTGGGAGCTTGTCCGAGAACGCTCAGGCTGCCCCCTTGTTTGCGGACCGAAGCCTGGGGCTACCAGCCGGGGCCGTGCTGCCGGACTGGCCATGCAGCATCGGGGGCGGGTTCCGAACCCGCCCCACCAAGGCTGTCTGAGAATTCAAAAAGCACCACGGGACCGGTAGGATTTCAACTGGTCAGAAAGCCACAAAAGGGCGAGAGACGATTGTCAGACAGGCCCCCGGAAGACCCTACGGTTCCAGGTGCACATGCTCCACTCCCTCTTTCAAAAAGAAACGGCTTTCGTCCACCTTCTTCTTGAGACGCCCGATGGTGAAGATCACCTTCCCTGGGCTGTCAAAGGAAGTGAGGCTTTTGACGGCGTACAGGGTGACCACTTCGTCGAAGCAGACGGCCCCCACGATCTTTTCCTCCCGATCCAAAACCAAAAGATCCACGGGCCGATCGGTCACGCGGGGAGGCATGTAATCGGCCAGGACCTGGAAGCCCGCCTCGCGCAAACAGCCGTAGAGGTGACATTGGAGCGTTCGTTTTACGGTCCGGGCCGACCGAAAAGCCTTGGGAATATTGCCCATGACACGTTCCAACTCCTCTTTCCATCCCTCCCAATTCAAGGAATGCTGCTCAGCCACGTCTTGATCCTTTCCTTGGTCTTCCCGTTTCCCTCTCACGCTCCGGGATCCCCAAAAGAGTCGAACTCGCGATGCAACCAACCGCGCACCCATTGAGCTACAAGGTTTCGCAGTAGAAAGGGAATGAGAAACGCCAGCAGATAGACATAGGTGGGAACCCGAAAGTAGAGACAGAGGAGAGCGAAGCTCACGACCACCAGGCTCATGCTGAGGTTGGTGATCAATTCCGCCACGCTGTGGAGTTTTTGATCCAGGTGCTCCCGGAACTCCTTTTCCTCGAACACCAGCCGTCGCCCTTCCCGTTTGCCCAGCATGGGATCTCCTTGCCCTTGCCACGGTCAACAGCCGTCTTTCCACGTCCCAGCCAACAAGCCGCCCCCTATCCCAACCCCTTCCCCCCGTCCGTTTCCATATAAACACAAAGGAGGTCGGCCTGCAATTGACGGATGGGAAGGCCTGTTGCTATGGTGGGCCCGCTGTTCCACGAGGCGGAGGAAATCTTGTCTGCGCGTTGCCCCTCATTGCAGGAGTCCCCCATGGCGATGGAACGAGCCATCTTTCAACTGAAGGCGAGTGTGGAGGCCACGTCCCTTTACCTTCTCGTGTGCGCCCTGATGGATGAAGGGGTGCCGGCGACCCTGCAAAACATCCGCGTCCGGTGGGCGGGAAGCGAAGAGGCGCTGAGCACGGCCGCGGAAGAGTTGGTCCAGCGGGGCGTGCTTGCATCGTTTCCGACAGACGAAAAGACCCCTGTCACCCTGGAACCGGTGGAATCATGGGAATGGAACACATAGAAAGCTCACCACCTCCCCGCCCCTCCTTTCCCCTTCATTTGTGCCAGCCGGACCCGGGCAAGTCGTGTGCGGCATGCTGCGGCATCTACAATTTCCAGGACAATTCACGCCGAGCCGTCTCGGAAAGGCTCCTGAGAAACACCCTCCTTTTGCAGGACCGCAACGACCTGGACCACCTCCATGACCATAGCACCCGCTACCGGCCGTTGGACAACGGCCGGGCCAAGCGGTTCAAGACGATCTTCAACTGCGAATTCGTGGGTTTTCTGGATTCGGACCACCGTCGCGTGGGATGCCTTCTCCACCCGGGCGCCAACGATGCCCGGGATCTGCGCCACGTCTCCTTCTATGGCAGGCAGCTGTGCGACGGGCATTTCTGCCTGAGCTACTACTATCTTACGGAAGACGAGCAGCGCCTGGTGGTGGAATCCATCCAGGACTGGTACCTCTACGGGCTGATCATCACGGACATCGACCTGGTCAAGGGGATCTATCAGGCCCTTTCCGACACGATCGGAGAAGGCCTCCGGCCTGCGTCCCTCCAGATGCCGCCCATTCGAAAAGCGATCCAGACCCTCTGGGCCTGGAAGCTGGACTGGCCCTGGCGCCGCCCGGGGCCCGATTCTTTCGGAAAATACCTCTTCCAGGGTGAAGACTATCGGGAAATCCGCATCCCCTACCGCACCTTGGGACGGCCCGTCTCCGCCTACGACCGCATCCTGAAATCGCTGGGATCGTCCTTCCGGTCGGCCGCGGAACTGGAGGCGGCCGAACACCAGATCCAAAAGGGCGTGGAATCCGTTGCCCGCCTCTATGAAGCCCTCTTCAACCGAGAAACCCTCTGACGCGGATCTCTTCCTGCTGGAGTTCCGCCTGCAGATAGCGGCGGGCCATGCCCACGTAATGTTCGGCCGTGCGCCGCAGTTGAGCCTTCTCCTCTTGGTCCAGATACTTTTTGACCTGGGCGGGCACCCCCATCACCACCGATCCGGCAGGCACCTCCGAGCCCGGACTCACCACCGCCCCGGCGCCCACGATGGCCCCCTTGCCCACCCGGGCCCCGTCCAGGACGATGGCACCCATACCGATCAGGCATTCGTCTTCCACCACGCAGCCGTGCACCACGGCCCGATGGCCGATGGTCACCCGGTCCCCGATGAAAAGAGGGTACTTCTTTCCCGTCACGTGCAGGGTGGCGTTGTCCTGGATGTTGGTTTCCCGGCCGATCCGAACGATGTTCACATCGCCTCGGATCACCGTGTTGAACCAGACGCTGGACCGGTCACCGATGTGCACGTCCCCCACCACCCAAGCCCCGGGGGCCACGTACACATCCTCTCCCAGCCAGGGGAAGACGCCCTTGTAGGGGATCAAGCCTTCCTTGGCCCGCCCGCTGCCATGCCCCTTGGAAGGGGAGCCCGGCATTTTCCCACAGCCGCCGCCTTGATGTTCCTCGCGTGTGTTCCTCATCCTCATTGCTCTCCGTTGTCGCTGCCATCCCTTCCCATCTCCGAGGATGCCGCCGAGCGGACAGGACCGCCCATTACGGCCGGCATCCACAAGACACGCCTTCCTGCCCCGCCCGAAGGACGGCGCACCGTTGGATTCTGCCCCACCGGGCCCCGATGATCAACACCGGCGAAACGCCCCACCCCTTCTCGGCCGAGAAGCAAAAAACCGCAACCACCAGACACCTCCCCCTGGTAAAAGATCACCCCGTTCGTATAAGCTTGAACTTGGGCAGGCGAGGCACCTCGCTCACCCCCAGCTCTGGTCCTTGACGCCCCCCCCGAGGCGGCGGGGCACGGCCAGGGACGGTCGTCCGGTGGGTTCGGCCCAGTCTTTGCCTCATCAGGGAACGGTTCCACCGAAAGTGCTGATCGAGACCTTAAGTAAGGAGGCCATGATGCTCAACACCATCCGAGGACGGATTCTAGTCATGTCCGCCATCATTCTCCTGTTTATCTGCAGCCTCGGAATCCACTACTGGTGGTGGATGAGCACCGTCCAACAAAAGCTGCTCTTGAGCGAACAGTTCGAGGATCTCTTCAATGACATCTTGGAGATCCGGCGCTTCGAAAAGAACTATCTGCTCTATTCCAATCCCCGCAGCCTCCAGGAAAGCCACGACTACCTGCAACGCGCCGAGGGGCTCCTCAAGGCGCACGAAAAGGATATCCAGCGGGTGATAGGCCCGCAGGACTACCAAGCTTTCTTGAAGGAATTCGCGGCCTACAAGGCGTTGATCTACCGCTACAGCCAGGGAGCTGGAGCGCCCGATCCGCAACAGATGCAACGGATCAGGGACCATGGCAAGCTTTTGGTGGACTTCAGCCGAAGGCTACTGGATAGGAAGCGCCAGCGGATTCACAAGGCGCTCAAACTGTCCTACCGGTTCCCCCTGGCCATGATGGGCGTGGTGGCCCTGGCACTCATGGGGATCTTTCGCTTTGTGAGCGCCTATCTCCTGAGACCCCTGGCCGTTTTGCGGGAGACCACCTCTCGGGTGGCCAAGGGGGATTTTCGCCCCATTCCCTACCAATGCGATTCACAAGACGAAATCTGCCTGCTCATCAACGCCTTCAATCGCATGGCCCAAGAGCTGGAAACAAACCAGGAAGCCCTCATTCAATCGCGCAAGATCGCCGCCCTGGGGACCTTCACGGCCGGCATCGCCCACGAACTGAACAATCCCCTCAACAACATCTATCTGACCGCGGAGATGTTGCTGGAAGACCATGAAAAATCCCTGGAACCCGAAGCCCGGGAACTGGTGCTGGACGTCCTCAATCAGGCCGAACGGGCCGCTGAGATCGTCAAGGGGCTGCTCGATTTTTCCCGAACCGATCGCCCCTCTTTTGAAGAAGTGGACGTGCGAAAGGTTGTACAACAAACCGCACGCCTGCTGAAAAACCAGCTCATGCTGACGGGCACTCACCTGGAGATGCACATTGAGGATCCCATTCCCCCCATCCGCGGCCACTGGCGGAACCTGGAACAGGTCTTCCTCAATCTTTTTCTCAATGCGATTCAGGCCATGCCCCAGGGGGGAGAGATCCAGGTGCGGATGGGCTGCGACGGGAAGATGGTGCGGATCGACGTGACCGACAACGGCCTCGGCATCCGCCCGGAAGACCTGGAACACATCTTCGAGCCCTTTTACACCACTAAGGGAGTGGGCCGTGGCACCGGCCTGGGCCTTTCTGTCACCTATTCCTTGATTCGAAAGCACGGAGGGCATATAGAGGTGCAGAGTCAGGTGGGGAGCGGAACGACCTTTTCCGTCTTTCTACCCGTGCTGAACGTGGAAGAGGAGACTGCCGAAGAGACATCCCGTGGAGAAAACGATGTGGCACCTGGCCGTGATCGATGACGAGGTGCTGGTCTGCAAGCGGCTGGCGCGCGCCCTGACCAAGGACGGCTACGACGTTCAATCCTTCACCAGCGCCGGCCCGTTCCTGAAGGCCATGGAGCGTAGCCCCTTCCATGTGGTGGTCACCGATCTACGGCTGCCCGACATGAACGGACTGAACGTCCTGACCAACGTCAAGAAGCGATGGCCCGGCACGGAAGTGATCGTGATCACGGGGTACGGGTCCATCGAAAATGCCGTGGCCGCCATGAAAGCCGGAGCCTACCACTACGTGACTAAACCCGTGCGACTCAGCGACATCCGCCACCTGACCAAGGGCGCCGTGGAAAAGGTGGCCATGCGCCGAGAAAACGAGCGGTTGCGCCGGGCCCTGGGCGGGGGGGACCCCCTGAGCCGCATCGTGGGAAAAAGCCAGCCCATCCAAAGAGTCTTCGACCTGGTCCATAAGGTGGCCCCCTTGGACTGCACCGTTCTGATCGAGGGCCAGAGCGGTACAGGGAAGGAACTGGTGGCGCGGGCCATTCACGGATTGAGTCCCCGGGCCTCCCGGCCCTTCATTGCTTTCAACTGCGGTGGCTTCACCGAAGAGCTGATCACCAGTGAGCTGTTCGGCTATGAAAAGGGCGCTTTCACGGGTGCCACCACCACCAAGGTGGGGCTCATGGAATCGGCCATGGGCGGCACGGTCTTCCTGGACGAGATCGGGGAAATGCCCCTGACCATGCAGGTCAAACTGCTCCATGTGCTCCAGGAAAAACGGATCCTCAGGGTGGGGGGCACGCGGCCCATCGCCCTGGACATCCGCATCATCGCCGCCACCAACAAGGACCTGAAACAGGAGGTCACGGCCGGTCGATTCCGCGAAGACCTCTATTACCGGCTCAACGTGGTGCGCATCCCCTTGCCCACCCTGGCCGCACGCCGCGAAGACATCCCGGTGTTGGTGGCCCACTTCATCGGCAAATACCGCGCCCTGTTCGGTAAACCGGTGGAGGGCATCCGCCCCCAGGCCTTGGACATCTTGAAAAACCACAGCTTTCCGGGAAACGTCCGGGAATTGGAAAACATCATCGAACGGGCCGTGGCCCTCACCGAAAAGAGCGAAATCACGGTGGAAGATCTCCCCGAAGACTTGCGGGACCTGGAAGTGGAGGCCTACGGGGGCGAAGCGCTGCTGCCCATTCACGAAGTGGAAAAGCGCCATATCCAGCGGGTGCTGGCCGCCACCGGCCACAACAAGAACCTGGCGGCCCAAATCCTCGAGATGCCGCGCACCACCCTGTGGCGGAAGATGAAAAGGTACGGCCTGCACGGGACACCTCCGGGCGACACGCCTTCCTAGGGCCCGCCGCCATTCCAATTTGAAACAAAACATCTTCCTTTCCTCCCCTTTTTTGTTCCACATTGGAACAAGCGGGGGTATCCGCCTCGGAAATCCACCGATTCATCAGATAATTTCCTTTTCTTCCGATATGTTACGTGCTGGGCACCCTTCTTGCCTTCCTCTCCGGCGGGAGATGACGATGGAAAGAATCGTGGTGACGGTCAGCGATGAAGGCATGGAGGCATTGGGTGCCTTGGCCCGGGGGATCTCCCTGGCGCGTCGCATCGGGGCGCGCCTTTACGTACTCAGCCTGGAGCGACCGGGAAGCCGGGCGGCGGGCGCATCGAGCCGCCTTTTTTCGGTCGGCGACGAGGTGGCAGAGCGGATGCAGATGCTCATCGAAGGAGCCCGGGCGGACGGCGTATCGGTGGACATTCACATCTCGGAGGGAAGCTATGAAGAGGCACTTGTGAGGTTCTGTCGCGAATACCGGGTGACCCTGTGGATCGTGGGGATCCCGGACAAGCACCGACGCGACCACCATGAGGCGTTGATGCGGATCCATAAGATCCGGGCGCGCTTGGGATGCGCCGTGGAAATCGTTCACCCCAAACGGACGATGGGACCAACGGAGGAGGACTGATCTCATGCATCTACCCTTTCATCTCTACCTTCCCATTGCGGGAAACAGCGTGAACCTGCTTCTCATCCTGGGGTTGGGAGGCTTTGTGGGGCTGTTGTCGGGCATCTTCGGCGTGGGCGGGGGTTTTCTCATGACCCCCCTGCTCATCATGATCGGCATTCCCCCCACGGTGGCGGCGGCTTCCGACTCCAACCAGATCGTGGGCGCCTCCACGTCGGGAACCATCGCCCACTTCCGCATGGGCAACGTGGACTTCAAGATGGGCCTGTTGCTGCTCTTGGGGGGGGTTGCCGGCGGCACGGTGGGCGTGCAGATCATCAAGATTTTACGCCAGTTGGGCAATGCGGACTTCTTGATCAGCATCACCTATGTCCTCATGCTGGGCATCATCGGCGTCTACATGTTCCAGGAAAGCTATCGGTCCCTGCGCAGCAGCAGCGCGGCCCAAGCGGCGCCGGCCCCGGCCCACCCGGCCCGGCCTTCCGCCTACGCTCGTTTCGTGGCATCCCTTCCCTTCCAGACGGAATTTCCGCGCTCGGGCGTGCGCATGTCGTTGCTCATGCCCTTGCTGCTGGGCATCCTGGTGGGCATTTTGGCGGCGATCATGGGGGTGGGAGGCGGCTTCATCATGGTGCCCGTCATGGTTTATCTGCTTCGCATGCCCATGCACGTGGTGGTGGGAACCAGCCTTTTCCAGATCCTCTTCACGTGCATCGATGTGACCATCATGCAATCCTATAGCAATCACACCGTGGATTTCGTGCTGGCATTCCTGCTCCTTTTGGGATCCACCGTGGGGGCCCAAGTGGGCGCTCGGATCAGCAAGCGCCTCAAAGGCGATCAGCTGAAGATCATCCTGGCCGTGCTGGTCTTGGCGGTGATGGTCAAGATGTTGCTCGGCCTTTTGCTCACCCCCGACGTTCTTGTGGCACAAGCAGGAGGACACTGATGCGGCGAATCAAGATCATGCAATGGATCCTGGCGATGATAGCCTGTTGGGCGCTTTGGGGCCTAGGCGCGGCCCAGGCCATGGAGGTCTCCATCCAGCCCCAGGCCTTTGAGATCGGAACCTTCTACAACGGCACCACCCTGAACGTGGAAGGGCGGGTGGCCGTGGACCAAGACGTGGTGGTGCGCTTTGTGGGCGTTCCCGACGACCTGCATCTGAAAAAGAAGGGCAAGGTACTCGGATGCCTCTGGATGAACCGTGGGTCCTTGGAATTCCACGACTTTCCCAACGTCTTTCTGCTCTATCTACCCAAACCCTGGGACGCCCTGGGCCAGGCGGACGCCAATGATCCTCACGGCATCTGGACCCTGGGCCTGGAGGGGCTGGAGTCTCGCGTGTCCATGGAGCCGGAAGGAGAAGACAAGCACCTTTTCTTCCAGGAGCTCCTCAAGCTAAAAAGGAAGGAGGGACTCTACCGGCAGAATGTGGGGTCCATCGCCTACGGCCCCGAAGAGCAGGGGGCACGGACCTTCCGCGCCTCGCTGCAGATTCCGGCCCGCTTGAGTGAGGGCGACTATCATCTGGAAGTCTATGCCGTTTCGCAGGGCCGGATCGTGGATTCCGCCTCGGTACCCATCCGGGCCCGCTTGGTGGGCACCCCGGCCTTCATCAAGAAGATGGCCTTCCAGCACGCCCTCTGGCACGGGATCTTGGCCACGCTGGTGGCCATCGTCGGTGGTCTCCTCATGGGGTTCATCTTCGGCGCCGGAAAAGGAGCCCACTGAAAGGAAGCCTTGCATGAAAGCTTTGGGGGCCAGGATTCGCCAAGTGCTCAACCGCTGGACGCGGCGCAGATCTCCCCTTCCCTTGCCGCAGGTACTGGAGTACTTCCGATCGATCCTGGCCCGGAACAACGAGATCCTGGAACTGATGGCCGAAATGGGCGACAAGCTGAGCGGCGAGTATGTCTTCGACAGCCAGTACATCCGCTCGTCATGTGAAAAGCTGATCGATTTGTGCTTTCACATGATTCACGACTTGAACACGCTCGGCCATCAGAAGTACATGGATCTCTACGACTGTCTGGAGCGCAACAAGGCGACCATCAAGGAGATCCTGGCCGGGCGGCCGGCCTTGCAGGAGATCCCGTACACGATCCTTTACGAGCACTGCAATCGGGACTGGAGGGAGGAGGTCGGAGGCAAGAACGCCAACCTGACGGAGGTGCGGAACGTACTGGAGCTGCCCACCCCGGACGGCTTCGCCATCACCATCCGAGCCTACCATGAACTTCTGGACGCCGCCGGAATCAACGATCTGATCGCCCGGTTGGACGAAACGGGCCCCCGCGAGGGAAAAGACCTGGAACAGGCATTGAGGGACGTGCAGGAGAAGATCCTGAACCTGCACATCCCCGACGCGATTGCCAGCGAGATCCAGCACCGCATCGAAACCGTGGCGCGTCGAACGGGAGGAGGAGAAGAGATCTTTTTCGCCGTGCGCAGCAGCGCCCCTGGAGAAGACACGGAACACAGTTTTGCGGGCCTGCACCGGTCTTTTCTCAATGTCGGCGAAGGGAAGCTCGTCCAGGCCTATCGTAAGGTGCTGGCGAGCACCTTTTCCCCGGAGGCCTGGAGGTACCGACGGGACAAGGGCTTCCGGAGCCATGAAAGGGCCATGGCCGTGGGCTGTCAGGTCATGGTGGATGCCGTGGTGAGTGGCGTTCTCTACACTCTGGACCCGGTGGAGCCCCGTTCGGAAATGATCACCGTGGCCGCCACCTGGGGCTTCGGACCTCCCGTGGTGGAAGGCAGCCGACGGGTGGATCGCTTCCAGGTGAGCCGGGATCCCCCCCATCCCCTTCTGCAGATGCACGTGGTGCACAAGCAGGAGGCCCTGGTCATGAAGCCGGGTGGGGGCATGCAGTGGGTGGAGGTTCCGGAGCCGGAACAGACCAAGGCATGCCTGAACTCATCTCAGCTCAGCCTGTTGGCCTCCACGGGGCTGCTTCTGGAGCGGTATTTCAAACGGCCTCAGGACGTGGAATGGGCCTTCGACACCTCCGGACGGCTCGTCATCCTTCAGGCCCGGCCGCTGCGCGTCAAGCCCTTCACGGATACCGACACGTGCCGTCTGGCCGATCTCGCCGCCGACACGCCGGTTGTGTGGTCAGGGCGGGGCGACGTGGTTCAGCGGGGCATCGCCGCGGGCCGCGTGTTCGTCGTGGAAGGCGATGAGGACCTGCAGCGGGTTCCCCCCGGCGCCATTTTGGTGGCCCGAGAAAGTTCCCCGCGGCTGGCTCAGGTGATCCGACAAGTGCAGGGGATCATCACCGACGTGGGATCCCCCATGGGCCACATGGCCACCGTGGCCAGGGAATTCCGGGTCCCCACCGTGGTCAATACCCGAACGGCCACCCGGGATCTTCGCACCGGAGACGAAATCACCTTGGACGCCAATGAAAACGTGATCTATCGGGGCCGTATCCAGGATCTTTGCTATTACGAGCTGGCCCAGGGGGAGGTCTTTGAAGAATCCTACGAATACCGACTTTTGCAACGTCTGCTCCGCCACATCACCCCGCTCAATCTGGTGGATCCCCAGAGTCCGCAGTTCAGTCCGCAGGGTTGTCGCACCCTCCATGATATCACGCGCTTCGTCCATGAACGGGCCGTGGCGGAACTGGCCAACATCAACCTGGCCGGGCCCCATCTGGCGGGATCCAAACCCAAGCGGCTCCAGGCCTCCATCCCCCTGGACCTCCGGGTGATCGATGCGGAGGGAGGCACGCAGGCCGATCCCCATGAGCGCACCCTTCAACTCCAGGATATCGTCTCCGTGCCCATGCGGGCTTTTCTTTCCGGACTGGTGGGTTCCAACCTCTGGGAACGCACGCCCGTGGGCATGGATTTCGGCGCATTCATGTCCAGCATGAGTCGGACCTTCGACACCCACCGGGCTTCCTTGCAAGAGGTGGGGCTCAATTTGGCGGTCGTTTCTTCCAACTACATGAACGTCAACTTGAGAATCGGGTATCATTTTAATATCATCGATGCCTATGTAACCGATCGGATCGATGACAACTACATCTACTTTCGTTTTCTGGGCGGCGTCACCGACTCGACCCGCAGGGCCCGGCGCGCCCGATTCATCGCGGAGATGCTGGCCCGCTGGGGATTCCGTGTGGAGATCCACGGGGATCTGGTGGTGGGCCGCATGAAGAAGCGGGCCCGTGCCACCATGGAGGAAAAGCTGCGGCTGGTGGGAGCTCTTGTGGCCTATACCCGCCAGCTGGATGTTCAACTCGTCAGTGACCAGGAAGTGATACGGCACCTGGACCGGTTCACGCGTCTATTGGAATCACCGTCGGAAGGGCCGGAAGACTCCAGGCCCAAAGGAGGCTCCCATGGATAAGGAAGACAAGACTCGGATCCTGATTCTGGACGATGAGCCCATCGTCTGCAAGCGACTGAAACCTGCGTTCGAAAAGGCCGGCTATGAGGTGGAAACCTTCACGGACAGCACCCGTGCCCTGGAGCGGACCCGGGAGCAAGATTTCGACGTGGTGATCACCGACCTCAAGATGGAAAAGATCGACGGGATGCAATTTCTCACGGAGGTCAAGAACCAATCCCCGTCCACGGAGGTCATCGTCATCACGGGCTTCGCCACCATGGAGACCGCCAAGGAATCCCTGCAAAAGGGCGTGTTCGACTTCGTGGCCAAGCCGTTCAAGATCCACGAGATCGTGGACGTGGTGCGCCGGGCGGAGGCGAAAAGGCGGGCTGGTTCCTAGGAGCTTTTCTGAGAACGCCCAGATTACTCCCTGTGGGGCCGTGCGGTCGGCTTGGCCGGGCCGCCGTAGGGGCGTGATCCCGGCTCTGCGAAAGCAAACCGTGCAAGCGCCCCCTGGGAACATGCGTTGGCGACAGGTTTTGACATGACAATCACAGATGCGCTCGGGCTCGATGCCCGAAGCCCCGAAACGGGAATCGGCCGCCCCAGGCCGATGGACGTGGGCTTCCCCATGGAGGCTTCCACCCAACGTTTCCTGCAAAAGGAGGTGACATCATGAGGATTCTCTTCGCTGCGGACCAACACCCGTACAGCGCCCACGCCTTGCAGGTCCTCGCCAAGTTGGCCGAAAACACCTGGGCGGACCTCACTTTCCTCGGCGTTCTGGACAAATCCATGGAACAGGCGGCCGCTCCGGGAACCGTGCCGGCCCACACCCATCCTACTTTGGAAGCTCTCGCGCGGTATCGGGACGCGTTTCTCACCCACTGGCCGGAGGGCAACTCACCCTACGCTCCCACCCGCCAGCAGCACGAGTGGATCCGCCTTCGCCAAGGCCTTTGGGAACACCTGCAGGTGGCGCGAGGAGCCATGAAGGAGTTGAAGATCCGGGTCCGTTTCGGCCCGACAGCATCGGAGATTCTGGCCGCGGCCGAAGAGGACGCCTGCAGCCTCATCGTCATGGGATGCACCCCCGGGGAGCAGTGCTTGTGGCAGGACGATCCCCAGGTGCCCCAGAAGGTGGTGGATGGAGCCGAGGTCTCGGTCCTCCTCGTGAAAGAGGCGGTGCCCATCCGCAAGCTCTTCCTGTGCCTGGACGAAAGCGACATCACCCAGGACGCCTTGGAAATGATGAATCAGATGGCTTCCATCACGGGGGCCGAGCTGGAGGTGGTGGGTCTCACCAAGGCAGGGGGCATCAAGCGTGAGGTCTTTCCCTGGCTCAATGCCGTTTACGACTACTACAAGGGGAAAGGCGTGCCGGCCAACATCCGCTTCAGCGAAACGGACGATTTTCAGCAGTTCATCTCCTCCCAGGTCACCGAAGGGCTCCTGGCCCTCTGGCTGGGAAAGAAGTCCCCCCTGTCCCGCCTATTCAAGAAGAAGACCGATTCCATCGGCCATTTCGTGAGCACCTGCAGGACCTCTGTGATGGTCCTGCGCTGATCCCGCCGGCAGGCCGCCCAGGGGCGGAAAGATCCGCCGGTGCCAGGGCAGCCCGCCCCCTGCCCGAGGAGGGGCGGGGCTTGGCGCTATTTTCGCAAGCCAAGCATGGACGCCACGGCGTCGCCCGTGGCCGTCACGAAGGCGCGGAAGGACTCGGCGTCCATGCCCGCTCCCGGCACCGGACAGGGCACCCCCTGGGGAGGGCGCACCAGCACCGGGCGATTCCGCAGTTCTTCCTTGGGCACCACGCCGAATTCGGGCTCGAAGCGATCCTCAAAGTACTTTTCCTGGAAGATGGCGAACTTGAGCGCGTGGGCCGTGGCGTCCAGCACGCCCACCTTTCCGTCCGGGATGGCTCCATCCGCAACGGCTCGCCGCCATCCCGCCAGGCACTCGCCGCCCTGGGTGCAGGCGATGTGCCCGTTTCGGTTGGCCCGCAGCATGGCATCCATGATCTCTTGTTCCGTCACCTGAACCACCTGGACCGCCTGGTCTCCCGCGATGGACCGGAACTGCTCCACCAGCTGGACCACCCGGGGCATGCTGACCGGATTGCCGATCATGGCCGCCTGGGCCACGCTGGGCTGCACCGTCACCGGCCGGAATTCCCGCTTTTGGGGATCCGGTTCCAGATAGTAGCGATAGACCGGATCGGCGTGGTGGGACTGGACGCCCAGGATCCACGGCAGTTGGGTGATGATCCCCAGGTCGTGAAGCTTGAGAAAGCCCGCCATGACCGCCGTGATGTTGCCCGCGTTTCCGATGGGGACCGTCACCACCAGATCGGCCACCTCGTAGTCGAAGGCCTGGGCGATTTCGTAGCTGTAGGATTCCTGCCCCAGGATGCGCCAGGCGTTCTTGGAGTTCATGAGAGCCACCGGATAGTGTTCCGCCAGGTATTCCACGATCTTCATGCAATCGTCGAAGACCCCGGGGATCTCGATGACCCGCGCGCCGCTGCCCAAGGGTTGACTCAGCTGCTGGGGAGTCACCTTGCCCTGGGGCAGCAGCACGGCGGAGGTCACTCCGTCCACCAGGTAGGACGCGTAGAGGGCCGCCGCGGCGGACGTGTCCCCCGTGGAGGCACAGACAGCCAACACCTGGGTCAGGCCCTGGCTCTTGATGAGGTGATTGAGGTAGCTGAAGGCGCTGGCCATGCCCCGGTCCTTGAAGGAGGCACTGGGGTTTTGCCCGTCATTTTTGAAGAAGAACGGCCGACCCACCCAGTCGCGCATCTTGGCGTTGGCCTGCACCACAGGCGTGTGCCCTTCGCCCAGGTAGATCACGGCGTCCAGGGGCAGGATCGAACCCAGCAGTTCGTGAAAGCGGTAGATCCCTTTGAGGGCCGGTTCCGTCACCATGGCACGATAATCGAAAATGCGTCGCCAGGTGGGACCGGGTATGGCCTTCAGCCGATCCCAGTCCTCATCCCGGATCATGAGCACGCTGCCGCACTGAGGGCACGTGTAGAGCAGCTCTTCCACCCCGAAGGTCGCCTGGCAGCCCAGACAGCGATAGATGTATCGGCCGGCCACTTCCGGCACCACGTAAGGACGGATGGATTCGGGAAAGTCGGTGCACTTCATGTGTAGACTCCTGGGCGTTTCCGCGCCGGTCCCTGGATCAGTAGGGCCACCAGGCCTTGAGAAGCGGCAGCAGGGCCACGATGACCGGAGCTACGGCCAGGGCCGGCAGAAAGTTGGCGATGCGAATATCCTTTACGTTCAAGAGCTTGAGCCCTATGGCGGCGATGAGGAGCCCGCCGGCGGCGGATATTTCCGTGATCATTTCCGGGGTGAGGATCCTGTCCAGTCCGGCGGCCAGCAGGGTGATGCTTCCTTGGTACAAAAAGACGCTCACCGCCGACAGAAGCACGCCCCAGCCCAGGCTGGCCGAAAAGGCGATGGCGGCGAAGCCGTCCAGCATGGATTTGATGGCAAGCAGCTTGAAATCGCCCGACAGGCCGTCTTGAAGGGATCCCAGGATGGCCATGGGCCCCACGCAAAAGACCAGGCTGGCCGTCACGAAGCCTTCGCTCACCGTGGAATGGGTTCCCGCCTTGAACAGGGCCTGCAGCCGGTTGCCCAGTCGTTCCAGCCCCGTCTGAAGTTGCAGCCCCTCCCCCACGATAACCCCCACCAGGATGGCCCCCAGCAGGATGAGAACGTTCTCCGTCTTCATGGCCATCTGCATGCCGATGACCAGGGTCAGGAGCCCCAAACCGTGCATCACGGAACGCTGCGTGTTTTGCGGAAGCCGGGCCCCCAGGAAGGTCCCGATGAGGCCCCCCGTCACCACTGTGGTCACATTGATCGCCGTGCCGACCATAGCCATCCCACTCTGGAAACGCCTTCTCGGCGTGCCAAGCCCCTGAAAAGTTCCCGCTTTCCCATGCCGACCCAACGGAAGATAGACCATAGACCTCCCCGTGGAAAGAGGCAAGCGGTTCGTGTAGGATGGACCGCGGTCCGCCGTGGGACGGCCGTGACCTGTGATCCTTCATTTCCGGAACACCCAACCCATTCCGCTTGGAAGGCTAACGAAATGATCGCCATCACCCATCGCGTCTCGCCCAACATCCACCAATGTGAACTGACCCATCGCGTGAGGGAGCCGCTGGATCTGGATCGGGCCCGGCGACAGCACGCGGCCTACCAGGACGTCCTGCGCCGCCACGGCTTTTCCGTGGAGGAACTCACCGTCAACGAGCATCTACCGGATTCCGTCTTCGTGGAAGATACCGCCGTGGTGCTGGACGAAATCGCTGTTCTATGCCGGCCGGGGGCGCCTTCCCGAAGGGAGGAAGTGGCCGGGATCCGGCCTGCGTTGGCCCGCTACCGCCCTCTGGCAGCCATCCAGGCCCCGGGCACCCTGGACGGAGGGGACGTCCTGCGCGTGGGCAAGACCTTGTTTGTGGGCCTTTCGTTGCGCACCAACCGGGACGGG
Organism: Desulfacinum hydrothermale DSM 13146; assembly: GCF_900176285.1. Classification (GTDB taxonomy): domain Bacteria; phylum Desulfobacterota; class Syntrophobacteria; order Syntrophobacterales; family DSM-9756; genus Desulfacinum; species Desulfacinum hydrothermale. Next base: position 96,108 of record NZ_FWXF01000001.1, on the reverse strand, counting down.
ATGGAACAGCTTCGGGCCATCCTGGCTCCCCACGGCTACCAGGTGAAGCCGGTCCAGGTGCACGGCTGTCTGCATCTCAAGACCGCCGTCACGGCCGCCGACGATCACACCCTGGTGGCCTACCCGGCGTGGATCGACATGGAGCCCTTCGGCGGCTTCCGCGTTTTGGAAGTCCCCGAAGAGGAAGCCGAAGCCGCCAACATCCTGCGGCTCCACCGGTCGGTGCTTGTGGCCCAAGGATTTGCCCGGACGGAAAGGATGCTGCGCCAAGCCGGATTTTCCGTGGAAACCGTGGACATCTCCGAGCTGCGAAAGGCCGAAGCGGGCCTCACCTGTTCGAGCCTGCTGGTGAGTCCGTGATCCGGCAGGCGGACGGGTAAAAGAACGGCAAGCCGCCCTTCTTTTGAAAAGAGCGAGCCCACCGGATTCCAAAACGGCCCATAAAAAGATCGGCCGTTGGCTAGGCGCCTTGGGATGGTTAAGGTTAGGGGAAAGCGGTTCCAACGTATTTTTGAGAGGTACTGTCCATTCATCGAGGAGGAGACCATGAGCGTTTGGAAATGTAACAAGTGCGGCAATACCGTGGAGGCCACCACCCCGCCGGAGACCTGCCCTTCCTGCAAGGAAAAGTGCGAATTCATCGATGTGACCTGCTACATTCCCGAATGCGGCGGCCCGGATTCGGGTAACGTCAATCCCCAAGTCTTTCAGGAAAGCTACAAGTCGGACAAGTAAGCGCTTCCGGCTCCCACTGCGCCGCTGAAAGGCTGGGATAAAGGACGGCCCCCCAGGTGGGTGCGTTTTGAACCCACCCGGGGCCCCAACTGCCTTTTTCTCCTCTTCACCAACCCTCCCCCTTCCTTCTTCTGTCAGGCCCTATCCCAACGTTTTTATATTAGATTGTGAGCCCTGTCCTCCGTCCCCGGCTCCGCACCGACGTGCTTGGCATGAAGAATGCTTTTCAGAGCCGGCGAGGAGGAGACGGGCCATGGTGGCGATAGCGGTTTTGCGGGGCCGGGTGGCCCCGGTATTGGACTGGAGCACCAAGATCGTGGTGGTGGGGATGGCCGGCGATTCCAGTGCGAAACTCCTGGATCTGTCGGATTCCCGTCCCTACCAACGCCTGGCCGCATTGAGGGCGCAAGGGATTCGCACGCTCATTTGCGGTGCATTGAGCCCGGAGCTGCTCCATTACGCCCAAGGACTGGGCATCCACATCATCCATGGGGTGGCGGGCGAGCTGGAAGAAGTCCTGGAAGCTTACAAAGAGGGGAAGCTGGACCAGAGCAGATTCTGGCTGCCCGGGTGTCGTGGACCCAGGCGATACCGAAGGCCTGGACCACCCACCCCGAAAATCCATTCGGAAGGAGACATCATGGCATTTGGTAGCGGAAAAGGATCCGGACAGCGCGGCGGGGGACAGGGCCGAGGTCAGGGGGGTGGAGGCCAAAGAAGAGGCGCTTGCCAAGGGGCCGGCCGCGGCCAGGGCGCACCGGCCGGCACCTGTGTCTGTCCCCAGTGTGGAGAAAAGGTAAAGCATCAGCGGGGCATCCCATGCACACAGGTCGTATGTCCCCAATGCGGCACAGCCATGGTTCGGGGAGGGAACGCATGATCATCGCCATCGCCAGCGGCAAGGGGGGCACCGGCAAGACCACCATTGCGTGCAACCTGGCCGCCGGTCTGGAAAAGCCTGTAACCCTTCTGGATTGCGACGTGGAGCAGCCCAATGCGCATCTCTTTTTGCAACCTCGCTGGACGGGGTCGGAGCTGTTCCACCTGGACGTACCGGAAATCGATGCGGAACGGTGCAGCCTGTGCGGTGCCTGTCAGGAACTTTGCCAGTTCAACGCCATTGCCATCCTGCCCGAAATCGCCATGACCTTCCCGGAGCTGTGCCATAGCTGCAGAGGGTGCGCCCTTGTCTGTCAAGAAGAGGCCATCGGCTGGTCCAAGCGCCTGGTGGGGGAGGTGCGCTGGGGCTGCCGGGGCATGGTGAGCCTTGTGGAAGGACGCCTTCGGGTGGGCGAGGCCATGGCGCCGCCTTTGATCGAGCAGGTGCGAAAGCATCAGGGTTTGGAGGGGGAGCTCACTCTCATCGACGCTCCCCCCGGCACTTCCTGCCCCGTGGTGGCCAGCCTGTGGGGAGCTGATTTTGCCCTGCTGGTCACGGAGCCCACCCCCTTCGGCCTCAACGACCTGGAACTGGCCGTGGGCGCGGTGCGCAAGTTGGGTCTGCCCATGGGACTGGTGATCAACCGATGCGACATCGGGGACCGCCGGGTCCACCGCTTTGCCGAGCAGCAGGGCATCCCCATCCTCTTGGAAATGCCCTTCGACAAGAAAACGGCCGAAGCCTATGCCCGCGGAAGCCTGCTGGTGGAGGTGCTTCCCCAGTGGAAAGAGGCCATGGTACAGCTCTACGAAAAGATCCTGGAGACCCTGCGGTCTTGGAAAGCAGCCTGCTGAAGAGGAGCCTCTTGAATGAAGGAACTGGTGGTTATCAGCGGTAAGGGGGGCACGGGAAAGACGAGCCTGGTGGCCGCCTTTGCCGCCTTGGCGAGAAAAGTGGTCCTGTGCGACGCGGATGTGGACGCGGCGGATCTGCACCTGGTGGTTCGGCCTGAACTCCTGGAACGCCATCCCTTTGCGGCCGGCCATGAGGCCGTCATCGATTCGGACAAGTGCACCCAATGCGGTCTTTGCCTGGATTGGTGCCGGTTTGGAGCGATCAACGAACACTTTCGCGTGGAACCGCTTCTGTGTGAAGGGTGCGGGGTGTGCGCCCACCTGTGCCCTGCGGGGGCGGTGGACTTCCCGGAAAAGACGTGCGGGGAGTGGTTCGTTTCCAGGACTCCTTATGGGCCCATGGTCCATGCCCGGTTGGGCATTGCCGAAGAAAATTCCGGAAAGCTGGTGTCCCTTGTTCGCACCGAAGCCCGACGCCTGGCGGAAGAAGAGGGCGTGGAGCGCCTCCTCACCGACGGCCCCCCCGGTGTGGGCTGCCCTGTGATTGCCTCCATCGGAAACGCCGACGCGGTGCTCGTGGTCTCCGAGCCCACCCAGTCCGGGCGCCACGACATGGAACGAGTCTTGGAATTGACCCGACATTTCAAGGTCCCGGCGGCGGTCTGCATCAACAAGGCCGACCTGCACAGGGCCCAGGCGGATCGGATCGCGGAAGCGGCGGTATCGTCCGGCGCCCGTTTTGTGGGCCACATTCCCTTCGATCCCCTGGTCACCCGGGCCCAAGTTGACGGGCGGAGCCTGGTCGATTATGGTGAAACGCAAGTCATGAGAGAAATCGAAAGGATCTGGGAAGCCGTCTGTGGCTTCGCCTTCGACGGCCCCTGAGGCAGACCCATCACCCAGCCCGCATTTCGGATGACGAAGTGCGGATGATGCGCAGGATGGATTCCATGAACAAGGCCGCGTGTCCCACGGGCAATCCCGAAGACAAGCGGATAGCCGATCCCGGCGTGCCGGCTCCGGAATGGACGCGGACCATCCTGGACAGCATCACCGACGGCGTCTTCACGGTGGACGCCGATTTTCGCGTCACCTTCTTCAATCGCGCGGCGGAAAGGATCACGGAAATCCCAGCCGAAGAAGCCCTGGGCCGTCCATGCTGTGAGGTCTTCCGGGCCAGTGTGTGTGAGACGGCCTGCGTGCTGCGCCACACCATGGAGACGGGCCGGCCGGTGGTGGACCGTCCCGTGGCGATCCTGAACGCCTCCAACCGGGAAGTACCCATCAGCGTCAGCACGGCTCTGTTGAAAGACAAACACGGCCGAACGGTGGGCGGGGTGGAGACCTTTCGGGATCTCACCGTGGTGGAGAAACTGCGCCAGGAGATCCACAAGAGATACCGGTTCGGAGACATTCTGAGCAAAGCGCCCGCCATGCAGAAGCTCTTTGCGATCCTTCCGGAGATCGCCCAGAGCGAGAGCACGGTCCTCATTCAGGGGGAAAGCGGTACCGGAAAAGAAGTACTGGCCCGCACGCTTCATTCCTTGAGCCGCCGGTCCAAGGGCCCCTTCGTGGCCGTCAACTGCGGGGCCCTGCCCGACACCCTGCTGGAATCGGAGCTGTTCGGCCATGTGGCGGGGGCCTTCACGGACGCCAAGAAGAGCCGGGCCGGCCGCTTCGCCATGGCTCAAGGTGGCACCCTCTTTCTGGATGAGATCGGTGACGTGTCCCCCGCCCTGCAGGTGCGCCTCCTGCGGGTTCTGGAAGAAAAGGTGTACGAACCCTTGGGATCGTCCAGGAGCCTCAAGGCGGACGTGCGGATCATCGCCGCCTCCAACAAAGACCTCAGCCAGCTGGTGGAAGAGGGGATCTTTCGCAAGGATCTCTACTACCGGGTCAACGTGGTCAAGTTGTGGCTTCCGCCGCTGGCCCAAAGACGGGAAGACATCCCTCTCCTGGTGGAACACTTCATCGATCGGTTCAATCGTCTGCAGGGAAAGAAGATTTTGGGCCTCAGCCCCGAAGCCCTTCAGGTCTTCATGCGCCACGATTGGCCCGGAAACATCCGCGAACTGGAAAACGCCATTGAACATGCCTTCATTCTGTGCCGCAACGGGTGGATCCTCCCGGACCATCTGCCGGAACACCTTCAAAAGGAGGTGCGCGGGTTCCAGCCGCTCCAGGGCTGGACGCTTCAGGAAATCGAAAAGCGCGCCATTTGGGAAGCCCTGGAACGCAACAACTGGAAGCGCATGGCCACGGCACGTGAGCTGGGCATCGACAAGAACACCCTGCGGCGTAAGATCCGCCGCTACGGCCTGGAGGCCCTGCAGCCCTCCGGGAACACGATGCCCCCATTAGAGCGCGACTAAGGGTTCAACCTGAACCCAACTCCGGTCACCCTCGGGAGGAGAGAAACGCCCACTGTCCCCTTCGGATCCCAAGAATCTCCAAGTGAAGAGCCCTTTGGCTCCATTCGGCACGAAAGTTGTCTACAGTTGAAGTGCCGGAGGATGTCTGGCACCACGGGACCTCCTCCGGTTTGCCATCCCATTCTGACGTTGAAAGGAAAAAGGAGAGAAGATCATGGCTACATCGTGCCCTTCCCATACGTGCGGAACGGATGCGGAAGCAGCAAAAAGGGAAGAAGCCGCTGAAGAGCTCCGGTTGAAAGAGCAGTTGCGGCGAATTCAACACAAGCTCCTGGTGATGAGCGGTAAGGGTGGCGTGGGGAAAAGCAGTGTGGCCACCTACATGGCCTTCGGGCTTTCCCAAAAGGGGTATCGCGTGGGGCTTATGGATGCGGACCTGCATGGTCCCAGCATTCCCAAGATGTTGGGCATCACGGGGATGTTCCAGGTGGACGACCAAAAACATCTCGTTCCCGTCCAGGTCAACGAGAATCTGCAAGTGGTTTCCATCCAATGCCTGCTGGAAGACCCCGATTCAGCGGTTATCTGGCGCGGCCCCATCAAACACGGCGTGATCCGCCAGTTTGTCTCGGAGGTCCAGTGGGGAAATCTGGATTATCTGATCATCGATTGCCCGCCCGGGACGGGGGATGAACCCCTGAGCGTGGCCCAGATCATCCCGGACGTCCACGCCGTTATCGTGACAACGCCACAGGAGGTGGCCCTGAGCGATGTGAGAAAATCCATCAATTTCTGCAGGAAGGCCCATCTGCCCATTCTGGGGCTGGTGGAAAATATGAGTGGGCTCGTGTGCCCCCATTGCGGAAAGAGCGTTCCGCTTTTTGGGACCGAAGGGGGCCGTAAGACGGCCGAACGCATGAACATTCCCTTCCTGGGCTCTCTGCCGTTCGAACCGCGTGTGGTGGAGGCCGGTGACGCCGGTATGCCCTTGGAGGTCGGTTCCGATGCTTCGGGACCTTTTTTGGAGAGCCTCAACGGGCTTCTTTCGGAAGTGATTGACAAGTGTTCTCCACCTCTACCGGAGGAGAAGACCGAAGCCATGACCAGCGATGTGACAAAGGAGGTACCGCGGATGGAAAAGGACAACTTCAAGGTGGCCATCCCTTTGGCCAACGGGATGTTGTGCAATCATTTTGGACATTGCGAACGGTTTGCCATCCTGACCGTTCAGAACGGCCGCATTGAAAGCAGGGAAGAACGGACCCCACCTCCCCACGAACCCGGTGTGCTCCCTCGATGGATCGCCGAACAAGGTGTGAACCTGGTCATCGCGGGCGGCATGGGCCAACGGGCCATCAGCCTGTTCCAGGAACGCGGGGTTCAGGTCCTGACGGGAGCTCCCGCCCTGGATCCCGAAACTCTGGTGAACAGCTATCTCCAGGGGAACTTGGTGACCGGTGCCAATGTTTGTGATCACTAAAAAGCGAGGGACATCATGAAAGTGGCCGTCAGCAGCTCGGGTGAGGACCTGAACAGCCCGGTGGACGCTCGCTTTGGCCGGGCGCCCTATTTTCTCATGGTTGATACGGAGACCTTGGACTACCAGGTGGTTCCCAACACGCAGAACCTTCAGGCGTCGCAAGGGGCGGGGATCCAGGCCGCCACGACCGTCTCGCGCCACAAACCGGACGCGGTTCTCACAGGGCATTGCGGTCCCAAGGCCTTTCGAACGCTCCAGGCCGCCGGCATTCCTGTCTACACCCAGGTGTCCGGAACGATTCGGGAGGCGGTGGAAAACTTCAAACGGGGCGTGTATGCAGAGAGCAACGGCCCGGACGTGGAAGGACACTGGGGCTAGAAGGCTGTGGGAGAACCCTAGGGTGGTTCCCTTCTTAAACGGACGGAAGCTTGGGACTACCAGACGGGCCCATGCTGCCGGCCTGGCCCTGCCGCAGTGGGGGCGGGTTCTGAACCCGCCCCCACTGCGGCTGTCTAGCACCACGGGGCCGGTGAAGTTTCAACTGGTCAGAAAGCCCCAAACGGCCGCGAGGCCTTTATGGGGCAGGCTCTCAGGAAGACCGCTTCGAAAAGAACGAAGCGTTTTCTTGGGAGCCCGACCCTTTCGGGGCTGAGAAACAATTTCGGATTCCGGCCTAAGCCGGCGGGCTATCCAGCCCTTCGGGTGCTGTGAGCGAGATGCCCACCGTCTTGTCTTCCCGCCTTTTCCCTGCCTTGGCGCCAAGACGCCCCCTCTTTGAACGCAGTTTTTCCGGACCGCCGAGGACAAACCTTGGCGCTGGCGCACCGGGCCGATCCCTGATGTGCCAGGTCCTGGGAAAATCCGTTTCCATCGTGGAAGGCCTCCGGTTAGCGATAAGAAGCCCCAACGAGACAACGAGGATCGAAAGTCTTCAGGCATGATGGGAGATGGGTTCGGGCAAGCTCCTTCGGGAACGCTTGTGTCCCTTTTCGATTCGGAGTATAGGTCCTTGGTTTGTCTTGCGGATTCTCACCATTTCCCGAACCAGGATGGAGACCGTGTTCTTGGGTATGCGGGGCCGCACCTGGCTCCTTCTCATCGCCAGTCGCATTGTGCTCAATATGAGCTTCCGGGTGGCCTATCCCTTCCTGCCGGCCATGGCACGGGGGTTGGGCATCAGCCTGGAACAAGCGGGACTCATGATGGCGGCCCGATCCTTGGTGGGCCTTTCGGGAATCGCCTTTGGCATCTTCGCCGAGAAACGCGGTTACAAGGCCGGGCTCCTTCTGGGAATCGCCTTCCTGCTGGTCAGCTGCTTTCTGGTCACCGTCTCCCAAAACTACTGGATCGTCTTCACCGGCTTCGTGGTGATGGGACTGGCCACGGCCGTCTACAATCCGTCCGTGCAATCCTATGTGAGCGCCCATGTGGGTTACCGCCACAGGGCCCGCGCCCTGGGCCTGGTGGAATCGTCCTGGTCCGCCAGCTGGTTTCTGGGCATTCCCTTGAGCGGCCTGCTGATCGCCCGGTGGGGGTGGGACTCGCCCTATCTGCTCCTGCTGGCACTGGCTGTCTTCCTGTTTGCGGCCACCTTCCGGTTGCCCGATGCGCCCGCGGGCGGCGGCCCCGAACCGGCCTCTTCTGAAAGGTCCGGAACCGGCAGCGCGGCCCCCAACGTTCCTTCCCGGCGCATCTGGCTGGCGCTGGCGGTCACCTTTTGTATTTTTTGCGGCAATGAAAACGTCATGATCGTCTACGGGGCGTGGATGGAATCCCGGTTCGGTCTCAATGTCCAGTCGCTGGGGCTCTTTTCCACGCTGCTGGGTCTCAGCGAATTCTGTGCGGAAATCTCCGTGGCGCTCCTGGTGGACCGGCTGGGAAAGCGCAGGGGGCTCACCCTTGGCATCGTGGGAACCGCCGCCAGCTACCTCCTGCTCACCTTCGTGACCGATTCGCTGGCGGCGGCCCTGGCAAGCCTCATGGCCATGGCCTACTTCTTTGAATTCTCCGTGGTGAGTTCTTTTCCCTACATCTCCCAGTTGGCTCCCAGCGAAAGAGGCAAATGGCTGGCCGCCAACTACAGCCTGCTGGTGGCGGGAAGGGTTCTGGGAGCCCTGGTGGGCCCGGCCCTATGGGAACATTTTGGATCCTTCCAGCCCATCGCCATCCTGTCCATCGTGGGGAACCTGGCGGCTCTGGGTTTTCTTAGCCGCGCCCCGCGACCCGCTGGAGAACCGACTTGATGCCCGCTGTAGCGATGTATATTCTTAGACGACCATAAGCTTTTCGAAACCCATGAGAGGATGCTCCCATGAGCCCGAAGCCTCTGGATGAAGGCACACAAGCCCGGCCGACCCTGCCCATGGCTCAACCCTTGCCGTGCGAACCCGCAAGGCCCCGCGGCTGAAGCCCTTCTTCTGCGGCTCAGGCGAGCCCGCCCCGCTTGGATCAACCCTTCGTCATCGGCCGCGTGGAAACCGCCGCGGGGACGATTCCCCAAGTCTCGAGCCAGCTTACGGGTCGGGACCGCTGGGGGACCGTAAAAGCCCGCTGGGGCGTCGGCCGAATGCACTACACGGTGGATCCGGGCCTCTACGCCCTGGGAGAACCAGGTTCGGAGGCCCCCGTGCTGGTCTCGGCCAATTACAAGCTGAGCTTCGACCATCTGCGATCGGCTTTGAAGGACCGCTGCGCCTGGATCCTGGTCCTGGACACCAAGGGTATCAACGTGTGGTGTGCGGCGGGAAAGGGAACCTTCGGGACGGATGAGCTGGTCTTTCGGGTTCAAGCCAGTGGACTGGACAGGGTGGTGAACCACCGTCTTCTCATTTTGCCGCAACTGAGCGCCCCGGGAGTGGCCGCCCACAAGGTCAGGTCCCGATGCGGCTTCAAGGCGGTGTTTGGACCGGTGGAGGCCCGGGATCTGCCGGCCTTTCTCGATGCCGGCATGCAGGCCACCCCCACCATGCGCCGTAAACGTTTCGGCTTGTACGACCGGATGGTCCTCATTCCCGTGGAGCTGGTGCACGCCTTCAAGTGGCTGGCACTGGCGGCGGTGATCTTTTTCGCACTCGCCGGCGCCCTGGGCACGGGTTCCTTTGCGGCGGCGGCCGCCGTTTTCGGCTTGGGGCCCGTTACGGCCATGACCACTGGTGTTTTCGCCGGAGCGGTTCTCACGCCGCTCCTTTTACCCTGGCTGCCGGGCCGGGCCTTCGCCGCCAAGGGAATCTGGGCGGGACTTCTGGCGACCGCCCTGCTGTGGCCCCTGGGCCCGGGGCGAGCCTCCGGCGTCCTGGATGCGGTTTCGTGGATCCTGGGAACGGTTTCCGTGGCCGCCTATCTGGGTATGAACTTCACCGGCGCGTCCACCTACACGTCCCTTTCGGGCGTCAAAAAGGAGATGCGCTGGGCCGTACCGCTGGAAATCGCAGGATTTGCGGCCTTCGTGGGCTTGTGGCTGACGGCCCGCTGGACATCGTGAACGCCGCGATGGGAAGAAGAAGATGCGAGGCAATTTGGTCTATCTGAAGGACGTGGTCAGTCTCCAATACGAAGCGTCGCGCTGCGTGGGCTGCGGCATGTGCTCCCTCGTCTGTCCCCACGGGGTCTTCGTCCAGGAAAACGGCAAGGCACGTATCACCGACCGGGACGCGTGCATGGAGTGCGGCGCCTGCGCCCGCAATTGCCCCACGGAAGCCATCCGGGTCCAGACGGGAGTGGGGTGCGCCCAGGCGGTGATCAATTCGGTTCTGGGAAGGACAGGCGATTCCTGCTGCAGTCTGGATTCAGGCTGCTGTTGAAAGCCCCCTCTGCCCCTTGCCCAGCGAAGCGGCCGCCGCACCGCGAGGATCTTTCCAGAAGGAAATCCTCCCGTGCCAGGGCCCGTGCAAAAACGGACCCGGGACGCCACGCCCCACGCCCCCCGCCCACAAGTCCGCCTCTTACGTGCCTTCCTTCCCGACCGTGCTTATAGTCCAAGAAGCACGTTGAACGATCAGGAGCCTTTTTCGCCCCAGGTTCACACAGGGACGGAGGAGGCCGAAGGAGTGGGCAATGAAAACGGGAAAAACCCGAGCCATTTGGATCCTCATCCTGGTGCTTGCCGCGGGAATGGGATCGGGGTGGTTGCCAGCAGGAGACGGCGTCATGGCGCAAGAAAAGAAGAATCTGGAGCGAGCGACCTTCGCGGGTGGCTGTTTTTGGTGCGTGGAGGCGGATTTTGAGAAGCTGGAAGGTGTGGTGGAAGCGATTTCCGGCTATACCGGCGGTCACACGGAAAACCCCTCCTACGAAGAGGTTTCCTCCGGGACCACCGGCCATCTGGAAGCGGTCCAGGTGATCTACGACCCCCGGAAGGTCACCTACCAGGAGCTTCTCGATTATTTCTGGCGGCATGTGGACCCCACCGATCCCGGCGGGCAGTTCGTGGACCGCGGCGACCAATACGCCACGGCCATCTTCTATCACACGGAAGAACAGAGGCGGTTGGCCCAGGAAAGCAAGGAAGCCTTGGCTCGTTCCGGCCGTTTCTCCAAGCCCATTGCGACGAAGATCCGACCGCTGGAACGATTCTACGAGGCGGAAACCTATCACCAGGACTATTACAAGAAGTCCCCGTTACGCTACCGCTTCTATCGGTTCCATTCGGGACGGGACAGCTTCCTCAAAAAGACCTGGAAGGAGGAGCCCCAACACAAATCCGAAGAAAGCGGTCCATCCCCTTATTCCAAACCCACGGAGGCGGAACTCAGACGGAAGCTCACCTCCATGCAGTACAAGGTGACCCAAGAAAATGGAACGGAGCCTCCCTTCCGAAATGAATACTGGGACAACAAGCAACCCGGCATCTATGTGGACGTGGTTTCCGGCGAGCCGCTTTTCAGCTCTTTGGACAAGTTCGATTCCGGAACCGGCTGGCCCAGCTTCACGCGCCCGCTGGAACCGGACAACCTGGTGGAACGCGAGGATCGGTCCCTTTTCACGGTGAGAACGGAAGTGCGCAGTCGGCACGCCGATTCCCATCTGGGGCACGTCTTCGCCGACGGACCGCCCCCCTCCGGCCTGCGCTATTGCATCAATTCCGCCGCGCTGCGATTCGTGCCCGCCAAAGATCTGGCCAAGGAAGGCTATCCACAATACGAAAAGCTCTTTCGCTGAAAGCCGGACCTGGACCCAAAGCGGAGCCACCACCATGCAAGTCACCCTGCTCATGGCCATGACACTGGACGGTCGGATCGCCCGCAATTCCGACCATTTTCCCGATTGGACCCCTCCGGAGGACAAGAAGGTGTTCGCCGCTTTGAGTCGTCGGGCGGGCGTGATCATCATGGGATCGCGAACCTTCGACACCCTGGGAAAGCCTCTGCCAGGGCGTCTCAACGTGGTCATGAGCCGCGATCCATCCCGAAAGTCCCCATGGGAAAACCTGGTCTTTTCCGGGGATCCACCCCAACGAATCCTTGAGTGGCTGGAAGGGCAAGGCTACGAGGAAGTCATCCTGGCCGGCGGCCCCCACATCAACTCCCTCTTCGCCCGCCAAGGCCTCATCGACTCCGTCATCGTCACGGTTTCTCCGAAAATCTTCGGCACCGGACTGGGCCTTTTCGGTCCCGACATCGCCATGGACTTGACCCTGAAGGAGGTGCAACGGGTGGGGGCGGAGCTCGTTCTCCTGAGGTATGGGGTCCTTGGGGTGAAGACATCGGAAGACGACGCTGCGAGCTCCCCACGCCGCGTATCTTCCGATTGACCCTTGAGACCGCTCTGGCGAAGCCATGGGCGATGCGAAAGGAAACAAGAGACCTCCGCACCACCCACCCCTGCACGCCGGGCGGCGATTTTGGCCTAAACTTTTTTCCTCCTCGCACCGATTATGAAAAAGTATCGAGTGCAACCCCATCTCATGCCAGAGGACGGAATTGTTATGGAGGCAGCCCAGACCTCGCCCGATCTGGACAAACTGGTTCAAATGACAGGCGACCTGCCGGCCATGCCGCACGTGGCCAGCCTGGTGATCAAAAAGATTAGCGACCCGGACGCCGACGCCAACGACATTCAAAAGCTCATTGCCCAGGACCCGTCCCTTGCAGCCCGTGTGCTCAAACTGGCCAACTCGTCCTTTTACGCCCGGTCTCGGAGCATTGCCACCTTGCGCGACGCGGTGGTGATCATCGGCATGAAGACCGTGCGCTCCCTGGTGATCGCTTCGGTCACCCGCGACCTTTTCGATCCCTTTGGGCTCACGGAAAAGCTGCTCTGGGAGCATTCGGTGGGTTGCGCTCTGGCCGCGCGGACCATCGCCGTCCGCCTTCGCTATTCCCGGGTGGATGAATCCTTCTTGTCCGGACTTCTTCACGATGTGGGCAAGATGATCCTGTTCACCCGTTTCCCTGACCAGATGCGCCTGATCATCCAGGAGGTTTACAGCGATCCGTCCTTGTCTTTTGCCAAGCTGGAAAGGGAGGTCTTCGGGTTCGACCACGCCCAAGTGGGCCGGCTCCTGGCCCGAAAGTGGCAATTTCCAGAAGAGATCGACGAGGCCATCGGATGCCACCACAACCCGGCCAGGGCCAAGATCCTGCCGGCCCTCGCCGTGATCGTTCATCTGGCCAACGCCTTCTGCCACAAGCTGGAACTGGGACCCACCAAGAGGCCGGAGCTTGAGATGGCCGGTGTTGCCAGCGCGCGGGCGTTGAAGCTGAGTGAAGCAAAGCTCATCGCCCTGCAAGAGGAAATCCTGCAGACTTTCCAGGCGGAAGCCGGAACCATGTCTTGAGGTTGGACTGAGAGCGGCTCAGTCCGCCGCCGCGGCGCCGAGGTTCACCCGATTGTTGGGCACCCACCCCGGAAACCCCAGTCAAAGATTCTCTTCGCCGTACTTATCCAGATAGCCCCGGGGGGTCACCAGGTGCCCTTCCCACACGTAGGTGCGGCTGTTTCCCACCAGCAGCACGGTCTGCATATCCACCTCCTCCGGATCCAGCCCGCCCAAGGTGGTGATCCAGCAGCGCTGGCCTTCCCGCATGGCCCGTCGCACCACACCCACGGGCGTCTCCGCGCTCCGATGACGCAACAGGATCCCACGGGCCTTTTCCAGCAGATCGGGACGGCTTTTGCTGCGTGGATTGTAGACGGCGATGACGAAATCGGCGCCGGCCGCCGCATCCAGGCGCCTTTCGATGCGTTCCCACGGGGTCAGATGGTCACTCAGGCTCACGGCGGCGAAATCGTGCATGAGCGGAGCTCCGAGCAGGGCCGCGGCCGCATTGAAGGCAGCCACCCCCGGGACCACCTCCACACGCAGGCCCTGAGCCTTCCCCCCTTCGGCTCCCTCCCAGGTCCTCACGGGCAGGCCTTTGGCCCGACACACATCGAAGACCAGACCGGCCATGCCGTAGATTCCCGCATCGCCACTGGAAACCAGCGCCACCCGCCGGCCTTCCTCCGCCGCCTCGATGGCCTCCCGGCACCTGGCAATCTCCCGCTTCATCCCGGAAGCCCGCACTTCCTTTCCCTGGACAAGGGGGCGGATGAGATCCACATAGGTCTTGTAGCCCACGATCACATCCGCCTCTTCCAAGGCCTGCCGGGCCCGAGGGGTCAGGTGGAGGGCATCCCCCGGCCCCAGGCTCACCACGGTGAGGCGTCCCGAGCCACCGCCACCGTAACGTTTCGAGTCTTGTGCTTCGGAACGATCAGCCGACCGTTCCGGGCCGTTTGAAGAGCCGCTGCTTCGCATACGCTTTCCACTCCTATGTGCGCCTTGACCGCAGGCGACGGGTTGGGCACCTCCACCGTCTGCAATTCGGCACGTTGGACGAATTGGATGGGCCGGTCCAGGACCCGTGCCGATTCCAGAAGGCCCGGCTCATGGGCCTTGAGGTCCCCACTGGCCAGTGTTCGAATGGCTTGAAGCGACAGCCGGTGCTGCTGGAACACATCCCGGACCAGTTGCAGGATTTCTTCCGCCGGAGTGCCCCGGTTGCACCCGATTCCCACCGCAAGAACCCGGGGTCGCAAACAGAGGGCCAACAGCCCTCTGGGAGGCAGCCATTCCCCAACCCAGATGCCGGGCGTGTCTCGTGGGTCCATGCCCAGGGCGGACAACCGATCGGAAAGGATCCGACCGACCTGTCTCGGCCCTTTCCCCGAGGTGAAGATCTCCCGTGACACCGACACCCACACCGCCCGAGGGAATCGGTCCCGATAGCGGTTGAGCCATCCGTCCGGATCCAGGATCCAGAAGGGCTCGTCTTCCAGGACCGCCCGGGTCACCCGCGGTAGGTGCTCCAGCGCCTCGATTTCCAGGCCCGCTTCCCGGGCCATGAGATCCACGGCCGTCTTTCCTTCCACGTCCGTGGCCGTGGTGATGACGGCCTGTCCCCCCAGGACCTGGGCGATACGGCACGCCAGCCGGTTGGCGCCGCCCAAATGCCCTGAAAGCAAACTGATGACGAACCGGCCCTTCTCGTCCACCACCACCACCGCCGGATCGCAGCTCTTGTGGCGGAGAAGCGGGGCGATGCAACGCACCACAATGCCCGTGGCCATGACGAAAACCAGGGCGCCATGCCCTTTCCAGAGCACGCCGACCCGCTCCCGCAGCCGATCGAAAGGCTCAGCCCCCATGGCCAAGGCGAAGCCATGGCGTCGAGGCACGTGGACGGTGCAGGCGTCCAGCTCACGGCCAAGGCGCAAGGCCACCGAGGTGCCGTTGGCCGTGAGCGCCAGCACCGCCACCGGGCGGGGAAGATCAGGGGCGAGAGGATCGAAATCCATGGCTGAACGACTGGTCGTAGAGACGGGACCGGGTCCCGTACCGTTTGGGATTCAGCGCTTCCCCCACCAGGATCACCGCCTGCCGGTCCATACCCGCCTCGCGCACCTTGGCGGCGATGTGGGCCAGGGTTCCTTGAAGGATGCGTTCATCGGGCCAGCCCACCCGATAGACCACCACCACGGGCGTCTCCTCCGGATAGGCTCCGCGCAACGCCTCCACCACGGCTTCCATTTGGGAAACACTCAGGTAGATGGCCATAGTGGAGCCGTGGGCCGCCAGACTTGAGAGCGATTCCCGATCGGGTACGGGCGTTCGCCCGGCGGTCCGGGTGAAGATCACCGTCTGGGACACTTCCGGCAACGTGAGCTGACATCCGATGCGGGCCGCGGCGGCGAAGGCGGCGGACACCCCAGGAACCACCTCATAGGCGATCCCCTCCCGATCCAGCAGGTTCATCTGTTCCTGGATGGCCCCGTACAGGGCGGGATCCCCCGTGTGGAGGCGCACCACGATCCGGTTCTCTCGCACCGCCTCCACGAGCAAGGCGTGGGTCCGCTCCAGGGTCAGCGGGGCACTGTCGAAGAGCTCCGCTCCCGGCTTGCATTCATCCAAAAGGGCTCGGGGAACGAGAGATCCCGCATAGACCACACGATCCGCCCGCCGAAGAAGACGCCGCCCTTTGACGGTGATGAGCTCCGGATCACCGGGCCCCGCCCCCACGAAGAAGACCCGCGGGTCTTGCCTTTTTGGGTCGTCGGCCATCTTTGCCACTCCATCTCTTTTCAGGGTCACGGTGCCACGGGACAGTCCATGGCGCATACCGTCACCGGGTTGAGCGCCTCCCAACGGGAAGTGTCTCCGATGGGCACGGCGCGGCTCACCTGGATCTGAACCGCTTCCAGGGAAAGTCCATGGGCTCGGGAAAAATCCTGCACCCGGGCGAAGCTTTGGAAGGTGACCGAAGTGAGCACCATTCTTCCCCCGGGACGCACCTGGGTCCGCACCTTCTCCAACAAGGCGGGCAAATGGGCTCCGCCGCCACCCACAAAAACCCGATCCGGATCGGGGAGCCGGTCCACCTGTTCCAGGGCATCCCCTTCCACCACCTGGATCTCCCCGCAGTGAAAACGGCGCACGTTCTCCCGGATCACGGCGGCCCTTTCCGGCACCTTTTCCACGGCCCACACGGACCGGAGGGGCGTCAGGCGGGCCGCTTCCACGGACACGGCTCCGCTGCCGGCCCCCAGGTCCCAGAGCACCTGCCCCGGCCGGAGCTGCAACAGGGCCAGGACCACGGCTCGCACCTCCCGCTTGGTGATGAGCCCCCGTTGGTGGGAAAAGGCATCATCGGCAATGCCGAAGAGGGGGGCATCCCCGGCGGCGGATCCCACCTCCTGGGGTTGCACCAACACCACGTTGAGGGGAGAAAAGGAGCGCCGGGCCGCCTCGGCGGCCGTGAATCGGCCGATGCGTTCCGAAGGCAGCCCCAAGTCTTCTCCCACCCACAGCAGCGCCGCGTCCAGGCCGGAGGCCCACAATTGCTCCGCCGCCCAGGCCGGCGTGTTTCGTGCGTCTGTGAGCAGGGCCACCGGTGTGCCCATGCGAAGGTGCCACATCCATTCCCGGGTGGGCTCACGGCCGTGAAGGCTCACCACCCGCACATCGTCCCAGGGCGTTCCCAGCCGGGCGCACAGGGCCTGAACCGCTGTGGGGGCGGGAACAAAGAACAGTCGGTCTCGTCCGAAACGTTCCAGCAGACGGCGCCCGATCCCGAAAAAGAGGGGATCTCCCGAAGCCAGCACGACCACGCGTCGCGTCTCGCTCAGCTCCTGGATCCGCTGCAAAACCGCATCCAGAGGCGACCGGATCGGGATTTTCCGACCCGGGTGTTCTTCAAAGAGCTCCAGCAGCCGGGTCCCCCCCACCAGAACCTGGGCCCGGTCAATCAAGGCCCTGGCCTGCGGAGAGCACTCCTCCGCCCGAGCGCCCACGCCGATCACGGCGACGGTGGGTGGCTCCCACCCCCCCCGCGCCATGATCTCCCGGTCCTTCCAGCTTTCCTCCACCCGTTCCTCCACTCAACCAGGACGCTGTTCCACAATGGCCTTTGGGCCTTTTGGAATTTTTGCCCCGTTGAAATCCCACTGTGCTCTGTGGCTCTTTTTGCGCTCTCAGACAGGCTCATGGGGGCGGGTTCGGAACGGGCCCCACTGCCCCAAGGCCGGACCGGCGGCCCAGGCCCGCCTGGTGCCCCCACCTTCCCTCAGCAGAAGAAGGAAGCCAACCGGGCGTTTTCAACCAAGCCCTAAGCCGTCACATCGGCTAGGAGCGTTCCATCGAAGTCAAAGAGAAGGAGTCGAACGGCCACTTCCGGCCCGGCCATCGCCTTGGACTGCCGAACCGCCTCCTGGGCGATCCGGCGCACCACCCGGTAAGCCGGGGAAACGTTCCGCTGGCACGCGTCCTGGAACGGGGCCCCTTCCAGGCCGGAGAACCCTTTCAGAATCTCCAGGGCATGACGGGCCGTGTTGGCCCCGCGGATCCGCTCCAGGGCTTCATGGGGCACCCCTTCGCCCGCCGCCCACCGGGCCACGGTGTTCAGATCCAAGGCCACCTTGTGGGCATGGGTGTAGGGGTTTCCCTGGGCCATCTTGACCGCCTTGCCGAAAAAGACACTGTGGACGATGGAGCGAAATCCCGCCCCCACGGCCCTTTTCACGGCAAAAGAAAAGAAATCCGCAATCTGCACGAAAGATTCCGCCGGAAGTCCGTTCAGGAGGGCACGGGCCAGCTTCTCGCTCTTTCCGCCGGTGCTGAACACCACCTGGGCACATCCGTTGGCACGGGCCACGTCCAGGGCCACCTGGATCGTCTCTTCGTATGCCTGATGGGAGAAGGGTTTGACAAGGCCCGTGGTGCCCAGGATGGATATCCCGCCCACGACGCCCAACCGTGGGTTGAGCGTGTGGCGAGCCAGTTCTTCTCCCCGCGGCACGGAAACCTCCACATGGATGGAAGCCACAGGATTCTTTACAGCCGACTCAGGGACCGGCAACCAGACGGCCGCCTTCCCGGGCCGTCCTTCCCCCGGGCCGCCCGCCACGGTCCGCTCCACGGCCAGGTCCGGCACACGTTCCAACTCCTCGAACAAGTTTTCGGCCAGCATCCGGCGCGGCACCGGGTTCACGGCCGGTTCGCCCGCGGCCACGGGGAGCCCGGACTTGGTGACCCGCCCCACCCCCACTCCCGCCGTCAGGCGAATCCAGTCCGATCCGACAGCCGCTGGATCGGTCCCACGACCGGTGGGCGGGGGTGCCAGCCACAGGCGCACGCACACACGGGCCTTGTGGGTCACGTCGGGGTCGTCCCCGCCGTCCTTGATGACGACCGCCTCCGCCCAGTCGCCATGTCCGGCACAACAGGCCACATCCACGGGGAGGTAGTAGCCCACCGGCAGGCGCACCGCCACGGACCGGGGGGACACCCCGGAAAGGAGACAGCGGGTGGCGGCCTTTGCCGCCGCCGTCATGGCCGTTCCGGTACTGAAACCCATTCGAAGTCGGCGACGCCCCTTCGACTTTTGCCCACTCGTACCGCTCATTTTCCCACCATGTCCCTCTTTGGCGCCCGATTCCACGGCCCGGCCCATCGATTTCCAAGAAAAGGCATTCTGACACCAAGCCTTCCGCCTGTCCACCCCGGCGCTTCCGTCGCTGGACCGTCCATGGCGCGTCACACGCCCCGAGATCCTTCATTGACCGAAAGAACAGGATCGGCTAGAGTAGCTGCGAGTGGTTCCTTGACAAGGAGCCGGGATCAGGTGCCCGCTGCAAGGGCTTAAAAGGGAAGACGGTGCGAATCCGTCGCGGTCCCGCCGCTGTAAACGGGGACGAACGCCGCAAAGCCACTGTCGCAACACTTGAGCGATGGGAAGGGCGGCAAGTAGAGTGATCCGTGAGCCAGAAGACCTGCCTGAGGCCCGAGGAAAAGGACACCGGATGGGAAACGGTGCCTTTTCGGCGAAGGGTTCGGCCGATGCGCAGACCCTCTGCCGGCAAGGGATGAAGAGAAACGGGTGCAATCCTTGGAGCCGCAAGGCTTCAAGGATTTTTTTTTTGAAAGTGGGGAAGCACATGGATACGGAAAGCAACGGAACGGGGTTTCGACCGGGCCTGGTGGAGGCCGGCCGGAACATCGAGGAAGAGAGCTTTCGCATCATCGAGGCGGAGATGGGCCCCCACTCCTTCGAGCCCAAGGTCTGGACCATCATCCGTAGAGTGATCCACACCACCGCCGACTTCGAATACGCCCAACTCATCCGGATCCATCCGGAAGCCGTTTCCGCCGCCACCCGGGCCTTGCGAAACGGGGCCACCATCTACACCGATACGCGGATGATCCAGGTGGGTCTTTCCCCCTGGCGGCTCCAATGGTTCGGCAACTCGGTCTTCACTCCGGCCGCGGACCCCGAAACCCACCTCTTGGCGGAAAAACTGGGCCTGACCCGTTCCGTGACCGCCTTTCGCAAGATGGGGGAGCGGCTGCAGGGAAACATCGTGGCGGTGGGCAACGCCCCGACGGCGCTTCAAGAGGTCCTGCGGCTGTGGCGGGAAGAAAACGTGCGGCCCGCCGTGGTGATCGGGGTTCCCGTGGGTTTTGTCCAGGCCGCCACGGCCAAGGACGCCCTGTGGGAGGCGGAACAGATCCCTTCCATCTCCGTTCGGGGAAGAAAGGGAGGCAGCACCGTGGCCGTGGCCATCCTGCATGCTCTCCTGGAGTTGGCCCAGAAGGAACCGAGCTAGGAGGCTGTGTGACAATGGCCTTTCAGCCTTTCGGGAGGTTTCTAACTAGTTGAAATCCCACTGTGCCTGTGGCTCTTTGGGAGCCTTCCAGGGCTGGGTTCGCCCCCTACCGGCGAAGGGCAGGCCGGCAGCACGGGCCCGGTTGCTACCCCAACCTTCCGTCCGCACAAGAAGGGAGCCATCGGGGCGTCCCGGACGGGCTCTTAGGGGCATGATGGGGGCCTAAAAGTTCCCCGTCCTTCGTGGGGAAGTGATAGGCGCCTACAAGGCGGTCCGAGAATTCAAAAAGCACCACGGGGCCGGCGCCATTTCAACCGGTCAGGAACCCACAAAAAAGCCGGTAGGGCATTTCCGGACGGCTTTTTAGGAAGACGTTTCAAGAAAGCTCGGAGCCGGCAAACGGCAATAGATTGTCCCTTCATTGGCAGCTGCGGGGCCCAAACCCCGCGCAACCATCGGTTCACGGACCGGCCGACACGAGCAGGGGAGGCGCGATCCCAGAAAGGGACAAAGGCGCCATGGGTGAAAGGAAAAGGACATGCTGGGAACTCTTTACGGCATCGGAGTGGGTCCCGGAGACCCGGATCTTCTGACCATCAAGGCCGTCAAGGCCCTCCAGAAGGTGCACCATCTCTTCGCTGCGTCTTCCAGTAAGAACGACTACAGCCTGGCCCTGGAGATCGTCCGGGAGCACGTGCCCCCGGACACTTCCATCCATCTGCTGGACTTCCCCATGACCTTCGACAAGACCCACCTGGAACGGGCCTGGCACGCCAACTGCCTCACCGTGGTGGAAAAGCTGGAAGCCGGCCATGACGTGGCTTTCGTGACCTTGGGGGATCCCATGACCTTCAGCACCTTCATCTACCTGCTCCGCAAGGTCCGCAGCCGCCTGCCCCAGGTGCCCGTGGTCACCATCCCCGGCATCACGGCCTATCAGGCAGCCGCGGCCTGCGCGCAAGTCCCTCTGGCGGAAGCAGAAGAGACCTTCACGGTCATTTCCGGAGCCAAGGGCGGTGAGGCCCTGGGTCACGTCCTCCCCTTTTCCGACAATGTGGTGCTCATGAAGACCTACAAGAAATTTCCCCAGATCCTGGAGCAGATCCGGGCCATGGGCCTGGAGGACCGCTGCTGCTTCGTGAGCCGATGCGGTCTGGAAGGGCAGACGGTGGAAAAGGATTTTGA
This sequence comes from Desulfacinum hydrothermale DSM 13146, assembly GCF_900176285.1. GTDB lineage: Bacteria > Desulfobacterota > Syntrophobacteria > Syntrophobacterales > DSM-9756 > Desulfacinum > Desulfacinum hydrothermale. The sequence goes on along the minus strand of NZ_FWXF01000001.1, from coordinate 75,021 downwards.
GAAGCTCTCAGAACTCAACCCCCATTACCTATCCCTCTTAATCCTCAAAAGGCAGGGCCTGGACACATGAGCCGCCCACGGCGTCCCGTCCCACACCGGCTCTTCCTTTTCTGGACTGTGGTGGGACTCCTGGTGCCCGCCTGCGCCCTCCTGTGCACCGCGGTGGGCCCCTTCCACCTGGAAGCCTCCCAGGTCTTGAGGATTCTTTCCCATCCCTATCATTCCGGGCCCACAACGGAGGCCGAACAAACGGCCCGTTACATCGTTTTGAACGTGCGCCTGGCCCGCGCCGTCCTGGCCCTGCTGGTGGGAGCGGCCTTGGCCCTGGCGGGCGCCGTCTACCAAGGGGTGCTCCTCAACCCGCTGGCCGATCCCTTCACACTCGGGGTGTCCTCGGGAGCGGCCTTTGGGGCCTCTTTGGCCATCCTGGGTGGATGGGGGGCCTGGAACCTGGCGGGCCTGGGAACCCTTCCGGTGGCGGCCTTCGCCGGAGCGGCGGGCGCCCTCCTACTCGTGCTGCTGTTGGGGCGCATGGACGGCCGCGTTCAAACCGCCACCCTGGTGCTGGCGGGAATCATCGTCTCCACCTTCCTTTCCGCCTGGATCAGCCTTCTCAAGAGCCTCAACGAAGACTCCCTTTCCACCATCGTCTTTTGGATCATGGGCAGCCTGTCGGGTAGAAGCTGGCAGCACGTGCTCATCATCCTGCCGTATCTCGTGGGAGGTGTTTGTGTCATCTTCTTTTATGTCAGGGAACTGGATCTCCTGGCCCTGGGGGACGTTTCCGCCCATCAGATGGGTGTGGACGTATCGCAGGTGCGGCTGCGCCTCCTGGCGGCCGCCTCTTTGATCACCGCCGCCGCCGTGGCGGTGAGCGGCGTCATCGGATTCGTGGGCCTGGTGGTCCCCCACCTGGTCCGGCTCCTGCTTGGGCCCCGACACGGGCGGCTCTTGCCCGCCGTCCTGGCAACGGGGGCCCTTCTCACTCTGCTTTCGGACACCCTGGCCCGGTCCATCCTGCCCGGCGGCCAGGAAATCCCCTTGGGCGTGGTGACCGCCATCCTGGGGGCACCCTTTTTCTGTTATCTACTTTTGAGCAAAAGGAAAGCGGTTCTGGCGTGATTCGCGTGTCCCATTTGCATTGCGGCTATCCCGGGCGGCCCGTCCTGCGGGATGTGAACCTGCACGTGGAAAGGGGAGAGTTCGTGGGCATCCTGGGGCCCAACGGATCGGGCAAGACCACCCTGCTGTTGGCCCTCACCGGATACCTTCGGCCCGACAGCGGGACCATCACCATCGACGGCCGTCCGCTGGAGGAACTTTCCTCCCGGCAACGCGCCCAAAAGACGGCCGTGGTTCTCCAGGACTCCCAGGTGCGTTTTCCCTATTCCTGCGCCGAGGTGGTGGCCATGGGCCGCTACCCCCATCAGGATCGTTGGCGCGGCCCCACGCCCCGGGACGCCGAGGTGGTCCAATGGGCCATGGAATGCACCCACACCCTGGAACTGGCCGACCGGCCCATCTCGGCCACCAGCGGCGGGGAACGCCAGAGGGTGATGATGGCCAAGGCCCTGGCCCAAGAAACGCCCATCCTGCTGCTGGACGAGGCAACTTCCGCCATGGACGTTCACTGGAGGCTCAAGGCGTTTGAACTGTTCCAGCAACTGCAGCGCCACCAACGAAAGACCATCTTGGCCATCCTCCACGACGTGAACCTGGCCGCCGTCTTCTGCCCGCGACTGGTCTTTTTGAAAGACGGCATCGTGGCGGCCGACGGCCCCACCCGGGACGTGCTCACCCCCGCCACCCTGGAACGGGTCTACCACAGCCCAGCCCTGGTCTACGACGTTCCGGAAAACGGCACCCGCCAGGTCTTCTTTGTCCCCGAAGAGCAAGGAACCCCCTCATGAGAGTACCGCAAAGACGCCTTGCCGCCGCCCTCCTCATGCTCACCCTCGCCCTATGGGCTCCCTGTTTGGCGGCTGCGGGTGCCGTCTCCATCACGGACGACTGGGGCCACACGGTCCACCTGGAACAACCCGCCCGGCGCGTCATCCCCCTGTACGGCGCTTTCACCGAAATGCTCTACGCCATCGGCGCCGGCGATCGAGTGATCGCACGCACCCGAGCCGATGCCTATCCTGCCGCCGTTCAACAACTTCCCGCCGTGGGCACCCACATGCGGCCCAACGTGGAAATGATCCTGGGACTTCGGCCGGATCTGGTGATCCAGAGCGCCAGCCGCCGCGCCGCCACCCCCGAAATGGACCGGCTCCGGGAGGTGGGCATCCCCGTGGCCGTCTTCGCCCCCCGCGACTTCCGCAGCGTCTTTCACACCATGGAGCGGCTGGGGATTCTGACCGGCCGCGCGGAAGAAGCGAAGGCGGTCGTCCGGCAGCTCGAGCTCAGGCTGCAAGCCGTGCGGCGCCTCACCGCCCCGGCGGATCATCGCCCGAGCGCGGTGTTTGAAATCCGGAGCCATCCGCTTACGGTAGCGGGCACGGGGTCCATGGCCCACCAGATCCTGGAGGCCGCGGGGGCCCGGAACGCCGTGACCCGCCCCGCGGCCGTGGTCCCCTTCAGCCAGGAGGCCTTGCTGGCCCTGAATCCGGACGTATACATCGTCCAGGAAGGGCCCATGAACCGAAACCCCGTGCCCCCTTCCCAAAGGCCCCTTTTCCAAAGACTGCGGGCCGTGCAGACGGGGCGGGTGTTGGTGGTGGACGAGCACCTCTTTTCCCGGCCGGGTCCCCGGTGCGTGGAGGCGGCGGAAATCCTGGCTCGCTGGCTCCATCCGGACCGGGCCCGGCCGTCGTCTCCTCTCACGGCGCAAGGGACCGATTTCTTTCAACACCCCGGGGGCGTGGGAAATCAGACCGGTGCCAAGAAGGAACCCACCGCCGGCCGGCCCCCCTGGCTTCAGTGGACCACCATCCAAAAGAAGCTTATCAAGCCCCTGGTGCGGCTGACCCTCTTCATCGCCATCGGCCTCTTTGTGGGAAACATCATCGAAGTCCTGGGATGGACCCGGGCCCTGGGGCGCCTCACCGGCCCGGTTCTTCGCTGGGGCCGGTTGGGAAACCAAAGCGCCGTGGCGTTCATGGCGGCCTTCTTTTCGGGCGTCACGGCCAACACCCTGCTCATGAACGCCCACAAGGACGGTACCCTCACCACCCGGGAACTGGCTCTGTCGTGCCTGGTCAACACCTTGCCCTCCTACTTCCTGCACCTTCCCACCACCTTTTTCATCCTGCTCCCGCTGGTCCGGGAAGCGGGAATCCTGTACCTGGCCGTCACCCTGAGCGCCGCCCTCGGGCGCACCGCCGTCACCTTGGCCGTGGGGCGCCGCCTGCTGCCCGCAGCGCCGACCGGGGACAAGGAGGTGCCCGAGGGGCTGGTCCAATCCGGCGTATCGCTTGCCGAAGCGCTTCAAAAGACCGGCCGGAAGTTTCGACGACGGCTCCTGAGGGTGCTTCGGTGGACCCTGCCCATCTACACCCTCTTTTTTCTGCTGAACCAGATCGGTCTTTTCCAATGGCTGGAAACGCACCTGGCCCGCTGGGTTCCCACCCATTTCCTTCCCGTACAGGCGGTGACCGTGGTGGCCTTCCAGGTCATGGCCGAATTCACGGCGGGCGCAGCCGCCGCCGGGGCCCTTTTGGACGCCGGCACCCTCTCGGTCAAAGCGACCGTGCTCACCCTACTGGTCGGGAACATCATCTCCACCCCCATTCGCGCCTTGCGCCATCAACTGCCCTACTACATGGGCATCTACACTCCCCGCCTGGGCCTGGTGCTGCTTTGCCTGGGCCAGGCGGTTCGAGTCGCCAGCGTGGCGCTCTTCGCCGTCTTGTTCTACCTCTTCTTTCCCGGCTGATTCTTCGCAGGACGACCTCTGGAACAGAGCCCATCGTTCACTGTGATCACCGGATCATTTTCCAAATTTTTTGACGCATCTCATCCCAACCAAACGTTTTATTTATGTCTTTACAACTTGTTGTGTCCCTTGCGAGGATATTCTTTTTTTCTTGACCCGGGACGGCACACTCGATCGCCTGAAGCTGGAATCCCCGCATCAGGTGGCCTTCGGCGTGGCCTATCAGCCCACCAACAAGTTTCTCGTGGAAGCGGACGTGAAGTGGCTCAACTGGTCCAGCGCCAACGGTTACGAAGACTTCGACTGGAACGACCCGTGGGTCTTCGCCGTGGGTGCCCAGTACAAGGTGCATCGCAAACTGACCCTTCGGGCGGGATACAATGAGGCGCAAAACTCCGTGGAGGAACACAAGGGCTTCAACGGCCAGACACCGACCCCGGTCCAGGGCAAGGCGCCTCCCACTTAATAATGAAACATTTCGGATCGTGGGCTTTCCGGCCGTGGTGGAACATCACGTGACCTTTGGTCTGACCTACGACATCACACCGCGCTTTTCGGTCAATGCGGGATTCGTCCACGCCTTTGAAAAGACCATCAAGGAATCGGGAACCGATATCACGGGACAGCCGGTCGAGCTGGAATCCTCTCTGAGCGAAAACAGCATCGACTTCGGCTTCACCTGGCTATTCTAATCCGGCATCGCAGTCCGGTGATTGATCCCTCGGGGCGGGTTTTGAACCCGCCCCGGCGGGAACTAGCGGGTATCCATCTCGATTTCGTAGCGGACCTGCACCTTCCCTTTGGCCGGAACCTCCACGGGGATCCGCAACCGCCCCGCGCTCACCTTCTCCCACGGGTGACTGGATCCAATCACCTTCCACTGGCCCGGCACCCGCTCTTCCAATTCCACCGTTTCCGGCCCTCCCTTGGCGTTTCGGATCTCAAGCTCCCAGGCGCAGCGGATCACGTACCGCGAGATCTTTTGAAAGCTCGTCAGCCTCCGGCGCACCTGCACATCGAAAGAGCGGCCGAAATGAAGCTTCAACGTGGCCCCTTCGGGCGTGTGTCCTATGCGGTCTTCTCCCAAAGGCACCGGGGCTCCCCCTTCGGTGATCATGGCCCCGAGGACCGGTCCAGCGGGAAGGGCTTTCCCCAGGCCGGAGGAGGCGTCGTTGGAGATTTCCAGAAAGATGTCCACCGCCTGGGGCGTGCTTCCCTCGCTCTCCCGCCATGACCCGTAAGATGCCGCACTTCCCGAACTGACCAGGCGCTTTTTTACCGGAACGGCCGCAGCCCGCACCAGGGGCAGGCGCAGCTGCTCCCCGCGGCCCAATCGAACCGGACCGTCCAGGCGGTAGAGATGGTATTCAAAGGCGGGAGATTCCTCCACGGGCGCCGCCGGGGCCTCCATCCGCATGGGAGCCGCCGCCTTCTCCAGGAACCGGGTCCTTCGGTGGCTCCTGACTCGGTTGAAATCCCCCGCCAGCAGCACCACGCGGGCCTGGGAAAGGTCCAGGTCGCTCTTGTTTTCCACCAGCACGTCCCCGGCCAGATCCGCCCTTTCGAATCCGGCTTTGAAGGTGAGCGTATACAGGGCCTTCCAGCTGAAGCCGCCCGCTTCGTAGGTTCGTTCCACATCCATGGAGAAAGGAGCGGAATCCGGCGCTTCCACGTCCCAGAACACCAGGGGGTGTCTGTCCAGCGTCTTGGGAACCTGCGGGAAGAGAATGCCTTCCACGGGGCCCGCCCACACCCCTTCTTCCAGCTGCAAGAGTGGCGTCCCGTCGCCGGCGTTTAGCACCCGAGCACGCTGGAGCAGCCGCGCGTTCTGCGTTCCCCGGGGATCGTAGAGTACCACCTGGACGTCCTTGCCCTCGTAAGCACGGAGCAGGGAGGCCCGGGTGACCGGTCGGTACCGGAATCGAAGGCCGTGTTCCCGGATCCCTGTCTTGGGGGAAAGGGGGCGGATTTGGATTGTTTCCGGGTAAACGGTGGCGGGGAACCCTTCCAGCACCAGAGTCTGCCTTCCCGGCTTGAGGGTGACGGAATCCCGTTCCCGCACCCAGGCCCCGTCAGACGAGGTGATGGTGAGCACCCGTTCCAGGGCAACGGCCGTCTGGGGCATTCCCATCCAAAGGCCCAGGAAAGCCGCCACCAGGATTTGGAAGATGCTTGGCCTCATGTTCCATTCCTCCATGCTTCCAGGGTTTCCATGAGATACTCCCACGCCGAACGGGTCCCCAGCAGGCGGGCCCTCCGAAGGGCCCCATCGATCTTGTGCAGTTCGTTGAGGCGGCGGCTCACGGACTCCAGCTCTTCCCAGAGCAGGTCCAAGGGGTCCGGCGCCCCCTGCGCACCGCTCAGCTTCACTTCATGGGATCCCTCCAAGGCCCGGCGGAGCTCCTCCAGGCGGCGGCACAGGGCTTCCCGGCACGCCTTCTGGGTGGCGTGCGGACCGTCATCCTCCGTTTGCAGTCCGCAGAAGGGACAGATCATGAAAAATGCAGCCTCCCAAACCCACGAGAAGACAAGGGCACCGGATCGCGTCTCAAGGCGTTTCCTCGGTCACGTTCTTTGCACGGTTTCTGCCTAGCACATTTTCGGAACCGGGAAAACGCCTTGGCCTCAAGGCCTGCCGAGGAACCTGTCGCACAATGGCCTTTCTTGGGGATCTCTAACGATTTGAATCCACGGTGCTATGAAACTCTTTGGAAGTTCCGAGGCCGCCCCTGCAAAGATCAAGAAGCATCACATGGCACAGTTGCATTGCATTTGGCCCAAAGGCCAAGAGGCCACTGCCAGACAGCCTCCTGGTCCCGCAAGAGCAGACCGGCCGCACGGACCCGCCTGGTAGCCCCCGTCCGCACAAGAAGGGGACAACCTGGGCCTTCTGGGACAAGCTACCGGGGTCAAGATGGGGCGGTCGAGTGCGCGGCGGCCGAGCAACGGGAAAGGAGCGCGAATGGACGCCAAGCGACGCCAACGATCTTTTGGCGTCGACGGCCGTAAGCCGCGAAGCATTCCAGGAGGACTCGGCCGCTTTGGGACTTTCCGGACGGCGGATCGCGGATTCCGGATACCGGAAAGTCTTTTTGGACTACCAGGAACGGTGGCGCTTGATGTGCTCTTCGGGGAGCTCGGCCAGGAACCGGCTGGGCCGGACCAGATCGCCCTTGCGGGCCTTGGCGTGGGACAGGAAGATGTGCTTTTCCGCCCGGGTCATGGCCACGTAGAGCAGCCGTCGCTCTTCTTCCAATCCCGCCAGGTCTTCTTGCTCTGGCCGATCCCCCGGAGAAGAAGACCCCACGGACCGCCAGTGAGGCAAAAGCCCCTCTTCCACACCGATGACGAACACCGCTTCAAACTCCAACCCCTTGGCTCCGTGGAATGTGGACAGGCGAACGCCGTAGCCGTCGTCTTCATTATCCTGTTCTTCGGTCACCAGAGCGCACTCTTCCAGGTAGGTTGGCAGGTCCGGGGCCTGGTTGGCGGCATGGAGCATCTGTTGGATGTTTTCCATGCGGGCCACGAAGTCGTTCTCATCGGTGCTCACTTGCCGAAGGTAGGCTTCGTAATTGCACGCATCCACGACCCGCCGCAGGGCGTGGGCCGGAGGCATCTGCCGCACCTCGTCCAGCAGGTCCAGCAGGCCACGAAGGGACTGGGCGGCCTTCTTGGAAAGGAGGCCGCGGTCCAGTGCCCGATGGCACTTTTCTTGTAAAGGGGTGCCCGATCCACCGATGGCGAAGATCTTTTTCAACGTGCCCGCCCCCAGGCCGCGCTTGGGCACATTGAGGATCCGTTCCAACGACACATCGTCCAGAGGGTTGACGGCGCAAACGAGGTACGCGTTCAGGTCCTGGACCTCGCGGCGTTCGAAAAAGCCGCGGCCACCCATCATCTTGTAGGGGACGCCCCGGCGACGCATGGCCTGTTCCAGCGCCATGGAACAGAATTTGGTGCGGTAAAGGACCGCCATGCGATCCAGGGGAATCCCCCGGGCCTCCTGGAGGTTCCGGCAGGTATCCGCCACCCAGAGCGCCTCCTGATCATCGCTCAAGAATTCGCGAACCTCCACCGGATCCCCATCCCGACGACTGAAGCACTTCTTTTCCAAGCGATGGGCGTTGTGGGAGATGAGGGCCTCGGCCGCCGCCACGATGGGCCGGGTGGACCGGTAGTTTTCTTCCAACCGCACCACGTGGGCGTTGGGATAGGTCTTGGGAAAATGGATGAAGTGGGACGGGTCGGCCCCGCGGAACTGGTAGATGCTCTGGTAATCATCGCCCACCACGGTGAGATTTCCGTTGCGGACCAGCAGGTCCATGATCCGGCATTGGACGGCGTTGGAATCCTGGAACTCGTCCACCAAAACGTAATCGAAAAGGTCGCGGCACGTCTCCCGAACGGTTGGGTTGCGCATCAGCAGATCCCGGGTGAGAGCCAGGATGTCGTCGAAGTCCACGGCGTTGTGCTGGGCGAGGATTTCGTTGTAAAGCTCCAGAGCCTCCAGGCGTCTGGGAATCTGGGTGGCGTGCTTCAGATAGCCTCGGGGGTCTTCCAAATTCTTGGCCCGGGAGATGGCGCTTCGAAGCGGTCCCAGATACTTGGCGTCCAGATCCAGCTGGGCCAGAACCTTTTTCAAGGTCACCTTCTGTTGGTATTCCGAATGGATCGTCAGCGGCCTTCGGTATCCCAACTCCTCACAATGTTCCTTGAGAATCTGGAAGCAGGCGCTGTGGAAGGTGCGCACCCAGGGAAAATCCTGGGGGGAACGGCCCGTGATCTGCCGCAGCCGCGACTTCATCTCCTCGGCCGCCTTGTTGGTAAAGGTGATGGCCAGAATCCGCTGCGGATCGAACCCCAGGTGGTTCACCAGGTAGGCGATCTTGGCGGTGAGGGTGCGGGTCTTGCCGCTGCCGGCCCCGGCCGACACCAGCACCGGTCGCCCCAGGCTTTCCACCGCTTCCCGCTGGGCTGGAGACAATGAGACTTGCACAGGCGCTCCCCTTTGTTCCTTTTCGTTTCGCAAAGGCGCCCTTTATGGCAGGTGCGGGCCCACCCGTCAAGGGCCCGGGATGCACATTCATGCCTTGCCCTTTGTGCCGAATGGGTTATAGTTGTCCTGACAAAACACCTTCCCACACCCCTGGCCGTTACCTCATGAAGGGGGGCAGGAGGGGGAATGGGCGCCGGCCCATTTCCCCTCCTGTTTTCAAGACAAGCCGCTCTTGAGCGCTCCCGCGGCTCTGTGCTAGTGTCCTTCCGGGGTTCGTTCCCGCAAGGACCGGACGGGCCTCTCACAGAACCGCGACACCACACGCTAAAGAGGATAGACCCATGAGCGAAAAGATCACCCCCGAAGAGGTGCGCCACGTGGCGGATCTGGCACGCCTGGACCTGAGCCCCGATGAAGAGCTCCAAATGACCCGGCAACTGAATGCCATCCTGGGCTACATGGAAAGGCTCAACCAGGTGGACACCACCCAGGTGGAACCCACCACCCATGCCTTGGAAAGGGCCAACGTCTTTCGCGAGGATGTGGTGGGCCCGTCTTTGGAGCGGGATCGGGCTCTGGCCAACGCGCCGGAGACGGACGGGGCTCACTTCGTGGTGCCCAAGGTCATCTAGGAGGCGGTCGAACAATGGCCTCTCGGCCTTTCTGACCCGTTGAAATCCCACCGGCCCCGTGGTGCTTTTTGAATTCCCAGGCAGCCTTGGTGGGGCGGGTTCCGAACCCGCCCCACCGAGGCTCAAAAACATCACATGCTACAGTGGAATTGCATTGGTCAGAGAGGCCGTTCTGGGACAAGCGGGTGGGAACGCAAATCTTCGATGAACCCTTTCTTTGCAAAGAGCACAAGTCCATCACCGACCGCACAGGGCGGAGCCCTGGTTTCACGGAAATAACGAAAAGCCGATGGAAGGGCGTAGAAGGGCGCTTTCGGGCTGTGCCGGAGGAAACGCCCGGTTGAGGAGAAAGGAAATCCATGGCGGGCTTGCACGAGCTGACTATTCATGAGACGAGACAGGTACTGCTTCGCAAAGAAGCCAGTGTCACAGAGGTGGTGAACGCCTATCTGGAACGCATCGAAAAGCTGGACCCGAGCCTCAACAGCTACCTGATCGTTTTGGCCGACCAGGCCCTGGAAGAGGCACGCGCCTACGACACCGGCGCCTTGCCGTTGCAGGATCGTCCCTTGGGCGGAGTCCCCTTGGCCCTGAAGGATGTGCTCTGCACCCAGGGAGTTCGCACCACCTGCGGATCCCGCATCCTGGAAGACTTCATCCCCCCCTACGACGCCACCGTGGTGCAACGGCTCAAGGAAAGCGGCGCCATCTTCCTGGGAAAGACCAACATGGACGAGTTCGCCATGGGATCGTCCAACGAGAATTCGGCCTTCGGGCCCACCCGAAATCCCTGGGACAGGCAACGGGTCCCCGGGGGATCCAGCGGCGGCTCGGCGGCCGCCGTGGCCGCGGAATTGTGCGCGGGAGCCCTGGGCACCGACACGGGCGGATCCATCCGCCAACCGGCGTCCTTTTGCGGCGTGGTGGGCCTCAAGCCCACCTACGGGCGTGTGTCGCGCTACGGGCTGGTGGCCTTCGCCTCGTCACTGGACCAAATCGGGCCCATCACCAAGGATGTGAAAGATGCGGCGCTTCTGCTCCAGGTGATCGCCGGCCACGACCCCCGGGACTCCACCTGCCTGGAGCAGCCGGTGGGAGATCTCTTGACACACCTGGACAAGCCCATACAGGGTATGACCCTGGGAATTCCCAAAGAATACTTCGTGGAAGGGATGGACCCCGAGGTGTCCCGGGCCATGGAAGACGCCTTCTCCGTCTTCAAGGATCTGGGGGCACGCCTGGTGGATATCTCGCTGCCGCACACCGATTACGGGGTGGCCGCCTACTACATCATCGCCCCCGCCGAGGCCAGTTCCAACCTGGCCCGCTACGATGGGGTGAAATACGGATTTCGAAAGCAACAAGCCCGAGATCTTCTGACCATGTACCGCGAGACCCGAAGCCACGGCTTCGGCTCCGAAGTGAAACGTCGGATCATGCTGGGCACCTACAGCCTCTCGGCGGGATACTACGACGCCTACTACCGCAAGGCCTCCCAAGTGCGCACCCTGATCAAGCAAGACTTCATGCAGGCCTTTCATCATTGTGACGTCATCATCGCACCGGTCGTTCCCACGCCCGCTTTCAAGATCGGGGAAAAGGCCCAGGATCCGCTCCAGATGTATCTGAGCGACATCCTGACGCTGCCGGCGAGCCTGGCGGGCATCCCAGGGATATCCGTCCCCTGCGGTTATACGTCCGATGGGCTCCCGGTGGGGCTGCAGGTCCTGGGACCTCATTTCGGTGAACCCACGATTCTCCAGGTGTCCCACAATTTTGAGAAAGCCACAATCGGCACACGAAAAAGGCCTGCCTTGGCCTGAGCAGATCGTCAAATAGTTGACGTCTGGCCCTGGAAGTGTGTAGATTGGTTTCGGATTTTGCCAAAACTGTATCCGATACGACCAAAGTGACATCAGGGTGGGTCCGGGGATGAGACAACCGCTCTACAGATGCGGCGATCTTCCCGCCCCACGCCTCTAGCCGGAGTCGCCATGCCCCTTTATGAAAAGATCGGCGACCGAGATCAGGCGCTTCTGCTGGGAAAGCTGGCCATCAAGTACGGCCTGGCGAGCCCCGAGCAAGTGCGCGAGGCCCTTGGCCGCCAAAAGAGGCTGGCGGCCGAAGGCACCCGGCGTCCTCTGGGCGATATCCTGATGGAAATGGGGGTTCTGACCCCTTCCCAATGCCAGGCTCTCATTCAGATCCAGCAGTTCCTTGCCTTTCGCCAGAAGGAACGGCCTTTTCTCGATTACGCCGTCTCCAAGGGATACCTCTTGCCCAAGGACGAAAAGCTGGCACTCAAGAAGCAGATGGAACGGTTCCGGAAGGAACGCCGCGTGCTGCCCATCGGCCAGATCCTGGTGCAGGAAGAAATTCTGGATCCGAGCGCCCTGGCCCAGCTGGAACAGGAGTTCCTTGGGACGGTTTCCCCGGCTGTTTCCCCCGAAGAAGAGAAGGAAGCGCCGCCTGAGCAAGAAGGGCCCGCGGGCGTTTCTCCTTCGGTCATCGAGGAACTGGAGGAGTTTTTCGAGGTTCGGATCACCCAGGACAAGTTGGAAGCCGTTCTTGTTTGGTCCAAGCGCCCTGAGGTCAGCCTGGATCAAAGCGGCCTGGAAGCGCTGCTGCACAGCCGGGGAATCCGGGCCGGTATCGTGGATCTGTCCGCTGTGGTGGAGACCGTTCAGGGACAAAGAACCCCCAAAGGGTCCATCACCATCGCGCGGGGCCGGCCACCCAAGCCCGGTCGGAACGCATCCATCCGATACTTTTTCGAGACGGATCCTTTGCAGGTGGGGCGCATCAAGGAAGGCGGGGCCATCGACTTTCGGGACCGAGGTCGGATTCCCCAGGTGGAGGAAGGAACGCTTCTTGCCGAAAAGATTCCCCCCCAGCCCGGCACACCGGGCCAGGATGTGTTTGGAAACCCGGTCCCACCTCCCAAGCCCATGGACGTGATACTGCGATGCGGCGGGGGAGCGGTCCGGTCGGAAGACGGCACCCAGGTTTTTGCCAAGACCTCCGGACGCCCTCTGGTGACGGCCGATGGCAAGATCTCGGTCTATCCGGACCTGGAGATTCCCGGCGATGTGGATCTTTCCACGGGGCACGTGGTCTTCGACGGGCATGTGCATATTTCCGGCACCGTCACCACGGGATTCCGGGTGCAAGCGGCGTCCGTTTCGGCCAATGAGGTACACCACGGGGAAATTGAGGCCACGGGCCATGTGGTCATTGTGGGCGGGATCATCGGGGGCCGTGTGACCGCCGGCGGCCCTATCAAGGCACGACACGCGATGGGAAGCCGCATTCGTGCCGCCGGTGACGTGGTGGTGGAATCAAGCGTGGTGGATTCGGTCATCGAGACTTCCGGCGCCTGTTATGCCGGAGATGTGCTTTCCAGCGATATTACCGCTTTTGAGGGCATCGAGGCGCTCAATGCCGGTTCGGAGAAATCCCGCGGATGCCGGTTGACCATTGGACACGACCCCCTATCCGAAGAGAAATTGAAGCATCTTCGCGGCCTTTTGGAAGGTCTAAAGAAAAGGTCCGAACGGTTGCAACGCGCGGAATCCAGGCTGCGACAGACCCTCGGCAAGGTGGAACTGCAGATGGGGGCCGTGGTCCAACGCCAAGACAAGATGAATGGGGAGCTGCGTCAGCTGGAAGCAATGCTCCAGGCCAACCCCGACCCCGCACTGGAAGAAGAAAAGAGAGGCCTCCAAGAGCAGATGGTCGAGGCGGAGGCGGTGGTGGAGCAGCTCTTCGGCACGATGGAAGGCGTCAAGGAAAAGATCAAAGAGCTGCGGCAAAAGCGCAACGAACTGCACCGTCAGCATGAGGGATATCGCGAGGAATATCAACACCTTGTGGAATGGATGAAAGCGCGCCCCCGAACAGCCTCCATCAAGGTGCGGGGTCAAATCGCCGCCGGATCCATCGTCCAATCCCCCACGTGCCAATGGAAACTTCCGGAAACCTTGGGCCGTTGTCTCATCCGGGAAAAGCCCGTCAAGGATGCCGCCCGGGGCGTTACGGTTCGGAAGCTGGTTCCCCTCCCCCTGGAAGAATAACTTTCGCCCCCCTCTGCGATCCACCAAGGAAGGGGTCGGCCGACCTCCATTCGGCTGCTCCCGCGGCCTTTCGCCCTTTTGTGGCTTTCTGACCAGTTGGAATTTCAGCAGCCCGTGGCGCTTTTTGCATTCTCAAACGGCCCTGGTGGGGCGGGCTCGGAACCCGCCCCTACCGGGGCATGGCCGGCCGGCAGGACAAGCCCGCTTGGAAGTCCCAACTTCCCGTCTGCATAAGAAAGGATCAACCTGGGCGTTCTTGGACAAACGCTTAGGCTCGGGGAAAGGTCCCCCTGGGAACCACGGTGATCCCCCGCGGCGTCACCACGAAGCGCTTGCGGTCTTCCGCCGGGTTCAACCCGATGTGGGTATCGGCGGGAAGAACGTTGTCTTTGTCGATGATGGCTTTCTTGATCCGGCAGCGGCGGCCCACCTCCACATTGTCCATCAAGACGGACTCATCCACCTCCGCCCAGCTGTTGACGATGACATTGTAGGACAGCACGGAATTGCGCACCATGCCTCCGCTGATGATACACCCGTGGGGCACCACCGAATCCAGGGCGGTTCCAAGGCGCTGGGATCCCGAACCTTGGCGGGCGAAGACGAACTTGGCGGGAGGCACCTGGCGCTGCAGCCCCCGGATGGGCCACCGGCGGCCATAGAGATTGAAGAAGGGCGCGAGGCCCGTCAGGTCCATGTTGGCATTCCAGTAAGCATCCAGGCTCCCCACATCGCGCCAATAAGTGGAATCGCGGGTGGGATCTTCCTTTTGGAAGCGGTAGCCCAGGGAAGGTTCGTAGACGGCCACATGGTCTTTGATCCGGTTGTAACGCCGGTAGGGATAGGCATAGACGTTGCCCTCCCCTACCAGCCTGGGAATGATGTCCCGGCCGAAATCCTCGTGTTGGCTTTCCCGGAGGACACGCAGCAAGACTTCCGTGCGGAACAGATAGATTCCCATGGAGGCCAGACTTTTGTGGGGGGCATCGGGCATGGGGGGCGGATCCTCCGGCTTTTCCTGGAAACCGCGGATCCTCATGTCCCCATCCACCTGTGCGATGCCGAAGGCGGAAGCCGCCGCCCGGTCCACTTCCAGAAGGCTCACGGTCACGTCCGCATGTTTTTCCTCATGGAACCGGCGGAAGATCCCGTAATCCATCTTGTAGACATGATCCCCGGAAAGAATGAGCACGTGCCGGGGCCGCTCCCTCTCGATCAGAAACAGATTCTGGCGCACCGAATCGGCCGTCCCCCGGTACCAATCTTCACTCAGGCGCTGCTGGGGAGCCACCACCCGCAGGTAGTGGCCCAGGGCCCCCGAAAAGATGTTCCAGCCGTCCTCCAGATGATCCACCAGGGACTGGGATTTGTACTGGGTGAAGACAAGGATTTTGTACAGTTGAGAATTGACGCAGTTGCTCAAGGGAATGTCAATCAAGCGATAGATGCCCCCGAAGGGCACCGCCGGCTTGCATCGATCACGCGTCAGGGGCAGGAGCCGTTGGCCCCTGCCGCCCGCCATGATGATGGTCAGGATATCCTTCATGGCCGCCCCCTATCACTGGATCCACTCAGTCCAGGTACCGCTCAATGTGGCCGGGAAGCTGGTGATCCCGATAGACCACCTTGCCTTCCTTGTCCACGATAACAAGGAGAGGAATCCCCCGGACACCGTAGGCTTGGGTCACGGTGCTGTTGCCGTCGTAGAGCACCTTGAAGGGCATGGGGTGGGCCTTCTGGTAGCGTTTGACCTTGGTGAAGGATTCGCCGGATCCCACGTTGATGGCCAGGATTTCCAGCCGGTCGTCGGAGATCTCATGCCTCAGCTCGGCCACTTCCGGCTTCATGGCGCGGCAGGCCGGGCACCAGAGAGCCCAAAAATAGAGCAACACCGGTTTCTTTCCCCGAAAATCGCTCAGGCGCACGCGGCTTCCGTCCACAGCGGGCAGCTCGAAATCGGCCGCCTCGGCGCTTGTCCCCGCACCCACCAGGCCCAGCACCTTCTCCATCATGGACTCGGCGGATGCCACCGACCCTGTTCCCGCCACCAAGACGGCTGTCACAAGCACCACCCCCACCGATTGAAGCACTTTCCTCATATCCACATCTCTCCCGCTTTCACAAAAAAGTATTCGGATGCAACGATCATAAGCACGGCAAAGCCCTTTTGCACCCGTTTCATCCACACGCCCGATCGGGGCAGGGAGGCCAGCAAGCCGGTGAAGATCCCCACCACGATTACCAGGCTGCCCATGCCGTAGGCAAAGACAAAAAGCATCAGGCCCCCCCACAGCACACTCTTTCCCGTGGCCACGAGGGTGAGCAGCACCCCGAGGATCGGCGTGGTGCACGGGCTGATCACCAGGGCCGAGGCCCCCCCCACCAGGATGCTGCTCAGCACCTCAGAGCCCGGCACACAGCGCACCTGAACGCGACTGAGAAAAGCAGGCACCGGTAGGGGGATCACTTCCAGCATGGCCAAACAGCACAACAGGCAGATGTTGCCCACCACCAGATAGACCCACGGATTCATGGTGAGGGATCCGAAAAGACGCCCCGTAGCCGCCGCCGCAAACCCCAGCAGCGAATAGACAATGGCGATTCCCAACACGTAGAAGGCAGACAAGATGAGGCCCTTGGACCGGCTCCCCTGCGACCGACTGCCCACAAAAGCCACGGTGATGGGCAACATGGGATAGGCGCAGGGGGTGAAGCCGGCCAAGACTCCCCCGCCGAAGGCCAGAAGCAGGGCCAGCCCCGGGTTGGTGGTCGCCATGGATTCAAAATGACTCACCCATTCCACGATGGATCCTTTCCTCCTGAATAAGACTTTTGGTTCCCAACGAATTCAAGATCTTCAGACTCTTGAGGGCTCTTCCACTTTGGTGCTGCACCCATGAAGCCAAGGCCCGCACCAGGGCCTGAGCGGCATCCTTTCGAAAACGCATCCTCCAGAGTTTCTCCGGTGCGGCCGCAACGGCCATGCGCATCAGCAGGATGGAACCCCTGTCCAACGAAACGCCGGCCGTCTCTCGGACCCCATGCTCCGCGCACACAAGCTGGCCTTGGTCCAGGTTCCAGGTCCATGCCTGGTACTGCTGCACGGTTCGCCCGCATTGACAACATCTTTCCAGAGTGGGCACATGGCCGTTGAGCGCCAGCAATCGCAACAGGAAGAGCGCCGTCACGTTCCATGGATCCCGATCTTCACACAGCCTCTCCAATCCCCCGCGAAGGAGGACAAAAAGCTCCGGCTGACTCACGCCCTCCGGGCTCACCCGCAGAACCGCCTCGCACAGCAGGCACGCATGGCCCCAGCGGAACCAATCGGAACGGAGATTTTCATGGGCATCCAGCAGCTTGCAATTTTCCACCCACGCCAACCCCCGGCGTTCCTTGTAGGACAAGCGCACCCGGCTGCCCGGCTCCAGGCTGTTTGCGAATCGCTTTCGGCTTCGCCTGGCCCCCTTGGCCATCCCCCGCACCAGACCCGCCTCAAGAGAATAGAAGCTCACGATGCGGTCCGACTCACCGTAATCGGAGGCATGGAGGACAATGGCTTCCGTATGGATGGTCTTCATGATCTCCACCGCCGTTCAGAGGGCCGCCGAAAAGGAGGGCAGGGAACCGAGGCTCCCATGGGTTCGACGGTGAGGACAGTCCCGGCGCACCCCGCCAGGAAAGGGATTCTGTGGGGATAGAGGCTGGAAACGGACAACAGATCGATCAAGGGTCCCTCACTGGACGAGTTCCCGCTTACGATTCGGGCATGAAGCGTGGGTCCGGCAGTTGCACTCGAACCACCTCTCCCCCCCGTCCCAAGGGTCTCAAGGGCTTGTCGTCCCAGTAGACCCGGATGCCTCCTGCGTTGCCCACCCACAGGTGGACACTCTTCTCCACGGAGTAGCTCTTTTCATCGCCCGGCTTCATGAGCCGGCTCTCGGAATCGGTCCCATCCACTCGAACCTGCACCCAGGACTTCTCGTGTGCCACGATGCGCACCGTGTGCCCTGGCATCGGAGCTTTCTGGCCCTCCGCCACGGTGGTCTCGGCCTGTTGCGCAGGGGGTTCCGGCCGGATCCTCGGTGCCGGCCCCAACGCGGACTCCACCGGTGATGGCGTTGAATCGGCTTGGGAATCCAACGAGGTCTCCACGGCCCCGCCCGAAAGGACCGCCGTTCCTTCCCGAGCGGCGCCCACCGATTTCCCTTCTTCCTTCAGGACAGGACCGGACGGCAGAGGCTCCTCCCCCGGGGCTTGCTCTTCGATCTTGGGAACGGCCACTTCGATGGACCGTTCCTCCCCGGCGGGCACCTGCTCAGGCCCATGGGGCCCGGTCTGCTCCACCGCCGGGCTTTCCTCCGTTTGGGGCGGCACTTGCGGTTTGGGTTCGGATCCCCCCGCCGCCAGTTCAGTGGGCAGGTCCTGGGTTGTGGGAACCGCCGGGTTTTCCAAGACGGTGGCCGTTTTCTTCTGCTGGTACCCCGGCCACCACAGGGCCCAGCCGGCGGCCAGCACCGCCGCCAAGATCAGGAAAAGGATGGCTCCCAACAGAAGCCTTCCACGGGAAGGAGCCGCCTTCATCCACCCCTCAAAACGCCGAAGCCGGTCCCGCTCGTCGTCGTATTGAAGGATCTCCGCAGCGTATTCTTCCAAGACGGGGGTCGGATCGATGCCCAGGGCCTCGCAGTAGGTCTTGAGAAAGCCCCGGATGATCAGGGGCGTTCCGATCACCCCCAGTTCTCCCTCTTCGATGGCGCGCAGCATCTTGACGCTGATCCGCGTATGCCGGGACACCGCCTCCAACGTCAGTTGCTGCCTTTTGCGCTCACCCTCCAGAAAGGCACCGATCTCCCGTATCGCCTCCATGGACACCCGCTTTCCCCTTTGTGGCTCCCCGCCACGGCCGCTGTTGCGTCATCCATCAAGGATGGGCCGCCTCGCCCGAGCCAGGAGTCCCCCTTGAAAGCCCTCCGTGCACACCCCTGCTCTTCTCGGCGCCCCCCACCTAAAAGGCCCCAACCGCCCGTCCGCCCTCGTTTACCTCTCGATCCGATCAGGACCCCGTGGACGGGGGCGTCCAATGCACCTGAATGAAGGACTTGGCCTCCAGCTCCCGGATCCACTTTTCGTACTTCTTGTTCACTTCTTGCTGAAACAACTCCTGCCGGGCCTTCTCCAGGAGCCGCGCATCCACGTTCTTCAGCGCAGCCCGCTGCACGTCCAAGAGCTTCACGATATAGAATCCGGCGGCCGATTCCACCACCTCGCTCACGCCGCCCACCTTCAGGTCCCGCGTCACGCGCTCCAGAGGGCCCGCCAGGTCCTTGGCCTTGATATAACCGATATCGCCACCGTTTTCCGCCCCCGGCCCCTGGGAATAGGCGCGGGCCAGACCGGCAAAGTCCGCTCCGTCACGAAGCTTGGCCAGAATCTCCTGCGCCTTCTGACGGGCCGCCGCCCTCTCGGTCGCATTGCGTCCCGCCGAAAGAAAGATCACCGCCAGTCGTCTCTTTTCCTCCGGGTCGTTGCGTTGTTCCCGCAGATACGCTTCCACCTGGTCGTCGGTGATAACGGTCTTGGACTTGAGGACCCGTTCGATGAGCCGGGCGCGCTCCATGTCTTCCCGGATCTTGTCTTTGAACTGCTCCAGCGTCCGTCCCTCCCTGCGAAGCATCTCGGCCAGCTGCTGATCATCCAGCTGGTTCACCTCCTTGATCCGCTCCAGCGCCCCCTCCACTTCCTGGTCGCTCACGGAGATCTTGAGCCGTGCCACTTCCTGGGCCGTGAGCCGTTCGCGGATCATCTGGCGAAGGACCTCTTTTTTGAGAAGGCCCATCTGGGGGGCGGAAGCCAAGCTCTGGCCCGATGCCTGGGCGATGGCCTTCACCCGCGCTTCCAGTTCGCTTTCCAGGATGATGTCGTCGTTGACCACCGCCACAATCCAATCCACCGGTTTGGCGCTCACCTGACCCCACCAACCCAGGCAGAAAAGGGCCACGGCGACACAGGTCAATCCTTGCAGAAGCGACGGTCTTTTCATTGTGAGAAGATCCTTTCTCGGCGCCCGCCGGATTCCCCGACGTGGCCGGGCAAGTTTCTAAAATCACTCACTAACCTGCCTATCAGACCTGATGTCACTACCATGTTCCACCAACACTTGCAAGATCCTTTTCAGCTTGGCCACGGTGGTCAATCCGCCCCGTCCGCCCATTTCGATCGTCAGTTTGCGCGTCCCTTCCAGACGGACGAAGCACTTCATCTCGCGCAGCAGGTTCTGGACGGCGTCCAGGTTCACCGGATCCAGGAAGGTGAAGGAAAAGAGCTCCTGTCCTCCGTCCAGACGGGCCACTCCAAGCTGCTGCATCATGAGGCGCATGCGGGCCAGGAGCAACAAGGCCTTGGCTTCGTCGGGCAGGGGCCCGTAGCGATCCCGCCATTCCCGGGCGGTGTCGTCGATATCGTCTTGCGTCTTGGCTCCGGACAGCCGTTTGTACGCCACCAGGCGCTGGTCGGCGTCGGGGATGTAGGCGGTGGGCAGATAAGCCGCCACCGGAATGTGGATCTCCGGATCCAAGGGCGCCTCCTGGGGCTCCTCCCCCCTGAGCCGCCGCACCGTCTCTTCCAGCAGTTCCAGATAGAGCTCATAGCCCACGGCGCTGATGTGGCCGGACTGGGCGGAACCCAGGATGGCCCCACCGCCCCGGATCTGCAGATCGTTCAAGGCGATCTTGAACCCGGAGCCCAGTTCGCTGAAATCCATGAGCGCCCGCAGCCGCTTTTGGGCGTCCCGGGTGACCAGATGCTCTCCGGGGATGAGCAGATAGGCGTAGGCCTGCTCGGAAGACCGGCCCACACGGCCCCGGAGCTGGTAGATCTGGGCCAGGCCCATCTTGTCCGCCCGGTTGATGATGATGGTGTTGGCCGCCGGTATGTCCAGGCCGGATTCGATGATGGTGGTACACACCAGCACGTCCACCTTGCGATTGACGAAGTCCATCATCACCTTTTCCAGTTCCCGTTCCCGCATTTGGCCGTGGGCCACCCCCACGCGCGCTTCCGGAACCAGGGACCGGATCCGGGCGGCCATCTGCAGGATGGACTGCACATGGTTGTGCACGAAGAAGACCTGCCCGCCCCGTCTCAACTCCCGGTGGATGGCCTCCCGGATGGTGAATTCGTCGAACTTGCACACGGAGGTTTCCACGGATTTGCGGTCCTGGGGGGGCGTTTCGATGGTGCTCAAGTCCCGGATTCCGGAAAGGGCCATGTGCAGGGTACGGGGAATGGGAGTGGCGGTGAGGGTGAGCACATCCACGGACACCCTCAGTTCCTTCAAGCGCTCCTTGTGGCGGACGCCGAACCGTTGTTCCTCGTCCACGATGAGCAGTCCCAGGTCCTTGAAGCGCACGTCCTTTTGGAGGAGGCGGTGGGTGCCGATCACGATGTCCAGCGCCCCGGAGCTCAAGCGTTCCAGGATCTGCTTTTGTTGGGCGGGCGAGCGGAAACGACTGAGCACATCCACCGTGACCGGAAAGTCCTTGAGCCGCTCGGAGAAGGTGGCGTAGTGCTGTTCGGCCAGGACCGTGGTGGGCACCAGCATGGCCACCTGTTTGCCGTCCAGAACGGCCTTGAAGGCGGCCCGCAGGGCCACCTCCGTCTTGCCGTAGCCCACGTCCCCGCAGATCAGCCGGTCCATGGGCCGGGGCGAACACATGTCCTGGAGCACGTCTTCGATCGCCCGTATCTGGTCGGGAGTCTCGTCGAAGGCGAAGCGGGCTTCGAATTCCCGGAAGTAGTTGTCCGGCGGTGTGAAGGCAGTGCCTTCCCGCACCTGCCGAAGGGCGTAGATCTTGAGCAGTTCCCGGGCCACCTTCTCGGCGGATTCGCGCGCCTTTCTCTTGACGTTTTCCCAGGACTTGCCGCCCAGTCTGTCCACACGGGGTTCCTGGCCTTCCACCCCCAGGTACTTTTGCACCTTGTGGAGCTTGTCCACGGGCACATAGAGGCGGTCTCCATCCTGGTATTCCAGGTTCAGGAAGTCGCTTTCCATGCCGCCCGCCTTGAGATGGACCAGGCCCTGGTAAACCCCGATGCCGTGATCCACGTGGACCACCAGATCCCCCACGTGGAGATCCTGGAACGAGCTGATGAAAACGCCGGCCAGGGGCTTGGAATCGCGGCGGCGCCACAAACGTTTTCCGAACACCTCGGACTCGGCCACGAGCGCCAGCCGTTGGGCCGGCCAGATGAAGCCGGCCCTCAAGGGACCGACGGAAAGGTAGAGCTCCCGGCCTTCCGGATTCATCCCCAGGGCCAGCTGGGGACCGCGCACGGCCCCCTTCACGTCCAGCCCGTAATTGGCCAGGAGGTCCTTGAGGCGCAACGCCCGTTCCTTGGCGTCGCAGACCACCACCGTCGCCAATCCCTCCTCTTGCCATTGGAGCAGTCGTCGCGCCAGGGGTTCCAGCAGCCGCTCGCGCTTGGGATGGCTCTGGACGGCCAGCTTCAGCTCCTCCTGGTCCCGGACGCCCACGTTCAGGTGGATTGCCGCCTGATCCCGCTCCGTGACAGCGTTGATCCACACATTCTGGAACCGTTCGCTCGCCCGCTCCACCGACTCCGGTTCCAGGAAGAGCTCCTCGGCGGGCCGACGCCACTGGTCGGGATCCTCCCGGGAATCCCATTCCCAGATCGTTTGGCTGTGGGTCTCGTGCAGGCTCTTTCGCACCTGGCCCAGATCCGACCAGACCACCAAGGCATCGGAAGGCAGGTAATCGAAAAAGGAGACCAGCTCCTCATAGAAGGCGGACAAAACGGGCTCAAAAGCCGCCAGCTGGTGCCCCTCTTCCAACTTGTCCATCCACACGTTGGCCACCGACGGACTCAGGCGCCCGGAGCTGATCTCGCCCAAAAGAACCTCCCGGGCCCGGGCCTTGGCCGCATCGTCCAAGATGATCTCGCTGGCCGGCAGCAACAGCACCTCTTCCAGCGCCGCCAGGGACCGCTGACTGCCGGGATGGAAGATGCGGGCCGCGTCCAGTTCCGGGCCGAAAAACTCCAGCCGCAGGGGCCAGGGGTACAGGGGGGCATAGATATCCAGCACGCCGCCGCGCCGACTGAAGTCCCCGTATTCTTCCACCAGGGGAACGGGATAATAGCCGCGGGTGACCAGGCGGGCGCACAAGTCATCCACCTGGATCTCTTCGCGCAGCACCCGGTATTCGCTTTCCCGTTCCAGGATCTGGGGCGGTATGAGCCGTTCCAGGAGCGCCAGGGCCGAAGCCACCACGATGGGGGGATCCCCGGCATGGCGCAGGGCCCAGAGTGTTTCCAAACGGCGGGCCACCCCTTCCATCTTTCCCAGCACCTGGGCGCGGTGCCCGGACCGGGAAGAAAAGAGGCGCACCCGCCGGGAGAAGGGGTCCGCCGGGCGGATCTTGTCCCCCCGAAAGTAGCGGATCTCTTCGGCCAGGGCTTCCGCCTCCTTGTCGGTGGGGGTCACCACCACCACAGGGCGATGGTGCGAATCGGGAAGACGGGCCACCCACAGGGCCAGGGCCTGCGAGGGCAGTCCGGCCAGGGAAATGGGAGAACGCCTCTCGTGAAGGATTTGGTCAAGTCGGGGAATGGAAAGGGAGCTTTCCGCGTCGAATCCCGAAGCCGGCACGGGATTGCCTGGATGGTTGATTTGCAATGTGCTCTGCCACCTCCTGCCTGAAATATCTCGTGCACCTTAATCCCGAATCGGTCTCAGGGCAAGGCGCCTGCCGCACCGGGTGTTGGACTTCCCCGGAGCGTCGTCTATAATGGCGCGACTCCAACACCGCACAAGAAAGGCAGACCATGGACTCCAACAGCAGGGCAAGCAGACAGGACCTCTTGAGACAACTTCCCGGCGTGGATGAACTCCTGAAGCAACCCCCCGTAATGGAGGCGCTGGCCCATATTCCGCGGAAGCTGGTGCTGGAGAGTATCCGCGAAACGGTGGACGGCGTGCGGCGTCACATATTGGCCGAAGAGCCCCCCCCATCCATCTCCGTGGACATCGGGCAGCTGGCCCAAGAAGCCGCCACCTTGGCCGAAACCAAGAACCAATTCACACTGCGCCCGGTTGTGAACGCCACGGGCATCGTGGTGCACACCAATCTGGGCCGTTCGCTGTTGGCCGGCGAGTCCCTGGCAAGATTGCAGGAGGTGTGCCGCACCTACAACAACCTGGAATACGATCTGGCCGCCGGACGCCGGGGATCCCGCTACGTCCACGCCGAAGCGGTGCTTCGGGAGATCACGGGCGCCGAAGCCGCCCTGGTGGTGAACAACAACGCGGCGGCCGTCTTCCTGGTGCTCAACACACTGGCCAAGGACCGGGAAGTCATCGTGTCCAGGGGCCAACTGGTTGAGATCGGGGGATCGTTCCGCATCCCGGACGTCATGGCCGCCAGCGGGGCCATCCTGCGCGAGGTGGGATGCACCAACCGAACCCACCTGCGCGACTACGAACAGGCGATCACGGAACAGACGGCCCTGCTCATGAAGGTCCACTGCAGCAACTACCGGGTGATCGGCTTCACAGCGGAAGTGTCCATGGAGGAGATGGCCCGGCTAGCCCACAGCCGGGGACTGCTGGCCGTGGAGGACCTGGGAAGCGGCTCCCTGGTGGACGTATCTCCCTTCGGACTGCCGGAAGAACCCACCGCCCAGCAGGCGCTCAAGGCCGGGGCGGACGTGGTGACCTTCAGCGGCGACAAGCTCCTGGGAGGGCCCCAGGCCGGTATCATTCTCGGGCGCCGGGACGCGATCGAACGCTGCAAGAAAAATCCCCTCACGCGGGCACTGCGCGTGGACAAGATGACTCTGGCCGCCCTGGAAGCCACCCTGCGTCTCTACCGGGACGAGCGGCGGGCCTTCTCGGCCATTCCCACGCTGCGCATGATCGCCACGCCCCTGGAAGAACTCCACCAGCGTGCGCAAGACCTGGCACAGGCGATCAGCGCCTGCGACCTGGACCAACGCCTTACGATCCGGGTGGAAGAGAACTTTTCTCAAGTGGGCGGCGGGTCCCTGCCGGAAAGGAACCTGCCCACCTACGTGGTCTCGGTCCAGTCCTCCCATTGGAGTGCGGCCAGGATGGAGCAGCGCCTCCGTTCCCACACGCCGCCGGTGATCGGACGCATCGAAGCGGATCGCTTTCTCATGGACGTGCGAACCCTCCAGCCGGGCGATTCGGAAATCCTTCGGGACGCATTCCAAGCCCTTTTGAGCACGACCGAACAATGACCGGCCGGGGAGGTCACGGCCCCCGCAGGCCGCCCCGTCGGGGCAGGGCCCACAGGGCCAGCAGGGCCATGGCGATGAACAGAAGGCCCGTCGCCAGAAAGGTGGCCCGGACGCCGAAGGCATAGGCCACGCCGGATCCCACCAGCGGCGCCAACGCCCGGGACCCGGAGATGACGGAACTGTCCAGGCCGTAGACCGACCCCTCCTCCCCCGGCAGGGTGTAACCGGCAAGCAGGGAACTCAAGGCCGGCAGGGTCCCCCCCAGCGCCGCACCGCACACGGCCTGCAACCCCAGCAGCTGCCACGCATTTTCCACCAGGCTCTGGGGCAGGTAGAAGAGACCCGTCGCCAGGGAACACAGAATCAAAACCCGCCCATGCCCGATGCGATCCCCCAGGCGTCCGCAGGAAACGGCGGTCAGAGCCCCCATGAGGGAAGCGCTGGCGAAGACAAGCCCCGTAAAAGTGTTCACCTGGGCATCCTGCTCCAGAAGGCTTTGGATGAAAAAGGGCGCCACGGGAACGATCATCATCCGGCCCAGATAGGTCATGAAGCGCAGGATATAGGCCATGGAGACCCCCGGCCGCCCCAGCACCTGGCGCCAGCCGTTCCACAGGCCCTGCGTCAGTCCCGGATCCCCCGCGTCCTCGGAGCGCTGGAAGACCTCACGAACTCCCACCGCCACCAGAAGTCCTGCCAACGTCAACAAGACGGCGGTCACCTTGAAGGCCATCCGGTATCCCCACCGATCCGCCAAGATGCCACCCAGCAGAGGTCCGACGGCAATTCCCGCCGTGAGCCCCACCTGCAGGACCCCCATGGCATAGCCGATGCGGCGGCGCGGCGCCGATGCGGCCACCAGGGCATTGGCGGCGGAGATGGTGCCCGTGACCATCCCCTGCACCGCTCTCAGGGCCACCAGCTCCTCGGCGGACCGCACGTAGGCCATGGCCAGGAGGACCAAAGCCCCGCCGAACAGAGACCGCTGAACCATGAGCTTGCGGCCGAAACGGTCCGCCAGTCCCCCCCAGACGGGCGCCGCCACCATCATGGTGAGGGCCTGTGCGGAAAAGACCATCCCGGCCATCCATTGCAGGTCCATGTGCCAGGCAGAACCCAGTTCCTGTACATAAAGCGGAAGGAAGGGGAAGATGACGGAAAAGCCGACCGCGGAAAGCAGTTGGGCCACAAACATGATCCACAGGGTCCGCCGCCACTGGATGTCGCCGTTGAAATCGTTCAATCGAACCCGGCCCCTTTCTTGCCTCTTGGAACGGATGGAGTGCCGTCCTGCATCCGCATACCCGCCGCATCACTTTCCCGGCACGAACAGTCTACCCACTTCGGGCCCGCAGGCAAGATCCCCGTGCCAGGGTTGGCCAAGATTGTTGGAGCCGACACGCTTTTGCACCTGTCCTTTGCTTGACAGCGCCTCCGTTTATGACTACATGCAGAGTGCAACAAGAAAATCAAAGAGAGGAGCACCCGATGGTTCAAATCACGCCGAAAGCAGAAGAGGTCCTGAACCAGTATTTTCAGGACAAGGAAGTGAGCCCGATTCGAATCTTCCTGCAACAGGGAGGATGAAGCGGTCCGTCGCTGGCAATGGTTCTGGATGAACCTACGGAAGCGGACGAGATTTTCAAGGTCAACGGTTTCACCATGGTGGTGAACAAGTCCCTGCTGGACTTGACCAAGTCTCTCACGGTGGACTTCGTGGACCAGGGCGTTGTGTCCGGTTTCAGGGTCCTGTCGGAAGTACCCATCGGCGGGGGCGGTGGATGCGGAACTTCCTGCAGCTGCTGATCCGGCCCAAGGTACGATGAACGCGCGGGCGGAATTCCCAGTGGGAATTCCGCCCTTTCTTTTGTCTCCACACCCCTGCCCGCCCGGAAGAAGACGCTCGGAACGGCCCCGCCCGGTCGGCTGTCTGAAAGGACAGGATCCCGCCTTTTCCATGGTGTTTTGGCGCCCTACGGGAGCGGCCGGTTTGCTTGGCCCCACTCAACGGCCCATGGGAAGCGCGCCGGTAGGTGCTCAGTAGCGGCGGGAACGCAAGATGGTGATGACCAGATAGAGCCCCAGGACGCCGGAGACCAGATAGCCAATGATGCCCAGGGCCGGGTAGCCGAAGAGGAAGGGCTTGACGCCCGTGGTGATGATCATGGAAGAGCCGATGATCATGGCGGCGATAATGAGCGCCAGTGTCAGCCGGTTGGACATGTTGTCCAGGGTCCGGCGCATGTCCCCCAGGTTCTCGTGGCGGAACCGGACTTCCAGATCCCCCCGGCCGATCTTGTCCAGGATCTGCACAAAGCGGGGCGGCACCTCCCGCTGCATCTGCGCCATGTGCCGGAGGCTCCGGCGCACTCCGCGAAGCAGCTCCGACGGATGCCAGCGCTGCGCGGCCAGGTGCTTCACCTTCCCTTCCGCCTCGGCGATCACGTTCAGATCGGGAGCCAACTCCCGGGCGGTGCCCTCCGCCGTGATCAGGGAACGAACCATCATGGCCAGGTCCGACGGGAGATAGAGGCGATAGTCCCGGAGCAGGTTGGACATGTCCATGAGCAGCGCTCCCAGGTCGAACCGACCAAGGGGGACGCCGTGGTAGGCATCCAGCAAGTCCAGCAGCTCCCGGTGCAGGAGATCATGGACCTCGTCGTGGCCCCCTCGAACGAAGGCCAGCAGGATCTCCAGAACCCGTTCGCTGTCTTTGGCCACAATGGCATGGATCAGGTCGATGAGATCATGGCGCGCGGGCCGCGTCAGCCGTCCCACCATGCCCCAGTCCAGAAAGCACAGACGGCCGTCATCGGTGACCAGGATGTTGCCGGGATGGGGATCGGCGTGGAAGAATCCGTCTTCCAGGATCTGCTTGATCATGGCCTTCAACCCACGTCGGGCAAGCTGCCGCCTGAGATCGCGGCCATCTTGAAGCATCACCTCGGCCAGGCGACGTCCCTGCACCAGCTCCATGGTGAGGATCTGCCGGGTGCAGTGCTCCTCCATCACGGCGGGAGCGAAAACATCGGGGTGCTGCCGAAAGTTGGACCGGAAGATGCGGATGTTTCGCGCCTCCAGGGTGAAATCCAATTCGCGCAGCATGGACCGGCGAAGCTCTTTGGCCAGTTTGGGAAGTTCGTAAACCCGATAATCCTCCACCCTCTCGTGGACCTCGTGGGCGATGGCCTCCAGAATGTAGAGGTCCTTCTTGATCACCTGCCGGATGCCCGGTCGCTGCACCTTGACGGCCACGGGCATGCGTTCTTGGCGCAGAACGGCTCGATGCACCTGCGCCATGGAAGCCGAGGCCAAGGGCTCTTCCTCAAACTGGACAAACACCTCCTTCAAGGGGCGTCCCAGGCCCTGTTCCACGACGGTCTTCACCTGTGAAAAAGGCACGGAAGCCACTTCATCGCGCAGCTTTCGCAGTTCCTGGATCAGAGGATAGGGAATGAGGTCCGGCCGCAGGCTCATCATCTGGCCGAACTTGATGAAGGTGGGGCCCAGATCTTCCAGGGCGTGGCGGACCCGCTCCCAGGTGGTCATGGCCGCCTTGGCGGGATCCCGTGGGCCCAACAGGCGCTGGGCGGGAAAGCCCAGTCGGTCCAGGACGTCATCGAAGCCGTAGCGGATCAGGATAACGGCGATGTCCTTGAACCGGCCCAGATGGGTGATGGCCCTGAATTCCACCCGTCTCTCCCCCGGGTTAGGTTGTTTCTTCCGTCGTCTTCCGCGCTTCCAGCATGGCCAGCCGCGCTTCCAGATTGTCCAACCGGTCCTTCAGGGCCTGTACCTCATGACGGCGGGCCAGATCCAGACGATCCACCGCCTTCTTGACGGACTCGGACAAAGAGCCTTGTACCTCTTCCCAGTGCTTTTCACCGCTTTCGATGAGTTCTTCCGCCAG
The DNA here is from genome assembly GCF_900176285.1 of Desulfacinum hydrothermale DSM 13146. Taxonomy (GTDB): domain Bacteria; phylum Desulfobacterota; class Syntrophobacteria; order Syntrophobacterales; family DSM-9756; genus Desulfacinum; species Desulfacinum hydrothermale. The sequence goes on along the minus strand of NZ_FWXF01000001.1, from coordinate 46,250 downwards.
TTTTTCCGCTTCTTCGCGCGACAGCTTGCCCTCTTCCACCAATTCCCGGGTCGCCTTCTCCACGCGCTCCTTGGTCACCACGGCAGCCCCCAGGCTGGCCATGAGACTCTTTTTGATCAGTTCAAGCATGACGGTTCTTCCTCCCCTTCCCTGCTTCCCTCAAAACGGTTCATAGGCCTTGGACCCGCACCTCCAGGTAGGCATCCCCCCGGGAGGCGCCGCCGTTATGGGCCAGAGGCCGCCCCATGTTCTTGAGCCGAAGGCGTGCGCCATGGGTCACCCCGGCGGGGATTCGCACCGACACCCGGCGGTTATCCAGGTGGGGGAAGGCCACTTCCACCACCGTCCCCCGCTGGGCGTCCGCGGCGTCCAAGGTGAGCCGATAGACCACGTCGCCTTCCCGGTGCTCCCCCGGTGAAGAGCCGCTCACCAATTGGAGGGCCTTGTTGAGAAGCCGCTTGCCCGCCCTTTTGCCCGCCTGCCAGAGCAGGGAGGCCCCCATTTTCAGCAGGGGCTTCACCAAAGAAGGTGCCTGGGGGATGTCCCCCGCCTGGCGTCCCACTCCCGGGCCAACCCCGGGCCCACCGCTGTTGGAATACCGGTAGACCCGAAAGCCGCCCGGACCGTTCCACGTGCCGCCACGGAAGACAAAGGCCTGGTCGCCGAAGAAGAAATTGTTGAAGAAACGCTCGTCAAAGCGGAATCCCATGCGTTCGAATTCCTGTTGCATCTCCCGAAAGATTTCCTGGGCCTGCCGGCTCATGAAAAATTCCCGGAGGATGTCTTCCTGGGTGTAGGAAAATCCCGCACCCTGCATCCCGGGGCTTCCTTGGCCGCGGAAGCCCATGCGGCGGTATTGATCGTATTCAGCCCGTTTCTGGGGATCGGAAAGGACGGCGTAGGCCTCGTTGATCTTCTTGAAACGTTCCTCCGCCTCCTTGTCCCCCGGATTGTGGTCCGGATGGGTCTCCAGGGCCAGCTTGCGGTAGGCCCTCTTGATTTCTTCGTCGCTCGCTTCCGGTGCAACACCTAAAAGGGCGTAATAATCGTTGGGAGCCATGAATCCTTCCTTCCAACCGTCAAAGAATTTGTCATCTCAATTATGTACATTAGGCATTCCGGTGTCTGTTGGCAATGCCAACATGGCTGCCTTGAGATCGGGATCCGACTGTTTTTTCTTGCAGAAAGGCCCGTGACGGGATAATTTTCCATAGGACAGGCCAAGGGGGTTGCCAGGCCTTCTTGACACCCATGGAAAACCTCACGAGAGACTCAAAGGCGCCATCATGATGCCTCGCTTGGGAAGGAACCGCCACGAGCGCCGCCAGATCGTCCCGTCCGGGGAGTTCATCGTCCGAGGGGCCGGTGAAGTCATTCTGGAAGCCTATCTGGGAACCTGCGTGGGCGTGGCCGTCTGGGACGAACAGGCTCGGGTGGGAGGTATATACCACGCGCTTCTGGGAGAGCCCCTGGTTCCGGGCATGGAATCGGCCAATCCATGCCGTTACGCCGTTTCCGGCCTGCCCGTTTTCGTGGACGCCCTCCTGGCACAAGGAGCCCAGGCGACGAACTTGAAGGCCGCGGTGGCCGGCGGCGCCATCGTGGAGCCGGGCGCTGACGTTCAGCTCGACCTTCAGATCGGTTCCAAGACACTGGAACGGGTCACCTCCTTCCTCGAATCCACTGACATCCCGGTGGTCCTGGCGGAAACCGGCGGGACCTTCACCTGCGCCCTCTGCCTCGACTGCGGTTCCTGGAAGCCGCACATCCGGCCCATTGCCGCCCCCTGTTCGGACGCATCCGCATCCCAGCCCCCTTCCAAGTTGGGCGAAGAGGACCTCTTGAACCTGATGGAGCAGTTACGCCCCATCCCTCAAACCGCCTTCAAGATCCTCAACCTGCTTCGCAAGGAGGGCGCGGACCTGAGTGAAGTGAGCCGGGAGATCAGCCGGGACCAGGTGCTGGCGGCCCGGCTCCTGGCCCTGTGCAATACCCCGCTTTTCAGCCCCTCCAGCAAGGTCACATCCCTGGATCGCGCCGTGGTGCTTCTGGGAGAGAACCGCGTCCTGCAGATCGCCCTCACGGTCATTCTCTCTTCGGTCTTTCCCTCGGCCCCGGGCGGCTATTCCCTGTGCAAGGGAGGACTCTTCCAGCATGCGGTGGGGACGGCCCTCATCGCCGAACACCTGGCCAAGACGACCGGAGGCTCCCCCGCAAGCGCCTATGTCAACGGTCTGTTGCACGACATCGGCAAGGTGGTGCTGGATCAGGCGGTGGCGCCCCACGCTCCCCTCTTCTACCGGAACACCCTGCAAAACGACCGTCCCCTTGTGGAGGTGGAAAGAGAAGCCTTCGGCATCGATCACGCCACGGCCGGAAGCCTCTTCGTCCGCCGCTGGGACCTGCCCGATGGAATCCTCCATGCGGTGAGCCGCCATCACGATGAGACCTTTGCCCAATCCCAGGAAACCGACGGGGCGGTGCTCGTGCTGGCCGACTTCATCGCCAACCGCTTTCTGGGCGGACTGCAGCTGGAGCGTCCCAATCTGAAACCGGTGGCTTCCAGCCTCAACACGCTGGACCTCAACAGCGACGGATTGGAACGGATCGTGGATTCCCTGCCGCTGGAGTCCATCCGACGCCACGCGACCGGCTTTTAGACGGCGGTCCGATCACGCCCTTGGCCCCTCCCGGAAAACCACTCCCATGAAGCACGCCGAGCACGCGGCGAACCCCGCCCGGCCTCCCCACCGGCCAAAGCCCCGGTGCTCTCTCCCCCCCACCCGTTTCAATTTCCCCGGACAGAGAACCGGGATCCGTCCTGCCTTTCGACGCTCCCACAGAAGGGAACCCATGAGCTCATCTTTTGACCGGGGCGTGGGACCTGAAGCGCTCGTCGTCTCAAGTTCCAGATCGGGGGAACTTTTTCGCCAGTTTCCTGCCGTTCCCAGGCTGTTGGGTCACGATAGCGGCCTTGCGTAAAAGGCATCTGCTCTTCCAGCCGCTTCCTGCCGGCCCCTCACGAACCTTTGGTATGAATGCGTGTACAAAAAAGAAGGGGGCGCTCAAGGCGCCCCCTTCTTGGAGACGGAAATTTACTGGGCCTGGGAAGGAGGTCCATTCCAACCGTAGGCGCAAGGACCATAGCCCATGCCGGCACCGTGTCCGCCCCGGCGGCCGTGTCCGTAGCCGTTGGCCATGCCACTCTGACGGGCCTTTTCCCAAATCTGCCGGCGAAGCTGGTTGATCTCCTGGGCCAGCCGCCCCACTTCCGCCGGGTCCGCATCCGGTGTATTGAGAAGCTGCTGATAGGCCTGCTGCTTCTGGTAAAGATCCTGGCGCAGCGGCGCAACCTCTTGGGCGAAGGCCTGCACTTGGGGATTGGAGGCCGTCCAACAGGGCCCCCAGCCGCCGCCCGGACCCCTCCAGGCCCAAACAGAAGAAACCGCAAGTCCCACCAAGACCACCAGGGCGATACCCAACACTCTTTTCTTCATCATCGACTCCTTTTCTTTTCACCATCCACTGCGATTCTTTTTTTGCCTCTACGGAAGCGCTCCGTTTGACCTGCTATAAGGGCAATCCATGTGCCACTCGGCACTTCTTCGAAGGCAAAAGATGTTTCTCCTTTTCCTTTCAACCAGATAGGGATATCCTTACTCCAAATCGCGTCACACCCCGCGGGCACAGGGCTGGATAAAAAGAACCCAGCAGGGCCCGTCGTCTTCGCACCCCTGGGTCCGAAAGACCCACCGGTCCATGCCCACGCCATTCAAGAAAGGGGATTCGCCGTCCGATTGGAATAGTGAAAGGACGTCTCTATCCCAGACTCATCGCTCGTGGAGGCTAGCCCAGATGGATGCAGGGAACGAGGCTCGTAAGGCGGCAACGCCGGATCCCCGGCCCCCACTGGACCGGTGCCGGGTGCTGCTGGTGGACGATGAGCCGAGCTTACTGGAAATCGGCTGCCAATTGTTGAGCCTGGAGGGCATCCAGACCTTCACGGCCGCCAACGGGGAAGAGGCCCTGGAAATCCTGCATAGCATGGAGCCACTTCCCCACGGCGTCATCCTGGACCTCAACATGCCGGGCATGGGAGGCATTCAGTGCCTCCAAAAGATGCGCGCCACCTGGCCCGATCTTCCCGTGATCGTTTCCACAGGTTATCTGGATGGGGAGGAGCGTTCCCGGCTCCTGGACCTGGGTGCCTTCGATGTGGTGGAAAAGCCATACCGGTTGCAATCCATGGTGAACATTCTCCGGCGGGCGCTCCCGGGGAAGCCGGGGACCTGACCCAAGGACATCCAGAGGCACGGAACGGAAAGGAGTGGTCATGTTGATCCTGGGCATCAGTGGAAGCCCTCGCCCAGAAAAGGTTTCGGGGACCTACCGGCTGGTCCGGAGGGTACTGGAAGCCACCGGCCTGAACTACGAATTGGTCAGCCTGCGCAAGAAGCATATTGGAGGGTGCATCGCATGCCTGGGGTGCGCCAAGGACAACGTGTGCAAGGTGGAAGACGACTTGGCCGCCTTGCGCGAAAAGATTGTGACCGCCGACGCCTACGTCATCGGCGCCCCCAATTACTATTCGGGCCTCAATGCTCTTACCCACGCTTTCCTGGAGCGCTGGTTTCAATTCCGCCACCAGGAAGGAAACCTGCTTTGGGGCAAGCTGGCCGTGGCCGTGGGAGTGGGCGGCACCCAGGGGCATTTTCCCGCCGATGATTTGGAAAGGTTTCTGGCCTACAATTTCATCGAAACGGTGGCCAAGGTGTCCGCTCAGGGGGCCGCATCCTGCTACACCTGCGGCTACGGGGACACCTGCAAGGTGGGGATTCCCTACCTGCTGGGTGGACAGGAGGGGCAGAAATTCACCGAGGAGACCATCCCCGATGTGGAAAAGGATCCGGCCTGCCTCCAGGCGGCGGAGGAAGCGGGAAGGCTTTTGGCGAAGCGCCTCACTCAAGGCCATGACCGCAACGCCGTGACCGCCCGCATGCAGCAGGCCATGATGGCCAAGTTTTCCGAATCGGCCTGAGAGCTTGCCCGAAAACGCTCTTCGGAAAATGAGGTCCCGCTCCGAACGCCCTTTCCAGGGGGACCCGTCGCGTCGTCCCTACCAGGGCAGGGCCTGAATCCTCTCAAGCCGGCAGGCCCCGTCTTCACGGTTTCCCCACATTGGGCCCGCACGGAAAGGCGCCCACCCGGCGTTTCCGCACAGCCTGTCCAAAGGACCGCGCCGGAGTGGGCCGCTTCACGGGGCTTGCCTTCGTTTCCTCATCCCGCCTTCGGGAGACGCCGGGCAAGGGCCCTTTTGAGCATCCGCAGCCGATCCGGCCAACTGAGGCGCCAGAAATTGGTGGTGAGCACTCCCTTGGTGAAGTACGTCTTTTGGCTAGTGTCCACGGCCACATCCACCAGCACGGGCCGGCCTTGGTGCGCCTGCCGGAACGCCTCCTCCAACACCCGGTTCAGGGATTCGTCCTTTTCCAGATGCAAAAAGCCGCTGCCAGTGAGGCGGGCCAGGTCTTCCACCCGGTAAGGAGGCAGTTGGGAACACGTTTCCCGATTCATGGGCACCTTCTGGAACTGGGCGATCTGACCCAGCTTCTGGTCCCTCAGAACGCAGACCACAAGTCCGATTCCATAATGGGAGGCGGTGAGCAGCTCCAAGCCCGTCATGAGAAGCGCCCCGTCTCCGGCCAGGGCCACCACCGGACGGTCGGGATGCACCAGGGCCGAGCCGATGGCCGCCGGCACACTGTAGCCCATGCAGGAAAAGTCCACGGGTGCCAGGAACCGACCGGGCCCCTGCAGGCGCAAGTGTTCCATGGCGAGGAAGGTGCCGTTTCCCGAATCCGTCACAAAGACGGCCTGGGAGCCAGCGTGTTCTTGGAGGGCTGCAAAGAACCGGTGAGGCGTCACCCGGTCCGGGCTGGACCAGGACGCCCAGCGCCTTTGCACCTCGGCGTGGCCCTCAGCGATGGTCTGTTCCAGGGCGGTGTCCCGGGCGCGGTGGCGGATCTTGGGCAGCAGCGCCTTCAGGAAGAGGCCCGCATCCCCTTCCACCGCCAGATCCGTGGGCACGTTGCGATGGAAGACACCGGGATCCACATCCACATGGATGACGGCAACGGGCAGATCCATGCCGTAGCTTGCCGTGGCCACCTCCCCGAATCGACACCCCAGAGCCAGGATACAATCGGCCTGGGCCACGATCTTTTGCACGAAGGGTGGAGCGGCCCGGCCCAGGCCATTCCAGAGCCAGAGGGGGTGCCGCTCGTCGAAGACGCCTTTACCCTGGATGGTGGTTCCCACGGGGGCGGCCAGCAGCTCGGCGAGCCTTTGCAGTTCCTGCACCGCGCCCGAAGCGCCGTTTCCCACGTACAGAAGGGGACGGTGCGCGGCGTTGAGCCGTTTGGCCACCTCAGCCACCAGCTTTTCATCCGGGGCCTTGGGTACCGTTTCTTCAGGCTCCCGGTACGGTTGCCGCACCTCCTGGGTCACAAAGTAGAAGTCGGCGGGGACCTCCACGGCCACCGGGCCTGGACAGCCCGACCGGGCCAAACGACAGGCCCGGCGCACGGCCACGTAGAGGTCCTCGGCGCTTTCCGGACGGATCACCTCCTTGGTGATGGGCCGCAGCAGGGCGCTCTGATCGATGTGGTGGAGCTGGAAGGCCATGCCCATATCCTGGCGGATGCCGCAGGCCAGAACCAGCAGGGGGACATTGTCCATGAAGGCTTCGGCGATCCCGGAAAGGGCGTGGGTCACCCCCGCGCCCGGCACCAGATTCACCACCCCCAGGGATGGGGATGAGCGGGAAACCCCGTCCGCCATAAAAGAAGCGCTCTGTTCGTCGGTGACCAGGATGGGCCGGAGGGTCGGTGCGTCCTCCAGGGCGTCGTAGAGTTCGATGTTGTGGGTGCCGGGAATCCCGAAGGTGCAAGGAACGCCTTCGTCTTCCAGTGCCTTCACCACCAGTTGGGCGCCGCGGACCTTCATGATGCGCAAAGCTCCTGTGATCGTTGTCGAATGCCTTCCGCCACGCGATCGGCCAAGGCCATGACCGTGATGTAGGGATTCACCTCGGAACAGCGGGGAAAGAGGGAACTGTCGGCCACAAACAGCCACGGCACTCCGTGGACCTGCCCCCACCCGTCGGTCACCGAATCGCTGGGAGAGGTCCCCATGCGGCATCCCCCCATGAGATGGGCGCTGGAAACGGAGATGCGTCCGGGCTGGACCTTTCGGCGCGGGATCCAGTGGTCGAGACGGTCCCCACATTCCACTCCCAGAGAGAAGATCCTGCCCGCCGGGGCGTGCACCCGCACCGCGCCGGCTTCGAAGAAGATCCGGGCGCTGGCCTTCATGGCTTCATGGAGGCTGTCCAGGACCGGGGGCGTCAACCGGTAGTCCACCACGGGCGTTCCGCGACGGTCCACGCGGACCCGGTTCTCCGGCAGGGCCGGGTCCAGGGCCAAAGCCAAGATCATTTGCATCCGATCCATGCGGTGCATCATCCGGCTGTGCTGGGGACCGAAGCCGATGAGATTCTTGGCCGTGGTGAAGGGGAAGTACATGCACGTTTCCAGCAGGAACCGGTGCGATTCCATGAAATGGTCGCAATAGAAGCTCTTGGGATGGCCGTAGAAGTTGGTGATGGGTCGCGGATGTTCCCCCACCAGGATCAAGGCGGGATGCAAGGTAAGGTAGCGTCCCAGGGCCGGCAGGTCCACCGGCAGCCGGGAACGGAGCAGCAGGGCCGGGGAATGGACGGCTCCGCAACAGACCACGATCACCTTGGCCCGCACCTTGTAAATTCCCGGTTCCCATGCCGATGGATATCCGTACCCCCACGGGCGCACCAGCGCCTCGCACCATCGATCCCCGATGTGCGTCACGCGGCAGTGGGTCACCACCTCCACGCCCCGCCTGCGAGCCTCAGGGATTTGGACCCGGTGGGTGCCCTGCTTGGCGCCGTGGGGACAGCCCAGGTTGCACAGGCTGGATCCCTTGCAGTCCTTCACGTTGATGGGAAACTGATGGACTCCGTAGCCCAGCCGGCGGCACGCCTGGGCGAAGAGGAGATTGTTTTCGTTCAGATCCCTTTCGTCCTGCAGATGGACGTTGTTTTCCTCGAGATACTTGTGCGACCTGCGCTGCAGGTCTTCGGCATGGAGCCCCGGAACGGCCCAACGGTTCACCACACGCTCGGGCATGACGAGCGAAGTGCCCGTATAGACCACGGTGGAGCCGCCCAGGGCCCGCCCCATGGCCAGAGTCAGGGTGCCGTCCCGAGTCAGGAGCCCGCCGCTGTCCACATAGAGTTTGCGGGCCATGTCCAGTTCCCGGCCGGTGTAGTCTCCGGCGGTCAGTTCCGGGCCCCATTCCAGCAGCGCCACCCGGGCCCCGGAAGCGGCCAAGGCGCCCAGTTCCTTGGCCACCGTTCCTCCGCCCGCACCGGATCCGATGATGACGATGTCATAGACCTTTTCTTTCATGGAGCACGTCGTTTCCGTTCATGACGGGCTGGTAGTTGAAGCGGGGCCACAGCTCATCCTGACCGTAATAGCCCATGAACACCAGGGTCTTGAGGCCCCAGAAGCCTTTTCGAAAGAGCGGGACCGGTCCGTCTTGGAACCAGGCAAGAAGTCTTTGCCGTTTGGGATCCGAAAGGCGGGCGAAGCGGGTACCGTAGCGCCACGCCGCTGCCAGATCCACCAAGGCCAGAAAGAGGCGCAGCTGCAGGGCCACGGCCGCAGGCCGTTCCATCAGGGCCTGGCGGATGATGTGGCGGAATCGATCGCTTTGTTGGGCGCTCAGGGACGCGGTTTCTGGCACCAGGGTGTGGGCCAGCGCGGCGAGACGTTTCCAGGACTGGGATCCAAGGGGCTCCATGATCGTTCAGGCACCTGCGGGTCCAGTTCATGTGGCAAGAAGAGATTGCAAGATGAGAACACTTTCGCATCGTAAGGACCGAGCGCCCGGTTTGTCAAGGGTCGATAAAGGACCAGGATCCGCTCTCCCCTATATGGTTGGAAACGCGGAGGCGCCTTGGGGTTACAGATCCTTTTTCATGATGTAGAAGCTGGTGTCCCCGGAATCGATGGTCACCATGCGCTGGACGCGGAACCCGAACTTTTCGTACAGCCTCACGGCCCCGGAGGAAATGATCTTCACATCCAGGTCCACGTTTCGGATACCCCTTTCCCGGAACCGATCCAGAGCGCCCTGGACCAGGGCGGAAGCCACGCCCCGGCCCCTGGCTTGGGGGTGTACGGCCACCTTGAGGATGGTCGCCTTCCCGTCTTCTTCCTTACACGTAGCCGCCAGGTATCCCTGAACCCGGTCTTCTTCGTAAACCAGACAGAAATCCCGGAGGGCGTGTTCCAGGTAGTAGCGGGTCCAGGGGTTGGGAAAGGACAGCGTCTCAATCTCCTCCATTCTGTCGATATCGGCCTCCATGGCGTGGCGAATCATGGCTGCATCCTCCCGCGGTACTTGCTGCCGGCGGCGTTTGGGGGGGTCTTGGGCGCATGGCCAAGAACCGCCCCCGGAAAAGAAGTGTCTTCTTTCAGAGCGCCTGCCGGGCCCCTTGGAAAAACTCCTCCAGAGGACGCACCTGGTGCCTCAGAACGCTGGATCCGGCCAGATCCATGAAGGCCTTTCCCATGTCCCGGGACCGCTGCAGAACCGTCTTCCAGAAGGCCAGCCGCTCTGCGTCGTTTCCGGCGAAAGTCCAAAAGTCCTGACGATCCGGGATCCGGCCGTAGGGGAGGCTTTCCACGAAGCTCCGGGAGGGAACCACCAGGAACAGGTTCTTCATGGCCCGGAGATCCGGTCGCCGGTGGGCAAAGCGCTTGTCGAACCAACCAGGGACCAGCCGGTCCGTGTAGTGGGGATAAAAGACCACTTCTTCCGGACCGACGGGAACGGGAACCGTGAGATGATAATCCAGCAGACCGCCGTCCCAGTAGGGTCCGGGGGGAGCCCCGGGAATGGCGTCCACCCCTTCCATGAGAAGGGGGATGGAACCGGAGGCGAGCAGGGCCGCCCGCGCGTTGGAACCCGTCAGGGAGACCGTTTTCAAGGGAAAGGCTCCGTTGTCCAGGCACTGGGGAAGCTCGCTTTGGGAATGGCAAAAGTAGACCCGTTCAAAGAACTTCAAGAGTCCTTTTCTGGAAAGGGCATTGATCCCATAGGCCAGGCCCAAACCCAGGGAAAGCAGGGGGCGCCTGCGGGAGGCCACCAGGCCGCGGCCCCGGGTGGTGGCCACATGCAGACGGACAAGGGGATGATCCACGATCTCGCGAACCGCCGCTTGGGGCACCAGGCGGTCCAGCACTTGGCCCAGCACCCGGCTGACCTCCGCCGCTGTGGGCCGGGAGCTGTAGCTCTGGGCCAGATAGGCCTCCAGGAAGGACTCCAGGGCATCCAAAGGATTTCGGCGGCAATAGGCGGCAAAACGCCAGGAGCCGATGGAAGAGCCCACCACGTTCAGGGGGGTCCTGCGCTGGGGCAGCCACTCCTGGCACAAGGCCCGATCCATGCCGTAGAGCACCAGCCACTTGGGCCCTCCCGCCGCGCCCCACATCCATCGCACCCGATGGAAAGAAAAGCCTTCTTCGCGAATCACCGGCAAGATTCCCGGTCCCGCGTAGCATGCCACCCGATGGTCCATGGGGTATATCCTTTCCGTGTGGATCGACAGATTTTGTGAAAAACAGTATAACACGAGGGACGCAAAAGCCCAGTCCCGACGGAAAGGCGGGAGGGAAAACCCAAAAGACTCCAGAAAAGGCGACAGCGGAAAAATCCCATGCTCCACACGGCCCTTCAAACCGTCACCATCGCCGTCGTGGCCGGCGTTGCCAGTACCCTTCTGGGACGTCGACTGCGCATTCCTCCCATCCTCTTTTTCCTGCTGCTCGGGGTTTTTCTTGGTCCCTTGGGACTGGGCTGGGTTCGGCCGGAATCGCTGGGGAACGGCCTGGTGGTGCTGGTGGAAATCATGGTGGCCGTGATCCTTTTCGAAGGCGGCCTCAGTCTGTCCACCCATAGCTTCCGCAAGGCCGGAGCCGCCATCCGCCGGATACTGCTCATCAGCCTTCCGTTGACCGGACTGGGTGCCGCTGTCCTCGGCCGCCTCATCCTGGACCTTGCCTGGCCCAAGGCCCTCTTTTTCGGGGCCCTCATCGTGGTCACCGGTCCCACGGTGGTGGGCGCCCTTCTCAAGGCTGTGTCCCTCAGCCCTTCCCTGCGGAGCCTGCTCGACTGGGAATCCATCTGGGGGGATGTGCTGGGAGTGCTTCTCAGCGGAGTGGCCTTGAAGTTCATCCTGTCCGGGTCGGGTCACGGACCGGAAAGGATTGGATTTCTCTTTTTGGAACGCCTTCTTCTGGGGCTCTTTGTGGGGGTTCTGGCCGGCGAAATCCTGCGCCGCTGGGTATTCCCCTTCGTCATGCGCCTGCAGGAGCCGGCCCTGCCCGGCGTGACAGCTTTTGCCGCCGCCTTGGGTATCTTCCATGTGTCGAATCTGCTGTCTGAGCACTCGGGCCCATTGGCCGCGGCGGCGGCCGGTCTGGTCTTGTCCATCGGAAAAACCTCGGCCATCGAAGACGTGCGCCATTTCAAGGAACAGATCTCCATCGTCCTTATAGGAAGCATCTTTGTGTTGCTCTCCTCGACCATCGATCCCTTTGCCGTTGCGGCCCACTGGCCCGGAATGCTGGTCGTGGCTCTCATTTTGGGCGCCTTGGTTCGGCCTGCCTCCGTCCTGGTTGCTCTGGCGGGAACTCCTCTTCCGTGGAGAGAAAGGCTCTATGCGGGAATCGTGGGCCCCCGAGGGATCGTGGCTCTGGCCACGGTGGCCTACGCAGATATTCTCCTCAAGGGCGACCCGGTGATGCCCATCATCACCAACCTCACCTTTGTAATCATCTTTCTGTCCGGGGCCTTCGCCACCCTGGTCAGCCGGCCGCTGGCGGCGCTTCTGGACGTGGAGCTTCCTTCCAGCGGGTTGGGCATCCTTATCGTGGGCATCCATCCCCTTAGCTCCCAGATCGCCCAGTTTGCCTCCCAGCGGATCCCTGTGGCCTTCCTGGACACGAACCCCTCCACCTGTTCCCTGGCCCAAGGCTGGGGCCACCAAACGGTGTGCGCCGACGTGCTGAACATCCACGTATACGAAGAGGCGCTGGAGCAGGGCTACGGAAGGCTGCTGGCCATCAGCAACGACGACGCCTTGAACCAACTGGTGGCCCAGGCGGCCGCCGTTCAGCTGGGGCCCCACCGGGTTTTTCGTGCCAAGGCCGATGCGGCGGGAGACCCCCTTCTCATGGAGACGCCGCACCCGCCCCGCCAGGCCTTCGGATCCGGCTTCAGTGTTCGTGAAGCGCTGGACGAACTGAAGCAAGGCCGGGCCACCCTGGAGGTCCTGTCCGTGGATGGGAAGGTGGCCGATCACGTGACGCCGCTGCTCATTTTCACCGAGGACGGCAAGGGAGTGGAGATCGTTGAAAACCGTGAAGGCATCCGGGGTAGTGCCCTCTGTCTTGTGCGAAAGCCCCCCAGGCCCGACGACCGACAAGCGTTCTGACCATGGGGCCCGATGCGAAACCGGAAAACTGACGGCCCATTGGCCGTCCCAACCTTCACGGGCGCCCGTGCGCCACTTTCCACCGAAAGCCGCGCCGCGCCCGTCGGGGCGGGTTGCGAACCTGCCCCGACTTCGGCGCCGAGCACGCAGGCATCTTCGGCCGGCCACGGCGCCAGGGAGCAGCCGCCCTCGGGTTCGCCACACCAGCGCGCGCCCGATTTCAATCCGCGCCCCTGCGGGGGACCCGATGACGACGGCGGTTCAGAAAGCCCATGACCGCTTCCATACCAAGCGGTGAAGAGCCACACATAAGCCGCTATCGCGCCCCACCGGAATGGAGGACAACCAAGATGCGGATCTTGTCCCTGGCCCCCACACAGACGGAGATTCTCGCTTTTCTGGAAGCCGCCGAGAATCTGATCGGCCGCACGCAAGACTGCGACTATCCGAGAGAAATCCTTACTGTTCCCACCTTCGGCACATGGGCCTCGCCTGATGTGCGAGCCGTTCTGGACGCCGAACCTGATCTGGTCTGCACCTTTGGAAAACACCAGGAAGAGGTGGCGTCCTGGTTGGAAGCAAAGAACCTGGCTGTTTTTCACAGCGACCCGCCGACCGTGGCCGACGCATTGGAGGACATGGCGTCCCTGGCGCGACGCATCGGCCGCGGCCCGAGGGGGGAACGGGCCATCCGATCCTTGAGGGACCGATTGGAGCGGGTGCGCAAGGCCGTGGCATCCGCCACGGCCGATGGAAAACGCCCCCGCATCCTTCGCATCATGCACTGGGATCCTCTGATCACGGTGGGCCCCGGCTCCTTCCAACACGATGTGATTGACATGGCGGGAGGCGCCAATCTCTTCCATGACCAGGAGATCGCCCCTTACGTGCGGGTGAGTCCGGAACGGGTGGTTTCCTGGAATCCCGATGTGATCTTTTTCTGCGAACCGTTCATTGAGGAGCGACTGCAAGGGGACCCGCTTTGGGCCGCCTGCAACGCCGTCCGCCATGGACATGTCCACCTCTTCGATTGCGGCCTCACCTGCCGATCCGGCCCGCGCATCGTGGACATGGTGGAAGGGTTGGCCCGCGTGGTTCTCAACTGGAAAGAGGACCGCACGTCCTAGCCGGGTCGTGGCAGCAGCGATCTCAAGGGAGAAACCCCTGTGGTGAGCGACGGAAACCGTGTAGTGGAAGTGGATCTCGGCTCGGGGCGGATCCGCACGTTCGAGGTCACCCCAGAGGCCCGCCGTCTCTTTCTGGGCGGCAAAGGACTGGCCTTGCGATACCTGGCCCAAGGACTCCCTGCCGGCACGGACCCCCTGAGTGGAGACAACCTTTTCATTGTCATGAACGGCCCTCTCGTGGGATCGGGCGCCCCCTGCAGCGCCCGGTTTTGCGCCGTCACCAAGTCCCCCCTGACGGGCCTGGTGGCTTCGTCGTCGTGCGGAGGTCCCTTCGGGACCGCTCTCAAGTCCGCCGGTTACGAAGGCCTCATCCTGCGGGGTGCCTGCCGGGATCCGAGCCTGCTTTGCATCGAGGCGGGCACGGTCCGGCTGGAGCCGGCCCATGGCCTGTGGGGCCTGGACACCTGGGAGACCCAGGCGGCGCTGCATCTGGGAAAGAAAGATGGGGCGCTCGTGATCGGTCCGGCCGGAGAAAACGGAGTCCTCTTCGCCAATGTGGCCTCGGGCCACAGATTCCTGGGAAGAGCCGGCTTCGGAGCCGTTCTGGGTTCCAAAAAGATCAAGGCCGTGGTGGCCCGGGGGGGGTCCTACCGGAACGTCCCCGCTCACCCCGAAACCTTTCAAGCGGTCAAGAAGAAGGCCACCGTCCACATCAACCGGAATCCTTTCACGGGGGAGCTCTACCGCCGGTATGGAACGGCGGGCCACCTGGATCTGTGCGCCCGGAGCGGGATCCTGCCGGTTCACAACTTTTCGGACGGCAGCCACCCCGAATCCCATCGTCTCTCGGGTCAGGCCATGCGGCACCGGTTCGGAGGCCGGCCCAGCACATGCACGCCCTGCACCATTCTGTGCGGACATAGGGGAACCTTTCCGGACGGTGCGCAGCGACAGCTGCCCGAATACGAAACCGTGGGGCTGCTTGGAGCCGGCCTGGGGATCTTCGATCCGGTAGCGGTGGCCCGCTGGAACGAGCTGTGCGGTCGGCTGGGACTGGATACCATCAGCTGCGGCGGGGTCCTGGCCTTCACCATGGAAGCGGGCCGGCGGGGTCTGGTCCACACCCCCCTGCGGTTCGGGCATGGGGAAAACGTGGAAGAGGCCATTCAGGACCTGGCTTACCGCCGGGGGTTGGGAAACCTCATGGCCGAAGGAACCCGTCGCATGTCCCAGCAGGTGGGCGGCGAAGACTTTTCCATGCAGGTCAAGGGGCTGGATCTGCCCGCCTATGACCCTCGAGGCAGTTGGGGGCAGGGCCTGGCCTATGCGGTGGCCAACCGGGGCGGCTGCCATCTTTCGGCCACCCTCTTCGCCCTGGAGGTCTTTTTGGGACTTTTGGACCCTTACACCACTCGGGGCAAGGCCCGTTACGTCCGCTTTTTCGAAAGCCTCTACGCCGCCATCAACTCCCTGTCCACCTGCCTTTTTACCACCTACGCCTACCTGCTGGAGGCCCCGGTGGCCCGCTGGACCCCCAAGCCCCTGCTGGCCTGGACCATGGGCAACCTTCCCGCCCTGGCCCTTCGGCTCATGGACGTGGGAATCTATTGCCGTCTTTTCCAGACCGTGACGGGCACTGGGATCACCCAAAGGGAGCTGCTCAAGGCGGGGGATCGCATCATCACGCTGGAACGCCTACTCAACGTTCGGCAAGGCCTGACACGAAAAGACGACACCTTGCCGAAACGGCTCCTCACACAGGCCCGGTCCGGCGATCCCCAGGGGCGCACCGTTCCCCTATCGACGATGCTTGAGGATTACTACCGGCTCCGGGGCTACGACGCACAAGGAAGGCCGACCCCCAAGGCTCTGAAGCGACTGGGCCTGGAGAGCATCTGAGGGGGCCGTCTCAAGCGGCGCTGAGATCCATCGCGTCGTTTGGGGGCGCGTCCAGGACCGCGCCATACTCTTCCAGGATCTCTTGGATCCGTCGATCCTTTTCCTCCCAGACCTTGTTGAGCCAACGCTGGAAGCGGATTCGGAACTGGGGGTCGTTGAAATAGTCGCCCACCAGGTCGGCCCGAACGGGGATGGACTCCACGTGAACCCGGATCTCCTGCATCTTGCCGGAGATGAAGGCCCAGAAGCTGGGCGTGCCCTCGGGATAGACGATGGTCACGTCCAGGATGCTGTTGAGCTTTTGGCCGAGGGCCGCCAGCACAATTGCCGTTCCCGCCGCTTTCGGCCGCAGCAGGTGCCGGTAGGGGGATTTCTGCGCCTTGATCTTGGCCAGGGTGGCCCGGGTGCCTTCGGCAAAGTTCATGACCGAAATGGGAATGGCCTTGAATTTCTCACAGGCCTTGATCGTTTCCTGAAGATCGCGTCCCTTGAGGTGTGGTTTTTTCTTCAGGACGGACTTGGGCGTGCGCTTCATGAACGGAAAGTCCATGGCCCACCAGGCCAATCCCAACACGGGCACATAGATCAATTCTTTCTTGATGAAGAACTTGAGAAACGGGATCCGACGATGGAAGACCTTCTGGAGCACCACGATGTCCGTCCAGCTCTGGTGATTGGCCAGAACCATGTACCAGCCTCGGCGCTGCAGATTCTCCAGACCGGTCACGTTCCAGCGGATCCGTTTGGTCAGGGCCAGGCCCGCGTTGTTGATGGCGACCCACGTCTGGGCGATCCCGTTGAGGATATGGTCGCAGAAAGCCCGCCACCTTTTGTGAGGAATCACCCATTTGAAGAAGGCCAAGAGGAAAAGCGGCGTGGTACACAAGAGCGTGTTGGCCGCCAGCCAACCCAGGGAAAAGAGGCCGTTGATCGGCCCCGGCAACCAGTGCAACATGAATCGACTTCCTTCCTTACGAGAAAAGCAGATTGGATCAAAATTTAAGGACGACTGCAGCCCTTGTCGCGACCACCACCCTTATCACGGCATCCGGCGGCGCGACGCGAGCCTCCCCCGCCACCCGCAGGGCCGGCTACCCCGCTTCGGCGATGGTGTAGCTTTCGTCGATGAACCGGCGTACGAACCGTTCCAACTCCGCATTGATGAGAGAACAGCGGTTGCCCGCCATGCACTGCTTCACATCGTCGATTCCCAGTTTGAAGGTGGCCGTTCGGGCATCCTTTTCCAGAACCACGTCGTAGTTGTCCGCTCCCAACAGTCTTTCCTTCTTGACGGTGAGAAAGATCCCGAACTTGTCGATGTCCGGATAGAGCTCCCGGATCTTGGCTTCCACTTCCCGTTGCTCGAACATGGTTTCCTCCTGTGTTCAGCTTCCAAACACCTTTTCAATTTCCCGCTTGATGAAGTTGATGCTCTTGGTGACGGGAATCTCCTTGGGACACACCCTGGTGCACTCAAAGTGGTTCCGGCATCCCCAAGCTCCATCTTCCGAATCCACCTTGCGGAGCCGATCCTCCTTTTCCTGGTCCCGGCTGTCGAAGATGTAGCGAAAGGCCCACACCAACGGCGCCGGTCCCAAAAAGTGCTCGTTCTCCCCCACCACGGGGCACGCGCCCATGCAGCAGGCGCACAAGATACACCGGATTACTTGATCCAGTTTCTTCCTTTCGGCGGGATCCTGCAATCGCTCCTTTTGCGGGTCGCTGTCCCCGGCCAGCAGGTAGGGGCGCACCCAATTGACCTTCTCGAAAAAGGGCTCCAAGTCCACCACCAGGTCCTTGAGCACCCGAAAGGACGGCAGGGGCTCCACGAGGATCTCCGGTTCCCCTTGGTAGTCCTGCACCAGCTTTTGACACGCCAGTGCGCAACGGCCGTTGAGACGCATGGCGTCGGACCCGCACACACCGTGGCCGCACGACATGCGAAAACTCAAGCTCCCGTCCTGCTCCCACTTGATGCGGTTCAGACAATCCAGAATGCGCTCCCCGGGCTCCGCCTCCACCCGATAGGTCCGGTAGTAGGCCTCCGAATCCCGTTCCGGGTCGTATCGGTAGATCCTGAAGGTCAGTTCCATATCAGTACACCCTCGGCTTGGGTTGGAAACGCGTAATAGACACGGGCTTGGTGGCGTAGCGCAGCTGGGCTCCGTCCCGGTAGACCAGGGAATGGCACAGCCAATTGGCGTCGTCGCGTTCCGGGAAATCCTCGCGATAGTGGGCTCCCCGGCTTTCCGTCCGTTTTTGTGCGGCCAGCAGCATCACTTCCGCCAGGCCCAGAAGGGATTCCAATTCCAGCGCCTCCATGAGGTCCGTGTTGTACCGGTCGCCCCGGTAGTCCAGAACCAGCTGGGTTCGACACGTTTCCTGCAACCCCCGGATCGTGTCCAGCCCCTCCTCCAGCCCCTTGGCCGTCCGATACACCCCACAGCGCTCCATCATCTCCTGCTGCATCCTTTGGCGAATCCCGGCCGCACGCTCCCCGGAACGGCGCTCCCGGAGCCTTTGAATCCTCTCCCGGCACGCATCCAGCGCCTCTCCGCCCGCCTCATGCAAGGGCAGCTGGGCAACATCCGCCAGCAGGCGTCGTCCCGTGCGCCGCCCGAAGACCACCAGGTCCAGAAGGGAATTGCATCCCAACCGGTTGGCCCCGTGCACGGACACGCAGGCGCATTCCCCGGCGGCATACAAGCCGGGGACGGCATAGCCCGCGGCGTCCAGGACCCGCCCGTCCACATCCGTGGGGATCCCCCCCATCATGTAGTGGCAGGTGGGATGGACCGGGATGGGCTGCGCGGCCGGGTCGATTCCCAAGTAGATGCGCACGAAGGACGAGATGTCGGAAAGCCTTTCTTCCAGCCGTTCCTTGCCCAGGTGGGTGAGGTCCAGGTGGACGAAATCCCGCCCGTCGATGCCCCGCCCGTCTCGGATTTCGCTCATGATGGCCCGCGAGACCACGTCCCGGGCCGCCAGGTCCTTGATGGTGGGAGCGTAGCGTTCCATGAACCGCTCCCCGTCCCGGTTCCTGAGCAGGCCGCCCTCGCCCCGGGCCGCTTCGCTGATGAGCACCCCCAGGCCGTGGATGCCGGTGGGATGGAACTGGATGAACTCCATGTCCTGGAGCGGGAAACCGTGGCGCAAGACCATGTGGGCGCCGTCGCCCGTATTGGCGAAACAGTTGGAGGTGGTTTTGAAGACCTTGCCGAAGCCCCCCGTGGCCACCAGCACGGCCTTGGCGTGGAAAAGGTGCAGTTCTCCCGTGGCCCATTCGTAGGCCACCACCCCGTGCACGGCCCCGTCCCGGACCACCAGATCCATGACGGACAGTTCCGGATAGACCCGGATGCCCTTTTGCACGCTCTGTCCATAGAGGGTGTCCAGGATCACGCGACCCGTTCGGTCGGCCGCATAGCAGGCCCTTTTGACCGGCGCCTCCCCAAAGTTCCGGGTGTGGCCCCCGAAGGCCCGCTGGGCAATGGTGCCGTCCGGATTGCGGTTGAAGGGAACCCCCATGTGTTCCAGTTCATAGATGGCCCGCGGGGCGTCCCGGGCCAGAACCTCGGCGGCGTCCTGATCCGTCAGGTAATCCCCCCCCCTTGACTGTATCGAACATGTGCCATTCCCAGGAATCGGGCTCTTCGTTGCCCAGCGAGGCCGCAATGCCTCCCTGTGCGGCGCCCGAATGGGACCGGGTGGGAAAGACCTTGCTCACCAGGGCCACATCGCAGCGGCCCGCGGCCTCCACCGCCGCGCGAAGCCCCGCCAGTCCCGAGCCCACGATAACCACGTCATGCTTGTGTTTGACCGCCATGGATCGTCCTCTTGTCCTGGGAACGCATCGCAATCTCTTGCCACACCGCGTCCACCTGGCGACGGGTGTTTTCCAGATCCTGGGAATTGTCGATGACCAGGTTCGCCCACGCCCTTTTCTGCTCGATGGGAAGCTGCATCTCCAGAGTCCTTTCCGCCTCCGGGCGGCTCACGCCGTCCCGGGCGCAAAGCCTCTGGATTTGCACTTGCGCAGGAACATAGACCAGGATGACGCAATCGAAGGAACCTTCCAGTCCCGTCTCGTAGAGCAGCGGGATGTCGAACACGACCGGTCGCCTTGGATCGGCTTCCACGGCCCGGCGCCACTCCGCCTCCATTTCCTGCAAGACGTGGGGATGGACCGCTTCGTTCACACGCCGCCTCAGATGGGGGTCGTCCAGGATCGCCCGCCGGAGTTTCCGGCGATTCAACTCACCGGAATCGGGCAGGAAATAGTCCGCCGACAGGAACTCCCGCAGACGCCTCCACGCGGGCCGACCGGGCTCCACGGCCCTCCGAGCGGCCTGGTCTGCATCCAGCACCCGGGCCCCTTTGGCTTCCAACAAGCGGGCCACGGTGCTCTTGCCGCTGGCGATCCCTCCGGTCAAGGCGATCCGGAGCGCCCGGCGGTGCCGGGCGCCTTCGCCATCCTTACCACCCGGACTATCGCTTGAAGACTTCCGTTCCGGCATACCGGGCCGCGTCCCCCAGTTCCTCTTCGATACGCAGCAGCTGATTGTATTTGGACACCCGGTCCGTTCGGCAAAGGGACCCGGTCTTGATCTGACCCATGCCCGCCGCCACCGCCAGGTCCGAGATGGTGGTGTCTTCCGTTTCCCCGGATCGGTGGGAGATGACGGCCCGATAGCCCGCCTTGGCGGCCATGGAAATGGCCTCGAAGGTCTCCGTTACCGTGCCGATCTGGTTGAGCTTGATCAGAATGGCATTGGCCACCCCTTCTTCGATCCCCCGGGCCAGGATCTTGGTGTTGGTGACGAAGACGTCGTCTCCCACGATCTCGATCCTGTCGCCCAGACGCTGGGTTATGAGCTTCCACCCGTCCCAGTCGCCTTCCGCCATACCGTCTTCAATGGAAAGGATGGGGTAGCGGTTGACCCAATCCTCGTACAGACCCACCAGGTCTTCCGGGGATTTTTCCGACTGCTTTTCCGCCTTCAACAGGTAACGGCCGTTTTCGTAGAACTCGCTGGCAGCGGGGTCCAGGGCGATGAACACATCTTCTCCCGGCACGTATCCCGCCGCCTTGATGGCGTCCATGAGAAGCCCCAGGGCCTCTTCATTGGACTGCAGGCTGGGGGCGAAACCGCCCTCGTCGCCCACGGCCGTGTTGAGGTTTTGGGCCTTGAGCACCTTCTTGAGGGTGTGAAAGATCTCCGCCCCCATGCGAAGGGCTCCCTTGAAGGTGGGCGCACCGGCCGGCACGATCATGAATTCTTGAATGTCCAGGTTGTTGTCGGCATGGGCCCCGCCATTGAGCACGTTCATCATGGGAACGGGCAAGGTGTAAGCCGCCACGCCCCCCAGGTAGCGGTAGAGGGGCAGTTCCGCTTCCTCCGCCGCGGCCTTGGCCACTGCCATACTGACCGCCAGAATGGCGTTGGCGCCCAGGCGGCTCTTGTTTTCCGTCCCGTCCAAGGCGATCAGGAACCGGTCGATCTCCGCCTGGTCCTGGGCTTCCAGCCCCACGACCTTGGGGCCGATCTCGTCGTTCACGTTCCGCACGGCGTTGAGGACTCCCTTGCCCAAGTAGCGCTTGTCATCCCCATCGCGAAGCTCCAGCGCCTCCCGGCTTCCCGTGGAGGCTCCCGACGGGACCGCCGCACGCCCCATGACCCCCGACTCCAGAATGACATCGGCTTCCACCGTTGGGTTTCCCCGGGAATCCAGGATTTCCCGGGCCCGTACCGCAATGATTTCGCTCATGCCCCTTCGTCTCCTTTCCTGCCAATCCGTTTCGCATTTCGTTCCTGAACGTCGGCATCATGCCATAGGCAACAGCCCCGCCAGGCAGATGCGCTCCGGCGTGACCCGTGCCTGAACCACCACCACCTCCACGCCTTGGCTCAAGGCCCACTGGAAGCGCTCCGCATACACCGGGTCGATGGAGGCCGCCGGGGCGAAGCGCCGGGCATCTTGGCGTTGCACCACGTAGAACATGGCGCCCCGATGCCCTTCGCGAACCTTCTCCACCAGAACGTCCAGGTGTTTCGCCCCCCGCGTGGTGACGGCATCGGGAAAGAGCGCCGTTCCGTCCTCCACCAAGGTGACGTTCTTCGCCTCCACCCAGAGAAGCCCGCGGGTGGTTTCCACCAGCAGGTCCATGCGGCTGTGGCGGCCGGCGGCCACCTCCCGGCGCACATCCACGGCCTCCCGGAACACAGGAAGCGCATGTCTTTGGGCCGCCAAGGCCGCCAGCTGGTTGGGCATGTTGGTATTGATCCCCACCCAGCCACCGTTGATCTGTATCATCTCCCAGGTATAGCTGGTCTTGCGCCTGCTTCCAGCCGGCGCCGGGGTGAGTCGAACGGGCGCTCCCTTCTCCAAACAGCCTTTCATGGAGCCGGAATTGGGGCAGTGAACCGCCGCCACCCGGCCGTCTTCCAGCTGGACGTCGGCCAGGAATCGCTTGTAGCGCCGAATAAAAAAGCCCTTTTCCAAGGGTGGTGAAAACGAAACGCACACATCCCCGAGGGGTTCCAATTCCATCTTTGTCGCCGCTTTCTTCGGATCGATGCCATCATCCGCCGTGTATGGAACGAATTATAGGCCCCCGCCCCCCCCGGGTCAATGCGTGGAAGAACCGGGCTTCCAGACTCCCCTGGGCGGCCGCCTTCATTTGTCAGGGAAAAGACTCACGTGCTATAAGGTGCGGCTGAGGAGGGAATAAAGATCTCCCATGCATTCACGATGGCTTCAGAAGATTCCGCCCCCGCTCCTTCCCGTGGCCGGGTTCCTTGGGATCATCGGTTTGGGGACGCTGGCGCTGGCCCTCTTGCCCATGGTCCACGGACAGCGGCTTCCCCTGATCGACGCGCTCTTCATGGCCACGTCGGCCACGTGTGTCACCGGGCTGAGCCTTTACGACATCGGCACTCAGTTCACCGTGTGGGGCCAAGGCGTGATCCTGGTGCTCATCCAGGTGGGCGGCCTGGGGATCATGCTGCTCTCCACGGCCTTCCTCATGGCGCTGGGACACCGCATCTCCTTTCGTTCTCGCTTTCTGCTCCAAGACACCTACACCCATGGCCCCACCGCCCATCTCACCCATCTCATGCGCAACATCCTCCTTTTCACGTTTGTGTTCGAAACCGCAGGGGCCCTGCTGCTTTTCTTGCGCTTCCATGCCGATTACCCGGGTCTACAAGCCGCGTACGTGGCGGTGTTCCACAGCGTGAGCGCCTTTTGCAACGCCGGCTTTTCCCTCTTTCCCGACTCCCTGGTGGGCTTCCGCGGAGACCCCCTGGTGAACCTCACCATGGCCGCTTTGATCATCGGCGGCGGCATCGGCTTTCTGGTCCTCCACGAGACGGCCTTGGCCCTTCGCAATCGAAAGCGGTGGCGGATGCTTTCCCTGCACACCAAACTGGCCCTTTCCACCACGGCGGCCCTGCTGGCCGGTGGAACACTCCTCTTCCTGCTCAGCGAATGGTCCGAAACCCTGGCCCGGCTTCCCCTGGGAACCAAGCTGCTGGCCTCCTTCTTCCAGTCCGTGACCACCCGGACGGCGGGTTTCAATTCCCTGGACTTCGCCGCCATGGACAATCAAACCCTTCTGGCCACCTTGATGCTCATGTTCATCGGCGCCTCGCCCGGCTCCACGGGGGGAGGCATCAAGACCACCACCCTGGGGGTCCTGGCGGCCGTGAGCCGCGCCCGTCTGGTCGGCAGCCCCACCGTCCATGCCTTCCAGAGGACCATCCCGGAAGAAACCCTCCGGCGTGCCTTTTCCATCTTCGTGCTGGCCGTGGTGGTGATCCTTTTGGGAACCTACCTGCTGCTTTGGTCGGAACTGCGGGATGTGGCCTACGCGGCCAGCCGGGGACGATTTCTGGAGCTCCTTTTTGAAGCCACCTCGGCCTTCGGCACCGTGGGACTCAGCATGGGGGCCACCCCGACCTTGAGCTTCTGGGGCAAATGGATCATTATCTGCCTGATGTTTACGGGGCGCCTGGGGCCGCTGGTGCTCGCCATGGCCATCCAGCCCCGGGGGAAACGAAGCTTCTATGAATTTGCGGAAGAACCGGCCATGATCGGTTGAAAGGGCGTGTTGTGAAGAGGGTGGCCATCATCGGGCTGGGCAATTTCGGCTACTACCTGGGCAAGGAACTGACGGAACGCGGCTTCGACGTGCTCGGCCTGGACGTTCGAAAGGACGTGGTCCAAAAGGCCAAAAACGACATCGCCGTGGCTGTGGTGGCGGACGCCACCGACAAGAACACCCTTCAGGATCTGGGGGTGGACCAGGTGGACCTGGCCGTGGTGACCATCGGCACCAACATGCTGGCCAGCATCCTGGCCACCTTTCTCCTCAAGGAAATCGGGGTGCGCGACGTCCATGCCAAGGCCCTCAGCGAAGAACACGAACGGATCCTTCGACGGGTGGGCGCCGACCAGATTCTCTTTCCCGAAAAGGACTTGGCCCTGAGCTTGGCGAAGCGCATTGCAACACCCAACATGCTGGAATACCTTCCTTTTATCGAAGATTACAGCATATTCGAACTGGAACCGCCAGCGAGCTTCCTGGGCAAGACCCTGCGGGACTTGGACCTGATCAACCGATTCGAAACCCAGGTCCTGGCGGTCCGGGACGGTCACAGTCAAAAAGTGATCTTCATTCCCAAAGCGGATTTCACCATTCGCCAAGGCGACATTCTCATCCTGTTGGGCTCCAACCAGGCGATCCAGCGGCTGGGCAAGTTGGAGTAACCGGATCCCGCCGAGGCGGCATCGGTCGGGTAAGGAACAACCGGAAAGAAAGGAACAAAAACCGATGATCCAACGCTACACGCGCCCGGAAATGGGCCGCATCTGGACCCAGGAAAACAAGTACCGCAAGTGGTTGGACGTGGAACTGGCCGTTTGCGAAGCCCGGGCCGAAAGGGGGGAGATCCCGCCCGAAGCCATGGACCAGATCCGCAGGAAGGCGGCCTTCTCGGTGGAAAGGATCGACGAGATCGAACAGGAAACCCAGCACGACGTCATCGCCTTTCTCACCTGTGTGGCGGAACACGTGGGTCCGGCCAGCCGGTTCATCCACCAAGGCCTCACCTCTTCGGACGTGCTGGACACGGCCAACGCACTCCTTTTCAAGGAGGCCTCCGAACGGCTTCTGGACGACATGGACCGTTTGCTGGAGGTCCTCAAGCGCCGCGCCTTCCAGTTCAAGGACACGGTCATGATGGGCCGTTCCCATGGCATCCATGCCGAACCCGTCACCTTCGGCCTCAAATGGGCCCTGTGGTATGCGGAGATGCAGCGCAACCGCGCCCGTCTGGAAAGGGCCGCGGAAACCATGCGGGTGGGGAAGATCTCCGGGGCAGTGGGGACCTACGCCAACATCGATCCGGACATCGAAAAACGGGTGTGCCGCCGCCTGGGCCTTGAACCGGCGCCCGTCAGCACGCAGGTGATTCAAAGGGATCGTTACGCGGAATTCTTCACGACTCTGGCCATCATCGGGGCGAGCATCGAAAAGATCGCCGTGGAAATCCGGCACCTTCAAAGGACGGAAGTGCGCGAGGCGGAGGAATACTTCGCTCCGGGCCAGAAGGGCTCATCGGCCATGCCCCACAAGCGCAACCCCATCGCATCGGAAAATCTTTCCGGTCTCGCCCGGGTCCTGCGGGGCAACGCGCTGGCGGCCATGGAAAACGTGGCCCTGTGGCACGAAAGGGACATCAGCCATTCCTCCGTGGAAAGAGTCATCGGGCCGGATTCCACCATCCTCCTGGACTACATGCTCAACCGCCTCACGCGGGTCCTGGACAAGCTGGTGGCTTATCCTGAAAACATGCGGCGCAACATGGAAATCACCGGCGGCTTGCTCTATTCCCAACGCGTGCTTCTGGCCCTGGTGAACAAAGGTCTCACGCGCGAAGACGCCTACCGGCTGGTGCAGCGAAACGCCATGTCCGTCTGGAACGAAGGCGGGAACCTGAAAGACCGGCTCAAGGCGGACCCGGAAGTCGCCGCGCACCTGAGCGAGGGCGAACTGGAAAAACTCTTCGACCTGGGCTATTACCTGAAGCATGTGGATACCATCTTCCGGCAGGTCTTTGGGGAGTGAGCCCGTACGTCTTGGGCCATGGAAAGTGCGGCCCAGGAGGCTGTCTGACAAGGATCTTTTGGCCTTTTGGGCCTTTCTGACAAATGCAATTCAACGGTGCCGGGTGATGTTTTTTTGAGCTTTGTCGGTACGGGTTCGAAACCCGCTCCGACGGCGGCCTGACCAGGCCAGCAGCACGGGCCCGGCTGGTAGCCCCAGCCTTCCGTCCGGCACAAGAAGGAAGCAGCCTGGGCGTTCTCGGACAAGCTCCCGGGGCCGCTCCTGGAAGCGCTCCCCCAAGGGCTTGCCAGCAAGCGCTGGGGATGAGGGCTTCGCCCCGGCGCGGCCTTTCGGGCTGGGAAGTGCCCCCGGACGTTGCCGGAGACATGGAGCAATGACTGTCCTTTGCCCAGGTTTTGATGAATCTTTCCCGCGGGGCGGAAGCCCCGCGGTTTGGTAACGAGGGAAGATCCCTTCACCGGTTTGGGGCAGAAACCTTTCTCATGAGAGCCGACTGGGGCGTTCCGGAAGGGGCCGCCTATCGGTTGAAAGAGGCCGCCGCGGGAGCCGGCTGTCGCATGGGCTTTCTGGGTCCCTGATCCGAGGGTTTCCGGGCCCGTCTTCTGGCCCTCCTGGCCAAGAGATTGTCCAGCCAGTCCGGATCCATTTCGGGCACCGAGGACAAAAGAAGCTCCGTGTATTCATGATGGGGCGGGGTGAGGATCTCTTCCTTGATCCCCTGTTCCACCACACGTCCTTGACACATGACCACGATCTCGTCCGCGATGGCCTTCACCGTGGCCAGGTCGTGGGTGATGAACAGATAGGAGATGCCCAGTTTGTCCTGAAGTCTTTGGAGCAGCTTGAGAACCCCTTCGGCCACCAGTTGGTCCAGCGCCGAGGTCACTTCATCGCAGATGATGAGATCCGGCTCGGCGGCCAGGGCCCGGGCGATGCATACCCGCTGCTTTTCTCCTCCGGAGAGCTCCGTGGGATAACGGTCGATGTACTCGGGGGGCAATTCCACCATCTCCAGGAGTTCCACGATGCGATCCGTCTTCTCTTTTCCCTGCATCCCGAAGTAGAACTCCAGCGGACGGCCGAGCACCGTGCGAAGTTTTTGCCGGGGATTCAGGGCCGTATCGGGCATCTGGTAGATCATCTGGAGTCGCCGCAGCACATCCCGGCTCCGGCTCTTCAGATCCGCCGACAGCTCCTGACCGTCGAAGACGATCCGGCCCTTGGTCGGCGGCAAAAGCCCCGTGATGACCCTGGCCAACGTGCTCTTGCCACTCCCCGATTCTCCCACCACGGCCACCGTGGTGCGCGGCTTCACCCTCACTTGAACGTCGTGGAGTACCTCCACGCCCTTGGTGTAGCTGGCCCGCACCCCTTCCACCTCCAACAGGGGCTTTTCCTTGAGGGCGGCGGGGCTGGATGGCTTTTGCTGCTTGCGAACGGACAGAAGCGCCCGGGTGTATTCCTCTTTGGGATGGGCCAGCATCTGCCGGGTTTCCCCCTCCTCCACCAGCTCGCCGTAGCGCAACACCATGATCCGGTCCGCCAGCTGGGCCACCACCGCCAGGTCGTGGGTGATGTAGATGGCGGCCGTTCGGAACTGGCGCGTGATTTCCTTGATGGCCGTGAGCACCTCGATCTGAGTGGTCACGTCCAGCGCCGTGGTGGGCTCGTCGAAGATGATGATGTCCGGCTGACAGGCCATGGCCATGGCCACCATGGCCCGCTGGAGCTGCCCGCCGGAAACCTGGTGCGGGTAGCGGTATCCAATCTGTTCAGGATCCGGCAGCAAAAGACGCTTGTAGGTTTCCACCGTCTTTTCCGCCGCCTCCTGATAGCTCATGAGGCCGTGCTGGACCGGCGCCTCCACGCATTGCTTCAAGAGCGTGTGCGCTGGGTTGAACGCGGCGGCGGCGCTCTGCGCCACGTAAGCGATGCGGACTCCCCGGATGTTGCGGAGCACGTGTCGGGGGGCCGTGGTCAGTTCCATTCCATCGAAGACGATGGAGCCCGACGCGATGCGGCATCCCTGGCGGGTGTAGGCCATGGAGGCCAGTCCCAGGGTGGATTTTCCCGCGCCGGACTCGCCGATGAGGCCCAGCACCTCGCCGCGATTGAGATGCAGATCCACGCCCTTGACGATGGGCGTCCATTCCGTTCCGGAAAGGCCTTCGATTACAACGTTTGTCATTTTCAGCAAATGACCCATAGGTCCTCCGTCGATCAGGTTTTACTCTTTCAGGCCGCTGGCGATGTGCAGAAACCAATCCACGACCAGGTTCACCCCCACGGTGAGCAGCGCGATGGCCCCAGCAGGCCACAGGGGGATGAAGATGCCGAAGGTGATGGCGCCGGCGTTTTCCCGGACCATGCTTCCCCAGTCGGCCGTGGGCGGCTGAATTCCCAGTCCCAGAAAGCTAAGAGACGCCACGAAAAGGAAGACGAAACAGAATCGCAGGCCAAATTCCGCTACCAGCGGCGGCATGGCGTTGGGAAGGATCTCGTGGCGCATCACCCACCAGATCCCCTCGCCCCTCAGCCGTGCGGCCTCCACAAATTCCATCACCTCAATATCCATGGCCACCGCCCGGGAAAGCCGAAAGACCCGGGTGGAATCCAGCAGGGCGATGACCACGATCATGGCCGGGATGGAAGTTCCCACCACGGACAACACCATGAGGGCAAAGATCAAGGTGGGAAAGGCCATGATGATATCCATGATGCGGCTCAACAACATGTCCACCCAACCGCCCAGTGTGGCGGCAAAAAAGCCGCACAACGATCCCAACAGAAAGGAGAGGGCGGTGGTGACAAACGCCAGAGCAATGGTGTTTCGCGCTCCGTAGAGCAACCGGGTCAGCAGATCTCTGCCGATCTGGTCCGTCCCCAGCAGGTGCTCCGGACTTTTGGGGGCCCACACGTCCCCCACCACTTCCGTCTCCCCGTAAGGAG
This sequence comes from Desulfacinum hydrothermale DSM 13146, assembly GCF_900176285.1. Classification (GTDB taxonomy): domain Bacteria; phylum Desulfobacterota; class Syntrophobacteria; order Syntrophobacterales; family DSM-9756; genus Desulfacinum; species Desulfacinum hydrothermale. Next base: position 17,542 of record NZ_FWXF01000001.1, on the reverse strand, counting down.
CGATGACCGGGGCAAAAACCGCCGCAAAGATGTTCAAGGCGATGATCGCCAGCCCGACGCGGGCACTCCACGGTGATTGTCGTATCAAGTTCCAGAAAGCCATTCGGTGCCTATCCCTATTTCTACTTCGGACTTCGCAGTCGCGGGTTACTGAGGATCGCCAGGATATCCGCCAGGAGATTGAGGATCACGTAGGTGGTGGCGAAGATGAGCCCCGCCGCCTGTACCACGGGGATGTCCCGCTTGGATACGGAATCCACCAGGAGCTGTCCCAGACCGGGATAGACGAAAACCACTTCCACGATCACCACGCCCACCACCAGATAGGCCAGATTGATGGCCACCACGTTGATGACAGGCGAAAGAGCGTTGGGAAAGGCGTGCAAGACCACCACCCGCAGGCGCTTCAACCCCTTGAGCCGGGCCATCTCGATGAAGGAGGTACCCAGGATGTTAATGATGGAGGCCCGGGTCTGGCGCATCATGTGGGCAGTCACCACCATGGTGAGGGTCGCGCAGGGTAGGATGATCATGTACAACTTATCCCACAAGGACATCCGGTCGTTGATGCTCGCCATGCTGGGGAAAAGCCCCAGCTTGACCGACAAGAAGGCGATGAGGATGTAGGCGATGAAAAATTCCGGAAAGGAGATCATGCTGAGGGTGACGATGGAAATTATCCGGTCGAAAAGGCTGTTGCGGTATAAGGCCGCCAGGATCCCCAGCAAGATGGAAAGAGGAACGGCGATGGCCGCCGCCGTGGCCGCCAGAAAGATCGTATTGGCAAAACGCCACCCGATCAGCCCGGCGATGGGCCGGCCGTTGGCCAGCGAATTGCCGAAGTCGCCCTGCACAAAGTCCGACAGCCAGGCGAAGTAGCGCACGTGGGGAGGCAAGTCCAGCTTGAGCTCCTTGCGAAAAGCCGCCACGGTCTCGGGCGTGGCGCTCTGGCCCAAGACCGCTTGCGCCAGGTCCCCCGGCAGCAGCTCCACGCCCACGAAGATGAGCACGGAGATGACGATCAGGGTCAAGGCTCCAAAAGCAATGCGTTTTAGAAGTAGTTCCTTCAGTGGACTCATGGTTCTCCCATATCCGCCTTCCGCGACGGGGCCACACACCCGCCTGTTCCATGCCCCGCCGCCTCTCGGCCTCCTTCACCTTCCCTCGCAACACAACCGTTTTCCCAGAACGGCCCTTTTTCAAACGGCCCTTCTGGCGCAACAACCCGGGCAGGGCGACCTCCCCACCCGGGCGCCTCGAACCGATTCCTCGCAGTCCTGGGGGAGGCAGTTGCCCCCAACCCTTGCCTCCCTTCCAGCCGTCATCCACGGTCGTTGGGGAAGGCCGCCTTTATCGCAACCCTTCGGTGCGGTCCTTTCACGCCGCGGAACGTCCCGCTGTTACGGGACGTTCCGCGCCCACGCTTTGCCACCGCCCGTTAGGCGAACCACCAGCGCTCGGTCAGCCGGAAGCCGTCCAGCTCCCAGTTGACGGCCAGCTTGCCGTGGCGGATCTTGTCGGTGGCGGCCGAAAGGTCCGCCGGGAACATGGGCACCACCACACCGCCATCGTCGCGCACCAGCTGTTGCATCTCCACATACATCTCGCGCCGCTTCTTTTCGTCCAGCTCGGCCCGAGCCGCCACCAGCAGCTCGTTGAAGCGCTTGTTCTTCCAGTGCGTGTCGTTCCAAGGCGCGTCCGCGGCGTAGGCCGTGGTGAACATCATGTCTTCCGTGGGCCGTCCGCCCCAGAAAACGGCGCACCATGGTTTCTTCATCCACACGTTGCTCCAGTAACCGTCGCTGGGCTCCCGGACCACGTCAATCTGGATCCCCGCCTTGGAGGCGCTTTCCCGGTAGAGGACCCCGGCATCCGCGCTCCCCTGGAACGCCGCATCGGACACGTGCAGTTTGAACACCGCCGAACTCAGGCCCGCCTTCTTCAGGTAGAACTTGGCCTTGTCCGGATCGTATCGGCGCTGGGGCAATTCGGAGGCGTGGTACCGATTGGCCTTGGCGATGGGGTGATCGTTGCCCACTTCGCCGTAGCCGCGCAGGATGGTCTTGACCATCTGCTCCCGGTCGATGGCGTGCTTCAGGGCCATACGCACGTTGTTGTCGTTGTAAGGTGCCACGTCACACAACATGGCAAAGGTGTAATGCTTGAACCCGTGCTGCTCCATGACCTGGATGCCCGGCATGCGCTTGAGCAGATGCACCGTCTTGAGCTCGCACCGGTTGATCACATCCACCTGGCCCGTTTTGAGCGCATTGGTCCGGGCATTGACATCGTTGATGCAAATGACTTCCACCTCATCGAAGTGGGCCCGGTTTTCCTTGAAGAAGTTGGGATTTCGCACCGCAAATCCCCGCACGCCCGGCTCGTAATCCTTCAAGATGTAGCCGCCTGTGCCCACACCATCCAGAAAATCGGTTCCCGCCGGGCCGATGCTCAGGTGGTAATCGCTCAAAACATAGGGAAAGTCCGCATTTCCGCTTTTGAGGATGAAGACGACGGTATCCTTGCCGTCGGCCTTGATTTCCTGGATGGGCTCCAGCAGGGCCTTGGCCGCCGATTTGGTTCCTTCCCCGCGGTGATGGTTGATGGAGTAGATCACATCCTGGGCGTCCATGGTTTTGCCGTTGTGAAATTCCACCCCTTTGCGGAGCTTGAACACCCATTTCTTGGCATCCGGAGAGGCCTCCCAGCTTTCAGCCAGCTCGGGGATGGCCCGATTGTCCGCATCGATTTCCACCAGGTTGTTGCGCAGGGACGTGTTGAAGACCTGCATCATCATATCCGTGATGGTGGCCGGATCCAGAGAGTCCGTTGTGGAACCGCCCGAAATCCCCACACGCAGACGGCCGCCCTTTTTGGGCGTTTCCGCACGGGCCACCCCCTGGAACAACAGGGGAGACACGGCGGTTGTCAAACCCAATGCCGACACCTGCTTGATGAAATCCCGACGGCTCACCTTGCCCTGGGCCAACAGCCTCTCCAGTTTTCTCAGCCTTTCCATGCTACCCTCCCTGTTGTATGTGCTTGTGGTCGCTCATCCGGGTCCCAGCCCCCACAGTCCCCGGCCGGATCCCCTTTCGCGCCGACCTGGGAGGCAATGAGCACCTTCCAAACTTGAACAGCCTGCCGGGCCTTTCGCTGGGCTTTTGTTCCATTGGAGGCGGGATCCCGTACGGAGTTATGGATACCGAATTCAAACTCCCGTACGAGAAATCTTGATTGGGGTATCATTTTCTGGTGAAACAGTCAAGAAAGGAAACATCTCAACAGGCACCACTTGAATCAAAGCCATTGGTGTTCCGCAGGTTTCTGAAGAGCGAAACTTTCCGTCACGGCCGCCGAAAAGGCCCAGCGGCCAACAAGGTCATCAAGCCCTCCCCAACCTCACTTCCGCCTTCCCCGCAGGCCCCACAGACTGCCGCCCATGAGCCGTCCCCAGCCCGGAGTCCAAAGACGCTGAGAGCACGCCCCTTTGTCGCGGCCCAGCGCGCCGGGGCCGCGGGAGAGCTCCCGGTCGTTTCCGGGGCCATCGGGTCTGGCCTGCCACTTCAAGGGATGACCATGGCCCCTGACCGCGGAGCTTTGGCCCCGCGGCTGGGAGTCAGTCCGAGAACGCCTAAATTCCTCCCTGCGCGCCCGTGCGGCCGGCCCAACTTTGCGGGAGCCAGGGGCGGGTTCCGAACCCGCCCCCACAAGGCTCAAAAAAACATCGCATAGCACAGTTGAATTGCATTTGTGCGAAAGGCCCAAAAGGCCAAGAGGCCATTGGCAGACAGCCTCCGACGAAGGGGATGGAAATTTCGCGGCGTCTTGAGCCGGAGAACCGCTCTCGGACGCGCTTCGAGGCGGGCATGGCGGACGGGTACGCCCGCCTAATCGAGATGTTCGCACAACCGGTCCAGGGCTTCCGCCACCTTGCGCGTCACATGGAGGCGGAGCACGGGGCGGCCCGCTTGCAGAAGAGCTTCCCGGTCGCCGTGGGCCTGGGCGGCAATGAGCGCCCCGAAGGTGACGCTGGAGGCGGGCTCACCGGGAGCATCGGGAATGGGAACGTCCCGGGAAATGTCACTGCTTATCTGGATAAAACTTCCCTTGCCGGCATCTCCTTTGTGGAGCTGGCCCGTGGAGTGGAGAAACCGAGGGCCGTAGCCCACGGTGACGGCCTTTCGCGTGCGATTGCGCAACGTCTTTTGAAGGCGCCCCAGGCTTCTATCCGTTTCTTGGTCTGGGGGCACGTAGGCCTGAATGGCCACGTACCCTCCCTGGGATACGTGATCCACAAACCGCCTCAGCGCGTCGGCGGGCGTGGCGGCGGGGCTGTGGCCCAGCACCTGAAGGCCTTCCTGTTCGGCGGTCGCGGGAAGCCGAGGAAGCGTTCCCGATTCCCGATAAGCCCCCAGCATCTTTTTGGCCTGTATTTTGGCCGATTCCACGTTGGGCTGATCGAAGGGATTCACACCCAGAAGGTGAGCGGCCACGGCGGTGGCAAATTCCCACACGAAGAAAAGAGCCCCCACGTCGTGGGGGTCGCCGACGGTGATGCCAACGCACGGAAACCCCGCTTCACGGAGCGCCTCGAGCCCTTGCCAAGAGCCACCCTTTCCGGCTCCCACCCAGACAAAAACCCGGTCATCTCCGTACACATCCGGCGGGCCCAGGGGCTCACCCGCCACGGGCAGGATCCCCCGCCCCTCCTTTCCCGTACTTTCAGCCACCAACTGTTCCACCCAATCGGCCAAGTTGGCGAGCAGTGGATCTACCATCAAGGTCATCTTGTCGCGCCCGGCCCGGGCCGCCGTGCCCAGCACGGAACCCAGGAGCAATCCGGGGTTGGGTTCGGCGCCCCCGGGAGAGGCGACCCCGCAGGCTTGGGCGGCCCGGCGGCCCCGCTCCAGGATTGTTCGAATGTCCGTCCCCATGAGGGCGGCGGGCACCAGACCGAAATAGGACAGGGCCGAATAGCGGCCGCCGATCTCCGGGTCGTTGAGAAAGATCTTCCGAAAGGCCAAGGACCGGGCCCGCTCTTCCAGCCCGCTTCCCGGATCCGTGATGGCACAGAAATGGCCTCCCACCTGGTGGGGCGGGCGGACGTCCAGCATCAGGTTGTAAAAGTATTTGAAGAGCGAGATCGTTTCCACCGTACCGCCCGATTTGGTGGCGACGATGAAAAGGGACCTTTTCAAGTCCAGCCGATCGCGGACCCGGGCGATGGCATCCGGATGCGTGGTATCCAGCACCGTGAGGTCCAAAAACCCAGGCCGCCGGGGAAAGATTCGAGCAAGGACTTCCGGGGCCAGGCTGGAACCGCCCATGCCCAGCAAGACCGCCTGAGTCAGGCCCGCGGAACGCACCTCCTCCACAAAGGAGTCCACTTCGGGAAGGCGCGGTATCATGGCCTCGGCCACGTGGAGCCACCCCAGGCGATTGGTGATTTCTTCGGGTTCCGGTTTCCAGACCGTGTGGTCCTTCCGCCAGATCCGTTCCACGATCCGGTCGCGGGTCATGGCCTCGACGGAGGCCTTGACCTCGCTTGCCAGCGTTCCCAGAAAAAGCTCCAGTGCCGTTTCACCGGTCATCGATTCTTCCCCCGTCTGCCTTTTTCGGCATGCACCTTCCCGGACGCTCCCGGCGTTTTCAAGAATTGGTCCTCCAAGCGGCTCACGTTCCAAGAGGTTTTCAAGATACCCCAGCCCAATGACCCAACATTTGCCGCCGCCTTCGACCTGGCGAAAAGACTCAAAAAGACCAGCCTTCCGATCAAGGACGCACCCACCTTCCTGGTGAACCGTCTGCTCACCAAGATGCTTTGCGACGGCCGGACCATGCTGACGAAGGCACAGTGTTCATCTTTCCGTAAGCCTGGTGCTTGCCTCCCCATCCTTGCTGGACACTCACCTTACTTACACTTATTCCTCTTCCATCCCTTCCAACCCATCTGCCAGGCCCCGCCACATCCGAAACTCAAGCATTTGTTCGACCCATCAGGTATCGGTGCTGGAAGCAGTGGGCTCTTCCCTCGGAGACACGCAGCTTCCCGTACCTCCCATTCTGTCGATTCACCATCCAAGAGAGCCCCCCATGCTCCATGGTGGAAGACATTGCACAATCACCACCAGGATTTCAAGGCCGGTTGTCATCGAGGAGTTGGACGGTGGCTAGTACCGATGGGAAGAACCCTCCATCGTTTACCACGAAGCTTCGGCAGTGGACACAGCCGCGGCAAGCCGTCACAGGGGCAGTTTGCCCGCATGTCCATCCGGCCCCTCCACTCAAAGAAGCCATCCTGGTGAACCATTTGCGCCATTCGTACGCCAACCGGGTCCGAAAAACGAGGTAAGAACGACCTTGACCAACCGTACCACAGCTGCTACACAAAAATCGTGAGAAAACATTTTATTATCAACCTGTTATGACCTCACCCAGACAACATCTTCAAGAGCAATACAGGGAGGTGTTTGAAATGGAAATACGAACTTTTACAGCAGTTCTCCATAAGGAAGGAGATTTATACGTGGCAGAATGTCCTGAAGTTGGAACGGTTAGCCAGGGATACACCATCGAAGAAGCCGTCGCCAATCTGAAAGAAGCGACAGAACTCTATTTGGAAGAGTTTCCCATACCTGACGCTTCCAGGCCATTGATGACCACCTTTGAGGCAGCAGTCTATGCCTAAGTTGCGCAGGGCATCGGGAGAAGAAGTTGTCCGTGCACTGGAACGCCTGGGCTTTGAGAGAGTGCGACAACGCGGCAGCCACATGGTGCTCAAAAAGCACACGCCAGAGGCCGTTGTCGGATGCGTGGTTCCTCTGCATCGTGAGCTGGCTGTAGGCACGTTGAGGGGCATTCTACGGCAAGCCGGGGTCACGCCTGACGAGTTCATGGAGAACCTTTAGCGAACCACTTCCCAACGAGCGATAAAACGGCATTGGTGGCCTGGGCGAAGCCCATGGCCTCGACGGAGGCCTTGACCTCGCATACCAGCGTTCCCAGAAAAAGCTCCAGTGCCGTTTCACCGGTCATCGATTCTTCCCCCGTCTGCCTTTTTCGGCATGCACCTTCCCGGACGCTCCCGGGCTGATACCAGCAGAGCCCCTCAGGGCTTCGGAAAAGCCCCTGGACGTCCCAGGGGCCATGAAGAAACTGCCTGCCACTTCATGGGGTGCCCCCCTTCCCAGGGCGGAAGCCCCGCAGATCCGAAAGATCTGGTCTTTCCCGGCATCCTGAGCCAAAGAGCCTTCCTCACACAAACTCCTGGATCGCCTCTTTTGCCGGAGCGGCCGTCCGCAGCCGGCAGGAAACCGTGGATTTCCATCTCGCGAGGATGCCGAAAAGCGACCCAGAGGTCCCTTCGCCCAGGGAGGAGACCGGCCCCTCAGGAAGCCCCATGCGGCTCCACATGAAGGAAGACGGCCGGAGCCTGGAGCCGATCGTCACCACCCAGTTCCTCCCCCCCCTGACGGTCGAAGCGGCGCCAAACATCGGAAAGCCTCACGTCCAGGGGCCGGGTCAGCACCAGACGGTACCCGCCTGGGCCCGCCACGGGCCCGACCCGTTCCAGGACCGCGCCCACGGCCTCTTCCAGAGCATCCGCCGCCATATCCAGAGCTTTCCGGTTTTCCTCCGTTTCGTCTTGCACGTAGGCATCCAGAGCCCGAGCCAGATGCTCCCCGGCCCCCGTTTCCTGAAACGCCAGACGGAAATCCTGGAAAGGCTCCGGACCCAATAGATCCAGGCGAGGCAGATCCAGGAGAACCCTTTCGTCGCGCCGCCACGCTTCACCTCGCCGCTCCCGTTCCGTCTGGAAGGGATCCAGCACTTCGTCCACCACGTCCCGGTTGAGCGCGGTCAACACCACCCGATCGTCTTGGAGGGCCAGTCGGCTGAAGAGGCGAAACCAGAAGCCGATCCGAAGCCGCAACAGATAAGTGAAGTGCCCCCATTCGGGGCTCAAGGGCGGATTGGCCGTTTCCAGAGCCCGTTGGAGTTCGTCCTCCTCTTCCTCGTCCGCTCCCAGCGTTTCCAAGAGCTGGCCCTCCAGGCGACTCACGTTCTGGAGGCTTCCGACCAGCTCCAGTTCCCGCTGGTCCAATTCCCGCCCCAACTCGAGGAAGACACAGGCTTCCGTAAGGAGCCACTCCGCAGGATCGGCGGGCGGCGCCGCCATGCCCTTGAGCAGGGCCTGAATATGACTGCGGCTTTCGGGGCTTTCGCCCAGCGACCATTCGCGGCTGAGGGCGGCCATGAGTCCGTCTTGGCCGAAGTCCGTTCCCACCCTGCGGTATCCCTGCAGAACCACCCCCACGCGCTCCCAAAACCCCTCGTCCTTTTCCAACCCATGCTGGTTGCACAGAGGTTCGGCCCACGGGGGCAAGGTGGCGGGCTCCACCATGCGCAGGCAATCCAACGCCGCACCCACGGTGGCCCAACAGCGGGCCGCCGGCTCCGATAAGACACTGTGGGGAAAGAGAAAGTATCTCGTCTTTGTCTGAGTCATGATCTTCTCCACACAACCTCATTGCGATCGGGGTTCTTGGGAATCCCAAAAGAGGGGCCGGTCCGGAATCTTCACGTCGGCCGCGCGGGCCGCTTGCTCCAGCAGCCTCCGGATGGCCTGTTCTCCTTCCGGCCCCACATTCCGGCTGAAATCGTTCACGAAGGTTTCAATGTGCCGATGGATCACCTGGGGATCCATCTCCTGGGCATGCCGGCGGATGTAGGGCCACGCTTCGTCTTCATGCCGTCGAGCCCAGTCCAGGCTGCTGACGATGGCCTCGTCCATCCGGCGAGCCGCCTCACGGCCCAGATCGCGACGGATGACGATGCACCCCAGCGGCAAGGGCAAGCCCGTGGTCTCTTCCCACCAGGCCCCCAGGTCCAACGCCAGGTGCAGGCCCAAGCCTTCGTAGGTGAAGCGCCCTTCGTGAATCACCACGCCCGCTTCCACCGCCCCCGACGCCACGGCCGGCATGACCTGTTCGAAGGACATCTCCACCCGCGGCCCCTGGCAGGCGCCCAGGAGCTCCAGCAAGAGGTTGGCCGTGGTCAGGCGCCCGGGAATGGCCACCGTGGCCCGGCGAAGATCTTCCAGGGTGCAGGGTTTCCCGGTCACCAGGAGCGGGCCGCAGCCACGCCCCAGGGCACCTCCGGAACGGAGCAACCAGTAGTGGTCCAGGCAGTGGACCAGGGCGTTGAAGGAGATCTTGGTGACGTCCAGCTCGCCCTGTCGTGCCTTCTGATTGAGCACTTCCACGTCGGCCAGAAAGGGCTCGGAAACCCGTTGTGAACCCGGAACCCGGCCCAAGGCGATGCCGCTGAAGATGAAGGTGTCGTTGGGACAGGGGGAATAGCCGAGAGAAAGGGGTCGGTCCATTGCTACCGTCCGTTTCACCTGAGAAGTGGGTTTGTGTGTTTCAATCCATGATTCGTTCGCGGGTGGCGGTCCCCAAAAGGCCGCTCAACAAGAGACCACCCCGGACACCGCTCGTAAAGGGCAACGGGGCGTCCAGCCCTGAGAAACAGCACCGTGCCGTCGCCCCGACCCGTGCAAGACGATTCCCCGCCGGAGGCAACGCCGCAGCCGCCTCAACTTGGCGCTCGGGCGCCGGTGCCCGGCCTCCATCCCGGTCGTCATGCCTGATCGTCACCGGCCACCGCGATGGAGTTTTCTGGGCTTTCCAAAGGCAAGCCGGCCTGGAACCACTTTTGGATGACTTCATGGCAATGGGCCAGGGCTTCTTCCAGACGCCACCGAGCCTTGTCCCGCGTTCCGGCCCAGTTACTGATCCCCCGGCATTGCAAAACCGGCACCCCGTAGTGGAGGCAGACCTGCACCACCCCGCTCCCTTCCATGTCTTCCGCCCAGGCATCATAGCGGGAAAAACGCTGCAAGGCGATTCTTTCGTCACCGCTTACCATTCCCACGGTGACGAGTGGCCCGTATCGAAGGCGAAACGTGTCCAGGTCCCCTTCGGGCGTGACCGCCCGAACCCAACGGTACCAGGGGCTTTGGTGCAAGGAAAAACGGCCGAAGACGGGGAGGCCTTCCTGGTGGGCCAGGGCAAGTCCGATGGCGCGCATGGACCGGATTCCCTCCGAGGTCCATACCCCCTCATCCCCGGCCTGCACCTCGGAGGCCACCAGCACGTCCCCGATTCGCAGTGGAGCCCCTGGGTACGCCCCGGCACTTCCCACCACGCAAACCATCCGGGGACGACACCGTTCCAGGAGCCATACGGCGGCCCCCGCGGCATTCACCTTGCCGATCCCGGTGACCGCCGCCGCCACCCGGACTCCCTCCAGGGTTCCTTTCCACACCGTTCCGAAAGGTGTGGTTTCCCGGTGGGGGTGGACCAGACGACGGACCAGGGGCAGGATTTCCGATGCCACCGCCCCCAGCACGAGCACGGAACCTGTGCGGTGCTTGTTCGCTTCCATGGATGTTGCCCCCCTTGGTTGGCGCAACCTATCAAGACGGTTCAATAAGTGTCAATTCGTCCACCTTGAACGTTTGCTCACAAACCTTGACGTCTGAAAGCCCCCTTCTGTATGGTGCACGCACTCTTGTGAAAAATAATTAATGAGGACAAACCGCCCATGCATCTGTTTTTGGAGCAGCTGCTAAACGGCGTGGCCATCGGATCCATCTACGCCCTGGTCACCCTGGGTTTGGCCCTGGTTTACGGCATCCTGCGCATTCTCCATGTGGCGCACGCCGCCGTCTACACCGTGGGCGCCTACCTGGGGCTGCTCTTTTTCAAAATGTCCGGAAGCCTGCTGGTGGGCTGCGCAGGTGCCATAGCGGGGTGCGCCGTCCTGGGAGTGGCCATCGAACGGCTGATCTATTTTCCTCTGCTGAAGTACCCACCCTATGTGCCGCTCATCGCCAGCATCGCCATCTTACTGGCCTTGGAGGAAGTGTGCCGCCTGGTGGCCGGCCCCTACATTCTCACCTTCCCGGCTCAACTCCGCTTCCCGGCCCTGCACGTACTGGGCGTGGACGTGCCTTCCTCGGTGACGGGAATCCTGTGCATCACGGCGGCCATCCTGGCCTTTCTGTGGTTTCTCACCACGCGCACGGAGACCGGCCTGGCCATGCGGGCCGTCTCCCAGGACCTGGCCATTGCAGATGCCATGGGCATCAACAGCCATGCGGTGATCAGTTTCACCTTCGCCGTCGGTTCCGCCATCGCCGCTGTGGCCGGCGTCCTGGTGGGTATCTACTACAACCAGGTCTATTCCACCATGGGGTCCGTCCCGGCTTACAAGACCCTGGCCATCATCGTGGTGGGAGGTCTGGGTTCCGTGCCAGGCGCCGTGGCGGCCTCACTGCTCCTCGGCATTGCGGAAACGCTCCTGATCGGCTACGCCCACATTCCGCTTCCCCGGGACGCCCTGGCCTTCCTGGCCATGATCGCGGTGCTCATGTGGCGCTCCGAAGGTCTGTTCGGTTCGCGGTGAGGGTGCCATGAACGCGTACGTCATCACGGTCGCCACCCTGGTGGCCATCCAATCCATCGTCGCCTGCGGCCTCAACGTGGTGGTGGGCTACGCGGGCCAAATTTCCCTGGGCCACGCCGCCTTCTTCGGCATCGGCGCCTATGCCTCGGCACTGCTGACCACCAAGGCGGGGCTCACCTTTTGGACCGCCTTGCCTCTGGTGATCGCCACAACGGGCCTGGTGGGCCTCTTGCTGGGCATTCCCAGCCTGCGGGTGCGCGACGATTTCCTGGCCATCACCACCATCGGTATCAACTTCATCGTGGAAGCCGTCTTCCTCTACATCCCCTTCTTCGGCGGCGCCCTGGGTATCGGCGGCATTCCTCGGGTGACCTTTTTTCATGTGAAGATGAAGGGCCTGCCCTACCTGATCCTGTGCCTGGTCTTCCTGCTTTTGGTCCTGCTCGTCTGCCGGTGGTTCACTCGAAGCTGGGCGGGCCTGGCCTGTTTCGCACTCCGCGAAGATGAAACCGCGGCGGCCAGCATGGGGATCTCTCCCGTGCGGTTCAAGCTGCTGGCCTTTGTTCTGGGAACGGCCATGGCCGGCCTGGGCGGCGCCCTCTATGCCCACTTCATGCGCTTTATCAGCGCCGGCGACTTCAGCTTTCCCGTCTCGGTCATGCTGCTTTCCATGATCGTTTTGGGCGGGATGGGCACGTTGTGGGGGCCGGTGCTGGGGGCGCTGATCCTGGTGAGCCTGCCGGAGCTGTTCCGGCCGCTTTTGGAGATCCGTTTTCTTCTCTACACGCTGCTTCTGCTGGTCATGATCCGCTTTCAGCCCGGCGGTCTGTTGGGTGAAGCGAGCCTGGTCAGACGCATTCTGTCCAGGCTGGTCCCCGGAAAGGAGGCGCCGCGATGAGTGGGGTGCTCTTACGCGTCCGTGATTTGGTCAAGCATTTCGGCGGACTGCGGGCTGTGGACGGGGTGAGCTTCGACCTGCACGAGCGGGAAATCCTCGGCCTGCTGGGGCCCAACGGGGCCGGTAAGACGGTCTGTTTTCATCTCATCTCCGGCGTGTACGCCCCCACGGCGGGGGAGATTCACTTTGCGGGCATCCGATCCGACGGCCTGCCCCCCCACCGAATGGCCTCCCTGGGGCTGGGTAGAACCTTTCAGATCGTGAAGCCTTTTTCCGATCTGAGTGTTCTGGACAACGTGATGGTGGCCAGCGGAGTCCATCGCTACCAGAGCTTGACCCGATCCTTCGGCAGCTGGACGGGAACGGCCGTGAGGGAAAAGGCCATGGAGCTGCTGGAAAGGGTGGGCCTGGGCAAGGAAGCGGATCGCAAGGCGGGGCTTTTGCCGCTGGGCCACTTGCGGCGCCTGGAGATCGCCCGGGCGCTGGCGGTCGGCTACCGGCTCATTCTGCTGGATGAATCCTTTTCCGGCCTGCGCGAAGAAGAGATTGCCCCGCTCATGGATCTGGTGGCCTCCATCCGTCGGGACGGCATTTCCGTCCTGCTCATCGAACACAACATGCGCGTGGCCATGGAGCTTTCGGACCGCATCGTGGTTTTGGATCACGGCCGCAAGATCGCCGAAGGCCTTCCGGCGGAGATCGCCCGCGATCCACGGGTCATCGAAGCCTATCTGGGACGGGGAGGGAGCTCCCGTGTTGCTTGAGGTGAACCGACTGGAAATCTCCTACGGGGATGTGCGGGCCGTGCACGGGGTGGACTTTGTGGTGGAAGAGGGGGAACTGGTGTCCATCATCGGGGCCAACGGAGCCGGCAAGACCTCCATCCTGAACGGCCTCATGGGCCTGGTGCCCGCTCGCAGGGGATCCATCCGCTTCCACGGCCAGGAGATCACAGCGGTTCCCGCCCACAAGCGGGCCCATGGAGGCATTCGCCTGGTTCCCGAGCGGGCCCGGGTCTTCCCCCGGCTGTCCGTGTTTGAAAACCTCCTGACAGGGGCCTACGGCCTGCGGAAAAAGATCGACCTGGACGGGCGCCTCCGATGGCTTTACGAGCTTTTTCCCATCCTGGAAGAACGCCGTGACCAGCCGGCCCAGACCCTTTCCGGCGGCGAACAACAGCAGCTGGCCATCGCTCGGGCCCTCATCTCCGATCCCAGGCTCCTTCTGGTGGACGAAATCTCCATGGGGCTCATGCCCAAACTGGTGGACCAGGTCTTCGACCTGTTGCAATCCCTGAACCGGGACCTGGGCCTCACCATCTTGCTGGTGGAGCAAAACGCCCGGGCGTCTCTGGAAATCTCCCACCGCGCCTATGTGCTGGAAACCGGATCGGTGGTGATGGAAGGTCCGGCCAAGGATCTGCTGAACAACCCCGACATCCGGAAGGCCTATCTGGGACTTGCCCGGGAAGAGGAAGCAAAGCGACAATGAACGGGGCAGCAGGGCCCCGAACGGTCGCTTTGGCAGGGCGGACCGCCCCTGGAGTCCGCATCATAGCTTTCCCACATTCCGCAAAGGAGGTGGCTGTCATGAAGAGATTCGCGCTTTGGACCCTGGCCTTGTCTTTGGTGCTTTTCCCATTGGGCGCCGCTCAGGCGGCCGATACGGTCAAGATCGGCCTGCTGGCCCCGCTCACCGGATTCGCCGCGGCCGACGGCGCCAGCGTTCTCAATTCGGTGAAGCTGGCCGTGGAGAAGGTCAACAAGGAGGGCGGCATCCTGGGAAAACAGGTGGAGCTGGTGGCCTATGACGACCGGGCCGACGGCAAGGAGGCCGTGGGGCTGGCCCAGAAGCTCATCCAACGCGACCGGGTGGTGGGCGTCGTGGGCGGATCCTACAGCACCCCCAGCCGCGCGGTGGCACCCCTCTTTCAGGAAGAAGAGATTCCTTTCATCGCCGCCTATGCCGTCCATCCGGACATCACCAAGGCGGGGGATTACTGTTTTCGAAACGGCTTCCTGGGCATGGTGGAAGGCCGGGCGGCGGCCCATGTGGCCGTGCACCAACTGAAGGCCAAGAAGATCGCCCTGATCACCAGCGACAACGACTTCGGCCGCACCCTGGCCGCCGGTTTCAAGGAATATCTTTCCAAGAAGGCACCGGGCGTGGAGCTGGTCTATGAACAGGCCTATCCCTTCAAGGAAAAGGACTTCAAGCCCTACCTGGCCGCCATCAAGGAAAAGGATCCGGATCTCATCTTTGCCAGCGGCTACTACTTTCAGACCGGTCCCATCGTAAGCCAGGCCCGTGAGATGGGCATCTCGGCCACCCTCTTCGGCGAAGAAGGAGCGGACTCGCCCAAGTTTTTGGAGATCGCGGGCAAGGCCGCCGAGGGATTCCTCATCGTGACCAACCTGAACCGGGACGATCCCCGTCCGGAGGTTCAGGAGTTCCTGAAGCTCTACCGGGAACGTTACCAGATCGAACCGGACATGGTGGGCGCCTCCGCCTATGACGCCTTCATGCTCCTGTGTGACGCCATCCGCCGGGCCGGAAGCACGGACGGCGCCGCCGTTCGAGACGCCCTGGCGGCCACCCAGAACTACAACGGCCTTACGGGCGTGGTCCAGGGCTTCACCCCGGCGGGCGAAGTGGTCAAAGACGTGCAAGTGCAGATCGTCCAGGACGGCGCCTTCCACTACTACGGAGTGGTGAAGGACCCCACCATCATTACGCCCTAACCCGCCGATCGTCATCCGCCATAGGACCGGAGGACGGGTGACGGACGGCTGGGCATGTGAATCTTTCCCAAAAGGAGGACACACTTCATGAGCACCACGGCGAAAGAAAAGCTCCTCAAAGAGCTCCAGATCGGCTGCGGCAAGCCGCGGCCGGTCAAGGCACCCCGCGGCACCCAACTCCATTGCAAGGGCTGGCACCAGGAAGCGGCCCTTCGGATGCTGTGCAACAACCTGGACCCGGAGACGGGCGAAAAGCCGGACGAGCTCATCGTCTATGGCGGGACGGGCAAGGCCGCCCGCAATTGGCCATGTTTCGACGCCCTCGTCCGCTCGCTCCTGGAGCTGGAAAACGATGAGACCCTGCTGGTTCAGTCGGGCAAACCGGTGGGCATCGTCAAGACCTATCCCACTTCCCCGCGGGTTCTCATCGCCAACGCCAATCTGGTTCCCGCCTGGGCCACGTGGGACTACTTCCATGAACTGGAGGCCAAGGGGCTCATCATGTTCGGGCAGATGACCGCCGGGTCGTGGATCTACATCGGCACCCAGGGCATCCTGCAGGGAACCTACGAAACCTTCGCCGCCCTGGCCGAAAAGCACTTCGGGGGATCCCTGGCCGGAAAGATCACCGTGACCGGCGGCCTGGGGGGCATGGGCGGCGCCCAGCCGCTGGCGGTGACCATGAACGAAGGCGTGGTCATCTGTGTGGAGGTGGACCGGCATCGGATCCAACGGCGCCTGGACACACGCTATTTGGACGTCATGGTGGAGGACCTGGACCAGGCCGTGGCCATGGCCCGGGAAGCGGCCGAAGCCAAGAAGCCCCTGTCCGTCGGCCTTCTGGGCAATTGTGCCCAAGTGCTTCCCAAGATGGTGGCCATGAATTTCATTCCGGACGTGGTGACCGATCAGACGAGCGCCCACGACGAACTGAACGGCTACGTGCCGGCGGGCCTCCCCTATGAAGAAGCCCTGGCCCTGCGCACCTCGGATCCCAAGCGCTACATCCAGATGTCCATGGAATCCATGGCCACGCACTGCCGGGCGATCCTGGACATGCAGGCCCGGGGCGCCGTGGCCTTCGACTACGGCAACAACCTGCGGGGCCAGGCCCTGAAACAGGGTGTAAAGAACGCCTTCGACTTTCCCGGGTTCGTCCCCGCCTACATCCGCCCCCTCTTCTGCGAAGGCGAAGGTCCCTTCCGCTGGGCGGCCCTGTCCGGAGATCCCCAGGACATCATTGTGACCGATCACGCCCTCATGGAGGCCTTTCCCCACAAGACCCGCATGGTGCGCTGGCTTCAGATGGCCGAGGAACGGGTGGCTCACATGGGCCTTCCCGCCCGCATCTGCTGGCTCGGCTACGGAGAGCGGGACAAGGCGGGAAAGATCTTCAACGACCTGGTGCGGAAGGGCGCCGTGAAGGCCCCCATCGTCATCGGCCGCGATCATCTGGACTGCGGTTCGGTGGCTTCACCCAACCGGGAAACGGAAGCCATGAAGGACGGCTCTGATGCCATCGCCGACTGGCCCCTTTTGAACGCCATGGTGAACACCACCTCCGGCGCCAGCTGGGTGAGCTTCCATCACGGAGGCGGCGTGGGGATCGGCTACGCCCTCCATGCCGGCCAGGTGACGGTGGCCGACGGCACGGACGATGGCGAGGTGCGGGTGACCACGGTGCTGCGAAACGACCCGGCCACGGGGGTCATCCGCCATGCGGACGCCAGTTACGAAAAGGCGATCCAGGTGGCCCAGGAGCGCGGCGTGAAACTGCCCATGATCAACATGTTCCCATAGCTCGCCCAAGCGGGCCTCCCATTCCGGAGATGGGCTGGACATTCCCCACATTGCGGAAGCCGTCTGTGCCAACTTTGGCGCGAGAATGGAAGAGCTCCGTTTTAGAGCGAGCCACAAGAAGATCTCGGAAGCTCGCCAAGTAGCTATGTATGTATGTGGTTACCTGTGCCGGGAGTACACGTCCCAATCCGTCCACCCCATTCCCAAGGCTTCTGGGGCGAAGCCACACCCCGGGCATTTACGCACTGACCCTCTGTGCTAATGAAGGTGAGTCACCTACCCCTTGTTTAATTTGTGTAGGGCGGGTAGGAGAAAGGATCGGATGACATCAGTTCAGAATCGGCAAACACGGGTAGGCATGGGGGTAACGGAAGGGGCCCGTAGGGCGTTGGACAGCTTCCAGGCGCGCATAGTGCGTCGAACGTGGAATCCCCCACATCCGACACACCCGGGCCTTACCATAAAGACGCCGCACAGAGATCGAGCAGGCCCGGCTCATCGCCTCGACCTCTGCCGTGCAAAAGGGAGCTTACCCTCCTGCCGGGCTACTCGCATCTCAAGCAGCTCCTTGTCCATCATCAAGTCGCCCACGAGGCGTTTGGCACGCTTAAGTTCTCGTTCCAGTACG
>NZ_FWXF01000019.1 GCF_900176285.1 Desulfacinum hydrothermale DSM 13146 | reverse complement strand
AGGTCTTCGGTGCACTTCTTTGCAATTTTACGCGAACTGAACACGCCATGGCTGTAAGCATAAATGAGAATCGCAAGCAACCTTTTGGGAGGATAAGCTCTCTGCCCAATAAAGCTGTAGCCCTCTTCCGCACTGGATACGTCGAGTTGTTCCAGGATTTCGTCAAAAACGAAACAGGCGTGATCCTTCGGCAAAAGATCAAATACGGAACTTGGAAACAATTGTCGTTGGCGAAACTGAGTTGGGTCGTATTTGAAACGAGCCATGACAGATTCCCCCATGCGCGCATGCTAGATTAGGTGAATTCTTATCACAACGGCATGGATCTGTCAAATGAATATGGACTTTATAGATCACATGCAAATACAGTTGACATGAATTCTCGGACAAGCTCCTAGGTCAATCCCAGGGTGTTCGGAAGGAATTTTTCCCAGTCCGTCCGGTTGAGGAACTCACCGAAGCGGGAAAAGCGGTCCACCGGTTCCGCCATGTAGGCATCCACGCAGCGCTCCACCACTCGAACCACCTGGTCCTCGTCCAGAATCCCGGGCAGCTCCCGGCCAAGTTGCGGGTGGCGGCCCAGCTTGCCGCCCAAAAGGAGGCGGTAGCCCGTGACCTGGGCCTGGAGGGCCCCCGAAGGGCATGCAGCGAGGCATTGGCCGCAATAGACGCAGCGTTCCCTGTGCCAATTCACGATGAAGCTTCCCGGCTCCAGCGAGAAAGCGCCTTCCTGGCATACCTCCACACAAGCACCGCAGCCCGTGCATTCCCCCTCTGCCAAAGTGGGCTTCTGGGCACCAATGATACCGATATCCACGATCTGGGGCCGGGAACAGGCGTTGGGACAATCCGCAAGGATCACCCTGAATTCATGGTGAAACTTGAGGGGTCCCTCCACACGGCTTTTGAGGAAAGCGAGGAAATCCTTGGCGTCCAAAAGTCTTTTCAGCCTGTCCATGAGCGAGGTACTGTCCAGAACCCGGTTGGGACAACCGCTCTGGCCGAAACAGGCCTCCAGGCGGTAGCCCTTCACTTCTCGCTCCATGGACTGGAGATACTTTTGTTGAGCGGCCCGCACGTGGGCCAGGGACACCGCCCGGGCGCCCTGCCGCCGCGCTTCCTCTTCCACCCGCTTTCGGATTCTCTTCCGAACAAAGAAGGGAGCACGCGAAACCGCATCCGACGCTTCCCGACTCCATTCCATGGCTCCTCCTCCCTTTTCGTTTCCAGCCGTTTGGGCCAGTCCGGTTGCCTGTCTGTGCCTCTGATGTTAAGAGCTCAAGGGTGCCTGGGCATTGACCTGAGTCAAAAAATTCCCCATGGGGGCCGACTTCGGCACCAAGATGCCCGGCTGGACGGATCGGATCAAGGAGACAAAACCGGATGAAACCACCTGGAGAAGGCTCTGCCCGCATTGCGGAATTCCTGGAGACGATTTACCATCGTTTCAATGATCGCCGATATGTCCCGCCGGATCCGCTCATGTTCGTGCACCGGTACCACCGGCCGGAGGACCGAGAGGTGGTGGCGCTGATTGCTTCGTCCCTGGCTGTGGGCCGGGTGGAGGCTATCGCCGGCTGTGTGGAGCGGGTGTTGGGGTGGCTGGGCCCGAACCCGGCGCAGTGTCTTCTCAATGCGGGCGAATTCCACATTCGGCGCTGGACCGCTGGATTTCGATACCGGTTCTTCGACGCGCGGCAGATGGGAGGGCTTTTGGCGGGACTCCAACGCGTGCTGCGGCGTTATGGGTCGTTGGAGGCCTGCATGGAGTGGGCGTGCCGGGAAAAGGGCGAAGACATGGCGCAAGCCCTGGATCTTTTTGCGGCCACTCTTGGAAGACAGGGCGAGCAGCATGGAGCCGGAAGGCTACTCCCCTTGCCCCGCAGGGGGAGCGCCTGCAAGCGCCTTCACCTCTTTCTGAGGTGGATGGTTCGATGGGACAATGTGGATCCCGGTGGCTGGAACTGTCTCAGGCCGGATCAGTTGCAGATCCCGCTGGACACCCACATGTTCCGGATCGGGCGATGCCTGGGATTCACGTGCCGCAAACAGGCGGACGGCCGGGCGGCCAGGGAGATCACCCAGGGGTTTGCCCGACTGGTGCCGACGGATCCCGTGCGCTACGATTTCGCTCTAACGCGTTTGGGGATGCGCCATGGGGTCGGGCTGGAAACCCAATTGAAGGATTGGAGTTCAGGTGGATCACAGGGAGGTGATGCATGAAGATGGGACGATGCATGGCATTGATGCTACTGGCTCTAGTTTTGGCCTGCCTGCCGGCCTGGGGAGAGGCCCAAGCTCTGACGACCCACGATATCTTTCGGGCCAGCACGCTCAATCAAGTGCTGCAAAGAAACAAGCTGATCGTGGGGATGGAAGTGGAATACTTTCCTTTTGAGTACGCCGACGAAAAGGGCCAGCCCATCGGCTTCGATGTGGACATGGCCCGCTTGATCGCCAAGGAACTGGGCGTGGAGCTAGAGATCAAGGACATTGAATGGACGGGACTCATTCCCTCGCTTCAGAGCGGGAAGGTGGATCTGGTCATTTCGGGCATGACACGCACCCTGGCCCGGGCCCGAGCCGTGAGTTTCACCGATCCTTATTTCGTCACCGGCCTGTGCGCCCTGCTCAGTGTCAAAAGGGCTTCCGATGTGAACCGGGTGGATCAACTGAACGCCCCGGGACGTGTCCTGGCCGTAAAGACTGGCACCACGGGGGACCTGGTGGCGTCCAAGCGCTTTCCCAAGGCCACTATCAACCGTTTCAAGGATGAGACGGCCTGTGTGCGGGAAGTGGTCACAGGCCGTGCTGATGCCTTCTTTTACGATCAGATCTCCATAGCCAAGCACCACAAACAAAATCCAAACAGCACCATCGCTCTTCTAAAACCGTTCACCTATGAGCCCTTTGCCATCGCCATCCGCAAAGGGGACGCCGATTTTCTCCAATGGCTCAACCTTTTTCTGGAAACCATCAAGGCCGATGGCCGCTACGACGAGATCTTTCAAAAGCACTTGGGGGACATCCTTAAGAAATGACGCGACCGTCTTTAGTCAGGATTCTGATCGGGGCCGGTGTCCTGGGGGCATTGGCCCTTTTTCTGGCCACGCTGGACTATCCCTGGAATTGGTGGGTGCCCTGGAGGTACCGCAGCCTGTTTCTGTGGGGCTTTGTGAACACCATGCTGGTGTCCGTGGGTGCCATCTGCATGGGTTTTATCATCGGGGTAGTGGGCGGCCTGGCTCGAGTATCCAACAACGTGGTGACCCGAACCCTGGCGGGCTACTACGTGGAACTTTTTCGCGGGACGCCGCTGCTGGTGCAGATCTACATCTTCTACTTCTGCCTGGCGGCTGTGATCCGCTACGACAACCCCATGGTGATCGGAATGGTGACCTTGGCCTTCTTCTCGGGGGCGTACATCACCGAGATGGTCCGGGCGGGCATCGAATCCGTGGACCCCGGGCAGGTGGAAGCGGCCAAGTCCACGGGATTGAATGAGCGCCAGACCATGCGTTACGTCATCTTCCCCCAGGCCTTCCGCCGGATCATTCCGCCGGTCACGGGCCAGTTTGTTTCTCTGATCAAGGATTCGTCGCTGCTTTCGGTGATTTCCGTTCGGGAGCTGACCAAGGCGTCCGAAGTGGTCAACGCGACCACCTACAAAACCTTTGAAGCCTACCTGCCCCTGGCTGTCCTCTACCTGGTGCTCACCTATCCTCTATCTTACATAACGCAGCGGTTGGAGCAGAAGCTGAACAACGGGCACCAATAGACTTACAAGCCGTGGTTCCACGGGACCGGATGGGAAGGGACCGCGTTTTTTTGTGAAGGGATTCTTGTTTACTCCTCCAGAAATCCTTAACCTGGGATCCAGTGGAGGATTGGATCGAAAACGGTGACATGCTGGCTCCCATGCGAAGGAGGAATCGGACATGGCGGAAAAGATCAAACTTTATGCGCTCACCACGTGCATCCATTGCCGGAACACCAAGGAATACCTGAAGGACTGCGGTGTGGACTACGACTGTGTGGATGTGGATGCCTTGCAGGGCGAAGAACGGGAAAAGGTTCTGGAAGAGGTCAGGCAAGTCAATCCCAACTGCACCTTTCCCACCCTCGTCATCGACGACAAGGTGATCGTGGGATTTCGAAAGGACGAAATTGAGGAGGCACTGAAGAGATGACGGCACAGGAACTCTATGAAAAGCTGAAGCCCATCCAGGAGGCCAAGGGGTATCAATTCAACAAGGACTTGGAGGGGACCACACTGCCCCTGTTGGAAGGCCTGCTGGTCAACAAAAACCGATACGGCTACATGGTGTGTCCGTGCCGACTCGCCACCGGGGACCGGGACAAGGATCGGGACATCATCTGCCCCTGTGAATACCGCGAGCCGGATGTGGCCGAATACGGAAGTTGCTATTGCGGGCTGTACGTCTCGGCGGACTGGAACGCGGAGACGGTTCCCCATGTGTATGTTCCGGAACGCCGGCCGGCGGAAAAGTTCGCGTGAGATCCTCCAAGAAGATGGCTCCTAACCGAGCACACAGGCCATGACCCCGCTGGAAATCGCCGGTCTCAAGGTGGATCCCCCCTGGGTGCTCGCCCCAATGGCGGGCCACACCCACGTGGCCTTTCGAGAGCTGGTGGCCCACTTTGGGGGATGCGGCCTCTTCTTTACCGAAATGCTCAATTCCCGGGCGCTCTGCGCCCACGATCCGCGCCGGGATCCCTACTGCCTCGTGGGGGTCCGGGATCGCCCTTTGGCGGCCCAGGTGGCCGGAAACGACCCGGAAAAGATCCGCCGAGCTTATCAGAGGCTCCAGGCAATGGGCTCCTTTGACCTTTTCGATTTCAACCTGGGCTGCCCCCGGGGAGCGGTGCAGCGCTACGGGTGGGGGGCGCGCCTGCTGAACCGGATGGATCTGTGCCGGGAGATCCTCACGGCGTCCCGAAGTGTCCTGAAAAGGCCTTTTGGGGTGAAGATGAGAACGCCCGACCGGTCCGACCCGGGAGTGTGGGACCGCTGGCTGGAAATGCTTCATCACGCCCGCGTGGACGCGTTGGTCGTGCACCCCCGCTTGCCCCAGGATCTTTTCAAACGCCCGGCGCGTTGGGAGGAGATCGCCTGCGTGGTCCGTCGCACGAGCCTGCCGGTGGTGGGAAACGGCGATATTTTCTCCCCCCAGGATGCCCTGCGGATGATGGAGCGCACAGGCTGCCGGGCGGTCATGGTGGGCCGCGCCGCTCTCATGAGACCTTGGATCTTTCGGGATATCCATGCCTACGCGCAGGGAGGCGTCCTGCCTCCCGCTCCCGAGCCCGTGGAGGTGATCCGGCTCTACTGGGATCTATTGCAGCAATGGCTGCCGGAGACGCTCCACGACAACCGCCTGCGGCTCTTCTTTTTTTGGCTGTGCCAGAATTTCCCTTACGGCACCCATTATTTCGGCCAGATCCGACGGCAAAAGACCCCCAAAGAGATGGTACGGCGAGCTTGCGTGCTTCTGGCCTCAGAAAAATTTCCCCACTATCCCCTGCGCCCCCTAAATTCATACTAAATGTGTAGACTTCTTTTGCCGATTGAACTACTGGGACGTGCACCTGCTGCCATCAGCGCGTGGAACGTCCCATGCGAAGAGGACCGAGCCCGTGCCCCGACGGACCCTTGGGGCCACGGGAAAGAGACCTCTTTTTTCCGGCGTGCGACCCGCAGGAGCCTGTCCACGGGAAGCTTGAATCCAAGGCGACGCCTTGGGGCTTCCCAGGGACTATGGGGGATGCAGAGAGACCGGCCCGGCCATGTGGATGCCCGGCAGCGGCCAGCGCAGGGGGAAGCGCTGGGTGCCACGGGGCTGTAACGGACTCTTGGATCATCTGCTGGTAGATTGTGGAGAAAAGGCGTGACGGCCGATAAGACCGGGGTGCCCACCACCCCGCAGACCGAGGAAAAGCTATCTGTTCCGCGGGGACCCAACTACTGGTTTCGCCACATTGGGCGTGAGGAATTTCCCGTCTTCCGCCAGTCGGTCCTGTCCGTGGCCCGTGTTCTGTCCCAGGTGAAGAGTTCCTCCACGGAGATGGCCAAGGCCGTTGCCATGGACCCTCTCTTGACGGTTCGTGTCCTGCGGACGGCCAACAGCGCCTTCTACTCCGCCGGTATCCAGAAGATCAGCACGGTCCAGCGGGCGGTGGTCGTGGTGGGTTATGACGCCTTGCGCCACCTGTGCGCGGCGTTGCGGTTCGTGGAGGAGTGCTTCAGCGGTATACGGCTCAAGAGCATTCAGAGCCATGTGCGATTGTCCTACCATCAGGCCCTGTTGGCGCAATGGTTTGCCGAAACCATTCGGGATGGCGCTCCGGAAGAGGTCTATTGCGCGGGGTTGCTGGCCGACATCGGCCTCATCCACCTGCTGGGGGTGCTCCCCGTCTCGTCCATTGTGGCCCTCCACAAGAACTTGGAGCGGCACGGGTTGGCGAGCCAGGAAGAAGTGGAGCAAAAGGTACTGGGGTTTGCCGCCCGCACGGTGACGGCCAAGATGGCCGCGGACTGGAAGCTGGGCGATCTGTTGGAGAAGGTGGCCCGGAAGCGCGACACAGGCAATCTGCGAGTGAAGTGCGTTTGTCTGGCTCGCGACCTGACGCGGGCCCTGGCTGAGGATGCGGAAGGGAAAGGCGTTCTGGCCGTTCGTGAGAGAGTCGGCGATGAGCTCAAGATATCCCAGATGAACATGCGGCGCATGATGGACGCAGCCGCCCAGTGGACCCACCGGTGGGGGCAGGCCTATGGACTGGACGGCGAAGATCTGGTCATGTTCGGGGAGGAAGGGGTGCGAACGGTGGACGCCGAGCATGCCCAGGCCATGACGAGCCCGGGGGCGTCCCCTGAGGAGTCCCCACGGCCCGCTGCCGTCGCGCGCAAACCCGATGCAACCCGGCAACTGGAAATCATGGATGCGATCCACGCCCTCCTCATGGATGCAAGCCGGAGAAATTCCCGCGCCCTTTGGGATCTTGTGGCCCAGGGCCTGCGCCAAGGAGCGGGCCTGGACCGTGTGGCGTTGATGCGCGTGGTTTCGGGGGGGCGGTTTTTGGAGGTGAAAGAGCTGTACGGGGATTTTGATCCAGGCCTGAAAGGGCTCATGGTTCCCCTTGCCACGTATCGCAACCTGTTCGCATATTGTCTGGAACGTCCCGACCCAATCTGGGTCCACGACGGGAGCCCGGAAGAAATCAAGAGCTTGGTGGGGCCTGAGGTCATGCAGTTTTTCGGAAGCCGGGATTTTGTCTTGGGCCGGATCATGGGCCGGGAAGGCCCCGTGGGCCTCATCGGGGCGGACTGTCATGAAACGGGCCGGTCCCTGGACGAGGAAAGCATGCAGGGGTTCCTTCGGTTGTGGCGGTGCGCTTCGGTGGCCATGGAACAACTGGGTATTTGAACTGGGGGCTCGGGGAGAAACGGCCTGCGGCGGCCGGCCCAACCGGCATGAAAGGGCTTCGGGATACCAGGGAAAGGCGCGATTCGCAGGAAAAGCTAAAAACGGAGCTCCGAGGCCAGGAAGCAAGAATCCCCGCCGCCTTCCATCCGATTCGCCGGGGTTTCATCTCTCAACCACGTCGTCGCCAAAGGCCGCCTTCTGTCCCGAAGGCCTCCATGGCGATGCGCGCTCTGCCTCTGTGTCCGATCCTTTCAACAATCCATTTGATTCATGAAACCACAAGAATCCCGCATCCATGGCAACACGCCAGGCGGCCTCGGGAGCTGGGGGCCCCTTGTGCATTGGCCCATGGCCGAACACAATCCAAGGCGTTCCTGGCGAAAGGCCGGATTCCGAACCCGCCCCTACAAAGCTCAAGAAACATCACATGGCACAGTTGAATTGCACTTGTCAGAAAGGCCCAAAAGGCCAAGAGGCCATTGGCAGGCTGGCTCCTAGATCTCTTTCTTTGATGCAGGCGCCCGGTGAATGTTTCATACGGAAGGGGGCGGTGAATGGCCTGGGAGCGCAAGATGGTCTTTTGATGCTTCCCAAGGGGGACCTGCCTCAAATCCCACGTGCAAGACCCGGATCCGGATGTTGACAGGATCCCTTTGGGGTGCCATGATTGGAACAATCTCACGAACTTAAAATGCGCTCCCACTCCACTTCTCATGCGCTGTGCTGATCCTGATCCTTGTCGCACCCGGAGGAACCAGAAGCTTCAGCAGCGGAAGATCTGATCGCTTATGAAAGTTGTGCTAGAGCGTCGGTCCTGATGGCTAACTGCTTAAGATGTCAATGGTAGCTCATTTGGTATGGACGCCGCTTGTCATCCATCTATGGACATGACGCCGTGATGATCGAAGATCGGCATCTTATTGAATTCAAGGTTCTCGTCTTGGGAGCGCCCCGGAAGGGGCTTGAGTCCGGTTCCAAACAAGAAACGCCTTTAGCCTGCGCAGGGGTTGAGCCATGAACTCCTGGGAACGCCTCTTCGACAACCTGTCGGAAGGAATCTTTCTGGCCGATGATCGGCTCCGCTTTGTCTATATGAATGGCGCAGCGCGAAGATTATTGCGTCGGTCCCCGATGGAACCCCTGCATCGGAGCGTGGCGACGGGGCTTCGCGAAGCGGGGTTTGTCTTGAACGAAGAAGAGCTCTTTCGGCTTGTTGAAAAACCCAGCCGAAAGGCACTGAATTTCCAGCGAGAGACTCAACAGGGATCCACAGTGGGGCAAGCCCTGCTCAGTGTGCTTCCCGGCTCGAGTCCTCCCGTGGTGTTGGGTGTGATCCGGGAGGCGGGGCGCAACGGAGCTAGGAAAGGCGCCCAAGAGACCCACGGTCTCTGCGAGGCTCTGACCGAAGCCGCCCCCGATGGGATCTTTGTGGTGGAACCCCAGACGCGGATCATCATTTATGCCAACGAGGCCTTCCATCGCAATCGCCGTCTGCGCCCTCCCTTGGGCATTGGCCAGGCGTGCTATCGGCTGCTGGCCGGCCGGGACCGTCCTTGTGGGGATAAGGACCGACCGTGTCCCATCCCCGACTTGATGGCGGGACAAAGGGAGGGCTATTGCGCCTTGAAGACAAACGGAGCGCCGGGAGACCGGCCAGTGCGACTTTCCCGCCTGGTCATGGAGGGAGGACGGTTGTTGGTGGCGGGGATGGAGCCCCATCTTGCTTCATCGGAGATCTGCCAAGGGGGCGTGGCCGAGACGGGGACCGCTCGCTCTCCTTCCTACCAGGACTTTCACCGGATGGTGGCAAACGCTCGCAAGACCCGCTCTCTTCAGGACCTGGTCGTGCGCATCTCCCAGGACCTGGAACGCCTTTGCGGCGGCTCCCATCTGAAACTTCTTCTCTTGGATCCATCCGGTCGCCTGGTGACTCCCTTCAGGAGGTCAGGCGGCGAGGACGCGGCACAGCTGGATAGGGTGGTCAAGGCCCTGATTTCCTGGAAAGATCTGCCTCGCTTGGGCCGTGAGTTGGAAAGAACTCGAAAAGCAGGAAAGACCCTGGCCCTCTCGGACCGTGTGGCAGAGGATGTGCAATGCCTGGTGGCGCCCTTTCAGGTGGCCGCCATGGGCTGTGTGGGCTCGGCCGGCAATCCCGGTTGCTATTACATCCTTTTGAAAGAAGAGAAGGCGGCTCTTTTCGAAGATTTTGCCTACATGGCCGACGCTTTCTTCCAACAGCTTTCGGATCACTTGAGGGCGTTGGTCCTGGAAGAGACGGTCCCGGGCAGCAAAAGCATCCAAGACATGGATGTGTCCCATCCCGATGGGATCATCGGCCGCAGCAAGTGCATGGCGAAGATCTATGAGCTCATCGATTTGGTGGCGGCCTCGGATGCCACGGTGCTCATCACCGGAGAGAACGGAACAGGCAAGGAGCTGGTGGCTCAAGCCATCCACAATCGAAGCCACCGCAAGAAAGGTCCTTTCGTCGTGGCCCATTGCAATGCCTATTCGCCCACATTGCTGGAAAGCGAGCTCTTCGGCCACGAAAAAGGGGCCTTTACAGGGGCCATCCGGCGTAAGATGGGACGCATCGAACGGGCCCAGGGCGGCACCCTCTTCCTGGACGAGATCGGAGACATCGCCCCGGCCACTCAAGTGCTTCTGTTGAGATTCCTTCAGGACCACCGATTCGAACGGGTCGGAGGGGAAACGACCCTGCAGGCCGATGTGAGGGTACTGGCGGCCACCAACCGTAATCTCCTGGAAGACGTGGAGGCGGGGCGGTTCCGAGACGATCTCTATTACCGCCTGAACGTCATCTCCATCCATCTGCCTCCATTGCGGGAGCGCAAGGAGGACATCCCCTTGCTCAGCCACTACTTCCTGAAAAGATACAACGCCAAGGAGGGCAAGAAAATGAGCGGGTTTTCTTCCGCCGCCCTCCAGGCCCTCATGGACTACGACTGGCCGGGGAATGTGCGCCAGTTGGAAAACGCGGTGAGCCATGCGGTCATTCTGGCCCAGGACGCCGTGGTTCGCCGTCAGCACCTGCCCCGGTTCTTGCAAGACATCAACGATGCCACTCCCGCCATCTCCCTGGCCGAAAACGAAAAGCGGCTTCTGCTCAAGGTGCTGCGTCAAACCCGCTGGAACAAGCACCAGGCGGCCCGCCAACTCCAGGTGAGCCGCAGCACCCTCTATAGCAAGATCCAGCGCTACGGGCTTCGGCCCGACCCGGCCGTCTAGAATCCGGACAGGACCGTCGCATTCGATACAGAGGAAGAACATGTAGCATAATCCATATGTTAGGGATATATTTGAGCCGATGGGGTCGCATTGCGGTCGGTGGGGGCCCCGTCCTGCGGTCGGGAAAGGCCTGGGCCGCCGGGGCGTTTTGGCGCATAAGGGGCCTAGACGGCTGGCAAAATTTTGCTGTGAAATGAAACACAAAGATCCGCGCTCCCTTTGGCGCGAATCTTGACAATGCTAGGGAGCAAGCTGTGACCCTGGAAGAGGAACCTGCGGTGCCAGTTCCCACGATCCCTGCGGTGTGCCTGCGTGGTGGACCCTTCGGGTGCGCTTTCCAACTCCATTTGGATCTTTTCTGATCTCGTATGCTCTTTCCATCCCATGTGCGTTCTTTCCACATTGATAGGGATTAACGGCGAACGCCGGACCCCAGCATAAAATCCCCGGCCCATGGGGCCGTGCGGGAAGGGGCCGTGCGGGAATCCGCTGAGGGGGCAGCGCCCCGCCCCCAGCGACCGTTTCCCTGGGGGCGGAGGCCCACGGGGGCTGCACCCGTTCGGAAAGGGACCGGTGTCCGGTGGATGCATGCGATCCCCCAGGGCACACCAGATCAATACGGAAAGGAGGTGGGAGAGGGCCCGATGAGCCAAAGACAGCCCGCGCGGCGCTAACACCCCCTCCAGCGGCGCGGGCGGCGCGAGAAGTGGTTTGGGGTATGGACGGTAATGGGACCACGGGAGGTCAAAACATGGCGCAGAAAATCCGGGAAGTGGAAATCAACAGCCGGGAGGACACCCTTCCATTGATGGGGCCCGATGTGCGGCCTTATCCGGTGACTCCGCCTCCTTCTCAGGAAGAGGTGGCGGCGGTCTATGCCAGGAGGAAGGCGGAAGAGTTCGGCAAGTGGTGTGAGGACAACCTTCGCATCGACTATGCCGCGGCCAAACCCGAGGCCCTGCAAGGGGTTCGGGTTTTGTCATGTGGTCAGTGGCGCATGGGCCACAAGTTTGGCGCCGGGCTTTTGGGCGAGCTGGGGGCGGAAGTGATCAATGTGGAGCCGCCCGAGGGCGACCCGCTCCGTAAGCTCACCCCGTTCGGGCGCGAAGAATACATGCTGGAAGACAAGAACGGTGATAAGTGCGGCCTGGACTTCATCCATGAACTCCGCAACGCCTATTCGGTCACCCTGAACCTGGAGACCGAAAAGGGGCGGGAGCTCTACACCAAGCTGGCCGAACACGCCGACATCCTCATCGAAGAGTATCCGCCGGGATACATGGATGAACTGGGCATCGGGTACCGGCAGCTTTCCCAAATCAATCCCCGGCTCGTCTACTGCTGGATCGGAGAACACGGCCAGTGGGGCCCCATGAAGGACAAGGTGTCCAAGTTCGGACAATGGATGCTCGATCCCTTCGGCCAGGCGGCCTGTTCCTTCATTCACAACACGGGCTTTCCCGAGGACTTGCTGCCTCGCGGAAAAGGCGGCGACCCCACCCAGTCCGGCGTGTGGTTCGCCGACTACGTGGCCGGGGAGCAAACGGCCGTGGGCGCCCTGGCGGCCCTCTACTGGCGCGATGAGTTCAGCGGCGAAGGCCAGTTCATTGAAACCACGGCCGCCGAATCCCTGATGGATATCCTGGACTTCGATATCACCTGGTACGGGTTCAACAAGAGCATCAAGGCCCGCACGGGCGGTTGGGATCCCAACCTGAACCAGTACGCCTGGAACCCCTGTAAAGACGGCTACATGATGATCGGTGGCCAGACGGACCGCCTCTGGTACCGCATCGGCATGTGCATCGAGCGCGAGCTGCCCATCTTCGGGCGTCTCATCCATGAAGACCCGCTCCTCAAAGAGATGGCCGCCCGCAACGCGCTCCAGGCACTCACCAAGACCTACACCATGACCACCATGTGGCTGAGGAACATCAACCGCGTGGAGGCCGAAGAAAAGCTCATGCAGTATGAGATCGCGGCCGGGCCGCTGCTCTACATCGACGAAGTGGCCGAGTTCCCACACTTCAAGTACCGGCCGTGGGTGAACGTGCTGGAAGATGAGGAATACGGCACCCTCATGTATTCCGAGTCCACCACCGCCTACCAGATGCGCACCCCGGGTCGTGTCAAATGGCTGGGTCGCCCCTTGGGCAAAGATAACGCCGAGATCTTCATGAAATACATCGGCTTGGGGCAGAGCGAACTGAGGGAACTCAAGGAACAAGGAGTGGTCTAAGATGAAAGATCAGCGTGTGACGCGAATCGAGGATCTGCCAGGGCCCAAGAGTCAGGGGGAACTGGAAGAGATGAAGATGCCCTATGAAGAGTGGTGCCGCAAGGTCTTTGCTCCGGGTCAGGAAAAGACCAAGCCGGAATCCCTCAAGGGCATCCGGTGGCTCAGCACCACCATGTATATCTTCACGCCCCACTCCGTGGCCAACCTGGCGGAACTGGGGGCCGAGTGCATCAAGATCGAGATGCCCCGCATGGGCGATCCCATGCGCCATACCTCGCCGTTCAACGAATGCTACCTCTATCCTCTCCATGACAGCCGCCCCATGACGGGAACGGGTCTGGGCTTCACCAATGCCAACAGCAACGAATACTACATCACCATGGACTACCACGTGGATGAGATGAAGGAGGCCTTCTACCGGCTGGTGAAGCTCTCCGACGGTCTCACCGAATGCTACCGACCCGGCACCTTCGATCGGTGGAAACAGAGCTACCGGTATCTGCAGGAGCTCAATCCTCGGTTCATCTATGTGTGGGGAGGCGGCTTCGGCTACGGCCCCAAGGTCTTCGGCGGTTCCTACGACATCCTGGGCCAGGCCCACGCAGGCCTTGCCAGCGTCACGGGATTCCATGAAGACTTCGGCGGCCATTGCACCAAGCATTCCAACTGGTGCATCGACTGGTATTCGGGCACCCAGATCACGGTGGCCATGTTGGCGGCCCTTTATTGGCGTCGCAAGACGGGTCTTGGCACCATGATCGAGTTTTCCCAGGTGCAGGCGGCCACCCGGTGTCTGGGCTACGCGGCGCCCCTGTATGGCCGGTTCGGCATCGTGCGGCAGCGCTGGGGCAACTGGGATACCCAGCTGTGCGTCCACGGGATCATCCTGTGCGGCAAGAGCGACTATCCCGACGAGGCCAACCCGCAGCTGAAATATGAAGCCCGCTATGTGGTGGTGAGTGCCTTCAACGATCCGGACTTCAAGGAACTGTGCGCCATCGTGGGGCGAAACGATCTGTGGGATCAGTACAAGACCCTCCAGGATCGCGTGAAACCCGAAGCCCAGATGGTCATCTACAAGGCCTTGGAGGACTGGGCCGCCGACAAGACCCGCTCGGAAGTGGTCAAGACCCTGACCGACGCGGGACTCCTGGCCATGCCTGTCATGAACGACAAGGAGGTGTACGAAAGCGAGCACTTCCGTCAAAGGGGCACCATCCGGTGGCTGGACGATCCGGTCTTCGGCGACGTGCTTATCCATAGCGGCTACAGCTGTGGTCTCATGAGCAAGACCCCGCGCCGGGTCAACTGGATCTGGCGCCCGGTGGGGGCCGACAACGTGAAGATCTATCACGAAATGCTCGGCTACCCCATGAGCCAGGTCGAGCAGTGGTACGAAAAGAACCTCATCTAGAGGGAGGAACGGCCTATGTGTGACATCATTTGGTGCAAAGACTGCGATACGGTGAACTACCTCGACCCCTACTACTTCTGGAATTGGGAGGGGAAGATCAAGTGCGCCGGATGTGAAAACGTGTATTACATCTACATGATCCAGGGGCACATGTACAAAGGACCGGAGAAAAAGCCCGGGGAAAAGGAGGACATCCTGCCCGTCTATGCCGACAAGCCCAACGAGGGCTACGAGGAGATTCTGCCCGGCACCGAGGGGAAGACCCGGCCCTACAACTGCCTGCCTCGCCATATTTACCTGGGTGAGGCCGACATGGTGAAGTTCAGTGCTCGGGGTCGCCCGGTCCGCGGTTGGCGCCCGCAGCCCCCGTCCACGGGAGTGGCGGGATCCTGCGGTTTCACGTGGGATATCCAGAAACTGTCGCCCGAGGTGTGGGAAGAGTACCAGGAAAAGGTCAAAAAGGGCGAAGTGGGTGACTGGTAAAAGAAAGGAGTGGTGCGACCATGGCAGAGCTGACTCCAAGACAATTTCTGGACACCGTCCTGGTGCCGGAAAAGCAATCTGACCATATTTGCTGGCAGTGTGCGCATTTGAAACCCGTGCTCAAGGGTTCCAAGTTTCCGCCGGCGGACATCATCGGCTGGTGCAAAAAGATCCACTGGCCCCACTATTGGTGCGTGGCGGATTTCAACGTGGTCAAGAAGTGCTACGCCTTTGAGGCCAAAGAGTAGGGGAACCATGGCGAACGTTACCTTGGAACAGGCACGGATCATGGCGACGCAGGAGCTGGAGCACCTCAAGTCCATGGTGCTCACCTGGAAGGCCAGCTATGAGGGCATGGCCGGCGATGAAGGAGACAACGACTTCCTGGTTCTGGAGTTCGTCCAGGAGATCGAGGAATACATGGTCCCCTTCGTTCAACGCATGCACGTGACCGATCAGCTGACGGACCAGCAGGTGAGCGACTTTTTAGACTTTTGCTATGGACAGGCCAGGGACCTGCGGGCGTCCTTCAACAAGGAGGGTTAGCATGCCCGAAAAATGCCGAGTGAGTGTGTGTGGATTCGACCCCATGCTGGTCAGGGGGTACGTGAAGACGGGGTACCGCGCCCTGTGGTGGTACCTGCCCGATGACGTCTACAACGACTTCAAGGTGAAGCCGGGCGACAAGGTGATCGGAAGGCTTCTGGCCGTTTACAACCCCAAGGGGGAGAAGACGGCGGAACCCAACGAGGATTTCCGCTGGGAAACCTCCAAGGAGACGGGATACGCCGTGTTGCTGCCCCCCGAAGTGATCACCAAGTACGAGCTCACCGAGTTCCATTTCATTGAGTTGGTCATCAGCAAGGTCAATGAACAGGATGTCTATCCCGGTGAAGAGAAGAAGACCAAGTGGTGGCCCGCGGAGAAGATGAAACTCAGTTACTCTGTTCCTTACGCGGCCCCGTAAGCGTATGAAGGCGGGCCCTCCATCGCCGGCCCGGGGCCGGCGGCGGAGGGCCGCTTCCGTTGCACCCCCCACCTCCATGAATCGAGTGTCCGTCCTGAGCCTTGGATGGCAGTCCACTGAACCCACGATCCAAGAGGAGCGAAAGGATCCCATGATGCAGCCCCTGCCGCGCTCTGCTGGAGACGACGCCATGAAGTGCACGCCCTACGACCAGGAAAAGGCCACCCAACCGTGGACGCGATTGTCGGAACTTTTTGAAGATCAGACGGACCTGTTGCGACAAACGCTCTTCCTGCAGGGCTATGATTTTTCTTCCAATATCTACGTGGTGGAAGACGACGGCCTGACGGTCATTGACCCGGGAAACGACTACACGGCCTTTTTGCAATTTTTCGACCTGGGGTTCGATCCGGAGAAGGTCAAACAGGTCTGGATCACCCACGGCCACTTCGACCATGCCATGGGGGTTCTGGAGCTGGCCAAGTACAAGGCGATCCGTGAAAAGGGCACCATGGAAGCGATCTTACACGAGGCGGGCCCCGAAGAACTCAAGAAAAACTTGGAGGAACTGGGCCTGCCGGTTCGCCTGATTCAAGGAGGGGAGACCCTGTCCACGGGGCGCTTTCAACTGGAGGCGATCCATACCCCGGGTCATACGGCGGACGGAATCTGCTTGTACCACCGGGACTCCGGCGTTCTGTTCAGCGGCGACGCCGTTTTGCCCCACGGCCTGTCGGCACCGGACAAACACGCAGGAGGCCGCCTGGATCATCTGCTCTTTTCTCTGCGCCGGCTCCTGGATCTTCCGGTCTCGCACCTGCTTCCGGGCCACGGCTGGCCGGTCAAGGATTTGGGCAAACGGGTGATCGAGGCCAGCTACGAAGAGATGATCAAGCACATGATCGGGGCCGAGGGGGAGGTTTCCTGTGAGGTGGCGGCCAGGCACCTCATCGCCAAGGGGCTGCTGGTGGAGGCCCTTTATTGCGCGGACAAGACCCTGCGTTTCCAGCCCCAAGACGCCCAGGCCCTGCGCATCAAGGTCATGTGCCTCAATGACATGGGGCGCTTCGACGAATCCCTGGCCGCCGTCTCGGAACTGGAAGCCTTGGCCGCCTCCTGCCAGGAGGCCGACCCGGTCTTCCTGAGAACCGCCCGGGGCTACGCTCTCATGGGCCTGGAGCGCTACGACGAAGCGCTGGATGCGTTCGATGCATTGCTACGGGAAAACCCGGCTCTCCAGGACGTGCAGATGTACAAGGCAATGGCGCTCTATCTTTCCGGGCGCCAGGAAGAGGCTTTGGATATCGAGGTTTTTCAAAAAGAGTTCGTGGGTCGATTCAAGGAGGAGATTCTGAAAAAGGCGCAGGCTCAAAAGGAGTCGACCCAGAGTCCATCCCGTTAAATTCCGCCGGCGCCCTTTTGGAGGGTACCGGGACGAAAGATATTTGAGTCCGATGGCCTTAAATAGGGAGCCACCCACGATTTTTGTGTGGATATCCCAACCGGAGGCGCGTGACCATGTGGTGGAGATCCTGACCCGGTGCGGGTACGGAACCCGGAACGTGGATACGGAAGGGGATCTCTTTCAGGGACTCTCGGAGTCCAAACGGGGCATCGTGTTTCTGGACAGCGGGATCATTCACCATTACGGGCCCACGCTGTACGGCCGGATTCAGCGGGCGTGCTCGGGCTGTCGCATGATTGTGCTGTGCCGGCGCGACAGCCGCCCGCTCATCCGGGAAGCCATGGAGGCGGGCGTCTACGGGTGTGTGGTGGAGCCCTATGCGCCATGGGAAATCGAAACCATGGTGCGCCACATCCTGGCGGATTTTCCGCAAGACTCCAGCCCCACCGTTTCTTCGAAGCTATCCGACAAAAACGCCGAACGTCCCTCCTGAAATGTTGCCCCCTCTTGGCCAAGTCGGTCTGCCGTGATCGGAGCGCTCCGCCCGTCGGCTCGAGGGAGATACTTGCAGGTTTGGGATGGGCACAGAGCGGGGGGAGGGCGCGGGGAACCATGGGCCCCGGCAGGATCTTACAAGATGCCTTGTTTTCGTTGGATGGGGTTGCCCCCCTGATCCACGATGCCGGATGGGGGGAGTGGCGGAGCCCACGGCCAATGAAGCTTTGGTCAACGGGTGGGGCGGTTTTGCAACCGCCCCCTTATCCGTTGCTTACCAGTTGAAGACCTGGTCCAGTTCCTGGTCCGACACGTCGAAGGTCACGTTGTGCGGCGGGACGGGTTCGTTTTTGAAGTAATCCGGCAGGCGATCGTGCTTGGAGGTGAAGCCGGCCTTTTGATTGAACTCCCGCTCCATGGACAGCACCTTCTTACCCAGTTCGGTCACGTCGTCCGCGGTCATGTTCAGACCGTAGAAGGCGTTGATCATGTCGATCAGGGCCTGGAAGGTTTCGGGCTGATCCATGATGGCGAAAGCGATAAAGAGGCACATGCCCGTGGAATCGATGGCCGCCGTAGCGATTTGAAGGTTTCGGGACAGTTCCACCTGGCCTTGGGGAGACAGGGGATCCACGTCGCCGCCCACCTTCAAGATATTCGTGGCCACGGCATAACCTGCCGTGTGGTCGGCGCCCATGGTGCTGGTGGCGTAGGTGACCCCGATGCCCTTGACGGCCCGGGGGTCGTAGGCGGGCATGGCCTGTCCCTTAACCACCGGCACGCGCTCCACACCGAAGACCTTGCCGGTAACCGCCGCGCCGCTTCCCAGGATGCGTCCCAGCGGCGTGCCTTTGGCCACCTCTTTGACCAGGTCGATGGCGGCCTGGGCGTCGCCGAACTTGGCCAGCCCGGCGTCCATGGCCACGGCGATGGTGGCGCCCATTTCGATGGTATCCAGGCCGATGTCGTCATCGAGAAAATCCAGCTGGGCGATGGCGTCCAGATCGTCAATGCCGCAGTTACCTCCGTGGGCCCAGACGGTTTCATATTCGGGCTGCTTGGTCACATAGTGGCCGTCTTTGTCCACGTAGATCCCCGAGCAACGGATGACACAGCCGCGGTGGCAGCCGTGGGTGGGGTTGCCGCCCCGGGTCTTTTCCGTCTCCGCCTGGGTCTCCCCGCTGATCTTGGCGGCGCCGCCAAACCGGCCTTCTTTGAAGTTGTAGGTGGGGTAAGCGCCGGCCTCGTTGATCACGTTGGTGAGCACGTTGGTCCCGTAGGCGGGAAGGCCTTCTCCCGTCACCGGGTGTTTGCGAAGTCCTTCCACGAAACGCTTGTTGGCGTCCTTGAAGGCTTCCGGATCCTTGGGAGAGCGCATGGACATGCCCGCGTCGTCCAAGACGATGAGCTTCACCCCTTTGGATCCCATAACGGCTCCCACGCCGCCTCGACCCGCGTGGCGCGTGGGCCGGAGCTCCGGATCGGTGCAGGCGATGGAAGCGGCGGCCAGCTTCATCTCGCCCGCCTGACCGATGGAGATGCAGGCGATCTTCTCACCGAATGCTTCCTTGGCCTTTTCCACCGTCTTGTAGTTGCCCAATCCCTTGAGGTCGTCGGCGGGAAGGACCTTCACGCCGTCCTTGTTGATGAAGACCTTGTAAAGGGCGCCGTCCTGGGGTTTGCCTTCCAGCACGATGGCCGCATATCCCAGGCGCCCCAGCACCTGTGCCGCCTGACCGCCCGCGTTGGCCTCCTTGATTCCGCCCGTAAGCGGGCTCTTGCATCCCACGGAAATGCGCCCGCTCATGGCCCCCGCACTGCCGCTCAAAAGGCCCGGAGCGATCACCAGTTTGTTCTGGGCACCCAGGGGATGGCAGGTGGGCGGAACTTCCTTGGACACGATGGCCGAGGTGAGGGCACGCCCCCCCAGTCCCGCATAGTCGCCCACGGGTTCCACTGTGACCTTGGGACCTCCTTCGGCTCCCATGTCAATACGCAAAATCTTGTCCATGGCTTCCTCCTTCTAGGTGAGGGACGGGATGAAATTGTTGGTGATGCGCGTCGTACGGTCCTTATCGGGCCCCCACAAAGCGGCCGATGTGCGGGCACGACTCCGTTTCCTGGGGGTGGGCCGTCCCGCACGGCCTGCGGGATCGTCCGAAGATCCTGGTCCTTTGTAACGATTTTTAGAAAGCGTGTAAATCTGCCAAAAAAGGCATAACGCTCGCGGTGGGTATTGCCCCATTGCCTCACAACACGCAATTAAATTGAAAGAAGATCCCCGATTCCCGAACGGGAGGAAATCGGGGACGGGCGGATCATAAAGCTACAGCTTCGTCGACGTACGTCTTTACAAGTCGGTTTCAAATATCAAGCTTACAGGGCAGTTTTGTAGATCTGAACCACGTCCTCCAAAGTCGGGCACCTGGGGTTGGTTAGGCCGCACGCATCCTTTTGGGCGTTTTCCGCCATGATGGGAATGTCTTGCTCTTTAACACCCAATTCGCTGAGCCCCCGGGGAATTCCCACATCCCGAGAGAGAGTCGTGATAGCTTCCAAAGCCTTTTCAGCCGCATCACGCACGGACAACCCAGTGATGTTTTCTCCCATGGAGACGGCAATGTCGGCAAAGCGGTACATCTTGGCAATCATGTTGAAACGTTGTACATGAGGTAACAAAATGGCGTTGCACACTCCGTGTGGCAGGTCGTAAAATCCTCCCAACTGATGCGCCATGGCGTGCACATGGCCCAAGCTCGCGTTATTGAAAGCCATCCCTGCCAAGTATTCCGCATAGGCCATCTTGTCGCGCGCTTCCATATCGGATCCGTTGGCCACGGCCGCCCTCAAATTTTGGGCAATGAGTTCGATGGCCTTTAGGGCGCAGGCGTCCGTTACGGGGGTGGCAATGGTGGACACGTAGGCTTCCACGGCATGAGTTAGCGCGTCCATGCCGGTGGCGGCCGTGAGCGCCGGGGGCATGCCCATCATAAGGAGGGGATCATTGATGGCCACATTTGGAGTTACTCGCCAGTCCACAATAGCCATTTTCACTTTGGTGTCGGTGTTCGTAATGATGCAAAATCGAGTCATTTCGCTGGCCGTCCCAGCCGTGGTATTCACCGCAATGAAAGGCGGCATGGCCTTAGTGGATTTGTCAATGCCTTCATAGTCGCGAATGTGGCCGCCGTTGGTGGCGACGATCCCGATACCTTTGGCGCAATCATGGGCGCTGCCACCGCCGAGTGAGATAATGAGGTCGCAGCCGTTGTCCTTATACACCTTGAGCCCATCGTGCACGTTCACATCCGTGGGATTGGGAACCGTTTCGTCAAAGACAACCACATCCAGGCCGGTGTCTTTTTTGATCAACTGGGAGATTTGGTCCGCAATGCCCGCGGACACAATCCCCTTGTCTGTGCACAAAAAAGGCTTCTTGCCTCCAAGGACCTTGATCTGATTTCCGATTTCCTTGTGAGACCCAATGCCCATCAAGGTGACCGTCGGAATGTAAAACCCATAGACTTGTTCTTGAACCGCCATGACTTGCCTCCTTCTGTGCTTTGGAAACACTTCCACCAGGCCTTCCCTGCGAAGGCACGCACCCGTCAAATAATCAAGATAGATGCCAACACATAAAATTTAGTGAAAACAATTAGTTGCGGTTCAGTTATGAAAATTTAGGATTGGAGCTTGTGTCAAGTTGGCTAGACGAGAAGGAAGTTGTAAGGGGCCTGAATCACGTTTTTGTCTCTGTTTCTCATATAAAAACAGTAAATTACCTTTTGGGGGATGCCCGGGATCCATTGTATGGGGCGGTTATGGAGGTGGCTCCTTTTGTCCGTAGAGGGGCACAAGTGTGTCATGTTGTCACATGGGTTGGCATCTGTGCCAAGTTGTTCTCAATACCATTGAGGCCGTAGGCTTTCATTTTGCGATACAAGGTTCGGCGGCTGATCCCCAGGGCTCGAGCGGCTTCGGTCTTATTCCCCGAAAAGTGCGCCAAAGTGTTTTGAATGTGGTGTCGTTCCACTTCTTGGAGGGTTTGGCATGAGAAAGCGGCGCTACGCGAGGGATGTGCCACTTGGACCAACTCCGAGGGAAGGGTGATGGGGAGGATAACCCGATCTTCGCTGAGGATCAGACAGCGTTCGAGGACGTTGCGAAGCTCCCGAACGTTCCCCGGCCAGTGATAACTCATGAGATAAGCAAGGGTCTCATCGGGCACTGTGTAGGAGGTTCCTGGCTGCCCCAGAACCCCCAGAAGATGCTCCACCAGCAGGGGGATCTCCTCACGTCGTTCCCTCAAAGGTGGGAGATGAATATCAAAAACGTTCAGGCGGTGATAGAGAGCCTCGTGAAAGCGGCCCGCATTCACTTCGGCATTCAAGTCTCGGTGAGTGGCAAAGAGGAATCGCACGTCCACATGACGTTCTCGTTGGTCTCCGACCCGTCGATACTTCTTGGTTTCCAGGACTCTCAAAAGAGCCCCTTGGAGCTCCATGGGCATGTCCCCGATTTCGTCAAGAAACAGGGTGCCTCCATCGGCAAGGTAGATCAGGCCGTCGCGTGTCTCCATGGCTCCGGTAAAGGCTCCTTTGATATAGCCAAACAGTTCGCTGCGCAGTAGATCCTTTTGCAGTTCCGCGCAGTTCATGACGACGAAAGGACGTTTCGCCCGCAGGCTTAGAGCGTGGATGTTTCGCGCCACAACCTCTTTGCCGGTCCCGGACTCTCCGGTGATGAGCACGGATGTGGGGTGAGGGCTGACCTTTTTGATCAGCTGGGTGATGTGAAGCATGGCCGGAGATCGGCCCACAAGGCGGGGAGCACCCATGTCCTTGTGCCCGTGC
Source organism: Desulfacinum hydrothermale DSM 13146 (assembly GCF_900176285.1). Lineage (GTDB taxonomy): Bacteria > Desulfobacterota > Syntrophobacteria > Syntrophobacterales > DSM-9756 > Desulfacinum > Desulfacinum hydrothermale. Next base: position 48,774 of record NZ_FWXF01000019.1, on the reverse strand, counting down.
AGTAGTCGGCGGTTTTCTCTCTTAAGGCACACCCGTTCAAAGGCCTTTTCCAGCACCAGTTCAAGCCGCTCCAAATCGAAGGGTTTGGTGATGTAGTCGTAGGCGCCCAGTCGCATGGCCTTGAGAGCGCTTTCCACGGTGCCATAGCCCGTGATCAGGATGACCTCCACGTCAGGGAATGTTTGTCGAAAGAAGCTTAAAAGTTCGATGCCGTCGCCGTCGGGAAGTCGAATATCCACCACGACGACATCAAAGGTTTCCTTTGCGATGCGTCTTTTAGCCACGGCCGCACTGTCCGCCGTGACAATCCTTCGGTGTGGAGCGGTCAGTTCTTTTTCTACCAGTTTTCGAATGTACAATTCGTCATCTATAAGCAGAACACGCATTGGGCTCATGGTATTTTTCCGAACACAACTCGAAAAGTGGATCCTTTGTGAGGTTTGCTTTCCACCTCGATGGAAGCATTGTGTGCCTGAGCGATGGAATAGCACATGGAAAGTCCCATTCCTGTGCCCTGGCCAACGGGCTTGGTGGTGAAAAAGGGATCGAAAATCTTAGGAAGACTTTCCCGATGCATTCCACATCCGGTGTCTTGAACTTCAAGACATATCCTTTCATCATCCCGAACATAAGTGCGTACGAGCACGGTTATCCCCGATTCATGGGATGCATCCAAGGCATTAAGCAGAAGGTTGAGAAACAGCTGTTTGAGTTCGGAAGGTGCCCCAAGTATTGGCGGTAGACTCTCGTCAAGCTCTTGTTGGAGGCGAACCTTGGGGTCTTCTTTGATGCGGTACCGCACAAGCTTCAGCGTCTCCTGCACGCACTGATTGAGATTCACAGGTGACTGGCTGCCCGAATGGGGCCGGCTAAAGGCGAGCAAGCTTTGTACGATTTCTCGGCAACGGGTGGATTCCTCCAGGATGATCTGCATGTACTCCTCCAGCTTGACGCCGAAATCGTCTGGCACTCGGTTCCGAGCTTCGGGAAGATGCCTTAGGATCGCCTGAGCAAATCCCAGGATAGCGGTTAATGGGTTGTTTATTTCATGGGCTACGCCAGCAGCCAGCAGCCCCACAGCGGACATTTTTTCAGCGTGGCTCAGCTTCGCCTGGTACTGCCGCTCCACCGTGACGTCTCTTTTCAGCAGGAGAACGTGACACGGATGCCCGTGGGGGTCTCTCAATGGGGAAGCCGTGATTTCGAAGTGGCGCGGGACACCGGCGATGGTCAGGACGTGTTCCTGACGACACAGCCGGTTGGATTTAAGGGCAATACGGGCTGGACACCGTCCACAAGGGCTCGTGCTGTCTCGAAACACCTGATGGCAGATGCGCCCCACTGGGGAAACCTTCTCAAATACGTCGTAAAATACGTGATTGACCGAGGTGATTCGTCCCTCAGGACTTATCACCGCCATAACGTCCGTAATGCCGTCCAGGATGGCTTGGATCTGTTGGCGTCGTCGTTCTAATTCTCGGGTAGAAGCCCTGAGTTGGGTAATCTTTTCCTGGGCTTCGCGGAAAAACCCTAGCTTGGAATACTCGATGCCGATCAGGTCTTCTATGGACGGAGATGTTTTCATCACCACGCCTCTTCACAAATGGCCAAAAGGTCATCCCATTTGGCGGGTCTGGGATTGGTCAGCAAACAGGCATCTTGGGCCGCCATGCGGCACAGTTGTGGCAAATGGGAAGGCTCAGGAACCAAATCTCGAAGGCATTGTTTCATTCCCAGGGAAGCAAATAGATGCTCCAGGGCTTCAATACCCGCCTGGGCCGTTTGCCGCTCGCTTCGTAGATTTTTCCCGATCAAAATTTTCCCGATCTGAGCCATCTTGGGCAAGGCGGCGTCCATGTTGAATCTCATGACAGCCGGCAACAACACCGAATGCACTTCCCCGTGAAGTATATCGAACATACCACCAAGGGAATGGGCCAAAGCGTGGTCCGCTCCCAAGCTGGCATTGCTAAAGGCCATCCCAGCGGCGGTACTGGCAATGCTCAGGGATTCCAGAATTTCCAAAGTAGGCTCTTGAGCAGCCCGAGGCAAATGGATGCTGATCATTTCAATGGCTTTGAGAGACTGGAGTTCTGTGAAGGGGGAGGCGATAATGGACACATAGGATTCGATGGCATGGGCCAAAGCATCGACGGCGGCAGCTAAGACAAGGTAGCGGGGTTTAGTGGTGAGCACATTGGGGTCAATGATGGAGATGTTGGGAACGAGCGTTCGACTGACAATGGTCATCTTGAGACGCCGACGTGTATCCGTAATAATGGCGAACTGAGAAATATCCGACCCGCTCCCCGCGGTGGAAGGAAGAAAAACCATGGGAGGCAAAGGACGGTGAATTCGGTTGGCGCCTTCATAGTCCTGAATGCTCCCCCCATTGCTGGCCACGACGGCAATGCCTTTGGCCGCATCCATAGGGCTTCCGCCACCAAGGGCAATAATGACGTCTGCTTTATGTTCAGCGTAGAACAGGGCGCCATGGGCAACCTGCGTGTCCCGGGGATTGCTGACGACGTCCTCGAAGTAACACCATTCCAATCCCTCTCCAGCGAGCACCTCCAATAGGTGCGATACCCATCCGCATTCGTGAAGTCCGGGATCACTGACCACCATAGGCTTTTCCGCCCCCAGGCGTTTGGCACACAGTCCCGCATATTTTAGGGCACCGCGTCCAAAGATGATTTCCGGGATCGAAAACTTCGTGATTTCCATGAACAACTCCTGAAAACCTCGGCGGTGCGGACTTGCCCTTTTTCTTGGGTCATAGTAAGTTTAAAAGCTACTCATCTTGCTTCCTTCGCCACGTGACCAGACTTAAAGAGTAAAGACCTTCCCAGCGCAACAGCGCTCCCATCTTGCCAAGCTCGCTCCAGGTTATCCGCTTCTTCCAGGATGCGCAACTTGTGGGCAGCCGTCAATGTTGGTCTCCCATTCTTTTTCATTCATCCCGGATCCGGTGGATTGAGTTGTGTCCCAATGGCGGCAACTCCAGGAGCTTAGTCTTGTTTCAGGGCAGATAACATAATTTCCTACCTTCCCTGCACCAACTGAACATTGAATCAATCGTTCACTAACATCGCCATAGAGGGCTTGCAAGTTCGGTGGCGCAATACCGATTCGGTACATGAAGAAAAATTCTCCGTTAGATCCCGTAGTATCGTTGGTAGAGGACGGCGTTGGAACGGCCCAGGAGATGGGCGAAGAGCGTCATGTGGTTGCGCAGCGACGATCTCAGGATGCCTTGTTCAAGGTAGCGGCGCGGCGAGGTGTGCATCGTTTCGTGCAAGAAGAGCAGGCGTCCGTGGCGGCGGCAGGCCTTCACGAAATCCACATCTTCCATCAGGTAGGGTTGGGCGAAGCCTCCGACGGCATGAAAGGTTGACTTCCGGCAAAAGAGGCCCTGATCGCCGTAGGGCAGTCCCAGGCACCGCGTTCTCAGGTTGGCCCAGGCGGCGATGGCATCCAGGGCGCGGTTGGTGGGGGAGAATCCAAGGCGGAAGCAGCCCAGGGAAAACCGGCGATCCCGGACGATCTTTCGCACGTGATAGGCGGCCCAGGGGCTCGGCAGGCAGTCGTCGTGCAGGAACCACAAAATGTCTCCCGTTGCGGATCGGGCCCCGTGGTTCATTTGCAGGCCGCGTCCGGGAGGACTTTCCAGCCAGACCATACCGTCACTTGCATGGGGAGGCGCCTGGGTGCCGGAAACGCCGCGGACCACGTACAGTTGGTCTCCCGGCCACAGGGTGTTGGCAAGGTGCTGAATCCACGGAAGAAGTTTGTCTCGGGGCGCCAGGGTGGGAACGATCACGGAGACGGTGGAAGCAAGGGCCCAGTGGCGCTGCAGGGCCGAAAGATCTTCCTGACGGTCCACGTCGTGCCGAACGTTCAGAAGGCTCGTGGCGAGCCCTTCCGCTCTCAGGGTGTCCCAGGTTCTTTGCAGCACGTCGGACGTGCCCCAATGGGGTGTTTCGAAGGCTTTGGGACACGGGCGCCGCAGTCCCACGGCATAGAAGCCGCCGTCTTGGGCGGGGCCCAGCACGGCTTGGGCCTGATCCAAGGCCCGAAAAGCGCCCTGGAGGTCTTTGGGGTTCACGTCCCAAAGATCCGATCCCATGAGAAGCACGCGGGAATAACCACGGCGAAAAAGCCGGTCGAATGCGTGGGCCATGCGCCGACCCAGGTGCTCCCCTTCCTGGGCGAACACGGGCCATGGAAGGCGAAAGCGCTTCCGGAAGGCGGGCACCCGTTCGGCCGGAGTGACTTCCACGTGGATATGGGTTTCAGGCCAGTGCCTTTGAAAGTCCGCCAGGACGCCCAGGTTGAAACGAAGGAGCCTTTCGTAGAGGTCGCAGGCGGCCCGGCTTCCGACCACCTTGGCCAGCCGCGTTTTCACATGTCCCGGTGCCGGGTGGCGCGCAAAGAGAATGAGAGCGTTTCGGTTCATCAATACGCCAGACTGCCCAGGGATCGCATGATCAGGGTGAATCCCATGGCGAGCATGCCCATGAGGCCCATGCCGCACGAAAATCCCGCCAGTAGCACCGGCGCATACTGGCGCCACGCCAGGCCGTACTTCTTGACGAAATAGTAGCGACCCAACAGCGCTCCGGTCACTTCCAAAAAGACGCCGTGCGGGGTGGACTGGCTGAGTCCCCGCACCACGCCGTAGATGAGCAGAATGGGCCAGCCGAGAGCGCTGAGTGCCCAGTAGGCGAGGGTGCCCAAGCCCAGCCCCCAGAAGACGTAATTCATGTTGAGGGCTTCGAAGAAGGGAGAATACCCTTCCAGGGTGGCGCTCTGCAACAGCAGGGTGTTGAGGGCCTGCAGGTGCCACAGTTCCTGGGCGTAGGGGTATTGGCTGGACGGGATGGGAGCCAGCCGCCAGATGTATTGGGAAAAGAGGATGCTCGCGATCATGACCACGGGAAAGACGAGGATTTCCGCTTTGATGATGCTTCGAAAGCTGGTTCCGGTCAGCTCGATTTCACGCCAGCGCACGGTGGCTTTTCCGTAGTTGTGGAAGGGAATGGGGGCGTACCAGATGCCGATCCCGTGGTAGCCGAAAAACTTGGAGGCCGCAATGAAACTAGCCTCGCGCACCATGGGCAGGCTCACGAATTGTCCGGCGATCCCTTCCATGCGGGCGGACACGTAGCTGATGAAAGGTGTGTAGACAAACCCGTAGGCCGCCAGAAAGATCCACGGAAATCCGGGCACCAGGATGGAGGAGACGATCACGTAGGCCGTGGTGGAGGCCACATAGATGCCGATGGCGATCCATATATTGAAATCGCCCCGCCCGGGCGGCGGTGTGAAGAGCTTCTTCACGCGCTCCCGAAAGGGGGCCATCTCGGTGCTCCGAAGGCTTTGCACCACCTGGAAAATCCCGATGAGGGCGATGGCCAGCCCGATGCCGATCCCAAAACTCATGTAGAAATCGAAGTTGTTGGCAAAAACCGTGTCCACGGTTCCCATGCCCTTATGCCATCGGTGGAGGATGCCGGCCCGGTAGAGCATGGGGTTGGCCACCAGGGTGATGAGAAAGCCCACGGCGCCGCCGATGACGGCCCAAAAGGGCAGCACCATGCCCACGAACAACAGTCCCAGGTCCAGCTGGATTCCCGTGGCCACGGCCGGCAGGATGTTTTCGGTCACCGGTGTGAGTTCCACCCATGGGATGGGTAGAATCCTGATCGGTTCCGAAAGGAAAACCCCCGATGCCGCGGGAACCAGCACGTAGATGGCTCCGAAGGCGATCCCGATCATCCCGCCGATGGAAAAAAGGCGCCATTTCCAGCTCGTTTCCTTCTTTTCGGCCGATTCTGCCAGGGCCATGTTGCCCAGGGCGCCCACGGGCGCCATGGGAAAGGGCAGCTTTTCCACATCGGAGGTGAGCCGATAGAGCACATAGCCCAAGCCGAAGTGGTCTACCGCCTGGATCAATTCGAAGCCCACCATGAGCAGGATGGGGATGAGCCAGTCCCTGTGGAAAAAGGTTCTTTCCACCAGGGATTGGGAACCCGGTGGTGGCGCCACCCAGGTGGGAATGTATTGGGTGAGGCCCAGCATGCGGGCCGCTTCCGATTGAACCAGGTACTGGTTCCAGAGAAGCCCGGAAAAAGGCGAGGCCAGGGCGGCTCCGGCCATGTAATAGAGCACGAAGATTTCCTGCTGACTCAGGCGCGTGTACGCCCGTTTGGCCACCTCGGCGAAGAGGATGATGGTGACCCATCGGGCCGCCGGGCCGATCCCGGTACCGATCACCAGTCCCAGGTACATGGAGCCGGGCATCATCAAAAAGCCGACGAAGATGGCGCCCAGAACCGATTTCCAGCCGAACCCGTCCTCGAACTTTTCAGGAGGCTTTAAGAGATCTCGATATTCTTTGAGTTCCTTGTCGTCCGCCATGGGCCTCCTCGCCTCGGATTTTGACCAATAACAGATCCTGAAGATACGCGCGTCCCGAGCGCCCCGTTGGGGGGCAACGACCCGCCGGGTTGGGCCTTGCAACCACGGCAAAACAGCTTCCCGTCCGGGCCGGGCTCGGTAGGATCTGCTCTTCTGCCAGGGCCCAACGCCCACGACCGGGGGAAAAGGGCCTACAGGGCTCTATCCCGACAGCCTTCTCCGCATGTCATGATTCCCGTTCCCCCGGGTCCATCAAAGGGGCAGGACGTGATAGCTGAACGGGGTGAAGAGCCCCGCCACCATCCACGCCACGGCCATGAGCATGTCTCCCACGATCAAACCGATAAAAAGGCGCCTCAGCTCCTTGAACTGGCGCACTCCTCCGTAACGAAGCACCAGGGTGTTACAGAACCAGCCGATCAGAAAGCTGAACCACAGAATGCGCATGGCGGAGCTGTAGGTGGTGAGATACCCGATGGGATGAAGCGGCCACCAGATGAATCTTCGAAAGCCAAAAACCAGTAGGCTCATCACCACCGCCCCACCGACGGCGAACAAGATGCTCCACCTCTTGGGCGCTTCCGGGTAATTGATCAGCTGGAAGGCGTTTTCGTGGACACGCCGGGCCGTCTCCACCGCCCAATCGTCGGGAAGCAGGTTGAGCCCCGTCTTGTAGGCCAGAATCAACATGGCCAGGCAGGAGACCACGATGCCGATGACCATGGCCGCCACCACCCCGGCCAGAAAGCGTGATCTTGGTTTGGCGTCTTCGGACAGTTTGGAGGCGTGAAAGAGGCTGGGCATCAGCGATTCGCGCATATCCACGAAGGTCACCTTCTGAATGACCAGGGCCAGGTAGAGGGTGAGCGGTGCCAGGGTTTTTGTGTGCAGAGCGGCCAGGAACCCATCGGAAGGGGCAGCGGTGAGGGTGAAGTAAGGCAAGCCCCCCTGGCAGATGAGCCGGGCCGATACCAGCTGCAGCATGAAACAGACGGCCAGGAAAAGCACGGCGGGCAGCCAATCCATGCCGAAAAACCGCATCCAGACCAAGGTGCCGGCAAAGCCCACCAAAAAGAGATACAGGGCCGTTCGGGGGGATACCAGGCCCCGGTGGATTTCGTCGGGCAGTGCGGACCGGCCTAGTGCCTTCCAGACGATCTCCTTCAGGTGATTTCTGGAAAGCCACACGATGAAGAAAAAGAAGACGCCGAAGGCTCCCACCATCTGCATCTCTTCCACCCTGTCCAGCACCGGTCCGAATGTGGTGCCCAAGGCGGCGGAAGGAAGGCGCCAACCGAAAAGCTGCAAAAGACCGGGCAGCAGCCCTCCCAGGACGAAGAAGAACCACAGGCTGAAGGAGATCTGTTTGGACGTGAGGTAGGCGAATCCGATGAAGGCGGGATAGAGGTAGATCTTGGCCTTATGAAACCCTGAAAGAAGCCCTTCCTTGGGCACGTAAGGCTGCGCAAGAAAGAGGGTGGGGATCTGCGGCACGTGGGGATAGAAGGTGTGCAGGCCGTTGAGAAGATGGAGACACACGGGAACGGCCAACCCCACCAGGAAATACTTGTGGCGCACGAAGTTCCAGAAGCCGCCTTTTTCCGATTCCGTGCTCAGCACCTGTGGGACTCGGAGAAGGGGGAAGTTCATCTTTTCGTTTTCGATCCACTGATGGCTGAAAAGGCCCACCATGCCGAACAGGGCCATGTAGACCAAAAGGATGAAAAGGGCCCAGCTCAACAGCGGGAGCGTCCAAGCCGACCAGGGGATGTGGGCGGGGACCTGCCACCACGCCAGTTGGCGGCCGTTTTCCAGACCTTGGTAGAGGGTCTGAACAGCCTGGGGATCCAGCGGGAAGAGCTTTGGAGAAGCCAGGGGGAGCAGGGTCTTGGCTTGGGGGGATCCAGAGGGATAGAGCCAGGCGGGCGTGGTGATGTTGACGAGAAACGTTCGAAAGAGGCCCGTGTAGGCGATGCCCGTGGACACGCTGATCATGGCCCAGAGGAGAAAGAGTTCCTGAGCGCTGAGCGCGGCGCGGGGGTGGAGCTTTCGGGCCAGTGGATTGTAGAGCCCCGCCAAGACGAACAAAGCGGCGAAGGCCACCACGGGAAAGTGACCACCCGCCAGGGGGCTGTTCTGAAGCTGCACATTGTTGTAGGGGGTCACGGCGCAAAAGAAAGCGGCGAGAAAAATCCCCAAGGTGACGGCGGTGAGTCGAATCTTTCCCACGTTACGTCCCGTATCCTTTGTCAAGAGGCCGAGGTTTCCAGCGTGGCTTCCGAACCCTCCAACGTATCCGGCGGCGGACCGGCTTGTGCGTAGCGGGCTTTGGTCTCGTCATCCAGCAGGCGCCACAGGAGCATCCGCTTTCGCAACACCCGAATAAAGTTCTTGTTGGTCCTTTCCCAGGCGGACCGCTCCCCGGACAGGCGAATCATCTGAACCGCCACTTCCATGTAACCCGGATTTTCTTTGGACGGGCAGCAGTGGAGATGAAGCCGTTGTTTGATGCCGAAGTCGAAGGGGGCGAGCCACACATTGGCGCGCAGTGTCAGGCACACGGGGTAAGGCATTTGCGCCGGCCGTGCAATGGAGTCGTCCGGCACCAGACTGGCTTCGTCCACAATGAAAGCGCCGTGGGCCACATCCTGGTGATCCCGGATGAAGCTCTCCAGAAAATGGATGATTCCCAGCTCCTCCTCGGGTTTCAGGAGAAACGGCAAACGAAGCTCCAGCAGGTCTCCTTGGGCTTCGGGAAGGGTCCAGCTGCGGGTCACGTCCGGCATGGCCATCTCGGCGGCCATGCGGGCGGGGTAAAGGGACGCCAGAAGCACCACGGAAAAGACGAGCACCATGCAGGCCACGCTGGCCAAGGAGGAGTAGTTGAAGGTGAGCTCGGCGAACAGGGGCCACGTGCCCACCAGTTTGGCTGTGAGCTGGGCCAGGATATAACCGATCACGGTGGAAAGCACCGCCAGAGAAAGGGCCTCCACGATGAAAAGAAAGCCCACGTGCACCGGAGCCAGGCCCACCGAGGTATAGACACCGATCTCGGTTTTGCGTTCATGCACATGTCCGATCATGGTGTTGAGGCAGATGAAGACCACGATGAGGATGGGAACCACCAGGTTGGCCACGCCCTGATAGCGAATGGCCTTGCCGGCGGTGTGATACCAGGTCTGTTGCGCCCCCACGAAGAGCGGGTAGGAAAACCATCGGGACAGGTCTTCGGCGATCCCCCGGGCCCTAGCGGGGTTGTCGGTCACCAGGGCGATGGCCCGGAGGCTGCCGCCCAGGGAGCGGCACGTTTCAAAAGGCATGAGCACAAGGGAGTCGGCGCGGGCGAATCGAAACCGTTGGGTCATGGGCAGGATCTCTTCACCCGATTCCATGGCTTCCACTTCCACCTCGCTGATCTCCTCGTCCGGGGCAATCTCCAGGTAGGCCGGCTGGATCCGATGGCTGTCCAGGTCGCGGTAGGATTCCAGCTTTTGGGGGTCGAAATAGCCGACGACTCGAAAGGGCTGTTCCCAGAGGGTTACCGTGATGGTCCCGTCCGGCTGGGGATCCAGGCCCAGTTTGCGAGCCAGGTTCACCGGCAGGAGGACGGCTCGTTCGTTGTCTTGTGTGAACCAGCGGCCCCGGACCACGATCTTTCGAAAGTTCCGGGGGGCATGGACACCCAGCCCCAGCACGCCCTGTACGGCCGTTTCCCGAAGATTGTGTGAAACGGTGGCCACGAACCGCTGGGACGGGTGGGCCGGATCGATCCAGGCCCGGGGCCAGATGCGGGCCTGGCCGGCGAAGCGTGCCTGGAGGTCCGATAGGGTCAGTGACGTGAGAGGGCGCCAAATGATGTGGTGGATCAAGACGCCGCTGTAGGGGGCCGAATCGGCGATTCGGGCCATGGTGGTCTTGGTCAGGCTCTTCACGTTGGTAAAAGACATCACCGTGAAGGTGAGGATGATCAGGGTCACGCAGGTGAGCGCCGTTCGCAGTCTCCGCCGATGCAGGTTGGACGCCCCGATGGCGAATCCGGCGCCGAAGGCCTGCCACTTGTTGACACCTTCGCGGCCCGAGGCCAGTCCGTCCGGTCCCTTCTGGACGGCTTCCATTTCCTGTTCAAAGCGCACGAAGATGATCCAGGAGACCAGAAGGGAAAGGCCCACGATGAAAAAGGCGATAATGACCACCATGGGGTTGTAGGTGAGTTGGAAGGCTGGATGAAGGGCCTTGATGGTGAAGATAGTGGTCAGCAAGATGAGGAAAAACGCAGTGATCTGTTTGTAAATGTTTCTGAAACAGAACAGGTAGCGTTCCAGGCAATAGGCAAAGGGGACGAAGAGGGCCACGAAAAACATCACGCCGCCCAGGATGTCCCGCTGGGTCTTTTCAATCTCGCTGTAGACCACATTCAGCTTGGCCCATGCCGATACGGTCTTGTTCCACACCAGCGGATGCCGGTTGGCCTGGGCCGCCGCGTCCGCGTCCTTCAATTCCCGGGCGGCTTCCCGGTAGAGGTTCTCCAGGTATTTGTTGCGGATCCCCCGCCGCTGCAGATTGTCCAGGCGATGGGCCACCAGGGTGCGCAGATCGTGGGCCACCCGGGAAGAGACCCGGGACAGGATGGGCGGAGAACCGGCGAGATATCCCAGTCCCTGAGGATTTCGTGGATCGGCGTTGAGAAGAAGGAACTCATTTCGCCAAAGGGTGTCTGCCAGGATGAGCTTGAATCGCGTTCCTTTTTCCAGAAACACCGAGATGCCGAAGGTGTCCCGGCCGTCCACCCGGCTGTACCAATACTTGAGCGGACGGGCGCCCGTGACGGCGTCCAGCAAACGGACCTTGGTCAGGTGTCCCAGCTGTCGGGGATTGAAGGCCCCGATCACGTCCGTCTGCTCGCAATGGAACATGACCAGGGTCGTGCTGGCGACCCGCCCTTTGATCTTGAGCCGGTAATTGTTCTTGCCCGTCTGGACCTTGTCGGCCGTCCAGGCGATCCGGCCCGTGGTGGGATCGATTCCATAGGGCTCCAGGATCACTTTTTGGAAGGCCACGCGCTTGTTGGCTACTCCGGGCAGCAAGAAGGTGCCGTCCCGGAACGTCATGGTGCGAAAGACGGTGGTGCCCTGGATGGCGCACACGATGGTGCCGGGAGCCGGCTGGTCGGGGAAGAGTTCCCCCTGGCGAATGAAAAGGGCCTTGCCCTGGACGGCCGCCAGGCCCTGAACCCCTTTTCGGCAGCTGCCCTTGAGGTCCGGGTGGGACAGCACAAACTGGAAAAAGGGCGGGAGAAACCGCTCGAGCAGGTCCACATTTTTCCAGTGGATGCGGTCCGTCGTATCGTTGGGGGTTCCCCACACCAGGCGCCGGTTGTTGAGGGTGGTGAGCGTTACGGACGAACAATCGGAAAGGGCGCCGATGTCGCATGCCAGGCAGTGAAGGCCCGGGTTTTCCACCGCCTTGGAGGTTCCCCCGGCCCCATGGCGACCTGTCCTTTCGAAAAGGCGGGGCGTGCCGGAGATTGTTGCACTCCTTTCGGCCGCTTCTTCCATGATGTCCGTCAACCGAAGGTTCCGCGCCAGCCGCCGCACTTGCTCCCGCACAGGAAAGGTGGAGCCCCATTCGCTGAGGCCCATGGGCAGGGAACGGGAGGACAGGTTGAGACTCAAGTGCAGGATGGTTTGATAGTCATCCAGCAGGTTGCGCATTTTTCTCCAGGAGTGGACCACGCGCCATCTCTGGTTCAACTCCCGTTCTTCCTGTTCCAGGGGTTTTCGGGCTTGCGCAAATAGTTCCAACGCCAGTCGCTTTTGATCGTCGTCCAGCCGGGTGGGGGCGTCCTGCCAGCTGAGTCTTCGGCACCGGCGGGCTCTGGTGGCCAAGGCATCGATCTCGGCGTCGGTACCCGCCTGGCCGTCCGAGGCCACCTTGCGATATTGGATCCGGCGGGTGAGGCGGTCGGCTTCGTCCTTGGCGCGTTCCACCACCTCCTGCCACACCAGCCGATCTCGTTCAGGGTCTCCCGTGCGCCACGGTATGGGTTGGATGTAGGCGGAGAGCAGGGCCTTCAGCTCTTTCCGACGATGTTTGATGCCCCGCCGTTCCTGGCGGATGTCTTTCCTTCTTCCCCGTGCGACCCAGGTGAAGTACCTGGATCCTGCCAGTCCCTGACCATAGCCGGAGGTGGCCAGAAGGAGGACGGAGCGTTCCGGGGGGCGGGCGGCCAGTTCTTCGGCCAGTTTGAGCAGCATCGCCGCGGAAACCGCCTGGTCCGCCCCGGGGGCCCGCCCCACCACGTGGGTGGATGCGTCGAAGGAGGCTTCGATCACCACCAGTTCCTGGGAAAGATCGGGAGATCGGCCGGGAATCAGGCCGTAGACGTTTTGGGCCACGCGGTTTTCCCAGTGGGCTCGAGCCCGCACGATTCCTTCCCCATGGGTTTTCGCCAGGTCCTTGAGACGTTGGGCGGTCTGGGGTGGAGCATAGAATCGGGGAAACGCCAGCGGGGTGGGAATGTCCTTGTCACGAAAATGCTCTTGCGTATCCTCCACATCGCCGAGGAAGATCACGGCCTTGGCCGATAACGAAGCGGCGATCCACCAGTTGCCCGCCGAGGCTTGATCCATGAGCACGATGGCCCCTTGCAGGGGCTGATGATCCATGCGGGGCAGTTCGCCCTTCCCCACATAGACCAGGGGGCCGCGCAAGCCCTCTTCCGGGGTTCGGGGCAGCATGGCCATGTTGGGGCCCCAGGGGAAGAGGGGATAGGCTTGGGTGCCGACTTGAAGGACCGCTCGGTCCAAGACGGGAACCGGCTGGAAATAAAACTGCATGCCCACGTTTTTCAGCCCGAATCGCTGGAATTGTTCCTCGATGTAGCGGGCCGCCGCCTCACAGCCGGGGGAACCCGTGGACCGGTCCGAAAAACGGGTCAGGCCGAGAAGATGTTGTCGAGCCGAAGCCGCTAACGACGGTTCGCAAAGGGATCCCATCCCCAACAGAAGCGCTGCGGCAAACCATACGGTTAGGCTCTTGAGCGGTTGCGCCCGGCCCATGGCTATCCCACTTCCCCCACCGTGATCTTGAGTTCTTCCCGGTCCTCGATGCGATCCACCATGCCGTCGCGGATCCACACCACCCTGTCCGATACGTTGAGCATCTTGATGTCGTGAGTGGCCGATATGATGGTGACCCCGCGTTCCGCCGACAGCCTCTTGAGCAGGCCAATGATCTCTTCTCCTGTGGCCAGATCCAGGTTGCCCGTGGGTTCATCGGCCAGGATGATGGCCGGGTCATTGGCCAAGGCGCGTGCAATGGCCACCCGTTGCTGTTGGCCCCCCGAAAGTTCCGGAGGCTTGTGCTGATAGCGCTCCGCCAGCCCCACCAGCTGGAGCAGCTCCATTCCCTTTTCCACGTACTCATCGCGGCTCATGCCCGCAAAGATCATGGGCAGGGTCACGTTTTCCATTGCCGTCATCACCTGAATCAGGTTGAAGGTCTGGAAGATGTAGCCGATCTTGCGGCACCGGAGCCACGCCAGTTCGTAGGCGTCCAGCTGGGACACGTCCACTTCGTCGATGAAGACCCGGCCCGAGGTGGGCTTGTCCAGCGCCCCGATCATGTTGAAGAGCGTGGATTTTCCCGATCCCGAGGGGCCCATGATGGACAGATACTCTCCCGAACGGATGGCCAGATTGATTCCTTTCAGGGCGCGGACTTCCTGTTGTCCCATGCGGAACACCTTGACCACGTCCACCAGTCGGACCACATTGTGCGTGCCGTTGTCGATCATGAACTCTATTGCTCCGTTCTCAAGGCCAGGGCGGGTTCCATGCGGGCGGCGACCCAGGCCGGGTAAAGAACGCCGGTGAAAGACAACACCATGGCCAGCCCGGTGTTCCAGCATACGATCCATGCCAGGTGGCCCACCGGCCAGTGGCGCAAGACGCCTGTTCCGAACTTGATAAAGAGGGTGCCGGTGGACACCATCACGCCCAGAAGGCTTCCCAAGGCGCCGCCCAGCAGTCCCTGGTAGGCGGCTTCCAGGACGAAGAGTTTGATGACGAAGCTGTCCAACGCTCCCAGGCACTTGAGGGTGCCGATCTCGCGGAAGCGTTCCGTGACGGCCATGAGCTGGGCATTGACAATCCCCACCGTGCAGACGAGAAGCGACAGGGCGATGAGCCAGCGGTCTTTGGGGGTGCTCCCAAAAGAGCCGGCGAAGGACTCATAGCCAGACGAGAGAATCTTTTCCTTGAGTTCTGCGGGGGCGTGCGGCCAGAGGCCGTTGAGAATGGCGTATCCAGCGAAGGTATAGGCCACGAAGGCCCCGGCAAGGACCAAGGTCGCCGTGGTGATGAGTGAACGGAACAAGCGGGCGCGAAGCGCATTGAAGGAGATGCGTACGACCTGAGTCCACGGCAGCACCACTTGCCTTTCGACGGCTGGTTTCATGTCGTCGCCTCGGAGTCAGGAAGGTAAAGAGGATCGGCAAAAGCCTTTTCAGCCGTGAGCCCCCATCCGTTACCGGTGAGCCAGGGGTCGGCGGACTCAACCCCGTGGGAGTCGAGCCTTCCGCCTGAGGCCCTATGTCCACTTGCCCCTTGGGGCTGTTCTCAACACTTAATGCCTGGGCGCCAGATTTTCAATGGCCCGCACGGTTTCCCGGGCTCCGTCGCATCGGGGGAGATGCCGTGGCGGCGGGTTGGATGACAGCTCTTGCTCAATGGCCTGGGCCACGTCTTTCGGATCCAGAGAGCGCAGCACCCGCACCACTCCCCTCTCTTCCAGCGCGTCAGCCCGAAGGGCCTGTTCTCGGTTCTGGGGAAAGGGAAAGACCAGAGCCCTGGTGCCCGTGACCAGGATGTCCATGCAGGTGTTGTAACCGGCCATGCTGATGGAAAGTTCCGCTTCAGCCATCCGGGCGGTGAAGTCCAGGGCGAAGGGGCGAAGGGCAAGGCGCGGGTCCCGGGCGGCCCACTCTTGGATCCGCCGTCGGTCCTGATCTTCCATGAACGGGCCTTGATAGATGTGCAGATGAAGATCCGAACGCCCCAGGAGGTTCCACGCCCGCCAAACCGCCTCCAGCAGCTCCCATCCCACGCGGCCCCCGCCGGTGCTCACCACCACACGTCCCGGTATCTTCTCCGGCGGAGGGGACGGGAGAGAGCGGAGCACGTAGCCGGTATGCACCACCGGAGGCCGGATGTGGGCCGTGCGGGAAAAGGTGGCGCTGAGCGGGATCATGTCCGGATCTCCATGGACCAAGACGAGATCGAAGTAGCGGTTGAGGACCTTGAGAACCTTTTCTTCGTAGGCGGCGGTGTCGGTCTTTTCCACCAGGATGTCTCGTACGCTGCAGACCACCTGGGCGCCAGGGGATCGAGAAAGGTTTTCTTCCAGGAGAGGGATCAGCTCGAAGCGGAATTTTTTCCTCCCGAAGGGAAAGAGTTCGATCAGAAGCACATCCGGGCGGGTCTGCCTATAGGTTTCCAGGAGCTTTTCCCGGCGCCTTTCCTTCAGGCTTTCCAGATCCTCTTCTTCCGTCTCAAAGCTTCGAAATTGGGGATCCATCATGAGCGCGGGAAGAAATACCCGGGTGATGTGTTCGGGCGGTTCATAGCCGGTCAGCGGCGTACCGCCTTCCACAAAGGTGACGCGATGGGGGCGGAAGGCCTTGGCGATCTCCATGCTGCGGAAAAAATGGCCGATACCCAAGACATGCTGGCAGTAATGCAGAACTCTCATGGTGTGGGGCCTTCCCTCTTCAAGGAATCCAGCACCGCTTTCAGGGCTGCGACGAATCGATAAAAGACCGGGGTCGGGTGCTTACGGCCCGATCGGTTCAGGCGTTCGAACAGGGAGGCGCGAAGGCCTTGGGACAGTTCCAGCTGAAGCCCCGTTCCCGAGCTTCCGCGATTGCAAAGGTTATTCTTTTGATCACCACGAAAGAACGGATGGGTGGCCGTAGAAAAACCGCAGCCTGCCAGTGCGGACGCCACACGCGTCTGGAGCTCCAGGTCCAGCCCCCCCAGGTAAACCACGGGGCGTGTGCCCTCGCATCCATGGACGGTGACCAGCTTCCAAGATCGGCGCGCCATCTCCAGGGCCACGGGCTCGTCGAAGAGGGTGCTGGTGATGTGGAGCCGGCCGTTTCCCTTCCGTTTCAGGCCGTCCAGATGATAAAAGGAGTGCAGGGGTTCGGCCACAGCCTTAGCCACTTCCGAGGTGCCCGGCTCGATGCCGCCCCCGTGGGGGGCCATGACAGCGATCCCTGTCTGCCCCCAGCGCCACTGAATGCGGTAGCCCACCTCCGGTGTTTCGTGTCCCATCAGCTGCTGGAAGGAGCGGTATCCGTTCACAAAACCCCCGGTGGATGGTGGGCGTTCATTTCGCGTATCGTGCAAGACGTATTGTGCCCCACAAGGACGACGCTGTAAAGCGTTGCCCCGCGCCGATCTCCGCGGAAAGGATTGTCATACGGGGAACCGAAGGCTTTGGCATTGGCGACAATGGGGGAGGAAGAACGATGGAAAGTCAAGTCGCACACATGTTGGAGATGCGCCGCCGGCCGGTGGCCATCTTGTGGACCGACCAGGAGCCGGAAAAGGCCGCCCGCTTCCGCCCCGGCAAGTGGGGTTGTGTCATGTGGATGCTGGTGGGCGCCTCCAAAGGAAAGACGGCCGCCTTCGATGAGGCCAGTTACGGCTGCTGGGGCGGCGGCGTGGGGCTGGGCTTTGGCAATCAGTACCAGGCCTTTCCCGGTGGGGAGCCTTGTTTCCACTACTTTTTGTCCATCGGAAATCGGCACTGGGAAACGGGTCAGGCGGTGGTGAAACAGATGGAAGCCTCGGGGGCCGGCGGATCCTTTCTGGAAGATTTTCGCGACGGGGAAGGCTATCTCAAGAGCCCGGAGCTGGTGGCCGATTTCATCGAAGGGCTTCCCATCATGCGGGTTCCGACCCGATTCGTGGTGTTCAAGCCTCTGGAGAAGGTGGATCCCCACCAGGAAGAACCCAAGGTGGTGGTCTTTTGGGCCACACCCCATCAACTGGCGGCCCTGGTGGTGTTGGCCAACTACGGTCGGCCCGGCAGCGAAAACGTGGTGGTGCCTTTCGGAGCCGGGTGCCAAAGCGTGGGGATCTATGCCTATCGGGAACTGAGCCGGCCCTATCCGCGGGGCGTGATCGGTCAGATGGATCTTTCCGCCCGGCTGAACGTGCGAAAGACCATGGGGGATCATGTCTTCACGTTCGCGGCCCCCTGGAAGCTTTTTTGTGAGATGGAAGAAAACGTGGCCCAAAGCTTTGCCGCCCGCTCCGTATGGCGGCAATTGGTGGGCCATCCATAGGTGTTGCGCTACGGGGCCTTCCGTGGTAGCAAAGCTGACTTTGTGAAGGAAAGTTGACAAGTCATCCAACTCACCTCCTTTTTAGAAGCGCAACCCGCTATGCATTGGGAGCCCCGGAGCAGGATCTACGTCTTTTTCCAACGAGCCTGTTGTTGTGTCCGGATCTTCACGGATTTGGACAAGGAGCGCTTTGACGCCCGGCTCCAGGAGTCCCTGCGGGACAAGAAGAGCTTCTTTCTCACCGTCTATGAGCGCAATGGAAAGGGGTTCAAGCGTAGCCACACCACCGTGACACCCTACGAAGTTCTCAAAGACTGTTGCTTCCATGCCGAGAGCCTGGACACCGGCGCCGTGGATGAATGCGCGGACAAGGCGCACGAAGCCCGAGTCATTGAAGAGCTGATGGCAAAATACGGGGCCAAATCAGAGCGGAACTGAGATTGACCCTGTCCGTGCCCCTTGCCATTTTCTTCGGCTTGGGTCAAGGTGGTTTCAGCTCGGGGGGGCGAAGCAGCCTGCCCGGCTGTGTCGGTGTCCCAACGGGTGGGAGGGGCAGGGATATGGAGCGGAATCACAAGGTGTTGGAAGAGCTTCGGTGCCGGCTGGCCGCCTTGGAATTGGAACGAAACAAACTGCGGGAACGGGTTGCTCAGCTGGAGGAGGCCCTGCAAGGATGCCTGAGCCGGTCCCGGCATTGACTTGGATGCGGCTTTGCCGACTGGTGGCTGGATGCCAACCGCGTGCTCAGTGGAGTGGATGAATATCCGGAAGGGTGTCAAACCCTGCGCCACAGAGACGGACTTGGAGATACAGGAGAGGAATAGAACCAGCTTATGGGCAAGCCGCACTTTACCACTTCCATCTGGAACCCTTATGGGTCTCCAAAGGCCCCCCCGCCGGATCCCTTGCTGCCTTGTGGATTGTCGCAAGATCTTCCCCCCGTTCGTTATGCGGACTATTTCAGCGCCTTGGAATCCGCTTTGACTTCCCACGGGATGCAAGCCCTTCGGGAAGCCCTGGGTTCCGCCTGGGGCGCGGCGGTGAAGCCGGAGGAGATCGATCGTGTCCATGTGGAAAGCGTGAAACACGGTGCCTTCTATCATGTGGCACGCATGGAGGTGGCCGTCGGGTCGCAAAGGATTTCCCTGGCCATGAATTCGGCCTTTACGCCGCACCGTCAGGCCGTTATGCACCGGGAACTGAAAGCCCTTGACCGGGTATCGGCTGGTCCGGGGGCTCCGTTTTTTCCCCGCTGCCACTACCAGGGCCAATACCCGTGTGTGGACGTGAACGAAAAAGTCCATCGGGTCTCTTATTTCTTGGCCCAATGGTTTGACGGCTATCATGAATTTCACCTCCGTGATGCGCCGGGGGCCCAGAATCTCCACGTGTGGGACGGGTCGCCCGACGGCATCCTGCTGGGGGGCCGAGAGGCGGCGGCCGTCTTTCGAGAAGGGGCCCGGATCCTCACCTTGTGCCTGGATCGGGCCACCTTCGAGCAGGTCTATCCGTGGCACCACGCCGCCGGGGACATGGTGGTCCGGTGTGGAGGGCGCGCGCCCCGACTTCGGGTCATCTCAGCCCGGGACTACAGGGCGATCGTCCCCGGGGGCCAGGAAGCCCACGAGCGCCTGGCCGCGATCATGTCCTTTTTCTATGTGCTGACCCTGCGTCTTCGCTTGGATCGCCATGAGGGAACAGGGCGCTTGCTGTGGGCGGACGGGGTGTGGGTTCCGGCCATGGTGGAGGGATTCTGGAAGGGATGGGTGGAAGGACAGCCGCGATCCTTGGACTCGGAGACGGGCGCTTTGCGCGAGGCCCTGCTCGGCTTTTCCGCCCAGGACTGGGCGGTGTTCGGGGAATACCTGTTGGACGATCTGATCGTGGATCCGGAAGAGGCGGCCTTTATCGCCTCCAAGCTGGGCGAGCACGGCAAGGATCTGGCCCGCAGCCTGGAGGATCAACTCCGGTTGGGCCCCCAAAAGGAAAAAGGGTGCGGATCGTGACGATCGCACCCTTTTTCCTTCGACTGGTAGTCCCAACGGGACTCGAACCCGTGTCTCTGGCGTGAGAGGCCAGTATCCTAGACCGCTAGACGATGGGACCACAAAAGTGGCTGGGGGACTAGGATTCGAACCTAGGCTAGCTGATCCAGAGTCAGCCGTCCTGCCACTAGACGATCCCCCAGCAGGCGCGAGGAAGGTAAACAAAAGCGGACGGAAAGTCAAGGGCCAATTGAAGAAGTTTTTGGAACATCGAAAAGAAAGATGTCTTTGTGCTGTGCCTGGAGTCTCGGTTGCGGTAGAATAATTGGGTGACATGGGCCGAGACCCGGCCGTGACGAAAGATTGGGTGGGATGGTGATACCTTGGCTCAACCTGTCAGCTTAAAAACCTCCAACGCCTTCGACGTTGAACGGTACCGCGAGGCCATGGCCTGCCACCTGGATCTCGGCGATCCGGGATCGCAGCTCTTTTTCCAGGCGCTGGATTACGCACAAGAACTGCATCGAGGGCAGGTGCGCAAGTCCGGGGCTCCCTACATCAGCCACCCCTGCGCGGTGGCGGAAATCCTGGTCAAGGAGATGGGTATCCTGGATCCGGAGATGTTGGCCGCGGCGGTGCTGCACGATGTCATTGAGGATGTGCCGGAGGTGAGTTTCCAGTCCCTGGAGCGCCGGTTTGGGAGCGTGGTGGCGGAACTGGTGGACGGGTGCACCAAGATGACTCGGTCGCGGAAAGACCGGGCTGCGCTGAAGGATCTCACCCACAGCAAGATCCTCCAAACGGCCAGCCGGCGTTTGGGAGTCCTGGTGATTAAGCTGGCCGACAGGCTCCACAACCTGAGAACACTGCACTACCTGTCCCAGCCCAAGCGCCAGCGCATCGCGCAGGAAACGGTGGAGATCTACGCCCCCCTGGCCGCCAAACTCAATATCTTTTCGCTCAAGCGCGAACTTTATCACCTGGCCCTTTCCTACCTGTATCCTCGAAAAAGCAAGAAAATCCTCAATACCCTCAAGCTCCTGGACACCGATGAGCATGTTCTGGAAATGGAGCAGCGCCTCCGTCGGGCCTTTGAAGAAGCGGGCTTGCCGGTCCAGATCCGGCGGCGGGTCAAGGGGCTGGGCACCTATTACGATTCCGGCAAGAAGACACTGCGCCTGACCAATACGGAAAACCGAGTGGACTTCACCATCGTGGTGGACACGGAGGATGTTCGCCAGTGCTATTTCGCCTTGGGCGTGGTGGATACGCTCTTCCGGCCCGTTCCCAGAACCATTCGCGACTTCATTGCCAACCCCAAAAACAACGGCTACATGAGCTTGCACACCCGGGTCCACTTTCGGGGTGAAAACTATCTGATCAAGATCCGCACACAAGCCATGGATCAGTGGGCTCGGCAGGGGCTACTGAGCCAGTGGCGCCGTTCGGCCCAGATCGATGAGGCCTACCTGGAAGAGATCAGCGATTTTCTGCGGACCATAGGCGAATACGGCGGGGGAGGGGCGCAGCGGCGGCACCTCATCCAGTTGTCGGAGGCCGAAGAGGTCACCGTCTACACACCCCTGGGCGATGCCCACGTCTTTCCTCAAGGGAGCATCGTTTTGGACTTCGCCTACAAGATCCACTCGGACCTGGGCAATCACTGCAAGGGGGCCTTGGTCAACGGCCGGTTCGTTCGACCGACCCATGTGCTCAGCGACGGCGAGACCGTTGAGATTCTCAAGGCCGCAGAGCGGCTGGATCTGGACCCGGACTTGGAATCGCTCTGTCGCACTCCCAAGGCCAGAAGCGCCATCAACCGGGAAGTGAACCGCCGCCGGCGGGACTACGCCCAGTGGGTGGGCCAGGAAATCCTGCGCCAGGAGCTGGAACACCACGGCTTTCCCAGGAATCTCATCACCAGTGAAATCACCCGGCTCATCCTGGACGTTCTCAACCTAAAGTCTGTGCAAGATCTGTTCGTGCAGGTGGGCCAGGACCTGGTCTCGCCCCATCTGGTGCTCTACTACCTCCTGGATGCCACCCCCCGCCCCGTGACCCAGGCCAAACTCAAGGCCCAATTCGACCAGGACCATCCGCGCAATGTGCTTCGCGTCCCGGCACTCGATCCGGTGATCCACAAGTTTGCCGGCTGCTGCCACCCGTTTCCGGGAGAACGGGGGGTGGTGGCCACGCTCAGCGAGCGAGGCATCACGTTCCACCGCGGCAACTGCCGGGATCTGAGCGAGCGTCATGATTTGCCGTCCCAACGCCTCATGGACGTTCGCTGGGTCAAGGGAGCCACCTGGACACGGCCGATTTACGCCCGGCTGCGGATCCAGACCAAAGACAAAGCACCTCTTCTGCACGTCATCGGAAGCGTGCCCGGAGATATCGAGGTGTGCCATGTGCACGGTCATTTCGACCGGTCCGGGCAGTGGGCGGTCCTGGATGTGGTTCTTCGAGGATTCGACGACGCCCGCCGCTTTTTCGGTGCCTTTCCCCCGGCGAGCGCTGCCTTGGAGCGCTATTCGTTCTCGGCACTTCCGGATTGTTGCTGACCGGCTTGCGCTCAATGGATGGAACGGTTGGCGTGGGTTTCCTTGAAAAGCTTTTTCGCCATGGCGTGGAGATCGGTCTTCTTGATGCCGGCAAATTCCACGAGCAGGAACTGGATCCACGCCCCGCAGCAGAAACTGAGAAGGTTTTCTGAGCCCTTGAAGACGTCCTCTTCCAGCTTTCCTTCCTGAAAAGCCTGAGCGATGAGCTCGAGGACCGTCAGGTTCAATTCCCCCTCCCCATAGCGCTGTACGGCTCGTTTGTAGACGCGGGCAAGCTCGGGGTTGCGTTGAATGATGGCGACGGCGCATCTGGAAGCATCCACGAGCGTTTGAGGTTTCATGGGTTTCGCAGCTCCTCCCCGAAGCGACCTTGGGTTGGGTGTCCTTGATTTTTCCCTTCCTTGATTTATGGTGTATAACAAATTTCCCCAAATCGTCAAAGGAGCGCACACGGTGTTTGCGATGTGGAAAGGAGAGCGGGTGATGAGGCGAGAATGGCTTCGCAAGAGCGTGGTGACGGGCCGCGGAGGGCTCTTTTTCTTGTGTTTTATGATTTTCTTCGGGACCTTGGGACCCATGGCGTGGGCCGTCGTCAGCCCTTATGGAAACAACGCGCCGTCGTCCTTTGCTGATCTGGCCGATCAGGTTAAGGACTCTGTTGTGAACATCTCCACCACTCAAGTGATCAAGGGCCATCCGCTGCAGCCCTTCCTGAACCCGGACTCGCCTTTCCGTGAGTTTTTCGGCGACGACTTCTTCAAGCGCTTTTTCGGGGACGTGCCCCAGGGCAAGATGAAGACCCACTCCCTGGGGTCCGGGGTGGTCATCGATGAAGAAGGCCTCATCCTCACCAACAATCACGTGGTGGACAAGGCGGACGAAATCAAGATCAAGCTCCAGAATGGAAAGGAATACGAC
This sequence comes from Desulfacinum hydrothermale DSM 13146, assembly GCF_900176285.1. Taxonomy (GTDB): domain Bacteria; phylum Desulfobacterota; class Syntrophobacteria; order Syntrophobacterales; family DSM-9756; genus Desulfacinum; species Desulfacinum hydrothermale. Next base: position 25,534 of record NZ_FWXF01000019.1, on the reverse strand, counting down.
GCCAAGGTCGTGGGGCGGGATTCCAAGACGGATCTGGCCCTCATCAAGGTCAAGCCCGACGAGGACTTTCCCAAAGCCGCCCCGCTGGGAAACTCGGATGCACTGCGGGTGGGCGACTGGGTCATGGCCGTGGGCAACCCCTTTGGCCTGGGACACACCGTGACCGTGGGCATCATCAGCGCCAAGGGCCGCATCATCGGCGCCGGTCCCTACGATGACTTTCTACAGACGGACGCGGCCATCAATCCGGGCAACAGCGGCGGGCCTCTGTTCAACATGCGCGGCGAGGTGGTGGGGATCAATACGGCCATCGTGGCCCGGGGCCAAGGCATTGGGTTTGCCATCCCCATCAACATGGCCAAGGAACTGTTGCCCCAACTCAAGAGCGGCAAAGTGATTCGAGGCTGGCTGGGCGTGATGATTCAGGACATCACACCGGAACTGGCGGAATCGTTCGGTCTGAAGGAATCCAAGGGAGTCCTCATTTCGGACGTGATTGAAGACAGTCCGGCGGACAAGGCGGGGCTGGAAACGGGCGACATCGTGGTGGAGTTCAACGGAGAACCCGTGGAAAACGCCCATCAGCTCTCGCGGAAAGTGGCGAGCACACGGCCCGAAACCACCGTCAAGATCGGGATCCTGCGCGATGGTTCCCGAAAAACCATCCAGCTCCGACTGGGGACCATGCCGGAGGAAGGCGTCTCTGAACCGCCCTCCGTGGAAAAGACTTCCTGGGGTATGAGCGTCCAGAACCTGACCGAGGAACTGGCTTCGCGATTCGGTTGGGATGTCTCCGAGCGGGGAGTGATCATCACGGAAGTGGAGCCCGGGTCTCCGGCTGCGGAGGCCAGACTTCGTCCGGGCGATCTGATCAAGGAGGTCAACCGGAAAAAGATCCAAAACCTGCGCGACTACAACCAGGCTCTTAAGAAAGGAAAGAAAAAACGGAGCCTTCTCCTGCTGATCAAGCGAGGGGACCATACCTTCTACGTGGTTCTGCAGGCCCAAGAGGAATGAGACGTTACTCGATGGTAAGATAGGTCTCAGGGGCACCGAGCTATGAATCCGGTGAGAATCCATAAGGAGGGGTTATGAAAAGGTGGGATTCCTTGAGGAAAGCGTGCGGGTGTGTGGCTGTGCTGACTCTGCTCTTGACGGTCTCTCTTGCTTCGGCCGCCCAATTCAAGGGAGTGACTTTCCCCGATGAGATCACCATTGGTGGGGAAAAATGCGCGCTCAACGGCATCGGCATTCGCAAGAAGTTCTTCATCGATGTCTACTACGGCGCTTTTTACGCCAAAGAAAAGGTGAGCGAGGCCCGCACGGCCATCGAATCCGACCAACCCAAGGCGGTGGTGATCCACGTGATCTACAAGAAAGTGGACGCGGACAAATGGGTGGAAGGCTGGAAGGAAGGCTTTACCAAGAACACCCCGCAGCCCGATGCCGCGCTCAAAAAGAAGATGGATACCTTCGTCGGATGGTTCACCGAGCCGATCAAGAAAGGTGAAGAAGTGCGACTCTCCTACGAACCGGGCGTGGGGACCCATGTGGTGATCAAAGGCGTGGAAAAAGGGGTTGTTCCCGGAGCCGATTTCATGCAGGCCCTTTGGAAGATCTACTTCGGTGAGCACCCGGCGTCCAAGGACCTCAAGAAGGCGATGCTGGGACAGTCTTGAACCGAGATGATGAAGTCATGATCGAAGGAATGGCGGGCTCCGGTTTCTTGGTGGAAGTGCCGCCGGGGCACGTGCGTAAAGAAAAGGAAAAAGCTCGAGCCCTGAGAAAGACCCAGTGGTGGCAGCGCCGTATCGCCAAGGGGCGCTGCCACTACTGCGGTGCCCGTGTGGATCCCAAGGACCTCACCATGGACCATGTGGTCCCCTTGGTCCGCGGCGGTCGCACCACCAAAGGCAACGTGGTGCCTTGTTGCAAGGACTGCAACAGCAAGAAAAAATACTATTTGCCCATCGAGTGGGAGGAGTATTTGAGAACCCTTCAGGCGCCCGCACAAAAGGGGGAGTGAATGGCTCAAGAGAAAGACGCTGCGAACGGGACCGCGGATGCGGCGGAATGCTCCCAATGCGATCTGGCGGTCTATTGCTACGCGGAACCCAGCTCTTGGATATTCCGGACCCAGGCGGAGATGGCGGAAAAGATAGCGCGCATGGAGCGCTGCCCCGTGAATGTACAGGGAAAAGGTGTGCGATCGGCGGCCAAGGAGCCTTCCTGAAGGGATTGCCTGATCACGCTTGGATCCGACGTTTCGGCCCTATCCCACCACCAGAAGCCTGTCCGAAAACGCCCAGCTTGCTCCCTTGTTGTAGGGAAAGAAGCTTGGGGCCACCGGCGGGGATGTCCTGCCGGCCTGGCGTTTCAACCGTAGGGGCGGGTTCCGAACCCGCCCCACCAAGGCTGCCTGAGAATTCAAAAAGCACCCCGGGGCCGGTGAAATTTCAACGGGTCAGAACGCCACAAAAGGGCGAGAGGCCCTTGTCAGGCAGCCGGGATAAAAGAAAAGGGCTGGGGAGGGATCCAAATCGTCCCTCCCAGCTGGCTGCGCTCCAGGATCAGGTGAACATATTGATCTGACAGTCGACGGCGTGTTTCAGGTAGTCTTCGGCCGTCTGGATTTCCACCCCATCGATGAAATCGTCCTGGGTCAGGCCCATCATGTCCACGGTCATCTTGCAGGCCACCAGCTTGATTCCCTCCAGCTGCGCCATTTCCAAAAGCTCTTCCAGGCAGGGGATTTGCGCCTCATCCATCTTCTTTTTCATCATCTTGGTGGCCATGGCCGCCATGCCTGGGATGGCTCCCAGGGTGCCGGGCGGGATGAACCGGCATTTGTTCTGGTGATTCTTGCGGATCACATTGATCCCCATGAAGGTGTAGAAGATGGTGGCTTCCATGCCCAGCCGGACGGCGTTCAGCCCCAGTACCAGGGACGGGAAGGCGCCGTCCAGGGTGTCTCGGCTGCAGATGAAGGTACACGATTTCTTTTCGGGAACGGGATTCGATGCCTGTGTCATGTTTTTCTACCTCCAAGGTCTTTAGGGATTGGGAAGGGCGGGTAGGCCCGACCCGGTTCAAGTCTGTGCCGTTTCACCTGCGCTGTCTGCACACACGCAGTGGATGATCTTCAACACATTCCAGTTGGCGATGCGGTAGAAGACCTGGGAGCCATCCCTCCGTGAAGCCAGAATATCTTTGGATTTCATGAGATTGAGCTGCTGGGACGTGTAGGCTTGGGGAAGGTCCAGACCGGTATGGATCTCGGTGACTGTCTTCTCGCCGCCTTCCAGGAATTGTAGGATCTGAAGCCGAACGGGATGGGCGACGACCCGCAGGACTTCGGCGGCTTTTTGCAGGTGTTCCAAACGGACATCGGGGGTGGCCATGGCGCCTCCACACGTCATGAGATCAAGATATGCGAATGCTTTAATATGTGAAGTCCTCGCATCTGTCAAGCCCCTTCCTTTATGGGGCGCCATCAGCCGAGCCGCCCCCATCAGGCGGTGTCTGCAAGATGGGCTTGGGGGGTCGGAACCCTTTTTCAGGCCGTTTCCCAGGGGGTTGCCCAATGCGGCTTAGCGGCTATGCCCTCCTTCATGGGGGCGCGGGGTTGGTTCGGGAGGTCAACTCCTCTTGAGGATTCCCAAGGGGGCAATCAACTCTTCCTCGATGGCCCGCTTGGCCCATGGACGTCCGCGGCTTTCGCCCTGGCGATGCAGTCGGACCAGATCCTCGATCTGCCGGGTGATCCGCTGACGCGCTCGATCTCGCGCCGCGGCGATGGTTGCCCAGTCTCTGGATTGGCGAAAGACGCGAAAGGCCCTCAAGATTTCCGGAAAGAGAAGCTTGGTGAAGGGCCTGAGAAAGGCCACGTAAAAACCGAGAGAGGCGGCCTTTCGTGCTGTCGTGATGTGGGCCAGCAATCCCGTCTCGTCCGTGTCGGCGGCCAGATCCTTCAAAACACGGGCGTAGACTTCCACGGCGCTGTTGGCATAGGAGGCGACGATTTCCCGCCACATGGCGTTATCGAAAAGGCTTTGTCGCATCTCTCCCAGTTCGTGATGCACCCATGTGGCTAATTGCTCCTCGGAAATGGCGTACAGCCGGTCCGCATGCCCATTGGGATCCGCGGACACCGCTTCCATGTCCAGCCCGTACTGAGCCAGGGCGAAGTGCAGAGCGTTTCGAGCCGAGGGGCGCCTCTCGAAGATCTGTTCCCACAGAAAGGAGACCATGGGGTGATGGCGAGCGTAGATGATGGATCCTTGCCGCATGGCCGGGGAGGCGAAGATATCGCGAGCCAGCTCCTTTCCAACCATCAAGACCCGCACATCGTCCAGATATTGGATTTCACGAAGCGTTCCCAGAAAGAAGGAGGGCCGCAGGCCCGCCACGTAACCCGCCCCGTAAACGAGCCCTTCGGGGACCAGGACGTCGTTGATCCGCTCCACCTGGAAAGGGTCCAGGAGCTCGGAACCGATCCGGAGGGAAGTGAAGCCTTCGGAGTCGATCTCTTCCCACCGGGCCTCCCTTGTTTCGATCCAGTCCAAGAGATCCGACGGTTCCGGTTCACGCCAGGGCGGTAGTCCCTGTTCCCACTTGTAGTGGTCTCTCAAACGCAATACCAATCCGCATACGGACAGGGTGCCTCCATGATGGGCTTCCGCCAGAAGACAGTTGTAACGGACTTGTTCCCTTAGAAGCTTCGCATCCAGCATGGCCCTCATGTCTCCCCTTGCCCATTGCGCCGTTGGACCGAATGGATCCAACGCAGTATAACCCCTGGGTGGGGGAAAGAAAGGAAGGCTGGGGTGACCGACGACGAATTCAAAGCCGTTTTGAACCATTTCGATCTTTCCTGGTCGGGATACCGCAAGGTGCGAAAGGGTGTGAAGCGGCATCTCCTTCGCGCCATGGGAACCTGGGGGTGTTCCACGGTGCGCCAATGGCTGGATTTGTGCGATGTGAATCCGCAAGCGCAGCACCAGTGCCGACTGGCCCTGGCGGTGCACATCAGCCGCTTTTTCCGGGACCGGAGGCTTTGGTACGTGCTCCAGACGCATCTTCTCCCCGGGCTTTGCCGTTGGTGTGGAGACACCTTGCGGGTGTGGTCGGCGGGTTGCTCGCGGGGAGAGGAGATCTATTCCTTCAAGATGCTTTGGCTTCAGCTGGCAAAAGGCGGCGAACGGCTGCCGCGGCTGGATGCGTGGGCCACCGACCTGGATCCCCTGGTACTGGATATGGCTCGAGAGGGGGTGTTTCGGCGCAGCAGCCTGAAAGAGGTTGGCCGGGAGCTTCTGGGCGTGTACTTTGATCCGGTCGAGGAAGGAGCCTTCCGGGTGCGGGAATGTCTTCGGGCGGGGATCCAATGGGTTCGATCCGATTTTTTGCACGATCCGCCGCCCTGTGCGGAGACCCATTTAATCTTTTTGAGAAACAACCTGTTGACCTATTACGACGGTGAGCAGGTGCAGGAGTCCTTGGGCCGCATTTGGAAAAGCCTGGTCGTGGGGGGCTTTCTGGTGACGGGAAGCGGGGAGAGGTTGCCGGCGGGCTCCTGGCGAGCCCTACGAAGCGCCTCCGATCCCCACATTTACAGAAAGTGGGCGGAGTGAGACCTCTGGAGAGACGAACCGAGGAGGACGCTGTGAAGGTGACATGTTACGGGGCAGCAGGGTGTGTGACGGGCTCTTGTTTTCTGATCGACAACGGATCCAAGATTTTGGTGGACTGCGGCCTTTTTCAGGGCGGCAAGGCCATGGATGCCCTCAACCGTGAGCCTTGGCCGTTCAGTCCCTCGGAAATCGACGCCCTTCTTTTGACCCATGCGCACATCGATCACTGCGGGCGCATTCCCAAACTGGTCCGGGATGGGTTCCGAGGCCCGATCTACACCACGCCACCCACGGCGGAACTGTGCAAGATCCTTTTGCTCGATTCCGCTCACATACAGGAGATGGAGGCGGAATGGAAGACGCGGAAGAATCTGCGGCGCGGCCTGGAGCCGGTGGAACCTCTCTATACCACCGAGGACGCCGAACGCTGCTTTCCCCTCTTTCAGCCCATGGAGCGGGATCAAGTCTTTTCGCCCACACCCGCCTACACGGTGCGGCTTCGTAATGCGGGACACATCCTGGGATCGTCCATCCTCGAGATTTGGGACGGAGACGGGCGGGGGACAAAACTCGTTTTTTCGGGAGATATCGGCCGCAAGCATCAACTCATCGTCAAAGACCCCGAGCCCATCTTCGATGCCGACATGCTCTTTATCGAATCCACCTACGGGAACAGGCGGCACCGGTCGTTTCCGGAAAGTCTGGACGAACTGACGGAAGCCATCCACACCAGTTATCAGCACGGGCAAAAGGTGCTGATCCCCGCCTTCGCCGTGGAAAGAACCCAGGAGATTTTATACGTGCTGGGCGAGCTGCTCCGTTCCGGCAAGATTCCCCGCCTGCCCATCTACCTGGACAGCCCCTTGGCCATAGCCGCCACCAAGATCTTCCAGCAAATGCGCCAATACTACGACGAGGATGCCGTGGAGATCCTCAAGCAGGGCCACGATCCCTTTTCCTTTCCGGAGCTGGTCCTGTCCAAGTCGGCGGACGATTCCAAGGCCCTCAACCTCCTGGAAGGACCGGCGGTGATCATTGCCGGAAACGGCATGTGCACCGCCGGCCGCATCAAGCACCATTTGAAGCACAACCTCTGGAAGAAGGGATGTTCCCTGGTCATCGTGGGCTACCAGGCGGAGGGATCGCTCGGGCGGCGTCTCATCGAAGGGGCCCGGTCCATTCGGATCTTTGGTGAAGAGGTCGTGGTGCGCGCCAAAATCCATACGATCGGCGGCTTTTCCGCCCACGCGGACCGGGACGATCTGTTGGAGTGGATCTCCAATTTCAAAAATCCCAAACTTCGTGTGGTGGTCATCCATGGGGAAAAGGAATCGAGCGCCGCGTTTGCCGGGGCGATTCAAGAACGGTTCGGGCATCGGGTGTGGACACCGACCCTGGGCCAGACGTTGGATGTGAGCGAGGATCTGGCCCTGGAGCGGGTGGAACCGGCCCCGGCCGCCTGGCTCCAACAGTTCCACGAGCTGGAGGTGCGCATCGGTGAGGTGCGGCGTATGCTGGAAGCGACTCAGGACGCCCTGGATCCGGAAACCCGAAAGGAGATCGAACGCATTTCCAGAAGCTTTCTGGAGACCCTGGAAAAGGAAGTGCTGGCCCGGTTGAACGCGGCGAACGATCTTGGATGAGGAAAGCGGTGCCCATGAAAGAAGAGCTGGAAAAGTATGTGTTCCAAAGGGAGCGGACCCTATTGGAGACCCTTGTTCATGAGGCGGTGGAAGGCGTGCCGCGCGAAAGGCGATCGGCCGTGAAGGCGGCCATCCTGAGCCGGGCTCGTCTTCATCGTCTGGAGCACGGCGGCTCCTTTGTGACGGTTCGGGTGGGTGAAGAATGGCTTCCGTTGGATCGAGCCGTGGACCGCTTGGCGAGCGGTCCCGAGGGGACCTGAATCCCATGCAAGCCGGATGCGGGAGGAAACCATGGACCAAAAGAGGATAGGCACCAAGGTGATTCGACTGATCCGGGGTGACATCACGGAGATGGACACGGACGCCATCGTCAATGCCGCCAATGCCCAGCTCGTTCTGGGAGGGGGCGTGGCCGGGGCCATCCGCACCAAAGGCGGACCGAGCATCCAGGAAGAGTGTAACCGCATCGGAGGCACCCATGTGGGAGGGGCCGTCATAACGGGTGCGGGCAACCTGAAGGCGCGGTACGTGATCCATGCCGTGGGGCCGCGCATGGGGGAGGGGGACGAAGACCGGAAGCTGGAAAACGCCACCCGGAACAGCCTGCTTCGGGCCACGGAAAAGGGCCTGAAGAGTGTGGCTTTCCCGGCCATCAGCACGGGCATCTTCGGCTTTCCCAAGGATCGTTGCGCCCGGATCATGCTGAACACCGTGGCAGACTTTCTCAAAAGAGAAGAGACCACCCTGGAGGACGTGGTCTTTTGCCTGTGGAGTGAGGAGGATCTTCAGGTTTTTCAAAAGGCTTTGGAGGAGATGGAATAGGGGTGCCCCTTCAGGGGGTGGTGGCCAGTTGAAGCCGGCGGCACAGCCGGTCGTAGTCCGGATCGCTCAGGGACTGGAGCGGACCGGTGGGGCTGAAATGGACCAGGGACCGGGTTGTTGGTTCGAAGACCTTGCCCGCCTGCAAATGGGGGGCGACGAGCCGGTAGCGGAACCCTTCGCCCAGATCCATGACCAGGTCGAAGGTCTCCTCGTCTTCCAAGAGGCGAACCATGTGGCTGTTTTGCACGTAAGCCCGCCCCTGCATGACACGATCGTCCAGGGCGTCCCGGGTTACTTCCAACAAGCCTTCCGTAAGCTCCACGGCGCGTTCCAAGGGGGTAACCAGGTAGGCCCGCTCAATGATATAAGAACCTTCTGCGAAAGGAATCCATGAGGGCATGGTACGCCTCCCTTCGGGTGTGAGGTTTGAACCGCGTGCGGTGTGGGCGGCCACGCGTCGTCTCTAACATAATGGGTCTTGGACCGATGGACAAGGAGGTCGTGACGGGCGGGCCTCCGCACTACCATGAAAGTAAGAACCTCCTGCCCTTTCCTCATATCCGCCGAGCGGGGGCAGGCTTCGGAACCCTTGTCGAATCAAAGGAGATGAGTGTGCACAAGACGCCGTTGGATGTGCTTTTGTCCCAGATCGAAGCCAAATACAAGGTGGAGGTGACAGACCTTCGCATCGGAGATGAGACTCTCAAGATCGCCCAGTTGGCCGACTTTGAAGGCACCATCGAAAAACTGGTGGAACAGGACCGGTTTTCTCTCGAAGATCTGCCCCTGTGGGCCAAGGTGTGGGAATCTTCCTTCGTTTTGGCCTCTTTTCTTGGAAAGCAGCAGGTGCTACCGGATCGACGGATCCTGGAAATCGGGGCCGGCCTGGGGGTTGTGGGAGTCTATGCCGCGGTGAAGGGCCATCGGGTGACGATCTCCGATATGAACGACGATGCTCTGCTCTTCGCCCGTGCCAATGTGCTGTTAAACGGGTGCCAAGACCGGGCGGAGGTGCGCCGGATCGATTGGACGTCCCCCCACGTGCCGACCCCTTATCCCATGATTGTGGGCTCGGAGGTGCTCTACGACCGGGAAAGCTATCCCGTGCTGGTTGGATTCCTGGATGAGGTCTTGGCGCCGGGAGGTACCATCTTCCTGACTAAAAACAAGCAGTTGAAGGCACCTGGTTTTTTCGCGGAGTTGGTAAAGACCTTCGGTTACAAGGAGAAGGTGATCCGCCTGCGAGGCCCCGAGGACGAAATAGAGGTGGGGCTCTACGCCGTGCGGCGAAAAGCGGAAATTTAAGCCGGGGGGGTGACAGCGTGCGCACACGGGAGACGAGGGCCCGATGCCGGCCAATGGAGATTCGCACGTCCCGAGGGGTCCTGCCCGCGATGCTGCACCTCTCCCCGCAGGCCTTGAAGGAAGGGGCGTCCCCTTTTCCCCTGGTGGTGTGCTGTCATGGGATGTTGAGTTCCATGCAGAGCGCCAAGCTGGTGGCGGTGGCCGAGCGCTTGGCCCACCAAGGGCTGTCCGCCCTTCGGTTTGATTTCACTGGATGCGGCCGCAATGAGAGCGCTTTCGGCGAGAGCCTGGTGGGTAGCCGAGTGGAGGACCTGGAGGAGGTGCTTGACTGGGTGGAGAAGGAGTGGGGCGCCGGCCCTGTGGGGCTCTTCGGATCGAGTTTGGGCGGCTTTGTTTCCCTTGTGGTGGCCTCCCGCGACCCCCACCGAGTGGGCGCCGTGGTGACCTGGGCGGCGCCGTGTTCGCTGTGGGGGCTTCTTGCCCACAAGACGCTTCCCCGACCGTCCACGCCTACCTGGCCGTCGAGTCTTGCCTTGGGAGAACCCGCGACCGTTCCGGAATCGCCCGGATTGACCCGGGTGCTGGTGGCCCACGGAATCCAGGACGAACTGGTTCCCTGGTCCCATGCCGTGGACATCTATGGGCGGCTGGGGGAGCCCAAGCGGCTCTGGCTGTTGGAAGAAGGGGATCACCGCTTCTTGGACGAAGCCGTTCGAAAGAAACTCCTGGCCGCCACGGTGGAGTGGTTTCAAGAATACCTGCAGCCCCCCGAGCTTGGGTGAGAGCGGGGGGGTCAGGCCCGTTTTGAGGAAGACTCTTCGGCCGGGATCGGGCCTGCGGCGTGGGCCCGGGGCGCCGAACGGGGGAAAAGCCGGCAAGGTCAGGGGGAGTGGGCGTTCTTTTTCAGGCGGGTGACCGTGTTGTGGGCCAGGCGCAGGGGTTCGGGGATCCTGTAGCGTCGGACGCACCTTTCCACCAGATCAAGCGAGCTTTCCAGATCCGCTTTGTGGCCCGGCGATACGTAGATGGGCTTGACGCCCGTTCGCGAGCGATACACGTATCCCACGGGATCCCCCTGGAGGGTTAGCACGCTTCGGCATCCCTTTTCGGTTCCCACGGGATCGTGGTCTCCACAAAGGCGCTTTTTGGCACAGCCCACCGTCGGAAGATCTAAGACCAATCCCACGTGGCAAGCCAGCCCGAATCGCCTGGGATGTGCCAGGCCTTGTCCGTCGCACAGCAAGACGTCGGGGCGATGCCGAAGTTTTTCGAAGGCCGCCGTTACGGCGGGCAGTTCCCGAAAGCTGAGCAGCCCGGGAACATAGGGAAATTCCACCGGTCGGCGCACATGCGCCGTTTCCAGAAGCTCCAGAGAAGGCCAGGAGAAGGCAAGCACAACGGCAATGAGTTCCTTGGAAGGAAGATAGGACAGATCGGCGGCGGCGACCACGCGAACCCGGGCGGGCAGGGGGCACAAGCGCACCCTGCCCGCCAATTCTTTTTGAAGGGCAATGGCCTCAGCGGGGGTGGGTAGGCTGGAACCATGGAGCCCATCTGATGGGGTCATGACTTTGCTGGGCCCCCAGGGTTTAAGCGCACCGGGAAAATCCGCACGCCCTGCAGACAATGCATCCCCCCTCGTGTTCCACCGACGCGCCGCAGTCCGGACAGGCGCCCATTTCCTGCAAGGCGGACTCCACGTTGGCCTGTGCCTGGTGGTTGAGCACCTTGGCGATGGCATCGGTGCACGACAGGATCTGTTCTCCGTTTTGCCAAATGGGCGACGGGCAGCGGATGCCCATGAGTTGGCGGATGATGGCCTCTATGCGCACGCCGGACCGGAGGGCGAGCGAGATGAGCCGGGCCGTGGCCTCGATCTGGGAATAGGCACAGCCACCGGCCTTGCCCATCTGGGCGAAAACCTCGCAGAAGCCGTATTCATCCCGGTTGATGGTGACGTAGAGCTTGCCGCATCCCGTGTTGATGCGTTCTGTGGCCCCGATGGTCTTGTCCGGCCTGGGACGGGGTTCCACCTGGGGATATTCCGGTTCTTTTTGGATATTGAGAACCTGCGCATCCCGGCTTCCGTCCCGGTAGATGGTCAGGCCCTTGCACCCGCTCTTGTAGGCCTGGAGGTAGGTGTCGTAGACGTCCTGGATCGTGGCCGAGTGGGGGAAGTTGATGGTCTTGCTCACCGCGTTGTCCGTGTGGCGCTGGAACGCGGCTTGGATCCGGATATGCCATTCGGGGCTCACATCGTGGGCCACCACGAACACACGGCGCACCTCTTCCGGGATCTCGCTAAAATCCTGGATGCTGCCTTTGGAGGCGATCTTCTTCATGAGTTCCTGGCTGTAAAAGCCTTTTTCTTTGGCCGCCTTTTCAAACAGCGGGTGCACCTCCAGAAGTTCTTCCCCGTCCAGGACCTTGCGCACGAAGGTGACGGCGAAGATGGGTTCCACACCGCTGGAGCATCCGGCCAGGATGCTGATGGTTCCGGTGGGGGCGATGGTGGTGGTGGTGGCGTTTCGCATGGTGGGGGTGCTGGCGCCCATGGCCGGATCGTGGATGGATCCCTTGAAATTGGGAAAATTGCCGCGGGTCTTGCCCAGTTCTGCAGAGGCCGCCTTGGACTCCTTTTGAATGAAGGCCATGACCTCCTCGGCCGTTTCCACGGCTTCCTCGGAATTGTACGGGATGCCCAAGGACACCAGCATGTCCGCAAAGCCCATGACGCCCAGGCCGATCTTGCGATTGGACAGCGTCATCTCCCGGATCTTGGCCAGGGGGTATTTGTTCACATCGATCACGTTGTCCAGGAAATGCACCGCTTCCCAAACCACCTCTTTGAGGTGTTCGTAGTCGATGCGGCCGTCTCGAACCATGTGCGCCAGGTTGATGGACCCCAGGTTGCACGACTCGTAGGGCAGAAGCGGTTGCTCGCCACACGGGTTGGTGCTTTCGATCAGGCCCACGTGGGGAGTGGGGTTGTCTTTGTTGATGCTGTCCAGGAAGATGACCCCGGGCTCGCCGTTTTTCCAGGCCGACTCAACGATCTGGTCGAAAACCTTGCGGGCCGAAAGACGCCCCGCTTTTTCACCGCTGCGGGGGTTGATCAGGTCGTAGTCCTCGTCCGCCTCCAGCGCTTTCATGAAGGTGTCCGTGATGGCCACCGAGATGTTGAAGTTGGTCAAGCGGTCGTTGTCATGCTTGCACGTGATGAAGCGTTCGATGTCCGGATGGTCGACCCGCAGGATGCCCATATTGGCACCGCGGCGGCGCCCGCCCTGTTTGATGGTGTCCGTGGCGGAATCGAAAACGGACATGAAGCTGACGGGCCCGCTGGCCACCCCGTTGGTGCTCTTGACCACATCCCCCTCGGGCCGAAGGCGTGAGAAGGAAAAGCCCGTGCCGCCGCCGCTCTGGTGGATCTTGGCGGCGTGCTTCACCGCTTCGAAAATCTCCTCCAGGGAATCGCCCACGGGGAGCACGAAGCAGGCCGAAAGTTGGCCCAATTCCGTGCCGGCGTTCATGAGCGTGGGGGAATTGGGCAGGAAATCCAAGGCGGTCATGAGGTTGTAAAAGCGAACGGCCGTATCCTCCACCTCTTCGGCCGTGGCGCCGTAGTGGGCATCCGCCTCCGCAATGGCCCGTGCCACGCGCCAGAAGAGCTCCTCGGGGGTTTCCACCGGCTCGCCCTTGTGATCTTTCTTTAGGTAGCGCTTGCGAAGGACCACGTGGGCATTGGAAGAAAGTTTCGGTTTTGCTTTGGGAACCGCTGGCTGGGATCGTTTGTCTTTCTTCATCTTTGCCTGAGCCGACTGTGTCCTCGAAGAGGTCTCGCCGGTTGGAGTGCTGACCGTAGACGCCGTGGGCGCGCCTGCTTCGTCCATCATCATCGATCGCTCCATACACTGGGGTGTCAAGGTGTTTGCGTTTAATTTTAACGTTTTAGAAGGCCGCCCGTGAATGGCCTTTCGGCTTTTTGGGGATTTCTAACCAATTGAAATTCCAATGGGCCATGGGGCTCTTTGTTGACTTCTCAGACTGCCTCCAGGAGTTTGTCCGAGAACGCCCAGGTTGCTCCCTTCTTGTGCGGACGGAAGCTCGAAGCCACCAGGCGGGCCCGTGCTGCCGCCCTGACTTTGCGGTAGTAGGGGCGGGTTCCGAACCCGTCTCGACAAAGCTTAAAAACATCACATGGCACAGTGGAGTTCCATTTGTCAGAAAGGCCAACAAGAAGCCGAGGGGCCCTTGTCACACAGCCTCCTAAAATTCTGCTTATGGACGGCCATCATAAGCCAAAAGGGACGACGCTCCAATACATAATTAGTTCAATGAAGTTCATCGGTTAAGCCTAACAACTGAAAACTTCGATGGATTCCTTCCTCCGCAGCGAGGCGGGGCGTCAGGCGGCGGTTGATTTCCTTCGACCATTGTGCGAAAAGCCCAGGTGCACACCGGCCGCCACTTTATGGGCGTTTTGGGCTTCCCAAGGGCACCGGGGGGCGAAGTGGGCCGGGCGACCAATGAAACCCCCATTGGCCATCGATCCTTCCTGGCCGTCAAGAGGAAGAATCCATGGGTTGGCGGCGTTGTGGGCGCGCGCTTTGAGGGGATCATCGGCCGAGGCGTTCTAGGACAAGCTCCTGAGGATAGGTGAATGGAAATGAACAAATCGATGGATGAAGTCTTTCTGGTGGACACACACGCCCACCTGGACTTTCCCGAACTGGTTCACGACCTGGAAGGGGTCTTCCGGCGATGCGCCCAGGCGGGAGTGGACCGGATTGTCAGCATCGGTATCGATCCGGCCACCAGCGCCAAGGCGGTTTCGTTGAGTCAAGAGCACTCCTTTGTGTTCGCCACGGTGGGCCTACACCCCCATGGGGCCAGGCAGCTGGGTGAAGCCGATCTGGAGCAGATGGCCGCTTTGGCTCGAAACCCCAAGGTGGTGGCGTTGGGAGAGATAGGACTGGACTATTTCCGCGATCGCCAGCCTCGGTCCGTCCAGAGGCGGTGCTTCGGCCAGCAGTTGGAGCTGGCGGCCAAGATGCAGCTTCCCGCCGTTTTCCATGTGCGGGACGCCTTCGATGACTTCTTCCGTGAGATGAGTCCCTGGGCCCCCCAGTTGCCGCCCAGCGTGCTCCACTGCTTTTCCGGGGACTGGGATGTGGCGAAAAGGGCCTTGGATCTGGGACTCTACCTCTCCATACCCGGGACCGTAACGTACAAGAACGCCGCCGCCCAACAGGAAGTGGCCCGCAAGGCCCCCCTGGATCGACTGTTGGTGGAAACGGACGCTCCCTTTCTCACTCCCGTGCCGTTTCGCGGCAAGCCCAATGAACCTGCCTTGGTGCGCTACACCGCCCACCGAATCGCCGAGCTGAGAGGATGTTCCCTGGAGGCGGTGGCGCAGGCGACCACCCAAAACGCGTACCGGGTTTTCGGCCTTGCGCGATGGGAAACGGGGGAAAAGGCCTGATGCACGAGGCGCATGGTGGGCCGCCGGCCCTTTATCGCACCAGGGAGGCTCTCATCCTCGCGTCGGCGTCTCCCCGGCGCCGGGAGCTTTTGGCCGGCCTGGGGCTTCACTTTCAAACAGTGCCCAGCGATTTTGAGGAGCCCCCCCTTGGGGATCGGCCCATGGACGAGATTGGTGCTGTGGCCGCCTCCAAGGCCCGGGAGGTTTCTCGAAGGTTCCCCCGGGCGTGGGTGTTGGCGGCGGACACCAGTGTGGTGATGGGGGGCCAGGCGTTCGGCAAGCCGGAAAACCCGGCGGAGGCCGCAAAGATGCTGCGCCGGTTGAGCGGACGAACCCATGAGGTGCTCACGGCCGTGAGCCTGGCACGCCGGGAGAGGGGCTTTCTCCGAACCCAGGTGGTGAGAACCCGGGTCTCCTTTCGCCATCTTCGGGAGGAAGAAATCCAGGCCTATGTGAGAACCGGCGAGCCCATGGACAAGGCCGGGGGATACGGCATCCAGGGGCTTGGCGCCTTCCTGGTGCAGCGGGTTCATGGGTCCTACACCAACGTGGTGGGCCTTCCCCTGGCGGAGACGGTGGAATTGCTGATGGGATGCGGCGTCATCGAGCCGTCGGAATAGAGCGTAACAATAAGGGGCATGGGAGGAGTGATGGAGACGATACGAGCAAACCTGCAACGCGTCCAGGATCGCATCCGCAATGCCTGCCTTCGGTCGGGAAGGGACCCGGCCTCGGTCCGCCTCATCGCGGTCTCCAAGACGGTCGCCCCCGAAAGGATCCGTCAAGGCGTCGCCGCTGGGCTGAAGGTATTGGGAGAGAACTACGTTCAAGAGGCGCTTCGCAAGATGGACTCCCTGGCGGACTTGGATCTGGAGTGGCACTTCATCGGTCACCTACAGACCAACAAGGTCAAACACGCCATCGCCCGTTTCCATTGGATCCAGACGGTGGATCGGGTGAAGCTGGCCCGGGAGATCGATCGAAGGGCCTCTTCCCTGGGTAAGAGGATGCCGGTCCTGTTGCAGGTCCGCCTGGGGGGCGAAGAGACCAAGGCGGGGGTGGATCCCGAGGAGCTTCCCAAGCTTTATGACGAAGTGAGCCGGATGGATGGGGTGGAGGTTCGGGGACTCATGACCCTGCCCCCCTACCTGGAAGATCTGGAAGCGGTACGTCCCCACTTTAGCGGGCTGCGTCGGCTTCTCCAGATGCTGCGGGACAGAGCCTCCGATCCGGATCGGTTGACAGAACTTTCCATGGGGATGAGCCACGATTTCGAGGTGGCGGTGGAAGAAGGAGCCACCATGGTGCGAGTGGGGACGGCTCTGTTTGGGGCTCGCCCCCAGTAGGCAGGAGTTGAAACGCCCCAGGAAGCCGGCACCCTGGGTGGCCAGCGGGTGATGGGAGGGGCGTTTGTTGCCGGCACAACCAGAGTTCCGGCATCCGTCCCGCCGGATTGCCTGCGACGCCACGCCCGAGCGGGGCCGCATCAGGCCTGGGAGGCGTGGATGCGCTGTCGAACCGCTTCGGCTAGGGCGATGGAGGCGGCGCTGGCCGCGTTCAGAGATTGGACAGGTCCCAGCGCCGGAATCTTGGCCAAAATGTCGCACTTTTTCTTCACCAGCGCACGAAGGCCGCTGTGTTCGTTTCCCACCACCAGCCCCACCGGCTGGGTCAAATCCACATCGAAAAGAGATTGGTCACCGTCCAGATCCAGCCCGATGAGCCAGATGCCCGCCTCCTTGAGCCGATCCATGGCGCGAGCCAGATTGGTGACCCGCGCCATGGCCAGATGAGCCGGCGCGCCGGCCGCGGCCTTGAAGACGGTCGGCGTGACATGGGCGGATCGGTCCTTGGGGAGGACCACACGAGAGATTCCGAGGAAGCAGGCGCTTCGCAGAATCGCTCCCAGATTCTGGGGATCCTGGATGCAGTCCAGGATGAGCCAGGGACGGGAGAGGGCCTCTTCGTCCATCAGCAGCTCCTCCAGGCTTGCGTAGGGGAAGCGGCGAGCCCGGAGCGCGATGCCTTGGTGGTTTCCGAGACCGAGGATCTGGGAAAGGGCCTTCTTGTCCACGAAACGAACGGGAATACGGCGATCCTGGGCCATGTTCACCACGGTTTGGATCCTGTCGTCCCGGCGGCTGTGGAGCAGTTCCAGGGTCAGTTCCGCATGGGTGAGCAGCCATTCCCGCACCGGATTGACTCCGTAGATCCATAAGGGCTGTGGCGAGGATTTGGGGGATTTCTCCGCCATGGAGTGCTTCCCTCCATGCACCCGCCGCTGGCGGGCGTAAGGCATGTCAGGGGGTTTCCAGAAGGGAACGCAGCGCAGGTGCCGAGCGCCTTCGCCGGCAGCGGCACGCCCTGAAGATGGCTGCAAGATCCTGGACCGCCTCGTCCAGTGCGTCGTTGACGACCAGATAATCGTACCACGGAGCCTCTCGCAATTCCGATCGCGCAGCTTCCAAGCGCATCTCCAACTGCTCGGGGGACTCGGTGCCCCGAGCCTGCAGGCGTTGGCGCAAAACCTCCATGGAAGGGGGAAGGATAAAGATGGTCGTGGCGGATGGGTGGTGCACCCGGACCTGTCGGGCCCCCTGCACGTCGATCTCCAAGAGAACGTCCCAGCCTGCATGCAGCCATTCCTCCACGACCCGCCCATCCGTTCCGTAGTAGTTACCGTGCACGCGGGCCCATTCCAGAAAGCGGCCGCTGCGGATCCCGTCTTCGAATTCCTCCCGGCTGAGGAAAAAGTAGTCCGTTGCGTCTTCTTCTCCGGGCCGAGGCGACCGTGTGGTGCACGAAACCGAATAGCGCAATCCGGGCACATCCTGGAGAACGCGCCGCAAAAGGGTCGTCTTTCCCACACCGGAGGGGGCGGAAACGACGAAGAGGTGTCCCGGGGTCTTGGCTTGCATCCTACTTGCCGCCCTTTGCGGATCCAGCGTCCCGGTGACCGTGGTCTTGGGTGAGCCGCTGGGCGATCGTTTCGGCCTGAACGCCCGAAAGGATCACGTGGTCGCTGTCCGTAATGATGATGGAGCGGGTGCGGCGCCCCATGGTGGCATCGATGAGCTTATTGGCCTGTTTGGCGTCTTCCTTGAGCCGCTTCATGGGGGCCGAACTGGGAGAAACCACGGCCACAATGCGGTTTGCCACCACCGTGTTACCAAAACCGATATTGAGTAGTCTGATCTCCATAGGGGGTCCTCATTCGATGTTTTGCACTTGTTCTTTCAGTTTGCCGATTTCGTTCTTCATGCGAACAACGGCCTGGGAAATGCCCAGTTCGTTGGTCTTGGAGCCGATGGTGTTGACCTCCCGGTGCAGTTCCTGGGTGAGGAAGTCGAGCCGACGGCCTTCCGCCGCCCCTTCTCCCGAAACCAGATCCCGAATCTGGCCCAGGTGGCTGCGCAGGCGCACCAATTCCTCGTTGATGTCCAACCGGTCCAGCATGAAGGCCACTTCCTGCAGGAGCCGGTTTTCGTCCAATTCCCCTCCCAGGTCCTGGAGCAGGCTTTGGACCCGTTGCCGGAGCCTTTGAGCCAGCTCCTTTTGCACGTCTTCCTGGCGACCGGCCACAAAAGCCGTGTCTTCCTCGATGGCCTGGACGCGTTCCAAAATGTCACGGGCCAGAGCGGCCCCTTCCTGCACGCGCATTTCCACCAGCTGGTCCAAGGCTTCTTGGGTGGCCTGGCGCAGATTGCGCCCCAACTGCTCCATGTCGTGGGTCTCTTCGGGGCTCTCATAGAGGCTGGGCATGGTCAGAAGATACTCGAGCCGAGGCGGCTCGGAGCCCGGCAGGGACAGGTGGAGCTGGTGCAGTTGCTGCCAGTAGTGGCGGGCCAGGGTCTGATCGAGGCGGGGGGCCTTGAGCTCCGTGGCCAGGGGGGCCACCTGGATGTGGGCCTCCACCCGCCCCCGGTGCACCCGGCGCCGCACTTCTTCTCGAACAATCTCTTCCAGTTCCAGAAGATTCTTGGGGAGGCGCACGAGCAGATCCAGATGCTTACCGTTGACGCTGCGAAGTTCCACCTGGACGCGATACAGATCCCCTTGGGCGATCCCTTTGCCGTAGCCGGTCATGCTGCGTATCAATCCATCTCCTCCATGAGAAAAGTCTTGTGGGTTGGGGGCGCCCCTCCGCGCTGCACGAGTAGGATGCCTCGCAGCAACCCAAACAGATAGCGGGTTTGCTTGGCGGCGTAGTCCGGATAGGTCCAGGGGAGAGGATGATAGCGTCCGTTTTTGAAGATGAGGGTGAGGTCTGCGTAGATGCCATCCCGCAGGTAGATCCTGTGGGTGTAGTTCTTGCCCGTGGCCAACACCAACCGTTCCTCACTCAACAGGCCGGGATCGATGTTGGCGCGCCGGGAACCGCCATGGGCCAAGGCGGCTTCGATCCGGTTGGTGGCCAGCTTGATGGAAGCCAGCTCCCCGGGATCCACCAGGCGCTCGAAGCTGCCGAAGCAGCGCACGATTCCCGCACCCATTTCCTTCTCGTAATAGTTGGAGAAGGTGAACGGTTGCGACCGGCTCACATGGTCCAGGGGACCGAAGCGCTCCTGCAAAGCGGTCAGGACCGGTCCTCTATCCTGCCCTGCGGCCAGCAGGAGTCCGAACACCAACTTGCACGGCTTGGCGGGAGACGGAACGCTCACGGTTCCCTCCGGCTTCCATCGTTCAAGGCCTCGATCAGCTGGTCCGCCCCCACCGTGGCAGTGCCCAGCTCGCCCACCACCATACCTGCGGCCACGTTGGCCAGGATGGCGGCATTGCGCATGTCCAATCCGGCGGCCAGGGCCAAGGCCATGGTGGCGATGACCGTGTCACCGGCTCCGGTCACATCGAAGACCTTGCGGGCAACCGTTGGGATGTGAAAGGGAGCGGCGCCCCGTTCGAAGAGGCTCATGCCATCGGGGCCGCGCGTGATCAGTACCTTGCCGCAGTCGAACCGGTCCAGGAGGGCTGCGCCGGCCTGGAGGAGACTGGCTTCATCGGCGATGGTAACGCCGGACATGGCGGAAGCTTCTGCGTTGTTGGGGGTGATCAGGTCCACTGCCCGGTACGCATCGGCATTCTTCACCTTGGGGTCCACCAGGATCGGTACCCGGTGTGTTGCTGCCAGAGCCCGCACGGTATCCATCAGTTCCGCAGTGATCAGCCCTTTGCCATAGTCGGATACCACCACCACTTCCGCGTCGGAAAAATGGGCCGCCAGGGAGTCGATGATGTGCCTGTGTAGGGAGCGCGAGGGCGGATGGGGATCTTCCCGGTCGAATCGAACCACCTGCTGATGATGGGCGATGATGCGGGTCTTTTGCGTGGTGGGGCGCTCGGGGGTTCTGACCAGGCCGGTGGTGGGAATGTGGAGATCTTCCAGTTGCCGCAGGAGCTCACGGCCCGCAGCATCTTCCCCGATCAGTCCCACCACGGACGGCCGCCCGCCCAAGGCAGCGATGTTGTGCACCACGTTGGCGGCACCGCCCAGAAGCTGGCTTTCCCGGCGCACATCCACCACGGGGACGGGGGCTTCCGGTGAGATGCGCTGCACGTCCCCCCAGATGAACACATCCAGCATCACGTCGCCGATGACGAGGACGCGACGGCCGGGAAAGCGTTGAATGCCGGCCTGGAGTTCGGGAAAACGGCGGGCCAATGGCGTGGGTAGAGCGATCATAGTCGGCGAGCTCAAGAAAGAGGCTTGGCTTCGTCAATCAACATGATAGGGATGCCGTCACGGATCTCGTAGAGCAAACGGCATTGATCGCAGATGAGCCCGTCCTCGGATTCATTGAGTCGAACGGAATGCTTGCACTTGGGGCACGCCAAAATGTCCAGCAGTTCTTGTTGGATAGTCATGAAGGCCCTCGATCAGGTCTAACGGTTGAGAAACTTGATCTTGTTTTCCAACTCGGCGTCGCCGTCTTCTTTCTCCATATCCAGGAGTTGACGGTAGGTCTCAATGGTGGAACGGAGTTTGGTCTCCAGCTGTGTGCGCTGGCGTTTGAGCTCGTGAATATCCTCGTGGAGCTGAGCCAGGCGCTGATGGGCCGTCTGCAGGATCTTTTCGGCCTTGAGCTCCGCATCGGCGATGATCAGCTTGGCTTCCTTTTCCGCATTGGCCTTGATCTGCTCCGTGGCCTTTTGGGCGTTGAAGAGCACGTTGCGAATGGCCTTTTCCCGATCCCGGTGTTCGGCGTTTTCCTTGCGGAGCTGGTGCAGCTCCTTTTCCAGCTCCTTACGGTCCAATTGAAGCCGGTGCAGGTCTTCGGCCAATTGGTGCAAGAAGAGCTCCACCTCGCGCTTGTCGTAGCCGCGCCAGGAGGTGCGAAACCTTTTGTTTTCGATGTCCAGGGGTGTCCAGTCCATCTGGAGCCTCCTTGTGCGAGAGGCCGTTCACTCTTAGACCCTCAAGACCAGGGCCATTTCCCTCAATGAAGGAACCAGAAAGTTTTGTAGGAAGATGAGGATCAGGATGACGATCATGGGCGAGAAGTCGATCCCGCCGAAAAACGCCGGGATTCTGCGTCGGATGGCATAGAGCACGGGCTCGGTGATGCTGTAAAGAAACCGCACAATGGGATTGTAGGGATCCGGATTGACCCACGAGAGGATGGCTCGAGCCACGATGACCCACATGTAGGTGGTGAAGACGATGTCGAGAATCCTGGCCAGTGCGAACAATAGATTGCTTAAGATGAACATGATTTTCCGCCCTTTTTAGGGATTTTCCTGGAGATTGAGACACGCCTCATCTCTCGTTACCTCAACCGTCAAAAAATACAGTTTTGGGGTGAAGATGTCAATGAACAAGCCAGATCGCCTGAATTCATCGGATTTCAGGGCAAGACATCCCCTCGTCGCCTGTTCAAAGCTCGAAAACTCCCCCGTCCATGGGAGCCGGGCCCGGGAAGATCCTCATGGTGTCACTCCCTTGCCGCGGAAGGGTCGGCGGATGCTCTAAAAACGGGAGGCGGGGAGGCGATCTTCACGGGCCCCAAAGACCTCCTGGGCCGAGATCAAGTGGGCGGGGTTTGGTCTGGGCAGGAAGGCGGTGAGCCGTTTGCCCTTGGGGTATCCTTTTCGGAAGGGACGGGGACCGCGGGTTGGGCCGGTGTGGGGCTGCAGCCGGACGGGGTGGTGGCAAAGGATCCGATCAGGATCCCGCCGGCCAGGAGTCCCAGGCCCACGGCGGCGGTCGGCCCCACGCCTTCCCCAAGGATCAAGAAGGCGAGCAGGGACGCTCCGATGGGTTCCCCCAGGGTGAGAATGGCCACCGATGTGGCGGAAAGATGGCGCAGGGCCCAATTGAAAGAGGAATGGCCCAGCAGCTGGGGTACGAGGGCCAGTAGGATCATGGCGCCATAGGTCTGAGGGGAAAAACCGTGCAAGGGTGTTTGGGTGAGGAGGGCCAGCAACAGCAGCACCAGTGCGGCCGTTCCATAGGTGCCGACCAGATAAGAGATGAGAGGCATGCGCGGCCGCAGGGCCCGACCCGCCAGGAGGTAGCCGCTGGCCATCAAGGCGCCCAAAAGGGCCAGAAGATCGCCCTCCAGGGATTCCTGCCCGGATTGTGAATCGGAGGCGCCCACGACGGCGCTGCCCACTACGCAGGCTGCGATGCCGATCCACAGCCAAGGGCGTGGTCTTTCCTTAAAAAGGAGGGCGGAACAGAGGGCGGTGAAAAGGGGACTGGTGCTCACCAGCGTGACGGAACTGGCCACCGTGGTTTTCTGGACGGATTCGATCCAAAAGACAAAGTGCAGGGCGAGAAAGGTGCCGGAAAGGATCAGGATCCACCAGGAAGGTCCGGGGTTGGAGCGGGCGATGGAAGAAGGGCCGCCAGCCCATAGATGCCTGGGCAGAAGGACCAGTGTGGCCAAGGCGACCCGGTAGCACGCAATGGTCAAAGACGGGGCGTCGGCGAACCGGATGAGAATGGAAGCGCAGGAAATGGCAAGAATGCCCATGGTGATGACGGCGGCCAGGGTCAAAGAGCTGGGCCGCTTGTGGGGTAAGGCCGCATCGCGGGCGACCTGGGACGGGAAAGATTGGGGAGGGGACACCTGGGATGCCATCATGCCATGCCGTTTGGGGTTGGTGTGGAGTGACTATCCTCTCGGAGCTTGTCTGACAATGGCCTCTTGGCCTTTTGTGGCTTTCTGACCAGTTGAAATGCCACGGGCCCCGGGGTGCTTTTTGAATTCTCAGACAGCCTTGGTGGGGCGGGTTCGGAACCCGTCCCTTGTGCTGAAACGCCAGGCCTGCAGTACGACCCCAGCCGGTAGCCCCATGCGTTCGTCCGCACAACAAGGGAGCAATCTGGTCGTTTTCGGACAGGCTCCTAGCATTGAAAGCAAAACCATTTGCCTTCTTGTGTTGGGCCGTGTCAAGGTCTCGGCATACACGGCTGCGAAAAGGTAACGGGATCATGCATCCGGCAAAGGAGCTTGATATGGGCAAGACGCCTCGGGTCGGCGGCGGCAAGGAGGTAAGCAAGGGGGCGATGCTCAAAGCGGCCGTCCTCGTGGTCTTTGTGGTCGTAGCGGCCTTTGGGGTGCGCCACACGGAGATCAGCCGATATCTGAGCCCGGCGTCTTTGGAGGGTGTGCTTGCGGCTGCCGGAAGGTGGGCCCCGGCCGTGTTCGTGGCCTTCTATGCCTTCGGCGTCTGTGTGTTCGTGCCGGGCACGGTGCTCACTGGCTTGGGGGCCCTGATCTTCGGCCCCTATTGGGGCTTCGTCTATGTGTGGCTGGGGGCCATGCTGGGGGCTTCGGTGGCCTTCTGGATTGGCCGAACCCTGGGACGGGATTTCGCCGCCTCCCTGATCGGGGACAAGCTGCGTCGCTATGACGATGCCATCGAAAGAAATGGTTTCGCCACCGTGCTCTATCTGAGGCTCATCTACTTTCCCTTCACGCCCATGAACTTCGGGATGGGGCTCACCAAAGTCCGTTTTGTCGATTACCTGGCGGGCACGGGGCTTGGTATTTTGGTGGGGACCTTCATCTTCACCTTCCTCATCGGGACCCTGAAGCAGATTTGGGCCGAAGGGCGATGGCAGGATTTGGCCACCCCTCGGGTTCTTGGGGCCGTTGCCCTTTTTGTGGCATCCTTTTTCATCCCGCTTGTGGTGAAAAAGTTGCGCGGGGAAGGGCGGCAACAAGGGGAATAGCCAATCGTCTTTGTAGTGTGGCAGGGGGAGTGTGGGGGGGAGGGCGCCTAAAAACGCCTTGACACGGGATCCGCTGGAGTGGTACATGGAAGAGCTCGAGTGGGCTGGCGTAGCTCAACGGTAGAGCAGCTGATTTGTAATCAGCAGGTTGCGGGTTCGAATCCCATCGCCAGCTCCAGATGAGTGAACGGGGCGGGCAAATTTTTGCTTGCTTTTGAAAAAAGCCTGTGATAGCTAGGGGCGCCTTTGCAGCCCGGACGGTGCAAGGGCGCGAAGTTGTGGAGAGGTTCCCGAGTGGCCAAAGGGAGCAGACTGTAAATCTGCCGGCGAAGCCTTCGGAGGTTCGAATCCTCCCCTCTCCACCAAACTTCCACACATGTAGGAGATGGTGGCAGCGCAAGCGGGCCATTGTCGTTCGAACTACATGGAATCGCCGGGGCCACAACGGTGCTGAAGGTGCGCGCGCAGTGCCGGCGTTGAGAGGTTCCCGTAATTCGAGCACAATCCCGTCATACGTCTCCGCCCAGCGAAGGATGGGCCCACGTAGCTCAGGAGGTAGAGCACTTCCTTGGTAAGGAAGAGGTTCACCGGTTCGAGCCCGGTCGTGGGCTCCATTTTTTTTGCCTTCTTTCTCGCAGGGCAAACTCTGCCGCAATCATCCCCTGCAGTGTGCCGTCGTGAATCCGACCTTGGGTGGGCTTGGATTTTGTCTGTTGGATTTCGCGTTTTTGCAGACATGAAGGTGAGGAGGAAGTGCGATGTCGAAGAAGAAGTTTGAGCGGACGAAGCCGCATTTGAACGTGGGGACCATTGGTCACATCGACCATGGCAAGACGACGTTGACGGCGGCGATCACGAAGCAGCTGGGGCTTCGGGGCAAGGCGGAGTTTGTGCCCTTCGATGAGATCGACAAGGCTCCGGAAGAGCGTGAGCGCGGCATTACCATTGCCACGGCCCATGTGGAGTACGAGACGGAAAAGCGTCACTATGCGCACGTGGACTGCCCGGGTCACGCGGACTACATCAAGAACATGGTCACGGGTGCGGCGCAGATGGACGGGGCCATTTTGGTGGTGGCGGCCGACGACGGACCCATGCCCCAGACGCGGGAGCACATTTTGCTGGCCCGTCAGGTGGGTGTGCCGAACATCGTGGTGTTTTTGAACAAGGTGGACATGGTGGACGATCCGGAGCTGATCGAGCTGGTGGAGCTTGAGCTTCGGGAGCTTCTGAGCAAGTACGGATTCCCGGGCGACGAAGTGCCGATCATCCAGGGTTCGGCGCTGAAGGCTCTGGAGACGGACGATCCGGAGAGTCCGGAGGCGGCGTGTATTTTTGAGTTGATGGACGCGGTGGACAGCTACATTCCGGATCCGGTTCGGGATGTGGACAAGCCGTTTTTGATGCCCATCGAGGATGTGTTTTCCATCAGTGGTCGCGGCACGGTGGTGACGGGTCGCGTGGAGCGCGG